>JANQQJ010000041.1 GCA_028284945.1 Alphaproteobacteria bacterium | reverse complement strand
GTGCTCCGCGCCTCGATCATGGTCAGGAAGTCGCGGTCGGTCAGCGGGCCGCCCCATGTCACCTCGAACTCGGTGGCGACCGGCACCTCGGCGGGTGCTTCAACCGTATAGGTGCTGTCGGTGACCACAAATGGAATGCGTGCGAGGATTACTCGCGGTTCGCTCAGGATATAGCGGATTTCATAGTCGCCGGGCACGGATGGCGCGGCAGTCGAATACGTCGCCTCATCATCCTGATCGAAGTCGCCGTCACCATCGGTGTCAAGCGCGGCGGGGTCCTCCGCATCCCGTTCGATGAACGTGCGGGCCTTTGCGCCGGTGATGAAATAGATGGGATCCCGCGGCCCGTCGTCCAGCCGGTTTATGGCGACAAACCCTCCAAGGTCGTCGGGGCCCGACCAGGTAACATCAAAAGGCACTGCCTCGGGTGTTGACGCCGGCGCTTTGAGCGTCACCGGTAAGCCTAGGTCAACCGGCACGGTCACGACCTTTGGTTGTTGCGGATTGACGGTGAAGTCCGCAGTGCCCGTTTTCTCACCGCCGTGTTTCCAGCCGCTCCAAACCACCGTGACGCTGTAGTCGCCGGGAACAACTTCGGTATCCACCGGGCCGACATTCTCTGCCGTGAATATCGGGTCCCCGCCGCCGGCTGGGGTCACTGTCCAGCTCAGATCAGCGTGAATGAGCGGTCCGCCGTTCAGGATAGTGGCTTTAAGCGCCAGGGTGGACGGGACTGGTTCGGACTCCGCCTCTGATGGCTCGGCTTCGCCTTGGGTGAGCGCGACCTGCGCCAGGGCATCGGTCAGCTCATCGGCATTGTCGGCGGCCAGAAAAACGCCGCCGGTTTCTTCGGCGATGCATTGCAAGCCGGTGCGTTCTTCTTCCGTGACGTCAAATCCAACCACGTGAACGGTGAAGTCCAGGCCGTTTGCTTCAAGCTGTCTGCCAAGCTCGCAGGGGTCGACATCACATGTTTCCTTGCCGTCGGAGACCAGAATCACGGTCGACTTGTTTTTGGTGTAATTCAGATCTTCTGCGGCATGGAGGACGGACGATGACAGCGGGGTTTTGCCGCGTGGGGATAGAGCGCGTACCTGATCGATCAGCTTGCTGCGGTCGGCGCCGATATCTGCCAATGTCTGTATATCCTTGCAGTCGCCCTTTTTGCGATGCCCATAGGCGACGAGGCCAAGCCGGCGTTCAGCCGGGATCGACCGGATGAGCCCTTCCATGACGTCTTTGGCAATCACGATCTTGTTGACGCCGTCAATCTGGCCCCACATCGAGCCGGACGCGTCTAGAATCAAAATAGTATCTTCCGGTCCGGCGGAATCGTCCTGCGCCATTGCCGTGCTGGCGGCCACAGCCACTGCTGCCGCGAAAGCGATCGCTCGAAACATTTCTTTGCCCTCCCACAACCTCGTCATGCACTTATAGCACCAGGATTTAGAAAGCAGGTAGAGTGCGTCCACTGGTGTAAGCAACGGTTTTGTTGAGAGGATCGGCCGTGTTCAGGAAAATCGTTCTGTACGGGTTGGGGGGCTTCGTTGTCCTGCTGGCCGTTGGCTATGCGCTGCTTTGGACGCCGGATATGCCGGCGGCTGAGGCTGAGGCAAAATATGCCAATCAGGCGTCACAGTTTATTACGTTGGATGATGGGGCGCGTGTGCATTATCGCGATCAGGGTGCCAGAGACGGCCAGGCCATTGTTCTGATCCATGGCGCCAATGCGTCTTTACATACCTGGGAGCCCTGGGTCGAAGAACTGGGGGACACATTCCGGGTTATCACGCTTGATCTGCAGGGCCACGGCCTGACCGGGCCAATTCCGAGTGAGGACTACACAACAGGAGGCATGGCCGCACTGCTCGATGACTTTGTCGACGCCATCGGGCTGGAGCGTTTCGTGTTGGGCGGCAGTTCCATGGGGGGTAACGTCGCCTGGGTCTATGCCATCGATCATTCCAGTCGGCTGGAAGCATTAGTGCTGGTCGGCTCATCCGGCTTGAAAAGACAACGCGCCCTCGGCCGGTCCACGCCCCTTTATGTCAGGGTCCTCGCCTCGCCGATTGGCCGCAAGATCGGCGCGGCGATTTCGCCGCGGCCACTGGTGAAGGGCGGGGTCGATGCGATGTTTGTCGACAAGTCGTTGATCAACGACGCCATGGTAGATCGCTATGTCGACCTGAACCTGCGCGACGGGAACCGGGCAGCGACCCTGGCGCGCTCGGCTAATCCCTGGCCGACCGGTGAGGCAGACAGCGCGCGGATCGGCGAGATCACGGTGCCGACATTGGTGCTGCATGGCGATGCGGATGTGCTGGTGCCCCCATCGGTCGGTGAGGAACTGGCAGAACGAATTCCGAACGCTGCGCTGATCCTCTACGACAATGTCGGCCACATTCCGATGGAAGAGATACCAGCGCGGACGGCAGAGGATCTGCGCAATTTTTTGCTAACGGTGTCGAGGTGAGTTCAGGTCCTGGTCAGGCGGCCTGAGCCAGCGGATCCATCTCATAGCCCGGCACACCTGCTTCATACATGATGGCAACGGCCTGTTCGTAGACGATGGGGCGCTTGTGCCCGACCAGTGCGCGAACGTCTTCGATCGGCCTTGGCAGCATGTCTTCCCAGTCCACAGCGGCCAGCCAGGCGGTCTCGTTGCCATGGCGGAAGCCTTCCCGCACAGCATCCGCAACCGGAACGCCGGGCAGCAGTTTGCGGGCTTTGCGCAGTCCCATCCATATAATGAAGCGGACACCGCGGTTGCGAAGCTGGGAATAGGTAAAGGCCAGCAGGCTCAGCTCGCCGATTTCGTCACGGCTATAGCCGGTCACGACATGCCACAGATCGTGGCTGTCCCGGACGCGCCGGCGCAGCAGGTTTTCTTCGTCGGTGAACCCTTCGCCGTCGCCGCCGCCTTCAAGGCTGGCATCGACAAGGCCGTCTGCGGTGAGATTTTCGCGCCCGACAAAGTCCAGATAAGCACGACCCAAGCTGCCCGCCGGCATCGCCGCCAGGCCGTCGCGATCACTAAGAACATGAAGGATTTCCTGCCGTTCGCGCAAAATTCGCGCGCCGGCTTCCGTGGCCTTGAATCGTTTGAGGTTCGGCGCCAATTCGCCACCGCCAAGGGCCTTGATGATCTTGAAGACCTGAACCGTATCTTCTTTGTCTGCCAGCAGTTTCTGCATGGCACGCCAGGCGACCAGCGGCTGCATTCGACGGACATTTCGTGACCTGGGCTGGGGCATGGATTAAGGCTCGATTAGTGTGCGAATGAAAAACGCTATCATGGGCGGCGCCAAATTACCAGACGGTAACATCGCTTTGTTATTTCGTTCAAAAAGCCTATATCCATGAAAGGGATGGTGATGGGGCTAAAGATCGGGCGATGAAGCCACGGACTCAAAAATCTGCAGGCAGGTTCTTGGCTGCTATTGGGCTGGCTGCGATGCTTGGCGCGTGTGCTTACTACCCTGATGAATATGGCGGTAGCAGCTATGCGTCCGCGGGCTATTACAGCGGTGGGGGCGGTTACTATCACCCCGGCTATTTCTATCATCCGCGCTATTATCTGGCGGGTTACCCCGGCCACTTCTCTTACATGCCGTACTATTACTATCCGCGCTACTACGCGCATCGGCGGCATTGGGACCGCTATCACGACCGATATTGGCGCTCCTATCATTACGACCGCTATGGACATCGCTACCGTGACCGGCGCCTGACCAAAGAAGAACGCCGGGCGGCCAAGCAAGACCGCAGGGCTGCGAAACGCGACTACAAAGCCGATAGGAAAGCTTACAAGGCGGACCGGCGCGCCTATAAGGCTGACCGCAAAGCCGCCCGGCGCGAGGCCAAGAGATCCTACAAGAGTCAGAAGAGTTACAAGGGATCCAGCTACAAAAGCACGACCCAGGGCAACAGCTCGACACGGTCAAGCACCCAGTACAAAAGGTCGTCGTCAGGCTATTCCAAGCCCAGCTATCGCGGCACGCAACGTAGCTCCGGATATCAAGGCCGGTCCGGGAAGGGGCGTTAGCCCAGCGTCGTAAACAATTCCTTGCCGTCCCAGTTTTCACCGCTGGCCTTGACGGCTGCATAGAGGCCGCGCACACCGGGATGATCCTGATAAAGCTCGATCATGTGGCCCAGCGCAGGGCGGGTGTCGACATAGCAAAGGAACGTGTCTTCGCCAGTCTGGAATTCATTGGCGACCGGGTAGCCAGCGGCCTCAAACTTGGCTTTTTCCGCGTCATAGTCCTTGCAGAACACTGCGGTATGGTGGAAGCCTTCCTCGCCCTTGGCGAACATTTCGCGATAGCAGCTTGGCCCGTCAGAGTGTTGTTCGATGAATTCGATATTCAGGTCCCCGGACTGACAGAACGCAGCAGACATGTGATGCTCTACCTCCTCGCCGCGATACCAGACTTTCACCAACGGGATGTTTTCGATCAGGATGAAGGGGCCGACGCCATAGACGCTGTGATAGCGCTCACAGGCCTCGCGCAGATTGTTGACGAAATAGGCGTTCTGGATAACTGCGGTGCGGTCGAGTAGCGGTGCCATTTGGCTGTCTCCCCAATAAAGCTAGATGATTGACACCTATACTAGTCAGCCCCACCGTCGAGCAAAAGCCGCAATACGTTTGGATAAGGGTTAATGTTCCCGCTTTACGACGATAATCCGCATAATCAGTGTCCCTACATCACCTATGTCCTGATCGCCATCTGCGTGATCGTCTTCTGTATCCAGCTTAGTCAGCCCGGTCAGGCCGGACAGGAACTGGTGATCTCATTCGGGTTTATCCCGGCGCGGCTGTTTACAGCGGCTGACCTGCCACCGGACATGCGGCTGGTGCCGGCCTGGACGACATTGGTGACCTCCATGTTCATGCATGGTGGCTTCATGCACCTGGCCGGGAACATGCTCTATCTCTGGATCTTCGGCGACAATGTCGAAGTCGCCATGGGGCGGGTTCGTTTCATCATCTTCTATCTTTTGACGGGTCTTGCCGCCGTTCTCAGCCACGCCTTTCTCGATACGGGGTCACAGGTGCCGTTGATTGGCGCCAGTGGGGCGATCTCGGGCGTACTGGGCGCTTATATTCTGCTGTTCCCGCGCGCCAGCGTTCAGGTGTTGATGTTCCCCTTGGGGCTCGTCAGCGTGCCAGCGGTGGTCGTGCTGGCGGTTTGGTTCGGCTTGCAGTTATTCAGCGGTTTCGCAACGCCAAGCGCCGGTGGTGGGGTGGCCTTTTGGGCACATGTCGGCGGGTTTGTCGCTGGCGTGCTGCTGGTCCCGTTTCTCAAGAAACGCGACGTTCGGTTGTTTGCCGCCGGTCATCACAAACCGTTTGAAGTCGAACGGCGGGACTTTCGTGACGGACCCTGGGGCCGGCGGCCGGACTGAGCGGATGCCTCAAGCGTCCGGCGCAATCCAGTCGGCAAGAATGTTGCAAGCCTACCGTGAGTGGACATCGGGACGGTGGTACTTCAGCACGCGAACCGCGGCGTTGAACGCTTCCTTATCCAGTGCGCCGCTGTCGCGCAATTCGTTATAGGCGCGCAATGCCGCGACCTTGAAAGACGGGCTCGCCTGAGCTGCTTCGAATCCTATGCTGGTCATTTCAGTGAATTCCGTAGTGGTTAAACCTATCCAGCGTCATTCAAACCACGCGGGTCACATAATGATCATTGATCAGGATCAACCCCGCTGGACAGACGGTTTCGGGGCCCCTAGCTTGAGCTGATATGACTTGGAGGCGGAACGTGCAATTCATTGCAGGCATTGGATTTATTTTGGGTGTGCTGGCGCTGGGATCGCTCGCGGCAACAGCGCAACAACCAGAGCCAACTGACATTCGAGCGAAAATCGCGGAAGTTGAAGATTGGGTGATCGGCTGGCGGCGCGATATCCACCAGAATCCTGAACTGGGCAACCGGGAGTTCCGCACCGCCAGGCTGGTTGCCGATCATCTGCGCGCCCTAGAGCTCGATGAGGTCCGTACCGGCATTGCCCATACGGGAGTAATCGGGGTGCTAAAGGGCGCCAAGCCGGGGCCGGTTGTCGCGCTGCGGGCAGATATGGATGCGTTGCCAGTGACCGAACCCGTGGGGCTGCCTTTCCGCTCGACCGTGAGAACCAATTATAACGGCGTTGATGTCGGTGTGATGCATGCCTGCGGGCACGATGCCCATACCGCCATCCTGATGGGGGCTGCTGAGGTGCTGGCCAGCATGCGTGCCGAGCTTGAGGGTACCGTACTCTTCATCTTCCAGCCGGCCGAAGAAGGGCCGCCCCGGGGCGAAGAAGGCGGCGCAAGATTGATGCTCAAGGAGGGCGCGTTCAAAGACCCTAAACCCGATGTGATTTTCGGTCTTCACGTATGGCCAGCGCCAGCCGGGTTGATCAGCTTGCGCTCGGGCCCTTCCATGGCTGGTTCGGACCGGCTTTATATTACCATTCATGGCCGCCAGACTCATGGTGCCATGCCGTCGCGGGGTGTCGATCCGATTACTGTCGCCGCTGACATTATTCTGGGGCTGCAGACCTTGGTGACGCGGCAGATGGACGCCGCGGCCTCACCGGCGGTCATTTCCATTGGAAAAATTACCGGCGGTGTCCGCCATAACATTATTCCGGATCAGGTAGATCTGGTCGGCACGATCCGGCACCTGGACCCGGCCAGCCACGACAAGCTGATCCAGGGCATTAAGGATACAGCAACCGGTATTGCCAAAATCTCAGGGGCGACGGCCGATGTGCGGATCGAGACCTACGCCCCGCCTGTCTATAACGATCATGCCCTGGCGGCGCAGATGACGCCGACATTGGAGCGTGTCGCCGGTGATGTCGGGTTGCTGACGGGTACCCCGCCCACCATGGGCGCGGAAGATTTTGCGTACTTCCAGCGGGAGGTGCCCGGGCTCTATTTCCATCTGGGTGTGAACCGCGACGGTGTGCCGATTGGCGCGGCGGCCCCGAACCACTCACCAAACTTCTTCGTCAATGAAGATGCGCTAAAGGTCGGCGTTGAGGCGATGGTGATGATGGCCTTGGACTATATGGCCGCTGGCAAATGAGCAAAGAAAAGCCCCGGCCCGAAGGCCGGGGCATCTGAAACGGTACCCGTACGGGAAGCGTCAGGTCGATAAGTACCGCTCCAAATTTCTATGCAGGTCGCGCACCCGGCTTTCCTGATAATCGCCGAGGGAAAGCGCGCCTTTACCCATCATCGTCGCGTGCAGCCCTTCCTGTACGAAGGGGATATTTGACATGTCCTGATCGAACACAGCACCCAGCCCGCCCAGTTCTGGCGCATCGGCCCAATCCTCATCATCGGTCATTTCATGAACCGGGACCGGTGCGGGTCTCGGTTTGTCGGGATCGCAGCGATGCAGGATCATGATCTCCACGATGGCCGATTCCGGGTTCTGCCCGTCGGGCCGGAACCGGTAGATAATGTTGGGGCTGAACCCTCCCCAGGGGAAGAAGTTGGGGAACACGAAATACTGAATGGCATCGAGCATTTCGCTGTCGGTCTTGTCAGCGTGATCTACACCGGTCAGCTCCGTACAGCGCTGGCGGGCGACCTCGGCCATGAAGGCGCGGGCCGACATGCCTTCAGGCACCTCGAGTTGGCCAACCGCACCGACCTGACGGCCTTGCGTATTGGTCATCGCGTCGACCGTGTCCTGATCCGAACAATCCGTCAGATGCGGGCTGGGCACGCCCATGGTGGTGATCATGCGGTTGAAGTGCTGGCCGTCGAAATTGTCGTATTGGGTGTTGGCATCGGCGCAGTGCGGCATGATCTGTGGGTGTGTATCGATCACATGGTAGCTCTCGATAAAAGCCTCGGCGCAGACCTTCCAGTTCGCCGCCATGCGTTTTTTGACGTGGACGGCTTTGTAGCAATCTTCCAGCTTCCAGCGCTCAAAGTGCTGTACCAGATCGCCCAGATAACTCTCCAGCGGCTCGCAATCCGGGTCCGGATTTATAAACACAAACCCGCCCCAGGTGCCGACACGGGCTTCCGGCAGGCGCCCATTCTCTTCGTTAACGTGCGGGAAGTCCCACCGGCAGGGAATCTCGGCAATCTCGCCGGTAACGTCCCAGGTCCAGCCGTGATATGGGCAGCGGAACGATGTGCTTGAGCCGTCCTCGGTGCGCAGCTTGCGGCCCCGGTGGAGGCAGGAGTTTACGAACGCTTTGATCTCATCCAGTGCGGTCCGGGTGACGATGTAGGACATGCCCACATTGTCATAGACGATGTGATCGCCGACCTCGGGAATCTCTTCTTCCCGGCAGGCCATCTGCCAGACTTTCTTCCAGACTTTCTCGACTTCCTGGTTGTGCCAGTCCTGAGAGAAGTAACGCTCGGCCGGGATGTCATCAGACCCGACATAGGTATAGCCCTGCTCACGCAGGACCCTGGGGATCTCGCGCGTATCGCGGTCCAGAATGTCCTGCGTGGACGGTGCATCGCACCGTGCCTCACCCTGCTTCACCCCCTTTGGGTATTCGATGTTCATCGCTTCCCTCGCCTCGCAACGATCTTGGAAGTGATTCTGCACCGGTGCAGGTTTTGGGCATTGATCGAGGTCAACGCCCTCTAAAGACAAACCTGCGGGGGGTTAGGCGCCGCGATATTTCATGACGTCTTCTGCGGTGATGGTTGAGCCGGCGGCGATGCCTGCTTTCTGGATATCCTCGTCCATCAGCGGCGCGGCATCGAAATAATCCGCGCTATAGGTGATCCACCCATCGCTGACCTTGCGCACGCTGGCGCCCCTGGTCATGAAGATTTCCGTGCCGTCTGGCTGTACGGCCATCTGTTCCCACTCCTGGACAGAAACATCACCATCGATCACCAGCGGTCCCATGGGCTTGAACCGGATATTGCCGACCTTGCCCATAATGTCTGTCAGCCAGGCGCGGATATCCGCCTGGCCTTTGAAATCACCGAAGATGGGGTCGATATAGATCGAGTCTGTCGGATGCATCAGATCACATTGCAGGTCGAAATCCTCGCCATAGACCGGGCTGTGAATCAACGCATGAATATCAGCTGAAGACAGGCCGCTCGGCGCTGACTTCGGGCCAGGCACCCGGCTTTCTATCCAGGCTTCGGCTTCCGGCGACAGGGACGGAACGACGACCGGACCGTCATACTCCGGCACACCGGCGCGCGGCCAATCGGGAATCGGGGCGGGCGCGTCCGCGCCGGCTTCCGGCGGCGGCGCTTCGGCCATGGCGCCTGGCATGCGGAATGAATTTGTATCGTAGTAGTCGGCGGCGTGGGTAATCCAACCATCCCGGTACCACCGCACACTGATGCCGCGCGACAGGGGCAGCCGCTGGTCACCCATTTCCGCCACCATCATCCACTCGTCGACGGTCGTGCCGCCCATACCATCGTCGAGAAACACCGGCTCTGCCGTCGGCTCGAACTTGATGAACGAGATTTCCTGCATCACGGGGATCAGCCAGCCGCGAATGTTCTTCTGACCGTGCTGCGGACCATAGATCGCATCGAAATAGACGGAGTCTTTTGGATGCATGAAGTCAGCCATGACTTCCAGACCGCGCTCCGTCAGCCGCGGGTCCACCAGTGCGTCCGGCATGTCTTCATGTGACAGACCGCTGGGTTGTTCAACCAGACGGTCGATGTCGATGGGCGCGCCGTCACGGTCGGCCAGGTAAGATTCCATATAGTTGTCGATGGTGCTCATTGATGAGGTTCCCCTGATTCTTGGTGGCTTCTGTGTCGCGAGATTTACAGCGTAAGTCAATGATGATGTCGCGCGGGGATTCTTCGATTTACGCATGCGGGGCCGGTTCGTACACTGGCCGCTGCAAAGGGAGTCGTTTCATGTCCAAAACTGTCATCTCGGTGGCGGCCGCCGCTTTCGTCATCATCTTTGGTTGGGGTGCCAGTACGGCGGAAGGGTTCAGCTTGGCGGCCTTTACAGCAGACCCCTGGGTGATCGTCGCCGTTGCGGACCTTTACCTTGGTTTCATTTTGATGGCGGTCGTCATCGCGACGGTGGAGGGCTCTGTCGTCAAGGCCGCGCCCTGGATCGTGGCTCTTATGATCGTTGGTAATCTGGTTGCAGCGGTCTACCTGATTCTTCACTTTGCACGGCTCTCGGCACCCTTTGCAGCCATGAAGGACGACGCATGATGGACGGTAAAGGCAAGGTCGCGATCGTCACCGGATCTGCTACGGGTGTCGGCGCCGAAGTCGCGCGACAGCTTGCCGAATATGGCTGTAATGTCGTGATCAATTACACCAAGAGTGAGACGGAAGCGCGCGAGGCACAGGCAGCCTGCGATGCGCTTGGTGTGGAAACGCTGCTGTGTCAGGCGGACGTCTCCAAGGACGAAGATTGCCGGCGGATGGCCGATGCGGCGCTGGAAAAATGGGGCCGGATCGACATTCTGGTCAATAATGCTGGCACCTCCAAGTTCGTTCCGCATGAAGACCTTGAGGGCCTTACGGCTGAAGACTTCCAGTGGATTTACTCGGTTAATGTGATCGGCCCCTACCAGATGACGCGGGCCGTTACGCCTGCGATGAAGGAACAGGGCAGGGGCTCCATCGTCATGGTCTCGTCGATTGCCGGGTTGCAGGGGATTGGCAGCTCTATCGCTTATGCCGCGTCGAAAGGCGCGCTCAATACCATGACGAAGTCGCTGGCCCGGGCATTGGGGCCGGAGATCAGGGTCAATACCGTGTGCCCCGGCTTTATTGATACGCGCTGGCTGCGTGGCGGCCTTGGCGAAGAAGGGTTCGAACGCCTTAAGGGCCAGGTTGTCCGTAATACTGTCCTTAATGATGCGAGCACCCCTGTCGAGGTCGCAGAACCGGTCGTTTATTTCGCCCTGGGTGCGAAGCACACGACGGGCGACATCATTATCATCGACGCGGGCACCCATTTGGGACCACCCAACAGAACGCAGCGCAGGGACTGACCCGTGTATCGGCGTCTTGGAATTCCGGCTCTAGCACTCGCGCTTGGCGCGCTTGTGGCCTGTTCGGAAAGTGCCGATGACGTTTTGCAACCTGCAACACACCCGGCAATTCAACAGGCCGATCTGCCCCCCGTCTTGACGCGGCAGGAACTGTTCGGCGAACGTGGGATACCACACGGCTGGCGGCTGTCGGCCGAGGGCGATCTGCTGGCATGGGTGGAGCCCAGGCCGGATGGGGCCGCGCTTAGAATCGAGACCATCGCAACGGGTATGGTTCAGACAGTTGCGCTTGCGGTTGAGCCGGAAGATCTTGGCTGGGACCCCGATGGCGACCGGTTGTTCCTGGTGACCGACATCGACGGAAACCAGACCTATCAGACCTTTGTGCTTGATATGGCGGCGCTGGACCAGGGACCAAGAAGTCTCGCTTCACATCGATCTACTGCAGTCCGTCTAGAACAATATGTCGGCGATGATGTCTTGATCAGCCACAATGGCCGCGACCCGCGCATCATGGATGTCTACCGCCGGAATATGGAGACGGGTCGGGAAACCATGGTCGCGCTCAATCCCGGCTCGGTGCGGGACTGGCACGCTGTTCGGGACATCGGGCTTTTTGCCCGAACCCGCGCGGTGGGCGATGGGTCTTTGGTTATAGATGTACGCGTTGGCGATCTTTGGCGGCCGCGCGCGGAAATCACGGTCGAAGAGACTTTTGATTTTGTCGGTGGCCAGATCGATGAGGGTGCCGTGATGGCCCTGTCGAGCCGCGGCCGCGACAAGGTCGCGCTCGTCCGGTTCGATCTTGAGACGGGCAATGAAACGGTGGTTCACGCCGACCCGGATGCGGATATCGAAGGTGTCTGGCATGTTGGCGCAGACGCTCGACCGCTGCTGGCCAAGACCTACATTGGCCGGACATCCAGTCACTTTTTTGACCGCGGGCTGGCCGAAGAATTTGAAGGCCTGACGGAGGGCGATCCGCGCGCCGTCGTCAGTATTGAAGACATGGACGTCGATGCCCGGATGATGGTGGTCAAGGTGACTTCTGACCGGGGGCGCGACGATGTTTGGTTGATCGATCGGACGACCGGGCAACAGCGTCTTTTGCACAAAGACGTTCGCGGGGAAGATCCGGTCCGCTTCGCCACCACCGAACCGTTCTCCTATACGGCGCGGGACGGGTTGGAGATTCATGGTTATGTGACCCGGCCGCCTGGCGCTGAAGGCAAGCGCTTACCAGCTGTTGTTTGGGTTCATGGCGGGCCGTTTTCCCGCAGCTATTGGGGCTTTGACCCTATGGCGCAGTTCATGGCCAATCGGGGTTATGTCGTCATCGACGTCAACTTCCGCGGCTCGACCGGTTACGGCAAGGCATTCATGGCCGCAGCCGAGGGTGAGTTTGCACGCAAGATGCATTGGGACCTGATCGACGCCGTCGACTGGGCGGACCGCCAAGGCATGATTGACCCGGACCGCGTCGCGATTGGCGGGGCCAGCTATGGCGGCTGGGCGGCGCTTGTCGGGCTGGTCGAATCTTCAGACAGGTTCGTCGCTGGTATATCCATCAATGGTCCGTCCGACCTGCCCAGTCTGGTTGGCTGGCTGGCGCCAGAGCCGAATATCTGGACTGCCTACGCCGGCGACCCCAGCGACCCTTATGAACATGCCGAGATGGCGGCACGCTCGCCGCTGCGCCAGGCGGACCGCATCTCAGACCCCGTGCTTCTGGTGCACGCAGTGCGTGACAACAGGGTGCCGATAGATCATTCGATCCGGATGGCGGCCCAATTGCAGATGCGCAATTTACCGGTCGAGACTCTCTGGGTCGCGTGCGAGGGCCATATGCTGACGAGCCCGGAGCGGTTTCTCGAGGTCGCGGACCACATGGAACACTTCCTTGCGGCGCATTTGGGGGGACGGGTTAGTCGCAATTGACCGGTCAGCCGCTGTATTCCGTACTATTGTTGAACGACAAGCTGGCCCCTGTGGTCAGCCATTCTAGTTTTTTTGAAAGTGGGCGTGGTTCGTTGGGGCGTCGGCGCGTAGGGCACGCATGAGATCGGAAATCGATGGCGTTTAAAATTCGAGTAAATGGCGCAGAACACGATGTGGACGTCGATGGCGACACACCGTTGCTGTGGGTATTGCGCGACAACCTCGGCCTCAATGGTACCAAATTCGGGTGCGGTATCGCCGTTTGCGGTGCCTGCACCGTTCATGTCGATGGTGTTGCCACGCGCAGCTGTTCGTTCCCGGTAGAAGCAACCGAAGGGGTCGAAATCACAACTATTGAAGCCTTGAGCAAAGACGGGCCGCACCCGTTGCAGGACGCATGGGTCGCTGAGGATGTCCCACAGTGCGGCTATTGCCAGACAGGCCAGATCATGGCGGCGGTGGCACTGTTGTCACAGACCGATGACCCTTCGGATAACGATATCGATGCTGCAATGACCAATATCTGCCGCTGTGGCACTTACAACCGGATTCGCGCGGCGATCAAGCGTGCTGCGGCGGCGATGTAAGGGGGCTGGTTTGACACAGATCGTCAATCTCTCCCGCCGAGGGTTTCTTAAGGGCTCGGCCGTGGCCGGCGGCGGCCTCGTTCTGGGTGTTTCAATCCCTGCTTTTGATGTGGTCGGCAATCCGGTGGCACCGCCAGTTGGCCAGCTCAATGGTTATGTTCGGATTGATACCGACGGCGCCGTTACGATCACGCTGACCCATGCCGAGATGGGTCAAGGCATTCAGACGGCGTTGCCGATGATCATTGCCGAGGAACTTGAAGCGCCCTGGTCCCAGGTCAAGGTTGTCAGAGCATCCGCCCTGCCTGAGGCCGGAATGGCCCCGGCCGCGCCGGGGACCGGCGGCAGCCGGTCTGTCCGGGCCAACTTCGACGTCCTGTCGAGGGCCGGGGCCGCCGCACGCGACATGTTGCGGCAGGCGGCGGCCAATCGCTGGCAGGTATCGATTAGCGAGTGCACGGCGCGGGAGGGCGTGATCTACCACAATAGTGGTCAGTCTGCGCCCTATGGTGATCTGGTGCGCGGTGCGTCTTATCTGTCGCCGCCCGCTGATGTGAAACTCAAAGATCCGTCGCAGCGCCGCTTGCTTGGCAAGCCAACCAATCGGCTTGATGCGGCTGAAAAAGTCGACGGCCGGGCGGAATTCGGTGTTGATGTCAATCTGCCGGATATGCTGGTCGGTACTGTAAGGCATAGCCCCGTCTGGGGCGGGAAACTAAGCGCGGCTGACCCGGCGCCGGCAATGACAATTCGCGGTGTGCGTGAGGTCATCACAACGGAAGACGCTATCATTGTCGTTGCCGATGGTTATTGGCCAGCGAAGAAAGGGCTTGATGCGCTGGCGCCAGAGTGGGCATCCGGAAAGGGCGCGAAAAACTCCAGCGCCCGGATCGATAAGGCGATGAGCGCCGCGTTGAAGCGAAAGGGCGCCGCCGTTGTCAACGAAGGCAATATCAATCAGGCCTTCAGGCATGTCAGCAAGCGGGTCGAAGCGACCTACGAGGTTCCATTTCTGCACCATGCGACCATGGAGCCCATGAATGCGACGGCAAGGGTCGAAGGTGGCCGTGTTGATGTTTGGGCGCCGATCCAGAGTGCCGGCCGCGCCCGGCACGCCATCGCCGAAGAGTTCGGTTTTGACATCAATAAGGTCAACGTCCACGTCACCTATCTCGGTGGCGGGTTTGGCCGGCGGATCGGCATGAGCTTTATTCGACCGGCGATCATCGCGGCCCAGAAGACGGGCAGGCCGGTCAAGGTGATCTGGTCGCGTGAGGAAGACATGGCGCAGCCGATGATGCGGCCCGCGGCAAAAGTCCGAATGAAGGCGGGTCTTAACGGCCCGGGCCTGCCGGTTGCCTGGGATGCAAGACTCGTCGTTCCCTCAATCTCGGAGCAGTTGATCCCCGGCAGGGTGCGTGACGGCGTCGATCAGATTTCTGTGCATGGCATGGAAGTGCTGCCCTATCGGCTCGATCATCAGCGGCTGGAATATGCGATGCCTGATGCCGGGGTGCCGCTGGGCTTTTGGCGGGCGGTGCCGCATACGTATAATGGTTTTTTTGTTGAAAGCTTTATCGATGAAATCGCCGCCGCGACAGGCATGGATCCCGTTGGCCTGCGCCGCGAGATTCTGCAGCCCGGTTCGCGGCATCTGGCGGTTCTGGAGCGGACGGCGGCAGAAGCGAAGTGGGACAAGTCACCCAAGAAGAACCACTTTCGCGGTATTGCCCTGCATGAAAGCTTCGGCTCTATCGTCGGGCAGGTCGTTGAGCTGAAAATATCCGATGATAAGGCGATTAAGATCAGAAAAGTCACGGCGGTGGTCGACTGCGGCGTTGCGGTCAACCCGCGCACGATCGAAGCGCAGATCGAAGGGTCCATTGCCTATGCGCTGACGGCAGCGATGTATGGCCGCGTCGACGTTGAAGGTGGCGCTGCCGTGCAAAGTAACTTCGACAGCTATCAGATGGTCCAGATGGCCGACATGCCCAAGGTGGATGTCCACATATTGGAAAACGGCCCTATCGGGGGGATCGGTGAGCCCGGTGTGCCGCCTCTTGCGCCGGCGCTCACAAACGCGATTTTTGCCGCAACGGGCGAGCGTGTTCGTAAGTTGCCGCTGATCGACTCCGGGTACCGCTTCGCGTGAGCTGTGCCCCACCTGGGCTTAGTGGCTAGGGGCACTTAAAATCCCAACGGGTGGCTGAGAATTGTCTTTCCTTACATGCACGTGTGCTTGCGAAACAGGCTGGCGACGTGGCACCATCCGGCCTCCAAAAGGGGGGAACAATTCTATGACAATAAAGACAGCATTCGGATTCGGACTCGTTTTCCTGGCGCTTGCCGCCTGTGACCAGACAGCGGAACCGCCTGCAGCAACTGAAGAACCTGCGGCGGCAACAGAAGAGGTTGAGGTGGCAGCCAATGATGCTGTCGAAATGATTGATATCGCGCCGATGCAGGTGGGCGATGCGTCACTTGCTGAAGGGCCGGGCTTGCAGGTCTATGTAGATGCCTGCGCCAGTTGTCATGAGGGCCAGGTCGCAAAAGCGCCACACCGGGCGATGCTGAACATCATGTCACCGGAATCGGTTTACCGGGCGCTGACCGAGGGTGTCATGGTCGAGAATGCCGAGTTCCTGTCAGACGAAGAGAAAATCCATGTTTCGGAATATCTGACCGGCCTGCGTATGGGCGAAGCGTCGGAGACGACCCTCCTGATGTGTGAGGCGGGCGACTGGTTCGATGCAGATGCAGCGCCGCAAACGACCAATTGGGGCCTGAAGGAAGACAACACACGGTTCATCGATGGGGATGTCGCGGACCTGACCGCAGATGACCTCGACAATCTGGAACTGAAATGGGCGTTCGCCTATCCCGATGCGGTGCGTGCGCGGTCGCAACCGACCATCGCCGCCGGTGCGATTTTTGTCGGTAGCCATAACGGCATGGTGTTCGCGCTGGACCGCGCCAGCGGTTGTGTGCACTGGACCTTCCAAGCCTCAGCAGAGGTCCGCACGGGTATCGCCATCGACCCCTGGGATGCAGGCGATACGGAAGCTGACCCGCAACTTCACTTCGGCGACCTACTCGGCAACGTCTATGCGATCAAGGCGCGGACCGGTGAACTGGTCTGGCGTGATCGGCCGGACGACCACCCCAGCGCAACGATTACGGGCACACCCTCACTGCATAATGGCAAGCTCTACGTCCCTATTTCGTCGCTGGAAGTAACGCCGGCTGCCGACCCCCGTTACGAATGCTGTACCTTCCGGGGCTCGGTCGTGGCCTATGATGCCACGGGCGGGGCCAAACTCTGGCAGTCTTTTACCATCGAAGAAGAGCCGACTTTGCAGCGGCAGAACTCAGCCGGCACGGACAATTATGGCCCGTCTGGCGCGCCGATCTGGAATAGCCCAACGATCGATGTGGTGCGCAATCAGTTGATTGTCGGCACTGGCGAAAACTATTCATCACCGGCGACGCTGACCAGCGACGCGCTTATTGCTTTCGATCTCGATACTGGAGAGATGAACTGGGCCTTTCAGGCAACACCCAACGATGTGTGGAATACGGCCTGCGACTCAGACCGCCCAGCGAATTGCCCGGTCGAGGACGGGCCGGACTTTGACTTCGGCGCGTCGACCATGCTGGCGACATCTGCCAGCGGCAGGGATCTGGCCCTGGGCGGTCAGAAATCCGGCGTGGCCCACGCGCTCGACCCGGAAACAGGTGAGGTCGTCTGGCAGAACCAAGTTGGCCGCGGTGGCGTGCAGGGCGGCATTCACTTTGGCATGGCCGCAGGCAACGGTGTGCTGTTTGTTCCGGTATCGGATTTTCCCGATGGTCAGACCTATCCGGAACCGGCCCGGCCTGGCCTTTACGCGGTCGATCTGGACAGTGGTGAAATCACCTGGAGTTCGCCATCGGTCGACGTGTGTGACGGGCGTCCATTCTGTCATCCGGGTATCTCAGGCGCCATTACAGCGTCGCCCGGGCTGGTCTATGCCGGTGGCATGGACGGTGTCTTGAGAATCCATGATTCAGCGAGCGGCGACGTTCTGTGGGAGCATGATACGACCCAGGAAGTCACGGCGGTCGACGGCACGGTCGCGAGCGGCGGCACCATTGGTGGCGGGGCCGCGCCCGTGGTTATGGACGGACACCTTTATGTCAGCTCCGGTTATGGCATTTACGGTCACATGCCGGGCCGGGTGCTGTTGGTCTTCGGTCCGGCTGAGGCTGCGGAGTGATCAGATCCTGGCCAGTATGGCAGCTTGCCCTCGTCTTTATGCTGGCCGTTGGGCCGGGGGCATGTGATCAGGAGGCATCGGAGCCAGAAGCGCAGACTGAGTCCCAGATAATCGACAATGAAGATCCAGCGTTTTTGGATGCTGATCTGGACGCGTCCGAAAGCATGCAGCGGCTGGTCGAGGCGCGTGCCGCGCGTGAAGCGATGCCCGGCTCGCCGATCTACAAGGAGGTCTGTGCCACCTGTCATGACGAGGGGCTTGCGCGGGCGCCACACACATCGATGATTCAGATGATGACGCCGGCGGCAATCCTGCGGTCGCTAACCGATGGCATCATGAAGGATGAAGCCGCAGCACTCACCGACGAAGAACGCGTGCATGTCGCTGAATATCTTGCTGGACGCACCCTGGCGGAGGCGGCGGCTGTGGAGCCGCCACAATGTGCCGCGGACCGGTCGATGTTCGACTATGCAGACATGCCTGTGGGCCAGAACTGGGGCCTTCAGCTCAGCAATACGCGGCGCATTCCCGAAAGTGCTGATCCGGTGCCAGCCGATGGGTTTGATGACCTGGAATTGAAATGGGCCTTTGCCTATCCCGGCGCCAATCGCGCCCGGTCGCAGCCCAGCCTGGCGGGTGGCGCTGTCCATGTCGGCAGCCATAGCGGCATCGTCTATGCGCTCGATCGGGAAACAGGTTGTGTGCGTTGGACCTTCCAGGCATCGGGTGAGGTGCGGACAGCAATCGTCTTTGATGCGTGGGAGGCGGGGGACACTGACGCTCAAATCCAAGCCTATTTCGGCGACATTCTGGGCAATGTTTATGCGATTAATGCGGTGACGGGAGAACTGGTCTGGCGCGACCGGCCGGACGATCATCCCAATGTCACGATTACCGGCACCCCCTCGGTGTATGAGGGCACACTGTTTGTGACCGTTTCGGCGCTCGAAACCGGCCCGCCGGTCGACCCACTCTATGAATGCTGCACGTTCCGCGGGTCGCTGGTGTCATACGATGCGGCAAACGGAAATCGAAACTGGAAGACCTATACGGTCTTCGAGGAGCCGGCCATTACCGGTCAAAACCGGTCGGGCGCTGACATGTATGCGCCGTCCGGCGCCGCGACATGGAATGCCCCATCAATCGACGTGAAACGGCGCCAGGTCTATTTCGGTACAGCAGAAAACCTGTCTTCGCCCGCCACCGATACAAGCGATGCGGTGTTTGCGGTGGATATGGATTCGGGCGCCGTCAACTGGGTCTTCCAGGGTACCGCGGGCGATGCTTGGAACGGCGCCTGCGATACCATCAATGATGACAACTGTCCGGTTGAAAACGGACCGGACTTCGATATGGCGGCAGGCGTCATTCTGGCCACCCTAAGCGACGGGCGAGAGCTTGTGGTCGGGGGGCAAAAGTCCGGCATGGTCCATGCGCTCGACCCCGATACAGGCGAAATCGTCTGGCAGAACAAGGTCGGGCGAGGCGGCATTCAAGGCGGGATTCACTTCGGCATGGCCGCTGATGGTGACCTTCTGTTTGTTCCCGTCACGGATATGCCTGATGGCCGTGATTATGGTGAAGAAGCCAGGCCGGGCCTCTACGCAGTTGATATGACAACCGGCCAAATTGTCTGGTCGCAGCCGGCACCTACCGATGTTTGCCAGGGCCGCGAGTTCTGCCATCCGGGCATCTCACAGGCGATTACCGCCGCCCCAGATTATGTAATGGCCGGCGGCATGGATGGCATCCTGCGTGTCCACGACAGTGATACAGGAACCCTGATCTGGTCCCACGATACGACCAGCGAGGTCGAAACCGTCTCGGGCGAAGTTGCAGCTGGCGGATCTTTGGGCGGGGGCTCCGGTCCCATCTCCGCCCGTGGCATGCTGTTCGTCAATTCCGGATATGGACTTTACTTCCACATGCCCGGTAACGTGCTTCTGGTATTTGGCGCCGGGGACTAGGCAAGACTGATATCATGCCCAAAGGACGGCGTCGTTCTTGCCGGAGGCACGAGTAATCAGTCGTCAAGATGATGCAGTTGATCCGCCGGTTCACCTTCAGATCGGCGGTCTGCCGGCGACCGTGATGTCGCGGCAGGATGCAGTCGCACATATGGTGAGTGATTGCCTGGCCGCTCGGAGCCGTCGATATCCCTCGCCGAAGCTGGTATTCGCCAGCAATGGACAGGTCTTGTCGCTCGCAGCGCGCGATCCGTCGTTCCGGGCGATGGTCTGGCAGGCCGATTACGTCCAGGCGGATGGCGCACCGATTGTTGCTGCATCGAAGTTGCTCACCCGGATCAGTTTGCCCGAAAGAGTGCCGACCACGGATCTCATCCACGATGCGTCCCGTGCCGCTGCTGATGCAGGCCTTGGCTTTTATCTGCTCGGCGCGACGGATGACGTAAATGCAGCTGCTGCTGAACGGCTAGGGGCGCTTTACCCCGAGCTGAGAATAGCCGGCCGGCAGCATGGATATTTTGACGGACAGGATGAAGACCGGATCTGCGCGGAAATCAACAGGAGCGGGGCGGACGTCGTTTGGGTCGGGATGGGTCAGGTGCGTGAGCAGGCCTTTTGCATACGCAATCGGGAGCGACTTCGTGCGGGTTGGCTGATAACCTGTGGCGGATGTTTCAATTTCCTAAGTGGCGCCTACAGGCGGGCCCCAGACTGGATGCAGCGTTTTGGTCTGGAGTGGCTGCATAGAATGGTGACGGGGCCCAGGTATTTGATTTGGCGCTATCTGACCACCAATCCGCATGCTCTTTATCTTATTCTGACCCGGACAAAACGTGATTTGATTTCCAGGGATATGAAGATCGTGGAACGTTCAAGAGAGATTGAAGTCTAACCAATGGCAGCGCCGAAACCTGATCCATGGGGTGATCCTTACCAGCATGAACCCGAGGGCCGCGGAGGCTGTTTCTGGACGGTGGTCTTTATTGCTGGCGTTGTTGCGCTGGTAGCTGGGCTGATGGCTGCGTTTCCCGAGGCCATTGCCGGCGAAGACGACTGGATGCAGTTGGTCTATGTCCTGGCGTTGCTCATGGTGGTGACTGTCGGCGTCGGCAGTGCTTTTCGCTCCAATGCCATGCGGACAATCCGGCATGTTGCGATCTGGATCGGCCTCGCTGCGGGTCTGGCCATTCTTTATAGCTTTCGCTACGAATTCGGGGTCATCAAAGACCGTGTTGTCGGCAATTTCTCGCCCGCCTCCGGTATTGAAGAAGCCGATGGAAGGAGCGTCAGTTTCTATGCCGACGAACGCGGACACTTTCTTGTCAGAGCTGAGGTCGAGGGCAAGCCGGTCCTTTTCATGGTCGATACGGGGGCCAGCGACGTCGTGCTAACGCCCGACGATGCGCGGCGGCTGCGGTATGATCCAGAGGATTTGAAGTTCACCAGATTTTACAATACCGCTAATGGTGTTGTGCGGGGTGCACCCATAAACCTTGACTGGGTGGGGATTGGGCCGGTCTACCTGCAAAATGTAGAGGCATCGGTCAACGAGGCGGACATGGATATTTCGTTATTGGGGATGAGTTTCCTGGGCCGCTTGAAAGGCTATTCCGTCAGCCGCGACAAGCTGACGCTGGAGCAGTAGACAAAAAAACGCCCGGCCGAAGCCGGGCGCAAGTGCCTCGCAATGAGGGGGAAGAATTACTCGCCGACATAGTCCTCAAGCGTTTTGTGGAAGTGCCGGATACGGCGTTCCTGGAACGGAATCCAAAGACCTTTCTCGAAGCCCCGGCTGTGCATGCCGCGCTGAACGCGGGGCAGGTTAAACGCATCCTGATCGACGACCAGTCCAAGTGAATCTTTGCCATGAACCAGCTCACGGTGATTGGCCCGTTCCGGCACGTCTTCGCCTTCCTTGGGCATGGCGAAGTTCCAGATGTCGAAATACATCTTGTCCGGGTCCGTCTCATGCGGCCGCTGGCGGAACAGCATCAGCGAGTCACAATGGGTGTTCAGCGTCAGGTTCGGGAAAATGAAATAGTGGTAGTCGTCGGTCAGCTGATCGTCGTTCATGTCCGAGATATCGAAGCCGATCGAATTGCCCTGCGCACGCCTGTGTTTTTGGATGTCGCGGCGGACCGTCGTCACATCGCCCTCATAGGTCGCGGGGTCCATCCCGGCAGCCACCATCATGTCCTGCATCGGGCCAGGGATTTGCTTGGGATCTTCCAGGTTGATGCGGGGTGAGATGGCGCCGAATGGTACGAGATAGCGGCTATGCTTATCGTACAGATCGGTCTGTACGTCGACGTCGTCCAGGCACCACATCAGTTGGGGATGAATGCCCTGCACGTGATAGGTCTCGTTGAAGGCATCAATCGAGGATTTCCAGTTGCAGTGCCATTCGACCGTGGCGTCGTTGACGCAGACCATTTTTTCGAAGTGATAGGCGTCCAGATGTGACGGCACCACTCCCAGATAGTCGGCCAGCGGTTCGACATCTTCGTTCATCGAGAACCAGATCATGCCGCCCCAGGTGTCGCAGGGCATCTCTTTAAGCTGAACCTTGTCGCAGGGCAGGCCTTGCGGGAAATCATCAGGGTCGGGGATGTTCTTGACCTCGCCATCGATGGTCCATTCCCAATGGTGATAGGCGCATTTGAAGCTTTCGGCGTGGCCGATGCCCGGCACACGCAGCTGATTACCGCGGTGCTGACAGACATTGTAGAAAGCGCGGACATCACCGTCACTATCGCGGACCAGCAGGATCGATTCCCAGCCGATCTCCGTACAGATATAATCGCCTGGGTCCGGAATGTCGGCGAGGAACCCGCCCAGCAACCAGACCTTGGTCCACATGTTCTCCCACTCTTTTTCCATATAGTCGCGGGACGTGTAGCGCGACGCGGGAATGGCATCGCAGCCAAGCTCCGGTTCAGGAGCCTTGTCGACTGGTGTGAAGGGGCTGTCTTTGACCCGTTGGATGTTCATCTTGAAATCTCCCGTACAGTTTGCTTTGAACGCAGCAATAATCTGCACGGGTGCTGAAAAACCGGCATTGATCGGAATCAACAGGCGGGAGGGGACGTCGTGGACGCTGGTTATGACGGGCTGAACGATCGATCACGATTTGATGTGTGGACCCGGATTGATGTCCGCTACCGGGACCTCGATCTAATGGGGCACGTTAATCACGCGGTGATCGTGAGCTACTTTGAACAGGCGCGTAATGCGATTCTGGGTGACCTGCCGCTAGCGCCGGACGCCGGCATGGTTCTGGGCGAGTTGCAGATTCGGTATCTGGCCGAAATCGGCCGCGATGATTCCGTCGATATCGGTACCGGGGTGGCGCGGATCGGCGGCAAGTCGTTTACCCTGGGACAGGGGGCCTTTGTCGAGAATGGCTGTGTTGCCATCTGCCTGGGCACACTGGTTTACATCAGCCGCGACTCCCGCCGGGCGGCGAGTCTGCCGTCTGCGTTTCGCGACCGGTTGTCTGCGTCCTTGATAGAATAAAGAGTGGTCGTTAACGGCCCTTGAAGTTGGCCTTGCGCTTCTCGACGAACGAGCGATAGCCCTCCGCAACATCTTCGGAATCGCGCAGCCTGCCGCTGGTCTCATCGAGCATGGCGGTTGACGTGTCGATCCCCTCGGCCAGGCTGCGGCGGGCGTCTTCCATGACAGCAGTGATCGCGAGCGGCGCCTGATCGGCAATACGTTTGGCCAGAACCATGGCGCGGCCGAAGACGGCTTCTGGGTCGACAACCTCCTGTACGAAGCCAAGCCGTAAGGCGGTGGCGGCGTCGAGCTCGTCACCGGTCAGCAGATAACGCATAGCGTTGCCCCAGCCGGCGCGCTCCACCATGCGGGCCGTGCCGCCGCAGGTCGGCATCAAGCCGCGTTTGACCTCCAGCTGAGCAATCCGCGCGTCCGAGCCGCACACAATAAAGTCGGCGGCTAGCGCCAGCTCGAACCCGATTGTATAGGTAATGCCGCGCGTGGCCGCCACGACTGGCTTGCTGCGAAGCGGCGGGTAAAGATTGACCGGGTCAATCAGGTCACGCGGGAACAGCGGCTGGCCTCTGTCGATATTGGCCAGATCCAGGCCGGCGGTAAAATGCTTGCCCGTGGTGAACAGAACGGCGCAGCGCCAGTCGCCATCTTCATAGTCTTGGTATGCCTGCGCCAGTTCACCCAGCATATGTTGTGTAAAGCCGTTCAGTTTCCGGGGCCGGTCGATTCCGATGGCCAGAACGGAGCCGTGGTCTTGCCGGATGATCCGGCCCAATCCTTGGTCTTGCGGGTGATTCTCAGATGCGGACATCAGCTTCTCCTGGTGGCCAAGCGTTTCTGGGCCCGCGGTCGTCATCAGGGTCCCAACGCAGTTTGTGACTGTTTTGTTACCACTTAGTGCCGGAATTAACCCGGCCACAGCTAGGATTTTTTTGCATTTTTGGCTTTTGTTGGGCTTGCAATAAGACTCCGGGAAAGCGTATTAATACCCTGTCCGGAGGGAATTGGGCCGAAGGACACTGCCCGTATTGGGGATTTTCCCAAGGGCTGAGTAGGGTTTAGGGAGGGGTCTCATAAGACCGAGCTTCTTGATTTGTAACCGAAACTTCTACGTTTTGGCGTTGCCTGGCAGCGTCAACCGTGTATCAATACGCGGAATAACTAACCGAGCGAGCGCCCTCAAGGGCACCGTTATCGCCGTACCGTCTGAATAGGGAGTCGAGATCAATGCATCTCTTCATCAACAACATTATTAATCTCAAGATCACTGATGCCGCGAAGGTCGCCGCCTTGGGCTTCGCACTGACATTGGTGGCTTGGTCTGGCTTGGGCACCGTGACCCCGGCTTACGCAGCCTGTGTCGATGAGGCCGGCGATGGCGCCGACAACTCGGCAGGCGCGAGCAACCAGACCGTCAACTGTGACGGTCCGACGGGGGGCGTGCGCTTCGGCTATGAGACGAACGGTTTCGACAACCTAAACATCAACGTGAACGAAGATGGGGAGGCGACCGGTGATTCCGGCGCTGTCTTCCGGTCCGGTATTTTCGTTGAATCGGGCAGCAGCAACATTTCCATCCGTATTCAGGATGACGCGCAGCAGGTTCCGGTTGGTACGGTCGGACAGGTGCTGGCGATCAACAACGCTCCCGGTGGTGGCGATACGGCGATCATCGTCCAGGGTGCGAGTAACGTTTCTGTGCTGAACGGTAGTGATGACGGTCTCGGGGTGATTAACCCGAGCGCGACCAACGCGCAGGGCGGCGGTAAGGTTGAGGGTGGAGACGGCGGTATCTTCATCGATGACTCAACCACGGTGAATATCTTCAATATCGATCTGAACCAGGACGGGAACCAGGCGGCGTGTAACGGTGCGCCTGCGGCTGGGCTGGCCTGTTCTTCAGGTATTATCCACGGTGATGCGGACGGCGTCGGTGGCGGCATCGGCATCAACATCGTGGATAGTAATGGTGTGTTTATCCAGAACAGCACCGACGATTCTGTGCGCCCGGGTACGGCACGTTCGCTGATCGATGGCGGCTCGGTCGACGATGGTATTCGTGTTGACGACGATGATGGCGACACCGGTGGCGACACTGATGTCATCATCCACAACCTGACCGGTGGTGTGATCCAGGGTGGCCGCTCTGGTCTTCGGGTTGAGGACGACTCCAACGTCACCATCCGTGGCGGTGGTACCATCCGGATTGATGGCACTGGCTCCAGCGATGGTGTGCAGGTTGTCGGCACTTCCGGCAGTGTGGTTAACATTGGTGACGCTGGCAACAGCACGATCATCGATACACAAATTATCGACGCGCGCACGCCAGATAACACGGACGGTGTCCTTGACGCGACCGAAGGCACCAACGCCGGTGGCACCGCGATTGTGATCGATAATGCGGCCCACACGGTCAACGTTCAGGGTCACAGCACCAGCGAACGGATTCAGGCTTATGCTGAAGACGACGGTGTGAACATTGGCGCCGCTGGCGACGGTTCGACCATGGACATCGACTTTGCCAATCTGGGCAATGACGATGATCCGACCAGCCGCCTCGGCGATGACGGCTTCGACATCGCCGCTGGTGGCACCACGATCAACTTCGATAATTCGAGCATCTATGCCAGTGGCGAGGGCTTCGAAGTTTCAGGCAACATCAATGACATCAATGTCGGCACGGACGCCGGCAGCGTTGTTGTGATCGACACGCAAGGCGCGACCGGTTCGACGGTCCGTCTCGAAGAAGCGGCGTCCGGCAACGACATCGACATGGGCGGCGATGGCTCCTCAGTCGATATCGATTATGGCGGCGCGGGTTCCGATGATGGCCTGGTGCAGATTACGGAAGGCTCACTCGACAATACCGTCACCTTTGGTGAAGGCGTCGTTGCCAATTCCGCAACCGGCATGGGCGCCGGCAGCGCGGGTATTGCGATCGATGACGATTCCAACGGTAACACGGTCGAATTGCTCGATGGTGCAACGCTGACGCATGACGGCGCCAACACAGACGGTGCCCATATCGATGATGTCGAAGACAACACCCTGAACTTCATTGGTGTTGGCACGCGCATGGACCTGACCAATGGTGTTGATGGTGCGGGCATCTATGTCGACAATTCGATTGGCACGACCGTTAACATTCAAGACGGTGCCGTGGTTCAGGCTGACGGTGATGCAGATACCGAAGGTATGCTGATCAATCCGTCGCAGGACACGATCACCAATATCGGCACAACAGGTACCGACCCGGCCTCATTGATTTCGACCATGGGTGACGGTTACGTCGTTGACGGTACGGACCCAACGGCCGACGCCAATGTTCTGAACATTGGCGACCTCGGTCTGGTTCGTGGCTTTGGCAACGGTGTTGTGCTTGAAGGCGATGACTCCATTGATAGCTATTTTGAAGCTCTCTTCGGTGGAGCCGATGACGATGGCGCTGGCAACGATGTGAACAACTCCGGCGTGATCCGCGCGGGTGCCGATGGCTCCGGTCACGGTGTGTTGGTCAGCAACACCAACAGTGATGTCGATAATTCCGGTGGTGAGATCTACGCGCAGGGTACCAATAGCGATGGTGTCCGGATGGAAGGAACCATTCACACCAATCTTGGTGAGGACTGCGAGATTGCCACCAATTGTACGGGTCCTGAGGGCATCGACCCGACGGGTATCTCAGAGAGTGTCTACCAGTCCGATGCGGACTCCTTCATCTTCGCGGGCCGTGACGGTCTCGCCTATGAAGACGGCATCGACGGTTTGGGTGAAACCCTCCCCGCCGAGCAACTGCTTGGCGCCCCCGAGATCATCTACGAGCACCTCGACAATGAAGGCATGATCGTTGCCGCCGATGATGGCATCAGCGTCAATGACTACTTCGATGTGGTCAACTTCGATACGGGCCAGATCATCTTTGGTGGCTTGTCTGACGGCTCACTGTCTTCGGGCAATGGTGGTGACGGTATCAACGCCGGCGCCAACAACATCATCACCAACAATGGTTTGCTGCAGTCGGGCACGACAGCAACTGCTGACAGCCACGGCATTGAGGTCACGGGCGGTGGCAACACCATTACGAACAACGGAAGAATCGTTACGGTTCAATCCGGCATGGGTAATGGCGTCAGCGTCAACAAAGGCGTCCCCGGTCCATTGGCAGTCGAGCTGCTTGCGGCCGATCTAGACAAAATCGACCTGAGTGGGCTTGAGCCTGTTATGGGTGCGGACGGCGTCGACGATACCGGCGCCGGTGGTGATGGTATCCATGCAGACGTTGACGGCGAAACCCAGGGCGTGATTACGAACGCTGATGCGATCATTGCTGAAGATGATGGCATTCAGGTTGGTGATGGCGGCAGCTTCCTGCCGGAAGAGCGCCAGGTCGTCATTAACACTTCTGACGCGTACATCGTTGCCAAGGACGATGGCATTGTCGGCGGCGATGACGTTTTCGTCACTAACCAGGACGGTGGTCTCATCGGAACAGGTAACGTTGCCGATGACGATGGTAATGGCAGCTTTGGTATAAACCTGGGCGACCGTGCAGAGGTCGATAATTCGGGCTTCATCGTTGGCGAAGGCGGCGGCATCAAGGTGCAGAACGCCGCCAGCAAAGTCATTCAGGCGGGTGTTACCAACACTGGTGTCATCGATGTTGGAACGATCGGTCTTCACCTTGAAGGTGATGACAATGACGCGGACAACCTTCGTGGCACGCCGGTCTCAGCAGCAGCAATCCTGCTCGGTGCTGCAGACGGTGGTCTGATCCAGTCCATGGACACGGCCGTTCGGATCGACGGTGACCGTAACGACCTGTTCAACGATGGCGACCTTATCGGTGGCATGGGTCCGGCACTGCTGATCAATGGCGACTTCAACGAGGTCGACTCGCAAAATGGTCTGATTGATACGGATGCGATGGATCTGGGCGCCAACGCAGTGCAGATCAACGGCAACACCAATATCGTCAATACGACCGACATTACCGGTGACGAAGACGGCATCAACATCACGGGCGACCACAACGTGGTTGACGTGGTTGCAAGCGCGGGTGCCGGTATTGCCGCTGTGGCGACTGACGGTAACGTAACGGCCGAGAATGGCGACGGCGTCGATATTGACGGCGGTGACCATAACGTCGTTAACGTCGCTGGTTTCGTCTCGGGCGACCCCGGTGTGGTGATCAACAATGGTAACCACAACGATGTCATTGTGAACGGCAACATCACAGGTGCGCTCGAAGGTGTTCTGATCACCAATGGCAGCCATAACGTGGTTGAATCCACCACGGGCGCGATCCAAGGCGGGTCAGCCGATGGTCTTCGGATTGATGAAAACAGCAACAAGAACGAAGTAACAGCCGACTTGGGTATTTCCAGTGCAACCGGCGGAGACGGCGTGGAGATCAACGGTAACGACAACTTTGTCGGCACGGGCCTGACCGGCTCCATCGGTGGTTTCTGGGACGGCGTCGAAATCGGCGGTAACGACAACCTGGTTGAAGTTGGTTCCGGCGGAATCACCGGCACTAATGGCGAAGGTGTTCAGATCGGTAGCGATACCGGCGATGAAGCCCACGGCAACACCGTCACAACGACGGGCCGCATTGTCGCGGATCAGGATGCTGTTCAAATCACCGGCAACGACAACTTGGTTATCGCGGGGCAGGGCATTCAGTCCAACAACGCCGCGGGTGTGAACATTGTTGGTAACGACAACGAGGTAGACTCCAACTCACCTGTTACCATCACTGGTGCAACATCGGGCGTCCTGATCACCGGTAACGACAACATTGTTACCGAAGATGGTCTTATCGACGGCCTGGGCGGCGACGGCGTGAATGCCACCGGTGCTGGCAACGTTGTTGAAGCCTTTGGCATTACCGGCACCGAGGACGGTGTCGAGCTCAATGGCGCTGGCAACACGGTTAATGTTGGCGGCTTTGGCATTGATGGCGCCACTGAAGAAGGCGTGCAGATTGGTAGTGTGGCCCCGTCCGACGGCAATGTTGTCGATGTGGATGGTGATATCACGGGTAATCTGGACGCCGTTCAGATCACCGGTGACCAGAACACGGTGACGGCCTCAACCATCGACAGTGCAAGCGCCGCGGGCGTAAACATCACTGGCGACCAGAACCAGGTTTCCGCTGAAGGCGTGATGTCCATCGAGGGTGGCACGGTTGGTGTGACCATTAATGGCGATGAAAACGTCGTTGAATCCAACGGGAAAATTGAAGGCCTGGGCGGCAATGGCGTCGAAATCATCCAGGGCGACGGCAACGTTGTTGATGCCAATACCTTCATTCAGGGCACCACGAACGGTGCCGTCGTTGGCGGCAACAATAACACCGTGCAGGCAGGTACCGACATCACCGGTACCGGCGGCGCGGGCGCGTCCATCTCGGGCGATTTCAATACCGTTTCTTCCGGCGGCACGATTGACGGTCAAAGCACCGACGGCGTGAACATCACCGGTAACGAAAACGACGTCACGGCCACCACCGCAATCACCGGTGTGCAGGACGGCGTTCAGATCGACGGTAATGAAAACGACGTCGAAACCGGTACGATTTCCGGTGGCACCGGCGCAGGTGTCGACATAACGGGTGACGGCAAC
The DNA here is from genome assembly GCA_028284945.1 of Alphaproteobacteria bacterium. Classification (GTDB taxonomy): domain Bacteria; phylum Pseudomonadota; class Alphaproteobacteria; order SMXS01; family SMXS01; genus JANQQJ01. The sequence continues at coordinate 129,926 of JANQQJ010000041.1, read as the reverse complement.
GATGTCGCGGCAACAGCAGCTGCGACCATCAGCGGCGCGACCGGTGTCAACATCGCCGGCAACCAAAACAATGTGTCCAGCGCTGGTGATATCACCGGTACGGCCGGCAACGCAGTTACGATCAATGGCGACGACAACATCGTCAGCACCAATGGTGCGATTGACAGTGCAACGGCCCTCGGTATCGAAGTCACCGGCGGCTCGGGCAACACCATCAATGCGGCTTCTGTCGAAGGTGCGACCGACGCGGTCAATCTGGGCAGTGGCAATACGCTGCTGGTCGATGGCAACGTTAACGCTGAGGGCGGCGACGCGCTGATCCTTGATGATGCGAACCTGGTGGACATTGGCGGCGACGTCACGGCAACCGGTGACGGCATCGTGATCGGCACCGCGCTCGATATGGGTGACAACAACATCATCAATATCGATGGCAGTGTGGACGTTGACGGTGACGGCATTAAAATCTGGGGCAACAATAACGACATCACCGTTGCTGGCACATTGGATGCCGGTGGTGATGCCTTTGTTCTGAACGGCTTTGACAACAACCGCATCGATGTCGGCGACGTCATCGCGGGCGGCAGCTTCATCGTCGTTGGCTCCAACAACGATGTCGACACCGGTAATGTCGATACGGGTGGCACGGCGATTTCCGCAACCGACAACAACGATATCCTCGTTGATGGCAACATCAACGCTGGTACCGGTGCGGGCGGCGGTGACGGCCTCAACCTGGGTGACGACAATGACGTCGAGGTCAAAGGCTACATCGATGCAGACGGAAATGGCGGCACTGGCGGTGCGGGCATTGTTGCTGAAGACGACAACAAGATTGATGTCGAAGGCGACAATGCGGGTGTTTCAGTATCGTCCGCAACCATTGGCCTCGATCTTGGTGACGACAACGAAGTCGATATTGCTGAGGACGTTGTTGCTGGCACCATCGGCATTCAGGCCGGTGACGACAACGAAATCGAAGCAGGTGACGTTATCGCTGGCGCACTCGGTATTCACCATGGTGTGACGATGGAGGACGACAATGAGCTCGAGGTCGACAGCATCACCGCTGGCGGCACGGGCATCATTATGGGCGACCAGAACATCGTCGACGTTGAAGACGACATCGACGCCGAAGGCGCCGGTATCGTCGGTGGCGACCGCAACATCATTGATATTGGTGAAGACGGTGGTGTCTCGATCGATGCCGCAGGTGGAGCCGGTGTTGAGCTTGAGAACAACAACATCGTCGACATTGACGGCAGTGTGAACGGGTCAACCCTGGGCATGATGCTCGGCCGTAGTAACGATGTGTTCATCGGTGGCGACCTGACGGGTGGATCCGGTGGCCTGGTCGCCGGCCGCGACAATGACGTCTTCATTGACGGCAATGTCGGTGGCGGCACGGGCGATGCGATCAACATTGGGCGTGACACGGATGTTGACGTAACGGGTGACGTCTCAGGCGAGCGCGGTGTGGTTATCGCGGGTGACGATGCTGACGTGACTGTCGACGGCAGCATCACCGGCACCGGTGGTACGGCCATCAGCATTGCGGGCGACGATTCAGACGTCTCCGCAGACTCTATTGACGGTAGCGTCATCATAAATGGCGACGACAACGACGTTGATAATGATGGCAATCTGACCAATGGGTCGTTGGCCATGGTTGGTGATGACAACGACTATGATGGCAACACGATCGAAGGCTCCGTCACAGTCACGGGTGAACAGAACACCGTTAACGCGTCAGCGGTCACGGAATCTGTTTCGGTTGCCGGTGACGACAATAATCTGGACCTGACGTCCATCGGCCTGTCATTGACGGTCAACGGTGACGATAACGACGTCGATACGGATGGCGGTAACATCGGTGGCGACACCAACATCACTGGTGATCAGAATACTCTTAGCGCCGGTAATGTTGAGGGCGAGTTGAACATCGACGGTAACGGCAATATCAGCATTGATGTGGGTGTTGTTGAAGATGGCCTTGATATCGATGGGAACCTGAACAACGTGGTCGCAGAGTCGATTACCTCAGCGAATCGCAATGGTGTGGACATCAATGGTGATGACAACAACGTCACGACCACCGGCAACTCGATCACCGGTGTTATTGGCGTCAACATCAACGGTGACGACAACGACGTCGATGCTGGCGGTTTGATCACCGGCACAGACGGAATTGCGGTCCAGATTGATGGCGACGACAATGATGTCGAAAGCACCGGCATGGTCGGTGACGTCATCGTCCTTAACGGTGGTGACGACAACAGCATCGATACGGGTGACATCACTGGTCTGGTCAACATCAATGGTGACGACAATGACCTGGATGCCGGCGCAATCAGCGGGACGCTGGCGTTTACCGGTGACTCCAACAAGGCCAATATCACCTCTGCGGGTGCAACGAACCTTCTGGGTGACGACAACAACGTCACGGCCACGGGCGACCTGGCCAGCCTGGATGTGACAGGCGATGACAACGATGTCGACAGCGCCAATGTGACGACGACGGTCGCCCTTCTTGGGGACGACAACACCCTCGACACTGGCACGATTGGCGGTTCAACGATCCTGTCCGGTGATCACAACCGGGTTGACGCAACCTCAATCGGCTCCCTGCTGACGATCACCGGTGACGACAACAATGTTGACACAGATGGCGGCGCCATCGGCGATGCTGTTTCAGTCACGGGTGACGACAATAACATCGACAGCGGCAACGTCGGCGGTGCGCTTACGCTTACCGGCGACGACAATAACGCCGATGTTGGCACCATTGCCGGCGCAGCGACCATTGGTGGTGACGATAACAACCTCGAATCCGGTAATGTTTCAGGCGACCTGGACATCGACGGTAGCGACAACACGGCCGACGTTGGCACGGTTGCTGGTAACGTCGAAATCACCGGTGACGACAACACTGCTGACACGGGTAACGTTACAGGCGGTCTGGACATCGACGGTGACGACAACACGGCCGACGTTGGCACGGTTGCCGGCGCCGGTATTGACGTCACAGGCGACGACAATAAGGTCGACGCAACGTCCTCGGTTTCCAGCGACATCGGTATCGATAACCAGGGTGACAGCAATACATTCGACATCAGCGGTACCATTCAGGGCCTCGATGGTGACGGCATCAGCAACGTTGGCGACAACAACACGTTTGAGTTTGGCGGTATTGGCAACAGCACCGGCTGGGCCATTGACTCGGAAGGCAACAAGAACTCCTTCACGAGCACCGGCACCGTTGTTGGTGTTAATGGCGGTGTGAACCTGGACGGCGATGACAACGATGTTTCTGTCAGCGCAATCACGGGCAACAACGGCACCGGCCTTGCCATTAGCGGCAGCGAAAACGATGTTGATGTGACTAATAATGTGACCGGTACTGGCGGCGTGACCGTCAGTGGGTCCGGAAACAACATTGACGTCGGTAACGACATTGAAGGTAACACCGGCGTTGGTGTGGACATCGGTGGTAGCGGGAACATTCTCGATGCCCTTGATGTCAGCGGTGACCTCGACGGCCTGAATGTTTCCGGCGACGGCAACATCGTCACGACAGCCACCGTTGATGGTGGTGACAATGGTGTCGACGTTGTCGGTGACGGCAATATCATCAACACCACGGATGTGACCGCAGGTGAAATTGGCGTGAACGTTTCCGGTGACGACAATGTCGTTAACACCGGCAACATCACGGTCAATGACTCTATCGGTGGCGCCAACATCTCCGGTGACGGCAATATCGTTACGGGTGGAGATATCGGTGGTAACCACAGCGAAACCGTTATGCTGGCGACCGTCGGGCGTCCGAGCGAAAGCCGGTCACCGTCACGCTTGATCCACATCGATCCTGACACGGGTGACGTCATCGAGGTGTTTGACGAGTTCAGTGTCCGCATCTCTGATCTGGAATCCAATCCGGATACGGGTCAGGTCTATGCCATGGAAGGCAATGCGGATACGAATACGCCTCGCCTCATGATGCTTGATCCGGAAACGGGCGAGTTGACGGCGATTACGACGCTGAACGGGTTTGCTACGAGTGCATCAAGCATCACCTACGATGACACCACCGACACGCTCTATGGTGTCAACAGAATCGGCTCCCCGTCAGACTCAGTCTTCACGATTGACCCGAATACGGGTGCAACCGTGGCGCTGGGCGACAATGGCGATCAGTACAGCCGTGTTGCAATCGACACTGACTCGACCGGCGATCTTGTGCTGCAAAACTTCAGCTCCTTCAATTCCGTCGACAAGAGCGACGGCTCGCTGACCTTCTTGTTCAGCGGCGGTGCAGGCGTTGACGGCGAGTTTGAGTTTGGTCCGGGCGACGTCCTTTACGCCGTGACCGGTTCGAATGGCCTCAGCACTGAAGATGATATCTACATCATTGATCAGACCAACGGCACAGCGTCCTTCTTCACGGACATCGGCAAAGTCGGCAACGGCATCTCCGGCCTGGCGTTTACGGATCTTGGTGGATTTGTAGACGGCTATGGCGTCCAGATCTCGGGTGAAGGCAACATTGTTGAATACAACAATGTACGGTCCACGGGTACGGCGGCTTCCATTACCGGCGACGGTAATGACTTCGACGCCAACGACCTGACGTCGTTTGATGGCTCCGGTCTGGTGATCGCTGGCAATGCCAACGAAGCAACCGTCAACAGCATCAATGCCGGTGGCGGTGATGATGATGACGGTCTGTCTGTATCGGGCACCGGTAACATCATCACAGTCGCCGAAAGCATTCGGGCTGGCGGTGATGGCGTGGACGTTTCAGGCGTGGGTAACATCCTTAACCTGAATGGTGTTTCACTTTATGCCGAAGCCGATGGCATCACGAACTTCTCTTCCGATAACGACTGGAATATCGCCGACATCATCATCAACGCCTGGGACGACGGTATCGTTCTCGGCAAGAATGGCACGGCAGCCTCACGGGAAATCATCGAATTCAACGGCACGATTAATGCCGACGATGATGGCATCACCGGCAACGACAACAATGACAGCGTTGCCGAGACCGGCAGCTACTGGGATGTTGTCAACACCGGCACGATCAATGCCGATACCGACGACAACAACGACGGTACGGGCATCTTCCTTGAAGATTTCAATCAGGTCGTCAACGAAGGCACCATCACCGGTTGGAATGGCATCGAGGTTAACAACGACAATATTGTCATCAATAACGGCACGATTGACGTTGAGAACATCGGTATTCACGTCGAAGACCGTAACTACGTCGAAAACAACAGTGACCTGACCATCAATACGGAGATTGGTGACGGCATTAACGCCAACAACGACAACGGCTATGCGTTCGTGACCGTCAACAATCCGGAACCGGGCGCCCCGACGTCTGTTCTGGCCCGTAACGCTGGTGGCATCTTCAACAACGGCACTATCGATGCCGGCGACGATGCGATCGAGGTTGCGAACCGGAACCTGGTCGTGAATAACGGCTCGGCAACGGGTGATGACGATGGTGTTGAACTGAACGGCGTTAACAACGTGTTGGTTAACAACGTTGTTGGTAGCTCACGCTCGTCCATCCAGGGCGGTGATGAAGGCGTTGAAATCGATGGCAACGATAATGTTGTGATCAACTATGCCGACATCAGCTCCGACGATGGAACCACTGATCCCAACAATGCCGACGATGGTGTTGATATTGACGGTTCGGGTAACTTCCTGCTCAACACTGCAACCGGTGTAATCCGCAGCGAAGGTGCGCAAGAGAACACCATTGCACAGGACAACATCAGTCAGGACCTGACCCCGGGGCCGACCTTCGGTACCCAGACGGCGGCGACTGGCGATGGTGTCCAGGACTTCACGACCATGGACGATGGTATGGGTAATGAGGTGCTCGATGAGAACCTTACTCAGGACATCCAGAGCGGTCGTGGAACCGGCTCCGACGGTGTTTCGATCGGTGACGGTGACGATGACGGTACCGGTAACTCCGATAACAATAACGTCATCAACATCGGGCTGATTTCCGGTGCTGAAGACGGCATCGAAGTCAATGGTAGTAGCGGCGGTTCTTCGAACAATGTGATTATCAATGCCATCGAAGGTGTAATCGAGGGGCGTGACGACGACGGTGTCGAATTCGATGACAATGCCGACAGCAACACCCTGTTCAACCGCGGCACGGTCCGTGGCGAAGACAACGGTGTGTTGATCGTTGATGGGTCGAATTTCAACCTGATCCTGAATGCCAGCACATCGTCGATCATTGGTGGCTCGCTGCAGTGCCAGGCCGATGGCCGGGATTGCGACGGGGTCCACATTGATAGCTCGTCGACAGGCAACACCATCTGGAACGGTATCAACGCGGATACCGACGTTCCGGTCCGGACGCTCACGTTTGATGAGTTCGGCGCTCCCGTGATCAATGTGCTTGATGACGACGCCGGCGTTGCTTTGGGCGGTGTCATCCGGGGTGAAGAAGACGGCATCGACTCCGCCGCCAACTCCACCACGATCTACAACACCGCGGGCAGCACAATTGAGGGCGACCGTGATGATGGCATCGAGTTGGACAACAACAGCACCGTCAACAACTCGGGCACGATCCTGGGTGGTGTGGGCTTCACGGGTCCGAACCCGGATGATGACTCAGCGGGTATCGACATGCTCGACTTCAACGACGTCAACAATATGGGCGGTTGGATTGAAGGCGGTGTGTTCGGTATTCTTGCCGGGGATAGCAACGACATCATCAACGCCAACGGTCGGATCGTCAGTACCGGTGGTGAAGGCTCAATCGGTATCTCCGTTGACAATGACAACTTCATTGCCAGCGGCGGCGAAGTCGGATTGATCCAGGGCACGCATGTCGGTATCGCCATCAACGGCACCGATAATGTTGTCGCCAATGACGCGCTGATCACCGGTGAAGACGCTGGCATCTATGTTGGTGGAGAGACGAACAAGGAGAACTTGATCGTTAACTTCGGCAACGGCGTTATCCGCGTAACCGGCACCGGCGAATTCCCGGCCCCGGCACCTGCCATGGATGATGACGACGACATGGACGAGGAAACGCAGGGTGACACCGGCATCTCCATCGGCTTCCCTGAAGGGGCCGTGGCGGCCATCAATGCCTTTGGCAGCCAGGACGGCGAATCCGAAGGTACCGAAGGTGATGATGATCAGCAGCAGCCTGCTAATGTCGGGTCGGTTGACGGCGACATTCTGGTTGTCATCAACGCCGGTCTGATTGATGGCGCGGATGCCTTCGGTGATGTCCCGGTTGACCTGGTTACTCAGGATGACCTCGGCAACGTTACAGCCGAAGTGCCCGATGGCATGAACGACTTCGACGTCGTCGACAATGTTGCCATTGAGCGCATGGTCAATGTTCAGCAGACCAACCGGTTTGCGGTGCTGGGCGGCGAAGGTTCTGAAATCATCGTTAACACACCGTCCACGGGTAATCTGCTCGGCGGAAACGCTGCTCAGACCCTGACGGGCTTCACTGATGGTGACCTTCCAGCAGTACCGGATGGCGGTAGCCAGACCGGGACAGCAGAAGGTGAGTACGACGGTGAAGTCACCGACAGCCCGGGTGGCATCATCCTTGGTGACATCTACACCGACGGCGGTGACGATATCCTGGCGCTGGGTACGGGTTCCATCTTCGATGATCCGAACACCGATGCAGTCAATGACGGCAATGCCGACCTTGGCCAAGACCTTGAACTGACCATGGTTCCGACCATCGTGATGGTCGTAGACGATCCGGAAACGGAAGTCGACGAGTCCGAAGGTGGCACGGCGATGGAAATCGTTCAGGTTGAGCAGCAGACGGATGTCGGTATCGACACGCTGGTTCTGTACGGTGAAGGCACTGGTGAAGACCGTGGCGTCTATGGCGGCACGCTCACCGAAGCCGAACTGCTCTACAAAGTTGGCCCGGGTACGTGGGATCTGAACGGCAACGTGACGATCGACGGCGCTCCCATCGACATGCCGATGCCGATTGACCGTAATGGTGACGGCATCTTTGACGATGACGAGCTGAATGATCCGGCGAACTTCATCACGGAGACCGTGGCAACAGAGATCCACTATGGCCGTCTGAATGTCGGTGGCTCACTGCTGGTGCCGCTTGATGCCGATGGTGATGGTAACCAGGATCTCGATCCGACGACCGAAGAGCCGCTGTTCGTGATCGAACCGCAGTCGCAGGCTGAGCTGAGCTCACCGGTGGTTGAGGTTCTTGGTGGCGGTACCCTTGGTGGTCACGGCACGGTTATTACCGATCCCAGCGTTCGGGGCGGTAATGGTGGTGTTAACGTCACCGGCCGTGTCTCACCGATCATGATCCGCGGTCAGCTGGTTGCGAGCATTGATCCGCTTCCGGTCGACACGGGCGCTCAGGATCCGGACACGGGGTCTTTCTTGGCTGATGATCCGGACACGCCGGACGTGGACGAAAGCGCACCTGACGGTATCAACGATTTCATGACCGTTGATAACAAGGCGCAGGATCCGGTTACCGGTGCGGACATTCCCGATGATGCAGGTACGCCAGACGTGGACGAAAGCGCCCCGGACGGTCTGCCTGACTTCACCACGGTCGACAATGTCACTCAGAACGGTGCAGGCGTGATTACCGCCTTCGTACCCGATGGTGTTGACGACTTCGACGGTGCAACGGGTAACGTTCTCCAGAACCTGACCTTCGAAACCACGTTGGTTGATCAGCCGGCTGATCCGCTCGGCAACGCGATTGCTGCGGATCGTCTTGAGGGCTTTGTGGCTCCCGAGAACTTCATCCGCGAAGAAATCGCAATGGATATGCCGTTCGATCTCCCGTCTGATACGCCGAAGTACGGCACTATCAATCCGGGTGATGAAACCACGAAGATCGGTACGTTGACTGTTGTCGGTAACGTCAACTTCTCCGACCCGGTCACTGACTACACGACCTATGTTGTCGGTGAAGTGGTTCCGGTTGACGCCATTAGCCAGGACCCGATGGACGGTTCTGATACTGGCGCCGGCCCGGATGGTATTCAGGACTTTGCCACGGTTGACGAAGTGACGCAGGATCTGACGACGGGTGATATCACCGACGGTGAAACTGGCGATGGCATTCCTGACTTCCTGACGATCGACACATTGACCCAGGACGAAATGACCGGAGAGATCACTGCCTTCGAACCCGATGGCATTGACGACTTCGATCCCGACACCGGCGATGTCCGTCGTGACGTCATTGAAGGCGAGCTTGCTACCACAAGCATCGAAACCGAGATCCAGGGTCGCGAAGTGGTCAAGAGCTGGGGCAGCCAGTTCACGGCCGACCTGAGCGACATCTCCTCGGCCGGTACGATGATTGGTGATAGCGATATGCTGGTTGTTGTGGCCTCCGGTGCAGAGAAAGCCATTGTTGACGAGAAGCAGGACCTGTTCACGGTCGGCCCCGTCGACACCGGCGCTCAAGATCCGGACACCGGCGCGTTCCTCAATGACGATCCGAATACGCCGGACGTCGATGAGAGCGCTCCTGACGGTATCAATGACTTCGAAACCGTTGATCTGGTTGCTCAGGATCCGATGACTGGTGAAATCATCCAGGATGATCCGTTCACGCCTGAAAATGAGGCGGCGCCGGATGGTCTTGATGACTTCAACACCGTCGACAACGTGACCCAGGACGAAATGGGTAACATCACCGACGATACGCAGGGTGATGGTATTCCGGACTTCGACATGGGTACGGGCAACGTGCTGCAGGACCTGATCTTCGCTGACACGATGGAACCGAACCAGCCTGGCCAGGATGGCATTCCTGACACGGTTGCTCAGGTCATCACGCCGGTCGAAGATGGCAACGCCAATCTGGCGGGCCGCCTGAACATCGTCCTTGACGGCAAGTTCGTTGACGTCACGACCAACGGTTCGGAGCCGACCATTCCGACCGGCGGTACGGGCTGTGACGATGCGCCTGATGGTACGCCGAACTGTGAGACCGAGAACCCGGCCTTCACGACACCGGACGGTATTCCCGATGTCGATGAGAACGGCAACCGGATCACAACGGCCGACTACAGCGACATGGGTCTCGTTTACGACATCATCAAAACGCCGGATGGCGCGGTGAACGGCACGTTCTCCGACCTCGGCTTCGATGGTGGTCCGAACGACGGTGCGATCGTCCTTCAGTATGACGATCCGTCGACGCCGGATGTGAACGAGGAAGTCCGCGTTCAGGTGTTCAAGGCTGCGCTGCTGTACTTGCCGCAAACGGTCCGGATCATCTCGATCCCGAGCTTTGCCGACAAGGGCAACACGCAGAACCAGAACCTGGTCGGTGCCTATATTGACAGCTTTACCCAGTATGGTCTGAACACGGATAGCCTCCATGAGCAGATCGCCTACCTGGGCAAAGCCGACAATATTGCTGCTGGCCTGGAGGGCATTAACCCAGAATGGTTCAACGCCTTCAATGAAGCTGCGATCAACGCTGCCATGCAGAACGACCGTCAGGTCTATCTGCGGACGCTGGAAGCACAGTTCGGTGCCGCACCGTCATCCTCGCGGGTTGTCATGAATGTGACTGACAACTCCACCTCGGGTGCCAGTGGCGACGATAACCGTGCGGCCGTGTGGGTGGCCGGTCAGTTCGACACGGTCGATGTCAGTGAGAACGATGGGTTCTTGAACTATGACTTCGACACGGTCTCCGGCTTCATCGGGTTCGACTACGAGATCATCGACAACACCCTGCTGATTGGCATCATGGGCGGCTTCGGTAACACCGACATCGACTTTGATGGCCGCACGGGTGAAGGCGATATCGACCAGTGGAACATCGGCGGCTACCTCAGCTACTTCACTGAAGACCTGTTTGCCTACATTCAGGGTGGTATTGGGGATCTGGATCTCACCAGTGAACGTGATATCTCGTTCGGTAGCCAGTTCGGTAGCTTCGATGCTCTGGCCTTGGCCGACTACGACGGCGACTTCGCTTACATCAGCGGTAAAGCCGGCTACAGCTTCGACATCGGTGAAAACGGCATCAAGCTGACCCCGGAAATCGGGCTGGCTTGGGTCGAGGTTGAGCAGGATGCCTTTGCCGAGACTGGTGCGGGTAACCTCAACCTGCTGATCGACGAACAGTCGGCCAAGTCGTTCCGTGTCACCGCACAGTTGCGGGTGTCCAAGACGTTCAAGACCGGCAATGGCGGTCACTGGACGCCTTACCTCCGCGCTGGTATCGCGCATGAGTTCGAAGACGACCTGCGGGCCATCACCGGCCGCATCGAAGGCGTCCCGAACAGCTCCTTCACCGTCTTCGGTGAGGTTGCGCGCGAGACCACTGGCCTGTTCGGTGTTGGTGTGAACGCCTCCGTCAGCGAAATGATCTCGCTCTTCCTCGACTACGAGGGTGAGTTCGGCGGTGGTTACGAAGAGCACTCGGTCACGGGCGGCCTTCGCCTCCACTTCTAACGATAAGGACATCGTCCCCTTTGGGGCGGGACTTAAGGGAAGGGCGCCCAGCGGGCGCCCTTTTCTTATGGAAGCAAGGATTATCGAATAAGGTGCTGAGAGCGCGGGAAAAGGAAAAGAGGAATGCGAAATCTAATTCTGGTGGGTACCCATGCGGCGGTGCTCGGGCTGGGGTTTGCCCTAGGGGTTTATCTGTTGCCCATTCTGACCGCGCCTGACGCCCCGGACCGCGAGGTTCTTGCTGCGTCCGCCGAGGCCGCGCTCTTTAAGGGCGAATTCACCCGTGACCTCAACGGCAGTGACTTTCTCCATTGGGGCGAAGGGGCAGTCAGTGTCAGTGCGTCTCAGATTGTCCACGAAGGACGCCTCGCGCCGGGACCTGACTACAGGCTCTATCTCACGGGTGAATTTGTCGAAGACGAAGCCGGGTTTAATGCCGTCAAGTCGTCCGCTGTTCAGGTCGGGAATGTAGCGACCTTTGATGGGTTCATTCTGGATGTGCCAGCAGGTATTGATGTCGGCGCCTACACAACCGTTGTGATCTGGTGCGAGGCTTTTGGAGAATTCATAACAGCCGCCCAGTATCGATAAGGACGTTGCCCTGGTGCCTAATCGTCAGGATTTCGGGGGCAACGGCAGGAAGGGACTGGTCCTGTTCTTATAGGCGGCATAGGCGGGACGGGTTGCCTCCATATGGGCCTCTAGGAGGGTTACGCCCGAAACCCGCAGCAATAGGAACGTCATGATCAAGGGCCCGATGATGGTCCAGTAATGACCCGCTGATGCTGCAATCAGGAACAGGCCCCACCACAAACAGGCATTGCCGAAATAGTTTGGGTGTCTGGACCAGCACCAGAGCCCTTTGTCCATGATCGCGTCCGGGTCCGTATTCCGGCGGCGAAAGCTGTTTAGCTGCTGGTCGGCGATGGCTTCGAAGACAAATCCGAAAAGGAACACCAAGATGCCGCCCACGGTCAGGGCATCGGGCCAGGCCTCGGGCGGTGCTGCGATTGTCACCTGGACGGGTAGGGCTACCATCCACATCAGGGTCCCCTGTAACAGGAAAACCACGACGTAGCTCCGCAGGGGCCAGCTCGGGCCCGCCTTGTCGCGCATGGCGGCATAGCGGGCGTCCTCGCCTTCATCCAAGAAACGTCTCAGCAGATGAGTGCCCAAACGCAGTGACCAAAGGGTCGTGAGACCCGCGACGATCAGACCCATGGTCGTCGCGCCGGTCTGAGCAAGCGATGCCCAGGCCAGCACACCGAAACCAACGCCCCAGAAGCTATCCACGAAGCTGACGGTTTTCAGCTTCAGGCTCAACAGCCAGAGCGCTGTAACCAGCAGCCACAAAATCAGTGCGTTCGTCCCCAGGATGGCGGCGATGGGTCACCTCCGTTCAACAATCTCCTTGTCTACGATGCCGACGGCGGCGCAGATGTCCAGGCGTTCACCCAAGACAAAAGGGCGCAGCCCGCCGGACCACGCCCCCTTGGAGAAATGCAACCGCCTGTGTTACTGGGCGGCCAGATTATGCTGCCGATCTCTTAGCTCACGCTGTTTCTTAAGTTCAAGCCGCGCGATCGTTCGGCGATGTACTTCATCTGGGCCATCGGCCAGCCGCAATGTGCGCTGGCTGGCATAGGCACGGGCCAGCGGGAAATCGGCCGATACGCCGCCGCCGCCATGAATCTGGATTGCACGATCCAGGATCTTCATTGCCATATTGGGCACGGATACCTTGATCTGGGCGATCTCGCTGCGGGCGATCTTGTTGCCGTATTTGTCCATCATCCAGGCGGCTTTCAGCACGGACAGGCGGGCCTGTTCGACTTCGATGCGGCTATTGGCGATCTGCTCCATGACCACGCCCTGTTCGGAGAGTTTCTGGCCAAATGCCTCACGGCTATCGGCCCGGGCGCACATCAGTTCGATGGCGCGTTCTGCAGATCCGATCGACCGCATGCAGTGGTGAATCCGGCCCGGCCCCAACCGCGCCTGTGCAATTTCAAAGCCACGGCCTTCGCCCAGCAGAATATTGCTGGTGGGCACGCGTACATCCTCGAACAGGACCTCGCCATGGCCATGGGGCGCATCGTCATAGCCGAATACCGGTAGAGACCGCAGCACGGTAATGCCCGGTGTGTCCCGCGGCACGACAATCATCGATTGCTGCTGATGGATGGGCGCTGACTTGTCGGTCTTGCCCATGAAGATCAACACTTCACAACGCGGGTCCATAATGCCGGATGTCCACCATTTGCGGCCGTTGATCACGTATTCATCGCCGTCGCGCGCAATATTGGATTCAATGTTGGTGGCATCGGAACTCGCGACCAGCGGTTCGGTCATCGCAAAGGCCGAACGGATTTCCCCATCCAACAGCGGCTGCAACCATTTCGCTTTGATTTCGTCGGACCCGAAGCGTTCCAGGATCTCCATATTGCCGGTATCCGGTGCTGAACAATTGAACGCTTCAGATGCCAGTGAAGACCGACCCAATTCCTCGGCAATCGGTGCATAGTCCAGGTTCGACAGGCCAAAACCGCCTTTTGAATCCGGCAGGAACATATTCCAAAGCCCGGCAGACTTCGCCTTGGCCTTCAGTTCCTCCATAACCGGCGGCACTGTCCAGCGGCCGCCTTCTTCCACCTGCTCGGCATAGACCTTCTCTGCTGGCTGTACGTGCTCTTCGATAAAGTCACGGACCTGCTGCCGCAGCTCCATCACGCGGTCTGAAAACTCAAAATCCATTTTTTCTGTCCCCTGGTGTTCTCGCGCTGAAGCCCGCCATGTGACACTCTCATGACCAATGAGCCTCAGGTGATTCGATGGTGAGTCTATCAGATATCCAGGCAGCCGCTGATGCGATTAAGGACGCGCTGGCGCCCACGCCGCTCCTGCGGTCTGTCACGCTGTCACAGGTCACGGGGGCGGAAATCTACCTGAAGTTCGAGAACTTGCAGTTCACCGCATCGTTCAAAGAACGCGGCGCCCTCAACAAATTGCAGCGACTTAGTGAGGCCGAACGAGGTGCCGGGGTGATCGCCATGTCGGCAGGTAATCATGCTCAGGCGGTCGCTCGTCACGCTGGAATGCTAGGCATCGAAGCCACCATCGTCATGCCCCGCGATACACCCTATGTGAAGGTCCGCAATACAGAGGCGTTTGGAGCCACGGTCGTCCTAGAGGGCGAAAGCTTGACCGAAGCCGCCGATAAGGCAGCCGCGCTTTCAACCGAAAAGAACCTGACCTTTATCCATCCCTATGACGATCCGGCGATCATTGCCGGGCAGGGCACCATCGGGCTGGAAATGCTGGCCGAGGTGCCGGCCTTGGATGCGGTACTCGTTCCAGTCGGCGGCGGCGGGTTGATCAGCGGGATTGGCGTGGCTGCCAAGGCACTCAATCCGGGCATTCAAGTGATTGGCGTTGAGGCCGCGCGCTATCCCTGTGTCACGGCAGCGCTTTCCGGCGAAGATGCGCTAGCTGGTGGCGCGACCATTGCAGAGGGGATTGCCGTCAAAAGGCCTGGGGCGCTGACGCTCCAGATCATTCGCGACAAGGTTGACGATTTACAGATCGTTACCGAGGCGCAGATCGAGCGGGCCATCAGTCTTCTGATCGCCATCGAAAAGACCGTGGTCGAGGGGGCGGGGGCCGTTGGGCTTGCCGCCATTCTCGCGGAGCCTGACCGGTTCAAGGGCCGCAAGGTCGGTATTGTGCTATCGGGCGGAAACATCGACACGCGATTGCTCGCTGCGGTCCTGATGCGCGACCTGGTTAATCAGGGGCAGATCGCGCAGTTGCGGCTGACCATTCCGGACAGGCCAGGCGCCTTGGCGCAAGTCGCTGTCTGTATTGGCGAAGCCGGGGGGAACATTCTGGAGGTGCAGCACAATCGGTTGTTTTCCGAAACCCAGGTCAAGGAAGCCGATCTGGAGCTCGCGCTGGAGGGCCGTGATCATCGCCATATCCACCGGATTGTCGATGCGCTGTCAGCCGAAGGCTTCGCCGTCCGTCTCCTTGACCCATTTGATGACTGTGACTAGCGTGCCGCTCCATTGTTGAGCACTGAACACTCGGGAAACTGTCCATGACCCAACCGAATTTCGATCTGACTGGCCGCGTTTGTTTCATTACCGGCACCACAAGCGGGCTGGGGCGGCAATTCGCGCTTTGCCTGGCAGGTGCCGGCGCGCAAGTCGTTGTCACTGGCCGGCGGAAAGAGCGGCTTGACGCGCTGAAGACCGAGATTGAGGCGGCGGGTGGCAGCGCCTATCCAATTTCGTTCGACGTCACCGACCAATCCGCCTGCGCGGCAGCCGTCGCAGAGGCTGAAGAGCAGGTCGGCCCGATCTGGTGCCTGGTCAACAATTCCGGCGTTGCGATTATGAGCCGGGCCGAAGAAACCACCCAGGAAGACTATGACACCGTGATGGATACCAATGTCCGCGCGCCCTTCATGCTTGCCCAGGAGGTCGGCAAGCGGATGATCGCGCGAGGTATTGGTGGGCGCATCATCAATATTGCCTCCATGGCCGGGCTGGTCGAATTGAGGGGTGGCATCACCTATTCAACGTCAAAGGCGGCAGCGGCGATGATGGCGCGAGTGTTGGCGCTGGAATGGGCGCGGCATGGTATCAAGGTTAATGCGATTTGCCCCGGCTATATCCGAACCGAAATGAACGACGACCTTTGGGAAAGCGATGTGGGCCAGCGGATGATCAATGCCTGGCCCACCCGCCGTGTTGGCAACGACACGGACTTGAACGGCTTGTTGCTCTTGCTGGCATCGGACGAGGGTGATTTCATCACCGGCGCCAACATCAAGATCGATGACGGTCAATCATTGGGGATCAAGGGAACATGACAGATCTTGCCCACCTTTCCGCCGTTGAACTGCTTCAGGGATATCAGGGTGGTGATTTCTCGCCCGTAGAAGCCACTCAGGCCGCTCTGGAGCGTCTTGAGGCACAGAACCCGGCTGTGAACGCCTTTATCCTGGTTGACGCCGAGGGGGCGCTTCAGGAGGCCGAGAATGCCGCACAGCGCTGGTCCAGTGGGCAGACAAAAGGCCCGCTGGATGGTGTGCCGCTCTCAATCAAGGAACATATCGACGTCAAAGGCTGGGCGACGCGGCAAAGTTCGCCCATTCTGCCGGATGTTCCTGCCGAGGCTGACGCGCCTTTGACGGCGCATTTGCGGGCGGCCGGCTCTGTCATTCTCGGCAAAACCGCCACACCGGAATTTTGCTGGAAAGGCTGTACGGATAGCGCGCTCTACGGAGTCAGCTATAACCCGTGGGACAACGACAAAACGCCGGGCGGCTCCTCTGGTGGCGCGGCGGCGGCCTGTGCGCTGGGGATGGGACCGCTTCATGTCGGCACCGATGGCGGTGGGTCGGTCCGCATACCCGCCGCGTTTTGTGGAATCTTTGGGCTGAAACCGACGCAATACAGGGTCCCCGGAGGTCCGGGTGGGCCAACCGCAGCCTTATCGCAGGCCGGGCCGCTGACGCGCACGGTCGCGGACGGTGCTTTGATGTATTCGGTGATGGCCCAGCCCCATGCCAAGGATCCGTTTGCCCTGCCATTGGTTGAAGGCGCGGCGCTTGACCTTGAAGCCGGTGTTAAGGGTCTGAAAATCGCTTATTGGGACGGTTCCCGGCTGACCGACATTCACCCCGATATTGCGGCCGCTATTGCCAGTGCCGCCGGAACATTTGAAGACCTGGGGGCCGAAGTCGTCGAAGCCGATCCCGGTTTTGAGAATATGCTTCAGACATTCCTGGACTTCTGGCAGCCGGTTACCGCCTATTATCTTGATGGTGCGTCAGAGGAGGCGCTGGCGGCCAGTGACCCGATGCTGGTGCGGTCTGCCAAGAAAGGCGCTGAAATCCCCATTGTGCGCCACTATCAGGCACTCGCGGCCCGTGGGGCGCTGACCCAGCTCATGTCGGCCTTTCATCAGGATTTTGATCTGCTGATTGCGCCAACCACACCTGTACCGCCGTTCAAGGCAGAGCGGGGCGTTTATGGGCCAGAGGGCGACGCCTATAAACGAACCTGGACGCCGCTGACCTTCCCCTTCAATCTGACCGGGCAGCCCGCAGCGTCTGTGCCTTGCGGGTTCACCCAGGATGGGTTGCCCATAGGGCTGCAAATCGTCGCACCCTGGCATCAGGAAGCCCGGATATTCCACGCCGCAAGGGCGTTTGAACAGGTCCACCCCTTCAAGATGCCGGCGGTTTAGCCGGCACCAAATCGTCAAATTCCCGCCATAATCGCCCCTATCTCCTCCCTAGAATGGTTGGGGAAAGGGAGCGATATGCCTGTTCGACAGATCACCATAGCAATTCTCGGCCTTATCGGCGCGATGGCGCTGGCTGCCTATGCCGCGGTTGATCACAAGGGCACATTTCCTGGTCCGTCCGTGATTGTGGCTCAGGCCGATCTTTCAACGGCCATGTGATCTTTCTATGCTGCGGCCCGTTCAGGTATTGCAGGGAAAGGTCGTGGCATGGGTCAGAAACTCGCATTCATCGGTTTGGGTGTCATGGGCTATCCCATGGCGGGGCATCTGCAGCGCGCGGGGTATGACGTCTGTGTCTACAACCGTACAACGGCCAAGGCCGAAGCCTGGGTGAAAGACCATGACGGCAGCAGCGCCGCCACACCTGCTCAGGCGGCGCAGGAAGCCGAGATCGTGTTCGCCTGCGTCGGAAATGACGACGACGTGAGGCAGGTCACAACCGGGCCTGATGGCGTTCTTGAGTCGATGGCAAACGGCACTGTCTTGGTTGACCACACAACAGCGTCCGCCAATCTGGCGCGCGAGCTGGCTGGGGCCTGTTCAGCGCAAGGTATCGGGTTTCTCGATGCCCCGTTATCTGGCGGGCAAGCGGGCGCTGAAAACGGTCAGGTGACGATCATGACCGGTGGTGAAGAGGCCGCGTTTGCCCGCGTCGAACCGGTCATGCAAGCCTATGCCAAGTCAATCAAGCTGATGGGGCCGGCTGGCCATGGCCAACTCACCAAGATGGTCAATCAGATATGCATCGCCGGAGTCGTGCAGGGCCTCTCAGAAGGCATTCATTTCGCCAAGAAAGCCGGGCTCGATCCGCGTGCGGTCGTTGATGTTATCCGTCACGGCGCGGCCCAGAGCTGGCAGATGGAAAACCGCTATGAAACCATGGCTGATGGCGAATTTGAGCATGGATTTGCCGTTGACTGGATGCGCAAAGACCTCGCCATCGCATTGGACGAAAGCCGCGCCAACGGCGCCCATTTGGGACTGACGGCACTGGTTGACCAGTTTTATGGCGAAGTTCAGGCTCTGGGCGGCGGGCGTTGGGATACATCCAGCCTGTTGGCTAGGCTCGACGCGCTGGATAGCAAGGACTAGCAGTGGACAAAAGCCTTTGACTTCAGCGGTCCAGGGACTAGTTTTCTGCCCATAACGGTGGGCTTTCAACGCATCGCCGACGGAGCATCAGGAGTCTGTCCATGGACATGAGCGGGGAATACCGTATCCCAGCACCGCGGGAACGTGTGTGGGACGCGCTCAATGATCCGGACATTCTCGGCCAATGCATTCCTGGCTGTGAATCCATCGAGAAAACCTCAGAAACCGATATGACCGCCGTTGTGAAAGCCAAGGTTGGCCCGGTCAGTGCCAAATTCAACGGTGAGGTCACCCTGTCGGACATCGATCCACCAAACGGTTATACGTTGAGCGGTGAAGGCAAGGGTGGTGTCGCCGGCTTTGCCCGGGGAACGGCCAAGGTCGCGCTCGCCGATGACGGTGACGGAACATTGATGACCTACAACGTTGAGGCCAAGGTCGGTGGCAAGCTGGCTCAGGTCGGGGCCCGGCTGGTTGACGGGACCGCGAAGAAGATGGCGGACGAGTTTTTCGCCACTTTTACCGAAATTGTCGGCGGCGCCGGGTCGGATGACACCGCAGCGCCGGAGGCAGTAGAGGCGGAGCCGGCGGCAGAGGCCGCGCCGGAGCTGCCATCGCAGCCCAAAAAACGCTGGGGATCACCCCTGTCAATTGGGATAATTGTGGCGGCGCTGGCGCTACTGGGGTACTTCCTGATGTCAGGTGCAAACTAGAAATCAAATCGTTGCGGCGAGGATAAGCATGACGGTGAAGGTAACAACGACGGTCAACGGGAATCAGGTATCGGGCGACGTGGAGCCGAATACCCTTCTGGTTCATTTCATTCGCGAGAACCTGGAACTCACCGGCACGCATGTCGGCTGTGACACCAGCCAGTGCGGCGCTTGTACGGTTCATGTTGATGGCCGCCCGGTAAAATCCTGCACCATGCTTGCGGTTCAGGCCGAAGGCCACGAAGTCACGACCATTGAGGGCATCGGTGAAGAGGGCAATCTGCATCCGATGCAGGCCGCGTTTCAGGAAGAACATGGCCTGCAATGCGGCTTCTGTACGCCGGGTATGATCATGGCCAGCATCGGCATCGTCGACCGCAACAAGGATAACCTCTCCGAAGAGGTCGTTCGCCACGAGCTGGAAGGCAATATCTGCCGCTGCACCGGCTACCACAATATCGTCAAATCCGTGCTGGCTGGCGCCCGCGATATGTAAGTCGCTTGTGCCGGGCGGCGGACGCCTGGCCGGCTGAAGGAGCTTCATTCGATGTATAATTTCACCTATCACCGCGCGGGCAGTGTCGACGAAGCGGCATCGCTGATTTCCGATAACGAGGATGCCAAGCTGTTGGCTGGCGGGATGACCTTGCTGCCCACCATGAAACAACGACTGGCGATGCCGTCTGATTTGGTTGACCTGAATGAGATCGGCGATCTGAGCGGTATTTCCGTTGATGGCGGGACCGTGACCATCGGTGCCACGACCCGCCATGCCGATGTTGCTGCATCGGCTGACGTGCAGGCGGCGATCCCTGCTTTGGCAGCGCTGGCAAACCAGATTGGCGATCCGCAGGTGCGCAACCGCGGTACCATCGGTGGGTCCTTGGCCAACGCCGATCCGGCGGCTGACTATCCTGCCGCTGTGGTCGGCTTGGGCGCTACCGTCGTCACCAACAAACGCGAAATCGCCGGCGATGATTTCTTTGTCGATATGTTCGAGACTGCACTGGATGAGGGCGAGATCATCACCGCGGTTCGGTTCCCCGTCCCGCAGAAGGCGTCTTACTTCAAGTTCCCCAATCCGGCCTCACGCTATCCTATTGTTGGTGTGATGGTTGCCGTAACAGATGCTGGTGTGCGGGTTGGCATCACGGGCGCTGCCCCCAGCGCGTTCCGTAACGCAGAGATGGAAGCTGCGTTGGGCAGCAACTTCTCTGTGGATGCGCTCGACGGTATTTCCGTGGACGCAGATGGCCTCAATGAGGATATGCACGCTTCTGCGGCCTATCGGGCCAGTTTGGTGTCAACGGGCGCCAAGCGCGCCGTCGCTGCGATCGCGTGATCCGGCTGCCGGTTGTGTGATCGGCAATGACCACGAACACCTATGCCATCGAAGGCGGTGTGGAGGGCAGGGAACGCCTTAAACTGCTGTCGCGCGTATTTGGTGACGCAACCAATTCGCTCCTTGACCGTATTCAGATTCCCACTGGTGGCACATGTCTTGACCTTGGCTGCGGTGGCGGCGATGTCACGCTTGAGCTGGCGCGCAGGGTCGGCCAACAGGGCCATGCCTATGGCTTCGATATTGACGACAGCGTTCTTGATATCGCCCGGCAAGAGGCTGCAGAGCAAAACGCCGACAATGTAACCTTCGCCCAACAGGACGTTTCTACGTCGTTGATCGCAGAACAATGCGATGTGGTGCATGCCCGCTTCCTGCTGTCGCATGTCATGCATCGCGCTGAATTTGTCTCCCGCGCGTTCGACGCGCTTAAACCCGGTGGCTGGATCGCGATCATGGATACCGAGTTCCGATCCCATTTCAGTATTCCCGACAGCCCGGCCGTTCACCGGTATGTTCAGCTCTATACGGATACGGTCGCAGCCAAGGGTGGTGAGGCGAATATCGGTCCGCAATTGGTTGGCCTGCTGGACCAGGCAGGTTTTGTCGATATTGGTTTCGGCGTTGATCACCCGACCAGCAGCCAGACCGAGGTCAAGCTGATGAACCCGGTCACGCTGGAGCGCATTGCACCTGCCGTTCTGGCAGCGGGACTGGCGTCTGAAGATGAGTTGAAAGAGACGGTTGACGTGCTTTATCAGCAGGCGCGTGATCCTGCCTATATTCAGGCCATTCCGCGCGTCCACATGGTGTGGGGCCGCAAACTTGGTTGATTGTCAGGTTTCACTTACCCCTCACCCAACGTTGGCTAAGCTCACTGCGTTTGCTAAGCCTTCGTAACCCTCTCCCCTGAGGGGAGAGGGAAGGGTCGAGCCCTTATGCGAGACCAGGGTGAGGGGGACGCCGTTAGTAGCCATCAGGTGGCCTTAAACGCCTCGGGCGTGTCGAAATCCCGGAAGATCCGGTCGCCTTCCATTTCGACCTCACAGATCTTGTCGGCATAGCTGTGCAGCAAGCCACGAGCGCCCTTGTCGCCCTCAATACGGGCCATTTCGTCAAAATAGACGTGGCTCCAGACGACCGGGTTGCCCCACTTCCCGTCATGTGCTGGCACAATGATGGTGCGGCCCTCTTCTTCATCAAAGGCGGCGATCAACTTGTCGATATCAGCGGGGGTGACCAGCGGCATGTCACCCAGACAGATAATCGCACCGTCAACGGCCGGCGGCAGCGCCGCGAGACCGGTTTTCAGGCTGCCCGCCATACCGTCTTCAAATGCCGGATTATGGGTAAGATCCAGATTGAGCCCTGATAGGGCGGCTTCGATATCGACTTGATCCCGCCCGGTAACGACGAGCACGGGGCGGGCCGAACTTGCGGTAACCGCCTCTGCCGTGCGCTTGATCATCGGGACGCCGTCGATTTCTTCCAGCAGCTTGTTCCGGCCACCCATGCGGCTGGAGGTGCCAGCGGCCAGCAGGATCGCGGCGATTTTTGGCGCCCGTGGCGCGACAGGCTTTGCATCGCCGGTGGCTTGTCGGCGGGGCAAGGGGCGGGAACCGATTTCCTTGAGCAGCCCGCCCGTACCCATGCGCATAACATCTTCCGGCGTGACCCGCAGGCCTGCACCGATCCGTTGCAGCACCCAGTCAAAGCCGTTGAGCTTGGGCGACCGTGCGCAGCCGGGCAGGCCGATCACGGGCACGCCGCGCCGAAGGGGCGCTTTGGCCCCGCTGGCGGGGGTCTCACCGATGCGGGCCAGCAGTAAAAGGTTTCCGGGATCAACAGGCATGCCGAAATGGTCGATCTCGCCCCCCGCTTCGACGATGGCTGCGGGGACAACGTCACGCCGGTCCGTCGTCGCGCTGGCCCCGGCTATCAGCAGAAGGTCGCATCCCAGCGACAGTTGGCTTTTGATCTCTGCGGCCAGGTCTTCGACCTCATGCGCAGCCTCACCCGTCGCACCAAGCGTCCCGCCGATCTCGGTCATGCGGTCGCCGGTAATCCGCACTAGTTTTTCAGAGGCTTCGTTGCGGCCGCCTGGGATAGTGGTCTCAATCAGAGCTGCCTTGATTCCCTGATAGGGGGCCAACTGAACAAGCGGCTCATTGGCGATGCCCGATAGCGCTTTGTCTAGAAGGGTGGCCGGCACGGCAAAAGGGATGATCTTGATGGTAGCCACCATCTGACCTTCACGGACGGCTGCAAAGGGCTCCAGCGTTGCAATGGTCAGGGCTTCATCGGTCAGGTTGAGCGCGTCAATGCGCTCCGGGTTCAGCATCAGGACCCCATCGGCCTCAGCAAACAGGTTACAGCGGCCGGTAAAAGCCGCGCTCTTGCGCAATCCGGGCCCCAGGCACGCCTGGGCAAGCCGATCGGCCGCTTCATCTTCAGGGACATCACCCGGCTCCAGGCGGAACGCAGAAACCCGGTCAATGCCTGCATCTTTAAGGGCGTCGACATCAGTAGCGGTGAGAGTGTGGCCCTTTTTCAGTCTGCGTGTGCCGGCCTGTTGGCTGTGCGCGAGAATCGCGCCCTCAGCCTCAGTGACCGGCATGTCATCGTAGATCATGGCCTTTCTGTCCTAAACCGTTCGCCCTGAGGAGGGGCGTTCCGCCCCGTCTCGAAGGGTGAACAGCCGCCCGCACTTCGAGACGGCTGCGTCGCAGCCTCCTCAGCACGAACGGCTGTGTACGTCCGCCGCATCAGGCTATGGCGCCGCGCTGAACCGCAATGATTTCGGCCAGGATGGAGGCGGCGATCTCAGCCGGTGAACTGGCGCCGATATCAAGCCCGATGGGGCCGTGGATCCGGTCGATTTGATCGGCTGTGAACCCGGCTTCGGTCAATCGATCGACGCGCTTGGCCTGGGTGCGGGTCGATCCTAAGGCGCCGACATAGAAACAGTCGGATTTGAGGGCGATGTCGAGCGCCGGATCATCCAGCTTCGGGTCATGGGTCAGGGTAACCACCGCGGAACGGGGGTCCAGGGCGAACTCCTCCAGCGCCTGGTCCGGCCAGTCTGTCGACAGGCCGACGCCGGGAAAGCGTTCCGGCGTGGCAAAGGCCTGCCGCGGGTCAATAACCGTAACATCGAAACCGACACGCTGGGCCATCGGCACCAGTTCTTGCGCGATATGGACCGCACCGATGATGGCCAGTCGTCGCGGCGTGTTGAAGACCCGGACAAACGCGTTGTCGCTCAATGTCTTACTGCGGTCTTCGCGCATGGCTTGGGCCACGTCCTCAGGTGCTGCGTCCGCATCGACCAGCGCGTGCTTACCGGTCTCCAGATCGGTTGTCAGCGCGACGGAGTGGTTATCTGCGCTGGCTTTGACGACGGCGCTGATTTCATCCGGTGCAGGCTCGACAAATACCCGGATGGTGCCGCCACAGGCCAGGCCGACCTCCCAAGCGTCTTCGTTGGAGACGCTGAATTCCAGATTGCGAATCTTGCCATCTTCGATGGACTGGCGGGCTTCGGTAATTACCGCGCCTTCAATGCAGCCGCCAGAGACCGAGCCGACAAAATTTCCCTGGTCGTCGGCGGCTAACTGGCTGCCGACGGGGAAGGGGGCCGAGCCCCAGGTACTGGAAACCGTTGCCAGGGCTACCTTGCGCCCCTGGGCGCGCCAGTCCTCCGCCGTCTTCAGGATGTCGATGGACATGGCGCTCTAGGGTCTACTCCGCGGCCTGGCGGGTGCCGTCCTGAATGGCCTGCCAGACCTTGAGCGGCGTGGCGGGCATGTCGATGGCGGTGACGCCGAATTCCCGCAAAGCATCCAGGATCGCGTTGATCGAGGACGGGCAGGCGCCAATGGTGCCGGCTTCACCACAGCCCTTGATCCCATACGGGTTGGTTTTACACAGGATTTCGTTGTAGCTGAAGTCGATGTCGCAGATGTCGTCCGCACGCGGCATGCCATAGTCCATGAAGGACCCGGTCATCAACTGGGCGGTTTCAGGATCGTAGACACAGTTCTCGGTAAGAGACTGGCCCAATCCCTGCACAACGCCGCCATGGACCTGACCGGCAACCAGCATCGGGTTAATCACCTTGCCGAAATCATCCACGACCGTATAGCCGACCACGTCGGTCTTGCCTGTCTCCGGATCGATCTCGACCTCGCAGATGTGGCAGCCATTCGGGAAGGTCGAGGTGCTGTACTCATAGATGCCTGAGGAGTTCAGACCGTCCACGAACATTTCCTTGAAATCGCCCGGCAGTTCGTCGACTTCACGCGCCTTTGCGGCGACTTCCATGATGCCGACGGATTTGTTGGTGCCCGGTACTTTGAAGAGACCCTCTTCAAAATCGATGTTTTGCGGCTCATCCTCCAGCATCAGCGAGGCAATGATCTTGCCCTTCTTGATGACCTCGTTGGAGGTTTCCTGAAACGCGCCAGCGGCCATATAGAGCGAGTGTGAACCACCGGTGCCCCCGCCGGTCTTCACCCGGTCGGTATCGCCTTGAACTAGCGTCACATTTTCAAATGGGACACCCAGTTGGTCGACCACGACCTGGGCCCAGGCCGTCTCATGGCCCTGGCCGTTCGACATGGTACCGGTGATGATCTCGACCTTGTCGTCTTCAAGGAAGTTGATCTCGGCGGCTTCGCTGGGGCCACCCAGCGTACATTCGATGTAATAGGCCATGCCGATGCCGCGCAGCTTGCCGCGGGCACGGGATTCGGCTTTGCGGGCCTCAAACGTGTCCCAACCGGCGTTGCGCTTGGCGTCTTCCATGTTGCGGTTGTATTCGCCGGTGTCGAAAACAAAGCTCAGCGGGTGCTGATAGGGCATGTCTTCAGGCGGAATGAAGTTGATGGCCCGGAACTCGTCCTGGGCGATGCCCAGCTCGGCGGCAGCCGCATCGACCGCGCGCTCAATGATATAGGCGCTTTCCGGACGGCCCGCACCGCGATAGGCATCGACGGGAACCGTATTGGAGAACAGGCCCGTAACGGATACATGGATCGCCGGGATCTTGTAGACGCCGCCCAGAATACGGCCGGGCGAGGCTGTCGCAATGAACGGTGCGAATTGCGACAGATAGGCGCCCAGATTGCAGCGGTTGTTGACGCGCATGCCTTGAATCCGGTTGTCGGAATCAATCGCCAGTTCCACATGGGTCAGCCAGTCGCGTCCCATGCTGTCGCCCTGGAAGGCTTCAGACCGCTCGCCGGTCCATTTCACCGGGCGGCCAATTTTCTTCGATGCCCAAAGCACCAGCGCCTGCTCGGGATAGGCGAAGGTTTTCATACCAAAACCGCCGCCCACATCCGGCGTAAAGACGCGAAGCTTGGACGGGTCGATCTGCAGCACCATGCCGCCCAGAACGCCCTGCAGACTGTTGGCGCCCTGCGTCGAGGTGCGCAGCGTATAGCTTTCATCGCTGGCATCGTATTCGCCCAAGGCGGCGCGGGGTTCCATCGCATTAACGACAACCCGGTTGTGGATCAGGTCGACTTTCGTGACATGGGCAGCATTGTCGAACGCGGCATTGACCGCCGCCTCGTCGCCCATCGCCCATTCAAGGCAGACATTGCCGGGCGCCTGGTCCCAAACCAGTGGGGCGCCATCGGCTTCGGCGGTTTCGATCGTGCCGACGGCCGGCAGGTCCTCGTAATCCACCTCGATCATCTCGGCGGCGTCTTTGGCCTGATTGACTGTCTCGGCGATAACGAACGCAACGGTGTCGCCGACAAAGCGGACCCTGTCGCTTTGCAGCAAGGGCCGCGGCGGCATAACGATCTCGCTGCCATCCGCATTGGGGACCGGGGCGAGGCAGGGCAAGGTGCCCAGGCCATCGGCTTCAACGTCAGCACCGGTCAGCACCGCGATGACGCCCGGTGCTTCTTGGGCCATGGACGTATCGATGCTGTTTATCTTGGCGTGGCCGAACGGCGACCGCAGCACAACGGCATGCGCCTGATTGGGGAGGTTCAAATCGTCTGTATAGGCGCCTGCGCCCGTAATGAACCGTACGTCTTCGACGCGCTTGACCGGCTGCCCGATACCAAACTTCTGCATGAAACTGTCTCCCGAGGGACGTTAAGGAAAGGCGCGCCCTGCCGCACCACATTTGAACCCTGTGAGATAGGCCAAAAACGGCTTCAGTTCAATCCGAACGACACACTATTCGGTGCTTAGGCGCCTGAACGCGCACCCCATGATCGCTGCAATATAGGTCACTGAGAAGGTGATTGTCATGGCCTGGACCAGACCGGCCGAGATGGTCGCGCCACCGGCGACCAGTATCTGCATGATAACGCCGCCGACAAATGTCACAGCAAATGTCGCCGTGATGAGTGTCAGGGCGAGGACCGGGCGTAGCGCGTTGGCCCTGGCCCGGGTCTCAGAGGTTCCAAGCGGCTTAACACCGGTCGCGGCTTCCACGAAGGGCAAAAACAGCAACGCAATCGCGCCGTTGACGGTTGCTGAAGAAAGCAGCACCAGGAACGCCAGGGCCCCGGGTGACAATGTCCCCGTCGAGCCGACCAGCAAGCCCCCGAGAAATGAGACCGGGACCAGCCCAACAAGCCCAGCGGCAAGAAACAGACCCATGGTTCGCAGAATTTGCCCCAGCCAATTTCCCAAAGGCTGTTGCAAGGCCGTTGGCATGCCCATCAGCGACATTCGCAGCCAGAGCACAAAGGACGCCGAAGACAACACGGCCAGCAAGGCAACAACGGCCAAGAGCGTTAATGGGTCGAAGTCGACATTCAATTCCGGCGGTGTCGCGGCGGTGGTATCTGCTGCGGTGCTGTCTTGCGCATCGCTTACCTCAAATGCCGAACTTGCGACCAAAAGCGCCATTGGCACATAGACCAGGGCGGTCGCCAGAAAGGTCAGCACGCGGTTCCAGTGGAACTGTGCCGCCTCGATCATGAGGCCAGCGATTGATATGGGTTGAGGCCTGCCGTTCATTGGTGTTTGACCATTGCTTCAGCGTGCCATCCACGCTGGTGCCCCTTACCTAGTCGAGTACGCGCCGATATTCAAACGCGCCGATGTCCGGGGCCGCATCTTGCGGCCGTGTGGTCCCTTCAAAATCTGCTATCAATGGCGGGTCCAGCGGCACCGCATGATCAATCGCGGCCGTTGCGGCAGCCGTCAGACGAACATCACCTGTGCTGGCTGCGGCAAACCACGAGGCGGCGTCCTCTGCTGATATCAGCAGGTTGTTTTCAAGACGAGTTTCGGCCGCCTTGACCGGCTCAATGGGCTGGTCGATCAGGTTGTTGGCGATGATCGCATTGTTTTCTGCGGTCGGCCGACCCCGGTGCGTGCCCAGCAAGATGGAGCGGGTGTTGCCGATCAGGGTATTGTGCGCGACCACCCCATCTTCAACATCCGCTAGAACAATCGCGATATCGTGCGATCCGGCAATGATATTGTTCCGGACGGCACCGCCCAGATGTTCGGGGGTCTCCATACCCTCGCCGCCAAAGACAATGCCGATATGGCAGTCCTCGATGCGGTTGCGCTCAATAACGGTTCGCCGCGAAAGGCTCTTCATCTGAATGCAGGCGCCGCGATCATAATACGAGGTTGGCTGTTCGGTCGGTGAATGGATGCTGTGAATATGGTTACCGGTGACATGGAAGTCATCGCACCGGTTGCAGTCGATGCCCTGGAAATTTCCACCGGGCGGGTGCGAGGTGTGAAAGATTTCGTTGTTGCGCAGAACAATCTGGCGGGGCCTGTTTCTGTCATCTGCCCCTGATCCTTTGATCTCGGCATGGCTGTTGAGTGGGTGGGTCCGGTGGTTGTCGTATATCCGGCTATCTTCAATCGTGATGTTGTGGGCGCCTTTGTCGAAGAATATGCCGTGATAGCCGCCGCCGGTAACGTCAACTCCAGTAATTGTCACATGGCTGACGGCGCTGAACTTCAGGGTGATCGAGGTGCCGTTCCCATCCAGCACGACTCGCCCTGTCCCCGCAGCGGGCCGGATAATGACTGGACTTTCGGGTGTGCCGCTTGCGCCTTCGGACATGCGGAACGGGCCCTGATAAACACCGGGTTCCAGCTCAATTATTTGCCCGGGTTCGGCAAATCGAAGCGCGGCACGCAGGTCATCTGCGTCTGACACCGCAATCCGCTCGGACGCGCCGCAGCCTGCTGCCATGGATATTGCGGCGAAGAGCCAGACAATGCCCCGGTGCATGATCTAATGCGACGTTCCGCCATCCAGCACCTGTTCGGCACGGTAGGCATGTTCGGCGTCGTCCGAAACCAGATGAATAATGGCGCCCTTAGATCGGCCCATGGACTTTCTCCGCGTTCGTTGGGGAGTCAGCTTAGCCTTCAATCCATCCGGGGCAAGCGCGCTAAAACTTGGCGCCGATTCCGCCATAGAGCGTGCGTGCCTGGCCTGGCTTCAATTCCTCGCCTGCAAAAGCATTGAAGCGGCCATTGGTCGCATAGCGCTCGTTGAACACGTTGTGCAGGCGCAAATAGAGCTCCATGCCCGGCGCGATGACGATGCTGCCGCGGATGTGCAGAAGGTCGTGCCCGCCATAGGTGCGGGTGTTGTTGTCGTCCAGGAAATACGAGCCAAGGTGCTGGTATTCGATCTCGAACACGCCGCCGTTGAGGAACGCCGGCCGCCAGGTCAACCGGGCATTGCCGATGTCCTTGGGGGCACGGTTGATCGTGTTTCCGGAGAGGTCAGCGCCACCGACCGGCATCCATTCAACAAAGAAGTGATCGTTGTAGGCATAGGCGCCCGCCAGGGTCAGCGTATCGGTGATATCGACACTGATGCCGATCTCGACGCCCCTGTGCCGCGTGCGGCCGGAATTGCGAATGTCGCGTACACCGGTCTCATTATTGGTGAAGACCAGAATATCGTCGCGCAGGGTCATGGTGTAGAGCGACAGTTCAAAGCTGACTGTATCCACGAAACTCCCACGCAGCCCGATCTCGAAGCTGTCTGCTTTGACCGGTTTCAGCTCCGTCGACAGGGTTGAGCGGCCGGGCCGGAACAGTTGCTGTGCTGTCGGTGTGCGGAACCCGCGCTTATAGGAAAAGAACGCGTTCAGTGTTTCGGTCAGGTCATAGGTCAGGCCGGCCTTGGGGCTCAGGGAATTGAAGTCGATCTTTTGGCTCGGCGGGCGGTTGTGACGCGCTGTCGGGTCGATCACCGTTGTCAGATTGTTGGTGTAATCAAACTCGGCATAATCGAACCGTAGCCCCGCGGTGATACGTAACCGGCTCGTCGCCTGCCATTCGCCGTGCAGATAGGGCGCGATGGTCAACGTGTTAACGTCGAAGTTATAGACGGTTTCAACATCGGTGAAGTCGACGATGATGCCGCCTTCCCGGGTCAACGCGATCCGTGTATCTGTCCGGTCCCCTGTGGTGTAGTCGATATCGACACCGGCAATAATCCGGAAGGTTTCCGAAAGATCGTGCCGATACTTGATCTGTGCGCCGAGGGAATAGGCGTCAGTGTCAAAAAAATGCGGATCAAAGCCGAGCGCGAAGGACGGCAGCAGCTGAATCCGGTTGTAACGAAAATAGGGCGTGATGCTCAGCAGCGCCTGTTCCATCCGAACGTCGATATGGCTTTGAAAGCGGACGGAATCGACCTTGCGGAAGGCGATGGGTTGGGTGTTCCGGGTGGGATTGTTTTGAAAATCGTCCCGGTTCAAGTTCGAACCTGTGGACTCCTGATCGACGCGTGCCAGCATCAGCACGTTCTGAATGCGGACGGCGCCGCCGCCATCGATGACCCAGGTAAAGGTACCCAGTTGCCGGTCGGATTCGGTATTGTCGCGCCAGCCGTCATCCTGAACCAGGTTCACATCCGCCTGCAGGCCATGCTTGCCGGTGGTGCCGCCTAATGAAAAAAGACCGCGGAAATAGCCGCGTGTCGAGCCTTCCACAGATGCTTCGCCGGCAAGGCCTTCTTCTGGCGGCAGCGGCGTCAACACATTGATCACACCGGCAATTGCGTCTGATCCATAAAGCGCTGACCCTGGACCCTTGGTAATCTCAACCCGCCGCGCCTGGGGAATATTGACGTCGAATAGCGCATTGGTTTCAAAAAAGCCGGTGGCCCGGGTCGGCACACCGTTTTCGAGGTAGAGATAAAGCGGGTTGAAGTTAATCGGTTGGCGGATCACCGTCGTGTGGTGGTCACCACCGAGCCAGACCTGGTGCACGCCGGGGATTCGCTCAAACAATTCCGAAGGATGCGTTGGTTTCAATCTGTCGATCAGATCGTCGTCCAGCACGCCCGTGCTCTCCGGCAGATCGAATTGCGGCGTTTCTTCCCGGGTCGCGGTGACCACCAGCTGTTCGGTTGGCGCGGCAATAGCCGGCGCCGAAACCGGCAGGATGAGCGCCAGCGCTAGTGCAAGGTTCTTTTTGATTGGACGTTTCCCGTAGTTTTGGAAGACTTAAGGAGGTTGGCTGCTGTGATGTCAAGTCAAGCTGTCTTGTCTCTCGACGTCCGGCAAGCGCGGGAACGGGTCGTTCCTACCTTGCAACAATTTGCAGTTGCTAGGAACTATCGGGGCGCGCTAGCTTGTCATGCTTTGTAGCGTCTCTTGGCATTCGTCGCCCGCGCTGCCGGTTTCACATGATTGAATGACCCTGGAATAAGAACGAGATGGATATCGCAACAGGGACTAAACCCCGAAAACGCAGAAGCCGTAGCCTGGCGACCCGGCGCGATATCATTGAAGCGACTGTTTCTTGCTTCGTCGATATTGGGTACTGGCGGACGACCACGACGGAAATTGCCAAGAAGGCCAATGTTACACGTGGCGCGGTTCAGCACTATTTTCCGACGACAAAGCATGTTCTTGAGGCGTCAATCGACTATCTGCTCGAAGAATGGATCGGTGCCTATAACGACGTGTCGCGGCGTACACCACGGGGTAAGGATTTCATCGACCACGCCGTCGATAATATGTGGGAACTGGTCAATAACCGGCTGTTTGTCGCCTGGATGGAACTGGTGACCGCATCCCGCACCGACCCCGAATTGCGGGCGATTATCGAACCGGTCGCCGAAGAGTATGAGCAGGCCCGCCGCCGTGCAGGCCGCGATGCTTATCCGGATTTTGCCGCCGCAGAATACGAAAAGTTTGAGCATAACCGCGATACGCTGCGGTTCCTGCTGGAAGGCATGGCGATGACCGTCATCACCTATGACCGGGATCGCCGCATCAAGGCGCAGTTGCAATGGATCAAGGACCGGCTGCACGAGTCCTGGCTGCCGGAACGCAACAAACTTCGCCCGCAAGACTGACCGTACGCTAGCTGGTCCAGGCTTTGGCGGCATCCACCGCTTGACGGTAATGTTTCAGCGACAGCCCCAGACAGATCGACGCGACCGTGTAATTGAACACGGCCAGCACCGATATCGATACGCCCAGCGTGCTCTCCTCACCAAACAGCAAAAGGTCCATCAGCGGCGGCAGTGACGGCGCAAATGTATAGGACAGGAAGTTCACCGCGATCAGGTAAAACGCCACCATCTGGCCGCGTAACTCATTGGGTGCGATGGTTTGGAGCGTCGTCATCATCAGCCCCGGCGGCATCGCCATCATGAATGTCACCGGAAACAGCAGGGCAATCGCGACCCAGGGGTTGGGCACGATGGTCAGCGCGCCGGCTGCGGGGATCAGGATGATGGAACCGTAAAATACCAGCCGCAAGGTCGCGTCTTCGCGGCCTTTGGCAACCATCTTACCGGCCCGGAAGCCCGCATAAACGCTGGCAAAAATCCCGACGCACATGCCGATCGGCCCATAGATCAGCCCGGTCCGGCCCCGGCTCCAGTCATGAGTCCGGTCAAAGAATTCATAGATCCAGATCATCAACGACCAGCCCTGAATGGACAGGCACAAATAGGCGGTGAAAACGAGGAAGAAGAACATCCGCCGGCTTTTGACGAACCGCCAGACTTCGCTCCAGGGAATTGCCGTCAGGTCCTCACGTGACCGGCCCCTGCGCTTCGGTTCGCGGGTGAACATCAGCATCGCTGCGATAATCAGCCCCGGCGGCGTCAACAACAGAAAGACCATCTGCCAGGAATAGATTTCGCCCAGAACGGGCACCTCCATATTGGGCGTGGCTTCCAGATAGTCGATTAGCGGCCCCCCGACCATCCCGGCCAGGCCCTGCCCGATGAAGGGCGCCGCAGACACGATCCCGATGGCGATGGGAAGCCGCGCCTTATCAAACAGGTCAGCGAGCGTGGAATTGGCAGCAGGGCCCAGGGCGGCTTCACCGATCCCAACACCCATGCGGGCCAGGAAAAGCTGCCAATATGTATTAGCCAGACCGCAGAAGCCGCCGGCAATGCTCCAGGCGACGATGCCGCCCGCCATGATGTTCCGTCGATTGGCCCGGTCAGCGAACCGGCCCGCGGGGAACGAGGCAATGTTGTAAACAAACGCGAACGCCAGGCCGATGACCAGTGAAACCTGAAGGTCCGAGAGGCCGCCCAGATCGCGTTTAATCGGGCCGATCATGACATTCATGATCTGCCGGTCGATGATCGAAATGGTCGAGGCCAGCGCCAAAACGGCCACCACATACCAAAGATATCGCTCGCTATGCTCTTCTGGCGCGCTGGTGTCCGTTGCGGCTTGTGTGCTCACAGCCCACTGTCTCCCCGAAGAATGTGTGCTTGTTATGTGGGGCAGCAGCCTACAGTGGGGCCGAGACCGGTCAACCGGAATCCGCAACACCGCCTTTGCTGTGGACGCGCAGTCACCGATCCCTAGTATACGCGCCGGTTCGAAACGCGCGAAAGGCAGGCGGATGATCAAGGCGGTGATTTGGGATTTCGGCGGGGTGATTACGTCCAGCCCGTTTGAGGCGTTCAACGTCTATGAGGCTGAACGCGGCCTGCCGAAGGACTTTATCCGGTCCATCAACGCCACCAACCCGCTCGACAATGCCTGGGCCAAATTCGAAAGCAGCCGGGTCAGCCTGGATGAATTCGATAAACTCTTCCTGGCCGAGGCGCAGGAACGCGGCCACGACGTGCCGGGCAAGCACATTATCGCGCTGCTATCCGGTGATGTGCGCCCCCAGATGGTTGAGGCGCTGCGCCGCATCAAGACGCGTCTCAAAATCGGCTGCATCACCAACAATGTGAAAGCGGGCGAGGGCGCGGGGATGGCCCGCAGCGTCGACAAAGCCGCTGCTGTCGCCGAAGTCATGGAGATGTTCGAGGTGGTGATCGAATCCTCCAAGGTGGGTGTGCGCAAGCCCGACCCGGCGATCTATCAGATGGCCTGCGAGGCGCTGGCGATCGAGCCGTCTGAGGCGGTTTATCTTGATGATCTGGGGATCAATCTTAAGCCTGCCCGGGCACTTGGCATGACCACCATCAAGGTTATCGACCCGGATGACGCGCTGGCGGAGCTGGAAGCCGCGGTCGGGTTTTCGCTGTCTTGACCGTTCGTACTTCGACAAGCTCAGCACGAACGGTTAAAGCAAAGCCGTTCGCCCTGAGCATGTCGAAGGGTTTCACCGAACGGCTTTGCGGGTAAAGTTCGCCCATGGAAAACCCGCTCAAACCGGAACATTTCAACCGCGTCGACAACACGCCCGACCGGGCGTTCTATGGCCCGCCGCGCATCGTCAAACACATCGACGAGCAGGCCTGCGAGGCGCTCGCCAAGTTCTATAAGGACAATCTGCCCGCGGGCGGCGCGGTCCTCGACCTGATGTCGAGCTGCGTGTCCCACCTGCCGGAGGATGGTGACTATGAGCGCGTCATCGGCCTGGGCATGAACGCGATGGAGCTGCGCGCCAACAAACAGCTCACCGGCGGGCTGATCAAAGACCTGAACGACCACCCGGTGATCCCTTTCGCCGATGAAAGCTTCGATGCCTGCCTGATCGCCGTCTCGGTCCAGTACCTCACCAAGCCGGTCGAGGTGTTTGCCGAGATCGCCCGGGTGCTGCGCCCTGGCGCGCCGCTGATCGTCTCTTTCTCGAACCGCTGTTTCCCGACCAAGGCGGTCGCCGTCTGGCGGTCGCTGGATGACGAAAACCACGCCAACCTGATCGACCTCTACTGCAATCTGGCGGGCGGCTTCGGCCCGCGCGACGCGGTCAATCTGTCGCCCTTCCCCGGCCGCTCCGACCCGCTTTATGCCGTCGTGGGGCGGAAAATCTAAACAACATCGGCCTCTATTTGCAAAAACTCAGATGGGACGGGCTCGGAAAGCCAGATGTTGTCACCAGTCAAATAGAAGTTGATCCCGGATGCAGCGGCGTCCTGCGCGTAAACACGGATGATTATGCTCGGGCCCTGACGCCGCTCAGCGACACGTAGAGCGAGCTCGCGCGTGACAGAGAGGTGAACAAATTGCCGCTTCATTGGCAACAAACCCGCCTTTTGGATCTTCTCGAGACTGCGAGCCTTGGTACCATGATAGAGGACGGGTGGGGGCTTCACCGCCGGCAAGTCAATTTGTCCTGATAAAGAGTGCCCGTAAGACGCTCTGATCATTCCGTTATGAATCTCAAACCGCTGCTTATCAGACTGTTGGTTCAGTCTTACGATTTCACCTTGGGTTAGGGCCGACCAGTCCGAATGTCTGAGCGCCAGCGCGGCGATTAGTTGGTTGACGCATACCCATCCCTGACTATCCAGGGTGAGACCGTAGTCGTCAGGTGCATGCCTTAATGCGTGCGAAATTGTTCGGCTCAGTTTCTCGTCAAAATCCATGCGGTACGGTCGTTAACAAGCGAGATTTTAGGGCTTCTATCGGTTTCCGGTTTCGTCCTTCTTGTTGGAATACGCTGAACGGTAATTTTGGAAAGTCAACAATTGGCAGAGCCAGGATGTTCGGGTCCGTGTGGCAGTAGTCGTTCACAAGGGAAACCCCTACGCCCATTTCGACAAACTGTTGCATGAGATGCCAACTGTCAACTTCGACTGCAACCGACCACTGCGTCCCAGCGCTCGCTAGGAGCCGCTCAATCAAGAGGCGATGCGGACGCCCGCCCGGCGGCACGACTAGAGCCTCTCCCTCAAGATCAGCCAAGCAAATACTCTTGCGGCCAGCGAGCCGATGTTCAGGCTTGCACAATAAGACCTGTCCGGCTTCACAGAGCGGCGTTTGGACAAGCCCATCTTTGAGGGCATCTGCCGGGGCGACACCAAGGTGTGCCCGCCCGGTTGCTACAGCATCGATAATATCTTGCTTGTTGCCCGTCAGGAGCCGTAGCGGCTGAGCCTTAGCTGACAAGAACTGTCGTATGCCGGTGGCCAACAAGTAACTGAAGGAGCCCTCACCTGCTGCGAGGATAATTGCATCTGTGGCGTCCCGTTCCTGGATTGATGCGAGAAACTCATTTCGACGTTCAGTCTGTTCTCTTGCGAAGGCCGCTACCCTTTGCCCTGTAGATGTAAGCGTCAGTTGCTTACCATGCCGTGAATATAGCGGTTCAGGAAACTGTAAGCTCAGTTGCTTGATCTTCACGTGAAGCGCCGGCTGAGAGATGTTCAAGAGTGCGGCCGCGCGTGTAAAATTCAGTTCATCTGAAAAGACGGCAAAAGATTCAAGCCAATCTGAGCGCATGCTCACTTTCCTATTAATAGTTATTTTTTATAGTATATGAATTTTTAATAGTTTTTCCTTATAAAAAAGTCCGGCATCTAACGGGCATGAATAGAAAACGAAAATATGAACCCAGATTGGGAATTGACATTGGCCGTGTGATTATCGGTCCAGTGGTAGGCGGCAAAGCCGATACATCCTTCTTAGGCGGATCGTTCGAACGAGCGATGCAGACACCTCCTGCAGAAGGCGCTTTGGAGAACATTAAGGAACTGACGGGACAATTTAATAAACGCGTCTGGCTAGTGTCTAAATGTGGAAAGAACGTGCAGCGGAAGACCCGCGCCTGGCTTCGATATTGGAAGTTCTTTGAGGAGACGGGCGTCCCGCCTGGAAATGTCCGCTTCTGTCTTGAGCGGCCTCAAAAGGCGGGTCACTGCAAGCAATTACTGATTACGCACTTTGTCGATGACAGGAAAGATGTGTTGGAGCACTTGCACGGGATTGTTGACAGCCTCTATCTGTTTGGTGAGCAAAAGGACCAGCATCAGATCCCAGACTACATGCTCCATGTATTGGACTGGGAATCGACTTCTGCGGCTGTCCTATCGGACCTAGAAGCCGTCTAGCCGCTCTGATAGGTTCCCCGTTCACGCATGACCGTAAGGCCGGGGAGCCTGATATGAACGAAGTCAAGCCGATCAAAATGACGCCGCTGGAAAAGGCGCCGGAGCCGGACCTCGGCACCGAGATGATCCCGGTGGAGCGCTATATCGACCCGGCCGTCATGAAGCAGGAGATGGACAAGCTCTGGTCCAAGACCTGGCTGCTGGCGGGCCCGGCATGCGATGTGGCCGAACCCGGTGACTACTTCGTCTTCGAGGTTGGGCGGGAGTCGATCATCGTCTCGCGCGCCGAAGACGGTGAGCTCTATGGCTTCTTTAATGTCTGCCGCCACCGCGCCAACCAGCTGAAGCCCGAAGGCTGCGGCCATTCCTCCAGCTTCGTCTGCGGTTTCCACAAATGGGAATGGAACCTGGATGGCTCGCTGAAAGACGTGCCCGAAGCCGATGACTTCCCGCAGGGCACGCCCGCGGAAGAGCTGGGGCTGGTGCCGGTCAAGGTCGACACCTGGGGCGGCTTCGTCTGGGCCAATATGGACCTGGTCGCCGAGCCGCTGATGGACTATCTGGGCGAGATCCCCGCCCATCTGGATGCCTATGAGTTCGAAAAGATGGTGCTGGTCTATGACGAGACCATCGAGTGGGACTGCAACTGGAAGACCTCCGTCGACATCTTCTCCGAAACCTATCACGTACGCGGCGTGCACCCGGAATCCGAATGGGTGTCGGACGATATCGAAGTGCAGGTTGATCTCTATGGCGCGCACAGCCGCTTCATCGCGCCGATGTATGTGCCCAGCGTGCGCGTCCGCGAGGGCGACGCGCTCAACCCGGGCTTGGTCGAATATCTGAAATCGGAGGGCTTCCCGGCTGACGACTATAAAGGCGGGGTGAGCACCCTGCGCCGTGATGTCGCCGCTTTCAAGCGCGAGCAGTCGAAGGAAACCGGGCTCGATTTCTCCAAGCTGCATGACGATCAGCTGACCGCTGATTTCCACTACAACATCTTCCCGAACGTCACCTTCAACCTGTTCGGCGAGCAGATGTGGATGTTCCGCCACCGGCCGCACCCGACCGATCCGGACAAGATGTATTTCGACCGCATGGTGTTTAACCGGGTGCCGGAGGGCGAGGCAGGCGCTAATACCGCAGCCGGCGCCGTCGACATGTTCCTGGAACTGGACGAAGGCAATGTGGAAGGCCGCCCGGAACACCAGTTCTACAAATATGGCGAGCGGTCATCGGGCCTGTTGCTCGATCAGGATGCGTCCTGCCTGGCGGGCGTCCAGAAGGGCTTGCATTCGAAAGGCTGCAAGGGCCTGTGGATCAGCCACCACGAACGGCGCATCCGCAACTTTCACAAGACCTGGGAAACCTATCTGGGCGCCTAGCTGGCGCTAGGCAATTATGTCCGCCGGATCCCGGATCAGCACCTCGGCAGGAATTCCCAGACCTCGATTGAGACGACGGATCATATTGAGGGATAAAGGCCGTTTGCCTGAAAGAACCTCGGACACGCGCCCGCGGCTGCCGATAAAGGGCTCCAGGTCTTTGCGGTCCAGCCCCATTTGCTCCATGCGAAATTTGATGGCCTCAATCGGGTCGGCGGCATCGATGAAGTGGTTGCGGGTTTCGTAAGCTTCAACCAGCGTGGCCAATGCATCAAGTTCAGCCCCCTCTGGCGTGCCGTAGGTTGCGTCCATAATTGCAGAGATGCGCGCAAGCGCTCGTTGATAGTCTGCATCGGTGCGAATGGGTTGGATGTCCATGTCTGATATCCTGTTCTAAACACGTGTCACATCAATGGAATCATATTGCGCGTGTGTGCCAATGAAACGGACGTAGCCGATCCTGTAGGCATAGTTGAATTT
This sequence comes from Alphaproteobacteria bacterium, assembly GCA_028284945.1. Classification (GTDB taxonomy): domain Bacteria; phylum Pseudomonadota; class Alphaproteobacteria; order SMXS01; family SMXS01; genus JANQQJ01. Next base: position 90,866 of record JANQQJ010000041.1, on the reverse strand, counting down.
GACCACCAGCCGGTACTTGTTACCGGCAATGTTAAACACAATGCGACTGTCGCCAACGATGCTGGCATGGGCGTAATGACGTTTAACCTCCGCCGGTGATGACCAGTTCGCGGCTCTTGCTTCTGCATACCAGGCACGCAGCGGCTGCTCAGCATCCGAAAACTCGGACCGTTGCCAAAATTCCCGCAGGGTCCTAACCGCAATTATGCGCATCTCAAGCTGTAGTCATTCTAATTTGTTCCCAATTTGGGATCAACGCTATTTCGGCAGCACCACCGACCCGTCCTCGCCGATCTCCCAGAACGGGTTGTAGGCCAGTTCCCATAAATGGCCGTCCGGGTCGGCGAAATAGCCGGAGTAGCCGCCCCAGAACACTTTCTGCGGCGGCTTCAGCACGGTAGCGCCTGCTGCTTCTGCATCTTTCATAGCGGCATCGACCTCGTTTTCAGACCGGAAGTTGACCGCGATGGTACCGCCCCCGACACCAATTGTAGCGGGATCGATGGTTGCGTCTGCGGCCAGGGCATCGCGGCCATAGAGGCTGAACACCAGCCCGTTCATCTGAAAGAAGATGATGTCAGCGCTGCTGCGGGGTGAGGCCTGCCAGCCTAACCGTTCATAGAAGCGGCGCGATACCGCGAGATCCCGAACACCCAGAGTCACCAGACTGAGTCGTTGTTCCATGGAGAATCGTTCCCTATTTGTTCTTAATTTGTTTATCACCGGTTGCGGGGCCGATGCCACCAAAATCCACCAAGAGCCTGATTCTTTTGAGTCAAATCCAATCTAAACCTATGTGATTCAGTAGGTTCCATATTTTCGCCACATTTGGTAGTTTACTCGGGAAGGGAGCGCTTTGGGTTAATACCCGTTTGGGTTTGGAGCGCAACTTTGGGGCCACATACTGCGTTATTTGTCGTCCGGTCGTCGATTCGGCTGGCGGCTGTACTTGGGGGAAATGCCGGCGGGATCGTCCGTGAGGACGACGCGGCACTTCCGGAAATCGATGAATGGTTGGACGTTCTGACGGACGAGGTCAGCACGTTTTTCAGTCATCCCGAAAATGAACCGCTGATCACCGGCAATCCGGCCTTGGCGCCGCATTGGGAAAACATGTCCGTCAAGGACACGCCCGAGGCGCGCGAAGCGATTTTCAGCACCTATTTCGATTTGCTCGGTCCGATGAGCGTCTGGCAGCGCAGCCAGAACAGCACCTTTATCCGTGCCTGTCAGGTTGCGCCCTATGTCATCGGGCACTGGCGGGAAGAGGAAGGGCCCGTGCCCTGGCTGCACCTGTCGCGGTCGCTGGCGGATGTGGCGCTGTCCCATGCCCACATCAATCCGTCATTGATGGTGCGGGGGGCTTCTGGCGATGTCCTGATCGAACAGATTGTCGATCGCACGCCCCGGATGCTGCCCAGCGTTGATGACAGCAACTGGGAAACCCATGCGCGCCAGAATATGTTTTTCGAACGAGCCGCGCGGGTGTTCCTGAAGTCGGCGCTCTGCAATATCGATCAGGCTGGTTCGGTCAGCCCGGCTGTTCTTCAGGCCTTGGTCGAAGGTGTGCTGGAGCCGATGGTAGAAGCTTTTGGCCATGATGAGGCTGCGCCCGGCGAAGACGATTCTCAGCGCCCGTCGCTGATTCTTCTCACGGAATCGCTGTTTGGCTCGACAACGGCCATGGCGCTTAACCGACTGCAGGCGCACCCGTCAGCCTTTGAGAGCGGTAGTATCGCGGCCATGGGCGCGGTCAAGGCCGTCTCCAAAGCCGTGTTTTTAGAGGCTGCCGATCCGCGCATGCGCTCGATCATGAGCGATAGTCTGATGGTGGGGGTCTATGGCACCGTGCTGGATATCGCGATTGACCGTCCGGAACTGTTTGAGAACAAGAAGGGTATTCCCTCGACATCGATAGCAGCTCAACTGATCGAAGATATCGGCGAGGCGCTGGCGGTGACGGAAGATCCGTTCCACAGCGGCCTGCTGACAGACCTTGTGCTGTCAGGGCTGCGTGAAGTGGCGTGCCGGGGGCCGGCACAGATCAGAAGTACCGATGCTCTTCCCTGGCCGCGGGTTGCCGCGCAGGCCGGCGCGCGGGTCCTGATTGGTCTGGCTGACGGGTATGAGGGTCAGGAAAACGCCTTTATGCATCTGTTTTCGCGTGAACAGGCTTTGACCCTCGGCGAGGTCTTCCTGCGCCGCGCCGCCGTGACGACGGACATGCTCGTCAAACCGCGGCTGACTGGCGAGGTGCGCGCCATTGCCGGTGGCCTCGCGCGTGGGATGGCAAGCGACACAAAGGCGCTTCTTGCCGCCGAACAGTGGCTGGCGCTCTGTGAAGACGTGCTCAAATTGGTTGCCGCCAATCCTGGCGTTCTGTTCGACGGTTCAGCGGGCGATCCCGACGAGCAATTAGGCACCAAGGTGATCAAGTCGGTGCTGAGCCCGAGCAGTGCGGCGTTCACGGGCCGTGACGGTGCATCTCTCGCCTTCGGGCCGACACTGGCTGTGGCGGTTCTGATGGCTCTACGGGCAGCAGTTCGTATGGGGCCAGATGTTGAACCTCATCTGCCCAAGATTGCCGTGGTTCTTGACCGGGCGAACGGGCTTGCCCAGCAAAACGCTTGTGCCCAGCAATGGCTGCAGCTTTTCGAGACACTGCTAATTCAAGCGCTTTCAGGTGATGACATTTCCGGCCTTGATGATTCGACCGTCATGAAAATTGCGACCAACGGCCAGGGCGCGATGGTGCATTGATTCTTGAAAAAAGGGGAAAGAAGACCCGTCCGGAAACTTTATTCTGAGGCTCAACGCCTAACGGCGGATCGGGGAGAGGCTGAACTTGCCTTTGTTGCGAACATAGAGGAGGCATTCGTCCTCTGCCAAACACGACACATCCTGCCCTAGGCTTCCCTTCGCGCCGAAATAGCTGCCGGGTGTCAGCTCGTTCAGTCCGGTTTTGCCCGGAATTTGATGGCTAATTCTCCCTTTGATTACGATGGTTCGGATCCAGGAAGCATTGCCCTGCAACGTGCCGCTGTATTTCGCCGGCAGCTTGAGAAATGTCCCTTGGTCTTGCCCTGCCTCATGGCTGCCCCACAGGAACGCTATTTTCGGGCCGTCACCATCTGCTGACTCTTCGGACTGATCTATCCAGGTGACGTCTTCCGAGGACAGCCATACCACATTGCCAGAACTGAGGTTCATGGGCCGCTCACCGTTATCAAACGCTTCTTCGGCCGGCCGGACGAGATAAGGGCCGTCCAAAATTTCTAGGAACGCTGTTGCCGGGGCCCCGTACCCTGCGGCGGTAATATGGGGTTCACCAGCGGGTTGCGTCCAAAATGAACCGGGGCCCATCCACATTGCTGCTGCGTTTGGGTCGTCGTTATGGACAGTGCCGCTGATGACCACCGCGCGGTAGGTAATGTTGTGAATGTGCGGTGGTGATGAGAAGCCGTCAGCAAATTTGATAAGAACACCAGACGGAACACCCTGTCTGATATCCCCCCAGAGAGCGCCAGCGCGAGGGCTGGCATCGCCACGGGCCGGGTTGAGAGGCTGAAATACGACATCCGAACTGGCCACGACTTCGTACTCTTGTTCGGCATATACGGCGCCTGGCACTCCTGCCATGACGACTAACAGAACAGGAAACAGCAATCGCATTACCGAATATGTCATCGTGACCATAGTGCCTTTCTCTTCCGTTGTTGCCGAGCGTATCAGAGGCTCCGCCTTTCTATGCACCAAGATTTCTCAACGATCCGGGCGTTGCCAGTCTGGCGGATTTTCGATAGACCGTCGCGCACCGAAACGGAGCGCGGCGGATGGCGGATAGTACGGCAGGTTCAACTTTCTTTTTCGATCAGGAAACGGCGGTCGAGAAAAAGAGCGACGGTCTGTTCGCATCTCAATTCCATGATCGCTGGGCGATCGGCGCGGGGACACCCAATGGTGGCTATCTGATGGCGATCGCGACGCGCGCGCTGGCCGGCACGCTGGATCATCCGCACCCTCTGACCGTCACGGGGCACTATATGGGCCGGTCGCAGATCGGGCCGGTCGAGATTCAGACCGAGAAGTTGGGCCGCAGTCTGACGACCTCGACCGGGCTTGCCCGGTTGATCCAGGACGGCAAGCAGCGCACCCATTTTACCGCCACGTTTACTGATTTTGATCTGGCCACCGGCCAGTCCGAGGTTGATGCGGTGCCGCCGGACCTGCCGTCGCCGGAAGAATGTGTCAGTCTGCCGCGCCCGGATGGTGTACCCAGTTTTCAGCGGATGATTGAGATGCGGTTCCATCCGGATCACGTCGGTTGGCTCAAAAGTACACCGCACGGCGTGGGGGAGATGGCAGGCTATATCCGGTTTGGGGACGGTCACCCGGCTGACTTTTATTCGGTCCTGCTGTTTGCCGACGCTGTCCCACCAGCCATCTTTAACGTGGTCGGGCCGACAGGCTGGGTGCCGACCATTGAACTGACTACGCATCTGCGGCGCATGCCCGCGCCGGGCTGGCTTCGCTTCCGATTTACAACCAAGTTTCTGACCCGGGGCTTCTTTGAAGAAGACGGTGAAATTTGGGATTCAGAAGACCGGCTGATCGCCGATTCCCGCCAGATTCAAAAGCTGATGGCGCCCAAGACCAAAGGCTAGGCTGCTTGCGGCACAGGCTCGGGCTTCGAGACCGCGTCCCGCAATACATCCACATATCCACGCCTGACCTCCATCTCAGGCAGCAAACCGCGTTTCCGCAGCAGCCTGTGAGCCTTGGGCAGGTTGTAGCAGGGGATCCACATATAAAGGTGGTGTTCGAGGTGATAATTCACCCAATAGGGCGCAATGAAGGCGCGCTCAAGCGGTCCCGTCAGTGTCGTGCGCGCGTACTTCAGCGGATCGTCATTGTCTTTCAATACGGCGTGTTCGGCGATATTGCGGACACGGGTCACCCACATCCGCCACGTCGCTGCCGGTAGCACCCATAACAGCGGGTAGAGATACCAGTAGCCTGTAATCACTGCGATACCGAACAGGATCAAATTGGCAGTGATCGGGCCCCAGATCGCCCCGAAGAACTGTTTCTTGTCGGTGCCCCGCGCGCCGTCCTTCGGTGGGGAGAACAGCGCGCCATACTGCCTAACGAAAGTCTGTCCGGTCAGGTCGCGGATCGTTTTGCGCCTAAAGCTCGACCGGGTGATCGGAAACGGCGCTGAAAGGGCCAGATCCGGATCATCGGCCGTCTGGGTGTTGCGGTGATGGGTCATATGATAGGGGCGATAGATGTTTACATCGGCGAACACGGGGTAGGAACACAGCCAGTTTGCCACCCAGTCATTGATCCTGCGGCTGCGAAACAGCAGGCCGTGCGCGGCATCGTGCATCAGGATCGCCAATCCTAATTGCCGCGCCCCAATAATCATGATTGCCAGCAGAAAAGTGACGGGGTGGGGATAGACCACAAACAGCGCCATGGCGCCCAGGATCACGGCCCAGGCATGAAACACCAGCCATGCGCCGCGCCAATCGGAGCGCTTGCGCAATTGGCGAAGCTCTTCACGGCTCAGATATGTCGTCGAACCAGTCATGTTTCCATATGGTAACATATTCTGCCGGGCGGCGCCAATCCATTGGTCTAGGTCCCGGGGGCATGCTTTTCCCCGCTCACCGCATCCCAGACCCGGATATTTTCTTCCAGATGGGCCAGTGACGTGGTCCCTGGGATAACAATGATATTGGACGACCGGCGCAGCAGCCAGGATAGCGCTTCGGTGGAATCGAGTGTCGACCCCTGCCGCATGGGGTGCGCACCCAGCGGCCCATAGGGAATAAAGGCAATATCCCTTTGAGCTGTGAAATCTACCAAGTCGCCGTCGCCGGTTTCTGCCATGTTGAAGCGATTCTGGATGCTTGCTATGGGCGCGACGCCTAGGGCCCGGTCCAGGTCTTCGGCGGTCACATTGGAAAGGCCGATATGGCCGATCCTGCCGTCCTGCTGTGCTTCGGCAAGGGCCGCAACAGATGTTTGAATGGGTGTTTCAGGATCGATCCTGTGCAGTTGGAACAGATCGATCCGGTCGCGTCGGAGGTTAATCAGCGCCTTGTCGATCTGCCGCAGCAACGTATCGCGGGAGCCGTCAATGATGATCTTGCCCGGTTCAGGCTTATCGACGCCGCCCTTGGTTGCGATGACGGTGCTGCGGCCTTCTAGAGCTTCGCCAACGATCTGGTCAGCCGTTTCAGGCCCATAGGCCCATGCGCTGTCGAAGAAATTGACGCCGAGATCGGCGGCGCGGCGCAACAGACGCAATCCGCCTTGCCAGTCCGGATAGGGGCCGAAATTGCCAGGCTGCCCGGTCAGCCGCATGGCACCATAGCCGATGCGGTTGACGTCGAATTCACCGCCGAGTTTGAATGTCTTGGATGTGTCAGTCATGTCACTGCCTCCGCTTGGGGTTAGACGGCTGATGCCGCCGACAGGAGGAAAATGGCATTCCCGGGATATATACGGTAGAAGGTTAGATAGAAATATTGTTATACGTTTAATGTATGAATGCCGGATTTGACCGTCTGTCGTTGTTGGCAACCTTCATTCGAATTGTCGAACGGGGGTCGATCAGTGCAGCAGCCCGAGACCTTGGTATCTCGCAGGCCTCTGCGAGCCGGCAGCTCAGCGCACTGGAGCAACAGTTCGGCGCGCACCTGATCAATCGAACGACCCATAGCCTGGCGCTCACCGATGCAGGGGCTCAATGTCTTGCTGATGCTCGCGGACTTCTCGAAGGGTGGGACGCGATGGTCGAACAACTTAATGAAGACGGCGAGCGGGATCGGCTTCAAGGGCCCCTCAAGGTTGTTGCGCCGGTTGCGCTCGGTCAACTTCACCTTGCCCAGGCCGTGCTGGGGTATCAGAGACAGCACCCGGACGTTACCGTCACCTGGTTGCTTCAAGATGAGGTCGTCCGTTTTGCTGAAATCGGCTGCGACCTTTGGATCAGGGTTGGGGCGGTTCCGGACGATACGCTGATCGTTCGCTCTCTAGGCGAGGTCGAACGGCTTTTGGTTGCAGCGCCAATGTTCGCTGACGGTGCGGTGTTGTCTGATCCCGAACAGCTCGCCAATTTCTCCTGCGCAGCGTTGGCGCCCTATGAAGGGGGACAGCTCGTATTGACCAATACAGGTGGGCAAACCCGGTCTGTCGAGGCACAGGTGCGGTTCTCTTCGGACAATATTTTCGCCGTCCGTGAAGCCGTTTTGTCCGGTTCGGCCTACGCGCTGATGCCTCGCTGGATGGTCGATGGAGAGCTAAGAAGTGAAGAATTGGTTAACCTGCTGCCAGATTGGCGTGGCGACCGTTTGACGGTGAACGCCGCCTATCAGCCAGTGCAGCGCCAAACACAACGCCTCTCAGCGCTTATCGATCACATCTCTGCCGCCGTTGCTGCAATCCCCGGCGTTGAGCCTTGTCGTTAGAGCGCTGCGACGATCTCTTCGGTCTTGGCCCATAGCTTTTCAGCCGTCGCGTCGTCAGAGCCGTCTGCCCGCGGCTCTTTGACGTTGGAATCGGCAAAATACTTGCCGCTGACGCCAGAGACCGCCGGATTGGTGGCGACGTAACACTGGGTCGCGGCGCCTTGCGCGACCGATTTCGTGAACAGGCTGCCGAGTGCGCCGAAGGCAACGTTCATCCAACCGGCCATGTGCCGTCCCAGATTGGTCTGAATAACGCCTGGGTGGACCGCGTTGGCGGTTTGGCCCGGGCTCAGCCGCTTGGCCAGGCCCTTGGCGAACAACAGGTTGGCCATTTTCGACTGACCATAGGCGCGCCAGGCGCTGTACCCGGCATCACCGGATAGATTGTCGAACTCGATCCCGCCTTTCGGTGCGCCGTTATGTGCCGCGCTGGACAGCATCACGACCCGGCCATCGTCCGTCAGCTGGTCCGTCAGGCCGGTCACCAGAATGAAGTGCCCGACATGGTTGGTGAAGAATTGCAGCTCATAGCCGTTGCTTTTTTCAAGAGCGGGCAACGCCATGATCCCGGCGTTGCACAGCATCACATCCAGCTTTTTGCCGCTTGCCTTGATGGACTCGACAGCTGCGCGGACAGATGCCGGATCGGACAGTTCGCAGGCAACCGGCATATGGTCGCCGCTCATTGCGCCCAAAGCGGCTGAGGCTTTTTCTGCGGTTCGCGCCGCTCCAATGATGTGCGCGCCGCGCATCGCCAGCACGCGCGTGCTTTCCTGACCCAGCCCGGAATTCACGCCAGTGATCAGAATGGTTTTTCCCGACAGGTCAATGCCGTCTGTGACGTCTTCGGCTGTTGATGCAAAACCGAATCCGCTCGCGCCGCGCGTTCCTTTAATCGCTGCAAGTAGTGACATGTGTTGCTTCCCCTTTGTCCGCGCTAGAGACTATCCGATCAATTTACAGTGTCACAGGAATATGATGATCAGGTCGTCATGCGCGTGATAGCCTCAACGAACCAAAAACTGGGGAGCAGCCAATGGAGCTTTATGCCGTTCGAATCTTTGTTCGTCAGTGGCCGGAAGCATGCGAATTTTATCGCGACGCTCTGGGCCTGAAGGAGCGTTTCAAAAATGATGACATGGGGTGGGCGGAGTACGATTTGGGTGGCCCCTGTATCGGCTTGGCGCGTGTTCCGCCTGACGACGCTGAGGGAGATGCTCTGGTGGGACGGTTTGTTGCCATATCGCTTCAGGTCGAGGACATAAATTCAACCTATGAAGACCTGAAAGCCAAAGGCGTCCAGTTCGACAATCCGCCAGAGCAACAGCCTTGGGGCGGCTCGCTAGCGGATTTTCGTGATCCGGACGGCAATATTCTAACTCTTCTCGGTTAGAGACCGCATTGAATGACCGAAAACTTAACTGTTTTCAAACATTGTGACCTGCGGCACACAGTTGCACGAATTTCCGGATAGGATGGCGCGCAGACGCTGCCTTTCGGGTGCGCGTGCTCAGTAATCTCAAAAAAAGGGAAGAATCATGACCGCTGACTCCAAGAACCCTGAGACAATTGTGCTGCATGCCGGCCATAGGGCCGACCCGACGACCGGTGCCGTTGCGGTGCCGATCTATCAAACCACCTCCTACCAGTTCGACAATGCCGAGCATGCGCGCAAGCTGTTCGCGCTGGAAGAGCTGGGTAACATCTACACGCGGATCATGAATCCGACCCAGTCGGTTCTTGAAGAACGGGTCACGGCGATTGACGGCGGTGCGGCAGCGCTCGCGGTCAGTTCGGGGCAGGCGGCCTCGGCACTGGCCATCCAGAACCTGGCGTCGTCTGGTGACAACATTATCAGCTCGACGGATCTTTACGGTGGCACCTGGAACCTGTTTGCCAACACGCTGCCATCTATGGGTATCGAGGTGCGCTTCGTCGACCCGGAAGATCCCGAAGCCTTTCGCCGGGCAACGGACGACCGCACCCGCGCCTATTATGCCGAGACCCTGCCGAACCCTAAGCTACACGTATTCCCGATCAAGGAAGTGGCGGATATCGGCCGTGAATACGGTATCCCGCTGATTATGGATAACACCGCAGCGCCCTTGATCTGCCGCCCGTTCCAGCATGGCGCGGCGATCAATGTTTATTCGCTGACCAAGTATATCGGTGGCCATGGCACGTCGATTGGCGGCATGATCGTCGATAGCGGCTCTTTTGATTGGGAGGCGCATCCAGAGCGCCAGCCCAATTTGAACACGCCTGATCCGTCCTATCACGGCGCGGTCTGGGTCGAGGCGGTTAAGCCCATGGGTCCGATTGCCTATATCATGCGCGCCCGGACGGTAATGCTGCGTGACCTGGGCGCGGCGACCACGCCCAGCAACGCGTTCAACTTCATCCAGGGGCTGGAAACCCTGCCACTGCGCATGGAGCGCCACTGTCAGAATGCGGCCGCCGTGGCGGACTATCTCGCCGGGCACGCCGACGTAACCAAGGTGATCTATCCCGGACAGCAGGACGGCGAAGCAAGACGCCGGGCCGATACCTATATGTCAGCCTATGGCGGACTGTTGGGCTTTGAGCTGAAAGGCGGGCGGGAAGCGGGCCGCAAGTTCATTGACTCACTGGAGATGTTCTACCACGTCGCCAATATCGGCGATGCGCGTAGCCTAGCGATCCATCCGGCGACGACGACCCATAGTCAGTTGACGCCGGAAGAACAGCTCGCCACCGGTGTTACCGATGGATATGTCCGGCTATCCATCGGGATCGAGCATATCGACGACATCATCGCCGACCTGGATCAGGCTCTGGCCGCGGCGGGGTAGTTTTTCTACCAGAACGTCATTGCGAGCAAAGCCCTATCGGGCTGTTCGCAATGGCGTTGAATCAACGCGAATTGTTGGCGACGGTGGAGCGCAGGATGCCCGCATCCGGGTTGGAAACCTTGAAGTTGACCAACACATCCTGCGGCGTGGCATTTTCGCCGTAATAGTTCCGGGTGGTTTTCCGGCGGAACTTGATGTTGGAGCCTTCAATGCTGACCCCGGCAAACAGACCGGCTTCTGTTTCGGCCACATAGTAGATGGCTTTGCGGCCGGTGGTCGTGGTCAGTTCCTTATCGATACCGTCTTCAATCGCCACCGCGCTCAGATCACCGCCGATTTCGGCTTCGCCTTCCAGCATGCTGTTGACCGCGTCATCGGTCATCAGGATCAGCAGGAAACGGGTTTCCTGGACGCCGATCTGCAGCCCGAAGCTGGCCGAGGCCATGTGGTAAAAGGCCGGGTAGCTCCAGGTGCCGTTGGCCGCGCGGGTCATCATCACCCCGCTGCCACCCTCACCACCGAAAACCAGGCCGGCTTTGACGATGGAGGGGAAAATCATCACGCCCTTGGCTTCTTTCAAAAGCGCATTGGCGGTGACGTTGTCACCTTGATCGATCAGATCCATAAAGGCGTTCTTGGCGTCATCCACCAGTTCCTGCGCTTCATATTTGTCCTTGGCCGCCGCTGGGCCGATCAGTAGCAAAACGGCTAGAATACCGGTCAAAAGATAAGCCAAAAACCTATTGTTTTCATTGGTTTGTGCCGTTCGCGTCATATCCCGCTCCTCTATGCGATCGCATCCACTATGGCGGCCCGCCAAGTCCCACAAGAATTAGGTGTCCCGGGACAATGCGCAAGGGATTTGCGCCGGCTCGTTTGGAAGACCATGATTGATCTAGGGGATTCTTCGACAGCGGCAAACAAAGAAACCCCCTTGATGATTAGGAGACTGCCCCAATGACGACATATGAAACCATATTGTTTGAGGTAGATGGACCGGTTGGGCGACTAACGATCAACCGGCCCGACGCGCGCAACGGCATGACGACCCAGATGCTGGAAGAGGCCTATGACGCGCTTTCGCTGGCGTCCCGCAACAGTGACCTGCGGGTGCTGTTGCTGACGGGCGCCGGCACGCATTTCTGTCCGGGCGCTGACCTCAATTTGCAGACCAGCGGGCCGCGCGACACCACCGGTAAGCGACGGGATGTCGAGGCGTTCCACGTCGCGACGCTGCTGCACGAGATGCCGCAAGTGACGATTGCGGCGATCAATGGGGCGGCCGCCGGGGCCGGGCTTGGCTGGGCACTGGCGTGTGACCTGCGCGTTGCGGCCAGCTCGGCGATGTTCAATGTGGCGTTCCTGACGGTGGGCGTTGCTGGCGATATGGGTGGTCCCTGGTTCCTGCCGCGTCTATTGGGCGCGGCCAAGGCCCGCGAACTGTGTTTTATGCCGGACAAGTTCGATGCGGCCGAGGCGTTGCGCATCGGCATGGTTTCAAGGGTGTTCGATGATTCCGTTTTCCGTGATGAGGCCGAAGCCGTGGTGCAGCGCCTGGCCGGTGCCGCGCCCTTGGCGATCACTGCGCTGAAGCAGAATTTCCTGGCCGCCGAACGCACGGGCCTGGCGGATTACATCACGCTTGAGAGCGAGCGGCACGCCACCATCATGCAATCAGACGACACCAAGGAAGCGATGCGCGCCTTTATGGAAAAGCGCGCACCTGTCTTCAGCGGGAAATAGGCCGAGGAGCCGTTAGACCGTGAAACGGCCACCTGTATTGGCGCAGCAACGGTTCGCGGAACATCGCGATCAGCTGACCTCTCTTTCGTTGTCGGATCGTTTCCGGGCAATTCACGATCTGAACCTGTGGGGCGCGCCGACATCGGTTTCGGGCCTGGGCTCGGAACATGATGCGACGCAGATTTTTGCGCGGCGACTGGCTCACCTTTGCTCAATGTTGGGTGTTGAAACGCTGATTGATGCGCCATGTGGTGATGGTCGGTGGGTTGCATCAGCAGGCCTGCCGATCCAGCGCTATATCGGAATTGATATTGTGCCTGAACTGATAGACGGGCTAGCCAAACAGCACGCCAGGGACGCAACGAAGGAATACAGGCTTGCCGACCTGACAATAGGCCCCATTCCGAGAGGCGATCTGATCTTGTGCCGCGACTGTTTGGTACATCTCAGCTTTGAAAACACCTACAAGGCGATAGCCCATCTTGTCGATTCAGGTAGTGAGTGGCTGGCCGTAACCCACTTTACCAATGCCGACCGGAATGAAGATGTAGAAGACGGCGACTGGAGGCCGCTGAATCATTGCCTAGAACCGTTTTCCTGGAGCGAGCCGGCCTTGCTTATCAATGAGGATTGCCAGGAAATGGGCGGCGCGTATCAAGACAAGTGTTTAGGCATTTGGCGGATTGCCGATCTACCGAAACAGGTCTGATACGGTCTAGGCGGCGCTGGCGCATTCAATGCAGAGCGTTGCATAGGGAACCGCTTCAAGGCGCGCCGGTGCGATGGGTTCATCGCAATTGGCACAGGTGCCATAGGTGCCGTCTTTAATGCGCGCCAAAGCGGCTTTGATCTGCTGCACCTCGGCACGGCTGGATTCCTCCAGCGCCTCCATCATTTCGTCATGTTCGGCTTCGGTAGCCTGTTCGGCGAAATCCGGGTTGGCGGGCTCCCGCAGATCGTGATCGAGCTGTTCGATCCGTCCGGTCAATGCCTGCATCCGCTGACGTAAGGCATCGGCGATGTCATCATGCTTGGTCATAGGCTTATCATAGCGTGTTTGAGTGTCACGCTTCACAACACCAGAAGCTGCCGGATCTTGCATTGACCGGCATCAATCAACGCTGCGGCTTGTCCCGGAAAGACAAATCAGCCAGTGTGGCGCCGACGCCAAAGGGCGCGTCAGCACGAATGGAGACGCTTGATGGGATTTCTGACATGGATGTTGCTGGGCCTGGTCGCGGGCTTCCTGGCAAAATGGATTATGCCCGGCAAGGATCCCGGGGGCCTGATCGTTACGATTGCCATCGGTGTCGTGGGCGGCATTCTGGGTGGCTATCTGGGCACGGTGGCCGGCATTGGCAGCGTAAGCGGCTTTAACCTGATGAGCCTGTTTCTTGCCGTGGGCGGAGCGATCATTCTTCTGGTGGTCTATCGCGCGGTTAAAAAGTAAGCCCAAAGAAAAAGGGCCCCGGCGACGCCGCCGGGGCCCTTCAACATTTCTAATACGGCGTGGCTTAGTTAGAGGCCAGCAGCAGGGTCACGTCGGTCGGGCGGTCGGTCTCATAGCGCAGGCTGAGGTCGATCGCGCCATGAAATTCCTGCAGACCATCGATATCTGACTCTTCAATTGCTGAGTCGACAGTCTCGGCAATGCAGTTGTCGATCTGCTTGTGAATGCTGCCCAGCACCCAGTTGCGGAATTCTTCCCGGCACAGGTCGGTCGCAACGCTGACGATTTCCCGGTGCAGCGTGTCCAGATCCTGCGCCTGGTTGAGGTCATAGCCGGCAACCGGTACTTCAACAGATTCGGTCGGTCCTTCCAGGATGGCGTTAGCAGGTGCAGCAATTGTGCCGGTCATGAAAACGGCAGCGGCCAGGGCGGTCAGATGAGTGCGAACAGACATGTTAATCTCCTTAAAGGGCAAGCCCGGGGCCATCCCGGGCCTCATTTTGCCGTCTTTACGATGGAGATTTATTCATTAGATCAGTGGTTTATAAAATAATGTCAGTAATACTGACATTACAATTTGACATGACTCACAAGCGGCTTATCTGGTGATTTGGCGGCACCTACCCTTGCCGCCGTGCTCGGGTTTCATAACAGCCGAAAACGCGTTGCGCCGCAGCAAACTCACTATTTATTTTGCGCTGCAGCATAGGCGGGCCGGGCCAGGCACCGGTCGAACCAGTCCTGCACATGGGGATAGGCTGAAAATTCCAGCCCGATAAATTTCGAAAGCGACATCACCGCAGACACATTCAGGTCAGCCACCGTAAACCGGTCACCGAAGAGCCAGTCGCGGCCGTCCAGATGGGCGTCGAGGACCTTGAGCGGCCGTTCAATCGCCTCCCGGGCCGCATCTTCGATTTCCGGATTGGGTGGCGACATCGCGATCTTCGGGTGGCGGACGACCAGTGCGATGATGTTGGGTTCCAGCTCGGTCATCGCCCAAAAGCTCCATTGAGTTGCCTGGGCGTCCTCGGCCAAATCGCGTGGCGACAGGGCGCTATCCTTGTGCTTGCGGGCCAGATAGAGATTGATCGCCATGGATTCGAACAGGATCAGCCCGTCATCATCCATCGCGGGCACCCGGCCATTCGGGTTGATTGCCAGATAATCCGGCTCTTTCGATTCATCAATGAAATGGGTCGGGATATTTTTGTACGCCAGCCCGATTTCCTGGTGCAGTTCTTCGGCCATCCACACCGACCGCAGCGCGCGCGACGTTGGGATGCCATAGATTGTCAGTCCGCTCATTACGGGTTCTCCCTCTTCACAGATGCCGCTGCAGCTTGCCCGCGCGTGCCGATATTGGCAATCGCCGAAAAGGGGCATTAGGGTAAGTGCTCCCTCCAATCGAGCAGGCCCGCCTTGTCCCGACACGCCGACTGGTATTTCGACTTCATTTCGCCCTTTGCCTATCTGCAGTTTCTGCAATTTGACCGGCTGCCACCGGACCTGGACGTAGCGCTGAAGCCGGTACTGTTTGCCGGGCTGCTGGGCCATTGGGATCAAAAGGGCCCGGCGGAGATCCCCGCCAAACGGGTGCAGACCTATCGCACGTGTCATTGGTTGGCCGGGCGTATGGGCGTGCCTTTCAAAACGCCGCCGGCCCATCCGTTCAACCCGCTGGTGCCACTGCGGCTTTCCATCGCCCTGGGCAGCACACCGGCGGTGGTGGGCGCGATCTACAACCATATCTGGGGGCAGGGGAACGACGGCCAGTCTCCGGACTCGTTCCGCGCGCTCGCGGCCTCGCTGGGCGTAGAGGATCTGGAGGCGGCAACTGGCGATCCAGCGGTCAAAGCCACCCTGCGCACCAATACCGAACAAGCGATTGAACGCGGCGTTTTTGGCGTGCCCACCTTCATCATCGATGACGAGCTATTCTGGGGCAATGACGCCACGGATATGGTGCTGGACTATCTGGCTGAGCCAGCCTCTTTCAAGACGGGGGAGATGGCGCGCATCAGCGACCTGCCCATCGCCACCCAGCGCAAGCAAAGCCGACTTTAGTGCTCCGGTAAGTAAACCAAGCCGTTCGTGTCGAGTGCCGTTCGGGACGAACGGTGTATCGAGACAGGGGCGGCGCGGGGCTGTTAGACTTGGTTGTGAATCAATGGGGAGAGTTCAGTGATCGGATTGATTGTTAAGCTGCGCGTGAAGCAGGGGCAGGGCACCGCCTTTGCCGAACACACCGCGCGCATGTCGCACACGGTGGAAAGCCAGGAGCCGGGCAATGTGTTCTACCGCGGCTATTACACGGACGACCCGGATGCTTTTGTCGCGCTCGAAGCCTATGAGGATCAGGCCGCGGTCGACGCGCACGGCGCCTCCGCCCATGTGGCCAAGGCGATGGAAACCGTGGGCCCCATGCTGGATGGCGACCTGGAGGTCGTCACCCTCACACAGGTATGGTGAGCGCGATGCTGGGCGTGACCGTGCACATCAAGGCCAAACCGGGCCGCGAGGCCGACTTTGAAGCCGCCGCCAAGGAGATGATTGAGGCCGTGCGCGCCAATGAACCAGGCGCGCTGTTCTACAGCCTCTTCAAGACAGACCAGCCGGGTGACTATTACTTCATGGAACGCTGGGCCGACCAGGCCGCGCTCGACGCGCATATGACCGCCGCCCACGTAGAGGACATCTCACCCCGCTTCATGGACTGCGTCGACGGCGACCCGGTAATGAGCGTCTACAATGAGATCGAGCAGGTGAGGGGGTAGTGCCTCTAGAGTTTGGTCTGATGTCATAACGCTTGTGAATACTCCTCAATGAGTTTCTCGCAGTTCACATTTTCCAGCGTAACACTGCGATGAGGAGGCATACTGAGCGCCTTCCTTAGTCGGTGGCTTACTGCTTCGGTATTGTAAAGCGATAGGTCAAGTGCAGTACCAAACACGCGCTTTATATCCAGGTACGGAATCTTTAGCAGATCAACATTTTGATCGTGGTAACCAAAACCAAGGAATACAACTGTTGAAGAGTTGTCCAATGCCTTGGTTATTCCTTCTTTTGTGACGCTGTCATCCGATTTTTCTCCGAATGTCCTGATCCTACGCGACAGGTGGAGTAATCTATCTGGAGAAATTGCTTCACCAAATTGAACAATGTCCGCCCCGCCTTGCCATGGCAGCATTCCAGGCGTCCCATAGGGATGAAAGACCGTTGCGGAATTGACAATTTCAGCAGCGTAACTTGGTGTGATGGCAAAGTAGTTTTGCAAAGAGTGAAAGAAGAAGTGTTCCAAGCATCGATCGTAGTTGAAGACAATGAACTTTGCGTTGTTGAAGACCTCTGAGCAGGTCTGTCTTGTCAAACCTGAATGAAGCAGCTTGAACAACTTCGTATACCAAGTATCTCGACAGGCAGTAATAGCGAGCTCCCCGTTTAGGTCGTGGCTTGCCTTATGCATGCT
Organism: Alphaproteobacteria bacterium; assembly: GCA_028284945.1. Lineage (GTDB taxonomy): Bacteria > Pseudomonadota > Alphaproteobacteria > SMXS01 > SMXS01 > JANQQJ01. The sequence continues at coordinate 73,895 of JANQQJ010000041.1, read as the reverse complement.
GCTCTGAGATTCCAAGGTTAGAACGTTGTCGATAATGGAAAGCTTGCCCAGAAGCTCTATCTCGTCACTTCCTTCATGCGCCGCAATATAGTTGTCGATGGATTCACACTGCGGCATTGCATTTGATATCTGTAGGGCAGCTTGTCGGAATTCATCCTGGTTTGGTGAGTCCTGTGATTGCTTTATGTGTTCTTGTACTGCCTGCCAGACGCGGCGGTTTCCAGTTTGCGGGTCGCCTCTGATGCCTTCAAAAGTGAAGTTTAGCCCCCTCTCGATAGAATCGATCAGGTCAGCACCGGTTGGCATATTGACAACTTTGCCAGCCCCAGCGCCGATCACAAATGTCGTAGGATTTCTTAGCAATTTTGCTCACCCCCAAACATCGGTCCCTTCGGTCTCCACCTGAAACAGTTTGTGCAGGTCGTGGGTCAGCACCTTATCGACTTTCAGCTGCATCATGTGCCGGTCGGGCGCGTCGAATTTTTCATATTCTTCTTGAAGGCGGTCGGGCGTCGGGGCCTCGCCGCCGGCGCGGCGGGTCAGGAATACCTCGGTAAACTTCCGCAAAAGCTCCGGGTCCTGCATGAGTTCCATCTCACCGCGCAGGGTCACCTGGCGGCCAATGCTTTCCGGGTCCCAGGTGCAGAAACAGGCCGCCGGGTTGCGCCGCCATGCGTGATATTTCGCCCGGTTGGTAGTGGAGCTCATGGTGATTTTCCCGTCGATCATGCAAAACAGCATCACCGCGGACACCGGCTTGCACTCCTTCGTCACCCAGGAGACGACGCCATGGGTGGCGCGGCCCAGGATGTCCTGCACCGCCTCGTCATCCAGGGTAAAGGGCGCGATTTCGCGGCGGGCGAACCAGGCGGGGCGGGCGGATGTTTCACTCAAGGCAGGTCTCCTAATGGGCAGTGAGAGGGCCTGAGTCTAACACGCGGCAATGCCGGTGTTCTAATCTGTCAGGGCTGGACCGTCTTGATTGCTAGGAGGCTTCGGGATTGTTTTCCCCGAGCAATTTGCTCCACCGGTTTTCGATTTCCTTGACCTGGTCCTCGTCGTTCATGAGTTCGTTGATGTCGAAAGGCTCGGGAACGTTGAGCCCCCTTTTGACGGCTGGGCGGGCCGAAAGCGTCTCGAACCACCGCGCGAGATGGGGTGTTTCCTGAAGGTCGATCCCTGTCCATTCCGCACAATAGATCCAGGGCCACACGGTGATATCCGCGATGCTGTAGTCGCCGGCCAGAAATTCCTCCTCAGCCAGGCGGCGATCAAGAACACGGTACAGGCGTTTGGTTTCATTGACGTATCGGTCAATCACATAGGGCATCTTCTCCGGCACGTTTCTGATGAAGACGAGCGCCTGACCCTGCATGGGGCCGACGCCGCCCATCTGAAACATCAGCCACTGCAGGGCAAGCGAGCGTTTATCACTGTCCTGTGGCAAAAGCTGCCCCGTCTTCTCCGCCAGGTAGATCAGAATTGCGCCTGATTCAAACACACCGAAATCGTTGTTTTCTCTGTCGATAATCGCCGGGATGCGCCCGTTGGGATTGATCTTCAGGTACCACTCTTGTTTTTGTTCGTTCTGAGTGAGATCGATATGGGTCGTGTTGTAGGGCAGACCCAGCTCCTCAAGACAGATTGAGGCCTTCCAGCCATTCGGCGTTCCTGCTGTATAGAGATCAATCATTTATGACATCGCTTCCATTTGTTGACGGACAGGAGAGGGACCGAACAGGTGAGGAGCCTTCAGCTTAACACGCAGGCGAGCCCGTGCCATTGTCCGCACCAGGGATAGTGCGGTGGCGGACGGCATGGCGGAAACGGAGATCAAGCGGGTGCTGGTGGCGGGGGCCACTGGTTATCTGGGCAAATATGCGGTCAAAGCTTTCAAGGAACGGGGCTATTGGGTGCGGGTGCTGACCCGCAGCGAGCGGCGGCTGCGCAAGCCGGGACCGTTCAAGGCCCCCGCCATTACCGAGGCCGATGCGGATGAGGTTTTCGTCGGCGAACTCACCAAGCCGGAAACCTTGGATGGCGTGATGGACGGGATCGACCTGGTGTTTTCATCCGTCGGCATTTCGCGCCAGCGCGATGGCCTGACCTTTGAGCAGGTGGACTATCAGTGCAACGCGACCCTGATCGAGCTGGCCAAGGCTGCGGGCGTTAAGCGCTTCACCTATGTCTCCATGCAGGGCGCGGAGAACATCATGCAGCTTGTCATCACCCAGGTGCATGAGCGGGTGGTCGACCTGCTGAAAAATTCCGGCATGGAGTACCGGATTGTGCGCCCCTGCGGCTATTTCTCTGACATGGGTGCGCTCTACGACATGGCCAAGCGCGGCCGGGTGTTTCTGGTCGGCAAGGGCCTCAACAAGATGAGCCCGATCCACGGCCGCGATCTGGCGCGGGCCTGCGTCGAAATTTCAGAAGGCGATGAGCTGGAGGCCGAAGTGGGCGGGCCGGAAACCATGACCCAGCTGGAGGCGGCCTATCTGGCCTTCGATGTGGTGGGTAAGAAACCCAAGATCACCGTCGTGCCCATGTGGCTGGCGCGGGCGTTGGTCAAGGTGATCGGGGTGCTCTCGACTCAGTTCGGCGATCTGGCCGACTTCATCGTTACAGCAGGCGAGATCGATGGGGTGGGCCCGGTGCGCGGCACCATGACCCTGCGGAGTTACTTTGAAGAATTGCACGCGGCGGACCAATGAGTTTCCCACAGACCCGAGCAGCTTTTCAAATGCACCAAAGCCGTTCGGCCTGAGGAGGGCAGAGCGTATAGCGATGCCCGTCTCGAAGGTTTCCTGCGAACGGCGTGGTGGCTGACACTAGGCCGCCCGTTCGAAAGAACCCTTCGAGACGCCCGCTATCGCGGGCTCCTCAGGGCGAACGGGCTAAGCCAGTGATGATCGCGAAAAGTGCTTCTGTGCTAGTTTGGTCGATAGTTAATCCGGATCGGCGACCTTCAGGATCGTCTTGCCCTTGTTCTTGCCGGTGAACAGGCCCTGCATGGTGGCGGGCGCGTTTTCCAGTCCTTCTGAAATGGTTTCCGCCACAGTCAGCTTGCCTTCCTGCACCCATTTGCCGATATCGGCCATCGCTTCACCGAATTTGGGCGCATAGGTGAAGAGCAGAAAGCCTTCCATCTTGGCGCTTTTCAGGATCAGGAAGAGGTAGTTCTTCGGCCCTTCGGGCATTTCCCAACCGGAATAACCGGAGGCGATGCCACCGCAAACCACGACGCGGGCGCCCTCGGCCAGGTTGAGCAAGACCGCGTCCAGAATGGGCCCGCCGGTATTATCATAGAACAGATCGACCCCGTCCGGCGCCAGTTCGGCGACCTTCGCAGCCAGGTCGTCGTTCTTGTAATCGATGGCGGCGTCGCACGCGCCTTCCTCGACGATCCATTTGCATTTTTCAGGCCCACCGGCGACGCCGATCACCTTGCTGGCGCCGTGGATCTTGGCGAGCTGCGCCGCAGCAGACCCCGTCGCGCCGGCTGCGCCAGAGATCAGCACCACATCGCCTTCCTTGATCTCACCCACTTCGCGCAGGCCGAAATAGGCCGTCAAGGTGGTGATGCCGAAGACGGAGAAATTCCATGTTAGCGGAAAGTCGGTCGAGACCTTGGTGAACGGCAACATGCCTTCATTCTTGACGACGGCGTAATCCTGCCAGGGCAGGGTGCCATTGAGGATATCCCCCGGCGCGAATTCCGGGTCGCCAGAGGCCAGCACCTGGCCCAGCCCGCTGCCGATCATCGGTGCGCCGATCTGGATCGGGTCCATATAGCCGGGGCCTTCATTCAGCCAGCCGCGCTGGGTCGGGTCGAACGAGAAGTAGAGGCTCTTGACGAGGATTTCCCCCTCGCCAGGTTCCGGCACCTGGGTCGTGCCCAGCTCAAAATGTTCCGGCCCGACAAGCCCGGTCGGGCGTGATTTCAGGGTCCACTGGCGGCTTTCCTTGGTCATGGTGTGATCTCTTCTGATTGAATTCGAATCTGTATGGCTGGGTACTACCGTAGGACGGTGGCTGTTGCCAGACCTATGCGCCTCTTGGGCGGTCCCCGTTCATGGGTGGAATAAACAGCCCAGCCCAATAGGACCGGGCGTCGATAGACTTCTAAGCGTCTATACGCAGGGTTAGCGCTGCCCGGATCAGTTTGCGCGGCCGTCAGCCCGACGGGCGGCGGCCTAGCGGCTCCATGCCTGCGGTGTCGCCGTCGCGGCCTTCGGTGCCGGCGGTTTTGAGGCGGCGTTCCTTGATCCGCCAGCCTTCGCCGGTGCGGGCCCAGCGGTCGTGATACTGGGCATAGAGCACGAAATCGTCACTGCCATCGACTGGGCGGTGCCAGGCATGCAGATAGCATTGCGAGCGCGCAGCGTCGGCTCCATCGAACTCAATTTCCACATTGGTGATATAGTGGTGGGTCGCTGAATAAAGCTGCACCAGCGGGTGGATCAGCGCCTCGATATTGGCGCGGCCCTGGGTCCAGTTGTCGTCGCCTTCGCTGAAATTGATCTTGCCATCGTCGGCGAAGATCTGAACCTGTTTGTCGACCCGGTTGAGGTCGACCCATTTGACGTACCAGTGTAGGCCGTCGGTGATTGCCTGGCGGTCCAGGATCTGCTGTATCGCGTTATCAGTCATGCGTGAATGTTGGCACGGTTGAAATTGCGAAGTCGAGGAGATTCCGGCTGTGGACAGCACAATATCCGCAGCTTACGCTTCCCGGCGAAACACCAACGAACAACAGGATACATCATGGCACAGCTCAGCTACTTCACCGTGGGGTCGAACAAACTGGAAGAGGCAAAGGCGTTTTATGACGCGTTGCTTGGCTCCATCGGGATGAATCCGCGTTTTGAACACCCGTCTGGCGGCCGCCTCTATGACAGCGATGCCGGTCTGTTCGGGGTGCTGGGCGCCTATAACGGCGAACCGGCCTGCGTTGGCAACGGGTCCATGTGCGGCTTCAGTTTTGACACGCGCGAGGAAGTGGATGCGTTCTACGCCAAGGCGCTGGAGCTGGGCGGCACCGATGATGGCCCCCCGGGTGAACGTGCGCCGGGCGCCTATTTTTCTTATTTCCGGGATCTCGATGGTAACAAGCTGTGCGCCTATAAGTTCGGCTAACAGCGCGCGGTAGGGTGAGGAACGAAAATGCAGGACTATAAGGACAAGGTCGTTGTCATCACCGGGGGCGCGACCGGTATTGGATTTTCGTTCGCCAAACAGTTCGGCAATGACGGCGCAAAGGTCGTCATCGCCGGCCGCCGTCAGGCAAAGCTGGATGAGGCTGTCGCGGCGCTGAAAGGCCTCGGCATTGATGCCGCCGGGTTCGCCTGCGACGTGGCTGATTATGCCCAGGTTGAAGCGCTGGCCGACTTCGCCTGGAACACCTATGGCAGGGCTGATGTCATCCTCAACAACGCCGGCGTCATGCACACGCCATCCACGGTGATCGACGCCAAGATTGATGACTTCAAGCGGGTCATTGATGTCAATCTCTATGGTTTGTGGAACGGCGTCTCCGTCTTTGGCAAGCGCTTCATTGAACAGGGTACACCGGCCGGCATCTATAATGTCGGGTCGGAAAACGCGCTTTATAATTTCGTGCCGCAGGCTTTCACCTATGAGGCCAGCAAACATGCCGTCCATGCGCTAACCGATGCGCTGCGCGAAGAAGTGCCCGACCATATTGAAGTCGCGTTCATTTGTCCCGGCTTCGTGGCTTCGGAAATGACCGATCCGTTCGGCAAGGGCCTGACCATGGACACCGACCGTTATACGACAATCGCGATGAAGCAGCTTAGGGCCGGCGAGTATTACGTGGTCTCCCACGCCTACAATATGAAGCGCATCACTGACCGGTATGAGGAAATCAGCCAGGCCTATCAGACCTATGCGCCGCGCTATGACGGTGATGACGAGTTCGATGCCAGAACACTGATGGCTAAAATGATGGCGGCCAACACGCCGGGAAACAATTAGCCCCTGGCGGGCTTCGAACCCGCGAGCCCCAGATCAAAAAGCTGGTGCTTTGTCAGGCAATCCAATGAAACCAGTCGAAAATGTTCTTGGGCTGTTGACGTGGCTTTCAACCCTCGGTCCTGGTCTGCGAAAACGGAGAAGCAATGTCTCGGTCGAAGAGTGTTGACTGGATAAGGAGGGCCTTTTTCTACGGCGCCATTCGACTGCTTCCCTATAACCGATGGGACGACCGGATTGCGCACTTCCTGCAGTTTTTTCGGGCGCATAGCAGGCTTCCGGGAGACTTCACGGTCAACACCGACGTCATGCATGAGATCAAGAGAAGCGGTGAGCTGCTCAACCCGCTTCGTGTGTTTACGACCGACAAGGAATTGGCCAAGATCTTTACGGCAGCCGTCGCCGGCAAACAATATGTCGTGCCGACCATTCAGGTGCTGCGCACCGTCGAAGAGATAGACGCATACGATTTCCCACCAGATTGTTGCATTAAGCCGACGCATAGCTGTGGGCGCGTGATTCTCCGCCGCGATAATCAGGAGATCGACAGAAACGAGATTAAAAGTTGGCTTAGCCACAACTATTATCGCCAATCGCGCGAGGCCAACTATCGTGACCTTGTCCCCAAGGTCATTGTCGAAGAAGTGGTCTTCCCGTTGACCGAGGGCGCGGATTTCAAATTCTTCTGCTACAAGGGACAGCCCAATCTCGTCGAGGTCCATATCGGCCGGTTTAGTGTTAACAGTGATCACCGGCAGTTCATTTGTGACACGACTTGGAACTGGGTGAATGGCCTCACGGCCAATTCGGTGGATAAGCACCCGGTCGACAAGCCCGACAATTTGCAGTCAATGCTCGAGGTTGCCGGCAAAATCGCGGCCTATTTTGAGCATGTCCGGATCGACATGTATTCGGACGGCAAACACTGTTATGTGGGGGAAATTACCCACTGTGCCGGTGGCGCCTGCATTCCGGTCAGCTCTGTCGATGCCGAACGCGAGCTGTCAAAAACCATTCTCCGAGAACCGATTGACGACAAGACAGGGCCGCCGGCGTAGTTTCCCTGGAATCAGGGAGCTCTAAGGGGTTTCGGCAGATCAAACTAACTCTCCGAGTGGTGACGTCGTCCAGCCGGTTATTTCTTCACAATACAGCTTTTGGGGCAATAGTCGCGACGACCCAAGGTTCGAGGCGGCCCGCTAGAAGATCGTTTTGCCTGAGTAAGCTATGACAAAACCTGGTGTCCGCTTATGGCCAATACCGGCCTATCTTTTTGACCAGCAAAATCGTGCAACATAACGGAGAAGCGTGGCGCGCCCGGCAGGATTCGAACCTGCGACCCCCAGATTAGGAATCTGGTGCTCTATCCGGCTGAGCTACGGGCGCCCTCTTGCCGTTTGGGCGGTGGTGGTTATATCAGCGCGCCGTGACCTTTGGAAGGCGGGCCCCCCGGCGTGCCGGTTTGACCGGCCCTGCCGCAACGGCGACGATTAATTCTTGATCCTGACACCAGGAAATCGATGCTGGAGTTCAGTCGGATTGAGGGGTCTAATGTGCGCGGACTGAGAGCCCGTTGGCCTCTGCATTGAAGGGAACAAAGCGCCATGAATATCGAAGTTGAAACCAGGGCGCAGGCGTCGGCGATCCCGACACCTGAAGAATTGATCGCCCGCGCCGAGGCAATGGTACCGGCGTTGCGGGAGCGGGCGGCGGATGCAGAGAAAAACCGTCGTCTGCCTGATGAAACGGTGCAGGAAATGCGCGACGCCGGGTTCTTGAGAATCATGCAGCCCAAGCGTTTCGGGGGATATGAATATGGCATCGGCGTTGCGACCGAATGCATCAGAACCCTCGCAAAGGGATGCGGGTCCTCGGGCTGGGTCGCAAATTTGTTCATTCTTCACAACTGGCAGTTCAGCCTGATGCCGATGGAGGCGCAGGAGGAATACTGGGCCAGCGGTGAAGACCAGGTTTGTTCCACTGTCTCTTTTGCGCCGAAAAGTGAGATGAAAGTGGTCGATGGTGGGTACCGGCTAACCGGTCGCTGGAAGTTTTCCAGCGGTTGTGACTTTGCCAGCTGGTTCATGATCATGAAGCCAAGCCCGACCTGTCTTGACTGGATGGTTATTCCACGCGACGAGGTGACCATTGAAGACGACTGGTTTGTCTCTGGCCTGTGCGCCACGGGCAGCCGGGACCTCATTCTCGATGACGTCTTCGTGCCCGAGCACCGCTGTGTGAAATCGGCGGATTTGAATGCGGGCACAACCCCGGGCGGTAAGGCGCACGGTATTCCGCTTGCGCGGCTCCCGTTCGGCTGGGCGGCGATCTGGGGTATTCCCTCGGCATTGATCGGCATGGCGCAAGGTATGGCCGAAACCGTTCAGCAGACGCTTGTTGGAAAGAAAGCGTTGTTTACCGGCGAAGCCCAGACGGAACGGGTTGCCAACCAGATCAAGATGGCGGAAGTCCACGCAGACATTAACGCAGCGGAACTGATCATGCGCCACCGCTTGTCAGAGCTGATGAAATGGGGTGAGGCGGGTGGCCCGCCCTCGATGACCGAAGCCTTTGCTTCGCACCGGGATGCGGCCTATGTCGCGCGTCTGATGGGCAAGGTTGGCAACACGCTGTCTATGATGGCCGGGGCCACGTCGGTCTATCTGGGCAATCCGGTTCAACGCTATCTGCGCGACATCAATGTCGGTGTTACCCATGTATCACTGGTATGGGAAGAGGCGGCAGAGAACTATGGCCGCGCTGTGTGGGAGCTGCCTCCGAAAGGGCGCATTGCCTAGGGCCACATCACCGTCGGCTGGTGTGCATGTTGCTTCGATTATGCTCGGCGCAAAAAAAGCACCGCTTGCATTCGGAAGAGGAATGCAAGCGGTGTCTGGGGAAACTTTCCAACAGTCTGGGCATTAAGCCGTCAGGTTACCTTGGGATCGGAGAACCTGACCGCTTGGCGCGGCAGTGCCACACGTCCCTGTAAACACGATTGATCGGGTTTCTTAGAACCTGAATGCAGCCTCCAGGTAGATTTGGCGACCGCGATTTTGAGTCAGGACCAGATCGTCACCCGTGCCGCGGAACGGCGCGGCGCCGCTGGTGTTAACCCAGATCTCATCGGTCAGGTTGGTGCCGATGACGGATACCTTCCAGCCCGCGTCCGGGTCGGCCAGAGAGACAGCAAGGTCAATCGTGACATAGCCGGAATTGCGGAAGTCGTCATTGAACGTGTCATCATTGGCAAAGTAGGCGCTGCTGAAGCTCAAATTGCCGCTGAGGCCGAATTCAAGCGCATTGCCGATGGGCGTAAACCAGTCAAAGGCGACATTGCCCGACCACTTCGGCGCGCGGGCTGCGATCCGACCTTGCAGGTCTTCCGCCGTCGGAATGAACGTGTCGGTATATTTGGTGTTTGTGTATGAGAAGGCGCCCGAAAGGACCAGCCCATCAACGGGTGTCTGCCACGTCCAGTCCACATCGACGCCTTTTGTCGTCAGCTCACTGGCGTTAAACGTGTCGAAGTTGAAGATCGCCACGTTGAAGTTCTGAACCTGCAGGTTATCGAACACATAGTAGAAGATCGCTGTGTTGAGCGAGAAGGTGCCGCCGGCAAACACGGCTTTGACGCCGATTTCGCCGCCTTCTGAGGTTTCAGATTCGAAAATCAGGCCGTTTTCAATGGCTTCGCGCACGGCTGGATCAGGATCCAGCAAGCCACCCAGGGGTCCTGATGGAAGCGCATTGTTGTCCACGCCGCCCGATTTGAAGCCGGTCTTGTAGGCGGCATAGATATTGACGTCGTCGGATACCTGATAGCGCAAGGTGACTTCAGGCGACCAATTGTCGTCCTTGAAGATGATCGGCCCGGCAAAGAACCCTGAGTCGACGAAGCCGAGAATGTTGCTGATGTCGCTGTGGACATAGGGGAATGCGACAGTGGTCTTCTTGGTTTCGTCGGTATAGCGCACACCGCCGGAAAGCTGCAGCCGGTCGGTGATATCAATGGTCGTGCTGGCGAAGATTGAGAACGCCTCAGCCTTGCTGTTGCGTTCGGCAAACCAGTCAAACGTATAACCGGTGATCGGATCAGGTCGGAACAGCGAGACGTTGAACGCGTTTTGAGACGTGCCCAGTGGGATGTTCCGGTCTTCGTAGAACGCACCGAGCATGAAATTGAACCAGCCGTCAAAGTCGCTGGTCAGCCGCAGTTCTTGCGTGAACTGTGTCAGTTCGTTGCGGAACGGGGCGACCAGTCCGGCCGGTGAGCCGTCGGGCAAAACGCCCGTGTAGCTGAAGGAATCGAGGCTTTGATTATCGAGGCGGACAAAACCGGTTGTGGACGAAAGGGTCAACACTTCTGAAAGCTGCCAGTCCCAATTCAGCCGGGCAAAGAAGATCTCCGTATCGTTATAGGCCTCGCCCCGGAATTTGCCGTCGCCAGGCGTGCCCGTTGGAATGATGTTGATCAATGGATGACCGTCGGGCGCGGGATAGCGCCCATCGTTAATGTCGCAATTGTGGCTTGGTGCGATGATGACGGGTGAAAAGTCACCTGCCGCGTTTGCAAGCCCAAGGACAACCGGATCGGGAAGGCCGTCCGGACCACAATCCAGGTCTGAATGCCCGAGCAGTGTGCCGCTGTCCTGATTGTTGTAGTTGATCTTAAGATTGGCGCTGAAGTTGTCGGTCGGGTCCCACTGGAACGTTACGCGACCGATGAAGTTGGTCAGTTCCTTCGATCTGTCGCGCGCAGGGGTGCCGGCTTCGAGCTGCACATATTTGGCGACGTCCTGGAATTGCAACGCGACGCGAACGCCTAACGTGTCACTGATCGGGCCGGAGAAAAAGGTGCTGAGCGTGTAGCCCTCTTCCTCGAACTCATAGGAGGCCGTTCCGCCAAACTCCCATTCCTCTGTTGGGTTAGCCGACCGCAGGGAGAAAACGCCTGCGGATGCGCTTTTTCCAAAGAATAGTGATTGCGGCCCTTTCAATACTTCGATCTGTTCTACGTCAAAGAACGCGGTCTGCAACAGGCGTTGGGTGCTGACGGAAACACCATCGAAATTCAACGCAACGGCGGAATCAAAGGCTGACGAGATATTGGTTGAACCAATACCCCGCAGGCTGATCTGCGCGCCCGCGCCCGATCCACCGATCTGTACATTCAGGGTCGGTACACGGCCGACGACGTCGGCGATTTCGTTGACCGCGTATGTCTGCAGGGTTTCGCCGCCAATAACGGCGACGTTCACCGGCACGTCTTGCAGCGTTTCTGTCTGCTTACGGGCGACGACGGTGATCGTTTCACGGTCCTGCTGCTCAGCGGTACCCTGCGCCGATGCAGGAGCAGACGTCACCAGCGCTGTTAGGACAGCCGTGGATGTTACAGCCAGCGCGACTACAGATTGCTTAATACGACGTGCCATTGGTTCCTCCCAATTGTCAGTGGCCTGTGGGCTCCCTAAAGCGCCCGATGCCCGAACTACTGATGGCTTGCCCATTCTTTTGAACAAATGATCTTAAATTTGATCAGTTGTTCAAATTATTGATTGGTGCGAACATACGGCTGGCGTTCATCGTTTGCAAGAGGTGACTTCCACCTCTCAGCTTGCTTCAGCCTTGGACTTTGAAACTCATGGAAAAGTCAGGGTTGAATGTTGCGCTTAGGCATTCGATGATGGTGTAAGGGGTTTGAGAAGGGGGCATGTGCTATGGCGGTTCCGCTGCCACATACGCCAAGTCCGGCAGAGGAAGGCTTTCAGCTCGACACTCGGTCGCGCATTCTGCAGGCGGCGATTGAGGTGTTCGGAGCGCGCGGATACGAGGCTGCTTCTATACGCGAAATAACCGAGCGCATTGGCGTCTCGCCCGGGCTGGTTAACTACCATTTCCAGAACAAACAGAAGCTCTGGCAAGAGGCCGTGCTTTACTATTATGACCGCGCTGCCAAAGCGATGACCCTGAGCGATGAGGAATTCGAAACTCTTTCGCCACGCGATCAGGCACGACTGGAAATTCGCCGGTCGATTGAGTTCTATGCCAATAATCCCAATCACTTGCGGATCGCCATGAGCGAAGTCATCGACGACGGCGACAGGTTACAATGGATTGCCGAAAACTTTATGAAGACCGCGACGGCGCGGGCCATCCTTCGGACCAATGAACATATCGCTGACGGCGTCTATCCCGATATTGAACCGATGAACATGTATTACGCCTTTGTGGGCATGACCCGTTGGATGTTTATGGTGTCGTCTGAAGTTCGCCGGAACTTCCAGGTCGACACGGCAGATCCTGACGTGATTGAAAAGCACATCGAAGCGGTCACAACACTGCTCCTTGGACCGTCCTCTTAAGCCGGCGATCAGTCGTAATTCAGTCCTGGGAAGAAGTCGCCACGGCCCTCAGGCGTCAGATCGAGCAGGCTCCAGAACGGTGTTAGCAGGTCCATTCCGCGATACTCGGACGGACTCATCGGGGCCGCTCCGCTGTAGAAATGCCGAACAGTTCCGTCCTTCGACTTTGTGAAAACACTTACGCCGGGGTGCTGTTCGCCATTGGGGCCCTCGAAGCCGAAATCGGATTTGATGCTCGAGTCCGCTGCAGAGATCAGCCGCAGAGTCGTCCAGCCCCGGTCGCGGGCAAAATCACGCCACGCGGATATGTCGGCCGCAGCCAGGACCGCGAAATTGACCCGGCGGCGGATGTGATGGGCGATGCCGTTATACCCATCCGTCCACAGCGAGCACATGGGGCAGGGGTTCTGCTGCGCCTTGCCAAACATAAAGTGCTGTAGAACGAGGGTTTTCTCGGGATCCTCAAAGAACTCGGAAAGCCGGATTTCCCGCGCGGGCCCCGTATCGGACAGATCACTGGGACCTTCTTCGAAGACATAATCCTCGATTTGTGTGTCGCCCGGCAGTGCACGGCGCATTTCCGCAACCGCCTCGCGCTGGTTTTTGAGCGCGATTTCGGCCCTGGCGAGTTCATCACGGGCGGCCGCATAGGTGGCGCTTTCTCTGCGAAACCTGCCAATTGAACTAAGTTCTGACACGGTGCATCCCTTTCTCTGTTGATCTTGAAGCACTCTCCCTAAAGACGAACCGGATCACGCTTTGCCGACAGCAGCGGCTACATCGTCACATTGGTCTGGCCACCATCCATCAAGATGTTCTGACCGATGATGTAGCTGGCATGGGCGCTGCAAAGAAACGCGCACATCTCGCCAAAATCTGCTGGATCGCCAATTTGTCCAGCGGGAATCGTACTGACGAACCCGGCCATGGTTTCCTCAATGCTCTTGCCGGTCTGTTCAGATTGCGCACGCGCGGGTGCCATCACCCGGTCAGTACCGAACAGGCCGGGCAGCAGATTGTTGATCGCCACATTGTGCTGTGCCACCTGCCTGGAGATTCCGGCAACAAAGCCGGTCAGTCCGGCCCGGGCGCCATTGGATAGGCCAAGCACGGGAATTGGCGCCTTCACGGCAACAGAGGTGATGTTGACGACCCGGCCAAATTTCCGCTCGATCATTCCGTCCACCGTGGCGGTGATCAAGGCAATCGCCGACAGCATATTGGCGTCCAGCGCCTTGATCCAATCGTCACGGGTCCAGTCGTGGAAATCCCCTGGCGGCGGACCGCCGCAATTGTTCACCAGGATATCTGGATTGGGGCACGCCGCCAGAACGGCATCTTGACCGGCCTCTGTTGCCACATCAGCCACGATGGTCTGAACATTTGCGCCAGTTGTATCGCAGATTTCCTTTGCTGTGGCTTCCAGCACCTCTTCGCCACGGGCTGATATCACCAGATTGACGCCTTCACGGCCAAGGGACATGGCGCAGGCCCGGCCCAGGCCTTTTGACGCAGCGTTGACGATGGCCGTTCGGCCGGCAATTCCCAGATCCATTCAAATCTCCTGTTCAAGTCGTTCCATTGTGCAGGCATTCCCGGCAATCGTCACATGGATGCCACAAATCTGCCTCAGTCGGTCTCCAACTTATATGGGTCATGGATAGTAGGATATACGGCGTTTTGAAGAGTGTTTTGATGCCCTGCGCCATCGTCGTCGGGCTCGCATATGCGGTGCTGCGCGTGACATTCGCTTGAGGTGCCGAAAAGGCAACAGCAGGTCTCCCCATTTCCAGCCTTCTGAATTAGGGTTTTCCGGTGTTAACCGGCCTTACAACGCTTTGGGTGGCGATATTCAGCTCAGTCGCCGTGGCGCCGCCTGCCACGGGTCTTGAGCCCGGGAAAACGGTTGACGTGGTCAGGGTGATGGATCCGCGGACGCTGGAATTGGCGGATGGCACCACGCTGCGCCTCAGTGGTATCGACTCTCCTGAAACTGTTTCAGATGAGGCTCTCAAGGTCCTTGGTGATCTGGTAGCAGACCGGCCGGTTTCTCTTTTCTATGGTGAAACGAAATCAGACCGTTGGCGGCACGCCGTGGCGCATGTGGTGCTGGATGATGGCACGTGGCTGCAGGCTGCGTTGCTGCGGCAGGGTTTGGCACGGGTCTATAGCTTTTCGGACAATCGGATAGGGGTTGCCGAAATGCTGGCGATAGAGGCTGAGGCGCGCGATGCGGGCAGGGGTCTTTGGTCCAGTTGGAAGACCGATGTGAAGAGCCCGGCAGAGACGCCTCAATTGTTGAACAGTTTTCAGGTCGTTGAGGGCACGGTAGCCGAAGCGGCCAATGTCAGAGGCCGTGTCTACCTTAATTTTGGCGAAGACTGGCGGTCTGATTTCACAATTCTTGTGCCACCCAAGGTCCGGCGGCAGTTCGACCGGGCTGAGATTGATTTAAGCGTCCTGCAGGACAAAAACGTCAGGGTCAGGGGTTGGGTGAAGCGTTGGAACGGCCCTATGATCGAGCTGACACATGCCGAACAGTTGGAGATACTCAATGCACCATAGCCGGGTCAAAGCGAACCGATTGTGGATTCTCACAGCGCTCTTTGTTGCGGGCTGTACGGCAAATCCAGCGACAGGCGGGCGGGATTTCACCCCGTTTATGTCCACGTCGCAGGAACGGGCGATCGGCGCCAAGGAGCACCCACAGGTGCTGCAGCAATTTGGCGGGGTCTATAATGAAGGACCGGTCAAAGCCTATGTTGAGGAGGTTGGCCGCAAAGTCGCTGCTGCCTCGGAACTGCCCAATGACCGATGGAGTTTTACCGTGTTGAACTCGCCGGTCCCCAACGCGATGGCGTTGCCCGGCGGCTATATCTATGTCACGCGCGGGTTGCTGGCGATCATGAACAGCGAGGCGGAACTGGCCGGCGTGCTGGGGCACGAGGTCGGCCATGTGACGGCGCGGCATACGGCCAAACGCTATAGCAGTGCCACGGGGGTTGGTATCGGTGCGGCATTGCTGGGGGCAGTCACCGGCAGCAGTAGCTTGCAGAATATTGCCCAGACTGGCGGGGCGCTTTACCTGTCGAGCTACTCGCGGGGGCAGGAGTTCCAGGCCGATGACCTGGGCGTCCGGTATCTGGCGCGAAGCGGTTATGACCCATTTGCGCAGGCCGATGTGCTGGATACGCTGGGGATGGTCACCGATCTGGAGGCACGGGCAGCGGGCCGGTCGACCAATAAAAGCTTCTTCTCAACCCATCCCCGGTCGCCCGAGCGGGTGACCCGCGCCCGTGAAAAAGCCGGCGAGACCGAAATTCCACCAGGGTCGCGTCCACGCAAGGAGTCGCCCTACCTGGCCGCGATAGACGGGATGATCTATGGCGACGACCCGGCGCTTGGCGTGGTTGACGGCAACAATTTCTGGCACGGACCTCTGGGCCTCACTTTCTCGGTGCCGGATGGTTTTACTCTGATCAACACCAGTAGTGCCGTCCTGGCTCAGGGCCCCTCCGGTTCGGCGATGGCGTTCAGCGGGTCCCGGGTATCAGCGGGCGTTTCGATGCAGGCCTATCTGGTCAATGACTATGGCAAGAGCCTGCAGCTTAATGACGTGCGTGGCCTTAGGCTCAACGGCATGGAAGCCGCTACAGGCCGCGCCCGGGCGACGGCTAACGGCAAGACGGTTGATGTCAAGCTGGTGGCGGTGCGGTTTGACCGGGACCGGGTCTACCGCTTCCAGTTCGTGTCCGATCCGCGTACGACCGCGGCGCTGGACCGGCAGTTCCTCGACATTGCGGTCAGCCTGCGGCCCATTACCGCGACGGAGGCCCGGTTGATCCCGGTGCGCCGCATTCAGGTCTTGACGGTAGAAGAGGGCGAAACCATTGACGAGTTGGCAGAGCTGATGGCTGTTCCCGCCTATCAGCGTGAGCGGTTCCTGGCCCTTAATGGCATGCGGCCTGGCGAGCGGATTACACCTGGTCAACAGATCAAGATCGTGATGATGGAGTAATCCGGTTCACGAGATCTGCCCATCAATCGCGTAGTACCTTCAGCACAGAAAGCAGATCGGAATACTGGTCGGTCCATAGCCGGAAAGAGGGGTCAGGCTCGTAGGGTTTCCAGCCGTTCGCCCGGAGTGTGCGAATCTGGGCCTCGTTGTCGGTAAGAACAGCGTATTCAGTGGCATAGATGAAAAGCCGTGCGGCCTGATTGATTTCCCGTTCACTGCTCTTTGCGAGCATTGTCATATCCAGCTCATTGGCCGCGGCGGCAAGAACCGGCCTCAGGTCCATGAACCGGTTTGAGATATTCACGACAATGAAACCGCCGCGCTTCAGCTTTTTGCGGTAGAGGTCGAGCGCTTCTACGGTAACCGTGTGGATCGGAATGGTGTCGGAACTGAATACGTCAAGGAAGATCATGTCGTAGGACGCATCAGGCTTCCTGGCGATTTCCATGCGGGCATCGCCCAGGTCGATGCTGTAGTCAGAGCCGCAGTCGGACAGGAAGGTAAATAGCGCCGGGTCCTCGGCAACCCGGACAATGGTCGGGTTGATCTCGAAAAACTCAAAACGCCGGCCCTCTGCAGGGAAGCAGGCAACCGTGCCAACACCCAAGCCAAGCACAGCGATGGCCTGGGAATTGCCCTGGTCGTCCAGGAGTTTGATTGCATCGTCAAACGGGCTTCGGTGACTGTAGTAGGACATCGGGATCAGTTTGAAAATCGGCGCCAGCGATTGAGATCCGTGGATTGTCGTGCCGTGGGTCAAAGCCATGGCATTAAGCTCCTCCCGCTCGACAACACGGACGAGACCGAAGAAATTGCGATCCACAAAATGGACATTTTCCGGCTGATAGCGGGTGGAGAAGGTTGCCGGAGCATGGAGCGCTAGAATGGCGAGCGCAGCCACACCAAGACTCCAGCGTCGTTTCGACATCATCAGAAGGATCGGAATGGTCACCAGGACCAAGGGGGCTAGATACCACCAGTTGTCTTCCAGATAGATCGCCGCGACGGAAACACCGGCAACAATCAGTATCTGAACAACCTGCCAAACCAGCCTTGGAACAGGTGTTGCGCCTGCCCTCATGTTCCGCAGGGCGGTACTGAGTGCGGTCTCGGGGTCGCTGGAAAACCTAAGAAATACGGCAAGCGCCAATATGACCGCATATTCCACTGGCAGCAGGAAGATCTGCGGGGCGATGATTGCATTGAATACGCCGCCCAGCGCGCCCCCGAGCGACAGGAACAGGTAGAACTGCGTCAGGTGCTGCGTTGTCGGTCGGGCGCTAACCAGTTCCTGGTGACACACCAGGGCTGTCATGAAAAACAACAGCAGGTGGAAGATGATCTGAAACAGGATCGGCGAGGATGGATGCAGCAGTTGCAAGACCAAGAGGACAAGTAACACGCCGAACTGAACTCGCCGGATCATCGGCGCGTAGGGCGCGGCACGGCGCGCGAAGGCGATAACAAAACTGCCGATGTAAAGCGCCAGGGGAACGACCCACAGCAGCGGGACCGAGGCCAGATCGGTCGTGATGAATGTCGTCACCCCGAGCATCAGGCTGGAGGGTGCGAAAGCCAGCACGATCCAAAGGAGCTTCCTGCTCCAGGTGACGGTTTCCCCGGCTTCGGTCGTTGTTGACCGGTTCTGCGCCACGCGACGACCCTGGGGCGCCAAAGCGGCCCCAATGATCAGCAGGGAGAAACCGCAATAACCGGCCGCCCACCACAGGCTTTGGCTGCTGATGGTCAAGGCGGGCTCTACAACAAATGGGTACGCAATAAGGGCGGTTAAGCTGCCGAGATTGCTGGCCGAATAGAGAAAATAGGGGTTATCCGCGTCCTTGTGCCCGGTATGTGCAAACCAGTTTTGCAATAGTGGTGCGCTGGCCGACAAGACGAAGACGGGTCCGCCAACGGTGACCAACATCACGCCAAGCTGCCAAAATGCAGGGTTCTCGATTGCCGGGGCCACCAGGCCGTCCGGTAGCGATATCGGCAAAAACAAGAGGAAAGGAATGACGAGCAGCATATGCACGGTCGCCTGGGTGCGGATCGGCAACAGCCTGGCAAGCCCGTGCGCGTAGCAATAGCCCGCCAGCACCGCGACCTGAAAGAACAGCATCGCTGTGATCCAGACGGCCGGAACACCGCCCAAAATGGGCAGGACCATCTTGCCGAACATGGGCTGTATCAGGAAAAGCAGGAACGCGCTTAGGAGCAGCGTCGCTGTATAGACGGGAACTGCCAGGCGCAGTCCCCTTGCTGATCCGTTCAACCGGTTTCCCCGCCGTGGCCCGCTCAGACGGTGTTGATAGCATCGTTTTGACCGATCAGCAGTGAAAGATTGGCTACGGTGTTCGGCGGGTAATGTTACTGACGAGATGCCTTGCCGTACAAAAAGAACTTCTGTGTTGTTGAGCAATTGAGCTTCCAGCCCGCCCGCGACAGACGTTCCGAAAGTGTGCCCGGTGAGTGGTAGTGCTTCACGATCTGATATGATTGGCCGTTCTTTAGGTCTCGATCTTCGAGGCCATTTGTTCCAAGGCGCCGGTTATAGCTTCCGGAGCGGCCTTCGTCCGGATGTGAATCGATGAAAAAGACACGCCCATCGGGTTTCAACGCATGTCGCACCATGGACCAAAAAGCGTCGAAATGGATCTCGGGGACGTGGCTAAGCCAAAAACTGAAGAAAACAAGATCGAAGCGCTGAGATGGTTGCCAATTGAATAGGTCAGCGATGACATAGTCCGGCATGATTAGGTCGGCGTCAGCAATCCGAACTTTGTTGATTTCAACGACTTCTGGCGACCCATCTACACAGGTTAGTGACACATCAAATTGTGCAAGGTATTTGGTCCACCATCCGGTCCCGCAGGCAAGCTCAAGTACGGTTCCGTAAGGCCGGAACCGATCAAGTGCCTGCTCTACTTGGCGGAGGTCTTGCTGCCAGCGCGCTGAGTTATCGTCGTCGAGCTGATAACCGCCAGACTTTTGCCACCATGCGTCATATTCCGGTGCGCGAGCGCGATAATATGCGAGCTGCCGGGCGGTGATATCATCCCAATCTGCCATCGAAAACACCCGATACACTAATGTCCAAAGACGATAGTCTAACAGGTGATGATCGAAGTTTGGCCTCTGTCAAAAAGTTGCGGCCCGCACGGCAGCTTTACTGACGTCGCTAGCTTGCAGGAATAAGCCCTGCACGGCGTGGGTCGCCGCCGACCAAACGCGTTAGTGCTTTACGAAGCTTACCCAGGGCCTGGTGCTCGATCTGCCGCACCCGTTCCTTGGAAATGCCCAGCTCGTCACCGAGAACCGCCAGTGTAACCGTTTCGTCACCCAAGCGGCGCTCGCGGATAATCAACTTCTCTCGCTCAGTCAGGGATTCCATGGCCTGCTGCAGCCAGCTGTTGCGCATTTCCGTATCGCGCGAATGCATCACGGATTCTTCTGGAACAGGCCGTTCGTCGGCCAGATAGTCCTGCCACTCCGCATCGCCTTCGTCGCCGACCGGCATGTTGACCGAGGAGTCACCGCCGGACAGGCGCGCCTCCATATAGTCAACTTCGTGGCTTTTGACGCCGAGCTGGTCAGCAATCCGCGCGCGCGTTTCCGGCGTGATAGGTGCGGCGCTGTCATTACGGGTATCCTGACCGATCAGGCTGCGCAGCCGGCGCAGGTTGAAAAACAACTTCTTTTGCGCAGACGTCGTACCTGTCCGCACAATAGACCAGTTGCGCAAAATGAAATCCTGGATCGACGACCGGATCCACCAGCTTGCATAGGTCGAAAAGCGGATGTCGCGCTCCGGTTCAAAGCGGTCTGCGGCTTGAATCAGGCCAAGCGACCCTTCCTGAACCAGATCATTCGCAGGAAGACCATAGTGCCGGTACTTGCTGGCCATGCTGATCACCAACCGCAAATAGGCCGACATTAATTCTTCGAGCGCTTCAGGGTCACGGTCGTTACGCCACCGACGGGCCAGCTCGAATTCGTGTTCCTTTTCCAAAAGGGGTGCGGCAGCGGCGGCTTTCGCCAGCTGCTGATCGATCTGCTGCGCACTGTAAGTCTGTCTCATGCAACCAACTCCACTCACCTAGTCCCCGCGAGCAAACCGACAATCGGCTTGCCGATGGGTTGGTCCGTTGACATTTATATGGGTATCCAACCAGTTTGGATCAATTCTAATTAAAAACTTTTGTTGCAGTGCATCACAAGTTCGCGAGGAGCGCATAAAGCAAAAGGCCCCGGCAATGCCGAGGCCTTTCAATCTTCATTAAATTCAGCAGGTTAGGCTGCTTTGAGCGTGCTCTCGAGCTTTTCGACAGCGCTGTCTTCGTCGATTTTTTCGACGGCCGCAACCTCGCGTGCAAGGCGCCCGAGCGCCGATTCATAGATCTGACGCTCGCTATAGGACTGCTCCGGCTGATCTTCAGCGCGATGCAAATCACGCACCACCTCGGCAATCGAGATCGGGTCGCCGGAGTTGATCTTGGCTTCATATTCCTGGGCACGGCGGCTCCACATGGTCCGCTTGATCCGGGCCCGGCCTTTCAGCGTGGTCAGAGCATTTTTCATGATATCTGGCGAGGAAAGGCTGCGCATTTGAAGCTGATCAACCTTCTGGATCGGAACGCGCAGGGTCATTTTTTCCTTATCGAAATCAATGACATAAAGTTCAAGCTCGGTACCGGCGATCTCTTCCTTCTCGATCGACGTGATCTTTCCGACGCCATGCGCTGGGTAAACGATATGCTCGCCTTTTTTGAACTTCTTCGCTGTTTTTGTCTTTGTAGCCATTCTCTCGTCTCAACTCGTGCTGCGACCCTTTGCTTCTGTTGCCCTTCTGACCTCGCTGGTCAAAAGGTTCAAGCGCCCGGCAGCCGGAGGTTCAATAGGCCGGTTGGCGGTACAGAGGGTCGAGGGATACGGACCCGCGTCTAAAGCAGGTTAGGGCCTTCTCAGTCTGAGAAGAGGTGCCGCTTAAATGCCCCCGACAGGTCATTTGTTGCGCTGCGGGGCATTCTATATCACAAAATTGTAAAAAAATCACCCCCGACGGTAAACACCGGGGGTGATGATCTCCACCGGCACTTTTGCCGGCAGCAGTACTGGCCTAATCAACCACCTGGATTGGGGCTGAAGAACTGTTCGAACTTGTTCTCGACTGACTTCATTTC
Organism: Alphaproteobacteria bacterium; assembly: GCA_028284945.1. Classification (GTDB taxonomy): domain Bacteria; phylum Pseudomonadota; class Alphaproteobacteria; order SMXS01; family SMXS01; genus JANQQJ01. The sequence goes on along the minus strand of JANQQJ010000041.1, from coordinate 52,335 downwards.
TTCGGCGTCCGGGGCCTCGTCTTTCTTTTCAGTCAGGTTCGGCCATTCGGCGGCATATTTGGCGTTCACTTCAAGCCATTGATCGATGCCGTCTTCGGTATCGGGAACAATTGCCTCAGCCGGGCATTCAGGCTCACACACACCGCAATCGATACACTCGTCAGGATTAATGACGAGCATGTTCTCCCCTTCATAGAAGCAGTCTACCGGGCAGACTTCAACACAGTCTGTATATTTGCACTTAATGCATGCTTCGGTAACCACATAGGTCATCCTGGTCTCCTTCTAACCCCTTATTCCTTTACGCCCAGGCGACGCAGTACCCGCTTTCGCGCTTCACCACGGTCCTTGTCGGACACGTAGATCAGCCCGGCGACACGGCGCAGCAGGTTTGCTTCATAGGCGTGTGACTCCCCGTCCGCATACACGACTTCCCAAAGCAGTTCAATTAATTCCAAACGCTCCGGCTCGTCCAGCTGCTCCTTGACCGCATGGGTATAGCGAAACAGGTGGTTAGCGTCCTCCTGCTGTGCCTCCGCCATCGCGATAAGGTCACTCGTTTCTGCTGAGGATATATCGAGATGACGCTGCAATATGGAACTTATGGTTTCACGTTCGTCGATGGTAAATTCACCGTCCATCAATGCGGCTTCAACCATCAATACAGCGGCTGCGAGCTGTACTTTGTCTTCTTTGGGTTCGGCGCTAACGGAGTCTTTTGTAAACAGCGCCTTTAGTCTATCGATCATGGAAGTCTCAGCCAATTGTTGCGGTATGCCAAACTACTATTCAGCGGGTACCGGCTCAATTAGGTCGCCGGCTGGCGGCGTCGAGACGGGCGCGTCACTATCGACCAGATCCAGGTAAAGCGTGCGGGCTTCACTTGCCGGGCCACGGCGAGTGCCCAAATGGGCGATTTCGATAATCCTGATCTGCTTGTGCCGGGCAAATGTCAGGACATCGCCGGGCTTCAGGGCTGTGCTGGGTTTGGAGATGCGTTGCCGGTTGAGTCTGACCTTGCCGTCCTGAATGAACTTCGCTGCCTGTGATCGGCTTTTGAAAAACCGGGCATACCAAAGCCATTTGTCGGCGCGTAAGGTCAACTCTTGCATAGGCACTCCTTCTATCCTGTCTTCATTGCTGATTTAAGACTTGCCAGCTCGGCGAATGGCGACGCGACCGCTTGACTGGATGTTTTCTTGTGGCGCCGCTTGCTCTTTTTTGCGGGCCGATTTTTGCCGCGAACGAATGTGATCTGGTCTGTTTCGTTTGCAGGTTTGCGCGGGCGGTACCCCAGCGCCTTCAAGATCGCGGTAAAGTCGTCGCCGCTGCAGCCGACCAAAGACATCAGATCGCCTTCGGCCTTGAGTTCGCCGGCGTCGTGTTTCTTGCGGGCGCCCTCGGCAACTCGTTCCAGCATGTCGATCCGCACTGCTCGGCGGCCGATTTGACGAAAGCCGACAGATTCATAAAACCCTTCAGGGGCCTCCACGGCCGGCACCGAGGTCAGACCGGGTGTGGGAATGGAGGGCGTCTGATCGACGCCTGCGAAAATCCGCCAGCACATCAGCCGGTGCCGGGTCATTTCCGGTTTCAGGATCGCGGGCAGGAACAGGCTGGCTTCGCCGAACCGGACACCCAGACGCCGCAACTGCCAGCGATCCGGCTGGGCGAGCTTTCGGATGTCCTCGGCAACGGCACGGCGTGGCATCGTTCCCAAATTCTCCAGGAGCCTGAAGGCGATGCCCCGGGCCAGGCCCTTCAATGGTACATCGTCGCCTTTGTGTGATCGGTCCAGCAAATCCCGAACTTTGAACAAGGGGCGCAGCGACCGGCGAAGCTGCGACTCTAGCCAGGTGGCGACGCGGGTCGCAACGATGGTGCGTTCACCTGTGTCGACAAAGTCGCTGGCGATAACCTCAATGCCCGGCGTCAGTGGGTCCCCGCCCTTTTGTAACTTCGCGATCGGGGCGCCACCGTAGAGAACCTCCCCGATCTCGGGCAGCAGGTCGAACGCCTGATCGTCTGCGGTCTGGATAGCACGGACGCGGCTGGCGACCTCGCGCCGCAATGCCTTCGATGCGGCGTGCATCAGCATCGCGCCCTGGCTGGCTTGTGCGTCCTTATCCACTTCGAAGGTCAGCCCGTTCAATCGTCCGACGTAATGCCCTTCAACCAGCACATCGCTTTGGGCGTCGACGGTTGCGAAAATCTGATCGTCGGCCTGAAGCCGTTTCATCAGCATGGCTGAACGCTTATCGACAAACCGATGGGTCAGCCGTTCGTGGAGCGCGTCTGAAAGCCGGTCTTCAATGGCGCGGGTTTCGCCGCGCCAATGGGCCGGATCGTCCAGCCAGTCGGCCCGGTTGGCTACATAGGTCCACGTGCGTGTGTGGGCGATGCGGGTTGCCAGCGTATCGATGTCGCCGTCGACCCGGTCAAGCCGGGCAACCTGGCCCGCGACCCAGTCGTTCGAAAGGCGGCCCATGTCTGACATCAGATGGCTGTACAGGCGCTTGATCAATCGGGCGTGCTCATCGGGCATGACCTTTCGAAAATCCGGCACCTGGCAGGCTTCCCAAAGCTTGGCGATGGCGGCAGGGCCGGCGGCGAAATGCTGAACTTCCTTGTCTGCCGCCAGCATCTTCAGCACTTCCAGGTCTTCTGCCTCGCGAGCGCGGATCAGGCCATCCCGCCGCGGCATGGCTTCCAGGCTGCGCACCAGCGCGCCCAACGAGCCGTAATCGACATTGCTGTTGCGCCATTGCAGGCGCTCCACCGCCTTGAACCGGTGCTGCTCGATGGCTTCAATCTCTTCAGCATCGAGGTCGGGATCGCGCCCGGCAAAGTCTCCGTGACCGTCGCTGATCAGGCCGAAGCTTCCATCGTTCATGTGGCGTCCGGCGCGCCCGGCGATCTGACCCATTTCCTGTGGTGACAGCCGGCGGTGCCGCACGCCGTCGAATTTTGTCAGCGACGAGAACGCAACATGGTTGATCGCCATATTGAGGCCCATGCCAATGGCGTCGGTCGCGACGATATAGTCGACCTCGCCATTCTGATACATTTCGACCTGGGCGTTGCGGGTCCGCGGCGACAGGGCACCCATCACAACTGCTGCCCCGCCCTTTCGGCGGCGGATCAACTCTGCGATTGCGTAGACGTCATTGGCCGAAAAGGCGACAACGGCACTGCGGCGGGGCAGGCGGCTGAGTTTCTTAACGCCTGCATAAGACAACTGTGAGAATCGCTGGCGGTCGAGAATTTCGATCTCGGGCAACAGTTTCCGAATGAGCGGCCGTATCGTTTCGGCCCCCATGAACATGGTCTCTTCCCGGCCCCGTGCGTTGAGCAGCCGGTCGGTGAAGGTGTGGCCGCGCTCTTCATCCGCAGCGAGTTGGATTTCGTCTACCCCCAGGAACGCAACTTTCTGGTCAAGGGGCATACTTTCGACCGTACAGACCCAATAGGACGGGTTCTTGGGCACGTTTTTTTCTTCGCCGGTGATCAAGGCGACGCTGGCCGGTCCGCGCTCGGCAACCACCTTGTCATAGACCTCGCGTGCGAGCAGACGCAGCGGCAGGCCGATCATGCCGGAACTGTGGCCCAGCATGCGCTCGATCGCGAAATGCGTCTTGCCGGTATTAGTGGGACCCAAAACGGCGACCAGGCGCCCGTTGTCGTCACGGCGGCTCATGGTCGGGGGCGTGCCCCCTTGCGGTCTGATCGGAAGATATGGCGTGTGCTCACCATGCAGGCACTATCTTTGCCGCAGCGGCGCGCGAACGCAAAAAGAAATTATTGTTGCAGCTCCCGGCTAGCTTGCGGATGTAATACATTTGTGTAATTTTACATTCGTATTCACGTCAGGACGAAACCATGACTGCAGAACTGAAGATTCGCAAAGTCGGTAACTCTCTAGGTGTAACATTGACCGAACCTCTTAAGGAACTGGGGCTTGGTGAGGGCGATAGTGTTTTCCTGGTGCAGACCCCAGACGGTATTCTGCTTACGCCCTATGATCCGGCATTTGCCGAAGCCATGGAAGATGCCCGGTCGTTCATGAAGGATTATCCCAATGCGATGCGTGAGCTTGCAAAATGACTCAAAATTTCCGCTGGCTTACCCGGCGGATGATCGAGGCCTTTCACGCTGAGTCACTGTCGCGATTTGGAGGCGCGTCTGGTTTACGGGATGAAGGGCTGCTTGAGAGCGCACTCGCCAGACCGCAAAACGCTGCTGCATATGACCCTGAGATCACGGTTTTTGACCTAGCGGCGCTTTACTGCGTCGGTATCGTGAAAAATCATCCTTTTGTCGATGGAAACAAACGGACCAGTCTATTGGCCGCGCGGGTTTTTCTGACACTGAACGGCCTACGTTTTGAACCCGATGAGGTTAAGACCGTTCATATGATCTTGGCTACAGCGTCCAGTGAGATCGATGTGGCAGGCTTGGCAAAATGGTTTGCCGATAACTCTGTACCTCGTTAGGTCTTAGCGTCCATCGTCCCGAGGAGACGCCTATGTCCATCAGCCTGTCCGATCCGCTTGAGCTGCCCTGTGGGATTACATTACCCAACCGCTTGTGCAAGGCGGCAATGACCGAAGGCCTCGCCGACCCGCAGCTCCGCGCGACGGAAAAGCATGCGCGCCTCTATCGGCGCTGGGCAGAGGGCGGGATCGGGCTGTCGCTCACCGGTAATGTGCAAGTTGACCATCGGCATCTTGAGCGGCCTGGTAACGTCGCGATTGACGGTAATGGCGGCTTAGACGTGCTCAAAACCTATGCTGAGGCCGGTAAGACAGGCGGCACGGAGCTTTGGATGCAGATCAACCATCCGGGGCGGCAGGAGCCTGCGTCAATCAGCCCGAACCCCCGCGCGCCGTCAGATGTGCAGCTGGGCAGCAATGACAAGGCGTTCGGCAAACCCATTCCGCTGACGGGCGACGAGATCGAAGAGATCATTGAGAAATTCATTCATGTCTCTGAAACGGCGAAGGCGGCTGGTTTCACCGGCATGCAGATGCACTCCGCCCACGGCTATCTGTCGAGTGAATTCCTCTCGCCGGTTGTTAACCGACGCACCGACCAATGGGGTGGCAGCCTGGAAAACCGGGCGCGGTTCCTGCTGACTATCGTGCGCGGGGTGCGCGAAGCCTGCGGCAGGGATTTCGCCATCTCCGTCAAACTCAATTCGTCTGATTTTCAGCAGGGCGCCTTTACCTTGGAAGAGTGTCAGCAGGTCGTGTCGTGGCTCGGCGAAGCGGGCATTGACCTGCTTGAAATCTCCGGTGGGACTTATGAACAGCCAATGATGGTGGGCAACAAGGGAAATGCGAAGACGTGGCAGGATCCGCTGAGGGACTCCACGAAAGCGCGCGAAGCCTATTTTGTCGACTATGCGAAGGCGATCCGCCCCGCTGCGACCATGCCCCTGATGGTCACCGGTGGATTCCGGTCACGTGAGGTTATGGAAGCGGCGTTGAATGAAGGCGGGATCGACGTGATCGGCCTCGCGCGGCCATTATGTGGCGATCCGGACGGTCCAGCCAAACTGCTGGCAGGCGAACTAGACGCATTGCCAGCCTATGAGAACCAATTGTTAGTCGCTGAAGCCGATGCGCCCGATATGAACCCGATACAGCGGGCCATGCTGCAAGGCCATGGCCAGCAGGGCTGGTTCTGCATGAAGATCATCGAGATGGGCGAGGGCAAAGAGCCGGACTTGTCCATGACCTGCCTGGAGGCCGCCAAAGCCTATCACGCGAACGAGGCGGCAACCAATGCCCGGCGGATCGAGGCATTGGGCGCGGCAGCGGCAGAGTAGAGAGATGTTTTGAACGAACTCAGCCTGACAGATAGGCAAAAGCGAGAGATCTCCTATCATCGGGAATTCGCTCATCGGCATGCTGACAAGGTCACGTCGCCGGTTGCCAGAGATGTCCTTGAGAATACGCGGCGCTGGTGGAACGCTTACTGGTGCACCTATGACATACTTCTGGACATGGACCTTGACGGAAAAAGAGTCTTGGTCCCCGGCTGTGGCTTCGGTGATGACGCGGCCCGTCTGGCGCTCTTAGGAGCGGAGGTATTCGCTTTTGATATATCAGCCGAAATCGTTCAGGTCGCTCAACAACGTTGCCGGAAATTTGGTTACGGACGCATCCATTTCTGTGTTGGCGCGGCAGAGTCACTGCCCTTTGCAGACAGCTTCTTTGACTTGGTCTTCTGTCTCGACATTCTGCACCATGTTGACATCCCGGCTTCGGTCAACGAGTTAAAACGGGTTGCTGCACCGGGATGCGCCATCGTTGGCGACGAACTCTATACCCATGGTTTCCTGCAGCGGCATATCCGCGAGAGCGCGTTGGTGGAGAAGGTTCTCTATCCCCTGATGGTAAAGAGAATCTATCGGTCTCAGGATCCCTATATCACGCCCGACGAGCACAAGATTGATGAGCGGGAGTTTGATGTTTTGGCCGCCATTTTGGAAGAACAGCGTACTCAGTACTTCAACATGTTTACGGGAAGATTGTTCGCAGACTCAGGTGGCGTTCTCGTCAAAATGGATCGCGTCTTGATGCGTATGCTCGGTGGATTTGGCCGCTATGTTGCAGGCCGTGTCGTGTTTATTGCCCAAATCAAGTCTTAAAGGCAGTTGGGAGTTCTTGGCGCGGCCCAAAAATTGACTTCTGCCGCCCGCTCGCGATACTGCGCCGCGCAATTTGCATAATGGAATGGACGCGCGACATGATACCTTCCCACCGCTGGGAGAGTATCTGCGCGATTTCAAAGGAGTGCGGCGATGTCGGGTGACAAGAAACCAAGCCTGGGCGAGTGGGAAGAACTGGCGGAAAAGGAGCTTCGCGGTAAACCCCTGTCTGACCTGGACTGGATGACGCCGGAAGGCATTGCGGTCAAACCGCTCTATACCGCGGCTGATCTTGAAGCCATGGAATATGACGAGACGCTGCCCGGTTTCTTTCCGTTCACCCGAGGCGTGCGCGCCTCTATGTATGCCAATCGCCCCTGGACCGTACGGCAATATGCCGGTTTCTCCACCGCTGAAGAGTCCAACGCCTTTTACCGCCGGAACTTGGCGGCCGGGCAAAAAGGCCTCTCTGTCGCGTTCGATCTGGCGACCCATCGGGGCTATGATTCCGATCACCCGCGCGTGGTGGGCGATGTCGGTAAGGCCGGTGTCGCGATCGATTCCGTCGAGGATATGAAGATCCTGTTCGACGGTATCCCGCTTGATGAAATGTCGGTCTCCATGACCATGAACGGGGCGGTCATTCCCACCATTGCCTTTTATATCGTGGCCGCTGAAGAGCAGGGGGTCACGCCCGACAAGCTTGCCGGGACCATTCAGAATGACATTTTGAAAGAGTTCATGGTCCGCAACACCTATATCTATCCGCCCGCGCCTTCGATGCGGATCATCGCCGATATCATCGAATACACGACGCAGAACATGCCGCGTTTTAATTCGATCTCGATCTCCGGCTATCACATGCAGGAGGCTGGCGCGACACAGGTGCAGGAGCTCGCCTTCACCATCGCCGACGGCATGGAATATGTCCGTGCCGCGCTGGCCACCGGCATGGATGTCGATCAATTTGCGGGCCGGCTGTCCTTCTTCTTCTGCATCGGCATGAACTTCTTTATGGAGGTCTCCAAGCTGCGTGCAGCACGTCTGTTGTGGTCGCGGGTCATGAAGGAATTCGGCGCTCAGAAGCCGGGCTCGCTGATGCTGCGCACGCACTGTCAGACCTCCGGTGTCTCGCTGACGGAAAAGGATGCCTATAACAATATCATCCGCACCACGATTGAGGCGATGGCGGCCGCACTGGGCGGCACCCAGTCGCTGCATACCAATGCCTTTGATGAGGCGGTGGCGCTGCCGACTGATTTCTCCGCGCGTCTGGCGCGCAACACGCAGTTGATCCTGCAGGAAGAAACCGGCATCACCAATGTGATCGATCCGCTGGGCGGCTCCTACTATATCGAGAGCCTGACCAATTCACTGGCCGAGGAAGCCTGGAAGCTGATCCAGGAGGTTGAGGAACTGGGCGGCATGACCAAGGCCGTCGAAAGCGGCATGCCCAAAATGCGGATCGAAGAAGCTGCCGCGCGCAAGCAGGCGCGCATCGACCGCGGCGAAGAAGTCGTCGTCGGGGTGAACAAGTACCAGCCGACGGAAGAAGCACCGTTTGAGGTGCTGGACATCGACAATGACAAGGTGCGCGAGGCGCAGGTCGCCCGCATCAACCGGGTGCGCGGTGAGCGTGACGAGGCCAAATGTCAGGCCGCGCTGGAGGCGCTGACCAAAGGCGCCGAGGCCGATGGCAATGTGCTGGCGCTGGCCGTCGATGCGGCGCGTGAGCGCGCCACCCTGGGCGAAATCTCCGACGCCATGGAAAAGGTGTTTGGCCGTCACAAGGCTGAAATCCGCTCTATCTCGGGCGTCTACGGTTCCGCCTATGAAGGCGACGAGGGCTTCGAGACCATTACCAAAGACATTGACGCCTTTGCCGAGGTCGAAGGGCGGCGCCCGCGTATGCTCGTCGTCAAGATGGGCCAGGATGGCCACGACCGCGGCGCCAAGGTGATCGCGACGGCCTTTGCAGACATCGGCTTCGACGTCGATGTCGGCCCGCTGTTCCAGACGCCGGAAGAAGCCGCCCGCCAGGCGGTGGAAGCCGATGTGCATGTGATCGGCGTCTCGTCCCAGGCCGCCGGCCACAAGACGCTGGTGCCCGCGCTGGTGAAGGCGCTGGAAGCCGAAGGCGCAGGGGATATCCTGGTCGTGTGTGGTGGCGTGATTCCGCCCAAGGATTATGACGAGCTCTTCGCCGCGGGTGTCTCAGCCGTCTATGGCCCGGGCACGAACATTCCCAAGGCGGCCGCCGAAATCCTCGGCCTGCTCAACAAGCAACGCGAAGCGGCTTAGTCGTTTGGGCGTTCATCGCAGGGTCCGGTGTCTATCCGTGGCCGCGCGATGCTTTCTTCTATTAGCGCTATTCCCTCTCCAGGTGATTGCGAGCGACTACCTGCCAAAAGACATCTGGCGGGACGTCGATGAGTGGTCACTTCTTGAGAGCTGGTATGGCGGACAGCTCGGCGCGATGCAGGAGCCCTCGCTTTGGGAAATGTCTAAGGCTAATCCCTCTGCTCAGCAGTATCGGCTTCTCGTTTTGCCGACATTCATCCCAGCCTACGCAATTCGAGTCGAAAGGGGTTCTGTCGCTTCTTCCCGGCTAACGTATGTTCTTCTGAACGGTGCCGGCGGTTACGAACCAGGTAAAATCAAAACGCGAGACGTTAGACAGATTGAAACGGCTCGATCCAATGAGTTTCTGTCGCTACTGGATCATATCGATTATTGGAGTTTTCCAACAGACGTCTTGGCGGACCGGCGCCGCTCAGGCGAAAAAGTTGTCATTTGCCTGGATGGAACAACGTTCGTTCTCGAGGCAGTAGTCGCCGGTCGCTACAAACTCTCAACGATTCATATGTGCAACCTAATGGATGTAGATGGCGCGGGAGAGTTAGTCGATCTGTTTCACGAACTCGCCGGCCTCGGTAAGGTCACGCCACAAGTCGACAAGGTCATGCCGAATTGATTTGTCATTCCCGCGAAGGCGAGAATCCAGACGGCGCTAGTGCAGGGTTAGCCGCTGGCGATATCTTCATAGAGATCCTGCCAGTCTGGATTGAACGCTTCAATTTCGCGTATCTTCCAAGTCCGGTTCCACTTTTTGATCGCCTTCTCGCGGGCAATGGCGCTTCGATGCTGTCATGCGGCTCATACCAGACTAGCGTTCTGACATCGTATCGTTTGGTGAACCCATCGGCCGCACCGGTCCTATGCTCATAGACCCGTTTATGCAGGTTTGAGGTCACGCCGATATAGAGCGTCCCGTTTCGCTTTCTTGCCATGATGTAGACAAAGGCACGCGCCATTGGATGACGGTACTGGATTCCCGCTGGAGTTTATCCTGAGCGACGCCTGCGGCGTCGAAGGGCGGGATTGACGCGCTCGTGGAACAGGAGTGCTTTACGTTTCCGTAGTGAATGCTACCCTCTGAAGGAATGAGGGGCTGTCGGGCCGAGGGGGCTTCCGGCGGTGCCCAAACGAGGCCAAATGGGAGGGGACATGTTTACGCGTCTGATCTACAGAACCGGTGCGCTTTGTGCGTTCGCGATTGCTACATTCGCCGCGTCGCTGACTGTACTATCGGGGCCAACACTGGCCAGCGGACAATATTGTGACGGGCCTTACGTCTCGATTGAGCGGCAGGATCTGTCGCCCGAAAAAGTTCGCGAGAACTGTGAGGCGGCTGCCGACTTTCTCAGGCAGGCTCCCATCGTTCGCGGCAAGGTCTGTGCCTTGTGCGCGCCGGAAGATGTGAAGACGGTCGGAAATACGCTCGGCCAAAGCACCGGCGGGCCCATCAAGGCGCCCGTCGTCGATGAGCCCGACCGAACGCCACCCAATCCCTTGCCGGCCGGTATTGAGATCGTCAGGGCCGGGCCGCTCAAGACGTCCTGTGCGCAGCCGCCGACGGATTATTTGTTGAGAATTTCGTCCAGTAGCAATTGCCCGAAGGGCTACATCACACGCGGCAAGGAGCGTGTGGATGGCAAGTTTCTGCCGGATGTCCGCTGGTGCGCTGTCTGTCCTGGAGGGTACAGCCAAACCAGGCTCGACCGGTTCAAATGCTGTATTCCTGATACCAACTAATCCGGTGCTTCGGTCAGTGACAGAATGTTGCCGTCCGGGTCGTTGAACCAGACGACCTTGGCGCCGCCTGGGGTCTCCCAGATACCCTCATCGTCTTGTTCCAGGCCGTCGAAGCGCAGCATCGCGATGCCCTTAGCGGCAAGGGATTGCACATGGGATGCAATCTTGGTGACCTCCCACCCCACCGCAGTATAGGGCGCGGGCTGAACAGCCTCGACCTTCTGGGCGCGGAGCGGCGTACCGTGCGCGTCGAACACCAGCGCAAAGGGCGTGTCCATAATGACATCAAGGCCCAGCACGCCTTCATAGAACGCGCGGCAGGCGTCGGTGTCCGTCGTGGCGACAAAAGCCATCAAGGTCGCGTCTTTCAGCATAATCAGGTTTCCATTTCGGTTTGTTCGCCCTTGCGGAAGCGGAAGTCGCAGTGGCTGCCGCCTTTAGCAATCGTCTGGGTGCGTTTCAGTCCCCAACCGAACTGGTCGCTCATGATCCGGTCAGCGTCACACAGATAGCGCGTGAAATCTTCAACGCCCTGTGCACGCGTCAGGCTGCAGATCGCGCAGTTGGTAAGATTGAAGCCCCAGTTGCCCGACCCATCATCTGACGTGACGACGTCAAATTTGAACTGGTTGTCGGGTTGGCTCTCCATTTGCGTGGCGGCGCGCCGGGTTCTCGAAATAGCGAGCTTGGTGAACAGGCCGCGCCGCTGCAGCCATTTGAGGATAGAAGGGGTTGCTGCAATATGCCGTTCCATGATGGTCAGGCACAGCTTGCCACTTTCTTCCGTCGCCATGCCTCTGGCTCTCAGGGCTTTGTGGAGCGCGATCATCAGGATACTGCCCTCCAATGCGGGCCGGAATATCGCGGCGGTATCCCTGGAAGCCGGTGCATCTTTCATGACGCCGGTGATGGCAAGCCGCGTAGCGCGTTCAAGGTCGTCAAGCTGCTCGATCCCGTTCTCGGCCAAAACCGGACAGGCGCTTGTCTTCCAGACTCTGGCGAATTGGCGCAGAATTTTCGGGTTAGGCGATGCCACCGGGCTGCTCCTTACACATCAACTTATCGACAGTATCGCGATGAGACGCGAACCGCGAGAATGCAATGTCGGGCCTAACATCGCTGATTGCCCTCTTCCATTCCGGGGCCAAAAATGGCATCCCACGTGCCATGAAGACTGACGAAATTCTGGCTGGAATCCTGGCGGGGAATCGCCGTGCACTGGCCCGCGCGATCACGCTGGTTGAGTCAACAAGGGCTGACCATCGCGAGCGGGCGCAAGCCTTGCTGGCCGATGTCGTACCAAATGCGGGCAAGGCGATCCGTATCGGCATGTCCGGCGCACCGGGGGTTGGCAAATCAACCTTTATTGAGGCGCTGGGTACACATTGCACCGGGCTTGATCACAAGGTGGCGGTGCTGGCGGTCGACCCGTCCTCATCCCGCACCGGTGGGTCGATCCTGGGCGACAAGACGCGGATGGAGGAGCTGTCGCGCGATCCCAGGGCCTTCATTCGCCCGTCACCCTCCGGCGGCACATTGGGTGGGGTGGCGCGGCGGACCCGCGAAGCCATGCTACTCGCTGAAGCTGCGGGCTTTGATGTCATCATCATCGAAACCGTGGGCGTCGGGCAGTCTGAAACGGCTGTGGCTGATATGGTAGACATGTTTGTCTTGCTGCAATCGCCCGGCGGCGGCGACGAACTGCAGGGCATCAAGCGCGGCATTATGGAACTGGCCGACCTCATTGTGGTCAATAAGGCGGATGGCGCGCTGGAAAAGCCGGCCAAGCTGGCCCAGATGGAATACCTTTCGGCGCTTGGCCTGATGCGGCCCAAAAGCCAGAACTGGAGTGTCGAAGTGCTGCTGACATCTGCTCTGCACGGAATGGGCATTTCCGAGGTCTGGGACGCGATCTGCACTTTCGAAGCACAGATGGGCGAGTCAGGCGAGCTGGCCGCCACCCGCGCGGATCAGGCCAAGGCCTGGATGTGGTCGGAAATCCGTGAAGGGCTGATCGACGCCTTCCGGGGGACAGATGCTGTTTCAAGCCAGATCAACGAACTGGAGGAACAGGTTGCCGACGGCGCTGTCACGCCGGGCGCGGCAGCGCAGAGGTTGCTGGAGACCTTCAAACAGGGCCAATAGCCCCTCTTGACCGTGTAACGCCGCTCGCTTATACACCGCGCTCAGTTCGGCGCGCGTTGGTGCGCCGCTTCTCGTTTGTTGAAGGAAAGATCGATGTCGCGACGCTGCGAACTCACCGGCAAAGGTGTTCTGACGGGCAATAATGTCAGCCACGCCAACAATCGTACCCGCCGCCGTTTCCTGCCGAATCTGCAGCAGGTTACGCTGATCAGCGACCAGCTGGGTGAGAATGTGCGGCTTCGGGTGTCGGCCGATGCGCTGCGCACGGTAGAGCACCGTGGTGGACTGGACGCCTTCCTGCTCAAGCAGGCCGATGGCGATCTGTCCGACAAGGCGCTGAAGATCAAACGCCGTTTGAAGAAAAAGCAGGCCGAGGCCGCGACGGCCTAGTCGCCGGAGGCGCCGTCCTCCAACCTGAACATCATCAGTAGTGTCCGTTGCCGCCACGACGAGAAATTATCGTCGGAGGCCAGGTAAATAGTCGTCTCGCCCCTGGCGTTCTGATAGGCGGCGATCCCCTCCATATTGTCGACGGAAATGGGCCGGCGTAGCTCGGCGATCTGATTGCAGATCAGCGTCGCCCCTGGCGCGATGGACTCCCTTTCGATGATGCATATCCGGGCTCTCACGCCGGTCAGCAGATTAAAATAACGCTCCACTGCGATCACATCGCCATCGGGCAGCAGCGCCATATCAGTTGGAACGTAACCGTCGCGGGTTTCATAGGAGACTGGGTAGGGGCCGTTTTCGTCGATAATCCAGCCGCGCACGGCGTCGTCATTGTCATTTTGGCGCGCCCCTTCGGTCATGCCCAGAATGCGTTCAGCGTCGAGAAAGACCAGTGATTCCAACCCGGCATTGTGCGGCGCGGTGCCGAGTTCGGGAATGTCCGGCCCCGGCGCGGCGTTTTGCATCATGATGCTTGACGGATCATCGGGATCGGGTTGATTGAATTGCACGATGCGATGATTGCGCTCGAACGCGACAAGCGCGTGACCATCGGGTGACAGGGCGACAGCCTCGGAATCCTGATCGCCCTCACCCCACTTGCCACCGCCTTCGTTGCGGACATAGCGAACCTCGCTGTCAGTGACGCCGGCCAGTTTTCCATCCTTTAATACGGGCCTGAAGGCCAGCCAGCTTGCTCGGTCGGTCAGCGCCAAAAGTTGTCCGCCATCGGGACTGACAGCGAGGCCAGAGATGCCCCCAAACCGCCATTCATCAGAGTCGAGTACGAGCCCCCCTAGATAGGTCAATGAACCGAGTTGGGTTTGCGCCGGATCGTTGTCATTCAGCAGCAGGGGTTCCGTGCGGATTACAATCTCGCGGGCCGGCGCAGAAGTGCCGAGCAAAGCAAGCGCCAGGACGGACGCGGTAAGAAGGCTTTTCAGTTTGTGCATGGATCACCGGGGCGAGGGTCGTATGATCAGCATCTAATGTCTGAACGCTATGGAGGCAAGCATGGGTGAAATGAAACTGGAAATCAGCCGGCGGTCCCTGTTGAAAGGGGCAGGCGCTGTGCCATTGGCGTCGGTCCTTGCTAGTCCGGCGCTCGCCAAGGCGGCCGCCGCGGCAACCACCGAGGTTACGATCGAAACAGCAATGGGCCGCCCGGTGAGGGCGAGTCTTGCAATGCCTGACGTGACGCCTGCGCCCGCGGTCGTCTTGATCCACGAATGGTGGGGGCTGAACGACCAGATCAAGACCATGGCGGTGGAGTTGGCCAAGCAGGGGTACATCGCCGTGGCCGTTGATATGTATGACGCCCCCGCGACCGACGACCCTGAAAAAGCACGTGAACTGGTCGGCGGTGTTGATCATGATCAGGCGGTGGAGACGCTTGAAACCTGGGTCGACTGGCTGCGCTATCACGAAAGCAGCAATGGCAAGGTGGCCGCCATGGGCTGGTGCTTTGGCGGCGGCTGGGCACTGGAGATTGCCATTCATGGCGAGGTCGATTCGGCGATCATTTACTATGGCCGCGTCGATCAGCCTGTAGAAGACCTGTCGGTGATCGATGGGCCAGTGCTGGGCCATTTCGCAACAGAAGATCAGTTCATCGATAAGCCGATGGTCGACGGGTTCGAGGCCGCGATGGCCGAGGTCGGCAAGGACCTAACCGTGCATTGGTATGAGGCCGACCACGCTTTCGCTAACCCGACATCCGCCCGCTATGACGATGAAGACGCGGCCCTTTCCTGGGAGCGGACCTTGGCGTTCCTGAAGGAAACGATTGGCTAGCTGGCCCTGGCGTAGCGGCTGCGCGGTCCAGCACCTTTGTCGTCCTCAAACAAGGCGGCAAGCTGGTCGGTGATCGCGCCGCCCAGCTGTTCGGCATCGGTGATCGTAACCGCGCGCTTGTAGTAGCGGGTCACGTCGTGGCCGATGCCGATGGCAACCAGTTCAACCGGTGACTTGGTTTCGATCCAGCCGACCACCTGCCGTAGGTGCTGTTCCAGGTAATTTGCCGGATTAGCCGAAAGCGTGCAGTCATCAACAGGCGCGCCATCCGAGATCACCATTAGAACCCGGCGGCTTTCCGGGCGGCCAAGCAGCCGATTGTGCGCCCAAAGTAGCGCTTCGCCGTCGATGTTTTCTTTCAGCAGACCTTCTTTCAGCATCAGGCCTAAGTTCTTGCGTGATCGGCGCCACGGCGCGTCCGCAGACTTGTAGACGATGTGCCGCAGGTCGTTGAGGCGGCCCGGATTGGGCGGCTTGCCGCCGGCCAGCCATTTCTCGCGGGATTGCCCCCCCTTCCACGCGCGGGTGGTAAAGCCCAGGATTTCCACCTTCACATGGCAGCGTTCCAGCGTGCGCGCCAGAATATCCGCACAGATCGCGGCGATGGTAATAGGGCGGCCGCGCATGGACCCAGAATTGTCGAGCAGCAGCGTCACCACCGTATCCCGGAATTCCATATCCTGCTCCTGCTTGTAGGAGAGGGGGTAATACGGGTCGATGATGATGCGGGGCAGGCGGGATGCATCCAGCATGCCTTCTTCCAGGTCGAACTCCCAAGACCGGTTCTGCTGCGCCATAAGCAGCCGTTGCAGCCGGTTGGCGAGCTTGGCGACCGCGCCCTGAAGCGCATCGAGTTGCCGGTCAAGCTGGGTGCGCAGCCGATGCAATTCTTCGGCTTCGGCCAGTTCTTCGGCGCCGATCACCTCGTCAAATTCTTCCGAGTAGGTGCGGTAGGGGTCGTTGCGGCGGTCATTGCGGCCATGATCGGGCCGCCAAGGGGCTTCACCCTCATTGTCCTGGTCGCCCTGATCGCCCTCCATTTCCTGTTCGGTTTCCAGGGTGACGGTCTCCAGCGACTCGTCATCCATCATGTCTTCGCGCATCTCGACATCGGCGACGGAGCTGCCTTCTGGATTGATGTCCTCGGAGTTGTCGGACTCGCCTTCCTGCTCGAGTTGCTGGTCGTCGTCTTGATCGCCTGCGTCTTCGGCGTCCGGGTCGTCGCCCAGTTCATCAGCAAGGTCGAGGTCGGCGATGATTTCGCGGGTGACCCGGGCAAAGGTTTTCTGGTCGTCGCAAGAGCCATCCAGCCGGTCGAGGTCGGTACCGGCCTTCATCTCGACCATCTCGCGCAGCAAGTCGACCATTTGGCGGGCTGCGGGTGGCGGTTCCTCGCCGGTTAGCCGTTCGCGCACCATGAAGCCAACGACATCGGCCAGCGGTACCTCATCCGCGTTGGAATACTGGTCATAACCGCGCTGTTTGCACTTGGCATCCAGGGATGCAGCCAGGTTTTGCGCCACACCGTCCATGGTCCGGGCGCCCAGCGCTTCGACTCTGGCCTGTTCGGCTGAATCGAAGATCGCGCGGGCCGTGCCGCCCGTCGGCAACATGTTGGTGTGTACGCCCTTGTCGTGGTGCTTGAGTTTGAGCGCAATGGCATCTGCGGTGCCACGAACCTGCGCGGCCTCGGCCTCCGTCAAATCCCGTGACGGCATTGGCAGCCGGCCGGGGCCCGGCATGTTCTGCGCGCTATAGGTCAGCTCGAGTTCTTTGTCCTCGGCAATCGCGCGCGCAGCACCAACCACGGCTTGTTTGAACGGTTCGACCGGATTTTCGTTAGATGACATTGCAGCGAGCGCCTAGGCGTTCACAGCCTGCTTCTGGGCCTGAGAAACCGCTGATTCCGGCAATTCTTCACCGAAGACGCGCTGATAGTATTCAGCCACCAGGGGCCGTTCCAACTCGTCGCACTTGTTCATGAACGTTACCCTGAACGCAAACGCCAGATCATCGAAGATCTCGTTGTTCTGTGCCCAGGTGATCACGGTCCGTGGTGACATAACCGTCGACAAGTCACCGGCCATAAATCCGGCACGAGTCAGGTCGGCGATGCGGACCATGCGGCTCAGCGTGTCACGGCCTTCCTTGGTGTCATAGCTCGGGGCCTTGGCCAGCACGATGCCGCATTCGGCGTCGTGGGCCAGATAGTTGAGCGTGGTGACGATGTTCCAGCGGTCCATTTGGCCCTGATTGATCTGCTGTGTGCCGTGATAAAGCCCGGTCGTATCGCCAAGACCGACCGTATTGGTGGTCGAAAACAGCCGGAATGAAGGATGGGGGTGGATCACCTTATTCTGGTCGAGCAGCGTCAGGCGGCCCTCGACCTCCAAGACACGTTGGATCACGAACATCACATCCGGCCGCCCGGCATCATATTCATCGAATACCAGGGCAACCGGGTTCTGAATCGCCCAAGGCAGAATGCCTTCGCGGAATTCGGTGATTTGCTTGCCGTCTTGCAGAACGATTGCGTCTTTGCCGACAAGGTCGATACGGCTGATGTGACTGTCCAGATTGACCCTTACGCAGGGCCAGTTCAGCCGTGAGGCAACCTGTTCAATATGGGTCGATTTACCAGTGCCGTGATAGCCCTGCACCATCACCCGGCGGTTATGGGCAAAACCGGCCAGAATGACCATCGTCGTATCGTGGTCAAAAAGATAGGATTCGTCGACCGGCGGTACATATTCGTTACCGCTGGAAAAGGCCGGAACCTCCATATCCACATCAAGGCCAAAGACCTCGCGAACGGACACTTTGGTGTCGGGCATCCCGTTGTTGCCGGGCATGTTGTCATCCAACGCCATGGATCTTCTTTCTTATCGAACGTCTAGCTTATCGAAAGCCTAGGTTGGGTTCACAAATAGGCCGCTTGCAACCAGATGCGAGTAGGCCTGAATGATGGCGCGCAAGCGCTCTTCAGCCGCGCGATCCTGCCGTGCAGCGGCTCCATTCGCATCAGGGTGGTAGCGTTTTACCAATTGCTTATAGCGTTTCTTAATGTCTTGCAACGACGCAGTCTCGTTGAGGCCAAGGGTGGCCAGGGCATCGCGTTCCTCGCGCCCCAAACGGGCTGCGTGAGGGTCGGATGGGGGCCTCTCCATACGATGAACGCCGACATCCGGGTCATCGGCAAATCCTGCTGCGGCGTCGCGTGCAGCAAAGAATGTCCAGGCGTTTTCGGGCCCGTTCGAACCCCCGGGCTTCGTGCCCAGCGGCCATGTGGGCCGGTCCCATGTCGCGGCGGACCGGACCAGGGTTTCGTACTCCATGTCCTCCATGCCGGCAAAGTAGTTCCAGGAACGGTTATATTCCCGCACATGCTCCAGGCAGAACCAGTAGTAGTCTGTCAGGTGATCGCGGTCCTTGGGCGCACGATGCTCACCCTTGCAGGTACAGCCGGGCCAGTCGCAGGCGCGCTCTTCGCTACTATGGTCGTGCGGATGTCTCACCGGCAGATTATGGTGATGCGCACGCCAGATGAAAAGGGTGAGATATGAGTGTCGCGGAACAGATCAAATCGAAACTGGAGGCAGAACTCGCCCCGGCCAGGCTGGAGGTGATCGATGAATCGCACAAACATGCCGGTCACAGCGGCGCCCGGCCCGGGGGCGAAACCCATTTCCATGTGGTGATAGCGTCATCTGCGTTTGACGGGCTGACCCGGGTGGCCCAACAACGTTTGATCCACAAGATTCTGGCCGATGAACTCGCCGGACCCGTTCACGCGCTCTCGATTGAGGCAAGTGCGACATAGCGCTTATTAGCGTTCAATCAATTTGAAAAGAGACGAATCGTTCTAGATCAAGCGTCGACGCAGGGGTGTTGGGATGTCGGACGAGATATGGAGGAGATGGTATTTTGGCAAGCGAACAAATTCATGAGACGGCGGCGCCCACCGGATTGGAAGAAGCTGCGGAGAAACGGCGCTCCCCGATCAGAAGTATTCTTATGGCGACTGATCTATCAGCCCGGTCCGACCGGCCGCTGGAACGGGCGCTACAGCTTGCCCATCAACACGATGCGCGCCTAACCGTTCTGCACGTCTTTGATGAAAACCTGCCGGATCAGGTGCGCGACAGTGTCGCGGCTGCGGCCCGCGAAGATATCGAGCATCATATCGAAAAGGCGCGTCCAAGTGCTGACCTGGACATCAACATTCAGGTGGTGCCAGGCAAGGACTATCGCGACATTCTGCGCGCCGTAGCGGTGACCGAAGCCGACTTGATTGTCATGGGCGTTCACCGCAACGAGTCGGGGCTGAAATCCATCGTTGGCACGACGATGGAGCGGGTCATCCGAAAGGGATCAACCGCCGTGCTCGTCGTCCCAGACCCCGTCAAAGGCCGCTACAAGCGGCTGATGCTCGGCCTCGATTTCTCCATCTACTCGCGCTTTGCCATTCGCGGTGCGCTGGGCATGGCGCCCGATGCGGACCTGAACATTGTCCATGCGTTCAAGGTGCCCTTTGAAGGGGTTCAGCCTGATCGCGAGGCGTTGTTACACGCCCATCGGCAGCACGTGACAGATCTGGATGCCTTTATCGCCGAGGAATTCGAGGCCATCGAGGCCGAAGAGCCCGGTACGGTCACAGAACTTGAATCGATTGAAAAGGTCGTCCGTCACGGTGAAACCCAAGCCGTGTTGCGTGCGGAGGCAGAGCGGTTGAAACCCGATCTCATGGTCCTGGGAACGCATGGACGGGTTGGCTTGTCGCGCGCGGTGCTGGGCAGTGTGGCGGAAAAGTTCCTTAACCGGCCGGTCTGCGACGTGCTGGTGATCAAGGCGTGGTGATATTTCCCGTCTTGGCCCCACTATCTTATGGCAGGACGTGGGCCAGCAGGATGGGCAATGTCGCAAAGGAAATCGCGGTCGAGAGTATAACCGTGCCTGCGACCTGTTCGGCATTTTCCCCATAACGCTGCGCGAACAGGTAATTGAATACCGCGGCCGGCATCGAACACATGATCAGGATGACGCCGGCTTCTGTGCCGGAAAGCGCAAAAACTTCAATGAGAGCAAGGCCGGTGGCGACCCCGATCCCCAGCCGCATCAGCGCGACGGAGACGCTACCTTTCAGATGAGTCACTTTCAGCCCCGCCAGCGACACGCCCAGGGTGATCAGCATCATCGGGATGGTGATGTCGCCCAGCAGTCCCGTGGTGTTTAACAACCAGCCAGGCACAGTTGCCCCTGTCGCAAGCACGATGACCGAGATAATGGTGGCATAGACCAGCGGTGATCGAACGATCATCCGCGCCGAGAAGGCGCCCGACGCAATCATCGGTGCAAACATGTATTGGCTGGTCGCGTTGACGACAAAGAAACTGATGCCCAGCGCCAGACCAATGTCGCCAAAGGCAAACAGGCACAGGGCAAGGCCCATATTGCCGCAATTGGGGAACAGGATCGGCGGCAGGGAGTCCCGTAAAGGCAGCCGAAGCAGCTTCACACCGGCATATCCGAAGACGGCAAACGCCACCATTGCGATGAAAGAGATCAGCGCGATCATGGCGAAAGTGTCGACGTCGATGCTCAGGTCGCTGATGCGGCTGAACACCAGGCACGGCGTTGTCACTGTCGTTAGCAGTTGTGTGATAAGGGTGGTGTCGTAGGGATAGCCCAGCTTGGTCCAGACAAACCCGACGGCCGCTGTCAGAAAGACCGGTGCGATGATGGCGAAAAGTTCGCCCGTCATTCCTCGTCCGGCTCGTCGGGCTGAGGCGGTGTGACCCGCAGCGACAGGATCTGGTTGCGCTGCTTTTGCAGGACTTCGAATTTGTACCCTTCGAACATGAAGGCCTGCCCGGCGTCGGGGATTGCCTGGGCTTCGTGGATGACAAATCCGGCGATCGTGTTCGCATGCTCGTCGGAAAGCTCCCAATCCATCTCCCGGTTCAGATCGCGGATCGTGGTCGTGCCATCGACCACGATCTGGCCGGTATTCTGTGGCCGGATGCCCATATGGGTGATGTCGAATTCGTCGGTAATGTCGCCGACGATCTCTTCGATGATGTCCTCCAGCGTCACCATGCCCATCAGCGCACCGTATTCATCGACCACCAGGGCAAAGTGGGCCTTGCGTTCGCGGAAGGCGTTCATCTGCTCACGCAACGTCGTGGTTTCCGGCACGAACCAGGGTTCGTTTACCAGTGCCTCAATCTGTTCCATGGTCAGCGAGTCCTCGGAGTTGCGGACCGCGCGCAGAATGTCTTTTGCATGCAAAATGCCCAGGATGTTTTCTGTATCGCCCTGCCAGAGGGGGATGCGCGTATGCGGGCTGTTGACCACGCTTTCAATGATCGCGTCGGGCCCAATATCCGCGTCGATCATTTCCATTGACCGGCGATGGATCATCACCTCTTCGACGTCCAGATCATCCAGATCGAGAATGCCGCCCAGCATGTCCCGGTGCGGCTTGATCATATTTCCTTCCTGTGCGTGAAGCTGAATCGCGCCGCGCAATTCGTCGTGGGCAGAGAGCACGGCTTGGTTCGCGCTGATATCGATGCCGAAGATATGCAAGGTACCCCGGATGATGGCCTGGACTGCGCTCGTTATCGGCGACAGGACCGGCACCAGCACGCTGATTACGCCGCCGACGGCCATGGCGCCGGAGTTCGGATTGCGGATTGCCATCGTCTTGGGCAATACCTCGGCGAAAATCAGCACGATCAAGGTCATCACCGCGCTGGCGATCACAACGCCATATTCGCCGAATAGCGCCGAAAACATGCTTGTCGCCAGGGCGGTCGCCAGGATGTTAACCGCGTTATTGCCCAGCAGAATGGTCCCGATCAGCTTTTCGTTATCGGATTTTAGCACTTCAACGCGGCCGGCCCGCCTGTTGCCCTCGCGGGCCAGCTGGTGCATCCGGGCTCGTGACGCAGCGGTCAACGCGGTTTCAGAGCCGGAGAAGAAGCCGGACATCATTATCAGGATGATGATGGCAAGTCCGGTCAACATCGGATCGGTCATAATGGGGTGTTTCCGTAGATTAAGAGGGTGTCAGAACATCTCTGACGAGATTGAGGTCGACGTCGTCGGTCAGAAAAGCGTCACCAATGCCGCGCGCCAGTACGAAGGTGATGCGGCCATCTTTGACCTTTTTGTCTTGTGCCATATGCGCAAGTAGTCGTTCAGGGTCGAGGCCCGGCCCTTCAATATCGTCAAGGCTCGCGGGCAGGCCAACCGTCCTGAAATGCCGCTTGATCGCCGCTGTGGCATTGTCACCGCACAGGCCCATCCGGGCGGACAGGTCAAACGCCATAACCATGCCGATCGCCACACCTTCGCCGTGCAGCAAGCGGTCGCTGAATCCAGTCTCAGCTTCCAATGCGTGGCCGAATGTATGGCCCAGATTAAGCAGCGCGCGGACACCGGATTCGCGCTCATCCTGGGCGACTATGCCAGCCTTGGCGCGGCAGCTGGTCGCCACAGCCTTTATGCGCAAATCCTGATCGCCATCCAGCAATGCCTGTCCGTTGGCTTGCAGCCAATCGAAGAAGTCTGCATCGCCTAACAGGCCGTATTTGACCACCTCGGCATAGCCGGCCAGCAATTCCCGGCGGGGCAGGGTGTCCAGAACGGACGTGTCTGCCAGCACCAGGCGAGGTTGATGAAAGGCGCCGATCAGGTTCTTGCCCTGCGGTGTGTTAATGCCGGTCTTGCCGCCAACGGAACTGTCCACCTGGGCCAACAGGGTTGTCGGGATTTGAATGAAATCCATCCCCCGGCGCAGAATGCTCGCGGCAAAGCCGGTCAGGTCGCCCACCACGCCCCCGCCCAGCGCGATGACCATGTCGCGCCGTTCCAGCCGGGCGTCGAGCATAGCCGCGGTCAAGGATTCCAGCCCGGCAAAGCTCTTGCTGGTCTCACCAGCGGGGACTGTGTGACTGGTTGTGGCGATGCCACGGGCCTGTAACGTGGCTTCCAGTCCGGCCAGGTGTTGGGCGCCGACGTTTTCGTCCGTGACGATAAAGGTCTTCGGCCGCGCCAGAATCCCGCCGATCAACGCGCCCGCTTGTGAAAGCAGGTCGGGGCCGATCAGAATATCGTAAGCCCGGTCACCCAGTGCGACAGAGACGGTTTCGATGTGCTGGCTCATGGTGTCAGCGGCGATCCTGATGATCCTGCAGAGCGCGGATAATGGCCTCGACGACTTGTTCGTGCGGTCCGTCGGTGCTTTCCACGATCAAATCCGCTTCGGCATAGACAGGATTTCGGGTTTCGGCCAGGTCAGACAGAATTTTCACCGGGTCGCCGGTTTTGAGCAGCGGTCTGTTCTCGCGGCGGCTGGTTCGCTCCACTAGGGTCGCGACATCGGCTTTCAGCCATACCGAGACCGCATGGTCTTTGATCGCCTGGCGGGTTTGATCGTTCATGAACGCCCCGCCGCCTGTCGCCAGTACATGGGGTTCACCTTCCAGCAGGCGGCAGATCACCCGCATTTCGCCGTCGCGGAAGGCCGGTTCGCCAAAACACTCGAAAATATCGGGGATTCGGCAGCCTGCAGCCTTTTCGATCTCGCTGTCTGCGTCGACAAATGGCAAGCCGAGCCGCTTGGCGAGGCGGCGGCCCACCGTCGTCTTGCCCACGCCCATCAGACCGACAAGAACAATCGTCTTGTCGACCCCCGGCTGATCGCAGGTGCGAGGCTGCTTTATGGTATCGATCTTTTCCATGCCCTGTTGTGCAAGTGGTTTAGCCTTATGTTATATCCCATGCAGGATAAAATCACCTTGCTGAAGTAAAGGGGTCCACCCGGTTGAGTGGTTCACGCAAACTCGGTATCGCGGTCATCGTCATTTTGGTTCTCTGCGGCGCAGGGCTTATCGCCCTGTCGGCATGGGATCCACCCGCACCATCACAACAGATCGAAAAAGACATCTCTGATGAGCTTATCCAAAACTAGCCTGTTCGGCGCCCTTGCCTTTTCAAGCGTGGCCGTCGGTTTGACCCTATCGGCGTGGGCACAGGCCCAGGACGGCTTCCGACCGCTGGAAACCCAGACGGAACCTGCACCAAGCCGTCAGGCTGACCCGCTGCAGCCTGCGACAGAGCCTGCTCCCGTTCAGCCCAGCGACGGTCCTTTACAGATCGTACCCCGCGGCGTTTTGGGCGGTGGTGTGGGACCACGCGTTCAGCAGGCCCCTGCCAGGCCTGAGTTTGGCAACCAGGGATTCGATGAAGGGATTATCGGGGTGACGCCGCCCGCGCCGTCGACGGAATCGCAGGGCGTGTCGGAAATGGGGCTGGCGGCTCTGGATCCGTCGTCGGTCGGTGTTCTCGATGTCGAGACCGGCGGGTTCCCGGCCAATATGTGGGAAGGCAGTAATCGGCAATCGCTGATGGCGCTGTTACCGAAACTGCCGGTCAACACGCGCTCGCCTGTCATGCGTGAACTTGCCCGCCGGCTTTTGCTCAGTGAAGCCGATATTCCTATGCCGGAACCCCAATTGGGCCTCTTGGGCGCTGATACCGGCGACCGATACGATATTCTCAAAGCGCGCGTAGAGCGCCTGGTCGCCGCGGGCGATTTGTCCGGCCTTGGATCGTTATTCGACCGCATGCCGGCGCAAAGCTATGACGAGGCGCTGACCCGCAGCCGCATCGATGTGATGCTTCTGAATGGTGACGTGGCCGGTGCCTGTGCAGAGGCGAACGCGGCCAACCAGCGCAGTGAAGACACCTATTGGTTCCAGATTGTCGCCTTTTGCCGCCTGATCGAAGGCGATGTCAGCGGGGCAAATTTCGCCAATGAGATGTTGCGCGAGCTGGGTGTAGACGATCCCGCGTTCTTTGAGCTGATGAACTATCTGACCCTTCCCGAAGACAGCAGAGTGGGGCTTGCCAACGCATCCATTGGCGCGCCGACGCCGCTGAAGCTTGCGATGTTGCGGGTTTCAGGGGTTGATGTGCCGGTTGATACGTTGGTGCAGGCGGATCCGCTGATCCTGCGGGCCATTGCCAGCACGCCTAATATGCCGGTGAGCTTGCGATTGGAAGCGGCCGACATGGCGGTGCGTCAGGGCGCAATCGACATATCCATGCTCGTCGCGCTCTACGGCGGTATGCCGTTCGAGGCTGCCGAACTCGAGAACGCAGCCGTGTTGGCACAGGCCGGCGGAGGCGCCAGGACCGATGCGTTGCTTTATCAGGCGGCGCGCCGGTCGCCCGTGCCGGAAACACGGGCCACTAACCTTCAGGCCGCCTGGCGCGTTGCGCGGGACCAGAATGAATATGCCATTTCGACCCGGGCCAATATCGAAGCCGCGCAGGCGCTACCGATCCTGCCGACCATGCTCGGCTATTCCGCCGATATCGCTAAGGCACTGGTGGTCGCTGGAGATTCGCCGACGGCCATGCGTTGGTACAACATGGTGCGCAATGCCGCATCGACAGCCGACGTCAACGCCACGACCACCCTGCTCGAACTGTGGCCTTATATGCAGATCGCGGACGAGGCTGGGAACATCCCGTTCTCGAACGAGATTCTTGATCTCTGGTGGCAATCGCAACTCGCAACCAGCCGGGCAGAGCGTGCCAGCAAGGGCGCGCTGCTTTTCGCTGTCTTTGAGGCGCTGGGCGATCAGGTCCCGCCGCGTTACTGGGCGTCACTCTACGAAGGCGCCGAACGGCAGGAAGACAGCATGCCGGCCCTGTCAGCATGGCGGGGCACCATTCTGGCGGCCCGAGCCGGCCGGCTGGGTGAAACGGTGTTGCTGACCCTGATTCTTCTGGGTGAAGAGGGGCCGGGTGCGGCAAACCCGGCTGTCTTGGCCAATGTGATCGAAGCCCTGAAGCTTGTCGGGCTGGAAGCCGAGGCGCGGGCACTGACGCTCGAGGCATTGGCCGAGGCGGGGCTCTAGGCGGTTGTCATGACCCAGGCTGACGATCGTTACCTGATCGAAGGCTTCCTGGAAATGCTGGCGGCCGAGCGCGGGGCGGCGGAAAATACGCTGCAGGCCTATGCGCGTGACCTTGGTGATTTCCGTGAATTTGTGGCCACAAAACGGGCGCGGCTGATTGATGCCGATGACGAGGTGATCCGCGCTTATCTCGCCAAACTGGATCATGCGGGCTTTGCAACCAGCACCGCGGCACGTCGGCTGTCAGCGATCAAGCAGTTCTATCGTTTTTTGTTTGGAGACGGCTTGCGCGCGGATGATCCGGCCGCGTCGATCGAGGGGCCGAAACAACGCCGGTCATTACCGAAGACGCTCAGCGAAGCCGATATTGACGCGCTGATGGATGCTGTCCGCGGTCGTCCCGGGTCGGGCGCAGACCCGCGGCAGATCAGGTTGGCGGCCTTGTTGGAAGTTGCCTATGCGACCGGGCTTCGGGTTACCGAACTGGTTTCCCTACCGTTCGGGGCCGTCACGGGCGATACAAGGGTGTTGCTGGTGCGCGGAAAAGGCGGACGCGAGCGGTTGGTGCCGCTCAGCGTACCGGCACGGAAAGCGCTGGACGACTATTTGGAGGTCAGGGACTTTTTCCTGAAAGGCGCAGGGCCGAAAGGGGCTCCCTTTCTATTTCCCTCGCGCGGTAAGGCCGGGCATCTGACCCGCATCCGGTTTGTCCAATTACTGGATGAGCTGGCCGTAGCTGCCGGGATCGATCCGCGCCGGGTCAGCCCGCATGTGCTGCGGCATGCCTTTGCCAGTCATCTACTGAATCACGGCGCCGATCTTCGTTCGGTACAGCAGATGCTTGGTCACGCCGATATCAGTACGACCCAGATCTATACGCATGTGCTGGAGGAGCGGCTGCAGGCGCTGGTTCGGTCGGGTCATCCTCTTGCGCGTGAGGACCCCAGCGCATGACCTTGCGGCTTCTTGTTCAATTGGCGGCGATTGAGGCCATCATCGGTGGCGGGTTACGCATGATCTCGACATTCATCCCCTATGACCCGACAGCGGGATGGCTTGAGGTTTTCTACCTGATTATCGATATCGCGCTGCTTTTTGGTCTGATGGGTATTTTTCTGCAGACGCTGGACCGGGTCGGATGGACCGGTTTTGTTGGCTTTGTCGTAGCGGCCACCGGGCTGGCCAGTATCGTTGGCCCGGATACGGTTGCCTTCGGCGTCGATACGTATCAGGCGGGAACTGTTCTCATTTCCGCGGGCATGGCGGTGCTCGGCCTGCAATTCGTCCGCACCGGCGTTTTCGCTCAAGCCGGGTGGATGTGGCTCGCGTCATTCACGGTGGGCCTTCTGGGGATGGGTACGGGATTCCAGGTAATCGCCGTACCCGTGGCGGGCACGCTTTTCGGTGCAGGGTTCGTGATCGCCGGCATCTACGTGTTGGCAACACCAAGGGTACCAAGTTCTTAAAACCGATGCTGTAGCGGATTGTCACCGTGCGCTCGCAATAATGCCTCGTGGTCAGCCGAGTCCTTCCGTCAATTGACTCTGCGCGGGCGCGAAAGTAGCGTGCGCCCGCATCCATTCTCCCCTGTCGACGTTGAGGAAAACCATGGCCTTTACCCCCATCGAACAGGCGCCCGCGCGCCTTAACCGCAGTGAACTCGCGGTTCCTGCCTCAAATACCCGGTTCCTGGAAAAAGCGGCCCAGTCAGCGGCTGATGTGGTCTTCCTGGATCTTGAAGATGCTGTCGCGCCGTCGGACAAGGACATGGCACGCAAAAACGCGATTGAGGCGATCAACGATCTCGATTGGGGTGAAAAGACGGTCTCTGTGCGTATCAACGCGGCGGACACCCAATATATGTACCGTGACGTTGTTGACCTGATGGAACAGGCTGGTGAGCGGCTTGATCTGCTGATGATGCCCAAGGTCGATAACGCCAAGGACGTCTATGCGCTCGACATGCTGTGCACCCAGATTGAATGGGCCAAGGGGCGCGAAAAGCGCGTAGGCTTCGAACATATTATGGAGACGGCCCAGGGCCTTCGGAACATTTATGAGATTGCCGCGGCCAGCCCGCGCAATGAAAGCCTGCATTTCGGCGTCGCGGATTTCGCCGCCTCCATGGGGATGAAGACCACTCAGATTGGCGGGCCGAACCCCGACTATGTCGTGCTGTCAAACCCTGATGAGAACGGCGAACGCAACACCTATTGGGGCGACATGTGGCATCAGGCCATCGTTACCATGGTGGTGGCCGCCCGCTCACATGGTCTGCGCCCCATCGACGGACCGTTCGGCGATTTTTCTGACCCTGACGGTTACCGCGCGCAGGCGCTGCGCGCGAAGGTATTGGGCTGTGAAGGCAAGTGGTCGATCCATCCATCTCAGGTGGATCTGGGCAACGAACTGTTCAGCCCGTCCCCCGATGAGATCGAAAAGGCGAAAAAGGTCTTGGACGCAATGGAGCAGGCTCTGGCCGAAGGCCGTGGCGCCGTCGCCTTGGATGGCAAGCTGATCGATATCGCGTCGGTCCGTCAGGCCGAGGTGCTCATGGAGACGGTAAAACGACTGGAGGGGTGAGCTCTCACTTCCGGGTCATTTTTCATCCGAAACGGCCGCAAGTTGGGTTAGGATAAATCTGTCGGACGGGAGTCAGGCAGATGGGCTACAGCGATTTCTCGGTGCACCCGAATAAGGTGCGCGCCAAGACGCCGCGTCGCGGCCTCGGGCTATTATTGGTTTTAGGGCTCTCGCTTGCCGGCTGTGGAGACAGCAGCGAACGAAGCCCTGAAAGCGTGGCCGACGACCTCAGCGACCTTGTCTATAAGTCGGTCACGCTGCGTAAAGACCCGGCCATCGAGGCCGACAAAGGATGGGAACCCATTGAGCGGACGGATCGTTTTACCGTCCAATACATCGAGACTTTCATGTTTTCCCCGCCCTATTGGGATATCCGCCTCGACAAATGGGATTGCCGCACCGAGGACTCCGCAGAACAATGCGCAGACGGCCGTGGGACACCGGTCGGCTATTCTATCGAGCCCAATCTGGTTGACCCCAGGTCCATCCGAATTATTGCGCCTGACACGGCTCGTGGCGAAGTGGGTCATGCGCTGAAGTTCGAGTGCGCCGCGGCGGGGGATGCCAGCTGTCTGCGGGCCCGTGGCATTCGCCATGATGATGACGAGTACGATAGCTGCGAAAACAACGATTGCAGCGATATGAAGCGCAATGCGCAGGAAGCCGTCCATGCATCAATGGTCGACTTTGCGCGAAACCGCGCGGCTTCAAAATCCATGACCATCGAATGCGGCACGGCCGAGACCTGCAGTGAAGCGCTTCTGCTGTTTCGCGAGCTGCTGGACCGGGCCGCGATGCGGCCGCACATCACCGATGCCAACCAGATCAAGGACCAGATCGCCATCATCAATGGCGTGATTGCGGGGGCCGACTTCGAGGAACATTTTCCCAAGGGAAGGCTTCATGCTTCAGCCAACGGGATCGAGTCCGTAAAGAGGATCCACCGCCAGGCAACATCCTTTGGGATGAACAGGGAAGGGTTGCCGCAATTGAGCGTTGAGGTCTGTGCCGAAAACGACCCAGGCAAATGCGACGACAAGCAGAATTGGGACTCTCTCTTGATGGTCGTGGATATCGAGAACATCAATCCCGCCCGGTCCATCTATCATGATTGGAAGAACCAGAAGGAAGGCGGCGAGATTGTTACAGAGTGGGAGGGCAAGTCCCTGGTCCTCGCCTGTCACGCGCCTGAGGTTTGTATTGAAGAGTTCGGAGTCGGCATCTCGTTCCGCAGTCAGACCGGCACCATCCCCTGCAAGGATGCTGAGACCTGTTACACCGCGCTCTGGTCCATAATGTCGCTTGTCAGTTTCGCCGCGACACCCGCCTATGACGACTTTGTTGCTGAGATGATGGCGAAAGCCCATCCGGTCACCGAGATTGACGATTGGGACGATGCGGAAGACGCGCTTAAGCGCATTGCAGACCGGCTGCGCGAGGAACCGTGGCGCGTGCCCATAAGCGACATAGACCTGACCTATCTAATTCACCAGCGCGATGCCGAATTCGATACTGACAATTCGATCCTGATTACCGGGTATTTCTGCGTCGAAGGAGAACAATGCGGCGATGAGGATAAGGAGATGTTTGCCGACATGGCGTTCGCCCTCGACCTGATGGATTCCGAGACGCTGCGGACGGACCGTTTGGTGGCGTTGAAGGAGCAGAAGATTCTTAACATCGCCTGTGCCGGCGAAGAGAACTATTGTGCGGGCCTTGTTTTGCCCGTTGGTCTTTGGGAAATGCGCGGTGCATCAGTTACCTGCAAGAACAGTGACGCTTGCGAGGCGACCGCAGCAGACCTTCGCGGGCTTAAGGCCTTTCTTGGCAATGCCCCGCCCAGAGAAAGTGATCAAACGGACAAGGCGGATGACCAGTCTGACGAGGCGGCGAAGCCAAAACCGGTTGACGATCAGACTCTTGATCCGGCCATTGTCGGCATCTGGGCCCTGGAGAACCCGCCCTTTACAGGTTGGGTCACCGAATTCCGGGCCGACGGAAAGTTCATCTTCAATAACGGCCAGGGCCTGACCATGGGTGCCTATACCGCCAGCGGCGGTGTGATGTATCAGACCACGCCCTCGCTAAACCTGACCGAGACTGTCACCTACCGCTTCCTGGACAATGGCAGGATAGAGCTCACCGGACGCTATGGCGTCAGCATCTGGCGGCGGCAGGGCGTGCGGCGTTAGGCGACGGGTCAGAGACTCTTATTTGGGTTGATCAGGTATTTCTCGCCGGTTGCGCGGCGGTTGTAGGCGTTGATCGTGTCAATATCGAGCGCTTCCGCGAGCGAGATTTCAGCGGTGTAGTGGCTGGCAAAGGTCGTTTTTAGTTCCGCCAATACCCTGGCGCGCATTTTCAGCATGCCCTCGATGCCGATTTTCTCAATGAACGGTGTCAGCAGCCAACCGCCAAGCCCCCAGGCAAGACCGACCCCGGCGCCGACTTCGGTCGGGGAAATATCCAACCGGCCATAGATATAGACCTGTTTATGCGTCGATGAGCCATATCGGCTGTATTCGGTCGCCGTCTGGTTGAGCGCGGCCTCCATGGCAGTCAAAATTTGTCCGGCCAGGGGCCCGCCGCCGATAGCATCGAAGCCCAGGGTGGCGCCGGTTTCAGCCAGTGCCGCAATCAACTGATCCATGAAGTCTGGTGCGGTCGAATTGAGCACGTGCTTGGTGCCGATGTCGCGCAGGATCGCTTCGTACTCGGTTTTGCGGACGATGGTGACGAGCGGAATGTCGTCAGCCACGCAAATCTTGGCCAGCATCTGGCCCAGATTTGAGGCCGCTGCGGTATGCACCAGGGCTGTGTGACCCTCCATGCGCATGGTTTCGGTCATACCCAGCGCGGTGAGAGGATTAACAAAACAAGACGCGCCTTCCGCCGCGGTCGTGCCCTCGGGTAGCTCCATACACATCATGGCCGGAGCACAGCGATACTGGCTATAGAGTTCGCCACCCGCGACAGAGACTGTTTTGCCAAGCAGCGCCTGCGCCATATCCGATGATCCAGCCGCGACAACGACGCCAGCCCCCTCATTGCCTGCTGGCAGGGAATCGCCCAGGCGGCCCGCCATGAACCGCATGCCGATCTCGGGCACCTGGGCTGTCACAACGGGTCTGTCCGCCGTGCCGCTGACGGTGGCGGTGCTCATATCAGCAGCACCCACCATCAGCCCCAGGTCCGACGGGTTGATCGGCGCGGCTTCAACCCGGATCAGCACTTCGTCGGGGCCGGGTTCGGGCACGTCCACTTCTTCCAGCGACATGGTGAGTGTGCCATCTGCATTGGCGAGCGTGCGATATTGAAGGGCTTTGGCGGGGATGTCAGACATGGACTGCTCCAAATGGATTAGAAAAAACTTTTGGTCTTCGGGCTTATGCCTTTGGGCCCGGATAGGATTTGATCAGCTCAAACCAGCCTGAGCCTCTGATATTCATGGGGATGCCGCCATATTTGTCGCCAGTCGCCTGGTGATGCGCGCGGCCTTCCCAGGCATTGGGATCGGCCTGCCATTCATTCAAAATTCGTTCGGCCTCTTCATAGCTTTCAGCCTCGACTTCATAGACCGACAGATAGCGTGAGGCATTTTCGATATCCAGGTGCGGGCCTTTGAGCTCATAAACACTGCCGCTGATCATATGCGGGCAGTGGGCCGTGTCTTCGATGTGCTGATCGATGAACCATTCGTCGAACGCGGCCTGGTTCTCGTCGCTTTGCGGTTCGCACAGGCCGATCAGGGTATAGCGGGGCATGGTTGGGTTCCTCTTTGGAAAAAAACGCGAATATGTTGCGTTGATCCTACCGCGTCAGCCATGGCTTCAAAAGCGGCGGTTTGGCTCCGCGGTGCTAATGCCCCGCGTGCGGATCGCCGTAATGTACCCGAAGTGCCTCAAGCTGCTCGTGTAAGTCGGCCTGCAGGTCGGCGTGTTCGGCTAGGCCATAGAGGTTTTTCAGCTCCCGCGGATCTGTTTCAAGGTCATACATTTCCCAGTGATCGTGCTCACCCTTGAAGTGGATCAGCTTGTGCCGGCGTGTGCGGATTCCGTAATGCTCGGGCACATTGTGCCAGCCACCCGGTTCGCCATAGTAGTGATAGAAAAGACCCGTGCGCCATGGACCCTGATTGACAGTATCGGCGGCCGTCAGCGGTGCGAGGGAATAACCCTGCATCTCTTGGGGAACGGCCGCACCCGCATAGTCCAGGAAAGTGGGGGCAAGGTCGATGTTCTGCACCAGCGCATCGACCGTCTGGCCGGGTGCGACGGCAGCCGGGTAACGCAGCGCCAAGGGCGTCGACATGGACTGCTCATACATGAAGCGTTTGTCGTACCAGCCATGTTCACCAAGATAGAACCCCTGGTCGGACGTGTAGACGACGATGGTGTTTTCGCTCAGCCCGTTGGCATCGAGGTAGTCCAGCATGCGGCCGATATTGTCGTCGAGCGCTTTGACCGTACCCATATAGTCGCTCAGATAGCGCTGATACTTCCAGCGGGCGAGTGCCGCCGGATCGTCCTTGACCGCCTGATACTCGGCGTTCACGGCAGAATAGTACGCGTCCCATTTTTCCTTCTGATCGGGTGTCAGCCGGGCATAATCCTGCGCCCAGACGCTTTCCCCGAGCTCTGCTCTATTGGGCAGGTGATGGGCGCCGCCAGAGCCGGTTTCTGTGTCATACTCACCGGGCTGTAGCTTCATGTCATAGGACAGGAACATGTCGGCGATCAGCATGTCGGCTTCTTTGGCGGCAGGCCGCCTTTCAAACGTATCAAAGAAATCCGGCGGCAGCGGGAATTGTGACGCCTCAGCCCGGTCCAGATCATCAGCACGCGGCATCCAGTTCCGGTGCGGTGCCTTGTGGTGATAGAGCATCATGAAGGGTCGGGACTTGTCCCTGGCCTCCAGCGTGGCGATGGCGATGTCGGTGATTTTATCGGTCACATAGGCACCGTCATATTGGTCGATGCCGTCCTTGTTCTTGAAGCGCGGACTGTAATATTCACCCTGGCCGATCAGCACCTGCCATTCGTCAAACCCCACGGGCTCGGACTTCAGGTGCCACTTGCCAATGATGGAGGTCTGATAACCCAGGGCGCGCAGCATCTTTG
Organism: Alphaproteobacteria bacterium; assembly: GCA_028284945.1. Classification (GTDB taxonomy): domain Bacteria; phylum Pseudomonadota; class Alphaproteobacteria; order SMXS01; family SMXS01; genus JANQQJ01. The sequence continues at coordinate 18,562 of JANQQJ010000041.1, read as the reverse complement.
GCCATGTCGGTTGCGACCCGTCGAAGGGCTGGCCGTTGTCGCGCACTCCGTTGAAGTGGCTGAACTTTCCGGTCAGCATCACCGCGCGTGACGGCGAGCATATCGAGTTGGTGACAAAGGCATTCCGGAACAGCACGCCCTCATTGGCGATCCGGTCGATGTTTGGGGTTTCCGCCAGGTCGACGCCATAAGCGCTGATCGCGCGTTTGGTGTGATCGTCAGACATGATGAACAGGATATTGGGCCGGGCCGGGGCCTCACTTCCAGCAGCGTGGGCGATGCCGGGAAACAGGAGCGCAATAAGGCCCAGCGCCAAGCATGTTTGACGAACGCTCATGGCTCGTACCAGATGGGGGAGGAAAAGGCGCGTTCCTGGATTGTTGCCGGCATGTCTGTCGGAATGGTCTTGCCCAGGGCGGCTGCGTCGAAGGTAGACCAGCGTGGAGTCGGAATTTCAATCACCCGGACATAATAGAACGCTGGCACATCTGGGTCGAACTTCGGATCGATCCACAGGGCCTTGAGTTCACCGGCGCCAATGTCGTTGGAATAGGTCGCTCTTTCAACGTTTACCGTATTACCGACAGGCGGCACGGTGCCATCTGCCGCGACTGACCGGCCGTCGGATAAGGCAACATCATAAATCAGTATCTGGGCGTGGTCTCCGTCGCTCCAACCCTTAATGATCTGGATGCGGTCTAGATTGGCGCCTCTCGGGTCTTTTGCGGCCCAGACAAGGAACTGCGGCGGTTCTGTTTTTGAAGTTCTGGGGAGAACCGCGCCCATTGGGACGCCTGTTGCGGCTGCTTTTTCCGCCCAGTCGGATTGGTTCATCAACGCTTCGTCATATCCGTGTCCTGCGTAGACGCAGACGCGAATGCGCGGGCCTGTCGTGGCAAAGGTTTCGCGCCGGCGGAGTGCCTCGAATATGTGCTCGCGCGTGTTTTCTTCTGCCCAGACACCTGTGACTCCAGCCGTGCTCATCGCCCAATAAGGCATGCCGTTCCAGAGTTCACGGTCCCAGCGGGATTCTGGTGTTGCATCGTAGGTCGCGCCGCCAAAGCCGGGCAGATTATCTTCCTCGACAATGGACAGGGCCGAATGGCTGTCGGTGGAACCGATAAACCCGAATTTGAGTGGATTGGAACCGTGAGCGGCGTGTGAGTGAACGCCCGTGAGGAGGCCTTCGCGGGCATAGCTGCCCTCCAGCTTGCCAACACGGTTATATCCCTGCAGCAGATTGCCGAAGATCTCGAAGTCCGAGAAGGAGTCATAGGGCGATAGCTCGGGATGGGTTTCCGACGTCCCCTTGTTCTGCGTGATCTCAACCACGGGTTCATGGCCCTGCCGCCGTTTCGCATAGGCGTGATCGATGGGCTGACCGCGCGAATCCAACGTTGTGAACATTCGGCCATCGCTCATATTCGGATTATGGGGTATCGCGATGGCTTCGGCGCCTTCTGCCTGAAGTGCGTCCAGAAAACTCCACAAATCTTCAGGGTAGATCGAATCTTCTGCCGTAAACGGGACCGGTAGGTCCTTCGTATCCTTGAAGATGACATTGCGGTGCATATTGCCGCCATCGATATAGGCGGTCCATTCATAGGCGGCGAATGTTGTGAAGGTGCCAGGGTCGTTGTGCCGGTCGGCGGCGTCGACAATGGCGGTCCATACAGCCTTCTTGAGCGCGACTTCGTCAAAACCCTCCAGCGTGCCAGCCTCGCGCCTGGCGGCTTCAAAGGCAAACCACGCCTTCATGCGCTCATTGCTTTCCGGTGACTGAAGCAGTTGTCCCAGTGCCGGATGGTCATAAAGCGGGTGATCCGGGTCAGTAAAGGACTGGATGGCGCCGAGAAATTCCGCGTGCTCCGTCACCGCCATAAAATCGAGTGGATTTTTCATCTGCACCGTCTCGCCGGTGCTGCGAACCACGGGTTCACCCTTGGCGTAGGTGTAGGCGGCGTCCAGGCCTTCTTCAGTGGTCAAATAGAACGCGTCATTGGAATAGCGGGTGTGCAGGTGGAGGTCGCCGAAATAGACATTCTTGTTGGGGATGGCATTGCCCGGCCCGTCCTCTTTAGCACATCCAGCGAGCTGGATGCCGCTGAGCAGAAGCGCTGCGACGGCCAGGCCACGATGCAGTCGCGGTACCGGAACAAGCGGCGTCAGGCCCAGCATATGAAACTCCCCTAGCGACCCGGAAAGGATCACGAATACCAATGGTACTTATGGAGACCCGTGGGCGCTTGACCCGACGCGCCGGAAGTTTTTGCGGCCCGTTGGCTATTCTGCCGCGTCAGCCTGTGCCAATGCGTGGTCGATAGCGCGCAGCAGCATATCCGGTTCCTGCGCGCCGACGAGCGCAAGTTTCTTGTCGACGATAAAGCACGGCACACCCGTCACCCCCATATTGCGGGCAACGGCTTCTTCTTTCAGGACAAGGTCCCGGTCGGCGTCACCTTCCAGCAGCTTGCGGACAACGTCGGCTTCCATGCCGGCGTCCTCGGCAACCGAAATCAGTACCTCCGGGTCGCCGATATCTTCACCCTCGATGAAATACTTCCGGAACAGGCCTTCAACCACGGCGTCCTGAACACCGGCGGTATGCGCCCAGTGGTTCAGCCGATGAGAATCAATCGTGTTGGGGAGCCGTTTCTGGGTCTCGAGCGCAAAGTCCAGGCCTTCTTCTTCCGCGGCCGCGCGCACCATTTTGTAGACGCCCTTGGCTTGTTCCTTGTCGCCGAACTTGGCCTCAAGATATTCCTTGCGGTCATAGCCTTCGGCTGGGGTTTCCGGGTTCAACTGAAACGGTCGCCAAACAATCTCGACATCGAGATCGGGGCGCTCCGCCAGGGCTTTTTCCAGCCGCCGCTTGCCGATAAAGCACCACGGGCAGATGGAATCTGAAATCACATCTATTTGCATTGTGCAAACATACGCTGCCTAAGCGGGTGAAAAAAGGCTCAATTCTCGGGCTGTCAGTGCATCACCGCACGCGGCGTTTGCGGTTTCAGTCCGTCGCGGCTTAGATTGACAAGCACCGTGCCTGGGCGCGACAGTGCGCGCCCCTTGCAAATCAAACAGCAGAACCGATTTCTACGCCATGGAACTAGTCCTCGAATTCGAAAAGCCTGTTGTGGAACTGGAAAGCCGGATTCACGAGTTGAAGCGCCTGTCAGACGATGGTGATGTCAATATCGTCGATGAGGTCATCCGGCTGGAGCGCAAGCTGGAGCAGGCGCTGCGTCAAACCTATAAGAACCTGAATCCCTGGCAGAAAGTCCAGGTCGCGCGGCATCCAAGGCGGCCTCATTATGGCGACTATGTCGAGGCGCTCTTCACCGACTACACGCCGCTCGCCGGCGACCGTGGATTCGGCGACGACTCAGCGATTGAGGGCGGGTTGGCGCGGTTCGGCGGCGAGGCGGTGATGGTGATGGGCCATGAAAAAGGCCGCGATACCCAGAGCCGCGTCGCGCATAATTTCGGCATGGCGCGGCCCGAAGGTTACCGCAAGGCCGCCCGCCTGATGGACCTTGCCAACCGGTTCAAGCTTCCTGTCATTACACTGGTCGACACCTCTGGCGCCTATCCGGGTGTGGGTGCGGAGGAGCGGGGCCAGGCCGAGGCCATTGCCCGTTCGACCGAAGCCTGCCTGAATCTGGAAGTGCCTTTGATTGCCGCGATTGTCGGCGAGGGCGGGTCTGGCGGGGCGGTTGCCCTGGCGACCGGAAACCGTGTCTTGATGTATGAACATGCCGTCTATTCGGTGATCTCGCCGGAAGGCTGTGCGTCGATCCTCTGGCGCAGCGACGACCGGGCTGAAGAAGCCGCATTCGCGCTAAAGCTCACCGCAGCAGATCTGAAGAGCCACAATATCATTGATGAGATCGTACCGGAGCCGCTGGGCGGCGCGCACCGGGACTATGAGACCGCGATTGGGTCATTGGGCGACGCGATTGGCCGGGCGCTCGACGACCTGTCTGGCCAGGACGGTGCGGCCCTGCGCCAGGCCCGCCGTGACAAATTCCTTTCCATGGGGACCGCGGGTATTGCCTGATTTCAAGCGGGTTCTGATCGGTCTGGTTGCGGCTGCCTCCATCGTGACCGCGCCTGCCATGGCGCAATCACCCGGCGATACGCGTGCGCCCACGGTCCAGATGTTCGACAATTTCTTCCTGTCGCTCGTTGCCGTGCGGCTCTGTGACAATCCCGAACAGCGCATGATGAACATGTTCACCCGCAACCTGCTGATCGTTCAGGAGATCACAGTCAGCTATTTTCAGAACGAGTTGCCGGATCAGTCTCGCGCCCAGATTTTCGATATGATCAACAACCGCGCCTTGGCGCTTGATCAGACGATCAAATCAACCATCGCGGAAAATGGCTGTACGGACCCGGAAGTGATCAACCTGGTCAATATGTTCGACGTTCATGCCCGGATGGACTTGCTCAACGAAGAGGGCGGCAGCCAGTGACGGCGTTTGCGCCTGTCGGGTTGGATCATGTCGTGCTGCGTGCCAACACTGTTTCGGTGATGGTCGAATTTTATGTCGACGTGATCGGCTGTACTGTTGAAAAGGTTCAAGAAAAGCTCGGCTTGACTCAGCTACGTGCCGGCGGGTCGTTGATCGATATCGTTGATGTAAACGGCCAGCTTGGCCAACTGGGCGGCAAAGGACCCGGCGCGGAAGGCCGAAATATGGACCACTTCTGCCTGCGCATTGATCCCTGGGATGAAGACGCGATTCTATCCCATCTCAACGGCCACGGCATTGAGGTCGGCGATATCGGTATGCGCTATGGCGCCGAAGGGATGGGGCCTTCGATCTATATTGAGGACCCGGAGGGCAATGTGGTTGAACTGAAGGGCCCACCCCAACCTTAGGGATTAGGCGGCCGCGACAGCGCCGTGGCAGTGCTTGTACTTTTTGCCTGAGCCGCAAGGGCAGGGCGCGTTACGCGGCACTTTGCCCCACGTAGTGGGATCGTTGGGGTTCATATCCGCCTGGTCGACCTTGCGGCGCAGCGGTTGTTGAATATTGCCCGGATCATCGAATTCGTTTTGCCCGGTCAGCGGATCGATGTGCTCGGCCACCATCTTCTGCTGTGGCATGCGCTCCTCAATCGGGGGCGGTGCTTCGTCCATGCGCACCTCGACGCGCGCCAGCATCGTTGTCGTTTCGTCGCGGACGCGGGCCAGCATCGCCTCGAACATATCGAAGGATTCGCTCTTATATTCGTTAAGCGGGTCGCGTTGACCATAGGCGCGCAAGGTCACGGTCTGGCGCAGATGATCGAGCTGCAGCAAATGATCTTTCCACTGCTGATCGACGACTTGCAGCAACAGGCTCTTCTCGACCTGGCGCATGACATCGGGACCGAAGGTGGCGGCGCGTTCCGCCATCCGTTTATTGGCCAGATCGGTTAGCCGTTCGGTGATTTCCTCGTCAGCAATGCCGTCTTCTGCGACCCAGTCCTTGATCGGTGGTTCGAGTGCGAAAATCCGGTGGAACTCAACCTCCAGTCCGTCGACGTCCCATTGTTCCGGGAACGATTTCGGCGGCATATGGATGGCCACGAGATCCTCGATCACCTCCTGGCGCATCTCAGCGACGGTTTCAGCAACGTCCTGCGCTTCCATTAACTCCAGGCGCTGGCCATAGATCGCCTTGCGCTGGTCGTTCATGACGTCGTCATATTTCAGCAGGTTTTTCCGGATATCGAAGTTGCGTGCTTCGACCTTGGTCTGGGCTTTTTCGAGCGCTTTGTTGATCCACGGGTGGGTGATGGCTTCACCTTCTTCGAGGCCCAGTTTCACCAGCATCGTATCCATGCGTTCTGAGCCGAAGATGCGCATCAGGTCGTCATCAAGCGACAGGTAGAACTTCGACCGGCCGGGGTCGCCCTGACGGCCGGAACGGCCGCGCAGCTGGTTATCAATACGGCGGCTTTCATGCCGTTCGGTGCCGATGACATAAAGACCGCCTGCGGCCAGAACCTTCTCGCGCTCAACATCGACCTCTTCGGCGATCTGCGCGGCTTTCTTTTCGCGCTTCGCATCGTCTCTAATGTCCGCGGCTTCGGCTTCCATGCGCATTTCCAGGTTGCCGCCAAGCTGAATATCGGTGCCGCGCCCGGCCATGTTGGTGGCGATGGTTACGGCACCATACCGGCCAGCCTGTGCGATAATCTGCGCTTCCTGTTCGTGATAGCGGGCATTAAGCACATTGTGCTTCAGTTTGCGCTTCTTCATCAGCGATGACAGCAGCTCAGATTTCTCGATGCTGACCGTACCAACCAGCACCGGTTGGCCCTGTTTTTGGGCTTCTTCGATCTCATCGATGATCGCGTGATATTTTTCATCGGCGGTGCGATAGACCTCGTCATTTTCATCAAGGCGCGCGATCGCCACATTTGTCGGAATTTCCACCACACCCAGCCCATAGATGTCCATGAACTCTTCGGCTTCGGTGGCCGCGGTGCCGGTCATGCCGGCAAGCTTGGGATAGAGGCGGAAGTAGTTCTGGAAGGTGATCGATGCCAGGGTCTGGTTCTCGTTCTGGATTGAGACGCCTTCCTTGGCCTCAAGCGCCTGATGCAGCCCTTCGGAATAGCGGCGGCCTTCCATCATGCGGCCGGTGAACTCGTCGATGATGATGACCTTGTCATCCTTGACGATGTAGTCGGTGTCGCGTTGGAACATCTTGTGCGCCCGAAGCGCCTGATTAACGTGGTGCACGACAGAGACGTTTTCGATGTCGTAGAGGCTGTCGCCCTGCATCATACCGGCGTCGCGCAGCAGTTCTTCGACCCGGTCATTACCCTCTTCGGTCAGCGAGATGGTTTTGCTCTTCTCGTCCTTCTCGTAGTCCTCTTCCTTGAGGTTGGGGATGAATTTGTTGATCGTTTTATAGAGTTCGGAATTATCCTCAGTCGGCCCGGAAATGATCAGCGGTGTGCGCGCTTCATCCACCAGAATGCTGTCGACTTCATCGACGATGGCGAAGTTGAACGGACGCTGCGCCATCATATCCAGCCGGAATTTCATATTGTCGCGCAGATAGTCGAAGCCGAATTCGTTGTTGGTGCCATAGGTCACGTCGGCGGCGTATTGTTCACGGCGTTGGTCGTCGCTCAGGCCGTGAACGATGCAGCCCACACTCAACCCCATGAAGCGATAAATCTGGCCCATCCATTCGCTATCACGGCTTGCCAGATAGTCATTCACGGTAACGACGTGGACGCCCTTGCCTTCAATGGCGTTCAAATAGACCGCCAAGGTCGCGACAAGCGTTTTACCTTCACCGGTTTTCATTTCGGCTATCCGGCCGTCGTGCAGCACCATGCCGCCGATCAATTGGACGTCATAGTGACGCTGCCCCAGGGTCCGCTTGGCCGCCTCACGGACGGCGGCAAAGGCTTCGGGCAGCAGCGCATCAAGCGTTTCACCATTGCCTGCGCGGTCGCGGAATTCGGCGGTTTTTCCACGCAGCGCCTCGTCCGACAGCGCCTCCATCTCTGGCTCAAGGGCATTGATCGCCGCGATACGGGCGCGATAGCCCTTAACAAGGCGGTCATTTGCTGTGCCGAAAAGTTTCTTAACGGCGCTACCGAACTGAACCATCTGGTATCCTGATTACACGCCCGAAATAAGGCATTTTCCCATGCGGGACAGATAAGACCCGTCCGGGGGCATGTCAATGAAGCGCACACGTGGTCGTGATGACCATTTGTGTGTTGAATTCGAAACCGGTTATATCAATCTGGCAATCGGTTGATCGTGGAGAGCAGTTATGGCTGAAGAGAACGATACCCCTAAACCTGAGGAAAACACGCCCGCAACACAGGAGTCGGCCCCGGCGTCGTCACCTGCCGCCGGCACGACAGATATGGGCCTTGTCGCTTATATTGCTTTTGCTGTCGGGTTCATTACCGCAGGACTAGGCAGCATCGTCAGCGTGGTTATCGCCTACTCTCAACGCGCTGAGGTCGCGGGAAGCTGGCAGGAAAGTCACTACACTTGGTTGATCCGCACCTTCTGGATCGGTTTGGCGGGCTGGTTCATTTCGTTCATCCTGCTCTTCATACTGATCGGCGGCCTTTTGATGATCGGTGTTTTCATCTGGATGATCATCCGGCTGGTCAAGGGCTGGATTCTCTATGACAAGAAGGAGCCTATTCCGGACCCCGACAATCTGTTGTTCGGATAGGTACCCGCTGGTTCTGCCATCCCGTCATTTGCAAATAGGATCAGGTCTTGGACTTAGCAAAGTCACCGCTCGCGCCGTCGGAGTTCCCGACGCTGCCGCCAATCCCGGGGGTGAAACTGGGAACGATTGCCGCTGGGATTAAGTTCGTAAGGCGCGCGGACGTCACCTTGATGACGTTTCCGGAAGGCACCGCAGCAGCCGGGCTGTTCACCAAGTCGACCACGCCGGGGGCGCCTGTTATCTGGTCCCGGCGTGCACTGGCTCAGTCCCGCGGCTATATGCGGGGCCTTGTTGTTAACGCCGGTAACGCGAATGTCTTTACCGGTGCTGAGGGTAATTCCGCGGCCGAGGCAACGGCAAGAACCGCTGCACTGGTATCGGGGTGCAAGGGCGTTGAAATGCTGGTGGCGTCGACCGGGGTGATCGGTGAGCGGCTGCCCTATGACAAGATCGTCAAGGCATTGCCCAAGCTCAAGCTCGGTGAGGACGAGTGGGAAGCGGCCGCCAAGGCGATCATGACCACCGATACTTTTCCCAAGGGGGCAACGCGCACAGCCGAAGTTGATGGACAGTGGGTCACGATCAACGGGATCGCCAAGGGCTCTGGCATGATCGAACCGAATATGGCGACCATGCTGGCCTATGTTGTAACGGATCTGGCGATTACGCCTTCAGCGCTTGATGCGCTTATTCGCCCGATCAATGCCAGAACCTTTAATGCCATCACCGTGGACAGCGATACATCCACATCGGACATGCTGGTGGTGTTCGCGACGGGCACCGCGTCTCATGAGCAGATCGAAAACGCTGACGATGAACGACTAAGCGATTTTCGCGCGCAGTTGGAAGATCTGATGCGTGATCTGGCGCAGCAGGTTGTCCGGGACGGTGAGGGGGCGTCGAAGTTCATTACCGTCGATGTCAGCGGGGCAGCCGATGATGCGTCGGCAATGGTGATTGCCAAGTCGGTCGCTAACTCGCCGCTGGTCAAAACCGCCATCGCCGGTGAAGACGCCAATTGGGGGCGGGTCGTTATGGCCGTCGGCAAGACCCGTGAACTTGTGGATGCCGATGCGTTGCTGATTAAGTTCGGCGGCCAGCCGGTAACAGATGAGGGCAAGGTTCGAAAAGGCTACGACGAAGCAGCCCTGACCCAGCACCTCAAGGGCCGCGAAATCGATCTTGAGATCGATCTGGGGGCGGGAAGTGGCCGAGCCACCGTCTGGACCTGCGACTTGACCCATCAATATATCAGCATCAACGCTGACTATCGAAGTTGATCCGGAGGGCCCGGCGTTTCGTGACGGCGCGGCTGGAGATCCGGCCATACCGGAAAGCGGATTTACCGGGTCTGCCCGAGTTGATTGGGGATTGGGAGGTTGCGCGCTGGTTGTCACGGTCACCCTATCCTTATACGGACGATGATGCGCGCGACTGGCTGCGTCTCTCTCGGCGAATCCGGTGGCAGCGCAAAGGTCTGCCTTGCGCCATCGTCCGCCGCTCAGATGGCCAGCTTATCGGGGGTATTGGCATCAATTATAGTGATGGCGAAATCGGTTATTGGCTGGGCCGCCCCTATTGGGGTGCGGGCTATGCGACAGAAGCCGTGGGGTGTGTTTGTCGCTTTGCGTTGGAAGAAAAGCGTCTTCGGCTCCTTTGGGCTGCCGCCTATCCGGAAAACAAACCGTCGCACCGGGTTCTGGAAAAAGTCGGATTTGAGCAAGACGGTCACAGACCCTACCGCATGCGGGACGGCGAAGCAGACGCGCTATACTTCAAGTTGACGCGAGAGAAATGGATGGCCCTGAATGACTAATTCGATCCTGCTGGTCGCGGCCGTTGCGCTGGTCGACGTCGATGGCCGGGTTCTGATTGCACAGCGCCCGGAAGGGAAATCCATGGCGGGCCTATGGGAGTTCCCGGGCGGTAAGGTCGAGGCGGATGAGACCCCCGAAGCGACACTGATCCGTGAGCTTGACGAAGAGCTGGGCATCGACACGTGGCAGAGTTGTCTGGCGCCGTTTACCTTTGCCTCCCATACCTATGACGACTTTCATCTGCTGATGCCGCTCTACGTTTGCCGCAAGTGGGAAGGCATTCCCCGTGCGCTGGAACATCAGGCGCTAAAGTGGGTGCGGCCCAGCAAGCTGAGTGATTACGACATGCCGCCGGCAGATGCGCCGCTTATTGCCATGTTGCGGGATTTGCTGTGATCCTGCTGCGCTGGCTGCTGCGGGGTGCGGTTACGCTGGTCTGTGTTGGATTGCTTTACATGGTCGCCGCCTGGGTGGGCGCTGCGATCCAGGTTGGCGATACCGTGGATACGCCGGATCGACCGGTTGAGATTTTCGTCCAGTCGAACGGTATCCATTTGGAATTCGTCATCGAAACACCTGATGCGGGCCCTCTGTCAGTGGTTGCCGAACAGTTGCCAGGCCCCAGGCCGCTCTATTTGGCGTTTGGCTGGGGCGAACGCGAATTCTTTCTGAAGACACCGACTTGGGCCGACTTTGATCTGGGCGTCGCGATCGGTGCGTTGCTCTGGCAAAGCGATGTTCTGATGCGCGTCAGCCCGGTTTATGCCGCTCCATCGGGTCCAGGAACACGTCGCCTCCACATCGGCGAAGACCACGCCCGTCAGATCAGCCTGTTTATCGAGACCTCTATACGTTTCTTGGAAGATGGATCGCCGATCCCGGTTGACAGCGCGCTCTATGATCAGGCGGGCATTTTTCTTGAAGGGCTCGGCACCTATACGCCGTTCTATACATGTAATGAATGGGTGAATGACGGACTGAAACAGGCGGGTGTTCCCACGGCGGCATGGTCACCATTCCCCCATGGGGTCATGTGGAATCTGGAGTAGTGGGGACAGCCTTCTCACCGGCGCTTTTTTCCTCTGTTTTCAACGCTTCGGCGAGGCGCATCTTTGCACTACCGGGTGCCAGCGGTTTCTGCTGGCTTTCATGCGGGGCCCAGCCGGTCAAGGTAATCACCTCAAAGGTCGCCGGAACCCGGCCATCAGGGCGCGCGTAGAGGTCGTGATAGGCCTCTGCGGTTGCGCTGAGAAGCCGCTTGGTCATTGGCTGGCGGCGGCGTTCATTGACCAGATTGCTTTCGCTCATCCCCTGCAGGTCACGCATCAGCGAAATCGCATCGCCATAGTCGACGGTCAGCGTGTCGCTGTCAGTGACGGGCAACGCAAAACCAGCGCGTTGCAGCAGGCTGCCCGCGTCGCGGATATCGACAAAGGGTGACACCCGCGGACTAACACCGCCATCGACCGCCATTTCAGCCTGCATCATCGCCTGACGCAATTCCTGCAGGGTCGAGCCGCCCAGCAGCGCGCCGAGAAACAATCCATCAGGTTTCAGGGCCCGGTTAATCTGGATTAGGGCACCGGGCAAGTCGTTCACCCAATGCAGTGCCAGGGCCGAGGCGACCAGGTTCACGCTTTCATCGGCGAAGGGCAGCATTTCTTCATCACCAACGACCCGATGGCCCGGCGCGGCTTGAACCATCGAGGCCGACAGATCAGAGGAAACTAATGTCTCGATATCATCACGGCGGTTCAGAAGGTGGCCCAGCGATCCGGTATGACAGCCAAGGTCGACAGCAATGGGAAATATCCGCTGAATGTCATCCAGTCGCTCGGCCAGTTGACGAGACACTTCTTCCTTGAGGAACGTGAAGTCACTGAAATCAGCCGCGCGCCGGTCGCGTCGGCGGCGCAGCAATTCTCGGTCGAAAACCTCGATGCCGGGCGCTGGTGAATCCATGGCCGCTATATGGCATGGGGCCATTGGCGGGCCAACCTGTTAGATTGTTCATGGCATGCAGCAGATGATTCACTCAATAGGTCGAAAACTGGTCGATGCGGTGTTCCCGCCTCAATGTCCGTCCTGCATGGCCCTGGTCGAAACCCACGGGTTCCTGTGTCCCCAGTGTTGGGGGCAGATCAAGTTCATCGAAACGCCGTGGTGCGCTTGCTGCGGCGTGCCGCTGGAATTCGATTCCGGTCCGGAAAGCCTATGCCTAGCGTGTATGCGCGATCCGCCGTCATATGAACGAGCCAGGGCGGTGATGCTCTATGGCGACTTCAGCCGGTCGCTGATTCTGAAATTCAAGCATGCAGACCGGCTCGATCCGGCACCTGCCTATGCCGGCTGGATGGCCCGCGCCGGCAGCGATCTGCTTGCGGATGCGGATCTTGTCGCGCCCGTGCCTTTACATTGGCGCCGGCTTTTCTCGCGGCGATTCAATCAGTCGGCAGTTCTGGGAAAGGCCGTCGCGCGGCTGGCGGAAAAGCCGTTTTGTGCTGATCTTTTGGTGCGGACCCGGCAGACACCCAGTCAGGGCCGGTTGACCCGCAATCAGCGGGGGAAAAATGTTGCCGGTGCCTTTGCCCTCAACGCTCGCTGGAAAGAGCGGGTCGAGGCGCGCCGCGTCCTGTTGATCGATGACGTGCTGACGACGGGTGCAACCGCAGAGCACTGCGCGCGCACCCTGTTACGCGCGGGCGCATCCGCGGTCGATGTGTTGACCCTGGCGCGGGTTGCGCTGCCGGGCCGTTGACCTATATTGAGCCTCGGTCGGTCAGGGGTACAGGTGCCATGGCACAGGTTGAAATCTATACGTCGATGTTCTGCGGCTATTGCTCGCGCGCCAAGCAATTGTTGAAGCGCAAGGGCGCGCCGTTCACCGAAATCAGCGTCGATATGAAGCCTGACGTCAGGGCTGAGATGCGGCAGCGGGCGAATGGGCAAAACACGGTACCTCAGATTTTTATTGGTGACGTGCATGTCGGTGGCTGTGACGAGCTCTATGGCCTTGAGGGACAAGGCGAACTGGACGACCTTTTGAGCGCCTGATGGCTGACCGATTTAAAGCCGCCTGCATCCAAACAAACTCGACCAACGAGATCGATCCCAATATCAAGACGGTACAGGAGCTGTCCTGCGCGGCGCGTGCCGATGGCGCCGACTTCATCATGCTGCCTGAAGTGGTGTCGTTGATGGAAACGCGCTCGAAGATCCTGTTCGCCCGCGCCTGTGAGGAAGACAATGATCCCGCCTTGAAAGCGTTTCAGGCGCTGGCCGATGAATTGGATGTTTGGCTGCATACCGGTTCGTTGCCGATCAAACTCTCAGACACCAAGATCGCCAACCGGTCCTATGTCATTGATCCCTCGGGCGCGATCAAAGCAACCTATGACAAAATCCATATGTTCGACGTCGACCTGCCCGGCGGTGAAAGTTACAGAGAATCAAAGAATTACCAGCCCGGGACTAACGCTGTTGTCACCGACCTGCCGTGGGGAACACTAGGTCTTTCGGTCTGTTATGACTTGCGCTTTCCCTATCTCTACCGGGCACTTGCCAAGGCAGGTGCATCATATCTATGCGTGCCATCAGCCTTCACCCGCGTAACCGGTGAAGCGCATTGGCACGTGCTGCTGCGGGCGCGGGCAATTGAAAATACCTGTTTTGTTTTTGCTGCCGCGCAGACCGGTACCCATGACAATGGGCGCGACACTTATGGTCATTCGCTGATCATCGACCCTTGGGGCAAGGTGCTCGCGGATGCCGACACTGACGTTGGTTATATCATTGCTGATATTGATCCGGCCGCCGTCGCAAAAGCGCGGGGCCGCGTTCCATCACTGACCCATGACCGTGACGTTCGGGTCGTTTAACTGGGCTTCACCGCACAGATCCGCTGGACCATCGCGGGCCGCGGGTCAGTCTCCTCAGTGTGCTCATAGCCCAAGACTTTCCAGTCGCTGAACCAATCGTTTAGTTCGCCTTCTTTCAGCAAGTAATCCGGATTGGACGGCTTGCCGAACCGTTCATTGCCCTCTGCAAACGTCTCATAGATCACCAATCCACCCGCACGCACAGCGTCGCGAATACGCGGAAACAGGGGCCGCCAAAGGTAGTTGGTCACGACGACCGCATCGAACTCCGCATTACCGATGGGCCATGGACCATTCTCCAGATCGACTTCAAGAACCGCCAGGCCTGGGTCGCCCATCAGGTCGGATAGCCCTTCTATGTTGAGGTCAATGGCCATCACCCGGCAGCCGCGCTCCAGAAAAAACCGGGTGTGCCGGCCGCGGCCGCAGGCAAGATCCAATATGTCGCTGCCGTCGTTTACCCGGTCTGCGTAATTGACAACCCAGGGGCTGGGGGGTGTAGTTGCAGTGTGTTGCGTACTCATGATTGATAATCCCTAAGCATCCCGCCGTTTCAAAGGAAGACCTTTTATGGATGTTCTCCGCACACCCGATGATCGTTTTGAAAACCTGCCGGGCTATCCGTTTCAGCCACACTATCTTGATGTGCCGGATGGGGAGGGCGGTGACTTAAGGGTTCACTATGTTGACGAGGGGCCGGCAGATGGACAAGTCGTCTTGTGCCTCCATGGCGAACCGAGCTGGTCATACCTCTATCGCAAGATGATCCCGGTCTTTGCCGACGCTGGTCTGCGCGCGATCGCTCCAGACCTGCCGGGATTTGGCCGCTCTGACAAACCGGCCCGCCGCGAAGACTATACTTATGAACGCCATGTCGCCTGGATGCTCAGCGTTATCGAACAGCTCGATCTGCGCGACATTACGTTGATGTGCCAGGACTGGGGTGGATTGATCGGTATGCGGCTGGTCGCTGAACACCCTGGCCGGTTTGCGCGCGTTGTGACCGGGAACACCGGGCTCCCGGTAGGTGACGCTGCTGGAGACGCTTTCATGGCCTGGCAGAAGTTCTCGCAGGAAACGCCGGTCTTTGGCGTCGGCGCGATCGTCAATGGCGGGTGTGTCAGTGATCTGCCTGATGAAGTGATCGCCGCCTATGACGCGCCATTTCCTGACGAAACCTATAAGGAGGGCGCGCGCCAGTTTCCAATGCTGGTGCCAGTGACAAAGGATAATCCGGCGGTCACCGCTAACTTGAAAGCCTGGGAGGTTCTGTCGGCGCTGGAGACCCCGTGGCTCACTGTTTTCAGTGATTCGGACCCGATCAGCGCGGGCGGCGACAAACTGCTTCGGGCACGCATTCCCGGCACCAAGGGCCAGCCGCATACGACCATCACCCAAGCAGGCCACTTCCTGCAAGAAGACAAAGGCGAGGAGCTGGCGCAGGTAATCGTTGCATTTCTAAGGGAATTGTAAGATCAAGGTCGCTGGGGCCGGGGAGATATTGGGGTGCAACTTGATTAAGTATGAACTTAAGTGCGGTGCGTGCGCGCAACACTTCGAGGGGTGGTTCGCGGACAGCGGGACTTACGATTCCCAGGCCGTTGCGGGCGAGATTTTGTGCCCGTTTTGCAGCAGTACCGACATCAAGAAAGCGATCATGGCGCCCAATATTGCAGTGCGTCAGGACCAAAGCGAACCGCCGGTGTCGCCGGAAATGGTCAAGGCCGAGGTGCGCCGGACATTGATGGAAATGCGGCGGGGCGTCGAAGAGAATTGCGACTATGTCGGGGATGAGTTTGCCAAAGAAGCCCGGCGCATTCACAAGGGCGAGTCCGAAGAGCGTGGCATCTATGGCGACGCCACGCGTGAGGAGGCCGAAGACCTTGTCGAGGACGGTATACCGGTCATGCCAATTCCCTGGGTGCCGACCAGCGACGCCTGAGTGACGGCCCTGATCAGCCCTGGCCCGGCTTTACGGCCACCAGCATATAATTGACATTCAGATCGCCGGACCGCCCCCATGCATCCTTGAGCGGACTGTAACTCAAGCCCTGCAGCTTTGTGACGCTCAGCCCTGCTTCACGAAGATGTCCGGTCAGTTCGGACGGGGTCAGAAACTTCCGCCAGTCATGCGTTCCCGCGGGCAACCAGCGCAAAATGTATTCAGCCCCGATCTTAGCCATCGCAAGGCTCTTGAGCGTCCGGCTGATGGTTGCGCAGATCATGATGCCGCCCGGCACCAACAATTCGGCAGACGCGTTCATAAATCCTTGAACATCGGCGACATGCTCGACCACCTCAAGATTGAGAACGACATCGAACTGTTCGCCCGCCGCGGCCAGGTCTTCTGCCGTGGTTGCACGGTAGTCGATCTCCAGGCTCATCTGAGTCGCATGGAGCTGCGCGGTACCGGTGTTTTTTTCCGACGGGTCAATGCCCGTGACTCGCGCACCCAATCGGCACATTGGTTCGGACATCAAGCCGCCGCCGCATCCGATGTCGAGCAGCCGAAGACCGGTCAGAGGTTTAAGGCTGGTTGGATCACGGTCCCAGTGGCCGGCGACATGTTCCCTGATGAATGCCAGGCGAACCGGGTTGAACTTGTGTAGCGGTTTGAATGGTCCTGCTGCGTCCCACCACAAATCGGCCATCGCCTCAAAGCGTTCGACCTCTTGCGGATCGACGCTCGATGTATTGGTCTCAGGCATGAAAACCTGTCTCCTGCGTGGCTTGCACGGCGTTGGGCTACCGAGTATGTAGGGGCCGGCTTTTTAAGGGCAAGCAACAAATCGGTGACACTGCCTGCCGCCGTTGGCGGACGGTGATCACCTCTTACGTGGTTGGCAATGGCGCGAGTAGTCAAGAAATTCGGTGGAACCTCAGTGGCAGACCTGGAGTGCATCCGGAATGTCGCCACCAAGGTCAAGCGCGCCGTGGACGCAGGCGATCAGGTTGCAGTTGTTGTGTCGGCCATGGCCGGAACCACAAACCAGCTGGTCGACTGGGTGACTCAGTCCTCGGCGCTTTATGATGCCCGCGAATATGATTCCGTTGTCGCCTCGGGCGAGCAGGTGACCAGTGGTCTGTTGGCCATTGTGCTTCAGGACATGGGTGTCGATGCACGTTCCTGGCTGGGCTGGCAGATCCCGGTGCGCACGACGGACGCGCATGGATCGGCACGTATTCTGGAGATCGAGGCCGATGATCTTGATCAGCGGTTGAGCGAGGGTCAAGTCGCTGTTCTGGCAGGTTTTCAGGGCATCGGCCCGGACGGCCGGATCACCACGTTGGGGCGCGGCGGGTCGGACACCAGCGCCGTCGCTCTCGCTGCCGCACTAAAGGCGGACCGGTGTGACATCTATACTGATGTCGATGGGATCTATACCACTGACCCCAGGATCGTTGCGCAGGCCCGCAAGCTCGATAAAATTACTTATGAAGAGATGCTGGAGATGGCATCGCTGGGGGCAAAGGTTCTGCAGACACGGTCTGTCGAACTTGCGATGCGCTTCAAAGTGCCCGTGCAGGTGCGCTCCAGCTTCAATGATGTACCCGGTACGCTCGTAGTCGATGAGGACCAGATCGTGGAACAGGCAGACATTAGCGGCGTTGCTTACTCGAGCGACGAAGCCAAGATCACCTTGCAGGGCGTGGCTGACCGGCCGGGAGTGTCGGCGGCGATTTTCAGTCCCCTGGCGGACGCCAATATCAATGTCGATATGATCGTCCAGAATGTCGCGGACGATGCGACGACGGACCTCACCTTTACCGTGCCGCGCACTGACCTAGCCCGGTCGCTTTCCGTGATCGAAGGGCTGCAGGGTGAACTCGGCTATCGTGCGGTCACGACGGACGACAATGTCGTTAAAGTGTCTGTGATCGGTGTCGGCATGCGCAGCCATGCAGGGATCGCCAGCAAGATGTTCGCCGCCCTTGCAGACAAGGGGATCAATATCCAGGTGATCTCGACGTCAGAGATCAAGATCAGTGTGTTGATCGCCGCGGATTATACGGAACTGGCGCTTCGGACGCTCCACGCGGCCTATCAACTCGATTCGGCCTAAGGCATGACAGAAACCAGGGGGACAGAGCGGCTGGACGCGCTGTGGCGCAGGGGCTGCGATTTCCTGGGCACGCGCTATGCGGTTCTGGGTGGCGCAATGACCTGGGTGTCGGAACGCAATCTGGTCTCGGCAATATCCAATGCCGGCGGTTTCGGGGTGATCGCGTGCGGGTCGATGACGCCGGAATTGCTGGATCAGGAGATCGCGGCGACCGCCACAATGACCGACAAGCCCTTTGGCGTGAACCTGATTACGATGCATCCTCAGCTGTCCGACCTGATCGATGTCTGCCGTGAACGCCAGGTTGGTCATGTCGTCCTCGCAGGCGGCCTCCCGCCCGGCAGCGCGATTGAGGCGGTCAAGGAATTCGGTGCCAAGCTGATATGTTTCACGCCGGCGCTCGCGCTGGGCAAAAAGCTGATCCGCAGTGGTGTGGACGCGCTGGTGATCGAAGGCAGTGAGGCAGGCGGTCACATCGGGCCTGTGTCGACGGCGGTGCCGGCGCAAGAGATGTTGCCGCATATCACCGACGTTCCGGTTTTTGTCGCGGGGGGTATCGGGCGCGGCGACAAAAACCGGAACCTCGGTGA
>JANQQJ010000020.1 GCA_028284945.1 Alphaproteobacteria bacterium | reverse complement strand
TTGTCTTAGTGAGAGTGGAAAGCAAACATACATCATCACCGTAAAGCGGATAATCTCGGGCGATGTCTTGAAGTAGCGGAATGGATTGCTCATCGGCCGGCGCTAAGGCCGCCCAATTTCTCGCTCAACTCGTTTTTCCTCTGACAGAGTCCTATCGACTTCTAATTGCGTCGTGCCCAATATCACCCCTGATGATTGATGACACCCGCAACGATTTCGATAAGGAAGCTTCGTTTTTCGACGATATGCACCCCGAGCGGGACGCCGAGTTTGCCTATTACCGCGAAAGGATCTCTCGGCCCGGGGTTTCGGTGCTCGATCTGGCCTGCGGTACCGGCGCCGTTACGAGCCACCTCGCTGACGCCGGCGCCACCGTCGTCGGCCTCGATTCCTCTGCGAAGATGATCGCCGTCGCAAAGGAGCGCGTCCCCAACGCGACCTTCGTTGTCGGCGACATGCGAGATTTCAATCTAGGCCAACGTTTCGATCTGGTCATATGCGCCTTCAACAGCCTGCAACATATGCTCACCGGGCAGGCGTTCAGAGCAGCGCTGAAGCAGGTGAAGCGGCACCTTGCACCGGACGGTGTCTTTTGCTTCGACATTTTCAACCCGGCGCCCGAGTTTCTTGTGACCAAACGGCAAAATGAGTTTGTCCGGCGGGTATTCAGTACCGCCGTGAACGCAACCTGCGACCTCTATGAAGACACCGCGTACGACCCGGAAGCCAAAATCTTGTACCTGGATTGGCGCCTCATCGGACCTGAAGGGCGCATCGTTCACCAAAACCGCTTTTCCATGCGCCAGGTGTTTCCGGACGAACTCTCGGCCTGGCTGGGTGCCGAGGGGCTGTCGGTCAAAGCCAAATACGGAGACTTCAGCTACGGCGCCTTCTCGGAGGCCTCGCACCATCAGGTCATCACGGCGGGACACTCGTAAAGCAGCCGTAGGCAGCGCCGCCGAGCAACTCTATGCCTCTTGCAGGATTACAAGAGAAGCCCGGCTCAACACGCTACTCTTGAACGTCAGCGTCATCGACACATGAGTGAAACTCGGTGAACCCGCCCGTATTGTTACCGTACTTGGCGACGAACCTGGCATAGGCTTCATCGTGGTGGGTATCTTGCGCTATCCGGTAGGCATCCGCGGCGAGCACGCTTGGATAGATCACAAGC
Source organism: Alphaproteobacteria bacterium (assembly GCA_028284945.1). GTDB lineage: Bacteria > Pseudomonadota > Alphaproteobacteria > SMXS01 > SMXS01 > JANQQJ01. Next base: position 27,745 of record JANQQJ010000020.1, on the reverse strand, counting down.
GATCCGAATGCGATTTCGTCGTCACCCGCGAAAGTGCCGCGAAAAACGTGTATCTCGATATCCTCGAAACCCTTTTCACGCATCCACGCCCTGTGGTCGGCCGCTGCTTCGGCAAATCCGTCAAACGAGCCGCCCTGATGCGCCCTGTTGAACCGCAGAACGGCAAAGCGCCCCTTGCACTGCTCCATGTCCAACTGCTCTTGGGTAAAGAAGCCCATCTTGATCAGCGCTTCCGCATCATACTTTTTCATGTCGAGCGCGGAAGCAGCACTCATCGCAAAACCAAGAGTCATTGCGGTAACCAACAAAGATCTAAACATTATGCGTACCCCTCTTTCTGCTAACGTCATCAACCTATAGCACACGTGGGCCAATCTGATTGGGTCAGCCTTTTTGGGCGAAATTAAGACCTGGGCCCAAATCGGCCGACCTAGACCCTAAGATGGTACATCGCTAAGCACGTCAGCCAAAACACGCTCCTGATGATCTGGTTCGACTCGCGGAACAAATCCGGGTGAAAGAGCCCCAAGGAACGCAAGGATGATGCGGCGCATCTCAGCCGCCTGCCACCTGGCACCTGGATCCTCGTTCCATAGCAGTCCTCGGTCGACGGCATAGCCGCCGCACTCTCGGATTAACGCTATAATCCGGCGTGTGGCGGCTTGAACGCACCCGCGTTGAACCGCCACATCGATATCGTTCAAAGCATCGGCAACCAAGGCCTCCCAACGCAGATCAATTACAGGCTCGGCGGGGCCCCTTTGTGCAGCAAGTCCAAGTCTACTGAGCAGATTCAGGACTTTGTTTTCCACGACCCGTTTCTTGAACTGCAAGAACTCGGCGCTTGGAAGCGTGCAATCTGAGATTGTATCAGGCGTTTTGAAAAGCACGAAAAGGCGTAGCGCAGCCATGTCGGTGGCATCGTCGACCCAGTCCGCTTGTCCCATCACAAAGCCACGGACATGACCAGATATTCTGGCGCCCATCCCAAACCCGCGCCGCAATATGACGGGCCAGATAATGCCGTGGTGAAAGATGATGTTCTTGCCGAAAACGTGCCGGAACTCGAATTCGTCCTCACTGGACTGACCGAGCCCTAATCGACGCGCGAGGGTAACGTAGCCGGCCAGAGAATCGAACCAAAGATAGAGGCTGCGGCCGGGATAGTTTCGGTGTAGATCCATGCCGACCAAATTGTCACGGGTCAGGCACCAGCGGTCCAGCGAATGCTCGAGCACACCTGATAGCCAGCGCGACGGCGCCTTCTCGAGGGCCAAAGTCCCCTCGATGGCAGGTCTGAACTGTTCAAGATCGAGGAACAAATGGGACCGCTGTTGTTGCCTCAGCGTGGTGCTGCCACACCAGGGGCAACAATCCTGACCGTCAGCGGACCGTGTCATGCGCGGTGGCGGTGCGGCCCCGCAATCGTCGCAGATCAGAACGCTCGTCGCGGCCTCAACAAGTGCACCTTGCTCCTCTAGCCGACGGAGCGCTTCATGGGTGGTTTCTTTATGGTCCTGATCATCGGTCCTTAGATATGCATCGAATCGGACCTGCCATTGTGCGTAGGCCCGCCGGTATTCGTCATCCCATTGAGCACAGGCCTCTTCGATTCCCGCCCTGGTCTTACCGTCTCGGCTCAGAGTAATGCTGTGAACGTCGGTTCCCCCGACCAGGACAGCGCGTCCGCCAAGGAGGCGTGTCAGACGGGCTTGCGTGTCCGCCGGCAGATATGTCGACGCAAAATGAGGCAAACCAATCCGGGCCGGCACGAACGGAAACGCAGCCGTGACAACCTGAACCGGGTCACACGCACGCCGGGCTGCAATCTGCCGTGCGACGTCCAGGACCCTTTGGTTCATGGTTGATTTCCCTGCCGAGTTTCTCACTATGAATGGTTCATGATTGATACTGACCTCGACGGATTCGACAAGGGCACATTGCGGTCAACAATCGAGCGATCCGACTACGAGGTCGGCGCCTTGGGACCCCTCTGATGCGTGCCGTGCGCCGTTTCGATCCTGCCGCTCATCGGATCGGCGTGTTCTGCCCGTCAGACGGTGTATCAAAGTTCCCGCGCCGAACCCGGCGGGCCATCGAGGCCCTTCGGCGTTTGGCGCCAACGGGTGTTGAGGTGGCGTCAAACACGATGAGCATCACCGGTGAGGATGACCGGGCACTTCGGCATGCAGATTTCACGAGCCTGTTGGAAGATGATTCAGTTGGCCTGATCATCTGCGCGACCGGCGGCTACACAGCGCTCGAACTGTCTCTCATGCTCGATGACGCGTTGTTGGATGCTTACACAAAACCCCTCATCGGATTCAGCGATGTAACGAATTTGCTTATGTCGATCTACGCGCGCACCGGGATTGCAAGCTTCCATGGCCCAATGGCTCTGCCAAACTTCGGCGAAGCCCATGCCAGTGCCTGGGAATGGAACGCCATGATGAATGCCGTCTCACATGCTGATTGTCCGTGGCCTGTCGAGGACCCGCCTGCAATCTGCGACTCGTTTCGGTTCTGGGACCGCGACGACGACGGTCCAGCATCCTGTCCGCTGAGGCCGCAAAGATCGACATTCGGCACCGGCTTGGCGGAGGGCCGCTTGCTGGGCGGGAACCTCGACTCTCTTGTCTCCTTAACCGCAGCCGGCCTCGCCCCTGATTGGCATGACGTCATTATCTTTTGGGAAGCCGCCTTTGGGTCGGTGACAAAGGCCCGGCGCGATCTCGCCACACTCTCGAGCGCGGGTATCTTCGACGCCGCAGCGGGGATGATTGTCGGTCTACCCTTTCAGGTCGAAGGCGCACAAAAGATAAGCGATATGGCACGAGAGGTCGCAGAAGCGCACGGCTTGCCCACCATCTATGGCATTTCGCTGGGTCATACGTGGCCGATCGTGACCTTGCCTATCGGCGCGACAGCGCGCATTGATACCCAAGATGCAAGCATTATGATTCTGGAATCCGCCGTTATTTCATGACTACAGCACCTTAACCCTCACCGTCTGAACCCGATGCGATCCAAGACGCAGCATGAATCCAATCCGGCAACTGGGGCAGCCGCGGAGCCGCCCGGTACATGGCGCACACCCGACAGACACCTGCAGGCACTGCTCTGCGCGCCCTGGTACCGCACGCTCTTGTCCCTTGTCGACACGGTCGTCCATGCCTCTCACGGTTTTTTCCGGTCGGAGGGGGCAATCGCAGCGGCCACACCAGTTACCACCGCGAGCATATCGAGCCCGATGGGGCCAGGATCTGACTCGATCCCGGTCCAGGCGGACATCGCGGGCCGGCCAGTCTATCTGGCCGACTCAATGCAATTTGCGCTGGAGCTGGCGCTCAGGGTGGCCGGGCGGCCAGCCTATTACATCATGCCCTCATTTCGAGGAGAGCGCTCAGATGACCGTCATCTCAACCAGTTCATCCACGCGGAAGCCGAGATAGAAGGAGGACTGGAAGACGTTATCCGTCTCGTTGAACGCTATGTCGGCGCTCTATCCCGCGCTCTGCTAACGGAGTGTGCTGACCGCATTGAGCCACGCCACGGATCGCTCGAACATCTCGAAGCCGTCGCTGGCGGTCGCGACGGCTTTGCCCAAATGACCTTCGCCGAAGCACGACAGAGACTGGACGCCGTGACCGATGCTTTTCAGATATGCGCCAGCGGGGATCCTCGGATCACGGCCAGTGGCGAACGGGCATTGATCGGCATGGTGGGCGGTCCGGTATGGATAACCCGGATGCCCGCATCCACTGTTCCGTTTTACCAGGCGCGCGACCCTAACGATCCGACTGTTTCGCTGACGGCTGATCTCTTAATGGGCATCGGTGAAACCGTCGGCGCGGGTGAGCGGGCGCCGACCAAAGCCGCGCTGACAGCGAACCTGAAAGCCAGCAGCATCGCCGGAGCCAATTACCTTTGGTATCTCGATATGAAGGAGCAGGTGCCGGTCCGAACCGCCGGCTTTGGTTTGGGGGTGGAGCGGTTTCTGCTTTGGGCACTAAACATGAACGACATCCGGGATATGGCGTGGCTGGTGCGGAACGAATTCGGTGAAGGCGCACCATGAGAGAACCCCGGCAGAAGCAATCCATGCCCGACCCATCATCGCTGACACCAGATCAAATTCGGACCATGAGCTACAACGAGTTGGTCGCATTGGTCCGCGAGACCAACAGGTTTCCCGGCGGCCGGCGCTCTATCCACCGCATTGCCAGCCGGCTGATGCTTACATCGAGCAGCCGCGTTCTGGAAATCGGATGCGCAACGGGGTCTACGGCCATCGAACTGAAACGGCTCGTCGGCTGCGATATCTATGCCGTCGACATCAATCCGGTTGCCATTGCCGAGGCCCAGCGCCGCGCCGACGTCGAAAACTTAGCGATCGATTTTGCGACAGCCGACGCTGCCGACATCCCCAAACCCGATCAAAGCTTCGATATCATCATATGCGGCAATGTCACAGCGCTGATCGACGACAAGGCAAAGGCGGTTGCCGAATATGACCGTGTACTTAAATCCGGCGGCGTGATCGTCGCAGCACCGATGTATTACCTTGAGCCGCCTTCAACGCAGCTGATCGCAGATGTGCGGGCGGCGGTTCAGGTGGATCTGCCAATCGCCTACCGCGAAGAGGCCCTCGACTTTTACTTTCAGCTCGGTTTCGAGACTTACGATGTCATCGATTATGCGTTCGACGAGGTGTCACAGGAACATGTCGACAGTGTCGTTTCCGGCTTGCTGGCTAGCCCTCATCTTGATGCCCTGCAGCCGGCATCGGCCGAGGCACTCCGGAACGTCTACGCGAACTACATGCATTTGTTCCGACGAAATCTTGCGTTGATGGGTTTCTCGATTCTCTTTCTCAGGAAGACCCATTTTGTTGAAGACGAAGAGCTATTTACCGCCCATGAAGTGGCAAAGGCAGGGCTCAATCCCTGATAAGGAAAAACCACCTCCCTGTTCCGCAAAGAAAATTCCCTGTCCGATCGCGTAGGGAAATCGGTCGAAAAACTATTTGATTACAGTGGCTTGGAAGCGGCCAATAGCGGGTTTCGACCCTGAATCGCAAAGTTTCCCTGTATTTTCCCTGATTATCAGGGAAATCGGCCAGAGACGGGTTCGCTCAAGACTGCGTCCACCGCCACCCGGTCTCGAGCTCCCTGGAGACATGTGGGGCGTCTCCAGAAACTTCATATTTTTCAAATATTTATGCGGATATCAGGGCCGTGAGAACATCCCTAAAACGGCGCATTAAGTCTCTCTAGCAGGTAAATTGCAAGATCGTCTCTGCTCGCTATTTTCGAATGGGGGCTTCGCGTAAGTCTTTGCGCTCGTTCCTGAATTCGGCACCCTGGCGACTTCCTCATGGATTTGAACTCCGCGGACACCAAATAGACGATTTTGAGCCCGTGCCGGAACCTTCGTCATTACCGTTGGATTCACAAGGTCGTTGCGAAAGTTGACCTGGAGTAGTGAGGTTGCTGCATCGGGCCCTATGCGTGTTCGTCACGCTCGAGTTCCTCAGCTTCCATTAGGCTCTGCGCATAGTATTTGCGGCCCCACCAGAGCAGACTCAGCCAGATCGGCAAACCTTAATCTTGGGCGGTCGAGCGTGACGGCAGTCTTATAACGAGCGCTGGGCCGAACGCCCTAAGAGTCGCGAATTCCAATTCGGTGAGTGGTACAAGCTCACCGACCCAAACTCAGTAAAGAAAGACATAAGGAGACTTCCACTCCGTAAACAGAGAATATGGAACACGCGAAAATTGAAACATTAGCAGGGCGGTTGTGTGCACCTGCTGAAGCGACCAATTCAATTGAGAGATATAAACAGACTTATGTGAGGAGCAACGAACGACGGGGAGGCTAACGGGCCACAAACTTATGTACCCGGGTTATATAGCCTCAAAATCTCAACCTGAAAAACATCGCAGAAACAGTGACTTATAAGGAAACGGGGTAGAGTCCCACCCTCTCCGCCACCGATACCTTATTGTTATTAAATGATTTTTTATGGTTGTGTCAGATTAAAACTGCTCAACACAAGTGTCCTGAATTCAGCGAATCCTATGCCACAAGTTGACGCCATTCTTGCATCGCTTCAGTTCGATATTTCTTTAAGTCTTTCCGCCTTTCGAGATGACGATCTTTGTTGAAGTGGTTGTGAACTGAAGCGTGGATGGAGACAAATTTCTGGAATGATTTTGCACGTCCAAATTTGGTCATCGCTCGTTCTCGTCGTCGAAACGACCAGTGAGAATTCTCGGCCCTATTGTTCAAACAACAGCCCGTCTCCTGGCGGTCGACATTCCCTACCACATACATTGCTGCTCGATCTCGCTTTTTGATAACCTAGGATTCCAGGATTTCTCCTTCGTGATCGACAGCGCGCCACAGGTAATGCGTTTCCCCGTTGATCCGCACAAAGACCTCGGCCAGATGCCAGCGCCACGAGCACCAATAGAGATGATTGGCGATACGCTTTTTCCTGATCTCTGCTGCGAACAAAGGCCCAAAGCGGTTCTACCAGAAACGTACTGTTTCATGACTGACGTCAACGCCTCGTTCATGAAGCAGGTCTTCGACCTGACGTAAAGGCAGCGGAAATCGGGCATACATCATCACAGCCAAACGAATGATCTCAGGTGATGTTTTGAAGCAGCGGAAAGGATTTTTTATCGAGCGATGCTATGGAAGCCGGAAAATGACCTCAACCAACTTTTCCCTGACAACGCCCAAGATTAGGAGAAATGTTGCTGCCGAGCATGCTCCATCGCTGCTGCCACGACATCACCATGCCGGTCAAGATTCATCCCCTTCGAATCAGTAGAGATTCCCGTATTCGGCGCAAAGCCTGCCATTGCCTGAACCAGTTTATCGACATCAGCATAGTCGTGGCTTGGAGCGACGGCACCTGGAGCGCCGATTGGACCTACAATTACAGGTTCCAAGGCCTCCTTTAGGGATTGATATGATGGGTACAGCCGGTCTTGCACCAATCCGGATTGATCATTCATGTGATCCAAAATGGTTTCAGTAGAGTCAGCAATATCGGGAAGCTCCAGACCAGGTAGTTTAGCGAGAGCGCCCTCAACCCGCTCAAAGAGGTTAGCAAGCGCTGGAATGTCAATGAAACCAAATACGCCGTTCAACCCAGTGAGGGATGCGATCGGGTAACCATACGATAGGCTGGGGATTTCAAGTGTCGTCTGCGCCCCATCATTTTGATCTCCCGTGGCGGGGGTCTCTTCGTCAGAGAATCTGAAGGCAACATCGCCAACTTCGCCGGTCGTTCCATCCGCCCGGGTAAAGCTCGACGTACTGAGAAGCACGTTGTCGTCCCCAAACGGTGAGACTTCGTTGCCCGTGGGCACACGGTCGAGATCAATACTGACAATACCCGCCTCCGCAAGAGTCATCAGTTCCCCAGGATCCGTAATCCCATCTTGATCGGCATCCTGCCAAACCTGAAATTCTGCAAACCTTGCATCAGCTGCGTCAAAAACGAGATATCCACAGCTTGGAGTCATTTAAGTTGCGAGGCGCGGGTGATGATCTTGTCGCCCAGTTTGGCGCGCACTTCGTCGACGGCGCGTTCGACCTCCACTCGCTTGGATGCACCACCACCGTCGAGCAGACTTGGCTGATCCGCTTCGCGCGGCGAGGTGATGTCTGTAACCCCAACGCCGATCAGCCGGAACGCGCGCCCATTGGCCTCTTTACGCACAAGCGGTTTGGCCACCTCAAAAATCTTGGTCGCCAATTGTGTCGGCTCGGGCATTTTCCGGTTGCGGGTCAGAATCTGATGGCCCGATGTTTTCAGCTTCAGCACGACTGTCTGTCCTGCCTGGTCGCCCGCCTTTAGCCGTTTCGACACCTTCTCGCAGAGTGGCCATAGTCTGCGCGAAAGTTCATCCGGATCCGTCGTGTCCGATGAAAAGGTTGTTTCCGATGAAACACTTTTAGCCTCACGGCTGATGGTAACTTTGCGGTTGTCCTCACCGCGTGCGAACCGGGCCAGCTTCAGGCCGGACTTCCCATACCGTTTCATCAGTTCCATCTCGTCGAACTGGCGAAGCGCGCCGATCGTCGTGATGCCGTCGTCAAATAGCTTCCGCACAAGGACCGGACCAATACCACTGATGATGGCCGGGGATTTGTCCGCAAGAAAGGCACTCGCTTCAGCTTTGCCGATGATCGAAAACCCCCGTGGCTTGTTGAGATCGCTGGCAATCTTGGCGAGGCCCTTGTTGTACGAGAGTCCGACAGACACGGTCACGGCGATTTCCCGCTCAATCTTAAGAGTCGCACGAGCAAGCACCGCAGAAGCCGGCATTTTGTGATAGGCCTCGGTTCCCGTGAGGTCGAGATAGGCTTCATCAACAGAGGTAGGTTCGACCAACGGGGTCAGCGAAAAGAAGATCTCCCGCATCTGTTTGCTGGCGGCCTGATAGGCGTCCATCCGATGCGGGACAATGATGGCATCCGGGCACAGTTTTTTGGCCTGCACCATAGGCATTGCGGAATGAATGCCGAATTTGCGGGTCTCATAAGAGCAAGCGGCAACAACCCCCCGATTGCTGTCGCCGCCAACAATTACCGGCTTGCCGCGCAGGTCGGGGTTGTCTCGTTGTTCAATGGACGTAAAGAACGCGTCGCAATCAATATGCGCGAGGGTCAGGCTGGTCAGCTCTTCATGCGCGACAACGCGCCTGGAGCCACAAGCCGGGCAAAGCTTTTGGCCCCCCGCAACAAACAGGTGCTGGCAATCTCGGCATAATGCATCCACCGGCCCATCATACTATGCAGAGGATGAAACCTCCATTGGGGGGTATCCGCACCCAGGTTCAGCCGCCATCAATCTCCCCCTGGGGCGCCCTGCTCACTTGCATGATCGCCGGTTTGCCGATCAATATGGCTGCGTCTACAAATTGGAGGTGGTGATGGGCCAGTCGCGGCGTGAATTTCTTGGTCTTTTGGCAGGAGCGGCCGCAACCCCGGTCATTGGCGACAGCGCGGGCGCCGCGGGATCAGACGCACCGGTTCGGATACAGGCCCCATCCGGTTATCGCATTCATCCTGCTATCGGTGTCGCACGACTTGGGGACTCCGGATCCAATCTCGACAATCCTTTCGCCTCGCCCGAGACCTTTTACGTCGCGCCGGAAACAATTGGCGGACTGCCCACCGAATTCGACCCGAACCAGCCCGACGAGCGCCTACCCGTAACTAATTTCAAGGATAAGGTCGGGCAGATCAGGCGTCAGGCCGCGCGGTTCCAGATCTTTCGCGACGATGGTCAAGGCGGGTCGGTCCCGGTCGGCCTGGATGACCCCGAGATTGTCTCGATCCGTTGGACCGTCCACGTCGCCAACAAGAAAGCGGCCTGGTACGACTTCTCAGAGTTCAAGGGCAATCTGATGATGGGGGCCGATAACAGCTATGCTGCAACCGGCGTGTCCTTGCGCAATAGCGTGATCAAAGGTGCAACCGACAGAAAGCATCTGATCGTTGATCCAGGCCCTCGCAGCGTCAGCCGGCCGGGTGAACTGGCTGACTTCAATGGAAAGCCGCGCAATAGCGGCTCACGATCGTCCATCTACGCGCATTCAACATTCCCGGGCCCCAGCGGCATCAACAGCAAACTCGGCTTCAAGGAAGACGGGCTCTACCCCTATTCGATTACATCGCTCGGTCAAATGACCATGGACCAGAACGGCAGCATGCTGTTTCTCGGCGGGTATGGCCGTGCCGGCGGACCCAAGGCCGAGGGCATTGAATCTTTCGCGGGCGCCGACGGCTTCTTCGATGACACATCCGACGGCTCCGTTCGCGCCGAGGTCAGACTGCGGTCCGGTGAAACGGTGATGCTCGATGCCTGGGTTCTGACCGGCCCACCCAAGGTCGCCCCGGAACTCGTTAATATCACCAATCTGGACGACATCGTGTTTGACATGGCGGTCCGTTACAAAGGCGCCGCCCCTGAGATTTTCGACACGCAAACCCGCCGCTGGAACGACAGTTTCATTGTCGACTATGACCGGGAAATCGCCCCGGTTTTGGAGCGCATGCGGCGATATCAATGGGTCGTGGACGTGGCACCCATGGTGTCTTTTGCGACACCGCAGTTCGATGCGGGCGACAACAGCCCAGCCAACCTGAACGCCAGGCGGCGATGGTTTGGCTATTTACGCAACCCGGGATCGGACAGCGGCTGGGAGCTCTCGCCGGATCATCAGCGCCCCATGGCAGAGGACGGCTTCCCACTGATGCCGCTGAATTCAGGCAGCAATTCCGTCACCAATCACAACATTTCCAAATTCGTCTCACTTACCCCGACCCAGTATTTCTTTTTCCGGCAATGGGCCGAAGGGAAGTTTGAACGCAGCGGCATACAGCGAACCAGACTGGCGCCCCATCCGTTAGACCGCGCCGCGATCGGCAATTGTGTCGGCGCCCCGATGTCCCCGGGCATCGAGGTCACATGGTCGTTACGCAATCCCGCACTCTATCAGGATGATGACCCCTACCGGATTGCTGCCCAACCCGCCGCCGAAATCGCGCGTAATGGACTTACGCCATCGCGCGATGAAACGGAGGGGGGCGGCTGCCAGCCCGGAGACCTGACCAAACGCATGGCGATTCCCTGGCAGGCGGATTTCTTCCTGTGCGGCGCCCAACCGGTCAGCTTTCTGGACCCGCTGATCAACAAATCCACCGAAGGCAGCCATGTCGAGCACCTGCCCCCGCCGCCGACATTTGCCGCCGTCTGGTGGCCGGCACAAAGCCCGATGTTCGTCTATAGCGGCGCCGACACTGCCGATGCCCAGTCGCTCGACGGGGGCATCAGCATGGGTGAACGCGCCCGGTTCCAGCGCGGGGTGAATACGTTTCTGCAGTCCGTCCTGGCCTGGCGCTATCTGGGATTTGTGACCAACCGAAACAGCGGCGAAGACGCGGATGACTTCCCCTTCTATGCTGAAAGCGAACGCAACTTCGGCAAGTTCCGCGCCGGAAAAATGGAGTTTTCAGAAGAAGGGCGTTTACGGACTGACGTACCGACCGAGGCCGTGACCAGCCGTGAGTTAAGCCGCCACGCGCGCCCGCTTTACTACTATGTTGGCAGAAAATAGTGATGCCCGCCGATCGAGATCGGGAGGTTGATGTCGCCATTATTGGCGCGGGCCCAGCGGGTTGCGCGGCAGCGCTGACCATCGCCACCTATACCGACCTTCGGGTCACGATGATCGAGCGCGATATTACTGCCAATAAGCCGGGAGAAATGCTGCCCCCGGATGTCGTGCAACTCCTCGAATATCTCGATATCGGGACGGCATGCCTGGCCGACGGGCACAAAGAAGCGCATCGGATCCTCGCGGCCTGGGGGGCGCCCGAGCTGGCCGACCGATCGCTGCTCTTCAGTGGTGGCCGGCCTGCATGGCACGTTGACAGAACGCTGTTTGAGAACCAGCTCCGCGACGCCGCTCAAAAGCGCGGCGTGGATCAGTGGCATGCCAATCTATCCTCAGCCGTTAGAACGAATACGGGATGGCTTCTGTCTGGGTCTGACGGCGATAAAGTCAAAACACGTTTTGTGGTCGACGCGAGCGGCCGGGCCGCACGGGTCGCGCGCCGGGAGTCCTGCCCCCTTCATGCCTCAGACCAGACTTTTGCGGCATGGCGCATTTTCGACCTACCGGCCAGCCGAGACCATAAATGCGCCGGGGCGACAATGATCGAAGCTGTGCCCGATGGTTGGTGGTATTCATCCGGTCTGCCGGGCGGCCGCCTCGCTGTCGCATTCTTTTCCGACCTCGATCTGTTTCGCGATCAGCGGGTGAACCAGGCGGGCGGATGGCAGCGCATGTTGCGCAACAGTAGACATACAGCAACGCGCCTCACAGAAGCATCACACGCCAGCGCCATTCAGACCAGATCTGCGACCGTCCGGTATTTTGCGCGCGCCCATGGTCGTGACTGGATTGCCTGCGGCGATGCTGCCCTGACGGTCGATCCGCTGTCGTCCATGGGCATATCGCTTGGCTTGCTGACCGGGATTCATGCCGGACGACTGGCCGCGGCAGCCTGTGGCGGGATTGAAATTGCCGATAGCGGCTACTCAAGCGAAATCAGGCGGTTAGCAACAGAGCACTTTGAAACCCGGCGGCGGTTCTATGCGCAAGAAACCCGGTGGCCGGATTATCCATTCTGGGCCCGGCGATCATCGGCAGCACCCGAGACAGCGCCTGCTGCTGAAATGACCGCCTGACCGTGGACCGCTTCCCCCCCTTTATTCAATAAACCGTTCCACGGCTTCAGTCCTATTGCCAATAGGCATCCCTCAAGACGCGGCGGTGCAGCTTACCATTGGAATAGCGGGGCAGCTGATCGTGAAAGTCGATGCTGCGAGGGGCTTTGTAGCGCGCCATCTTCTCTTGCGCCCAGTCGACGATCCCGGCCTCAAGGTCGGATGACGGTTTGAAACCATCGCGTAGCTGGATGGCGGCTTTCACCGCCTGTCCCCACTCGTCGTTGGGAATGCCGAAGACGGCAACGTCCTCGACCGCAGGGTGGGCGAGCAAAGTGGTCTCAACCTCAGCCGGGTAGATGTTGCTGCCGCCCGAGATAATCAGGTCGACACGGCGGTCGGCCAGGTACAGGTACCCCTCCTCATCCAGCCACCCCATGTCGCCCAGCGTGAATTGTTTCTCACCCCGATGGGCTTGGGCGGTTTTTTCAGACGCGCCCAGATATTCGAGATCGACATCGGTGAGGCTGGTCATATAGATCATGCCCACCTCCCCCGGCGGTAACTCGCGGTCGTCATCATCAACGATCTGAATGGTGAAATCGGCGATAGGCTTTCCGACGGAACCGGGGCGCTCTAACCACTCCTCGGAACTGATGCGTGTCACGACACCGATCTCTGATGCCCCATAGGCATCGGTCAAAACCGGGCCCCACCAATCGATCATCCGGCGCTTCACATCCTGCGGCATGGGGGCGGCGATATGCGGCACCTGCTTCAGCGACGCGACGTCATATTTGCGTTTGACATCGCCAGGCAGACGGTCGATCCGGACAAACATGGTCGGGACCATCATTGTGTGGGTAACCTTATGCGCATCAATCTGGCGCAACACGTCTTCTGCGTCGAAGCGGCGCATGACATGAACTTCACCACCTAACAGCGCTGTTGTCGTCCCGTTGTGTAGCGGCCCGGCGTGATACATCGGCCCCTGCACAAGATGCACGACACTTTCATCGAGGCCGGAAAGCTGTGCGTTCTGTTTCAACCTGATGATAGCGTCTGCCACGGGTACATTGGTCGGCGTTTGTGACAGCCGCGTCGCCTTGGGGCGGCCCGTTGTTCCTGATGTATAGAAGATCGGGCTGGCAAACGGCAGGCCGTCATCCGGTTCGTCGGCCGATGAAGTCTTCAGCAGCCCATCTAACGTCTCTCCGATCTGAATGACCTGCGGACATTGCGCCTTTTCCGCAGCAGCAACCGCCACGTCCATTTCGGCGGGCCCCGCAAAAAGCAATTTGGCCCCGGCATCCCCGATCAAATAGGCCGCCTCGTCGGCACTGAAGTGCCAGTTGACCGGCACCAACGGTGTGCCCCCCAGATGAGCTGCACAAGAAATGACGATGAAGTCGGTACAATTGGCAGCCATGATCGCGATGGGCTCGCCCGGCGAAACGCCCCAATCGCGAACCGCCGCGATCACCCGATTGACGCGGTCGTTAAGGGCCCTCCGATCAAGCGAAGAAACACTATCACCGACGGCAAATCGCTCCGGGTCCTGTTGCGCATAGTCGCGCAGCGCCTGTGCCATCGGGACATTTCTCCTGCCGCGGAAAACATTGTTTTCGCGGCACTACGGGCATTTGACAGCCCCAACTAAACACTGTTTACTAAAACCTGTCAAACACCCGAAGGAACCGAATTTGAGTCAGGAAAAAGCTGCCCGCGTGACCGTTGAAGAGGATGTTGTCTTTGGAACCGGCGGCGGACGGGACCTCAAATGCGATGTATTTACGCCACCCGGCGGCAAGCCTGACAACGCCCCCGCGATCCTGCTTGTCCACGGCGGCGCCTGGAAACTCGGCGACCGGAAACAGTTGAAGGGGTACGGCTTTCTTCTTGGCCGCGAAGGGTTTGTCTGCGTCGCGAGCGAATATCGCCTCTCTGAGGAAGCCCGGTGGCCAGCCCAACTGCACGACACCAAGACGGCCATCCGGTGGATGCGCGCCAACGCAGACCAGCTGGGGATTGATCCAGACCGTATTGCTGTTTCCGGCCATTCGTCCGGCGGGCATATGGCGCTGATTGCCGCAGCCACCGCTGGTAACCCTGCGCTGGAGGGCGATGGCGGAAACCCGGGTGCGGGATCAGACGTGGCAGCTGTGATTTCATTTTACGCACCAACCGCGCTCGAGCCTGAAGGCAGCATGCTCACAGAATTCGTTGACCTTCTGATGGGGCCCGGTGCCAGCGAAGACGACTATCGCGCGGCCAGTCCCATGACCTATGTCGATAAGGACTTGCCACCGGTCATGCTGATGCAAAGCAATCTGGATGACATTGTCCCCCGGCAACAGAACCTGAACCTCTACAGCACGCTGGCCGATGCGGGGGCCACTGTTGAGTTCCATATGTATGACGGCGAAGAGCATGCCTTTGACGCCCGCCCCGAACTGGGCCGCGAAGCCGCGCTTTTGATCAAATCGTTCCTCAATCGCCACATGCCCGGTCCTGCCGATGACGGCTAAATCCACTCAAACGTCAAAGGGCGTCTCCAAGCGGTATCCCGGCCGGCCACTTCTGACGCGCGATGCGATTATCGATGCCGCGCGGGAGATGGTCATCGAGGTAGGTGCGGAAGGTGTATCGCTGCGTCCGCTCGCGGCAAAACTCGGGGTGACGGTTGGTGCGCTTTACGCCCATGTTGAAGATAAACAACAGCTGCTGCACCTTGTTGCCGCTGATCAATACCGCCGCACAGCCGGACACTATGAGGCCATTGAAGCTGACGACCCGATTGACCGGCTCAAGGAAATCTGCCGGCTCTACGTCGCCTCAGCGCGTGAGAATCCGGAGCTCTTCCGGCTGACATTCACCTTCTCCCCGGTGCTGACGAAAGACGGTAGTGGCGAGCTGAGTGTGGCCGCAAAACGATCGTTTGACCTGGCGGCCAATGAGGTCGCCCGTGCCATGGGCCAGGGCAAAATCAGACCCGATGATCACCTGGTAAAGAGTCTCGCCATCTGGGCCGCCATCCATGGGGTGGCGAGCTTTGTGATCACGGCACACGACCTTGATATCACCACGCAAGATCGTCTGGTCAGCACGGTCGTGGACAATCTCTTGAACGGGCTCGCACCCGCCAAGTGAACAAGGAGACCCCAGCGTGACCGACGTTAAAGACTTTCAGCCCTTTTCGGTCGAGACACTCGAATGTCCCTACCCGTTTTATAAGGCGATGCAGGATCAGGCCCCGGTTTTCGAAGCGTCTCCCGGGGTCTTTTTCGTCAGTTCCTATGAGCACATCAACCAGGCGCTGCGCGACCCGGAGACTTTCATGTCGGGCAATGGCGCGGCCTTTCTGAACTTTCAGGGTGAGGACGGATTGGCGCCACCGACAGCACCGCCACCGGTGATTCTGGAAATTCTGAAAAACGATGTGCCGCAACGCGACACGCTACTGTCCGGTGACCCGCCGGCCCATGCGCGGTTTCGCCGGTTGGTCAATCGATCACTATCGCCCCGGCGGGTTGCACAGTTCGAGCCGCAGATCAGAAGGGTCGTCAACGATCTGATCGACGCCTTTATCGATGATGGTGAATGCGAGTTGATCGAGCAGTTCTCAATGATGGTGCCGCTCTCAGTCGTGGCGCTTGCGCTGGGCGTGCCGCAAAGCGACCTGGCCCAGTACAAGGACTGGTGCGTTCGCTCCGTCTCCATTCTGGCGGGCAAAATCACACCGGAGCAGGCGGTGGACGCGACGACTGCCGCGGTGGAACTGCGCAACTATCTCGCCGACAAGGTCGAGGCCGCGCGGCAGAAACCCGAAGACAATGTCATTGGCGATCTTATCAAGGCGCACATTCTGGCCGACGAGGCCGGTGATGAAACCGACGAAGAGTTCCGCCCGCTCGACACGCCGGAAATCGTGAGCGTTGCACAACAATTGCTCGTCGCAGGCCAGGAGACCGTCAACTATCTGATCTCGTCCTTGACGCTGATGCTGCTACAGAACCCGGATCAGCTGGCTGAGGTGATCGACGACCCGACCTTGATCCCGGATATGATTGAAGAGGGGATGCGCGCCGAGTCTCCGATCCAGGCGCTGGGGCGATTTGCGACCCGCGATGTGGAATTTGGCGGGGTGCATATTCCCGCCGGGTCCCGCGTCATCATGCTCTATGGCGCGGCCAACCGGGATGAGAGCGCCTTCAAGTGCCCGGCCGATTTCGATATTCACCGTGAAGACCTGCGGGATCATGTCGCCTTTGGCGCCGGGCCGCATTATTGCGTGGGTGCAGCACTCGCCCGGCTTGAATCGAAAATCGCCTTTGAAGCCCTGCTTGGCCGCCTCAAGAATCTACGGCTGGCGGAAGGAAAGAACGACTTCACCCACAACTACAATTTTATCTTCCGGTCACTTAAGGCCCTGCACATTGAGTTCGACAAGGCCTGACATATGCCGAAGCTGACCATCGATCTGACCACCTGCAAGAAGTCCGGCCAGTGCTATTACATGCAGCCTGCCCTTGTTCGCCGGGGCGCGGATAACCTGCCCGAACTTGCCGTGGCCGAAGTTCCCGCAAATCAAATAGACGACGCGCAGGACCTGGTGGACGGTTGCCCGGCCGGCGCCATCGATCTGATCGATTGAGGGCCCGAAAACTGTCATCTAGCCTTCCATTCCGGTCGCGAAAATGGTTGCATAAGGTATGACTTCGGGCTTGGAAGAGCTGGCCGGTCTGCCAGACGTCTGGACCGGGCAATAAACGTCTAACGGGTTGCAAACAGCCCAATATCAAGGAGTGAGACAGATTTCCGATCGCACTTTTGAACCTGTAACCAAGGCTGAAGTTATCGCGGCGCAGCGCAGTTGGGCGAAGTACGTCACTGAACAGAACGTCGACGAGCTTCTGGACCTCTATGATTTCGGCACGCCGGATGAACCCCTGCTGTTCAAGCCGACCCTGGCCGACGTCATTCGGCTGGATCGCGCAGGGGCGCGATCCTACTTCGTCGGCGGCGATCCAAGCTATCCCCATGACCACGGCTTCCTGAAACGCGGTTGGACGCGCGTGGACTTTCAAAGCGCCGTGGGCCCGATCCTGAAGGCCGGTGGATTGGGCTACAAAGATATGGGGCACTACACCTTCACTGACGGCGACGGCAACTCGACCCGCGCCGACTATACATTCGCCTATCACAAGTTGGGCGGTCGCGTTCTTATCTCACTGCATCATTCCTCGCTGACCTGGCTTCCGCCGCCCGAGGAATAAGATCAGCGCGCCTTGAAGTCTGGCCTTCGCTTTTCGGCAAAGGCGCGCGGACCTTCCTTCGAATCCTCGCTGGTCAGCACCTGTGAGCCGATGGCGTCTTCATAAGCCAGGCCCTGTTCCAACGGCAGGTCGGCGCCGCGCATCATGGCTTCCTTGGCGGCCCAGACCGCAAGCGGGCCGCGGCTGAGGATGATCTCTGCAATGTCGCGCGCTTTGGTGAGCACTTCATCATCCGGCACAATGTGGCTGATCAGGCCGATCTCGCGCGCCTCTTGCGCGGAAATCTGCTCGCCCGTCAGCATCATGTAGTTGGCCCAGGCCCGCGGGATCGACCGTGGCAGCCGCTGGGTGCCACCGCCCATCGGCATCAGTGCCCAGCGGACTTCTGTCAGCCCGAACTTTGCGCTCTCGCCTGCCACCAGAATGTCGCAGACGAGTGCCAGTTCCAGGCCGCCTGCCACGGCGAAGCCGTTGATGGCGGCGATCACCGGCTTGTAGAGCGGAAAACGTTTGCAGATCGACCCGAAGCCATGACCATGCGAGCCTGGGCGCCTCGTGCCCCCTGCCCCGCCGCCACCTTGGGACATCGCAACGAGATCGTTGCCGGTACAGAAGGCACGGCCCGTCCCGGTCAGGATTGCGACCCACTGGTCATCGTCATTCTCAAACGCCTCGAACGCCTCGCCAAGCAGGCGGCCCGCCCCGGCATCGAGCGCATTGAGCCTGTCCGCCCGGTTGATCGTGATGATCGTCAGGTGCCCGTCGCGTTCAACCTTGATCACAGGGTCAGCCATCAGTCACTCCTTCTCGTCGGGCGGATAAGCCAGCGCGATGGCAAGCCGCGCCAGACTTCCAGCATGGGCGCACAGCGCCGCCAGCGCGACCGTCGCGGGCTCGTCCAGGTGTTGACGCACGCGGTCAAAATCCGCATCCGGCATGCCATGCCCGCTATCGAACATCAGCGCAAACCGAAAGACGGCCTTCTGCGCGTCGGAAAAGGACGGGTCCGTCCAGTCTTCATCCTCAATCGCCTCGAGCATCTCATCGGTCAGGCCGGCCGCGCAGGCACCCGGCATCGCGACGGCCAGCTCATAGGGGCTGCGGCGCAGCACCACGGCCGTTGCCGTTGCCGCAAGCAGCGGATCGAGCTGCCTCTCCAATGCCGCCGCAACCGCTTTTTGCGCGGCAGGCAGCTCCGGGACGTGGGAGAGCACCCGGTCTCGGCTAAGCGCCCCCTCACCGGCCGGCGTGATGCGGGACATGCTACTGAACCACAGCCTTTTCGCCCGCCGCCTTCACATCCTTGACCGGCGATTGCAGCGAATAGGCGTTATAGGCCTCGGTATCGATTTCCTCGAGCGCGATGTCGCCGGCCAGCACCGCCTGTTTCCAGGCCTGCTGCTCAGGATCCCGTTCATGGAATTCGGGCATGACATGTTTGGCAAACAGCTCCAGTGAGGAGCAGATGTCCTCGTGCTTGTTCTTGCCCGCCTGGTTGAGCAGGATCACCTGATCGATGTGGGCTTCTTCGAACTCCAACAGCTTCTTGCGGATGGTTTCGGGTGACCCGACCAATCCCCGGTTTGGAATCTGTTCTTCAGGATTGGTTTCCTTCCATTCCTGATACCGCTCCCAGAAATTGACCTGGCCCGGCTCGAACGGCCCCTCCTTATTGTAAAGCACCAGCGCGAACTGGAAGAACGACCAACCATCCATCTTGGCTTGCGCTTCCTCGTCAGTTTCACAGCACATGAAGGGCGAGACGACCGACAGGTTGGGATTTATTTCGTAGTCACACAGCTTGTCGAGATTGTGCACCAATTCGTTGTAATAGGCGTGGCGCCACGCTTTAGCGGACTCCGCATCAATGAACTGAAAACCCAGCGCACCCATACCGCGCCGCCCGGCCATTTTGATCGTCTCAAGCTGCGAACACGCAACCCATAAGGGCGGGTGTGGTTTCTGTAACGGTTTGGGGACGACATTGCGCGCCGGGAAGTCGAAGAATTCGCCGTGATACTCCCAGCCTTCGTTCCACATCATCGGCAGAATGGCTTTGACCGCATCTTCCCACACGGCCCTTTTGTCGCGGAACCGGCGGTCGAAGGGGTGCAGCTCCGTAACGCTCGACCCCTCGCCGATGCCGAACTCGACCCGGCCATTGGATACAAGATCAAGAGTTGAGACCCGCTCAGCGACCCGTGCCGGATGGTTGGTTGGCAGCTGAATGATGCCGTGGCCCAGCCGGATGTTCTTCGTTCGTTGGCTGGCCGCACCCAGGAACACCTCGGGCGCTGAAGAGTGAGAATACTCCTCCATGAAGTGGTGCTCGACTTCCCACGCATAGTCATAGCCCAGCCTGTCAGCGAGCTCGATCTGCTCCAGTGCATTGTTGAACAGCTTGTGCTCGCTATCGGCCTCCCAGGGGCGCGGCAGCTGCAGTTCGTAGAAGATCCCGAATTTCATGGCTTTCTCCCCTAAGCTGACTGAGCCATACCGGCCATCTTGGCCTTGATCGCCTTGGCCATCTCCATCCCCTGATCGAGTGCTTCCATTTCCTCCGGCGTCTCGAGGCCCAGGGTTTTGTTCACTTCGACCATTTCCAAATGGAAGGCCTTCCGAAGTTGCGCATTGGTCAGCATTTTGAGGCCCCACTTCCGCCAAGCCTTGGAATTGCGCGATTCATCCGACCCGAACGAGGCCATGAACTGCGGATACCAATATTCGTTCATCCGCTTCTGCGCATAGGCGCGTGCCTCTTCCCCACCGCGTTCGATGCCGTCGCGCACATGCATATAGCCCATGTTGGAATGGCCGCGTTCGTCCTTGCAAACGAAGAGCGACAGCCGCGCCAGCGGTGCGTAGGACGACTGCACCCACTGGAACCCCTGATAGACGCCGAAGCGGTCGGCGATCATGTTGTAGAGGCCGCGGTCGATCCAGGTGGGCTCCATCGCCGTTTGTTCATAGGCGCGGAACGTTTCGCGCTCGCGCTCATAGATCTGTACCGGGATGTCCGGGTCGTAGTCTGTATAGAGGCTGTAAAACTGATAGGTGTGCTTGTATTCCTCAGCGGAAAAGTTCTCCAACCGCAGCCGGGATTCCGCGTCGGGCGCGATCTGCATGGCCTGTTCATCAATGGCGGTAAAGCTGCTCTTGTGCCCCTTCGCTGCCTCGCCGAAATAGGGCATCATGCATTCGCCATGCTTGAAGAACAGCTTGGAAAGCCACATGCGGTATTCCTCCGGCATGTCGCTCCCGGCTTCATACTGATAGGGCTCGGCGACCACCTCAACATCACCTGACCGGGCAAAGCTGACGTCTGACACCCCACCGACTGCATAGTTTCCTGCTTCGGCAGGCAGGCCGCCCGCCGCCTGAAGAAAGTCATCGGGAATACCGGCCATGATCTGCTGGCGTGCTTTCGGCAGGGGGCCATAGGGCTCTGAAAAATGCCGCTCCATCGACCAGATGAAGTCCCATTTCCGCGCCCCGTTCTTTTCCAGGTAGGGTTCGATCGTATCTGCAAGCTCATAGAGATCGTCCGTCGAATTCCAGACATCTGCCGGCACATCACCCAACGTGTCACAGAGTTGCGGGACGACATCCGGCGCCGGGTACCAGAGAACCTCGGCCAGGCGTTTGTCGATCGGAAACGTCATATTCATTCTCCCAGCATCAATTGCTGTTTAGTGCGTGTAGTGACCGCCATCGACCAGCATGGTCTGACCGGTCATGAAATCGCTATCGGCGGACGCCAGAAAAACCAGCGCCCCGACCAGGTCCTCAGGGGTCTGCCCCCGCTTGATCGCGCGCGAGGCGACGATCATGTCTTTGACCGGGTCCACATAGCTGGCATTGGCCTCAATGCCTTCGCTTAAGGTAAAGCCGGGTGCCAGCGCATTGACGCAGATGCCCATATCGCCGACCTCCCGCGCCAGCGACCGCGTGAACCCCAGTACCGCTGCCTTCGAGGTGACGTAGTGCAGCATCATCGGCGCACCGTTGAAGACGGTCCCGGACGAAATGTTGATGATCTTGCCATAGCCGTTTTTCTGCATCTCCGGCACGACCGCGCGGGCGCAGCGAAACAGGCCACCGATATTGACATTCATCACCCGGTCCCACTCGTCATCGGGAATGGCCGAGAACGGCTTCAGGTCAAGGCTGGCAAAGATTGCTGCGTTGTTGACCAGAATATCGACGTTGCCGAATTCAGACACGGCTGCGTCGATCAGGGCGGCAACTGAGTCATTGTCGCTGACATCGGCCGACACACCCAGCGCCCTGCCACCATTGTCATTAATGGCGGTGACGACATCACTGGTATCTAGGATATCCGCCACGGCAACAGCGGCCCCTTCGCGCGCAAGCCCTTGCGCATAGGCCGCTCCAATACCTTGTGCACCGCCGGTTACAATCGCAGCACGCCCGTCCAGCCGCCCCATGAACCCTCCAACTAAACACTGTTCAGTAACTGGATGGAGTGAACCATTGAAAAGCTACAATGGCAAGCTGAAAGAGGATTCTCGCCGCGGAGTATTGTTCTGCACGGATTAGCGTCTGTCAGAACTTCGTGCTAACTTCCCCTAAAGTAATTCCCAGGGAGAGCCAGCATGGCTATCGTTCTCACCGAGACCACCAAAGCCGATGTGCCCAGCAACCAAGCCGATGCACTTTGGCTCAACAGCACGGATGTTGAAGCCGCGACAGGCTGGACACTGAAGCCGGAGGGCTTTTGCCAAGGCGACATCTGCGTGCCCATTCCACCGGGCCGGGAAGCAGAATTCGCGAAAGATGACCAGGTCAATGTCTCCACCTTTTGGGCCCATATGAACAAACCTGCCGTCGCGTCCGAGGCCGGCGATGTCTGGTTTCTGGGTGAAGGCGCCGAAAGCCGCAATGACACGCTGCTAAGCTTGGAAGCGCCTGACTTCACCCTGCCCGACCTTGAAGGCAATATGCACTCGCTGACGGATTTTCGAGGCAAACGCGTACTGCTGGCCACCTGGGCATCTTGGTGAGGATGCCGGCTTGATCTGCCAGTTTGGCAGACCCTTTACGAAGACGTAGCCGACCAGGACTTTATCATTCTCTCTGTTGCCATGGATGCCGACGTGGAAGCCGCCAGGCCATGGATTGAGAATGCCAACCCCACCTATGTGACGCTGATCGACCGGAACCATGTTCTGTCGTCGCTCTATAATATGGTGAATGTGCCGCAGGCCGTCTGGATCGATGAAAACGGCATTGTCGTGCGCCCGACTGAAACAGCCGGTTCGATCGACATATTGCGCGACTTCGACTTTGAAGCCGGCGCATTTTCCCCAGAGGTGCTGGAAAAGGCTGGCGAAGCGAAGAACACCTATGTCGGTGCCGTCAAGGACTGGGCCATCAACGGGTCAGATAGCCGATATGTATTTGATGCCGATGCCGCCCGCGCACATGTTCCGGCGATGACCGACCAAATAGCCCTTGCCCATGCGACCTTCCAGCTAGGGCAACATCTATTCCGCGAAGGGCGGACGGATGAGGCCGATGCCCTGTTTGCCCGCTGCCGTGAACTTCACCCGGCATCCTGGAATATTTTCCGGCAAACCACGGAAAAAGAAGAAACCGGGATCGCCGTCGGTGAAGAGTTCTGGGGCAAGGTGATGTCCTTGGGCGACGAGCAATACTACGCCAGTGTCGACATGGACGGGATGCCCGACTAACCCTTAGACACACCGGGCTTGGGTGATGGACCGGCCGGACTCTGCCCTGCGCCCCCGACCATGCTATGCTGGATCCATCATCTAGCAGGAGTGGGAGGCAAGGATGAAGATTGACCCGTTAAAGGGCTGGCACCGCTATACCGAACTAAGAGATGCTGAGCCTGACCCACGCCGCAAGGCGATGCTCGAGAATATGCGCTATCACCTGAAATACGAATGCCTGGGTGATGCGGAAATTTTCAACACCATGGTCCCGGACCCGGACTACCGGTTCTATCCGGCATTCGGCGTCTCCCGCATTCAGGGCATGGATGCGATCAAGGACTTCTACCACAATATGTGGGACGGTCGACAAAGCCTGGTTGAGCTGGCCATCCACCGCTGCGCGCCGGCCGACTGGGGCGTGGCCTGCGACGGCGAATGGTGGCAGCAGATTCCGGGTGAAACACTGATTGCCGATGGCAACGAAGATGTCGAGGCAGACGCCTGGTATATCTCCCACGCGCACCTATCGTGGTTCTTCCCGTTCGAAGAACACGACGGAAAAATGCTGCTGGTTGGCGAGATTTGTTACATCGACGGCCCCGGCGCGACGCTGACCAAGATCGATGATAAAGACGTGCTCTCGATGGAAGAAGCCAAAGCCGCCTGGGCCGAGGTCGCCAACTAGTTGGAATATTTTTCCACAGCTTTTTGGTAGTGCTGGATGGCCAACTCGTTGCGGCCAATGAGAAAAACATCATTGGCACCAGCCGGGATGCATTCCTGAATGCTGTTGCCGATGGGATAATCTTCCACCCCGACGGCAAATTTCGCCATCTCTGAAAAGGCCTGGGTGGCCTCCTTCTCCTCGACGGTTTCCGGCTTTTTTGCCGCCATAATGGTCTGGATCGTCACCGTGCTGTCAGGCGTGTCACCAGGGAGAATCTGACTGATCAGGCAATGGCCGCCAAGAATCGCCGACACGGACATATTCGGAAAAATCGAGTGGATCAGACGCAGATGTTCAATCGCGTTCCACTCGTCTTCAGGGATCTCTTTCAACTCGGCCAGATTGCGCCGGGCCATGGTTAACCGTTGGTGCGGGCCATAGGTATCATGGACGAGAAGATTTCCCATTGTGTGCGGTGACAATGTGTCCGGGTGCACGTTGTCGTGGTGATAGGCTTCCAGATAGCCGTCCATGGTGACGCGCCAGCCAGGGCCAGGAAGTTTCCGCTGGTCATAGAGATACCAGCTATCCAGTTCGAGGGTCTCCAATTCAGCCTGAAAATCACCCAGCCAAGCGTCGATATTGAGCTCAATACCCGGTGTCAGCGCACCCCAGACGATCCCGGCGCGCTCGGCGCAGGGAAGCTCGACCAGACCGAGGGACTCCGTGTCGTCCATCCCGAAGGTGTTCTTGCCGTAGATGCCGACCAACCGGCCCGTGCTGTCATAGGTCCAGGCATGGTACGGGCACGAAAACCGGGTTGCCTTGCCACGGCCTTCTTCGCAGAGGCCCGCCCCGCGATGACGGCAGACATTCAAGAACAGGTGAACCTGCCCCTCCTTGTCGCGAGTAAACAACAGCGGCTTGCCCAGCATTTTGCGCGCCAGATAGGTGCCAGGCTCTGGCAGTTCGACCGAAAGCGCCAGCCCCAATGGCTTGGCGAGAAAGATCGCGTCGTAGGTTTTGCGGAAATAGTCGGGATCGATATAGGTCTCGATGGGCAGGCGCATGACGTCCTCACATTGGTCGGTCGTACCAGCGTCCATATGCGCCAAGGCGCGCTTGGCGAGAGCGCGCATTTCATCTTTGTCCTGCATTATCTGTCCGTCCCCCAGTTTCGTCCCGGCAACCACCGAGACGGCCACTCTAAAATCCAAGCAAGGGTCTCGACAAGCGCGCTGCACATAGTGGAAGCCCGGCTTAACAGCCGAACCCCAAGGCCATATAAGGGATTCCAACAGGACTCGTTGCGCAAGGGGAGGCAGCAACCATGACGGAGCTTGACCAAGTATTGGACCGCCTGGACCGGCTTGAATCAAAAGACGCCATTCGGGCCCTGGTCACCGCTTATGCCATCGCCTGCGACGAACATGACCTGCCCCGGCTTGCGGACCTGTTCACGCAGGACGCCCTTTTCACCTCTCCCAATGGCGCCATGGTGGCCGATGGGCGCGACGCCATCGCAGCCATGTTCACCGAGACATTGAAAATTCGCGGTCCCGCTTTCCATTGGACCCATGACGTAACGGTGGAGATCGACCCTGATGACCCAGACCGGGCAACCGGGCTGGTCTATAGCCATGCAGAGACCACGCCGAATGGCATAGTGAGCCTGGCCGCGATGAAATATGTGGACAACTATCGCCGAGAGAACCGCCAGTGGCGCTTCTCGAAACGGGTCATCAACTTTCTCTATTATGTGCCGTTCGCCGAATATGGCGACGGACTGAAGAACGAAAATCGGGTCGTCATTGGCGACCAACGGCTGCCAGCGGACTATCCGGAATCCCTCGTACCGTGGCAGGACTTCCATCGTAGACACGTCGCCTCAGGGGAACAGCCAGCATGATTGATATCGAACACAAGCGTGATACCGACCTGTCAGCCGACGCCGTCTGGGCGGAATTGCGACACTTCGACCGGGTGCTGAACTGGGTTCCCGGCGGCGCAGAAAGCACCATCAGCGTCGAGGGCGAAGGCGTCGGCGCGATCCGCGATATCAATCTGGTCACCCAAGGCTATGTGCAACATCGGCTGATCGCTTTCGATGACGAAAAACGGATGCTGTCTTACGAACTGACCGCGGGCAAACCCATCGGCATGCAGGACTATACCGTCGTCGCTACTGTCACACCGATTGACGAGAACCGCTGCACAATCCGCTGGGCCGGCAAGATGACCGCCGACGGCACGTTGAACGAGCCTGAGGTCGGTTATGCGCTTGAGGTTGCCTTGGGCAATATGACCACGGGCCTTATCGGCTATGTCAAAGGCGAAGTGTCAGACTTTGCGCATCAACCAAACGAAAATTGGCAGTTGCAGCAGGGCCACAACGACTAATCAATCAAACCGGTTCGCAGAGTGCCAGATAGCTGGCATGCGGTTCATGTCCGACAAAAGTGGCACCCAATTGCTCGTAGTGCCTGTAGGAAATAAGCGCATGGTTGGCCGCCTGCTGCGCGTCCCGCAATTGGCGTTCCAGCGGGCTATCCATCCGGCAGCCGGTTGTCGCCGCCGTATTGTTGATCATGCTGACGACTTCGCGGCAGGTCTGGGCCGCATGAGCACAGGCGAGCAGCGCGGGCCAAAAATACTCCCATTCCGGCACCAGCCGCCCGCCATCTTTTGGTAGCGGACCAAGGTGGTCTTCCAGCTTGTCTTGGGTTTCCATGACAAAGCTGCGCACGGCCATCAGCTTGGCCTGGGCCTCGCCAATGCGGTATTGCACCTGCGGCTGGTCCTTCAGCGTGGAACTCATCCCCCAGGGCACCTTGCCCATGGCCAGATCAATGAAGTTATCGATGGCCCCGCGGCAAACGCCCAGCGCTACGGCAGCCTTGTTGTAAATGGCGTGCGTCGGGTTTCTGTAGGTTGGATTGTCCCACAGTTCGCTTGGCGCCAGCGACCGGCCCGGCAATAGATGTTCAGGCGGCACATAGCAATCCTGCATCCGGACGTCGTGGCTGCCGGAACCGCGCATGCCAGACGTATCCCACGTATCGATAATCTCGAACTCGCCTTTGGGAATCATGAAGGAGGCTTCTGCGGTTTCGCCAGTCGCTTCATCCGTAACCATGGGACCCATCAGATAGTTCCAGGTGGCATTCTGGCATCCGCTGGCAAAGCTGCCCTGATAGTTCAGCCGCCAGCCTTCTCCATCGCGTCTTGCGTTACGTCCCGGGTTCGGGCCGTTTGCAGGGCCATGACCCGACGCGACGAGCGCGTACCAGTCATTGAATATCTTCTTGGCGAGATCGGACTGCATTTGCCGGATAACCAGGGCGTTGATTTCCGACGAGATCTGAACGCACCAGCCAACCGAGCCATCAATGGCGGACGTCGCTTCAATGATTTCGATCTGCTCGCGGGCCCGAAGGTCTTCACCCCCCAATTCGGGTGGCAGCGCGTAGCGATAGAGACCGATATCGGCCATTTCGTTCGAGGCCCAGGCCGGCAGATGCCGAAGTTTCTGGGCTTCATCGCCGGCTGCTGCGAGCGACTCCTTGATGGACGCGATGCGCTCCAGCATCGGCGTCTTGGATATCTCTTTCTGGCGTTCAATAATCTCGTCGTTAACCATGCCGATGATGACTCCTGTCAGGCTGCGCAGCACAGGCGCGTATCATTCGTTGCATGAGCGGGACGGGTTTATCAACCCGGCGCAATGAGAGCCCCCGGTTAAGGCGTGTACCAGATTGGTGATGTATAGGCGCGGTCCTGAATGACCATGGGGATTTCCTCGGGCAGGTCGAGATTGAAGAACTTCGCGTCATAGGCGGTCCAG
>JANQQJ010000018.1 GCA_028284945.1 Alphaproteobacteria bacterium | reverse complement strand
CCTCGGCTTGGTGACGACGTGCGGATTGTCCGTGCGGGTTTCATCCCCTTGGTCGACTGCGCGGTTCTGGCCGTTGCCGCGGAGAAGGGGTTTGGCCTTGATGAGGGGATCGATCTTCAACTCGTCCGGGAAACCTCTTGGGCGAATATTCGTGATCGTATCAATCTAGGACATTTGGACTGCGCGCAGATGCTGGCGGGCATGCCCCTGGCCAGTAGCTTGGGCATCGGCCATGTCGAGGTGCCGATGACCGCGCCCTTTATGCTGGGCCTCAATGGCAATGCGATCACGGTGTCCAAACCCCTTTACGAGGCCATGTCCAAATTCGGGTTTCGGGATCAACTGGATCCGAAGGCGTCGGGCCTTGCTCTCAAACAGGTCATCGAGGACCGCAAGGCGGCGGGCCTGCCGCCGCTCACCTTTGGCATGGTCTTTCCGTTCTCCTGCCACAATTACGAATTGCGCTACTGGATGGCGGCTGCGGAAATCCATGGCGACCAGGATGTGCGGCTGGTTGTAATCCCGCCGCCTCTCATGGTCGAGAGCCTGCAGGCCGGCCATATTGACGGGTTCTGTGTCGGGGAGCCCTGGAACAGCTTGGCCGTTGATGCAGGCATCGGACATATCGTCACTTCGACGTCGCAGATCTGGCATATGGGCCCGGAGAAGGTTCTGGGTGCCCGCGTGGCCTGGGCCGATGAAAACCCGGAGACGCTGGGGGCGCTGCTGCGCGTGTTGTTTCGTGCGGCCCAGTGGTCGGACGACCCTGACAACCGGGACGAACTTGCCGATATGCTCGCCTCGCCTGCCTATGTCGGGGTCGACCGTGCGCTCATTCTGCGGGCTCTTTCCGGTGACCTGGTTGCAGCGAAGGGGGCGGTCCCGCAGCATGTTCCGGACTTTATCGTCTTCAATCGTCAGGCGGCCAATTTCCCCTGGGTATCCCAGGCGGTATGGATCTACACGCAGATGGTCAGGTGGGGGCAGACTAAAGCATCACCAGACGCACAAGCGATCGCCCGTGGATGCTTCCGGCCTGACATCTACAGGGACGCGTTGCGTAGCTCCGGATTGCCGGTGTCGCTGCCCACAACCAACGCCAAGGTCGAGGGATCATTACGCGGTGAAACGAGCGTGGGCTCATCGGACGGGCGATTGACGCTGGGCCCGAACCAGTTCTTTGACGGCCACATCTTCGATCCAGATGACGCGGCCGGCTATCTGGATGGGTTTCAGTTTCACAGTTCAAATGGCATCAGCCTGGATTAGCACTGCACATGAATTGGGCATTTTTTATTCGATGGCTAAGAAATGGGCGGCTTGCTGTAGCGCCCATAGAGGGTCCTGGCTTCTAACCGGCCGAATTCTGCGGCTAAAGCGACAGCGGCAAAGTGGCACGTTGTTTGCTTGAGTAAAGTTGAGGCGCCAAGGAAGGCGCTGACCTGAACATAAGGCCCAATGATGGGCACCAACCAGCAACGTCGCTGACCAGTCCTTGAGCGTTCGAGGACACTCGGTCTGCGGCGTTTTTTTTTGGCCCCGAGGGGCGAGCAAAGAGACAAGAGGAGTATGGAGAAATGGTGCTCATAGAGCGATTTATTGGTGCTCAGGCGCGTGGGTTCGGGTTGGCAACCATCCTTGCAGCGGCCTTTGTCGTCGCCTCAACCGGCGAAACGCGGGCACAAGAGCTTGACCTTGAAATAGACGAACTGAAATTCGGCTTCATCAAGCTGACCGATATGGCTCCGCTCGCCGTCGCCTACGAGCGGGGCTATTTCGAGGATGAAGGCCTTTACGTCACTTTAGAGCCCCAGGCCAACTGGAAAGTCCTGCTCGACCGCGTGCTGGATGGCGAGCTCGACGGCGCGCACATGCTGGCCGGCCAACCGCTGGGCGCGACGATCGGTTTCGGCACCCAGGGCCACGTGATCACCGCCTTTTCCATGGACCTGAATGGCAACGCCATCACTGTGTCGAACGAGGTCTGGGAAAAGATGAAGCCGCACGTGCCCATGGATGAGGGCGGCAAACCCGTCCACCCGATCAAGGCGGATTATCTGAAGCCCGTGGTCGAATCCTTCCGCGACGAAGGCCGGCCGTTCAAGATGGGCATGGTCTTTCCGGTTTCGACCCACAATTACGAACTGCGCTATTGGCTGGCGGCCGGCGGCATCCATCCGGGCTTTTATTCGGAGACAGATATCAGCGGCCAGATCAAGGCAGATGCTTTGCTGTCCGTGACACCGCCGCCGCAAATGCCAGCAACCATGGAAGCTGGTACGATCTATGGCTACTGCGTCGGTGAGCCGTGGAACCAACAGGCCGTCTTCAAGGGGATCGGCGTACCGGTAATTACCGATTATCAGATTTGGAAGAACAATCCGGAGAAGGTGTTCGGTGTCACCAAGGAATGGGCGGACGCCCACCCGAACACGCATCTGGCCGTCGTCAAGGCGCTGATCCGCGCGGCCATCTGGCTCGACGCAGATGACAACGCCAATCGTGCGGAGGCAGTCGAGATGCTCGCCCGCTCTGAATATGTCGGTGCCGACGCGGAGGTTATCGCCAACTCGATGACCGGCACCTTCGAGTTCGAGAAGGGCGACAAACGCTCGATCCCCGATTTCAACGTCTTCTTCCGCTATTTCGCGACCTATCCTTATTACTCGGATGCGGTCTGGTACCTGACCCAAATGCGCCGGTGGGGCCAAATCTCGGAATCGAAACCCGACGGCTGGTATGACGAAATCGCCCGGAAGGTCTATCGGCCGGACATCTACCTGGAGGCGGCCCGCATGCTGGTCGACGAAGGCAAAGCCCAGGAAGTTGATTTTCCCTGGGATACCGACGGCTACCGCGCGCCGCAGAGCGAGTTCATCGACGATATCACCTTCGACGGCCGCAAGCCCAACAACTACCTGGCGCAGTTCCCGATCGGCCTGAAAGAGGGCGAGACAGTGGTCGGCAACCAAGTGGCAAATCGATAACCGCCAGGATTGTAGGGAGAAACCGATGAGCACGATTACTGCAGAACCTAAATCCACCCCGGCGCCCGAACAGGAAGGGGCGCGCGCCGAGCGGCGACAGCGCCTGCACGCGCGTATCAACCGCGCCGACGGCTATCTGAGTGTCCTGGGTCTGGGATGGCTGACCCCCATGCTCCTGATGGGCGCGGGCGAGCCCGCCAAACCGCAGTTGCAGGCGCTTTGGCAACAGCTCGGCGTGCCGTTGCTGGCGATCATTCTGTTCCTGGCGGCCTGGGGAACCCTAGCGCCGCGGGTGGAGACCAGCTTGGGCGTTGTGCCCGGACCAGCGGCGGTATGGGAGCAGGCCGGCAATCTCTATGACGACCATTTGGCCCAGCGCGAGAAAGAAGCCGCGTTCTACCAGCGGCAGGAAGACCGTAACGCGGCCAAGCTCGCCGAGGATCCGACCGCCGAGGTTCGGATCCGGGATTACACAGGCAAGCCCACCTATCTCGACCAGATCTGGACCAGTCTCCAGACCGTGTTCATGGGTTTTCTGCTGGCGACTTTGATCGCCGTACCGCTCGGCATCGCCTGCGGCCTGTCGAAGACGGTGAACGCGGCCTTTAACCCTATCGTTCAAATTTTCAAACCGGTGTCTCCGCTGGCCTGGTTGCCGATCGTCACGATGGTGGTCAGCGCGGTCTACGTCTCTGATGACCCGATGTTCTCCAAGTCGTTTTTGAACTCAGCAATCACGGTGATGCTTTGCTCGCTTTGGCCGACTTTGATCAACACGGCTGTTGGCGTTTCCAGTATCGACAAGGATCTGATCAATGTGGGGAGGGTGCTGCAGCTGCCCTGGCGTACGACCGTCTTCAAGCTGGTACTGCCATCGGCGCTGCCGCTCATCTTTACCGGTCTGCGCCTGTCACTGGGTGTCGGCTGGATGGTGCTGATCGCCGCTGAGATGCTGGCGCAGAATCCGGGCCTCGGCAAATTCGTCTGGGATGAGTTCCAGAACGGCTCTTCCTCGTCGTTGGCACGGATCATGGTGGCCGTTTTCACCATCGGGATTATCGGCTTCCTGCTCGACCGGCTGATGCTGGCGTTGCAGGCCGCCTTCACCCATTCAGCGCAACGATGAGGTGGCGTCATGGCGTTTCTTGAATTGGATGGTGTCTGCAAAGACTACGGAACGGGGCCTGAACGCACGGAAGTGCTGAAGGATATTTCCCTGTCAATTGAAGAGGGTGAGTTCGTCGCCATTGTCGGGTTTTCGGGCTCCGGTAAGACGACCCTGATCTCGATCATCGCCGGCCTGATCGAACCGGATCGCGGCGCGGTTCGCCTCAAGGGCGAAGCAATCGGCGAGCCCGGGCCGGATCGCGGTGTCGTGTTTCAGAGCTACTCGCTGATGCCCTGGCTGACGGTGCACGGCAATGTGGCGCTCGCGGTCGATGCAGTTTTCAAGACCGACACCAAGGCAGACCGTGAGGCCCGAACCGGTCACTACATCGATATGGTGGGGCTCACCCACGCCGCCGATCGCCGGCCGGCGGAGTTGTCGGGCGGCATGCGTCAGCGTGTCGCCGTGGCCCGCGCGCTCGCCATGAGCCCGGAGGTGCTGCTGCTCGATGAGCCACTCTCAGCGCTCGATGCGCTAACACGCGCCAAGCTGCAGGACGAGATCGAGCAGATCTGGTCGCAGGACAAGAAGACCGTCGTCATGATCACCAATGATGTGGACGAGGCGATCCTGCTCGCCGATCGGATCATCCCGCTCAACCCTGGCCCGAACGCCACTTTGGGGCCGGAATTCAAGGTCGACATCCCGCGCCCTCGCGAAAGACACGCCATGAACGCGGACCGCCGCTTCAAGACGCTGCGCGGTGCGGTTACACAGTATTTGATGGATGTCGGTGGCGAGAAGGCGGCGGATGCCGATGACCGAACCCTGCCTAACGTGACACCCATCACCCAGAGCCCGCCCCCTGCCTATCAGGAAGCCGCCGCCAGCCCTCTGACCAGTCGGTTTGTCGAATTCGGCAAGGTCACAAAGGTCTATCCCACGCCCAAGGGCCCGCTGACCGTCGTCGAAGACTTCGACCTGATCATGAAAAAAGGCGAGTTCATTTCGCTGATCGGTCATTCCGGCTGCGGCAAGTCGACGGTCCTGTCCATGGTAGCCGGCCTCAACCCGATCACCGATGGCGGCATTGTCCTTGACAACAAGGAAGTGTCGGGCGCGGGTCCGGATCGGGCTGTGGTGTTCCAGGCGCCTTCGCTCTTTCCGTGGCTGACCGCGCGGGAGAACGTCGCGCTCGGCGTCGACCGAGTTTATCCCACCGCCCAACCGGGCGAGCGGCGCGACATCGTCGAATACTACCTCGCCCGTGTCGGCCTTGCCGATGCCATGAACAAGCTGGCGAGCGAACTGTCGAACGGCATGAAGCAGCGGGTCGGCATCGCCCGCGCCTTCGCGCTCAGTCCCAAGCTGCTGCTGCTCGACGAGCCCTTCGGCATGCTCGATTCACTGACCCGCTGGGAACTTCAGGAAGTGCTGATGGAGGTGTGGACCCGCACCCAGGTTACCGCCATCTGCGTGACCCACGATGTCGACGAGGCCATCCTGCTGGCCGACCGGGTGGTGATGATGACCAACGGGCCCCGGGCGTGCATCGGCAACATCATGGAGGTCGATATCCCGCGGCCGCGAAGCCGCAAGGCGCTGCTCGACCACCCGGACTATTACGCCTACCGCGACGAGCTGTTGACCTTCCTTGAAGAATACGAGGACGGCGGCAAGCCTGACAGGGCGAAAGCCGCGTGAACGAGGGGAGATTCAAACGATGACTGAAAAGCTTGTCGTCATCGGCAACGGTATGGCCCCTGGCCGGGTCCTCGACCGGCTGTTCGAGGCCATGCCCGGTGCCTATGACGTCACCATCTTCAACGCTGAGCCGCGCACCAATTACGACCGTATCCTGCTGTCGCCGGTGCTGTCGGGGGAAAAATCCTACGAGGAAATCGTCATTCATGGCGACGGCTGGTACGAGCGTCACGGGGTCAGGCTGCTGAAAGGCAACAGGGTCGTCGCGCTCGACCGGCAAGCAAAATCGGTCAAGGGCGAGGACGGCACGGTCGAGCCCTACGACAAGCTGATCATCGCCACCGGCTCCCAGCCGATTATCATCCCGGTGCCGGGGCATAACCTGCCGGGCGTTCTGACCTACCGTGACATGGACGACGTCGAGGCGATGCTGCTGGCCGCGCAGTCGGGCGGGTTGGCGGTGGTGATCGGTGGCGGCCTCCTGGGGCTCGAAGCCGCGGCGGGCCTAAAGGAACGGGGCATGGACGTCACCGTCCTGCACCTGATGCCGACCCTGATGGAACGCCAACTCGACCCCGCCGCCGGTCATCTGCTGAAACGAGAACTCGAATCGCGCGGCATACGGGTGATTACCGGGGCTAATACCGAGGCGATCCTGGGGGATGGCTACGTCTCCGGGGTTCGTCTGGACGACGGCACTGAAATCCCGGCCAAGCTTGTTGTCATGGCGGTCGGTATCCGTCCCAACGCGTCGCTGGCAAAGAGCGCCGGGCTCGATGTCGGACGTGGCATCCTGGTGGACAAGCACATGCGCACGTCCGACCCTGACATTTACGCGGTCGGCGAATGCGTCGAATTTGCCGGCAACGTCTATGGCCTCGTCGCGCCGCTCTATGAGATGGCGAATGTGCTCGCCGACGACCTCGCAGGTACGCCAAACGGGGGCTTCGCCGACCAGGCGCTCGCCACCAAGCTCAAGGTCACCGGTATCGACCTGTTTTCGGCGGGCGACTTCGCGGATGCCGACGACAGAGACGAAATCGTCCTCCGGGACGCGCGCACCGGCCTCTATAAGCGGCTCGTCATCGAGGAGAACCGGGTCGTCGGTGCGGTTCTCTATGGCGATACGGCGGATGGCGCCTGGTTCTTCCAGCTCATTCGCGACAGAGCGGACATATCCGAGATGCGGGACACGCTGATCTTTGGTCCCGCCTATGCCGATGGAGCCGCACTCGACCCTATGGCGGCCGTTGCAGCCTTACCGGATAGCGCAGAAATCTGCGGCTGCAACGGCGTTTGTAAAGGAGAGATCGGCACGGCCATCGACGAGCAAGGGCTATCGTCGCTCGGTGATGTGCGCGCTCACACCAAGGCGTCGGCGTCGTGCGGGTCGTGCACAGGGCTCGTCGAGCAGCTTTTGAGCCTGACCTTGGGCGATGACTACAACCCGGCCGCCGTCCAACCGATGTGTGGCTGTACCGATCTCGGACATGCTGACGTGCGCCGGTTGATCGTCGCCAAGGGGCTGAAATCGATCCCGGAACTGATGCA
Organism: Alphaproteobacteria bacterium; assembly: GCA_028284945.1. Taxonomy (GTDB): domain Bacteria; phylum Pseudomonadota; class Alphaproteobacteria; order SMXS01; family SMXS01; genus JANQQJ01. Next base: position 18,795 of record JANQQJ010000018.1, on the reverse strand, counting down.
GGCGCTTGAGTGGAAAAGCTCCGAAGGCTGCGCCAAATGCCGGCCGGCCCTCAACTACTATCTGCTGTCGACCTGGCCCGGGGAGTATGTCGACGACAACCAGTCGCGCTTCATCAATGAGCGTGTGCACGCGAATATCCAGAAGGATGGCACATACTCCGTGGTGCCGCGCATGTGGGGCGGCCTGACCAATTCCAGGGAATTGCGGGCCATCGCCGATGTGGTCGATAAATTCGACATCCCGACGGTGAAGTGCACCGGCGGCCAACGTATCGACATGCTGGGGGTCAAAAAGGAAGACCTGCCTTCCGTGTGGGCCGATCTGAACGCCGCGGGACTTGTCTCCGGTCACGCTTATGGCAAGGCGCTGCGGACGGTCAAAACCTGCGTCGGGACAGATTGGTGCCGGTTCGGTACGCAGGATTCGACGGGGCTCGGCGTGCGTATCGAAAAGTTCATGTGGGGCTCGTGGACGCCTGCCAAGGTCAAGATGGCGGTGTCCGGCTGTCCTCGAAACTGCGCTGAGGCGACCTGCAAGGATGTCGGTGTGATCTGTGTCGACTCCGGGTTTGAGATCCATTTCGCCGGTGCCGCGGGTCTCGATATCAAGGGTACGGAAGTGCTGTGCCATGTCGACACGGAAGATGAAGCGCTGGAGGTCATCGCCGCCCTGGTTCAGCTCTACCGTGAGCAAGGGCACTATCTGGAGCGGATTTACAAATGGCACGCCCGTGTTGGCATCGACTCGATCCGCGCGGCCGTTGTCGACGACATCGCGACGCGGGAAGCCTTGTTCCAGCGGTTCGTTTACGCCCAGCAGTTCAGCCAAACGGACCCCTGGGCGGAACGGGTCGGGGGCCGCGACGCCCATGAGTTCCAGGCCATGAAAGACCTGTCCTTTCCGCAGGCGGCCGAATGAGGGAGGGCAACATGCAAGACGTCGGCTTGTTAGACGACATTCCGGTTGCCGGGGCGCGGACCGTAAAGGCCGGTGCTTTCGATATCGCCGTTTTCAGGACCACCGGCGGCAAGGTCTTTGCGCTTGTCGACCGGTGCCCGCACCGGGCCGGGCCGCTCAGCCAGGGCATCGTCCATGGCGAGCAGGTGACTTGCCCGCTGCACAATTGGGTGATTGATCTGGCCTCTGGTGAGGTCGTCGGCCCTGACGCGGGATGTTCCCAGACCATTCCGGTACGCGTTGAAGACGGGCGGGTGCATTTGGATCTCACCGTCTTGATCGACGAGGCCGCATGAACGCGTCACCTGATTTGTTCGGCAAGGTCAAGACAACCTGCCCCTATTGCGGCGTCGGCTGCGGGTTGATTGTCGAAACGGCGACGGATGGCCAGGTTTCATTGTCGGGCGACCCAGATCACCCGGCGAATCTCGGCCGCATCTGCTCTAAAGGGGCGGCGCTCGGCGAAACCCTCTCGCTGGACGGCCGGCTTCTTCATCCGCTGATTGGTGGCAAGCGCTCAGAGTGGGATGACGCGCTTGATCTCGTGGCGTCCAGGTTCAAAGCGGCCATCGACCGCTATGGCCCCGACAGTGTCGCCTTTTATGTCTCGGGCCAGCTGACGACCGAGGACTACTACGTGGCCAACAAGCTGATGAAGGGCTTCATCGGTTCGGCCAACATCGATACCAATTCGCGCCTCTGCATGGCGTCCTCGGTCGCTGGGCACAAGCGCGCCTTCGGGTCCGATACGGTGCCCGGCTGTTATGAGGACCTTGAACTCGCAAACCTGGTCGTGCTGGTCGGGTCGAACCTCGCCTGGTGCCACCCGGTTCTTTACCAAAGATTGGCTGAGGCGCGGGAGAAACGCCGCACCAAGGTTGTCGTGATCGACCCCCGCCGCACGGCCACCTGCGACATTGCAGATCTGCACCTGCCGATTGCCCCGGGCGCCGATGTCGCGCTCTTCAACGGGCTTCTCGCCCACCTTGAGGCATCCGGGTCGATCGTCACGTCCTATGTTCACGCCCATACAAAGGGGCTCGATGAGGCGCTGGGCGTGGCGCGCCCGTGGTCGCTTAGCCGGGTCGCCGAAGCAACCGGGCTTGTGCGGTCGGATATCGAGGCATTCTATGAGCTCTTCGCCAAGACTGCCTATTCGGTCACGGTCTACAGCCAGGGCGTCAATCAATCAGCCAGCGGTACGGACAAGGTCAACGCCATCCTGAACTGCCATTTGGCAACAGGCCGGATCGGCCGGCCGGGCATGGGGCCGTTCTCGGTCACCGGGCAGCCCAACGCCATGGGTGGCCGTGAAGTGGGCGGCCTGGCGAACCAGTTGGCAGCTCATATGGAGCTAGAGAGCTGGAGCGACCGCAGGCGGGTGAGCCGCTTCTGGGGCGTGCGCAAACTGTCCAAGAAACCAGGCCTCAAAGCCGTCGAGCTATTCGAGGCGGTGCATGATGATCGCATCAAGGCCATCTGGATCATGGGGACCAACCCCGTTGCCAGCCTGCCCAATGCCGATCGTGTGCGCGACGCGCTCTTAAGGTGCGACTTCGTTGTCGTGTCCGATGTCGAACGGCACACCGACACAACCGAAACAGCGGACGTGCTGTTGCCCTCTGCTGCGTGGGGGGAGAAGGCCGGCACGGTGACCAATTCAGAGCGGCGGGTGTCGCGGCAACGGCCCTTTATGACCCCGCCGGGGGATGCCCGCCCCGATTGGTGGCAATTGTCGCAGGTCGGACGCCGCATGGGGTTTGAACATGCCTTTGACTATGGGCATCCATTTGAAATTCTGAACGAGCATGCGCGTCTGTCAGGCCTAGAGAATGGCGGCGCCCGCGACTTCGACATTTCCGGGATCGGCGACTTGACGCGTCATGACTACGAGGTGTTGGCGCCGTTTCAATGGCCGTTGACCGCAGACAAATCGCGCCAGGGCGGCCGCTTCTTCAGCGATGGCGGCTTCTATACTGCAGATGGACGGGCCCAATTTGTGCCGACGCCGCACGCAGACAGTGGCAAGGCAAAAGCAAGCCGATATTCCCTGACCATGAACACCGGACGTATCCGCGACCAATGGCACACCATGACCCGGTCTGGCCGGTCAGGCCGGCTCATGCAGCATTTTGCCGAACCCTATGTCGAAATCCACCCAGCCGATGCCAATGAAGCCGGGGTGGCCGACGCCAACCTTGTCACCGTCGAAAGCCCGCATGGATTAGTGACCGTCCGGGCGTTGCTGACGAAGAGCCAACGCCCCGGGTCTGTCTTTGTGCCCATCCACTGGACCGGTGCTCATGCGGCGACAGGCCGTGTTGACGCGCTTGTCCCACCCCGGACAGATCCGGTATCGGGCCAGCCGGACTCAAAGCGGACCGCCGTTTCGATCCGGCCGTTTCGGGCGGCCTGGTACGGTTTCCTTGTCGTCCGCGACCGGCCAGAAACGATTTCTGCCGAGTATTGGGCTGTTGCGCGTGCGAATGAGGGGTGGCGTGTCGAGCTCGCGGGGCAGACGGTACCCGACGACTGGACCGCCCTGGCTGCCGAGTTAATCGAGTGCGAGCCGGGAGAGATCACAGGCAGTCCGACATATTGCGCTGCAGACAGAAGCGAATTCCGCACGGCGGTGTTTGATGGAAAGCACCTGCAGGGCGCGTTCTTCGCGTCGCCCGGCCCCGTCGCCGTATCGAGGTCCTGGGGCGCAGGCCTGCTCGCGCAAGCGTTTGAAGACAATCGGTCGCGGTCGTCCGTCTTGGCAGGCCGCGGGGCCGACGATGATGCGCCTGATAAAGGCGCGACAATCTGCGCCTGTTTTGCTGTGGGCATCAACCAGATCGCACAATTGCGGGCCGGGGGCCCCACCACGGTCGAAGAGGTCGGGTGGAAACTCGGCGCCGGCACGAATTGCGGCTCCTGCCGCCCGGAAATCCAAAGGATCATCGATGCCGCCAAAGTCAAAGAATCTGTCTGAATGGGGGTCTGTAACCCTCGTCGGGGCCGGCCCGGGCGACCCTGAAATGCTGACCTTGAAGGCTGTAAAGGCGCTTAAGGCCGCCGACGTCGTGCTCTATGACGCGCTGGTGTCGGACGAGGTGCTCGCATTCGTCCGGGACTCGGCCAGAAAACTCGCAGTCGGTAAGCGGGGTGGCCGGCGGTCGTGCCGTCAGGACGACATCAATGCCCTGATGGTCCGGTTTGCGCGCGAGGGCAAGGCTGTCGTCCGGCTGAAAGCCGGTGATCCCATGGTTTTTGGCCGCGCGGGTGAAGAAATCAGCATGTTGGAGCGCCATGGCATTGCGGTTTCGGTGGTGCCGGGCATCACAGCAGCGGCTGCGATGGCTGCCTCTCTGGGCGTCTCGCTGACCCACCGGGATTTTGCCCAATCCGTCCGGTTTGTCACCGGCCACTCGAAGGAAGGTCGGTTACCGGCGGGCTTGGACTGGCAGTCGATCGCGTCCAGTCGGGCAACGACCATATTCTACATGGGGCGCGGGACAGCGGCCCAGATCGCCGACAATATGATGGCTGCAGGCGCCGTCGCCTCCCTGCCGGCGGTTGCCGTTGCCGCTGCGTCCAGATCAACCGAACAGCGCTGGTGGGGACCCCTGGCCAAACTGGGGGAGGGGGTCGCAGGCCTCGACGTCTCTCAGCCCATACTCATTGGTGTCGGCGAGGTCTTTGCGGGTGCTAGTGTCGCTGTTGATCGGGTTTCCTGCCGAGAATCGTTACCTTACGAGGAGGCGGCCGCCTGATTGCGTTCCAGGCTGAGTCCGTCAGTTAGTACAGACGTCGACCGACAGACGGCTACGCTCTTCTCGTAATCCATATTATGCGATTTTGATCTGGGCGCTTCGCGGCTGCTGATATTTAGGGCGGTGCGCTGGATGCTTTTGCGCCACTCATGGAAGTCGAATAGGAGACTTTGGCCTCGTAGGACCTAAGTTCTTGGTCGGATTGCGGTCTCCCACGGATCGCGTCCACTTTGAGCGCGCTGGTAACCCCTGGAAATGTCGCTGCCATTTTGGACAGGCGGAAAACCAAAAAAATATATAAATCAATGGGTTGAAGGTGGCGGAGGGGAAGGGATTCGAACCCTCGAGGGGCTTGCGCCCCAACACGCTTTCCAGGCGTGCGCCTTAAACCGCTCGGCCACCCCTCCGGGAGCGCACTATAGTTAAATGCGATGGGGTGACAAGCATTTGGCACGTTGTAATGTGCCGCCTTATTCTACGCCGGCACTTGCATGATATGGCTGGCCGGCTTCGAATAGCCGGAGGTGAGTTTCGGCCTCCTTGAGCAGGTCTTCCGGGCCAAATCTGCGAAACGTGTCCACGGCGATTTTCGCGTTTTCGATCGCTTTGCCGAAGTCGCCGGTTTCGGCATAGGCCGCAGCCAACGTGTCGTAGTAGACCGCGTCGCCAAAGAGCGCGATGGCGCGCTGTGCGATTTCCACCGCCCGTGTTCCGTCGCGAAGTGCCGGGTCGGGCGCGCAGCACAAAACATAGGCGAGGTTGTTGAGCGACCTATGGTGCCACGGAGCCAGCACCGTGATCTCTTCAAATCCGGTTGCGGCCGCCGCCCAGTCGCCGGCGACGAGCGCCAGGTAGGCCAGTCCGAATAATGCCTCCGGGTCGTCCGGCTTCAGCGCCAGCGTGTTGTTGAAATCCTGTCTCGCTTCGTCTTGCATGCCCATCGCGAAACGGATGTTGCCGCGGATTCGATGGGCGCGCGGATAGTTGGGCGCCACTTCGAGGGCGTGATCTATTTGGGCCAGGGCCTGGTCATGCTCGCCCTTCAGGAAATACGCGAATGCTCTTTCGGTCTTTTCCGTATGCCAGGATTCGGTAAGTTCCAGGGCCCTATCGAGGTCGGTCAGCGCCCGGTCGGGTTCGCCGAGTTCGTTATAGGTGAGTGCGCGATAGGCATAGAATTCGCCGACATTTGGCGCATTTTCAATGGCCTTGTCGAAGTCGGCCTGGGCCCGGTCAATTGACCCACCGCCGAAATAGATAAAGCCGCGGTTGGAATACGCGTGCGCATGGCGGGGGTTCAGTTCGATCGCCTCGGAATAGTCGAGATAGGCCAGGTCGGTCATTCCCCCCTCGTCATATATCTTGCCGCGTTCGAAATGTGCCGGCGCAAAACGAGGGTTCAGTTCAAGAGCGCGGTTGAAGTCAGCAATCGCGCGCGGGACGTTATCTTGCCTGTAGTGGAAAGTTCCCCTGACATAGAGGGGCAGATGCTGCTGGGGTCCCCGTTCCATGGCCCGGGCAAGGTCGGCAAACGCTTCTTCACTGTTCCCCAGCGCCATCTGGTTTAACGCCCTTTCATGATAGGGAAGCCAATAGTCCGGTGTCAGCGAAATGGCCTTGTTTAAATCGTGATTGGAATCCGCGTAGCGCCCCAAGTCGTGATAGGCGACGGCCCGGCGGATCAGATAGGCCTCATTATCCGGCTGCAGCCGGATCGCTTCAGAATATGCTTCGATAGAGGGCTCAAATTGGCGTTGTCTTTCCCGAGCAAGGCCAAGCCGGGCCCAATGTTCTGCGTCGTCTGGCGCCATCTCGGTAGCGCGGGTGAGATCGGCAATTGCCTCACCCAGCCGCCCGAGCGAGGTCAGGACGGCCCCGCGCTCGGAATATGCAAACGCGGTCGGTGAATAGATCTCCAGAACCGTGTTGCGGTCTGCAAGCGAACCTTCTAAATCCCCCTGGCGTTTCAGGATTTCGGCGCGGTAGTTCAACGCCAGAGAATCTCTGGGATTGAGCCGCAAAGCCGCGTTAAAGAAAGGAAGCGCACTCTCCCAACTGTCCACAAAAACATGTCCAATCCCAAGCCACGTGTTTGCAGAGGCGTAGTTGGGATCGAGCGAGACAGCTCTGGCCGCATCGGCTTTCGCAGCCTCAGGGTCGTTGTTAGCTTCAAAATAGAGTTCAGCTCTAAGCACCAGTGCGGGGACCAGGTCCGGGTTGATGGCGAGGGCGCGATTGACGTCAGCAAACGCCAGATCATTGTTTTTCTGCAATTCGTAACAGCGGCCACGTCCGGTCAACGCATCCGCCTCCTCAGGCTGAAGCCTTATTGCTTCGGTGAAGTCCTTGATGGCCGAAGCGCAATCCCCGGAAATCTCTTGGAGTAGGCCACGCCTGACCCGGTATCGGGGCTGATCTGGGTACAGGGCGATCAGTGTTGAATTATCCTGAATGGCCAGGTCGTATCTTCCGAGCTTCCGATAGCTCTCCGCCCTCAGGGTATAGGCGGCAGAACGCAGATGTGGATCGATACTAGACGGCGCTCTGCGCAGGCCGCGCGTAAGGTAGTCGACTGCTGCAGCATGATCGCCACGTTCATTGGCTGCAATGCCGGCACGGAGGTTGTCTTTGTACCCCGCAATTGCGGGTTGGGTGAATGCCAGGGCCAACAGGCAAATTGCCAAGAAAGAGCTAAGGCGCATAGGCTCGCTCCCGCATGTTCATCTCAAAATTGCGTGGCCTCGTAAACGCTAACAAGTTTGCCGTGACATGGTGCACCTGTCACGCGGAATGCGTATTTGCCCTAGAGCGGGATCAGGAAAAGTGGATACCGGTTTTCCGTCCGATCCCGGTCTAAATTGTTGACTCTAGATCACGTTTATCGGTTTAGGTGCATCCAACCAAGCCGATCGTGATCTAGTCGTCCATTTTGAGCGCGGCGATAAACGCTTCTTGCGGAATATCCACCTTGCCGAAGCTGCGCATGCGCTTTTTGCCCGCCTTCTGCTTTTCAAGCAATTTGCGTTTGCGGGTCACATCGCCGCCATAACACTTTGCGGTCACATCCTTGCGCATGGCGCTGATGGTTTCACGGGCAATCACCTTGCCCCCGATGGCCGCCTGGATGGGAATCTTGAACAGCTGGCGCGGGATCAACTCTTTCAGTTTCTCGCACATGGCACGGCCGCGCATTTCGGCTCGACCGCGGTGGACAATCATGGACAGCGCATCGACCGGTTCTTCATTGACCAGTAGCGACATTTTGACCAGGTCCTCGGTCTCGTAGCCGTCCAACTGGTAATCGAAACTGGCGTAGCCGCGGCTGACGGATTTCAGCCGGTCATAGAAATCGAACACCACTTCGTTGAGCGGCAGGCGGTAAACCAGCATGGCGCGGGTGCCGGCATAGGTCAGCTCCTGCTGGATGCCGCGCCGGTCTTCGCAGAGTTTCAGAACGGCACCGACATATTCATCGGGAACCAGAATGGTCGCCTTAATCCACGGCTCGTCGATGTGATCGATCTTGACCACGTCGGGCATGTCTGCCGGGTTGTGCAGTTCGATCTCACTGCCGTCGGTCATGGCGATCTTATAGACCACGCTGGGCGCGGTGGTGATCAGGTCCAGATTGAACTCGCGTTCCAGCCGCTCCTGGATGATTTCCAGGTGGAGCAGACCCAGAAACCCGCAGCGGAACCCGAAGCCCAGCGCCGCCGATGTCTCCATCTCGAACTCGAAACTGGCGTCGTTGAGGCGCAGTTTGGCCAGGCTTTCGCGCAGATCGTCAAATTCAGCGGCGTCGGTGGGGAAGAGGCCGCAGAACACCACCGGCTGATTGGGTTTGAAGCCCGGCAGGGCCTCTTCGGCCTGGCGCTTTTCCTCGGTGATTGTGTCACCGACATTGGTATCAGCCACCTCCTTGATGGCGGCCGTGATGAAGCCCATCTCGCCGGGGCCCAGTTCGTCGACGATTTCCTGCTTGGGTGTAAAGATGCCAACTCGCTCGATGGTGTGCGTGGTCTTGGCGGCCATCATGCGCACCTGTTGGCCCTTTTTCAGGACGCCATCCTTGACCCGTACCAGGATCATCACACCCAGATAGGGGTCATACCAACTGTCTACCAACATGGCCTTTAAGGGTGCGTCGCGGTCACCTTGCGGTGGTGGCAGCAGCATGGCGATCTCTTCCAGCAATGCGCGCACGCCCTCGCCGGTCTTGGCGGACACCGGAATCGCGCCTGACGCGTCCAACCCGATCACATCCTCGATCTGTTCGCGTACCCGTTCCGGCTCAGCGGCGGGCAAGTCGATCTTGTTCAGAACAGGGATAATCTCATGGTCGTTGTCGATCGCTTGATAGACATTGGCCAGGGTCTGTGCCTCGACGCCCTGGCTTGAATCGACCACCAGGATCGAGCCTTCACAGGCCGCCAGTGACCGGCTGACCTCATAGGCGAAGTCGACATGGCCGGGCGTGTCCATCAGGTTGAGCTGATAGGTTTTCCCATCTTCGGCCTTGTACATCAGGCGGACGGTCTGCGCCTTGATGGTGATGCCGCGTTCGCGCTCGATATCCATGGTATCGAGCACCTGGTCCTTCATTTCACGGTCGGTCAGCCCCTCACACTCCTGAATCAGGCGGTCCGAGAGCGTCGATTTGCCGTGATCGATATGCGCGATCACCGCGAAATTGCGGATGTTGTTCTGGGTGGTCATTGCGGCGGGTTTTACCCTGCTCAAGAGGCCGTGCCAAGGGAAGTTGGCCTTAGGGAAGTCGAACGCTGGAAAGTAGTTTCTCGAGCTCCTCTTCATAGGTGTCGAGGTTCTTCCAGCGCTTAAAGTCCCCAATGTTCCGCGATCGACGCAAATGGCTTGACCAGGCGCGATCATGTTTCATCACGGAATTGTCTATCATGATCGGCAGTAGGACCTCGGAATTCTCATTCCGCTCCCGTTCATAAGCGGATTCAACCTCCTGTTCGACCCAATGAGACTCAATCGAGTTCTTGGAAAGGACGAGGATGACCTTGTCATGCAGCTTAACCGCTTGATCTATGCCGTCTCGGATTCTTGCTCCGATCGGTAGGTCCTGTGGAGCGTACCAGCAACGCACGCCGGCAGCCTGCAGATCCTTGTAGAGGCGGTCTGCGAACTTCTTGTCCTTGGCAGAGTAGCTGATAAAGCACGTGTACATCTGAATTGCGCCTTCAAACATTGAAGGAAGGTACTCGATTAGAGTCTCGTCCACTCCGCAGCCGCGGAAGAATTGTCGGCTAACTGAAAACGATTTTCTAAGCGTTTCTGTATCAATCGAGCTTTGTCCGTAATACTCAGCACGATCGAGGTTTGATGCTTTCGTTAGGTCAGTTTCTACAAATGAAGACAACCAAATATGCGCGCCTTCAAAGTTCGTGTTTTCGAGTTTGGTTTCTCTAAATCGCGCGGCAACCAGGGCCTTGTAGAGGGTTGAATGCGATAGGTCAGCTCTGCCGAGGAACGTGCCGTTTAACTCGGCTCTATTCAGATTTGCAAACTTTATTGAGGCACCATTAAGGCGCGCTACCGTAAGATCAGCGCTTCTAAAGTCACACTGGTCAAATATGGGATGTCTTTCGAAAGTACCATTGGCGGACATATCGCAGACGATCTCGCGTAGCTTTGCTTGTGTGAACTTTGAGCCTGTCCAGTCGATGCCTGACAAGTTCGCACGAGACAGTTTTGTCCGTCGCAGGTCGGCAGCATGCATTTTGGCTACGTAGCCTGGGAGCCAACTAGTGTACCGGTACCGCCAATGACTTGCTGGAAGCGATGCTTTCCATTCGTTCCAGTTGCTCGCACCACCCTTGATCAAGGTGAGCAGATGTCTACGAGTGTACTGTCTGCCATCCAGTGTGATGCAAGCCAAGCCCTCAGGGTCGTGGGGACTATAATCCTCGTCAAAAGCGAGAATTTTCGCGTGCCACTCTTCGAACTCTTTCTTTCTTAATTTCGGCAATTCACTTTTTCTTCCATTACCCCCGCAGCGTGCCACCGGTGGCCTTGGCAACCGCGGCGACGACCTTGTCGGCGACCGCGTCAATCTCGGCGTCGGTCAGCGTCTTTTCGATAGGTTGCAGGCGCACGCAAATCGCCAGCGATTTCTTTCCGTCACCGAGACCTTCGCCTTCATAGAGATCGAATAACGAGACATCTTCAATCAGCGCTTTGTCGGCGCCACGGGCGGCGGCCAGCAGGTCCTGTGCGGCCACGGCCGTCTCGACGACAAAGGCGAAATCCCGTTCGACCGCGGGCAAGTCCGATGCATTGAGCGCCGGCCGCGAAGTCCGTTTGCGCGCCCGCGCGGGCACATTGTCCAGATAGACCTCGAACGCACCGGCGTGGCCGCGCACATCCATTTCCCGCAGGATGCGCGGGTGTAATTCACCGAAATGCGCCAGCACTGTCTTTGGCCCAAGCATCAGGGCGCCGCTGCGGCCCGGGTGATACCAGTCGGGCGCCTCGGTTGCGACCCGCAGATTGGCGACCGGCGCCCCGACAGCTTCAAGCGCTGCCAAGGCATCGGCCTTGGCGTCGAGCGCCAGCATGGGCGGTGCCGATTCCTGCCAGTGACGGCGGTGCTGCAATAGCGCGCGTAGCCCGGCTGCGACTGTGGACTGATCCTCCGGCATATCCCCGGCGAATTGCGGGCCGACCTCGAACAGATTGGCGCCGCCGAATCCCCGGTCCATGTTGCGGCCAGCCGCTTCTAGAAGGCCGGGCAACATGCTCGGGCGCATGGCGTCCAATTCACTGCTGATTGGATTCTCCAGAATTGTAGCCGGATCGCCGCCGCCGAACAGTGCGGCGTACTTAGACGAGACGAACGACCAGGTGATGGCTTCATGCAGGCCGCGACTGGCCAGCAAGCGACGTACCTGACGCACGCGGCGTTGCGGCAAGTCGACCGCGGGGGTGACGATGTCCGTCAGGGCGGGCAGGGGGACAGCCGGAATGGCGTTGTAGCCATAGACCCGGGTGACTTCCTCGACCAGGTCGGCTTCGCCTTCGACGTCAACGCGCCAGCTGGGCACCTGAACCTGGATGACGTCGCCCATTTCCTCGACCACAAAGCCCAGACTTTCCAGAATGCGCACGGCTTCAGCAGCAGGCACGTCAATGCCGGCCAGCGCGGAGACGCGCGCAGGCCGCAGGTCGATGATCCGTTCCCAGTCGGGCACGGCGCCTGCGACAACAATTTCGCTGACCTCGCCGCCACACATGTCCAGGATCATCCGTGTCGCGGCTTCCGCGCCACCAATCACGTAGTCAGAGTCGACTCCGCGTTCAAACCGATAGCGCGCGTCGCTGTCGATATTGAGCGTGCGGCCTGTATAGGCCGTCCGCAGCGGATCAAACAGAGCTGACTCCAGCACCACATTGGTGGTCTCTTCGGTGCACCCGGTGCCCACGCCGCCCATCACGCCGCCCAGCGCAATCGGGCCGCTGTCATCGGCGATAACGCATTCTTCGCCCGCCAGGGTGTAGTCTTTTTCGTCCAGTGCCAGCAGGGTTTCGTCTTGCTTGGCGATCCGGACATGAATGTCCCCCGTCAGCTCGTCGGCGTCATAAACATGCAGGGGGCGGGCGCGGTCGTAAGAGATGTAATTCGTGACATCGACCAGGGCCGAAATCGGCCGTAGGCCAATGGCCGTCAGCCGCCGCTGCATCCAGTCGGGGCTGGGCCCGTTTTTGACACCTTTGATGTAGCGCCCGGTGAAGACCGGACAGGCGGGCGCTTCCATCTCGCCGAGCCTGAGTTCAATATTGACCGGGCTGGTATAGGTGCCCTCAACCGCGCCATAGGGGTCGGGCTTCAACGTACCAAGGCCAGCTGCCGCAAGGTCCCGTGCAATGCCACGAACACCCAGGCAATCCTGCCGGTTGGGGGTGATCGCAATCTCAATCATCGGGTCGTCCAGGCCCAGGATCTGCGCAAATGGTACGCCCAGAGCTGCATCATCGGGCATTTCGATAATGCCTTCATGGGCATCAGACAGGCCCATTTCACGTTCTGACACCAACATCCCGTTTGATTCGACGCCCCGGATCTTGGTCGGCTTCAACAGCATCCCATTGCCGGGTACGGTCAAGCCGCTGCGGGCGAAAACGCCCTTCATGCCCGTGCGGGCATTGGGCGCGCCGCAGACAACCTGTTCGATGCCGTCTCCGGTATCGACCTCGCAGACCTGCAACTTGTCTGCATCCGGGTGCTTCTCGGCCTTGACCACATAGGCGACCGTGAAGGGGGCCAGTTCGGCACCCCGATCTTCGACGTCTTCGACCTCAAGGCCAAGTGCGGTCAGCGTGTCGGTGATGGTTTCGAGATCCGCATCGGTCTCGAGGTGGTCTTTTAGCCAGGAGAGGGTGAACTTCATCGGCTGATCCCCTGTCCCAGAGTCGGCAGATCGAGTGCCGCGAAACCATAGTGGCGCAGCCACCTGAGATCGCTGTCGAAAAACGCCCGTAAATCAGGCGCGCCATATTTCAGCATCGCGATCCGGTCGAGGCCCATGCCCAGCGCGAAGCCCTGATATTTGGCCGGATCGATGCCGCCATGTTCCAGCACCTTCGGGTGAACCATACCGCAGCCCATGATTTCCAGCCAGTCGTCGCCTTCGCCGATGCGGACTTCGCCACCTTTACGGCTACAGCCGATATCGACCTCTGCCGAAGGCTCAGTGAACGGGAAGTAACTGGGCCGGAAGCGCATCTTGACTTCATCGACCTCGAAGAAGGCGCGGCAGAAGGCTTCGATGCAGCCTTTCAAATGCCCCATATGGGTGGCCTCGTCGACCACCAGTGCTTCAACCTGATGGAACATCGGTGTATGCGTCTGGTCTGAATCGCAGCGATAGGTCCGGCCAGGTGCAATGATGCGCAAAGGTGGCTTTGAATTCAGCATGGTCCGCACTTGCACCGGACTAGTGTGGGTGCGCAGCACCTTGCGCGTACCGTCAGGACGCTCCGGCAGATAGAACGTGTCATGCATTTGCCGGGCAGGGTGCTCGGGCGGAATGTTGAGCGCGGTGAAATTATAGAAGTCTTCTTCGATGTCCGGGCCCTCGGCGACCTGGAACCCCATGGCGGCGAAAATCTCTGTGATCTCGTCGATGACCTGGCTGACCGGATGAATGGTGCCACGGTCTTCCGGCGCCACCGGCAGCGTCATATCCAGGGTTTCCCGGGCCAAACGAGCGTCCAGCGCGGCATCTTCCAGCCGGGCCTTGGCCGCCCGGATCGCGCCATCGACTTCGTTCTTAAGGCCGTTGAGCGCCGGTCCCGCCGTTTGGCGTTCTTCAGGCGTCATCTTGCCCAGCCCGCGCATCAGCGCGCTGATTGAGCCTTTCTTGCCGAGTGCGGCCACGCGGATGGATTCGAGTGCGGCTTCATCTGTGGCACCGTCCACCTGTGCCAGTAATTCATCTCGGAGTGCGTCAATGTCCTGCATATCGATTTCCCTAAGAAAAAGGGGGCCTGGAGCCCCCTTTATCCGAAACGTTCTAACGCGTAACCGGAAGCTCCGTTCAGCCGGCCTTCCCGAGCGCGTCCTGCGCCTGACCGGCGAGGGTCTTGAAGACCTCGGGCTCGCGAACGGCGATATCGGCGAGAACTTTACGATCGAGCTCGATACCACTGATCTTGAGCCCGTTCATAAATCGAGAATAGGTCAGGCCATGCTCGCGTGCAGCCGCATTGATCCGCTGGATCCAGAGCGCCCGGAAATTGCGCTTCTTGGCCCGGCGATCGCGATAGGCGTACTGACCAGCCTTCTCCACCGCCTGATTGGCGGCGCGGAAGGTATTCTTGCGGCGGCCATAATAGCCTTTGGCAGCCTTGATGACTTTTCTGTGGCGGGCGTGCGTTGTAACGCCGCGTTTAACGCGTGACATGCTGCGCTCTCCTTAACCGTAGGGAAGGAATTTTTTGACGATCCGCGCATCGGCGTCCGACAGAATCGTCGTCCCACGCTTGTTGCGGATCTGTTTATTGGTGCGCTTGATCATGCCGTGGCGCTTGCCGGCCTGGCCCGCCCGGACCTTGCCGCTGGCGGTGAAGCTGAATCGCTTCTTCGCGCCCGACTTGGACTTCATCTTGGGCATTTTGCTTTCCTTTGATTAGTGTGGTCTTTGAAGCGTTTTGCGAGCAGCCACGGCATGCCCTTTTCCGGCCGGGCCACTCAGGCGGCGGGTTATAGCGCTGGTGTGCTGCCGATGCAAGACGCCATTGGGCATAGAAAGACAGATGATATGAGACATAAGTTTTGGGCCACATGCCTGATTTTGCTCGTCAGCATGGCGTCAGTGCCGTCACCCTTGCGTGCAGAGGGGCCGGCGATGTGGCGCCTCGATACGCTGAGCGCGACAATTTACTTCCTGGGATCGTTCCACATCCTTCCCAAAGAGGCCGACTGGCAAGACGAGCGCGTCGAGATGGCGATATCCGAAGCAGAGACGGTGATCTTCGAGATCGATGAAGCCGAAATGGCCGGGCCGGACGTGTTCATGATGATGCAACAACGCGCATTATTGCCCAAGGGTGAGGCCCTGGCCGACAAGATTGCGCCTTCGACCTATGACCAGGTGGCAGCCATTGCACCGGCAGCGGGGTTACCGATGGCGATGCTGGATCGCTTCAAACCCTGGTATGCCGGCCTGATGCTGCAGGCCGGATACATGGTCTCCAACGGGTTTGAGCCTGACTTGGGGGTCGACAGCGTGCTGCAATCACGGGCCAAGATGTCAGGCCGCCGGGTTTTGGCGTTTGAGACGCTGGAGCAGCAGCTTGACGCCCTGGATTCGCTCTCTACCGCTGACCCGGATGCGCTGCTGCTGGATACACTGCGCTATCTGGACGACGACAGCCAGTTCCTTGACGATATTGTAAATGCCTGGCGCTCCGGTGATACCGCGGCACTGGAAGCCATTCTGATGGAGGATATCGCGGGCTATGAACAGGTCTATGCGGCGCTGATCACCAATCGAAACCGGGATTGGGTCAACCAGATCGACGGGTTTTTGGCAGAAGGCGGCACCTATTTCATTATTGTCGGCGCGGCGCATCTGGTTGGGCCGGACAGTGTGATCGCGATGTTGGCGGAAAAAGGCTTAAGAGCCGAGCGGTTTTAGCGCAACGGGTGCTAAAGCAGAAAAGCCGTTCGGCCTGAGCCTGTCGAAGGCTACTTGCGAACGGCTTTATTCCATACGTCAGGCCCGTTCGGAACAACCCTTCGACTGTTCCCCTTCGCCAAGCTCAGGGTCACGCTCAGGGCGAACGGGCATAATGGTAGGTACTACTTCGGGGCCATCACCATGGTCATTTGGCGGCCTTCCATTTTGGGAAAGCTCTCCACCTTGGCGATTTCCGTTAAATCGTCGCGGACCCGCTCAAGCACTTTGGCGCCCAGGTCCTGATGGGCCATCTCGCGGCCCCTGAACCGCAGGGTCACCTTTACCTTGTCGCCTTCGTCGAAAAACCGGTGCATCGACCGCATTTTGACCTGATAGTCATGCTCGTCGATATTCGGACGCATCTTGATTTCTTTGACGTCGACCGTCTTCTGCTTTTTACGGGCGAGGTTCGCTTTCTTTTGCGCCTCGTACTTGAACTTACCGTAATCCAGCACTTTGGCGACGGGCGGATCGGAGTTCGGAACGATCTCTACCAAGTCCAGCCCGGCTTCGCGGGCGACCCGGATGGCGGTGTCAATATCGACAACACCGTGATTTTCACCTTCGGCATCAATAAGCCGAACTTTGGGTACTTGAATATCTCTGTTCGCGCGCGGTCCTTTCTTGCTTGGCGGCGCCGTCATTGGTGGTCTAGCGATGAAGGTCTCTCCTAAGTGTTGTGAACGTGCAAAAGCGCGGCAACTCCCGAGGGCCGCGCTCGTCAACCCTTAGGATACGCCTGTGCATAGGCAGTGTCCACTGTATCCGGTGTATCTGGAGGGATCTTGGCGGTGTAGAATGAGAGACTTCTGTTTCAGCATGTTAACCCTTGTTTCCTGCCGATAAGCCGTATTGCGAAATGATTCCGCGCCGTTTGTTGCTAGCCCCGCCAGAGAGGCTCAATCCGACCGTTAGTCCTGACGGTTCTATGCTGGCCTACCTGGCCCCGCTTGATGGCGTGGTCAATATCTGGGTCGCACCGCTTGGCGACCCGGGTGCCGCACGTCCGGTGACCAACGATCAAAAGCGGCCAATCTTTGAGTGTTTCTGGGGTTTTGACAGCCGCCATATTCTTTATCCGCAGGACGTGGGCGGCGATGAGAATTGGCACATCTATTCCGTCGATGTGCATGGTGGACAGGCACTCGATCTTACGCCCTTTGATGGTGTGTCGGCCTATGTGCACCAGCGGAGCCGCCGGTTTCCCGATCAGATTTTGCTGGCGATCAATCAGCGTGATCCGGTGTTTCACGATCTCTACCGCGCCAACATCACGACCGGTCAACTCGACCTGGTGCTGGAAAACGATCGGTTCAGCTCCATCGCAGCTGACCATTCATTAGTCCCCCGCCTGGGTTTCGTCACCGAGGATGACGGCAGCGACACATGCCACCGCATAGACGGGCAGGGTGACTATTCAGAGGTTCTGCGGATGCCGCTTGAGGATTGTATGTCTTGGCGGCACTTTGGCTTCGATCATACCGGCCGGTTCGAATATTCAAGCGACTGCAGGGGCCGTGATACCGCTGCACTGATCGAGACCGACCTGGAAACCGGCGCGCGCAGCACTCTTGCGGCGACGAACAATTCGGATGTGCATGAGGTGCTGTTGAGCCCGCTTGATGGCAGGGTGCAGGCCGCCGCGTTCTCTCGGTCAATTAGGGAGTGGCAGATTCTCGACCCGACGTTTGAGCGCGATTTTGATACTCTTCGCAGGGTCCAGGCCGGAGAGGTCTCCATCCTCAGCCGCAGTGATGACGATCGCCAATGGACTGTGCAGTACATGATCGATGATGGCCCTATCCGCTACTATCACTACGACCGCGTAATGGGAGAGGTCGCGTTTCTTTTTTCCCACCGTCCAGATATCGAAAAATTGCCGCTGACCAAGATGCAGCCCATCGAAATTCCGGCGCGCGACGAGTGGTCTCTCCCCAGCTATTTGACACTGCCAAATGCCTCTAGCGCTGACGGCAATATGCGGCCTGACCAACCCCTCCCGATGGTCCTACTGGTTCACGGCGGCCCCTGGTGGCGCGATGTCTGGGGGTTCAATCCGCTGCATCAACTTCTCGCGGACCGGGGATATGCGGTTCTGTCTGTCAATTACCGGGGCTCCACCGGTTTTGGTAAATCGTTCATCAATGCCGCTGACCGGGAGTGGGGCGGGCATATGCACGACGATCTGGTCGACGCGGTTGAATGGGCTGTGGCCGAGGGGATCGCCATCCGGGACAAGGTCGCGATAATGGGTAGGAGTTACGGCGGCTATGCCGCGCTGGTCGGCATGACCATGACGCCGGACGTCTTTGCCTGTGGGATCGCCATGGTCGGCATTTCCAATCTGGTGACGATGCTGGATTCGGCGCCGCCATATTGGAGAAGTTGGAACAGCGTGATGAAGGTCAGGGTGGGTGATAACGCAACCGAAGAGGGGCAAGCCTTCTTGCTGTCGCGTTCACCAATCAGTTACGTGGACAACATCATGAACCCGCTGATGCTCGTGCATGGCGCCAACGACGTGCGCTGCAAGCGCCAGGAATCAGACCAGATTGTCGATGCAATGCAGCAACGAGACATTCCGGTGACTTATCTGGTCTATCCCGACGAAGGGCACGTTTTGTTGCGCGCTGAAAACCATATGTCGTCCATTGTTGCCGCTGAACTGTTTCTTGCCCAGCATCTCGGCGGACAATATGAGCCAATCGGCGACGCATTTGAGGGCGCAAGCGCTGAGATCGTCTGCGGCGGCGAGTTCTTGACCTGAGCGCGACCTAGATCACGATCGGTTTAGGTGGGTTCACCTAAACCGATAAACGTGATCTAGATTCAACAAGTTAGAGCGGGATCGGACGGAAAACCGGTATCCACT
>JANQQJ010000017.1 GCA_028284945.1 Alphaproteobacteria bacterium | reverse complement strand
AATATTCCCCACTGCTGCCTCCCGTAGGAGTCTGGGCCGTGTCTCAGTCCCAGTGTGGCTGATCATCCTCTCAGACCAGCTACGGATCGTAGGCTTGGTAAGCCGTTACCCCACCAACTACCTAATCCGACGCAGGCCTATCCAGGGGCGATAAATCTTTGGGCCGAAGCCATTATACGGTATTAGCTCAAGTTTCCCTGAGTTATTCCGTACCCCTGGGTAAGTTCCTACGCGTTACTCACCCGTCCGCCACTTTCCACCACCCGAAGGTGGCTTCACGTTCGACTTGCATGTGTTAAGCATGCCGCCAGCGTTCGTTCTGAGCCAGGATCAAACTCTCAAGTTTGATATAAGAAACCGTCTCGAAAGACGTTTTCCAAGAACCTGCGCACATCACAAGCGCCTATGATCAAGACCGAAGTCTAAATCATTGGCTTGGTTGAATTGTGCGCGGCAGACCGCCGCCCACAATTCCCTTCTAAAAAACCACAATGTCAAAGATCAAAAAACAACGCGACGTTCGGTGCCAATTTCTCAGCGCGTCCCGCCGCGTCGTGGGAGGCGCGTTATAGGCGGCTCCCCGAACCTTGTCAAACGTGTTTTTTCAAAAAAATGACACGTTTTTTGGCCACCCGAAAAACGGCGCGGATGGCCCCGGCGCGAAACTTGATGATACCACAAATAGGGAGCCGGAAAAAGCGTTCAAGACTGCCTAGGAAAGCCGCTCGCTCTGGGCCATGCGCTCCAGGATTTCGGCGGGCAACGGCGTAACCTCAACACCTTTGATAAAGGCCGGCCGCGCCGCCAGCACATCGACCCAACGCGTCAGCCCAGGCAGATCCTCAATTTCCACGCCGGCAAT
The DNA here is from genome assembly GCA_028284945.1 of Alphaproteobacteria bacterium. Taxonomy (GTDB): domain Bacteria; phylum Pseudomonadota; class Alphaproteobacteria; order SMXS01; family SMXS01; genus JANQQJ01. The sequence continues at coordinate 45,419 of JANQQJ010000017.1, read as the reverse complement.
GGCATGCAGCGATACCCATGGCCACGTCGCGATATCGGCGATAGAGAGATCACCGGCGAGAAACTCTGCCTCACGCAGCCGCGTATCCAGCACCTCATAGAGTCGTCTGGTCTCATCTCTGTATCGGTCGATGGCGAAGGGAATTGCGTCCGGCGCCGAATGGATGAAGACATTCGCCTGACCCTGCATCGGTCCGACACCGCCCATCTGGAACATCAGCCATTGCATGACCAGCGACCGGCCTTTCGAATCGGTGGGCATCAGCCGGCCGGTTTTATCCGCCAGATAGACCAGAATCGCCCCCGACTCGAAGACCGCAAAATCGCCCGCGTCCCGGTCAACAATCGTGGGAATGCGGCCGTTCGGGTTGATCTTCAGATAATCGGGCGCCTTCTGCTCCCCTGCCCCCAGATCGATCCGGTGCAGTTCGTACGGCAGCGCCAGTTCTTCCAGCGCGATGGAAGCCTTCCAGCCATTGGGGGTCGAAGCGGAATAGAGATCAATCATGGAGGAGCCTTTGAACGCGATGTGTTGCGATCATGGTTCCATATAAGAAGAGCCGTGACGAGAACTGTTATCCGGTAGCGATGTACTCTTTCAGCGCCTCGGCCTCGGACTCGGTCTCGGCGATACGGGCTTTAACCAGATCGCCAATACTGACCAGGCCCAGCAGCTCGCTCCGCTCGACGACCGGAATATGACGAATACGGCGGCGGGTCATCATGCCCATGACCTCGACGACCGTGTCTGACCGCGTGCAGCTGTGAACCAGTTCGGTCATGTTTTCGCGCACTTCAGTTGAAAGCGTCCGTGCACCATGTTTCGCGAGCCCGTCCATGACATCGCGCTCGGAAAAGATACCAAGAACCCCGCCATCACCGCCGGTAACGACCAGGGCGCCGATGCGGCGTTTGTGGATGGTATCGACGGCATCTGCAACTTTGGCGCCGGGGCTGATGGTGATGACGTCGCGACCCTTTTCCTGCAGAACCGACTCAATCTTCATGACCAACACTCTCCCCCTATCTCACGCACACATTTTGCCCGCGAAGAGGGGGAGAGACAAGGCAGTGACCCTGACCTGTTTTTAGAACGGGTCCGGATCAAAAGGCCTTCTGCCAGCCGACCGTGATGCTCCAGTCACGTTCCATCTGGATCCCGTTCAAGTTCTGATAAACCGGCAGGATGAATTCCAGGCCGATACGGTGGCCTTTCAGAAGCCCGTCCTGACCCAACAGATTGATGCCAAAGCCAAGGTCGATTCGATCTCCCCCCTGAAAGTCCGGCCGCGCGGTTTGCACCAGCCCCTGCATGAGTTCAGGGTCGGCACCATCGACATTGCCCCAATGTTCATAGGCGACGCGGAGCGATATGCTGATCCATTCCGCCAGTTTGACCGCGCCCCAGGCCGTTGCCTGAAACCGGTCTCCCAGCGAGTAACCACGGCTATTGGTATCGAGTCGAATGACACCGCTGAGCTGCGCGCCCCAGGACAGGGTTTCCGCGCGGCCAGAATAAGTAATGCCCGGCATCAGGTCATAGGTGCCGGAACCGATCTGCATCGGATAGGGCAGTTGGGCATCCGGATTAATGGGAATCGCACCGCGTTCGCCAATAGACCCGGTTGGGAAACTGATGCCGGCATTGAGGTGCAAATTATGGTCCGGCGTATTGATCAAGCTGATCAGGCCGCTCAGCTTTACGTCACCGACGCCCTTCGTGCGGGTCGTGAACGTGCCGCCCATACGAGTGACATGGTCCATATCCTTTTCAATATACGGCACCATGACCATGGCGGTGAGCCAATTGGTGGGGGCGTACATCGCACCGAACATATGCATATCCATGGTCATGACCGTAGGCGAAACCGGGAACTGCGCCAGCGTGTCTTCAATACTGATGCTGTTCGATCCAGCCCGATTGCCCTCCATGTCCATATGCATATAGCGATAAGACAGCATGAACTCTCCCTTCGGATGGGTGTGATCACCCATCACACCGATCGGGGCGTGACTGTCCGGGCGATCCGGATAGCCGTGATCGTGGGTTGCGTCAGCCATGGCAGCTGAAGTCAAACAAAGGCTTAAAATCGCGGCCGTCGCCGCAGAATACGTCGTCAAAGGAAACTCCCTAAGCAAGCAGGTGGCTGCCGCATTACGCGCAGCCGTTTGGTTTTCGTTTTTTGGGTTTGCTTAGGCGGCGGGAGGTGCGCGGGGGGCGTGTCTTGCCAGCGCCAGACGTTGCAGCGCGGCACTTTTTGCTGTGATTGCCGAGATCGCCGTTCCAGAAGAAAACGTACAACCATAGGCGCCACCGGCGGCCAGCAAGACAGAAATTGTGCAGGGGCAGCAATCGATGCAGCCGCTATGGGCAGGCTGTACCGGTGCCGGCGCTTGCTCACCCGGCTCAACCTCAACATAGGTGACGCCAAATGGTGAACAAATGGCGACTTTACCGGCGAGCAGTTCCGATGCATCGGAGGCGGGTGCAACAGCCATTGCCTGCATCGGGATCAGGCTCTGAAGCAAAATCCCGAAAGCCGCCATCACGCTGACGAGACGGCGCGCGCGGGGTTTTGCGGAAATCAATTTCGACAGAGCCATAACGCGCAAACCAATACGCCCCTGCCCCCTCGGCTGCAACCGAAAACGAAGACTTTCGCCAAACCTTTCAGCCGCTAGAATGACGGCCAAAGAATTGAGGGAGATTTCACCATGTCAGAGGCCATGGCGGGCGCAACGCCCGTATCGCTCGCATCCCGCCTGGGATACACGCTGGCGCTTATCGGGATCGGCTTGATGATCCTGGGAACCATCGGCAATCGAACCGGCATTATCGGCACCAGCATTGCCTTGCCGATGTTCGGCATCGGCGCGCTGGTCGTGATCACGGCGATCGTGCTGGGTCTGTTCGGCGTCATTCGCGGCTGGGCATCGCCCCACGTCATTGGCGGCACCAAGGGCTGGCTGGCCATCGTCTTGGGCATCGCTGCGATCGCCATAACATTCTTCATCGTCAAAGACGGGCTGAGCGCGCCACCCATTCATGATGTCACCACCGCGCCCAGCGACCCGCCGGAGTTTGTCACCCTTTATGACGCACACTATGCGGGCCGTGACTATGACAGCTTCGCCGCCTATGACGAAAGCCGCGATCAAATCGATATTGCGGGCGCCTACCCCGACCTGAAAACTGTCACACTGTCGAATTCGGTGAACGACGTGTTCAAGGCGGCCGAAAACGCGGCGGCTCAAATGGGCTGGGAGGTCGCCGCAGTCGTGGCAGAAGAGGGCCGCATTGAAGCCACTGCGACCACCCCGCTATTCGGCTACAAGGATGATGTGGTGATCAGAGTGCGCCTTGATGCGGACAATCAAACGGCACTCGATGTACGCTCCGCCTCCCGCGTCGGTGAGGGCGACCTGGGTGCCAATGCCAAACGGATCATCGCTTTTATCGACGCTGTCACGGCACAGTTGCCGCCAGCCGCAGGAGGATAATCAATGCAGACAAAGGCCGCGATTGCCTGGGAGGCCGGAAAACCGCTGACCGTCGAAATGGTGGACCTGGATGGCCCCCGCGAAGGAGAAGTGCTGGTCGAAATCATGGCGACGGGCATCTGCCACACCGATGCATTTACCCTGTCAGGCGATGACCCGGAGGGCCTGTTTCCGGCGATCCTGGGCCACGAAGGGGCCGGAATTGTCCGTGAGGTTGGCGCAGGCGTGACCAGCGTTTCAGTCGGTGATCATGTGATTCCGCTCTATGTGCCAGAGTGCCGGCAGTGCAAACCATGCCTGTCCGGCAAAACCAATTTATGTACGGCGATCCGCGACACCCAGGGCCAGGGCCTGATGCCCGATGGCACCAGCCGCTTTTCCATCAATGGCGATCCAATCCATCACTATATGGGCACATCGACCTTCGCCAACTTCACCGTGATGCCCGAGATCGCTGTCGCGAAAGTTCGCCAGGACGCCCCCTTTGACAAGATCTGCTACATCGGCTGCGGTGTCACGACAGGCGTGGGCGCGGTCATCAACACGGCCAAGGTGGAAGCGGGCGCCAATGTCGCCGTGTTCGGACTGGGCGGCATTGGGCTAAATGTGATCCAGGGCGCGCGCATGGTCGGCGCCGACAGAATCATCGGTATCGACCTTAATCCCGGCAAGAAAGCCATCGCTGAACAGTTCGGTATGACCGACTTCATCGATGCCAGCGCCATGGACTTTGACGACGTTGTCCCCGCCATCCTCGATCTGACGGACGGCGGTGCCGATTACAGCTTCGATTGTACCGGCAACGTTAACGTGATGCGTCAGGCGCTGGAGTGCTGCCACCGGGGATGGGGGGAAAGCACCATCATCGGTGTCGCGGGCGCCGGCCAAGAGATCGCCACCCGCCCTTTCCAACTGGTCACGGGCCGGGTGTGGCGCGGCACGGCATTTGGTGGTGCCAAGAGCCGCACCCAGGTGCCGAAGATCGTCGACTGGTACATGGACGGCAAGATCAACATCGACGACCTGATCACTCATGTGCTGCCCTTTGAGCAGATCAACGAGGGCTTCGACCTGATGCACCAGGGCAAGTCGATAAGGACCGTACTGACCTACGACAATTGAGTGAAACCCCTCTCCCGGTCTTCGCGCTGCTCAGACCACCCTCTCCCCTCAGGGGAGAGGGAAGCAAGGCCGAGCAAAGCGCGGGCCGAGCAGGGTGAGGGGGACCCAAACAAACGACAGGACTGAGGATATGAAAATCGCAATCATGGGTTCCGGCGGCGTTGGCGGGTATTTCGGTGCCAAGCTGGCTCTGGCCGGGAACGACGTCACCTTTATCGCCCGCGGGCCGCATCTGGAAGCGATGAAGGCAAACGGCCTGAAGATCGAAACGGACAGCGGTGAGATCGCGGTGAACCCGGTCAAGGCAACCGATGATCCATCGACCATCGGTGAGGTCGATGCGGTACTGTTCTGTACCAAGCTTTACGACACCATCGAAGCGGCCGAAGCCATCAAACCCATCATGGGGCCTGACACCTATGTGGTGACGGTGCAAAATGGCGTTTCGGGGCCGAAGCTGATCAGCAGCGTTCTTGGCGCTGACCGCGTTCTGGGCGGCTCAACCTATATTATCTCGCATATCACGGGCCCCGGCATGATTCATCATATCGGGACCTTCCAGCGCATCGTCTTCGGCGAGCTGGATGGCCGTTTGAGCGACAGAGGCCGTGCGTTTGAGAAGGCCTGTGCCGACGCGGACATCGACGTCGAACTAACCGACCAGATCGAGACCACCATGTGGGAGAAATTTATTCCCCTGACAGTCATGAGCGGCATGACAGCGATCACCCGCCTGCCCATCGGTCCCATTCTGGACGATCCGGCAACAGCGGCCCTGGTCGATGCCGCCATCGAAGAGGTTGTCGCCGTTGGCCGTGCCAAAGGTGTGGGGCTGAAAGACGATGCCGCGCCGCTGGTTCAAGGCGGCGTCCGCAGTGCGCCTTACGAAACGAAGTCGTCGATGCTGGTCGACCTGGAGCGTGGCAAGAAGATGGAACTCCCCTGGCTGAGCGGCGCGGTCGCCAGGTTCGGCGAGGAAACCGGCGTGCCAACGCCAACCCACGCTTTTATTGCGTCAGCACTGGCCCCTCATGCCGGTGGCGCTAAAGGCTAAACCCGTCATTGCGAGCGCCTTGGGCGCGAAGCAATCCAGATCTGCCTGGGTTGGCAGTTGCTTTCGGATTGCCGCGTCGCCCTAACCAGGGCTCCTCGCAATGACAGCGATAAACTAAGCGCGTCTTCTGCGGGCCACAACATCACGGGCAATGTTGCGCTGCTGGACCTGTGAGGCGCCTTCGAAAATTCGGAAGAGACGCGTGTCCCTGTACATGCGTGTGATCGGATTGCCCTCCATGAACCCGGCGCCGCCCATGATCTGAACAGCGCGGTCGGCCACGCGGCTGACCATCTCCGACCCGAAATACTTGGCTGCGGCAATTTCGGTCGTCGGCAGCGGCGTGCCTTCTGCGACGGCGCGATCAAAAGCGCGAGCCGCTTCCAGCGTCATCGCCCTGGTCGCCTGTGTTTCGGCGTAGGAATCGGCGATCATGTTCTGGATCGACGGCATATCCGCCAGTGGCGTGCCGAATTGCTCGCGCTGAATGGCGAAATCCGTCATCTCGTCGATCAGCCGCATCGCCTGGCCGACACAGGTGGCGGCCACATGAGTCCGGGCGTGATTGATCCCCCGCAGCGCGGCGCGCAGACCTCCCCCCTCTTGCCCGCCGACCAGCGCACTGGCTGGCACGCGGCAGTCGTCAAAGTAGACCTCGGTCGACGCTGATCCCGTCTGGCCGAGCATTTTAGGGATTGGCCCCACCGTCAGGCCCGGCGTGCCAGAATCGACCAGAAGAGCGGAAATACCAGACCCACCTGTGCTGTCAGGGTCGGTGCGCGCCATCACCAGAAAAACCTGCGCATAAGGGGCGTTGGTAATGTACCGCTTGGTGCCGTTGATGACATAGCTATCGCCGTCGCGGATGGCTTTGGTTGTCAGAGAAGCAGCGTCCGATCCAGCTTCCGGTTCGGTCAACGCGAACGCACCGATGATGTCGCCCGCCGCCATACCGGGCAGATAGGTCTCTTTTTGTTCGTCGGTGCCGAAGTCCAGGAGCGCCTGCGAACACAGGCCGATGGTGGTTGAGAAGATCGAGCGATAGACCGCCGAGGCTTGCGTAAACTCAAACGTCAGCAGGACCTGCTGCTCCTGGGTGAATTCCAGCCCGCCATAGGCTTCGGGGATCGAGATTGCGAACAGCCCGATGTCTTTCATCTGCTGGATGATGGCTGCCGGCACCTCTGCCTCATCCTCCAGTTTTTGTTCAGCGGGAATCAACACCTCGCGCGTGAACCGCCGAACCTGTTCCAGTGATGCATCGAATGACATGGCATGCCCCTCATTGTTCAACCGCTCTCTAGCACACCACTCACGCGCCGCAGACCCCCTTCTGCTATGGTGCCCTGGAACGCGTTAAGGGGAGGTGAAAACCGTGACTCAAGACAACCGCTACCGGGTGCGGCAACTGGCACTGGTTGCTGAAAAACTCGGTCCCGTGGAAACGGCGCTGACCGAGGTATTTGGGCTGAAGGTCGCACACCGCGACCCGGGGGTCGCAAAATATGGCCTGGAAAACATCGTGGTGCCCGTAGGCGATCAGTTCATCGAAGTGGTGGCCCCGATCGAAGAAGGCACGACAGCGGGCCGCTACCTTGAGCGGCGCGGCGGCGATGGTGGTTACATGGTCATCCTGCAGTGCACCGATCCAGCGGGACGGAACGCGCGGGCCGATGCGCTTGGCATGCGGATTGTCACGGTGATCGACCGGGACGACTATGACGGCGTCCAACTCCACCCCCGGGATACGGGCGGTACATTCCTCGAAATCGATCACACGTCCGGCTTCGACCAGGATGACGGCCCCTGGTATCCTGCCGGTGAGGGCTGGCAGCAGGCCAAGCAAACGTCGGTTACGACCGGGATTGCGTCGGCGACGATCCAGTCACCGGATCCGCAAACACTCGCCGAACGATGGGCCGGGATACTGGACCGCGACCTGTCAAACGACGCACACGGATTATCCATCCCGCTTGAGCAGGGATCCCTTTATTTTGTGGAAGACGCCGACGGGCGCGGCGAGGGCCTCAGCGAAATCGACGTGCTGATTAACGACCGGAATCATGTCGATCAGGCCGCGAAGAAACTGGGGCTACCGGGTCACAAAGACCAACTCGTCATTGGCGGCGTGCGCTTCAATCTGCTATCGGCATAACCCGAACAACAAAGAACTCTCTAGGGAACACATCTATGTATGACGAAATCCTCTATAGCGTTGAAGGCAATGTCGCTGAGATCCGCTTCAACCGTCCGGACCGCCTGAATGCCCTGACCCGCAAAATGCTGGCCGAGATGAAACACGCCATCGGCCAGGCTGAAGCCGACGAAGCCGTGGTCGGTATTCTGATCACTGGTGAAGGCCGTGGCTTTTGCGCCGGCATGGATATGCAGGCCCTGTCGGCCCTCGGCCAGGCCGGCGGCACATCGAGCCGCGGCAAGGAAGATTTCGGGCTCGACGCCGATCCCGGCGACCCGGCCATGGGCGAGGATTTCAAGATCGCCCACAACTATATGATGGCCGTCCGCAAGCCCATCGTCGCGGCAATCAACGGCCCCTGTGCGGGCCTGGGCTTTGTCCTGGCCATGCTGTGCGATATCCGGTTTGTGGCGGAAGAAGCTGTTATTACGGCGTCTTTCTCCCAGCGCGGGCTGGTGGCCGAGTATGGGGTCAGCTGGTTGCTGCCGCGCATCATTGGCGTTTCCCAGGCGCTCGACCTGCTATGGACGTCGCGCAAGATCCGCGGCCCTGAAGCCAAAGAAATGGGTCTGGCAGACCATCTGCACCCGGCCGATCAGGTTGCAGCAGAGGCCCGCGCTTATCTGGAGAACCTGGCTGCAACGGCAGCGCCTTATTCGCTGATGATGATGAAGCGGCAAGTTTACCGGCATTTGACCATGCCGCTGGGCGATGCATTGGGAGAAACCCTGGAATGGATTGCCGAAAGCACTGCACGCGATGACTTCAAGGAAGGTGTGCAGGCGTTCTTGGATCAGCGTCCGCCGAATTTTGAGCGCGTCAAAACAGACTAACGGAAAACAAACAATCTGCTGGTTGTGAAATTGACCGACAGGCCTGCAATCGCGCCCGCGGCAACCCCTGCCAAGGGGGTAAGCGGATGGTCGGGACCGTAATAGATAATCGCGGCATAGGTCGCGTAGTTCAGGCTGGCGCCCAACAGCATAAAGGCCACAAACGTGGCCCATTGGCGGCGCGGCGACTCTTTAGGTGCAGCCGGAAATGTAAACCGGCGATTGAGCATCCACGTCGTTGTCACCCCAACCAGGAACGACAGGACACGGCCGGAATACGGGTCCAGACCAAACCCATACATCGCCAGGTACAACATCGAAGAATCAACGACAAACCCGACAGTGCCGACCATGGAATAACGGAGAAACTGGCCAGCCACGTGACGCTTTTCAGCGGCATTCCACACAGAACCTATTCCTGACGCCAGGGCAAGGCGGGGTGCGACAGGTAAGACAGGCGCTTGATTTCCCGCCGGGCTGTCGTGACCGTGTCGAGGATCAACCCACACGTCATGCTCAGCGCCGCCATCAGGACAAGCACCATGGACAGAATGGCGGTGGGGAACCGGTCAACGCGTCCTGTCTGCATGAACTCCAGCAAAACCGGAACGCCAAGAACCAGCGCCAACAGGATCAAAACAGCGAAGAGCCCGGTAAAGAATTGTAGCGGGCGCTCTTCCTTCACAAGAAAGGCGATCGTTCTCAAAATACGCCAGCCATCCCGGTAGGTGCTCAGTTTGCTGACCGATCCCTCTGGCCGTTCCTTGTAGGGCGTATCGACTTCGGCGGACTTCACCCGAAGTTCCAAAGCATGAACATTGAGTTCGGTTTCGATCTCGAAGCCTGCAGACAAAGCCGGAAAGGACTTAACAAAACGGCGGGAAAAGACCCGGTAGCCTGACAGCATATCGCGGAATCGATTGCCGAAGATCATGCCGACCAACCCGGTTAGCAGCGCGTTGCCAAATCGGTGGCCAAATCGATAGGCCTCTTCGTTCGAGTCATCCACCCTGGCGCCGACGATCATGTCCCGCTGATCTTGCAGCAACGCCTCAATCAGTTTGGGCGCACTGGCAGCGTCATAGGTATCGTCACCATCCACCAAAAGGTAGATGTCAGCCTCAATGTCGCTGAACATCCGGCGAACCACATTGCCTTTGCCCTGCAACGGCTCTGTCCTGACAACGGCACCGGCTGCCTCGGCAACGCCAACCGTATCGTCGCTGGAGTTGTTGTCATAGACGTAGATCGTCGCATCGGGAAGAACGGCACGAAAGTCCGCGATCACCTGCGGGATCGCGACGGCCTCGTTGTAGCAGGGAATCAACACCGCAACATCAAGGTCGGAGAGGCTCGTCACCGTCATTTGTTGGCTCGCCGTGTCATAGGTAGGCCCACCGCTCTGGCATCGCTGTCATTCTGCGCCAGTGTTAGCCGAAACCAACACGGCCATGCAACGATGCTTACAGAATCACCCGGAATCCTTGACTTGCTGCACTGCAACATCATATGGATGGACAGGAGAAAATGGAGGGACAGCTATCGACACCGTATTCGACGAAATGGCACAGCCGGGTCAGCCACCGCGCAGCGTATACCAAAAAGTTCAGCGATGGCTGGACGCATCAGCGCCGGAGGACCTTGAGCGGAAACGCCAGGAAGCCGACACAATATTCCGGCGGCTCGGCATCACATTTTCTGTCTATACGGAGGGCGGGGACCCGGAACGGCTTATTCCCTTTGACGTCGTCCCCCGCATTTTTGGCGCCGATGAATGGTCGCTTCTATCTAGCGGTGCGATCCAGCGCGTAAAGGCAATCAATGCCTTTATTCACGATGTCTATCATGATCAGGAGATCCTGAAAGCCGGCATCGTGCCGACCGAGCTGGTGATGCAGAACGACCAGTTTCGGCCCGAAATGATTGGGCTTGACCTGCCACACAATATCTATGCCCACATTATCGGCATTGACATGGTTCGCACGGGTGAGAACGACTTTTACGTATTGGAAGATAACGCCCGGACGCCTTCTGGCGTCGCCTATATGCTGGAAAATCGTGAAGTGATGATGCGGTTGTTCCCGGAGCTATTCGCCGGACACCGCGTCGCGCCGGTGGAAACCTATCCAGCCGAGTTGAGGCGCACCCTGCGCAGCATCGCCCCCGCCTCGGCAACAACGCCAACCATCGCGGTGCTGACCCCGGGTATCTATAACAGCGCCTATTTTGAACACGCCTATATCGCAGACGAAATGTCCGTCGAGCTGGTCGAGGGTCAGGACCTGTTTGTCGACAAGGGGCACGTCTTTATGCGGACACCGCAGGGGCCCCGCCAAGTCGATGTGATCTATCGCCGGCTGGACGACGATTTCCTGGATCCCCTTGCCTTTCGGCCTGACTCCGCGCTGGGTGTGCCCGGACTGATGAGCGCCTATCGCGCTGGCAACGTCAACATCATCAATGCAGTGGGCACCGGCATCGCAGATGATAAGGCGATCTATATCTACATGCCCGAAATCATTCGCTTCTACCTGGGAGAAGAACCGATCCTCAACAACGTCCCGACCTATGACTGCCGCAAGGATGACGAACGAGCCTACGTGCTGGAAAATCTTTCAGACCTGGTTGTGAAGGAGGTTCACGGGTCGGGCGGATACGGCATGCTGGTTGGACCAGCGGCGACCAAGGACGAGTTGGACAAGTTCACAAATCTGATCAAGGCCCATCCCGAAGCCTATATCGCGCAGCCGACCCTGTCGTTGAGTACCTGCCCAACATTTGTTGAGAACGGCATCGCGCCACGCCATGTGGATCTACGCCCCTTTATCCTGAGCGGTGAAGACGTCCGGGTTGTGCCCGGTGGCTTGACCCGCGTGGCACTTCGCGAAGGCTCGTTGGTTGTGAACTCCAGCCAGGGTGGCGGCACCAAAGACACCTGGGTTCTGGAGGCATAACAGACCATGCTGAGCAGAACCGCAGATAATTTGTATTGGATGGGCCGCTATATCGAGCGGGCTGAAAACAATGCCCGTATTCTCGACGTGGCCCAGCGCATGTCGATGATGCCGTCAACGCCTGAGGCAGCGGCGACCCAGTGGCAGTCGGTTGTCACCATATCCGGCGGCGATGAAACGTTCCCCGAACGGCATGACGTGGCCGACGAACAATCCGTTCTCGCCTTCATGGCGCTGGACGCCGACAACCCATCCAGCATCTATTCAAGCCTGAAGGCCGCGCGCGAAAACTGCAGAGGTATTCGCCACGCCGTGCCCACCGAAGTCTGGGAAGCGGTCAACGCAACCTGGATCGATATCCGCGACATGACCGAGGCACAAATCCGCGCCCGCGGCGTCCAGCAATTCTATGACTGGGTGAAAGAGCGATCGAGCCTGTTCCGCGGTATTTCGGTCGGCACGATGCTGCATGATGAAGCCTTTCACTTCACCCGACTGGGCACGTTCATTGAGCGTGGTGATAGCACCGCCCGTATTCTCGATGTGAAGTACCATATCCTTCTGCCCCAAGGCGAAGGCGTCGGTGGTGCGACCGACTACTACCAATGGGCAGCCCTGCTGCGGTCGGTCAGTGCATTCCGCAACTACCGGTCGCTTTATGGCGCCGAAGTTGTGCCGCTTCAGGTCGCCGAATTGTTGATTCTGGTCGAGGCCATGCCCCGGTCGATCCACCATTGTCAGAGCGAGATCGTCTTGCACCTGGACGCGCTCGCGGAACGCTACGGGCAGAAACACGAGTGCCACAGGCTGGCAGGTGAAACCCACTCGCGGCTAAAGTACGGCAAAATCGAGCAGATGTTCGACCAAGGTTTGCACGAATATCTGACCGATTATGTGGAACGGAACGCGCGCCTGGGCGCCGAAATCGCGGACAATTTCCTGCTCAACGGATAGTTAATGGACATTCATGTCGATCACCGGACGGAATACACCTATTCCGAGCCGAACAAGCATTCTATCCAGTATATCCGTCTGACACCCACAAGCGGACCAGGGCAACAGGTCCGCGAATGGACGATTGATGCCCCGGCAGAGCTGACGGCATGGCAGGACGGATTCGGTAATATTGTCCATACATTGGTCATGGCTGAAGACCACGATACGATGTCTCTTCAGGTGAACGGCATCGTCTCAACAGCCAATATGGATGGGATCCTGCCCTATGACGGCTCTATTGAAGGCGCCGGGTTTTTGATCCAGCCGACGGCGCTGACCAAACCCTCTGAGGCTGTGCGCGATCTTGTTCTGGCCACAAAAGGGGCTCGCCCCGCAGCGTCCCTGGACTTTCTGCATGACCTGCTGCGCGAGATAACAGACCGCGTGACCTACATTCCCGGTGAGACCGACGTGGACACTACCGCCGCCCAAGCCTTGGAAGCAGGCCGTGGCGTCTGTCAGGATCACGCCCACATATTCGCGGCCTGCGCCCGGCTGGCCGGTCTGCCCGCGCGTTATGTAAGTGGATACCTATGCGCAACAGAAGACGGTGACCAGCAGCAGGCAAGCCATGCCTGGGCAGAAGCGCTGGTGCCTGATCTAGGATGGGTGGCTTTTGACCCGGCCAATGGTGTCAGCCCACATGAAGGGTATCTGCGCGTGGCGGTCGGCCGGGATTATGCCGACACGGCCCCGGTTCGCGGCCTGAGGACCGGGCCCGGGGAGGAACGCATGGCCGTCCGTGTTGCGGTCCTCGACGCCGCCATTGTCCAGCAGTAATTTCAGCGATTGCACCTTATCGGCTGCCCGATCATAGTGGCGGCCAGCCAACAGAGGAACGACCTGGAATGACCTATTGTGTGGGAATGCTGCTATCGTCAGGCATGGTGATGCTGTCGGACTCGCGCACCAATGCGGGGGTCGATCACATCTCTACATTCCGGAAAATGCATGTCTGGGAAGTGCCGGGTGACCGGGTCATTGTCCTGATGTCGGCGGGGAATCTGTCGATCAGCCAGACCGTTGTAAATCTGTTGCGGGAAGGCATCGACAACGCCGATGGCACAACAGAAACCCTGCTGACCGTATCGTCCATGTTCGATGCCGCAAGACTCGTGGGCGAGGCCGTCAAACAGGTCCACAGCATGTATGGCGATAGCCTGGTCGCCGACACGGGCGGCTTCAACGTCTCACTGATCCTGGGCGGTCAGGTAAGGGGCCGGGGGCTTCGGCTCTTTCAAATCTATTCCGCCGGCAACTTCATCGAAGCAAGCCGCCAGACACCGTTCTTTCAGATCGGCGAGACGAAGTACGGCAAACCCATTCTGGACAGGGTTCTTGAATATGCGACACCGCTGAACGGCGCCATGAAGCTCGGGCTGCTTTCCATGGACTCGACCCTGCGATCGAATATTTCAGTTGGCATGCCGCTGAGCCTCGTCGTCTACAAACGCGATACGCTGGAACTGGCGATGAACCGCACCATCCACGAAGACGACCCCTATTTCAGCAGCTTGAGAGAGTCCTGGTCCCAGTCTCTTAGCAATACGTTTAACCGGCTGCCCGACCCGGACTGGGAAGAACCCCTGCTCAACCTGATGGGATCCGGCTGATTAGGCCGACGCGCCGCCATCTACCTTCACATCCTCGCCATTGAGGAAGCCCGAATGCGGGGCCGCGAGCACCAACACCATTTCAGCGATTTCCTCTGATGTCGCCAACCGCCCGCTGGGATTGGCAGCTGCCACCCGGTCCAGGTCGTTCCCGTCAGCCCGCATCAAAGGCGTATCAACGGGCCCCGGGGAAATTGACAGGATTCGAAGGTTCTGGCGCGTGTAGAGCAGCGCGGCGGAGCGGGTCAGACCGATGACTGCGTGCTTGGTTGCACTGTATGGCCCGACGCCGGCGGAGCCTTTACTGCCCAGCATCGATGCGGTGTTGATGATGATCCCATGGCCCTGCTCGAGCATGACCGGAATCTCCTGCTGCATGGCATAAAACACACCATCGACGTTGGTCTTCATGACGTCATGATAGCCGTCTATGCCATCAAGCTTGGCCGTCGCGTAACTGCCCGCCGGTCCGGCGATCCCGGCATTGTTGAAGCCGATATCAATTCCGCCATACCGCTCGACACAAGCTTCGGCGAACGCCTTCACCTGATCGGGTTCGCGTACGTCGGCCCGCATATAGGTGGCCTCGCCACCCTTGGCGCGAATCCCGGCTTCGACCTCCTCACCAAGATTGACCCGGCGGCCACAGAACATCACGTTGGCGCCTTCAGCCGCAAAGGCCCGCGCTGTCGCCGCGCCGATGCCGGACGTGGCGCCGGTGATCAGCACCGTCTTATCCGCAAACCGCTTGCCAGCACCGGGTTGGTCCCAGGTATAGTTTTCGGGACCGCGGGTTTCAGCAAGTGCCGCGCCCGCGCCCAGGGCCGCCAGTCCTGCTGCGCCGGCGACCAGAAACCGCCGCCGGTCGACAGGTCCAGCAACCTCTTGTTGGACTTTAGTGTCCGAACTGTCCTTGATGCCACTCATCTCCGTCCCTCACCCTGATGCATTGATCATATCATCACTATCTGAGTGGGATTGGGCTCGGGTCAAGGCGCCATCAAGGAAGGAAGGCTGTCGGCGAGACAGAGCGGCATTCCAGGAAGGCCAAAACTTGGATCCTTATGATCTTCCTGGAATGCCGCCCTGTCCGCCTTCAATTGCTGACAGCGTCGGTTTACGATCTACGCTTTCCACCATGATCAAAAGCGCGAGTAGACGACCGGTGTCCGGGAACGGCGATTCTGTTCCGCACGGCGTGCCCGGGCAATCCGGCGCTGGCGACTGATGTCGCGAATGTTGTCACGATGGCCGAACATGGCGGCGTGGCGCATGACTTCCATGAACATTGTTTTTCTCCTCAGGTTTTATCCGCATTAGCCGATGACGATTCGTCAACGGCCACGCAAACCTAGGAGGTTCGGCGCCATAGCTCCGTGATCTACAACACAATGTTGGATTATCTGTTCTAAAGGGGCCAAATGCCCCGGCAATGTGGGTTAGAGCCCCTCACCCATAATGTCGTTAACCTTCGACCGGGCGGCGTCTTTGTCCTTGAAATAGTCCGCGTTGATCGCAATGAAATCGCGGGAATTCTCCGGCGTGTCATCATCGGCGAAAATAGCCTGAACCGGGCACGCCTCAACACAGACGCCACAGTCGATGCATTCGTTCGGTTCGATAAACCGCATCCGATCCTCGTCATCGGCGTAGATGCAGTCCACCGGACAAACCTCAAGACAGGACTCATCCTTTACATCGACGCAGGCTTCTGTGATGACGTATGTCATGCTGTTGTTTCCTCGACCATCCCTTGAACACAGTATGATAGGCCGCCGGACGATCAATTAAACCCCTAACCGGCAACCGTTCATTGCCAGTACCGTCGATTGCAGGTTAAAGTCAAGCATGACTGTGTCCATCAGTCGCATATGGCACTATTCGTGCCCAAACGCCCTAGTGTGAGAGTAAAAATATGACAGCCAGTTTTGCCGCCGTCCTTGATAAGGCGCTTGATTCCGGCCCCACGGATCAGTCGGAAGATATCACCGCGCAAAAAGATTTTCCGCTGATGCCATATGGCGAAGCCTATGACATGGGTAAGGCCGACGACGGCACACCGCTGATCGACCCGCGGATATTCAATTCGCTGGAATTCATGCGCAATCCTTATCCCTATTACCGGATCATGCGCGACCACTATCCGGTGTTCCACGACAAGCTGCACAATTGCTACTACGTGACGCGCTATCAGGATGTGACGGACTGCTATTTCGACGACGAGGGCTTCAATACGATCCCGAAGGGGTCGTCCAGTGGCGTGCTCGGCAACACCCAGTTGGAACTCAGCGGCGTGGAGCATCGCCGCCGTCGCAATCTTTATGGTCAGCACCTGGTCGGCAAGTCGCTCGCCAACCGGATCCCGGCCATTGAACGGCTGGCCGAGGAAATGATCGGTGACTGGGACAGCATGACCCATGAGCCCTTCATCGAAGACCAGGATGGCGTCCGCACTATCGAGATCGGCAAGGCGTTCGCTAACGAATTTCCAATCCGTGTGGTCTGCGAGGTGTTGGGCTTTCCCAAGGAAGCGCAGGGCGACTTCTACTATTGGTACAATTCGATGATGACCGGCCTTGGCGGGTCCGAGACCCATAAACAGGGGGTCGAGGCACGCCAGCATCTGGAAGACTATGTCGAAGGTATTGTCGAGGAACGCCGTAAGAACCCGACCTATCTTTATGACAATGATGGCAACGTCATCAGCAAGGACATCATCACCAAACTTTGCGAAACCAAAGTTGACGGTGATTACCTGTCGACCGAGGAAATCACCTCGAACATTGCATTGGTGGTCGGTGGCGGTGGTGAAACCACCCGCGGCGCGATCATGAACATGACCTATCTGCTGCTCAATCACCCTGATCAGTTCGACGCCGTGATGAAGGATGAGAGCCTTTGGGACAACGCGTTCCACGAGACCCTGCGGCACTCGACGCCGATCGGCGGGCAACCGCGCCACAATACCTATGACATCGTTATGCACGGGGTGCACATTCCCGCCGGGTCGCTGGTCAACATGGTCGACTTCTCTGCCAACCATGACGACCGCGTGTTCAAGGACCCGGAGACCTTCGATATTTTCCGGGACGACCTCTATACCGGCAAGCTGATCCGCAGCGGCTATGCCAAGGAAGGGCGCTATAGCCATATGGCATTCGGCGTCGGGCCTCATCTGTGTCCCGGTGCGTGGATTTCGCATCAGGAAGCAACCATCGGCGTGCGGATTCTGTCGAAGCACCTGAAGAATATGCGCATCAATACCGAACTGCAGGCCAAGGACATCGACGGTAAAACGCTGGCGCCGATGGGCCTGATTTCCGTGCGTGACCTCTGGATCGACTACGACCTCAAATAAGGACCGCGAGCTTATGAGTACCCAAAGCCAGAACCAGACTCTGGAGCAACATCCGCGGCCCGATGCCCCCGCACCGGAAATGGTAACCGGCCGCAATGGCGTCGCCGTCGCCAAGAAGGCACTGACGGTCGGCAGCGGTAAGGGCTATCGCACCTATGAAATTCATCAGCGCGAGCGGGTTGGCGAATCGACGGAGAAGATCAAGCCAATCCAGCTGATTTCCAACGATTTTGCGCGCAATCCCTATCCGTTCCTGGAAATCCTGCGGGAAAACTACCCGTGCTACCGCGACTGGTTGGGCAACGCCTATTGGATCACGCGCTACGATGATGCCACGTCGATCTTCGCTGACGAGGCGAACTTTCAGACCCGGTCAAAACGGTGGTTCTACGGGCTGGACAATTTCGGGCGGGACCTACGGGAAGAATTGCCTGTGCTCGTCGCACACGAAAGCCGCACGGACGCATTTGCCGGGCCGGTCGCCGAGGAAATCATTGGCGGCTTCGCGAAAGATGGCGAGGTCAATCTGGCTGTTGAATTCGCCGCCCGTTATCCGCTGGAACTATGGGCCCGGATTCTCGACCTTCCAGAAGGCGACTTCCCCCAATTCGTCGAGCGCTTTTGGCGCATGCAGCGCGGGTATGACTGGGAACCCAATGCCGAGAAAGACGGCATCGCCGCCATGCATGAGCTTGCCGATTATTTCCGCCCCCTGCTTGAACAGCGTCGCACGGCACCCGGTGAAGACATGATCTCGGCGATTGCCGGGCTCGAGCTCGAAGGCGGGCCAACCACTGCCGAAGACGTTGTCGCAACGCTGCTGGAATGGGACCACGAGACGCTGCACGGCGCCCTGTCAAACATGTGGTTTCTGCTGCTGACCCATCCGGACCAGCTTCACTATGTGCGTGACGAGCGCATGATGGTGAAATTTGCCTACTTGGAAACGCTCCGGCACTCAGCACCCGTACTGGCCGCCAAGAGGTTTGCCCGGCATGAAGTCGAACGCTTTGGCCGTCTGCTGCCGGAAGGCGCGATGATGATTTGTTCAGCCGCTGCAGGCAATCGCGATCCGCGCCAGTATCAGGACCCGGACACATTCATCGTTGGCCGCAAAGACCTGTGCCAACGCGAACCACGCGGCCTCTACCGTGCCGATGGGTTGCCCGCCGGAATCGCCTTCGGCCTCGGCAAACCGTCAAAACACCCTGCCCTGCCAGAGGACCGGCCCCGGTCGCTCTATGCGATCACCCGGGATACGGCGACGACAGCCAACAATATCGTGCTCGATATGCTAGCCAACCTGCGTCTCCAATCCGGCGCCGAACCGCATCTGCAGTCTCTTCGGATCGGCGATATGCATACGTGTTGGGACCTGCCGGTGGTGTTCGACACTTAATTGGTGGGTTGGCTGGGTGGTTTCGCGGGAGACATGGTCATGAACACTCAGCTTAGGTTGGCGAGGCGCCCCAGCGGCGAGGCCACGGTGGACGACTTCTCCGTCACTCAAGAAACATTGCCCACGCCCGGTGAGGGCGAGGTCTTGGTGCGTAGTCACTACATCTCCATCGATCCATCGTCCCGGACCCACTGGAACGACGGGGAATCCTACCGGGCCATGGTCGCGATTGGCGGCATCGTCGACGTGGGTGTTGCGGGTGAAGTGATTGAGTCACGGCACCCCGGCTTCTCCGCCGGAGACATGGTGGTTGGCGGCGTGGGCGTCCAAGAGTACGGCGCGGTGCCGGGTGATAGCCTGACCAAATGCGACTTGAGTATTGCGCCGCTGACCAGCTGGCTCGGGGGGCTTGGGATCACGGGACTGACCGCCTATTTCGGCCTACTTGACGTGGGCGACCCGAAACCCGGTGAAACTGTCGTCGTTACCGCCGCCAGCGGTGCTGTGGGCATGGTGGCCGGACAGATCGCCCGGATTAAAGGTGCCCGCGCTGTCGGCCTGGCCGGATCGGACGAAAAGTGCCGGTTCGTGACAGAGGAATTGGGGTTCGACGCGGCGGTAAACTACAAATCCGACGAGCTCTACCGGGACCTGAAAGAAGCCACGCCCAAGCGCATTGATGTGATCTTCGACAATGTCGGCGGGCCACTTCTGGATACGCTGTTCAGGCGGCTGGGTATGCACGCACGGATCGTCGTCTGTGGCGCAACATCTCAATACAACAATGACCGGATCTATGGACCAACGAACTATCTGGCGCTGGCGACCATGCGGGCCAGGATGGAAGGCTTTATCATCTTCGACTATGCCGACCGGTACGAAGCCGCGCGGACGGAAATGGCAGGCTGGCTGAAGGACGGGTCGCTGAAACTGCGCGAAAACATCGTCGACGGGACGGTCGAAGACTACCCGAACGTCCTGCACCGGCTTTATCAAGGCGAAAACACCGGGAAAATGCTGATGCGCCTTCCCGCTGCAGGAGCTTAGTATCATGAACAAACCCATTATCGATCCAGCCGTGTTTGGCAGTCCGGAATATGCAGCCGACCCCTACCCCACGCTGAAGCTGCTGCGGGATCACTATCCGGTCTTCAACATCCCGGGCACCGATATGTGGATGGTTACCCGGTATGAAGACGTGGTGAATACCTTCCGGGACACGGAAAACTTCTCAGCCTCACCCAATGGCGAGCATATCGGCCAGGTCTTTGGACCGACCCTGATGGAATATGACGGGGATGACCACACAGGCCTGCGGAACATTGTCGCGCCGCAATTCGTCGGCCGGAACCTGACGGCGCTGTTGCCGACGGTCGCCCGCAATACCATGGCCCTGATCGAAAAATTCACCAAGAAACAGGCCCAGCGGATTGGCGACGAGGCATCCAAAACAGGCGAGATTGACATCGTCGACGACTTTGCCACGCGCCTGCCACTCAATGTCATTCTGGATGTGCTCGACCTGCCGCAGGAAGCCCACGACATGTTCCATGAGTGGTATCCCGCCATGATGAACGGCATCAATGGCGGGCCGGAATGGCGCATTAAAGGCAAGAAGGCGAACGCGGAATATCACGACTATCTCGACCCGCTGATCGACGAGCGCGCGAAAGATCCGAGGGACGATCTGCTGTCACGCCTGTCTGTCGCCGAGGTCGACGGCCAGCGCATGACCAAGGAAGAAATCAAGTCCTTTGCCAGCCTGATCCTTGTTGCCGGCGCCGAGACAACGGACAAGGCAATTGCCAATCTCTGGTATCAGCTGCTGGCCAATCCGGAACAATGGGAAGCGGTGCAAAAGGACCCGGAGTTATTGGACCCGGCCTTTACCGAGATGATGCGCGTTCATGGTCCCGCAGGCGCCCAGACCCGCAAAGCGATCCGCGATGTCGAGCTGCATGGCGAGACAATCCCCAAAGGCGGCTATGTCCACTTGTCGCTTTATGGCGCGAACCGCGATGACCGGGTGTTCAAAGACCCGGACAAGTTCAACATCTTCCGCGATGACCTTTATATGGGGAAAGAACTGCGGTCCGGCTATCAGCAGGATGGGCGGGCCTGTCACCTCGGTTTCGGCCTCGGCAAGCATTTCTGCGTCGGCTATCAGCTGGCCCGCGCCGAATGCGTCATCGGCACACAGGAACTGATGAAGGTGATCAAGAACCCGCGCTTCAAGCCTGGCTCTAATCCTGGCCCCATCGCGATCCGTATCGAGCCCTGGCACCTGCCGCTGGAATTCGACGCGGCCTGATTGCACCAAGTAAGAGCGACCGATAAGGTCACACGCTGCGTAACGGGGGAGACGACGCATCATGAAAATCGGGTCCTTTTTTCCGAACCGGCCACAGACCACGTTCTATGCGATGGCGGCCGACGACCTGCCCTTGCATTTCGATATGGAGGACCTGACCGAAAAGCAGAAGGCAGACCACTACGAGCAGAACCAGTTGCTTGCCATGCTGCAGGTCGCCCTGTTGTCGATCAGCAAGCCGGAAGACTATGTCGCGTTGTTCGATGACTTTCAGCAGGCACCCTGGCGGGAAATTCTTGAGCATCAACACGCGCTGACGACAAAAGCAGGCATTCCCATGGTGCCGCTCGATCACATCGTTCACGCGCCGATCGAGACCTTTTACGAAGATCTAGCCGACAAGATTCCCAATGTGGATCTGGTCACGTTCCTGATGATGAGCCGGTCAAACGAGGTCATCCACAAAGACCAGAGCGTCATCGACCGGATGTTGAAGCTGAATTCCAAGTTTCACTTTGCCGAGAACGCGCCGGGGTTCGGTATACCCATGCCGGACACGATCATCGCCAGCCAACCGTTGTCTGAAGACGAAGCAGCGGTCGCTTTCTTCGCCAAGCATGGCAACAAGGTCATTTTGAAAATGACCGGCCAGCCTGGCTCGCGGAATGTCCAAGCGGTTAACAGTATGGAAGAGGCGGAAGAATATCTGTCGCAATACCGCGACAGCGACCCAGTGCTTGTTCAGGAAAGGCTGGCGCTGGAAAACTATGTCGAGTGGACCGCAGATCTGTTGATCACCGATAAGAGCGTCACGCTCGATAATGTCAGACGCATTCTGGTCGCCGACAATCTGCTCTGGATCGGCAATATGATTCATGCCGAACCGCAGCTGACCTCCGAGCAGGAGGCCATCCTCATCAAGGTTGGCGAATATGCCCGCAGTTTCGGTTTCGGAACAGAAGTGGGCGACAATCTGGGCCTCGATTACTTCATCGGCAAGGACGGTGAGGTCATCGTCACGGAAATCAACCCGCGCTGGACGGCGGGCCTGTTCCCGACCCAGGCGCTGCGCCGAATTGACCGCCAGGGCCGGGATGCCGTGCCCTATTTCGAGCTGCTGAAGCTGGATCAGGTCCGCCAATTCCAGGATTTTGCCAGCGAACGCCCACCCGGCAATAGCGGTGATTTTGCCGTGATGCCGCTGGGCTTTTCACCGGTGGAGCGCGAAATGGACGGCGTCGCCCGGGTGTTCTACTGGCTGGTCGTCGTCGGCGACTTTGCCGCCTTTAGGACTGCTGCGAAAAACTTGCTGGGCGACGATGCCCTGCCCAATGGCGACATGGTGCCGCTTTAACGGCACAGAAGGGACTGCGAAAACCAAATGGCGCAGATACCGGCTGACGAGAACGCAAGGTTCGATGCAATCATCATCGGCGCGGGATTCGCCGGCATGTACATGCTGCATAAGCTGCGCGGCATGGGACTGACGGCCAGGGTCTATGAGACGGCGGATAATGTCGGCGGCACCTGGTATTGGAACCGTTATCCGGGCGCGCGGTGCGATGCAGAAAGTCTCGCCTATTCCTTCTCATTCGATGAAGAGCTGGAGCAGGATTGGAACTGGACCGAACGTTACGCCACCCAGCCGGAAATCCTCAAATATGCCGAGCACGTTGCCGACCGCTTTGACCTAAGGCGCGACATCCGGTTCGAGCGGCGTGTTGATACCGCGCATTATGACGAGTCGAACAACCGCTGGCGGGTAACCACTGAACAGGGCGACAGCGCCTCGGCACAGTTTCTGATTACCGCCATCGGCTGCCTTTCCGTGCCGGCCCTGCCGGACATTGAAGGCTTGGATGATTTCAAGGGCCACCGCTATCAAGCCAGCCTTTGGCCGCATGAGGGTGTGGATTTCTCTGGCCAGCGGGTGGGCATCATTGGCACCGGCTCGTCAGCCATCCAAGCCATCCCGGTGATCGCCGAACAAGCCGATCATCTGACGGTGTTTCAGCGCACCCCTAACTACAGCGTGCCGGCTCAAAATTTTCCGCTAGATCAGAACTGGGTGGACGCGTTCAAAAAGAACTATCGCGGCCATCGCTACAACCAGAAACATGGGCTGAACAGTGGCTTCGGTGACCTGAAAACCGAAATTGCAGAGACGGTACCGCTCGCCGAAGTGGGCGATGACCTAAGCGATGCTGAAATCGAAGCCGGGTTGGAGGAACGCTGGGAACGCGGCGGCGCCTACTTCATGAATGTGGTTTCGGATTCCATGATGAGTGAGCGGACGAACGCCCGCTTCGTTGCCTTTGTCCACAAGAAAATCCGCGAGACAGTCAACGATCCCGAAACAGCCGAGTGGCTTTGCCCCACGTCTCATCCCATCGGCACCCGGCGTATCTGCGTCGATATCGGCTATTACGAGACCTATAACCGCGACAATGTGACGCTGCGAAATCTGCGTAAGACGCCGATTGAAAGAATCACAGAGCGCGGCGTGCTGCTATCCGACGGCGAAGTCGAGATCGATACGCTGGTTTTGGCGACCGGCTTCGATGCCATGACCGGTCCATTCTTCAACATCGACATTCGCGGGAAAAACGCGCAACCACTCAAAGAGAAATGGGTGGAAGGGCCCCGCGCCTATCTGGGCCTGATGGCCGCCGGTTTTCCCAACATGTTCATGATTACCGGCCCGGGCAGCCCCTCGGTCCTGTCAAACATGCTGGTGTCCATCGAACAGCACGTCGACTTCATCGCCGATTGCCTAACCCGCGCCGCGCGTGAAAATGCGACTAAAATTGAGGCCAATCTCGATTCAGAAAATTGGTGGGTGTCGCACGTCAATGACGTGGCGAACGACACCCTCTACCCTAGGGGCGGATCTTGGTATCTGGGGGCCAATATCAAAGGCAAACCGCGCGTTTTCATGCCCTATGCGGCTGGCGTCGGAGCCTACCGCGAGATCTGCGACCATATCGCCGCGCAAGATTGGCGCGGCTTCGAATTCAGCGCCTGAATCGGCCCAAGATCAGATCGCTTGATCTTCAAGGAAGATCTGAGCGTCGAGGCCACCCTCCAATACGTCCTTCAGCTCTTCCAAGCGCTCCTTGGTGTCGTCGCGTGCCTGGTGTTCGCGCAAAGCAGGCTCATCTTCGAAGTGCTCGATGGTGATGAATTCCAACGGATCGTCGGTCCGATAAGTCCGGAAGAGAATGCAGCCGGGCCGCGTTTCCTCGACATGGCGGCCGAACGCCCCGGCAATCCGCTCATAGTCGGCTGTTTTGCCGGGCTTGGCCCGAACCTTGACGATCAGTGAAATCATGGTCTCCCCCTTACAATCGCAGAACAGCTTTTGCGATGATATCGCGTTGCACTTCGCTCGACCCGCCGGCGATAGTCGAGGCGCGCCCGGTCAGATAGCTGGGCATCAAAGCCAGAAAATCCGATGGCCCGACCGGTTCCACGTTGGACCCGGGCACCCGCGCCTCATGCTGTACCGCATAGGCATAGGGTCCAGCAGTCTCAACCGCGAACTGGCTGATATCCTGTCCGAGTTCTGACCGCACTATTTTAAGCATGGCAGCCGCACTGCCCGGGCTCTCGCCCGATACCAGGCTGGACAAGATCTGCAGCTCGGTCATTTTGACAGCCTCGAACCGGCGCTCAAGGTCGGCGAGTTGCGCAAACAGCGTGGAGTCATCCGGGGCATTCTCCAGCAGGTTAGCCCTGATCCGCGCGAGCCGGATTTCCGTCCCGGCAGAAGTTCCGCCGCCACGTTCGAATTCCAGCAAATACTTTGCAACCGTCCAGCCATCGTTTTCTTCACCGACCCGGTTGGCTTTGGGCACCCGGACATCGGTGAAGAACACCTGGTTGAGTTCGTGCTCACCGGCCAGATTGATAATGGGATCGACCTCGACGCCGGGAATATCCATGTCCATCAGCAGGAAGGTGATGCCGGTCTGCTTCTTACCCTCATTATTGGTCCGCACCAGCAGGAACATCTTGTTTGCGACATGCGCCTGCGACGTCCATATCTTGGTGCCGTTGAGAATGTAGTCATCGCCGTCCGAGACGGCCTGCAGGCGAAGGGATGCAAGATCAGACCCGGCTCCCGGCTCTGAATAGCCCTGGCACCAGTAATCTTCGCCGGACAAAATGCGGGGCAGGTAGTACGCCTTCTGCTCTTCAGTCCCGTATCCCATGATGCAGGGAGCGACCATGCCCAGCCCCATCGGCGCCGCCAGCGGCGTGCCCGCACGCGCGCATTCAAGCGCATAGAGGTAACGCTGGGTATCACTCCAACCCGGCCCACCATATTCCACCGGCCAGCTGGGCGCCGCCCAGCCGCGCTCGTGGAGGATACGCTGCCACGCCAGCGAGTATTCCGGGTCGATCCAGATGCTGGCCGTCATCCGTCCCGCCTGGCGCAGCTCGTCCGTCAGGTTTTCTTCGAAGAAGGTGCGAACCTCGTCGCGGAAGTCGAGATCAGCTTTCGTGAATTCCAGATCCATGGGCGGGCCATTCTTTCGATTAACGGACACGGCAGAATAGGGCGGGATTTAGTGTTGCGGAAGGACCGACATTCGCGAAATGTCCGAGTACAGGAAGACTGCCGACTGGTATAGGCTTGCCAGAATTGAATGAGAGGACGCCGATGACCGACCTGCCCCAGATCGAGCACATCTACCAGCACCATCATCTGGACAGCACCCGTTGGAACTACCTGACGCCGCGCCCGGGCGACATCGTGATTTCAACGTCCTACAAGGCCGGCACCACATTCATGCAGACGATTGTCGGCAATCTGCTGTACCCGGACGATGATGCGCCTGAGCCACTAACCCATCTGTCCCCTTGGGTCGATATGCGGACGGTACCACTCGAACTGATCCTGGGCCGATTGGACAGGCAAGAAACACGGCGGTTTATCAAGACCCATTTGCCTTTGGATGGACTGCCTTATCATGCCGAGACGAAATACATCATGGTCGGGCGTGACCCGCGTGATGTGTTCATGTCACTGCTCAATCATTGGGGTAACCATACCGACGACTTCTTCGACCGGATGAACTCGATCCTTGGACGCAAAGGCGACCCTTTCCCGAAATATCATGGCGACCTCAAGCGGGCCTGGACAGACTGGATGACCAAGGGCTGCTTCGAGTGGGAGAGCGACGGTTATCCCATGTGGTCGCACCTGCACCATTGCAGGACCTGGTGGCGCTACCGCGATCTGCCCAACATCAAACTGGTCCACTATGCCGACCTGCTGGCGGATCTGGACGCACAAATGCGCGACATCGCCGCCTATCTGGACATCGAATTGACCGAAGAACAATGGCCCTCGGTCATCGACCGTTGCCGGTTCTCAACGGTGAAGAAGGACCCTGAAAAGGTCGTCGGCAACATGGACGGCGGCTTCAAGGGCGGGGCACAGACCTTCATCAACAAGGGCACCAACAACCGCTGGCAGGGCGTCCTCAGCGATGATGATTTGGCGCTCTACGACACCGCGATGGCGAAACTGCCAGCCGACTGCGCCGACTGGCTGCAAAACGGCACCCTGTTGGGCTAGACGGTAAGCGTCTCCGCCGGATGCTGGCTTCGGGCGCCTATCATGGACGCGAAACTGGTGCCCGATAACCTTTCTGGAACCGGCTTTCCCAGAAGATCAATGATCGTTGGCACAAGGTCAAAGACTTCGCGCGTGCCATATAGTCCCGTTTCGACCCCCGGGCCACAGACATATGCAAAACCATGCCCGCCTGTATGGCCGCCTGTTCGACGATAGGGCAATGGGCCAACGGTACCGAGTTCCTTATGTGAAAAGGCGAGCGGGCTACCATTCCAGGTAAAGGTCACATCGGCTTCCGTAGGGTCAAGCCCGTCGGGCCCTCTGCCTTCAGGGCGTTCGACATCTGCGACAATTGTCTGCCCGGTTGCCGGATCGATGCAGCTTCGGACAAGCTCACAAACCGACGCAATTTCCGCCTCGTATTCGTCAGGCTCGACAAGGCCGGAAGCCTCTCGCCCTTTGAGATTGATACGAACCCGGCCATCGTAAAATGACGGCAGACCGAATACCCTCATCTTTGGCCAGAAGGGCATATAGCGTGTCGAGACATGCCATTGTAGCGGCCGCCCTGCCACAGCATCTCGCGCCTGTGCCATCGACTCGCGCGATCGCGCTACCATCCGGATAAGCGTCGGGCTGAGCGCGGACTTGGCAATGCCGCGGATCACCTCCTTGCATCGGTACGCCAATGGTTGCGCAAGGTCGGGCTGCCAGGCTTGGTCTGGCTCGAGCATGGGAACGCCATCACCTGCGGGAGCCTCTTTGAGCAAACGGCGGCCCGTTTCGGCGCGGTAGAGCAATTCGGGCAGAAGCACCATGCTGGGGACATCAGAGTTGTTCGCACCCATACCATGAGTGGCAAAGCAAACAACCAGCGCGTCGGGAAAGGCGGCGCAAAGCCGGCCGACCATCTTGTCCACAGCCACCAATAAAGCTCTAAGGGCATCACCAGACGGTTTTGCCGAGGCAATGTCATGTAAAGGATGCGACGGATCCACGCCGTGCCAAAGCGCCTCATAGGCGCCATGCAATTCACCAATAACAAGAAGGGCCATATCCCAATCTGGCAGCCTTTTGTCCAGGAGCCAGAGGGCCACCTCGGCCCTTTGCTCCACTGCTTTGACGAGCTCACGACCCATGGTTTGGGCGCGCTCGGCCGACGGCCAGGCAAATCCATAAGTCCAGTCTGGCGCAACGTAGCGCCCAAATTGTGACTCGGCCTCCGCAAAAAGGCCGGGTGGTTCCGACATCGGCGGCACACCAGGATCATGGCCACCCCAGCAAACAAGTCCCTGCGTCCCTGGCGCCCGTCTCAGGTCGAAATAGGGAGCATCGAAAACCACTGTCTTAGCGCCCAGCCCCGCCACAAATGGCTGATAGCGCGCAGATTCGTGAGTGACGCTATAACGGGTACAGTCGAAATTTACGGCGGTGTGCCGTCCGCTTGCCTCAGGGGCCAGCCCGGTCGAAATCTGTTCCCAGCCAAGCCCAGAGCGTTGAGCCGCCCCATGATCAAGGGGAACAACAGCGGAATTTTGGCGAAGCTTCGCCATCGCAGGGAGCTCACCACTGTCAACCATGGCTGAGAATATCTGGTCATCATAACCATCTAGGCCTATCGCCAAGACTCTGCTCATGTCGCAATTCTACTCCAGCTGTTGGAAGGCGCGGTAAAAACCATAAGACGAAGGCTACCAAAAAAAGAAGTTATCGCCAGGAAATTGACGTCATGAGATCTGCATCGACCAGCGACTGGCTTGACATGTACCGGACCGATTCCGAATAACGAAAGCGGAGTTGTGACGGTTCCTGTACCGACCGGTATGCCTTGGATTCAGCAGAAGACTGATAGAAGCGGCCACTTTCAACCGCCATTTCTGTGCGCGCCTCAAAATCTGACAGCAACTTGTAGTGAAGCAGGGCACCCCGCGGCGCGCCAAAATTGAGCGCCATGGGATAGACCGCGTGCGACATATATTGAAGCGTATCGCGATCCCATTTGACCAAGGGCGTCTTTGCAAGTTCTGAGTGGAATGGCGATTTACCTTTTCGAAATACGCGGCGCCTCGGTCCGCCGACATAGTAGATATGGCGCTCGCCCGAGCCCCTCTGGCTCGGTGAATTGGTCATTTCGTACCCCGTGCCGTCAAAAAACGGGGCCGTATCAATCAGCCGGCTATTTGGATCGACCACCGTCTCGCCGACCGTTTCTGCGCCATACATATCTACCATGATCGCAGGCAGTGACCGTCGTCCCTCCCGTTCCAGCAAGGCCGCCAAATCGTGAATGGAGCGCTCTTCGACGCCGTCGAATACGAGATGCTCGTCAACATCGACGCTGATCACCCAACGGTCGACACCGTAGTCGTGAACCAGTCCCGTAATCCATGTCGCTCCAAACCGGGACTCTTTGTACGACATATCAGTTACAAACAAGTCGACGTCTGGTTCTCCGCCCAGGAACTCCCGCGATCCATCACTCGACCCATTGTCGACGGCGACAAATCGTTCGACGCCTAGTCGGCGATAGTGCCGCAAGAAGTCCGGTAATCGCGTGATTTCGTCCCGGATTGGAAAGACGCACAGAACTGCATGCCTCGATGGTGGGGCCCGGCGATTAACTGCGCTGATTTTCTGCAAATGACGTGCGGACTGTTGTCGGATGATTTTTGCGGCAGCGGCAGTACCCAAATCCGTCCGAATAATCCGATGACGAAGCTTTCTGAGCAATTGATTCTATTCGAGATTAAGGTTTAACCGAGACGTCCAAGCAACTGAGTCAAAGCCAACCGGCACCGCCGATACTGCCCCCACCCCGCGCGCTGGTGAAACTTACCCCAAGGTTCAGAATCCGTCTCAGAAAATTTCCGATGTGTCGGCAATTCAGCCTTAGGGGTCTACTGAACGCGATCGTTCAAGCAGGGGCTTCCATAGAAGTCGCCGCGCCGTCCCTGAGGGACTATAATCAGATGACCGCCGATGGCGCCGGGGATGGATTGGCGTGAAAAAGGGGAACAGGTCATGGATGACATCGTGAATCGGGATGTAAATCCTGCGCGGCCAGACCGCGGCCCGGGTGACACCTATGGCGAAATTCTGGCCCGCGATGCGGTCCCCGCCCCTGTGTTCTTCAAGGAACTCCCTGACACCGATATCGGCACCGAGTCCACTCCGGTCTCGCGCTATTTCGATCCCGATTTCTTCCAGAAAGAAGTCGACTACATGTGGCCGAAAGTCTGGCACTGGGCCTGCCGGGAAGAGGAAATCCCTGAGGTCGGCGACCATGTGATCTACGAATTTGTCGGCAAGTCGTTCATCATCGTTCGCAGCGCGCCTGATGAAATCAAAGCGCTCTATAACTCCTGCCTGCATCGCGGTCGCATGCTGGCAGAGTGCGACGGTTCCAGCGCGACGTTTCGCTGCCCGTTTCACGGCATGGAATGGAATGCCGACGGCACGCTGCACGCTAATCCGTTCGACTGGGATATGCCGCAATGGCGCGACAGGGCGTTAAACCTTCCCGAAGCCCGCGTGGCCTTGTGGGGCGGGTTTGTCTTCATGAATATGGATCATGATGGTCCCTCCCTTGAACAGGTGCTGGCCCCTATCCCCGAGCACTTTGAGCGTTATGATTTCGAAAACCGGTACAAGGCCGCACATGTGACAAAGAAGATGCGCGCCAACTGGAAAGCCACATCCGAAGCCTTCATCGAAGCGCATCACATCATCGGCACCCACCGGCAAAGCCTGCCGATGAGCGCCGACATCAACACCCAATATGATCACCCGAGCGACTATGTCAGCCGGCAGTTCACCGCGCATGGCGTCCAGAGCCCGCATATTGACGAAACGCTCAGCGAACAGGAAATCTTCAACGCCTTCATGGGCGGGGGAGTCGATCCGGAGGCAAACCCGGAAATGCGGGTGCCGGTGGGCATGACCGCACGAGCGTTCGCGGCACAGATGCTGCGCGACATGTTGTCAGCCGAAACAGGCCATGACTATTCCCATGCCGGTGACAACGAACTGACCGACTCCCTGCCCTATAACGTCTTTCCCCATATCAATTTCTGGGCGGGCATGTTCTCCAATCTTGTCTATCGCTTTCGGCCCGATGGCATGGATCCGGAGAGTTCAATCATGGACATCGTCCTTTTAAAGCCGGTACCGAAAGACGGCCCGCGGCCCAAGCCCGCCGCCGTCAGACACCTGGACTATGATGAACCGGTGACTGACGCGGCTGAAGAACTTGGCATGTTGCTCGCCCGTGTGTTCGATCAGGATGTATCCAACCTTCGTTACGTGCAGGACGGTATGCGCGCCAGCGCGTCGCGTGTCGTCGATTTCACCAGCTATATGGAAGGTCGGATACGGCGCACCCATCAGATGATCGGGGACATGATCGCCAGGGGCGAAGCCTCGGATGGCTGACGGAACACATCCCTTACGGAGAACAAGATGACGGACAAAGCTGATCTGGTCATTCGTGGCGGTACGATCGTCGATGGCACCGGCGGCGAACCCTTTATCGGGGACGTCGCCGTTAAAGACGGTGCGATCATCGTGGTCGGCGATTACGCAGGGACCGGCAGGGAAGAAATCGACGCGACCGGCAAGATTATCACGCCTGGCTTCATCGACGTGCACACCCATTATGACGGTCAGTTGACGTGGTCAGAGCACTGCTCGCCATCTTCCTCACACGGCGTAACGACCGTCGTCACCGGAAATTGCGGGGTGGGTTTTGCCCCCTGCAAACCGCAAGACCACGACGCACTGATCAACCTGCTTGAGGGCGTCGAAGATATGCCGGAAGTCGTCCTGAAAGAGGGCCTGGCCTGGAACTGGGAGACCTTTCCCGAATATCTGGATGTTCTGCGTCACGGGAAGAACGACATTGATTTCGCCGTCCAGCTGCCGCATTCGGCATTGCGTCTTTACGTGATGGGAGACCGGGCTGTTGACTTCGAAATGGCCACGCGAGAAGACCTTGTCCAAATGCGCGCTCTGACGCGCGAAGCCATTGAGGCGGGGGCCGTGGGCTTTGGCACCTCACGAAACATCAACCACACCAATGCCGATGGCGTGGTGATCCCAACTGCGCATTCGGGCGAGGATGAAATTCAGGCGATTGCCGAAGGTATTCGCGATGCCGGCGGCGGCGTGATCCAGGCGATCTTCAAGGTTCAGGATTCCAAGCCCGATCTGGAGATGTTCCGGCGAGTGAGCCTTAAAACCGGCATTCCTTTTTCCTTCACGCTGGTTCAGGCGGGTTTTGGTGAAGAATCCTGGAGCGATTTGCTGGCGCTGACAGAAGCGGCCAACCAAAACGGGGAACAGGTCACCGCGCAGATATATCCCCGGCCCGTGGGTGTGCTGTTGGGGTTAGAGCTGACCATGCATCCGTTCTCCGGCCACCCGTCCTATCAGGCAATCGCGCATCTTCCCCTTGCCGAGCGGGTCGTCGAAATGCGCAAGCCGGAAACACGCGCCCGCATTCTGAGCGAAGACCCGGTTGATCTTGTCATTCTGGGCGATCTGTTCCCGGTGATGACACGCAAGTTTCAGGCGATCTATCCGCTCGGCAAGGACGCCAACTATGAACCGTCGCCCGACCAAAGCATCGAGGCACTGGCCGCGGCCAAGGGCGTGACGCCGGAGGAGGTCGCCTATGACCTGCTGCTGGAAGATTACGGCAATGCCGTTCTGCTGTCAGCGGTCGCCAATTATGAAGACAAGTCGCTGGACCCGGTCCGCACCATGATTACCCACCCCAACACCATCCCGGCTTTGGGTGACGGCGGGGCGCATTACGGCATGATCTGCGATTCCACCTATACGACCTTCATGCTTACTCATTGGGGACGCGACCGGGAGCGGGACAGGATCCCGTTACCGCAGCTTATTCACCTGATGACCCAACGGCCGGCAGAGATGATGAGCATGGCTGACCGGGGCCGGATCGCCGTAGGCCTGAAGGCGGACCTCAACGTCATCGACTATGAGCAGCTCACCCTTCACCGGCCCCATGTCGAGCACGACCTCCCGTCCAATGGCCGTCGGATTACCCAGGATGCCGACGGCTATATCGCGACCATCGTCTCCGGGGAAGTGATCATGCGGAACGGCGAGCCGACAGGCGCCCTGCCCGGCCGGTTGGTCGAAGGACGGCAGCTCGGCTCAATCGCTGCCGAATAGATACTAAATCGAGCCTGCCAGATTGGCACCACCGGAGACGTTGATGCACTCGCCTGTCACCCAATCGGAGGCGGGCGAGACGAAAAACAGGATCGCATTCCCCAGATCTTCCGGTTTGCCAAGCCGTCCCGCTGGTACCTTGAGTTGTTTTGCAAAGGCGGGCAGGTCCGCCTCTGTCAAATTAAGGGCCTTCATGGAGACGAGAGTCGGCACGAGTCCTGGCATTACTGCATTGACGCGGATGCGCGGCGCCAGTTCAAAGGCGAAGGATTCGGTAAGCGAGTTTACGCCGCGTTTTGCAGCGCTGTAGTGACCGCTGGTGGGGACAATCTGAGCGGCCGCAATCGACGACACATTGACGACCCGTCCGCCCTCTTTCATGTGTCGCGCCGCAACCCGGGTGCAATTCCAGACAGCGGTCAGATTGAGCGCGAGGGTCGCATCCCACTCTTCACGCGGCAGGTCGACCAAGGGTGCCTGCAAAGGCGATCCACCGGCATTATTGATCAAAATATCGAGCCGGCCCCATTCGTCGACGCCCGCCTGCATCAGACGCTCAACGTCTTCATCTACGGTAACATCGGCCTTAACCGCGATGGCTTCGCCGCCGGCATTTCGAATATCGGCCGCGACCCGTTCGATTTCAGCCTCGCGGCGACCGGCGCAGACAACCCGCGCGCCGGCATTGGACAGCACATGGGCGGTGCCCTCACCAATACCGCTACCGGCGCCTGTTATGACCGCAACATCGCCGTCGAGCATGAATGGATTGTTAGACACTGATCGTTCTCCCCCGTTTAAACACATTTGGCCAAGCCTAGCGGCTCAGTCGGACAAGGAAAAGCCAATGTCCCGCGCCAGTCGCCCTCGCTGGCCATGCAAACAATTGATGTGCCGATCCGCAAATTGCCCGGGCTAGTATGGTGGGGTTCATCCCTTCAAGGTACGACCACCATGGACAAACCCCACTGCCGTTTCCTCCAGAGCCGATTGATCACTGCTGGCGCCTTGTTGTTGGTCTGTTACACCTCAGTACTTCAGGCCGCAAATGCCAACACCGAAGAAGAAGCTCCCGTTGAGCTAACGATCTCGGCAGCGGTGCTTTACGACAAAATCTATGGCGCCTGGCTTGGCCAGCTGGCGGGCAACATTTACGGGTTGCCGCACGAAAATCTCTACGTGGAAGAGCCCGGCCCCGACGCCTTTCCCTATGGCTATGACTACCGGGACATTCCCTTCTATCCGCAACACTTCGGATCCGGGTCCATGACCGGCGTCATGCGGGCGATGGGTGGTGCATTCTCGGACGATGATACCGACATCGAATACGTTTACTTGAACCTGATGGAAAAGCACGGCATTGAGCCGACCTATGCGCAGATCAAGGCCGCCTGGCTTCATCATGTGCGGAACTGGGTCTGGATTGCCAACCGGGCTGCGCTGGGCCTGATGGCCTATGGCTATTCGCCGCCTGAAACGGGCTCAAAACACAACAACGCCCACTGGTTCCAGATCGACCCGCAACTGGTCAACGAAATCTGGGCAGTAACAGCCCCGGGGATGGTCGACTATGCCGCTGCAAAATCCGCCTGGGGCGCGCGTATCTCGAACGATGGCTGGGGCATCGAGCCGACCATTCACTATGGCGCCATGTATGCCGCGGCGTTCTTTGAAAGCGACATTGCCCGGCTGATCGATATCGGGACTGCCGCCCTGCCCGAGGGCTCCCGGTTTACCAAAACGGTTGAAGACATGAAGCGGCTCTACGCGGCACATCCAACAGACTGGCGCGCGGCGCGTCAGGCCATGGCGCATAAGTACTATCACCAGGCCGAATATAAGACGATCTGGAACGCCAACCTGAATGGCGCGGCTGCTATTCTGGCCTTGCTCTATGGCCAGGGCGACATTCAAAGAACCCTCGACCTGGCATGCGCGATGGGGTTTGACGCCGACAATCAAGCGGCAACGTTGATTGGCCTGCTCGGAGTCGTTCATGGACGCTCCGGCATACCCGATGATCTTCTCATGCCGATTGAAGGCTGGAGCGAACCGTTTAACGACCGTTACGTCAACCGCTCCCGCTTCGGATTGCCCAGCGATAGCCTCAAGAACATTGCCGCCCGCTCTGTGGCGCAAGCTGAGGCCGTTATCATGGCCAATGGCGGTAAAAAAACAGAAGTAAACGGCGCGGTCAGGTACACCGTCAATGCCACCGCCGACTTCACCCCGCCCCTGGAACTGGCGTCAGAGCCGGTTCAACATCTGAATATGACCGACAAGGTCAACAGAACCTACTATGCCGGTGGCCGCGCGCCAGTCTGGCGCATTGTCGATGGCGCATTGCCACCGGGACTGCAATTCGATAGTGGCCGGCTGTCAGGCTCCCCCACCGAGCCTGGGGTTTACGCGGTTCGCGTCATGGCAGAAGACGCCGGTCAGCAAGTTGAACAAACCTTTGCCTTTCACGTCCACGGCAAAAACCTCGCCCTGTCCGCCGAGCATGTCATCGCCCCCGATGTTGAGGAAGGGACCGATACAATCCTGCTGCGCGACGGGCAGAAAATGGCGGCAGAAAACGTGCGCACGGTCCCGACATCAGACGCATCGGTCGTATCATTCGGCTATGAGTGGGACACGCAAAAGAACATCAACACACTCGTCATTGTCGGCGGCAATATGAGCAATGACGGCGGGTGGTTTACATCCATGACGGCTGACTATCTGAGTGTGTCGGGAGAGTGGTTGCCGGTTCCAGGTCTGCGAATCGAGCCGGAACCTGATTTGGGCAATAGCGAGTTCTACCATCCGCCCTATGCCACCTATGCCCTGACATTCGATGTCGTGACGACCACGTCAATGCGCCTGCGCGGTCTGTCCGGGGGCAGCGGGGGCTTGCGATATGTATCGCTGAGCGAATTCGCGGTTTACGGCCCCGAATAGGGCACAAAAAACGGGGCCAGGTTTCCCCGGCCCCGTCAATCCATTCAATGAATGGGCTGTTTAAGCGACGACTGACGCCGGGATCCAGCTGCCGTGGAAACCGCCCGGCACACGCGGCAGGTGCACGCGCGCGACCGGCTCATCGTCCATGGACTGAGCATCGACGATGATCAGCTCGCTAAGGTCCGTTTCAGCGTCATAGACATAGGTCATCAGGTAACCATGGTCCTCGCCCTGGCGGTTGGCCGCAGGGGCGAAGACGGGTTCACCGCCCAGGCGACCCACGCCGAATTCACAGTCCTCAAAAGTACCGGCTTCGCGGTCATATTTGCGGATACCGCCCGAGGCTTTGGCCGGGTCACCGACCAACGCACCTTCCATGCCCCGCATTTCGTAGCCATAGCGGTGCTTCAATCCGACGACATCGTCAGCGACGCGCGGGAATTCGCCCGGGCGATCATCGACCTGCTCTTCGTGGACGGTGCCCTTGGTGGTGTCGATGGTCCAGCGCCACAGCACGGGATCGGGGAAGTCCATGGTCGAGTCGCGCCAGATATAGGGGAAGCGCGCGACGTCGAGGATGATCTTGTCGCCATCCTCATAGGAGTTCATCGGATGGAAAACATAGCACGGGTTGATGTCGTACCAGGTGACATCAGCATCGGTGCCATTGCGCGGCATGACGCCCAAACGTGACGGATAATCGTCATTCCAGCGGATCGGCATTTCGCCGCTCATGGCCGCATTCAGATCGAAGCAGGCCGGCAGATCCATGAAGATCACGTTGTTCTCGGTGATGTTGAAGTCATGCATCATGGTGGGCCCGCCGACGGTGATTTCTTCCGTCTGGACCAGCTTGCCGTCTGCCGAGACCCGCAGATAGCGCAGATAAGGCGCCAGCGCGGAATAACCGAACGCTAGAAGCTCGCCGGTTACCGGGCAAATTTTCGGGTGGGCCGTGAATGACCCTTTCAGGATGCCATCAAAATCCGTCGCACCGACCGTCTCGAGATTGCCATCGAGCTCATAAGGGAAGTGGCCTTCTTCCAGTGCCAGGATCTTGCCCGAGTGGCCGATCACATGCGTATTGGCCTTAGACGATTTCATATCCATCATCACGGACATGTCGAGCACGTCGATGCTGGGGTCTTTGATGAACGGCGTCTGGACATAACGGTTGCGGTACCATTCCGCCTTGCCGTCGCGCAGGCGGACACCGTGCATCATGCCGTCGCCGAGGAACGGGTGGTCGCTGTGACCGGACAGCGGATTGGCACCGGCGCGGACATAGCGCCCATCAAGCTCGGGCGGGATGTTTCCCGTGACCTTCAAATCGGTGAGTGTAAGTTCTTCGGTAACGGGACGGCCATTGCCCTTGAGATGGGCCGGGACGTCTTCTTTCAAGACTGCTGACATAGTGAGTGCTCCTCGTTTGAGTTGTCCGCATTGTCGAGGAGCGGGGCGCAAATTTCAATCTAAATTTTACATTGTAAAGACAGGGTTTCAGGATCGCTCAAGTCAGGTCGCAACCTCCGGGAATTACGCCCGCTGAAGAAGCTGGAGCACCTGGCCATCGGGTGCTGAAAAGGCAAGCGTCCGGCCGTGATCGCCCATGTCCCGCTCACTGAGGATAGTGCCGCCTGATGCCGTGATTTTCTCGCGGATCGCGTCCAGGTCTGCAACCTCCAGGACCGGCACTGGACTGATGACACCCTCCGGGGCCTCATCCGGTGCACTGACCGACAGACTTGTATTGCCGCAGTCGAACTGCACCCACCGGTCGCCGTCGCGGAATTTAAGACCGAGACCAAGAGCCTCTTCAAGGAACAAGGCAAACGCGCTGACATCCTTAGCCGGGAAATAAATGTTCTGCAGTGACTGGATCATGTGTGTTCCTCCCGATCAGGTCCATCCGGTTGAGCGCGGCAAATCACCGCCGAAGGGTGACTGCCCTTCAGCGAGTATAGATAGCAACAATTAATAAACCAACCGTTTGGTTGATTATAATGTGAGCCACCCCCTCACCTTGTCCGAAGTGAGGGCGCACCCGCCAATCCCAACAACCTTTAATTGACGTCACGGTCAGGCTATGACTCATCCAGGCCAAGAGAATTCGGGGGGAACAGCATGACCATGGCGAAGGTAGCGGGCCTTAGCATCATACTGCTAGCAGCCTTAACAGAAACCCGGGCCGAGGCTGCGGGCCTGTTTGGCCAGGAGACAGCAAAGTTAACCGTCTCGGGGCTGTTCACGGATATTGGATCCGACCTTCAGATCGATTTTGAAGAGGACGGCACAAACAGCACCATCGACCCCGAAGACGACCTAGGCTTCGGCTCCAGCGAATTTACCTTCCGCATCGATGCGTCAATTCGGCTCTGGAAGCGCCACAGGCTCTTCGTTGGCTATTACCGTCTCTCCAGAAGCGGTGAGCGTGTGTTGGCCGGAGATGTTGAGTGGCGCGATTCCGTCTATCCGACCGGCGCCACCATTGAAGCAAGTGGCTCGTGGCGGATCATGCCGCTCAGCTACGCCTATTCCTTTGTCCACACGGAAAACTGGGAGGTTGCCGCCTCACTGGGCGTTCATTGGATTCGCGTCCGCGCGAGTATCGCTGGTGACGCGTTTCTCGCTGGCCGATCAACAGTTTCATTTGAAGAACAGACCTCACGGGTGGATGGGCCGTTCCCGCTGATCGGCTTTCACGTCAATCACAAGCTCTCGGATCGTTGGGAGATCGGCGCCTCAGGTCAGTGGCTCAACCTGTCGATCGGCAATCTGGACGGCGAGATGTACGACATTCGCCTGTTTATCGAATACTACATCTTTGAAAATGTCGGTGTCGGCGTCAGCTTCAACCGCCTGGATTTCAGCCTCGACGTTGATGACGAAAACTGGATTGGCTCGATCGACTACGCCCACACGGGCGTGATGGGCTACCTCGTCGGCCGGTTCTAGCTGATCGCTCGCCCTGGGCTTAGACATGTTCCGTCGCTTCTTGTTTGACGGCTGGCGGCTTAGGGCGTGCCGCTGCGTGACCCGGCCGCCCGAACGCATAGCGTAACCCCTCGCCCAGGGTCTGCGCCTTACCGAGTTCCCGAAAAAACTCAGGCAGTTCAGAGAACCAGACGACAAACGGGTTCACGCTCGAGAAATCCCGCTTGAGGCCATAGACTGGGCGCTCTTCTTCGCGCTGATAGGTGCCGAACAGCCGGTCCCAGATGATCAGGATGCCGCCATAGTTCTTGTCGATGTATTTGTCGTCGCAGCCATGGTGCACCCGGTGGTTGGCCGGGGTGTTGAGAAAAG
This sequence comes from Alphaproteobacteria bacterium, assembly GCA_028284945.1. Classification (GTDB taxonomy): domain Bacteria; phylum Pseudomonadota; class Alphaproteobacteria; order SMXS01; family SMXS01; genus JANQQJ01. The sequence goes on along the minus strand of JANQQJ010000017.1, from coordinate 6,045 downwards.
CATCCAGGACGCCGAGTTTTCCGATCAGCTCCGTATGGATCCATGTCTGGTACGCCAGAACCACCAAGATGCCGGTGATGACAATTTCGGGTGGAAACCCGATAAGCACCAAAGGTGTGTGGAACAGAACAGAGAGGAATCCTTCGAGTGGCCCAAACCGTATCGCGACACTGACATTCATAAACCGCGACGAATGGTGGACCGCGTGCTGTGTCCAGAACAGGCGGACTTCATGCGCGATCCGGTGCTCCCAATAGTAAATGAAGTCGCACGCTAGCAGCGTCAGCGCCACCGTCCCTATGGTAACCGGCAGGGTCCAAGGGACTGCATTCTCTGCGAGCAGCGCCCACCCTGCATAGGCGAAGGAAAACACGAAAATCTCGATGAGCACGGAGGGGATCTGGGTCGAGATGCTGGCCACCATATCCATGAAACCGCGCCCTTTAAGCGAGCGGTTGAACAGTCCCTTGGCGATTTCGATCAGAAGGATTGCCGCGCCGATGAGAAAGAACCCATCGTCAAACGCAGTGCCCCATTCCTGAATTTGGTCGAGTGTCATCAGCTCACTTGCTCCCGAGGCCAATGGTAAGAGTCCGCCAGGCCAGATCGGCCGCCTGTTGATGCGTCGCCTCACCCGCCTTGACGCTTTCCCAACCGGCATAGATCAAATAGTCGAAGGCTTGCGCGATCCATGCCGTCGGGACGCCCAGGTCGAAAAACCCTTCCTGTTTTGCCTGGTCAACCATGTCGCGGATTTCAGTCATTTGGCGCGCATATGCGGCGTCAACGTCGTCATCGCCATCGAATGGTTCGAGCGCCAGGAAACCATGCCTGTCGCCCAGGGGGATCAGAGCCTTTAGCGTTTGTTCAAGCGCTTCTGCATATGAGGACACATCTGAACACGCTTCCTCTGCTGCTGCCTCTGTCTCCTCCATGGCAATCATCGCCAGGGCCCGGACCAGATCGTCGCGGCTGGCGAAATAGCGATGAAGCGTGGCGCGGCCGACACCCGCGCGGTCAGCCACGTCGGAGAGCGGCGCGCTCGGATCACGGCTCAGGATTTCAAACGATGCCTCGATGATGGCATCTCGTGTTGTGGGACGAAGTGAATTGTTCATGAGACATATATGTCTCATTTGAGACGAATGTCAATATATTGCTTTGATGAGGGGCGCAGCACGATTGCGGCCCGGCCCTCAAGTCACTAGCATTACCGTTGTTATTCGGAGAAACCTGAATGTTCAGCACTGCAACTCTGCTCGGCCTTGCCGGCCTTTTGCTCGTGATCGTGACGACGACCGTGTGGTTCAAGCGGGCGAGCCAGGTGGCGATACCGGATAACCGGCTGGCATTTCTGCTCGGCTGGGCGGGTGCCGGCGTGCTGGGACTGGCGAGCCTTGGCGGGCCAGGGACAAACTGGTTGAGCTACTTCCTTGGCGGACTTTCGGCCATCGGCGGTGTGTTCTTTCTCGGACTCTATACCCTGCGGAAACAGAACGCCGCCAATCCCATCATGGTCGGCGATAGGGTCCCGATGTTCGAGGCGCTCGACGATCAGGCGCGGACCTATAATTCGGACGCCCTGATCGGCACCCCCACGCTGTTCAAGTTCTTCCGGGGTCATTGGTGACCTTACTGTGTCGCCGAGTGTCGGCGATGGGCAGAAGAGCTGAGCGATGATCTGGAACAGCGCGGCATGAAGGTGGTTGCGGTTTGTACCGATACGCCGGAGCAGATCACACAGGGCCGCGGCAAACACGGCCTTGAGGGTACGTTCCTGTCGGATCCGGACCTCGCGGTCACGGAACTGTTCGGCCTTCGCAATCTCAACACCGCTGTCCGACCGCCTGGTGTGAATGGCCTCCCGGTCCCGACAACGCTGATGTTGGACGCCGAGGGCGTCGTCCGCTGGAAGGACCAATCCGCCGACTATATGCAGCGGAGTGATCCTGATACCGTCCGCGCGGCGCTGGACGAACATTTCCAGGCGCTTCAATGACTACGCGTCATCCTTCGGCCCCTTAAGTAGGGGCTTCACAATGCCTAGTTGGCACGCGATGGCCACCGCATGCGTTGTATTGACGGCGTTCAGACGAGCCGTGATGTCGCGCAGGTGATCGCGGATGGTGTGGACTGAAATATCGAGAATGGTTGCCGTCTCCGCGATCGTCTTGCCGCGCGCCAGCCACGACAGGCAGTCGATCTGCCGATCCGTCAGATAGGCCAGGTCGCGCACGCCCGCAAAGGATGGCTCATTTGGCAGCAGGATTGCGATGAACCTGTAGGCAATGGCGTGCAGCGGCCCGGCACAGGAAGCCACGATGTTTTCCAGATCGACTTTGTCTTGCGTAGACCAAACCAAAGCTGCCGTGCGTCCAAGAGACAGGTGAATGGGCGCAACCACACTCCCGAAGGATCCCTGTTGCCGAAGATCGGCACGCATCTGTTCCTGGGCCGGTGTCAGCGGCGACACGCTATCCCACATCTTTTCGGTTTCGACACAGAAGACCGCGTTTTCAAGACGGCAATGCATGTAGATCGGGTGCTGTCTTGTGTAGGCGCGTGAGGACCACTTCTCGATCATCCATTCGGGCCACCCGAAGTACTTGAGCAAAAGGCGGACATCGGCGTTCGCAGCAGGTGCATTTCCCGACACATCGTCAATAACAGCGGACCAAGGCAGGCCCATCACTTCGCCCGCCCCACGCAACAGGTCAGCTGCTTCCATAAGGCCAATGTCTCGCTGCATGAGGCGATTCAGTTCCTCAAGCTGGTTCGCTGTTGCCTGCAGGGTGCTCATCGCCGCACCTCATTCCTCCCCGTTGCGCGTCCCCGCCAATTAGTGCGGGTTGCCGCTCCGCACTGCGATCTCGACTATGAGCGTACAGACGACACGTGGGGAGACAAGAGGAGACCGACATGAGCAAACCGGTAGAAGACGACGTTAACCTCAACCTGTTTGATCCGGAGGTTCAGGCATGCCCCTGGCATGCCTACAAGGCCATGCGCGACCAGGGACCTGTCTATCAGGACCCCCATTCCGGCTTCTTCATCGTCACGCGGTATGACGACCTCTTCAAGTTCGTGAAGGACGATGAGAATTTCCTGGCAACGCCTCCGGATACGGACGATTCCAGCGTGTCGGCGGGCTACGCATGGGGCGACAAGCTCCAGAAGGAGTTTGAGGAAAAGGGCTGGCCCTATGGAAAGAGCCTGCAAGCGCTGAGTGGGAAACTACACCGCGAAGTCAGATCTGTGTTTGATCACGCGCTGCGACCCACGCGGATCAAGGAGATGGACACCGTCGCCTTCGATATCGCGACTGAGCTTGTCGACGGCTTCATCGACGACGGGCACTGCGACTGGACCAATCAATTTGCCGTACCACTGCCGCTCTATGTCATCGGCAGACAGGCGGGCGTCGACGACGAGCACCTGCCGAGGATTCTGGAATGGACGGACGCCTTTATCGCCCTTTTTGGACGCATGTGCGACGAGGAACAGTCGATTGCCAACGTCCGCAAGCTCATTGAGGCCCAGCACTTCTTCCAGCCGATGGTCGAACGCTTCCGCGAGGAACCGGGCGAAGGGCTGATCAGCGACATAGCCAACATGGAGGTGCCCGCCCTTGGACGGAAGCTCAACGACAACGAGATCCACACGCACATCATGCCCGAGCTGTTCGTCGGCGGTGCAGAAACAACCCGCAACGCCCTGTCCTCCGGCATGGAAATTCTAATCAAGCGGCCCGACGTCTGGGACAAGCTCAAGACCGATCCCGACCGCTACATGAAGTCCTTCGTCGAGGAGGTCCTGCGGTCGAACTCTCCAGCGCAAGGCCTTTACAAGTTTGCTCAGAACGACACGGAAATTGCAGGCGTGAAGATTCCCAAAGGGGCGACGGTGATCCCGCGCTATGGCTGCGCCAATCACGATGAGCGCCACTTCGAGAACCCGGAGGAGTTTGACCTGGAACGCAAGAATGCCGGGTCGCATCTGGCGTTCGGCTCAGGCCCGCACCACTGCCTGGGCGCGCCGCTGGCGCGCCGCGAACTCTACTGGGGCTTCAAAACCGCCATCGAGCGGTTCGACAGCGTCCGGTTCGCCGACGGCAAGAATGACTTCGCCTACCACCCCAACTTTGCACTGCGTGGTCTGAAGGAGCTTCACATCGAGTTCACACCGGCGAGCCTGTGATAGGCGCAGAGACCTAGCATCAGCTCGGTTCCTGTGCCTTTACATAGCGGCACACGGCGCGTGTACGCCCGTGTCTGGAAAACCGGCGATCCGTGTGCGACGATGCGGTCACACTGGATGAGGGACGCATTCGATGAACAAACCTGAAAACATTTCGGCCGGGAGCGGCGATCCCACACCTTATGTGCCAGCGTTGGAGCTGACCAAGGGCCAGCCAGCGCCAATCGCCGCCCATGGCGGCCGCTCTTACATGGCGCTCGACCAGGACGGAGACGCCGGCACGGCAGCAGCGCTTGAAGACGCGCTTGAACAGGTCGCGACCGGCGAAGGCCAGCGGGTCTATGACTGGATTCAGAGCGCCCCACCCGGCCCGATCGAAACCAAATGGGGCATCGGTTTCAGAAAGTATTCCGAATGCATGGATTACATTCGCGCTGAGGGGATCGAAGCGCCCGAGGGCGGCCTGGCGCTGCCCCTGCCCTATACGGTCTACGAGCAGCCGACCTATTCCGTCGTGACGTCGAACGCGATCTGGCACGATCCGGACCGTGCCGATCTAGCGGCCAAGCTGCGCGAGGAAGAAAAGCACACCATGCGGCGGAACCTCTATTTCCCGCAGGTCATGCGCGATGCCAGGCGGATCGAGGAGTATTATCCAGGCCTGTCGCCGTACACGGCCGAAAGCATGGACAAGCTGGGCGTCTCGCTCGCGCATCTCGACTCCCAGTGCCAGAATTTCTATGACGCGGCCGAGGTTGAGCGGGTGTTTTATCCCGAAATCGAAAAGCTGCTTCTCGACTTCTTCCCCGGCGCGACGGATGCGCTGGTCTACAACCACGACGTTTTTGACAAGGACTACGAAGGCGACCGGACGGAGGACCAGGACGCCAAGAACCCGGGCGTCAATGCGATGTACGCCAACCTCGTCCACAACGATCTAAACGACAACAGTGGCCGGGTGCGCTGCCGCGAACTGCTGACCAAGAACCTGCGCAATTTCGGCCGCACCCAGCACTACACCGAGGCCGAGGCGGACGAAAAAATGTCGCGCCGGTTTATGTCGATCAATCTGGCCAAGCCGATGGAGACGGTGCAGCAATATCCGTTCGTGCTGTGCGCCTGGCCGTCCTTCGCCGACCAGCCCTACATCAACAATTACCGGATCTATGACGACCGGGTCGGCGAGACGACGCGCTTCACCTACCGGCCGGATCACGAATGGTACTGGATCCCGCAGCAGGAACCGCACGAAGTGTCGATGCTGAAATGCTACGATTCCGTCACCGATGGCTCGGTCTCGCGCTGGTCGTTCCACACGGCCTGCGTCGATCCGACCCTGCCCCTCAATGCACCATGCCGAAAGAATGTCGTTGTCCGCTCATTCGTGTTCTTCTAGGAGCAGGGCCAATTAACCAAGCGGTCCCTGGGCAACAATTCACCGGCAGCTTCCTGGACATTCAGAAAAATCAGTCTGACTGAATACCCGGAGCACTTACGGCGCCTTTATCAACTTGCGAAAGCTCGTCCACACGCGTTCGAAGCGCGAGAATTTCCTTTCGAAGGACCACCAGGTGATCCCAAACGTGATCGGTCTCCGACTTATCGATCGCCTCTAGGGCCAAGGCTACTTTGGCCCAGATTCCCGGCTCTGCTCCGGGTCCTATCTTGTCAGTCATATCCAAATTCCATTCATGTCCGTCAAACTCCGTGCTGCGTGCAGGTTCCTGACAATCGTTCCCAAAAAACTAGAGCGGGATCAGGAAAAGTGGATACCGGTTTTCCGTCCGATCCCGCTCTAACTTGTTGAATCTAGATCACGTTTATCGGTTTAGGTGAACCCACCTAAAC
>JANQQJ010000044.1 GCA_028284945.1 Alphaproteobacteria bacterium | reverse complement strand
ATCGCTGTCGCCAAGGATGTACTGACCGAATTCGCCGGTGGCGATTTCGCCGGGCAGGATGTGGCACTGCGCATATATGGGCATCGCCGCAAGAGCGATTGTACCGATACCGAGCTGGCGGTCCCCTTCGCCGACCCGGCAACCAACCTGGACACGATCCGCGCGGCCGTTCAAGGCGTCAGCCCCCGGGGCAAGACCCCGATATCGCGGTCACTGATTGCAGCGCTGGAGGACTTCGGGGACCGGCAGGGAGACATCCTGCTGATCAGCGATGGGATCGAAACCTGCGATCAGGACCCCTGCCAGCTGATGGAAGAATGGCGCGACAAGGGGATCGACATCCGCGTTCATGTCGTCGGCTTCGGTCTCGACGACGTGGCGCGATCGGCCATGACCTGTGTTGCTGAAACGTCCGGCGGGCAATATTTCGACGCCGAGTCCGCAGACCAGCTGACCGGCGCCCTGGACCAGGCCCGTACCGCAGCGGTTTCAGAGAAGCCGGAGCCTGGCGAACCCGATCCCCAGCCTCAAGAGCGCGGATATGCCATCAAAATCATCGCAACCGATGATCAAGGCCGTGCCTATCGGGTCAAGGGCCCGCTATTCAAGGACGGCGAAGAAATAGACGAGGTGCAGAGCTATTTCCGAAACACCGTCGAAGAACCCGGCGACTATGAAATCGAGGTTGGGCCGGTGCTCCGCGATGGCACGACCTATAAGCCCGTCCGCGTGCCCGTCTCGATCACAGAACGCGGGGACACCAAGGTCGAAGTCACCGTCACCCGGCCGTCCATTCTGACAGCAAGCTTTAGCGAGGAAGGCGAAGAGCACAAAGGCTCCAACGTCTCTGCCTGGGTTGATGATGAAGAAGTGTTCAACTTCCGCTCATTTGATGAGGTACTTGTGCGCCCCGGCACCTATGAATTCCGCGCCCAGCCTAATGCCGATAACGAGCTGACCCTGACCGAAACCCTGGTCGAAGGTGAGGCCACGGAGCTGCAGTTTGAGCTGATCAAGACCGTTAAATTCTATGTCCAGTACAGACTGCCCGATGGGTCAGTGATCAAGCGGGCCGGCGGGCTTTGGCAGGACGGCGAGAAGCTCTATTCGATCTATAGCAGCAATGGGGGGCTCGCCAAACCGGGCAGCTATGAACTTCGCTCACCGCACGCCGCCGCGCCGCTGCCGCCGCAGGACATCACGATCGAACCAGAGGAAGATAAGACGTATATCGTCGACCTGCCCGCTGGGTGGGTGGTCGTGTCCTATGCAGACTCGCCCTATTACCACAGCGAGCCTGACCGGGCGTTTATTGATCCGCTGGACCGGCCAGGAGGCAATGTCTATGCGCGCCTCAATACGCCAATCCTGTTGGCGCCAGGTCAATATGAAGTCATCGGACAGGACTCCAAAGGCGTATTCGAGAACGTCGCCTTCGAGATCACAACCGGGGAAACGGTGGAAGCGACGTTTCAGCCGGAACCTCAAGGGTGGCTGCATGTCAGCTACGCCCCATCGGACAGGTACAAGACAGAACCCGACAGGGCCTCGATCAAGCCGCTAGAGGGGCAAGCCGTCGTTGGCTCCAACCGCATCAACTACCGACGCATGGTGCCACCGGGCCGTTACCGGATCGAGGGTTGGAGCGCTGTTGGCGAGATCGAACCGCAGGAGGTCGAAATCCAGGTTGATGAGACAACAGAGGTTGTTCTTAAGCTGAAGGATTGATCAGACGCAAAGCGCGGCCCGGACTTTGGGCCTAACCTACTGAGTATGAACATATTCAGCAAAACCTTCATCATCGCTTTCGGGCTGTTTATCGCGGCCGGATCACCCGGCGCACAAGCCGACGCGCCACCACCCTACCCCCTTGTTCAGCAGGGGACCGATCTAGCGGAAATGTGGTGCAATGCGTGCCATGTCACCGGCACCGGCACGACCGAAGACGCATTGGACGCAGCGCCGCCATTCGAGACGCTAGCGCCGCTGGTGGCGGCAGATCCGGAGCGTTACCGCGCGTTCCTGATGAACCCGCACTATCCAATGCGCGACATTTCACTGAGCCGCGAAGAGATCGACTCGCTGCTGGCCTACATCCAATCGCTGGAGGAGTAGGCTCCGCGCGCGGGGGCGCTATTCGAACTCCATGATCACCTGATCGACGGCCAGGCTATCGCCAGGCTCGGCTGCGATCTTGGTGACGACGGCCTGTTTTTCCGCCCGCAGGATGTTCTCCATCTTCATCGCCTCGACCACGGCCAGCGCCTGGCCAGGGAAGACTTCGTCTCCCTCTTCCACGGCAATGGAAACCACCAGCCCGGGCATCGGGCAGAGCAGCATTTTCGAGGTGTCCGGCGGAATTTTCTCGGGCATCAGCGCCGCATAGGCCGCGACCGCGGTCGAATAAACTGTGACGGTTTTGGCGACCCCATCATGGGTCAAAACGCGGCCACTGGATGTGGGCTCCACCGTGACCGTGAAGGGCTCATTGTTCATCAAACCCTTGAGCAACGGATCGCCCGGTTTCCAATCGGTCTGGATGTTGAGGAACCGGCCATCGAGCATGATATCCCAGCCGAGCCGGGCAACCTCGACCCGGGCACCGTGGCTCTCACCATCCATACCGACGACCCACTCATTGTTGGCATCGGGCTGTGCGCCCGGCAGACGGCCCGTAACCGTCTGGTTGCGGTCGCGCTCCAGCTCATGGGTTAACGCAGCGACGCCAATCAGCAGATCACGCGCCTGATTGGACAGTGCACCACCTTCGAACCCGTCCGGATACTCCTCGGCAATGAAATTTGTGGACAACCGGCCTTCCTGGAACCGGGGATGCGCCATCACCGCTGACAGGAAGCTGATATTGTGGCTGATCCCGCGAATGTAATACTCGTCGAGCGCCAGTCGCATCCGGGCAATCGCCTCGTCACGTGTTGGTGCATGGGTACACAGTTTGGCGATCATCGGATCGTAGAACATGCTGATTTCAGCACCTTCATAGATGCCGGTATCAATCCGTACGCCGTCGACGTCATCCGGCAATGCGTATTTTGTGATCCGTCCGATGGACGGCAGGAAATTGCGCAGCGGATCTTCCGCATAGACGCGGGACTCAACCGCCCAGCCGGTCAGTTCGATATCTTCCTGGGTCAGGTTGAGGGGTTCGCCAGCCGCCGACCGGATCATCTGCTCGACGAGATCGACCCCGGTGATCAGTTCCGTAACCGGATGCTCCACCTGCAGACGCGTGTTCATTTCCAGGAAATAGAAACCGCCCTGCGGGTCGACGATCATCTCGACTGTCCCCGCGCTGTCATAATCCACCGCCTGCGACAGGGCGACGGCCTGTTCGCCCATCGCCTTGCGCATATCCTCGTCAAGGAAGGGGCTGGGCGCTTCTTCGATCACCTTTTGGTGACGGCGCTGGATCGAACATTCACGCTCGCCCAGATAGATTACATTGCCATGCTTGTCGCCCAGCACCTGGATCTCGATATGGCGCGGGTCTTCAATAAACTTTTCAACGAAGACACGGTCATCGCCAAAGCTGGATACCGCCTCATTGGTGGCTGAGGTAAACCCGTCCCGCGCCTCGTCATCGTTATAGGCAATGCGCATGCCCTTGCCGCCGCCACCGGCGGAGGCCTTGATCATCACCGGATAACCAATATCGCTGGCGATCTTGACCGCCTCGTCCTCATCGGCAATCACGCCCATATAGCCGGGCACGGTCGACACTCCGGCTTCGGCCGCCAGTTTCTTCGACTCGATCTTGTCGCCCATGGCCGCAATGGCATGCGGGTTGGGGCCGATAAAGGCGATGCCTGCTTCTTTCAGCGCCTCGGCGAAATTTGTGTTTTCCGACAGAAAGCCATAGCCGGGATGGACAGCATCGGCGCCCGTATCCTTGATTGCGGCCAGGATCTTGTCCATGACCAGATAGCTTTCTGCCGCGGGCGGCGGGCCGATATGCACGGCCTCATCGGCCATTTCCACATGCAAAGCATCACGGTCGGCGTCGGAATAGACCGCCACGGTGGCAATACCCATTTTGCGCGCGGTCTTGATGACCCGGCAGGCGATTTCGCCGCGATTGGCGATCAGGATTTTATTGAACATTCGCTTTTGGTCCCCGGCGCTCAAAGCGGCAGATTATCGTGTTTTTTCCACGGGTTGCTGACATCCTTGTTCTTCAGGATGCGCAGCGCGTGACTGACCCGGCGCCGCGTCGAGTGCGGCATGATGACATCATCGATGAAGCCTCGGCTGGCCGCGACAAACGGGTTGGCAAACCGGTCTTCATATTCCTTGGTGTGTTCGGCGATCTTTTCAGGGTCGTCCAGGTCCTTGCGGAAGATGATCTCCACCGCGCCCTTCGCCCCCATCACCGCGATTTCAGCGGTCGGCCAGGCGTAATTGATGTCGCCGCGCAGATGCTTCCAGCTCATCACGTCATAGGCGCCGCCATAGGCCTTGCGGGTAATCACCGTCACCTTCGGGACCGTGGCCTCTGTGAAGGCGTAGAGCAGCTTCGCCCCGTGTTTGATGATGCCGTTATATTCCTGGTCGGTTCCGGGCAGGAATCCGGGCACATCAACGAACGTCACGATCGGGATGTTGAAGCAGTCGCAGAAGCGCACGAACCGGGCCGCTTTGCGCGACGAGTCGATATCCAGACACCCGGCCAGCACCATAGGTTGATTGGCAACAACACCTACCGTGGCCCCCTCGACCCGGCCAAAGCCGATGATGATATTACCCGCAAACCCCGGCTGGACTTCCATGAAGTCGCCTTCATCCACCGTTTTGGTGATCAGCTCGCGCATGTCATAGGGCTGATTGGGATTGTCGGGGATCAAGGTATCCAGCGACATTTCAATCCGGTCCGGATCGTCATGCGTCTCGCGGACCGGCGGCTTTTCCTTATTGTTCAGCGGCAGGAAGTCAAAGAATCGGCGGGTTTGCAAAAGGGCTTCCACATCGTTTTCAAACGCAAGATCAGCCACCGAAGATTTGGTCGTATGGGTGATGGCGCCGCCCAGTTCCTCCGCGGTCACCTGCTCCTGAGTAACGGTTTTCACCACATCAGGCCCGGTGACAAACATGTAGGACGTATCCTTCACCATGAAGATGAAGTCCGTCATGGCCGGTGAATAAACCGCACCGCCTGCGCAAGGCCCCATAATCACCGAAAGCTGCGGAATCACGCCGGATTGCTGAACGTTGCGGACAAACACCTCTGCATAACCGGCCAGTGACGCAACGCCTTCTTGAATGCGGGCACCGCCGGAATCGTTCAACCCGATCACGGGGGCGCCGACATTTGCTGCCATATCCATGATCTTGGCGATCTTTTCAGCGAAGGTTTCCGAAAGCGCGCCGCCAAAGACCGTGAAGTCCTGGCTGAAAACAAAGACCAGCCGGCCGTTGATCGTGCCGTGGCCGGTCACCACGCCATCCCCCGGCACCTTGTTGTCGGCCATGCCGAAGTCTGTATTCCGGTGTTCGACGAACATGTCATATTCCTCGAACGATCCGGGATCGAGCAGGACTTCTATCCGTTCGCGCGCCGTCAGCTTGCCGCGCTTGTGCTGCGCGTCAATCCGCGTCTGACCGCCGCCCAACCGGGCGCGGGCGCGGCGCTCCTCCAGTTCCTGCAAGATTTCCTGCATGACACCCCCTGAATCTCTTGTTCATCTTGTTTGTCAAAGGCCCTGGCAGGACCTTCACGCTTGGCCGCGCACATTAAAGCAAGGTTCAATGATTTGTAACAGTTTCCGGGCGGAAATCCGTGCCCGGCAACCGTGAAGCAGGCTATGTCTACTGATCGATGACGCCATAGGCGCTTGATCTCACATCCGTTCGCAGTCTAACGTTTAATGATTAGGGCATAGGGGCATTTTTCGTGAGGTCCGGTCGTCTTTAGTCGGCAGACACGGGCCAGTGGAGATCCCCATGTACCGACCAAGACCCATGTATTTCCTAACACTAATGTTTGCGGCAGCGCTGTGGAATCAGTCCGGGCACGCCCAACTTGCGGACGCCGACCAGGCTGCGGCTGTACAAGGCAGAATCATTGTCTATGGGGCCCAAAAGGCGGCGTGGCCGAACCACTCCATCGTCTGCACCCTGCCCGCGAACAGTCTCTGGGCCTATTCACTGCATGACAGGCGGGCACGCGGCATTCATGGCCGCCGATGCAGACCGGACCGCGCACGCCATATCTCTGTCGTTGGCCCGGTCGCGGCCGGCACACGGCTGCAGTTCTTCAACAATCGAAATGCATCGACGACCAGGCCGGGCGATAGCAGCTTTGCCCAGATCACGTTCCGCCAAGCGCTTAGCCCCCGCCAATACGTGATCATCGGCTCATTCGAAGGCTTTCAGTCCAATCCGCTTTTTCACGTCGCAAGCTACTGCAACAGAACTGACAACGGCCGCCGCGCCTGTCCGGCGCGAGGTGGCGACTATCTCGACGGCAAGGTCTCTTATATCAGGGTGCTGCCGCCATCCGCTGCAGAATATGACAGCCTGTCGATCGACGGGTCGGATGACGCGGAAAATATGCCTGACGTCAACGCGGTTGGCGAGGATGACCCGTCGGACCCTGCCGACAGCGATGACCCAGCTGACGGAAGCTAAACCCGGCTTAACATGACAAAGGCCCCGGCGTCGGATACTTGCTGCTTCAACGCTGCGCGGTTCTGCGCTGCCTCCGGGTCCTGGCCCCACTGGCTTTCCTGCCAAAGTTCGTCTAGCTGGCTCAGCCTGAAGGCCTCGTCGGCGCCTAATCGAGCCTCGACAACGGCCAGCGCCAGCACGACGGAACCCAGGCATTGGGTCAGTACATTAAGGCCGGTCAATGCCCAGGAATCCGCCGTGTTGACCTGTGCACGGATCGCGCCAAGGGCCTCAGCGTCCTGGATCACCGGCACAATGCCTTCTGTTGCGACAAGACGGGCGCCCACGGTCTCAGCCGCCCAATCGAGCAGCGGTTGCCATTCTGCTGCCTGTTTCGCCCGAAGCTCAGTTGGCGCTTCAGCCCGGTAACACAACAGATCGGTCTCTGCGAAACCGGCTATGGTATCGACAATTTCACCCCGCCGCTGATGCATCAGGTCCAGCGCCGCATTGGCAAAGCCGGTTAGTGGCATATCGGCCGGTCGAACCTTATCCGCCTGCGCAGCCCATTCCTTGGCCACAGCGTCAGCAAGATCCTGTGTCGGCAGGCATAGTATGGCTTTCGCCGGTGTGCGAACGGTGCGGCCGTCAAGCAACACCTGAAAGCCGGTTTCGGCCGGTGCGACACCGACCTCTTTCCAGAATCGCTTCATATCAAGAAGCTCAATGGCCGGGGTGATGGCGCAAACTCAGATTCGTCATTCCCGCGAAGGCGGGACTCCAGGCCAACACCGGCGCTGCGCAACCGTTGATCTGGACCCCCGCTTCCGCGCGGGTGACGAACGGAGTTGCGTTGCCTTCTGAGAATCTTGTCAGCCAAACTTCATCCCCAAATCTTATCGAGCACGGGAACTAGATCATCAAAGTGGTCGACCAAATGCGCCGCCCCGGCCTGTTTCAACGCATCGGCCGGATGAAAACCCCAGGACACGCCAATGGAGGCGACCCCGGCATTGACCGCCATTTCCATATCGAATGTCGTGTCGCCGATCATCACCGTGTTCTCGCGTGTGGCACCGGTTTCCGCCATCCCCTGCTCGATCATACCGGGGTGCGGCTTGCCAGGCGCATTATTTGGCGTTTGGATCGTCGAGAACAGGCCTTGAAACCCGTGCGCTTCGATCAGGTGGTCGACGCCCGGCCTGCCCTTGCCCGTCGCAATACCCAACACATAGCCCTGGTCTGCCAGCCCTTGAACGACATCCTTGGCCGACGGGTATAGCGGTTCGTCGATCTGGCCGTCCGCCCGCATTCGTCGGTAGATCCTGCGATAGGTCTCGGCCAGATCATGATGGTGCGTTTCCGGTGCATCCGGCGCCAGATAGCTCATGATCACCTCAAGATTAAGGCCGATAAGCTGCCGTAACCGGTCTTCGCCGGGGGCTTCGCGGCCATGGTGCCGGAACGCCTCGCCCATCGCCGTTACGTGATGATGCAGCGCGTTCACCAACGTGCCATCGCAGTCGAACATGATCAGCCGCAAATCATTCATCGGCGAACGGATCCTCTTGCGACTCAGGGTCGAACTCGAACAAGGCCCAGGTTTGCATCATATGATCCGGCAGGGCCGCGGATACGTCCAGAACACCGCGTTTAGGGTGGGGAATGACAAGGTGCCGCGCATGCAGATGCAGCTTGTTCGACAACCCCTCAATGAAGGCATCAGATCCGCCATATTTACCGTCACCGACAATCGGCGTGCCCAGTTGAGCACAGTGCACTCGAAGCTGATGCGTTCGCCCCGTGACCGGACGCAAGGCCAGCCAGGCCGCCTGCTGACCCGCAGGCTCAATAACGGCATAATCCGTGATGGCCTTACGGCCCTTGGCATCAGGGCGCATGACTTCAAAGTCCTCGCCCCCCTTATCCAGCAGCGACGTGATTTCGCCTTCATGGGGCCGCGGCACGCCGCGCACCAGCGCCCAGTAGGTTTTTTCGGTCTGACGGCCCTTGAAGGCCTCTGACAAAGCACTGGCGGCCTTACGGGTCCGCGCCAGCAGCAGCACACCACTGGTATCCTTGTCGAGCCTGTGGACAAGGCGGGGGCGCTCTTCAGCCCCGAACCGAAGCGCATCCAGCATCCCATCCAGATGCCGCGATGTCTTACTGCCGCCCTGCACCGCCAACCCCGGGGGTTTGTTGATCGCGATTACCCAATCGTCCTGATAAAGCACGGCATCCTGGATCAGCTTGGCGTCTTCGGGACGAATTTTCGCCTGCTGGTCCTTGCTTGGCGGTGGCGCCTTCTCACCCAGAGGCGGGACACGCACGGTAGCACCCACAGCGAGCCTGGCATCAGCCTTGACGCGTTTGCCGTCGACGCGGATTTGCCCGGTACGGAGCAGTTTCTGAAGCCGCCCGTGGGTGAGGCCGGGGAACCGCTCCCGGAACCAGCGGTCGAGCCGCATGCCGCCCTCATCAGGCAGCACCGCAATGGTCTGAACGCCGGTCACAGCACGGCCCGCGCCACGGCCATACCCGCGAAAACAGCAACGACACAGAGCAATACAGAAGACGTGGCATATCCGGCCGCCATGCCCCAATGGTTGCGCTCTACCATCAATGCTGCTTCCAGAGAAAACGCAGAGAACGTTGTAAAGCCACCCAACACACCGGTCACCAAGCCGGCCTGCAACATATGCGAGGCTTGAAACCGCTGGGCCAGCGCCGTCGTCAACACGCCTATCACAAATGCACCAATGACATTGACGGCGAGCGTACCCCACGGGAAACCCGGCCCCATCACGCGCAGTGAGAGGCTGCCGACCGCAAACCGGCCCACAGCGCCAAGGGCACCCCCTGCTGCTACGGCAAGATATGTCTGTATGGCCATCAGAGAATACCGAACGTCCAGCCTTCTTTGCGGCGGACCATATCGGACATGCCGGGCGGACGCCACAATTCGGCCTGCGGCGACAAATGGCGTAGCGCCGCTGCCGTGATCAGGGCGTCGGTTTCGTCGTCGGTGAGACCCTCACCGTTCCCCCTTCGGGACGCACGCTGTCGCGCGCTCCTCAGGGCGAACGGTGTACCTTTGGCCGTTCGTGCTGAGGAGGGAGCACCGCGACCGTCTCGAAGCGCGGGCGGCACCGCATGCTCTCCAAAATGAGACAACACGAAATCCAGCGTCTCCCGGTCTCTCACCTTCCCCAACCCTGCTCCAGCCATGCGTACGAAAGCCGTGGGAAAGGTCTCAACCAGTACAAGCTGCGCATCACTGATGTCATCGAATGGCCAGATCGCCACACCCGGGTTCTGTTTCAGCCAGCGCAGGAAGCGGATGCCTGCCAGCGACGATTTTCCGACCTGCCGGGCCCCGACCAGATTGAAGACGGATTCGGGCGCACCCAGCCCTTGATCCATGGTCGCGACCTCCGCCACGCGCAGGCGACGGTTGAAGCGCGCTCCATGGACGCCACGGCGATGGAAATGGGCATCAAAAGGCGCGGTTTCTGCAAACCGTCCCCCGTACAGGTCTGCATCCCCGGCACACGCCGCTTCCAGAACATCAGCGAAGGAACCGGGGCCTGCCGGATCATCATCATTGCAAGGGAAATATGCCTGTTGATCGGCCCACGGAAAGCAGAATGAGAAATCAGCGCCACAGAGCACGCGGTGCCCGGCCCTTACCTGATCAAGAAGCCACTCAGCGACCCTCTGGCGTGTCCACGGCCCTGTGATAAGCGACACATTGCCTGAAGCATCACACGCAGCCACCTGAAGGCCGGGCAGCCGTGGACCTTTGGCACCGGACCAGTCAACACCGACGAATAGATCGAAGGTCATCCGGTATCGCCAGCGTCCCGGCGGGTGGCCCGCAACTTGGCCCAATAGTCGAGGCGCTTGATCACCTCGCGCTCAAAACCCCTGTCGACGGGCTGATAAAATTGCTGCCTATCCATATCTTCCGGGAAGTAGTTTTGGCCCGAGAAACCGTCTTCGGCGTCGTGGTCGTATTCATAGCCCTTGCCGTACCCGATATCCTTCATCATCGACGTCGGAGCGTTAAGAATATGCATCGGCGGCATCAGCGAGCCGGTTTCCTTGGCCGAGCGTTGCGCAGCGCCCATGGCGCGGTATACGGCGTTGGATTTGGGTGCCGTGCCCAGATAGACAACGGCCTGAGCAAGCCCTAACTCCCCCTCCGGGGACCCTAAAAAGTCATACATGTCTTTCGCCGCCAGCGCCTGAACCAGCGCCTGCGGGTCTGCCAGGCCAATATCTTCCGCAGCAAACCTTACCAACCGGCGGGTGATGTAAAGCGGGTCTTCGCCGCCCGCCAGCATACGAGCCAGATAGTAAAGCGCGGCATCAACATCCGAGCCACGCAGACTTTTATGCAGCGCGCTGATCAGATTGTAGTGACCCTCTTGTGCCTTGTCATAGACAGGTGCCCGGCGCTGGACGATCTGGGTCAGTCCTGCCGTATCAAGCGGCTCGGCCTCGCCCAGGACTTCAAGTTCCTCGACAAGATTGTATAGGAACCGGCCATCGCCATCGGCCATGGCTTTCAGCGCCGTCCGGGCATCGGCGTCGAGCGGCAGCATATGACCGATCTCGTTCTCCGCTCGCTGCAGCAATGTTTCTAGCGCTGCTTCGTCCAGCCGGTTCAGGACCAATACCTGAGACCGAGAAAGCAGGGCTGCGTTCAACTCAAAGGATGGATTCTCCGTCGTCGCACCGACCAGAATGACGGTACCGTCCTCGACATAGGGCAGGAACGCATCCTGCTGGGAGCGGTTGAAGCGATGGATTTCATCGACGAACAGCAATGTGCCCTGCCCGCTTTGACGCCGCCCCTTAGCAGCCTCAAACACCTTGCGCAGGTCTGCCACGCCGGAAAACACTGCGGAAATCTGTTCGAAATGCAGATCAACATGGCCGGCCAGGAGCCGGGCGATGGTGGTCTTGCCAGTGCCCGGCGGGCCCCATAGCACCAGCGATGCGATGCGCCCGCCCGCAACCATACGCCCCAACGGGCCATCAGAGCCGATCAAGTGATCCTGCCCAACCACCTCTTCCAGCCGTTCCGGCCTTAACCGGTCCGCGAGCGGACGCGGTGCCGCTGCTTCCAGCCCAGCACTTTCAAACAGATTGCTCATAGGAGCAGTCTACTGCCGGAAGCGATCCGTCAAAAGCCGTCCCTGACGGCGGATGGTCACCTCCATCGTGCCGCTATAGGTCGCCCAATAGGCATCCAGCATGGCGACAGATTCAATCGGCTCGTCGTTGATCGACACGAAGATATCGCCAGGTCTGAAACCTGCGCGGGCTGCCTGGCTGCGGCGTTCGAGGGCGAGAATGATAACGCCCGTTTCCATCGGATCGAGCCGCAATTCGTCTGCCAGAGCAGGCGAAAGATTGGCGATCGTGGCGCCATCGAAAATGTGGTCACCCACCATCTCTGTCTCATTGCGCGGTGGATCTTCCGGCGCGGGCTGAATGGGAATACGAAGCGTCTTCATATCGCCTTCACGCAGAATGCGAAGCTCGGCCCTGGTGCCGATTTCCTGCGTTGCCAGCCGCGATGCCAGGCTCTGCGGATCAGTCACCGGATTGCCTTCAATCTCGAGCACGACATCTCCGATTTCGAGACCGGCCTTGTCAGCTGGTCCGTCTTCATAGACCTGGTTGACCAAGGCGCCGACAGGGCGGTCCAGCCCCAGTGATTCTGCCAGGGCGCTGGTGACGGGCTGACCAGAGGCCCCCAGCCAGCCCCGAACGACTTTACCCTCGGTCACGGCGTCGCGGACCACGCGCGACACCATATTCGAGGGGATCGCGAAGCCCACGCCATGCGACCCGCCGGAACGGGACAGAATGACCGTGTTTACGCCATAGAGCGTGCCATCAATGCCAACCAAAGCGCCGCCGGAATTGCCGGGATTAATCGCCGCGTCGGTCTGGATAAAGAACTCATAATCGCTGACACCCACCTGGGTACGCGCGACCGCTGAAACAATGCCGCTGGTAACGGTCTGGCCAATGCCGAACGGGTTGCCGATGGCAAAGACCAAATCGCCAACCTCTACATCATCAGAATCCTGGAACTCCAGATGCGGCAGGTCTTCGCCATTGGCGTCAATACGCAGCACAGCCAAATCACTGCGCTCATCAGACACGATCACGTCGGCGACGAATTCGCGCCGGTCCGCCAACACCACTACAATTTCGTCTGCGCCATCGATGACGTGGTTGTTGGTGACAACGACGCCGTCCGTGCCAACGATGACCCCGGAGCCGAGCGAATGGTGTTGTTTGCGCTCCTCGGGCTCGTCAGGGTCGCGGCCAAAAGAAAAACGATCACCGAAGAACTGCCGGAAAAATGGGTCGTTGAACATCAGCGAGCGGCTGCGCTGCACCATACGTGTTGTGTAGATATTCACCACGGCAGGCGCTACCTCGCGGATCAGCGGTGCATAGGAATACTGCACCGCTTCCCTGCTGGGCGGGATCACCTTCTCTGCCTTCGGCGTACCGCCGGTGAATGTCACGATGGTCAGCGTCACGAGCGCAATAACACCCAGGACCGCCAGAGCACCCCATTGAACCAGTCGTTTGATCATCAATGTTGTTCCCGTCTCGTTAGGTCGTTCTCTATGTAGGGAGCGTAAGCCCGATAAGCAAAGGGCAGCCCGAAGGCTGCCCTTGCAAAAACACTTGCTGCACCGTTGGAATTACGCCGCGACCACCTGTTCTTCCTCGTCATCGAACTCCGCTGTGGGGCCGGAATCGGTGCCCTTGGCATCAACGTCGCGGTCGACCAGTTCAATAATGGCCATCGGCGCGGAATCGCCATAGCGGAAGCCTGCTTTCAAGACACGGGTGTAACCACCTGCACGGTCTTCATAGCGTTCCGCCAGAACCGAAAACAGCTTGTCGACCATCGCCTTTTCAGGAATCTTGGCGAGCGCCTGACGGCGGGCGTGCAAGCTGCCGCGCTTGCCCAATGTGATCAGCTTTTCGACATAAGGCTTGAGTTCCTTTGCCTTCGGCAAAGTCGTCTTGATCTGCTCATGCTTGATGAGCGCAGTCGCCATATTCTCCAGCATCGCTTTGCGATGCGCGGAATCGCGATTGAGTTTCCGTCCGGACATACGATGACGCATGGCGAGTTCTCCGTATCAGGCTCTAGGGCCGGATCAGTATTCGGTTTCCAGTTTCTTGGCCATCTCTTCGATGTTTTCAGGCGGCCATTCGGGGACATCCATGCCCAGCTTCAGGCCCATGGCCGTCAGCACTTCCTTAATTTCATTCAGCGACTTACGGCCAAAATTCGGCGTCCGCAGCATTTCGGCTTCGGTCTTCTGGATCAGGTCACCGATATACACGATGTTGTCGTTCTTCAAGCAGTTGGCCGAACGTACAGACAGCTCAAGCTCATCGACCTTGCGCAGCAGGTTCCGGTTGAACTCGGGTTCTGCTTCTTCTTCGCGCATGACCGGCTGGCGCGGCTCTTCAAAGTTGATGAACAGCTGCAGCTGGTCCTGCAGGATCCGCGCTGCAAAGGCAACGGCGTCATCCGGCGCGATGGAGCCGTCTGTTTCGACATCCATGGTCAACTTGTCATAATCGAGAACCTGGCCTTCACGGGTGTTTTCCACCTTGTAGGCTACGCTGGTGACCGGGCTGTAAAGCGCATCGATCGGGATCAAGCCAATCGGCGCATCATCGGGGCGGTTGCGGTCGGCGGCGACATAGCCCTTGCCGTTGTTGACGGTCATCTCGAAAGAGATTTCGGCACCATCATCCAGCGTGCAGATCGCCAGTTCAGGATTAAGAACCTCAATATCAGCATGCTCACCGATGTCAGCGGCGGTTACCTGGCCAGGGCCGGTTTTCTTCAGCGTCAGGCGCTTGGGGCCCTCTGCGTGCATCTTGAGCGCCAGTGACTTGATGTTCAGGACGATGTCCGTGACATCTTCGCGCACACCGGGAATGGAGGAGAATTCGTGCAGGACGCCATCGATCTGGATGGCGGTCACCGCTGTTCCCTGCAACGAAGACAGCAGCACACGGCGCAGGCTGTTGCCCAGCGTCATGCCATAGCCACGCTCCAGCGGCTCAGCGACGATTGATGCCTGGGTTTTCTCGTCGCCACCCGGCTTCACGTCGATCTTGTTCGGACGAATAAGTTCCTGCCAGTTTTTCTGTATCACTGCATGACCCCTTGATCAGGTCCTGTCGGCGCCCATTGCGCGCGACACACATCCGCCCCGAAACCACGCGGCGGCATTAAAATTTCTATGAGCTATACCCGCCGGCGTTTTGGCGGGCGGCACCCATTATGCGGAATCGGTGTTACATCACGGATGGTCGTGATGGTGAAACCGACCGACTGCAGCGCACGAAGCGCCGATTCCCGGCCCGACCCTGGACCACGCACTTCAACCTCGAGGGTTTTCATGCCGTGTTCCTGTGCCTTGCGGCCAGCATCTTCCGCCGCCAGCTGTGCAGCATAGGGGGTGGACTTACGCGACCCCTTAAAACCCTGTGACCCCGCGGACGACCAGGAGATGGCATTGCCCTGATGATCGGTGATCGTGATCATCGTGTTGTTGAACGTGGCGTTCACATGCGCAACGCCAGAGGTAATATTCTTCCGTTCACGGCGCTTAACGCGCCCGCCTTCAGGTGGCATAAGCCTCTCCGACTACTTCTTCTTGCCCGCGATGGGCTTGGCCTTGCCCTTGCGGGTCCGGGCATTTGTACTGGTGCGCTGACCGCGGACCGGAAGCCCGCGGCGATGCCGTAGCCCCCGATAACAACCGAGATCCATCAGGCGCTTAACGTTCATCGCCACTTCGCGGCGAAGGTCACCCTCGACCAGAAAGTCGCTGTCGATGGTCTCACGAATCTGAATGACTTCAGCATCCGTCAGTTCGTTAACCCGGCGCTCACCGGGGATGTTCAGACGATCACAGATCCCCTTCGCACTCGTCCGGCCGATGCCGTGAATGTAGGTCAACGCAATCTCGACCCGCTTATTGGTCGGTATGTTAACGCCAGCAATGCGCGCCACGCTTGTTCTCCTTACGCGTGCTAATCCCGGTTTTCAGCCTGATTCGCGAAACGCGGGATTATAGAAACAACCTCTCGACAGTCAACCGCCCTGCAGCCTGTGATTCAGGCGGCCAGCGCCGCTTCAATCTGCCGTGCAACCTCTTCCATACTCGCCATGCCGTCGACCTGTTTCAGGATTCCCTTGTCCTGATAATAGGGCAGCAACGGCTCTGTTTCCCGGTGATAGGTCTGCAGCCGCGACCGCACCGTTTCCTCGTTGTCGTCAGAACGCCGGACCAAATTGGTGGAACCGCATCCGTCGCAAACGCCGTCCTTTTGGGTCGGTTTATAGATGTCATGAAAGCCCTCCCCGCAATCCTTGCAGGAAAACCGCCCTGTGATCCGTTCGACGAGGGCATCATCGTCGACCTTCATCTCAATCACACGGTCCAGCTTCATGCCCTTTTTGTCCAACAGGGCATCAAGCGCTTCGGCCTGACCGGTATTGCGCGGAAATCCATCGAGAATGAAGCCGCCCGCGCAATCTGCCTGATCGATCCGTTCGTCGATGATCGAGACGACCACCTCGTCGGGGACCAGATCGCCACGATCCATGATATCTTTCGCCAGCTTGCCAACCTCTGTACCGGCCTTGACCGCTGCACGCAGCATGTCACCGGTGGAAAGCTGCACGAAGCCGTGCGCGTTCTGCAGCATCTTGGCTTGGGTGCCTTTACCGGCGCCCGGCGGGCCTAGAAGGATAAGGTTCATTTTCGGCCCTTGCCCTTACCCAGCCGAGACTTCTTGATCAGTCCCTCATATTGATGGGCCAGAAGGTGGCTATGCACCTGGGTCACCGTATCAAGCGTCACATTGACCACAATCAGCAAGGATGTGCCGCCAAAGTAGAACGGCACCGCCGCCTGTGACCGCAGGACTTCGGGAACAAGGCAAACCACGGCCAGATAGATCGCGCCAACGGCCGTCAACCGGGTCAACACATAGTCAATGTGTTCAGCGGTGCGCTCACCGGGGCGGACACCGGGCAGGAAGCCGCCATGCTTCTTCAGATTGTCAGCGGTGTCCTGCGGATTGAAGACGATGGCTGTGTAGAAGAAGCAGAAGAAAACGATCAGCCCGATATAGAGCAGCATATAGAGCGGCTGGCCCGGACCAAGCGCCGAGGTGATTGTCGTCGCCAGATCACCGCCCCCGCCGGACAGCGGCACGATGGTCGCCGGCAGCAGCAGAAGCGAGCTTGCAAAGATCGGCGGAATAACACCGGCGGTGTTGAGCTTCAGCGGCAGGTGAGAGCTGTCACCCTGGAACATCCGGTTGCCAACCTGGCGCTTCGGATACTGCACCAGCAGGCGGCGCTGCGCGCGCTCGACAAAGACGATCAGGACGATGGTCGCAACCGCAAGAACGAACAAGAAGGCGACGAAGAAGCCGCTGAATTGACCCTGGTTCCAGCTCAACTCGAACAGCTGCGCCAAGGCGCCCGGAAGCTCAGCAACAATGCCGGCAAAGATGATCAGCGAGATACCATTGCCGACACCGCGCGCCGTGATCTGTTCGCCCAGCCACATCAAGAACATGGTGGCGCCGATCAAGGTAATCACCGTACTGAGCAGGAAGAATGCACCGGGATTGATAACAACGCCTTGATCTGAAAGCAGAACGGCGACACCATACCCTTGGACCGCTGTCAGCAGAACCGTGCCGTAACGGGTGTATTGATTGATCTTCTTGCGGCCGGATTCACCCTCTTTCTTCAACTGCGCCAAAGTGGGCGACACGCTGGTCATCAGCTGAACGATAATCGAGGACGAAATATAGGGCATGATGCCCAGGGCAAAGATCGCCATGCGCTCAATCGAGCCGCCGGCGAACATATTGAACATGCCCAGAATACCGCCGGCCTGTTGCGAGAACAGGTCGGCCATGGCGATCGGGTCAATACCCGGCAGCGGGATGAAAGTACCCAGCCGATAAACGACGAGCGCACCCAGTGTGAACCAGATGCGCTGCTTTAGTTCCGTCGCCTTCGAAAAAGCGCTGAGGTTAAAGCTCTGTGCGAGTTGTTCGGCAGCTGAGGCCATAAAGTCCTACCCGTTTTCGACGCGAAAAGGCGTCCTATTCGGCACTACTAGGTGCAGGCTGACTCTTAGCGATGTGGACCTTGCCGCCCGCTTTTTCAACCGCTTCAATTGCAGACTTCGACGCGCCTGTGATCGTCAGTTCGACACTGGCCGTCAATTCACCTTTACCCAACAGCCGCACACCATCGCGCAGCCGGGTAACAACACCCGACGCGACCAGCGCGGCTTCATCAATCGCGCCGGCTTCCAGCTTGCCCGCGTCGATTGCTGTCTGCAGCCGGCCGAGATTAACTGTCGCGTAGCGCTTCTTGTTAGGATTATTAAAGCCCCGCTTCGGCAGCCGCATATAGATCGGCATCTGGCCGCCTTCATAGCCATTGATGGCCACACCCGAACGTGACTTCTGGCCCTTCATGCCGCGGCCAGCGGTCTTGCCGGTGCCTGAGCCGATACCACGCCCCACACGTTTGCGCGCGCTGGTGGCCCCGTTCTTATCTCGCAACTCGTTCAGTCGCATCGTCTAAATCCTTGTTTGAAGGCAACGCCTTAGGCGTCGACCTCTTCCACCTTCACCATATGAGACACCTTGTCGATCATACCCCTGATCGACGGCGTATCGTCCAGCACACGGGTCCGGTTCATCTTGTTGAGCCCCAGGCCAATCAGCGTCGCCCGCTGATCCTGAGGCCGGCGGATCGGACTGCCGGTCTGGGTTACTTTAAGCTTTTTCGCAGCCGCCATCGGATTATCCTTCAACCACTTGTTCGCCAGGCTGTGCCGGGCGGCGGCCAATGATGTCCCCCACCTTTTTGCCCCGCTTCGCGGCAATCGACCGCGGCGACATCTGGTTCTTCAGCGCATCGAATGTGGCGCGCACCATGTTGTAGGGGTTCGACGTGCCCATCGACTTGGTGACAACGTCCTGAACGCCAAGCGCTTCGAAGACAGCGCGCATCGGACCACCGGCAATGATACCCGTTCCCGGCGGCGCCGTGCGGATGATGACCTTACCCGCGCCGTGACGGCCCGAAATATCGTGATGCAACGTCCGGCCTTCGCGCAGCGGCACCCGGATCATATTGTTCTTGGCGGCTTCCGTTGCCTTGCGGATCGCCTCGGGCACCTCACGGGCCTTGCCGTGACCGAAGCCCGCGCGGCCCTTCTGATCGCCGACGATGACCATCGCCGCGAAACCAAAACGCCGGCCACCCTTTACCACTTTGGCCACACGGTTAATGTGCACCAGGCGGTCGATCAGTTCGCCGTCCTGCTGCCGCTCGCCGCGGTCTTGCCTATCCTGCCGTGCCATATCCTGTTCCTATTCCTGCTTTCAGCGGCGTTAGAAGGCCAAGCCGCCTTCGCGCGCGGCATCGGCCAACGCCTTGATCCGGCCGTGATAGAGGAAGCCACCACGATCGAACAATACACTCTCAACACCGGCCTTAGTGGCCCGTTGAGCAATCAGGCCACCGACGGCGGTCGCGGCTTCCACATTTGCACCAGACTTGAGGTTGCCCTTCAACTCACCGTCGAGCGACGAAGCCGATGCCAGCGTTTTGCCCGATACATCGTCGATGATCTGCGCATAGATGTGCTGACCGGTGCGATGTACCGACAGACGCGGCCGTCCCGCAGCCGACTTACGCAGCTTATTGCGTACCCGCTGGCGGCGCCGTTCAAAAAGTTTCTTACGTTTATCCATCGTCCCAATCCACTTAAGGGCGGTTTACTTCTTCTTGCCTTCCTTGCGGAAGATGTATTCCCCGTCATACCGGACGCCCTTGCCCTTATAGGGTTCAGGCTTACGGTAGGCGCGAATTTCAGAGGCGACCTGGCCGACTTTCTGTTTGTCGATACCGGAAATCTCGATCTCGGTCTGGCTCGGACACTTGATCTCGATGCCCTCAGGGATCGGATAGACGACATCGTGGCTGAAACCGAGCTGCAGGTTCAAATTCTTGCCCTGCACCGCCGCACGATAACCAACACCGGTGATCGCCAGCTTCACGGTGAAGCCTTCATTGACGCCACTGATCAGGTTCGACACCAGGGTCCGTTGCATGCCCCACATGGAGCGCGCACGCTTTGACTGATCTCTGGGTTCGACAACCACGCCGCCATCGTCGTCCAACTTGGCCAGCACCTCGTCAACAAGCGTCATCGACAGCTCGCCTTTGGGGCCCTTGGCCTTCAGGTCACGGCCGTCCAGCGTCACGTCAACACCGCTGGGAATGGCAACCGCCCGTTTTCCAATTCGTGACATGGTTCTGCTTTCCTGTTTGCCTTAGAGCACCGTGCAGAGCACTTCACCGCCAACATTGGCTGCGCGCGCATCGGCGTCTGACATCACACCCTTGGGTGTCGAGATAATCGAAATACCCAGGCCATTCGCCACGCGCGGCAGATCGCCGACCGACGAATAAACACGGCGTCCCGGCCGAGACACACGCGCCAGCGTATGAATAACGGGCTCGCCCTCATGGTACTTCAACTGCACTTCAAGCGCGGCCTTGCCACCCTCGAAATCCTGACGCGCCCAGTCGCGGATATATCCTTCCGACTTGAGCACATCGAGAACCCGGGCCCGCAGCTTTGAGGCCGGCATGTTTACAGACGATTTGCGACGCATCTGCGCATTGCGGATACGTGTCAGCATATCGCCGATAGGATCGGTCATCGCCATCGGGGCGTCTCCGTTACCAACTCGACTTAACCAAACCGGGGATCTGGCCTTTTGAGCCCAATTCCCGGAGCGCAATACGCGACATTCTGAACTTGCGGTAGACAGCCCGTGGGCGCCCTGTGACTTCGCAACGGTTCCGCACCCGGCTGGGCGCTGAGTTCCGCGGAAGCTCCGCCAGTTTCAGCCGCGCACGGAAGCGCTCTTCAGGAGACAGCGAAGTATCTTTCGCCATCGCCTTCAGCTGTGCACGCTTGGCGGCATTTTGGGCCACCATACGCTCCCGCCGTTTATTCTTCGCAATCGCGCTCTTCTTAGCCACGATTCAGTCCTCCTGCGCCTGTTGCGCTAGTTACGGAACGGCATCTGAAAACCTG
Source organism: Alphaproteobacteria bacterium (assembly GCA_028284945.1). Taxonomy (GTDB): domain Bacteria; phylum Pseudomonadota; class Alphaproteobacteria; order SMXS01; family SMXS01; genus JANQQJ01. Next base: position 6,631 of record JANQQJ010000044.1, on the reverse strand, counting down.
CAAGCAAAGCCCGCGCCTGCTCGTCATCTTCTGCCGTCGTACAAATAATCACGTCCATGCCCCGGATTTCATCAACCTGGTCGTAGTTGATTTCCGGAAACACGATCTGTTCCTTAATCCCCAGCGCGAAATTGCCGCGCCCGTCAAAGCTCTTTGGCGACACGCCGCGGAAGTCCCGCACCCGAGGCAATGCAATCGTGATCAACCGATCAAGGAACTCATACATCCGCTTGCCGCGCAGCGTGACCTTACAGCCCAGCGGCATGCCTTCACGCAGTTTGAAGGCCGCGATGGACTTCTTCGCATGGGTGATCACCGGCTTCTGCCCGGCAATCGCCGTCAGCTCATCCACTGCTGAAGCGATTTTCTTTGAGTCTTTCGACCCTTCGCCGACACCCATATTGATGACGATCTTGTCCAGCTTGGGCGCTGCCATGGGATTGGTCAGCTCAAACTGCTCGATCAGCGCCGCGCGCAGCGCGTCGTCATACTGCTCCATCAAGCGCGGCTTAGCTTGTGCCTCAGCCATCGATCACTTCTCCAGACTTACGGGCAACGCGTACCTTGCGCCCGTCATCCAGCACCTTGAACCCGACGCGGGTTGCTTCCCCGCTTTTCGGATCGACAATTGCCAGATTGGCAATCGCGATGGGTGCCTCTTTCGATTTAATGCCACCGGGGTCCAGCTGGCTCGGCTTTTGATGCCGGCGCACCATGTTGACGCCCTGGACAACGGCACGGTTCTCGTCCTTGATAATCCGAACGATCTCGCCCTTCTGCCCTTTGTCACGCCCCTTGGTGACGATGACCTGGTCGCCTTTTCTAAGTTTGGCAGCCATTTACAGTACCTCCGGCGCCAGCGAGACGATCTTCATCATCGCCTTCGCGCGCAACTCACGGGTTACCGGGCCAAAAATACGCGTCCCGATCGGCTCACCCTGATTATTGATCAGCACCGCCGCGTTCTTGTCGAACCGGATGCTCGACCCGTCCTGACGACGGATTTCCTTTGCTGTGCGAACAATAACCGCGCGATGCACGTCACCCTTTTTCACACGGCCACGCGGAATCGCTTCCTTTACGCTGACCACAATCACGTCACCAACCGAGGCGGTTTTCCGCTTCGAGCCGCCCAGCACCTTGATGCACTGCACCCGCCGCGCGCCCGAATTGTCGGCAACCTCAAGATTCGACTGCATCTGAATCATGTCGATTTCCTTCTGGCTTTCGCCCGCGCAGACGCCTTAGGCGTTCTCTTCAACAATCCGCCACCGCTTCAACTTTGAAATCGGGGGGCATTCAACGATGCGAACCTGGTCACCGACCGCGCACGCATTGGCTTCATCATGGGCGTGGTAGCGCTTTGAACGGCGCATAACCTTGCCCATAACCGGGTGTTTCATACGCCGCTCGACCCGAACGACGGCGGTTTTTTCACCGGCATTGCTGACCACAACGCCCTGTAGAATTCGCTTTGGCATCTTCTTGCGTTCTCCGCCTTACGCCTCGGCCCCTGCGGCCTCTTTTTCCCGGATGATGGTGGCCACCCGGGCAATGTCGCGGCGCACATTCCGCCGCAAGGTTGTTTTCTCGAGCTGTCCGGTGGCCTGCTGAACCCGCAGGTTGAACTGCTCGCGCTTAAGCTCTGTCAGCTTCTCGTGAAGCTGGTCGAGCGACATATCTCTTACTTCTGAAGGCTTCATATCCCGCTCCGCCTTATTGCTCGCCTTCGCGCATCACAACGCGCGTACCGACGGGAAGCTTCGCTGCTGCACGGTCAAACGCTTCCTGCGCGACAACAGCAGAGACGCCATCGATCTCGAACATGATCCGGCCCGGCTTTACCCGACAGGCCCAGAATTCGGGCGAACCCTTACCTTTACCCATACGCACCTCGGTCGGCTTCTTCGACACCGGCACATCCGGGAAGATGCGAATCCACACACGGCCAGCACGCTTCATATGACGGGTCATGGCGCGGCGGGCGGCTTCGATCTGGCGGGCAGTAACCCGGCCAGGCTGTGTTGCCTTCAGGCCAAACGCACCAAAGTTCAGCGTGGTGCCGCCCTTGGCCTTGCCCTTGATCCGGCCCTTATGGGCCTTCCTGAATTTTGTCTTCTTCGGCTGTAACATCTTTCAGAACCCTAGTTCATCGGGCGGCCGCCACCGCCGCCTCCACCCTGCTGGGTTTCCATGGCACGCTTTTCCGACGCCTGCGGATCGTGGGCCATGATCTCACCCTTGAAGACCCAGACCTTGATGCCGCAAATGCCATAGGCGGTCTTTGCCTCGGCCGTGCCATAATCCACATCGGCCCGAAGCGTATGAAGCGGCACACGGCCTTCGCGGTACCATTCCATCCGGGCGATCTCAGCACCGCCCAAACGTCCACCGGCGTTGATCCGGATACCCAGGGCGCCAAGCCGCATGGCCGACTGAACAGACCGCTTCATGGCCCGCCGGAACGCAACACGGCGCTCAAGCTGCTGGGCAATATTCTCGGCGATTAGCCTCGCATCGATCTCGGGCTTGCGAATTTCCACAATGTTCAGGTGAACCTCGCTGCCTGTCATCGTCGAAATCTCCTTGCGGAGCTTGTCGATGTCGGCGCCCTTCTTGCCGATGATGATGCCCGGCCGCGCCGAGTGGATGGTCACCCGCGCCTTCTTGGCCGGGCGCTCGATCACGATCTTGGAAATGCCTGCCTGCGACAGCTTGTTTTCAAGATACTCACGGATCTTGATGTCTTCGTGCAGCAGGTCGGCGAAATCCTTATCGCCGGCATACCAGCGCGAATCCCAGGTCCGGTTGATCCCCAGGCGCAGGCCGATCGGGTTAACTTTCTGGCCCATTATGCGGCCTCCTCAACTTCACGCACGACGATGGTCAGCCGGCTGAAGGGTTTCACGATCTTGCCGACACGGCCACGCGCACGGGGGCGGAACCGTTTCAGCGTCAAAGACTTACCTACCGTCGCTTCAGCAACGACCAGCTGATCAACGTCAAGCTGGTGATTGTTTTCAGCATTCGCAATCGCGCTCTCCAGGACCTTCTTGACGTCCTGAGCGATGCGGCGGCGCGAAAATGTCAGCGTCGTCAGCGCCTTTTCGACCTTTTGGCCGCGGATGCTCTGCGCGACGAGGTTAAGCTTTTGCGGGCTGATCCGAAGAACACGCGCGACCGCCTTGGCCTCGTTCTCCTTCAGGCTGCGCTCTCTTGCCTGCTTACCCATGATTAGCCTCTCTTCGCCTTCTTGTCGGCGCCGTGGCCGTAGTAGTTCCGCGACGGCGCGAATTCGCCGAGCTTGTGGCCGACCATTTCTTCCGACACATGCACCGGCACGAACTTCTGCCCGTTGTGAACAGAAAAGTTCAGACCCACAAACTGCGGCACCACCGTCGAACGGCGCGACCAGGTCTTGATTGTTTCATTTCGGCCTGAATCACGAACAGCTTGAGCCTTCTTCAGAAGGTAGCCATCCACGAAGGGGCCTTTCCATACGGAGCGTGGCACGCTTGCTCTCCTCTACCGCTTCTTGCGCACGTGACGCGAACGCACGATGAACTTGTCTGTGGCCTTGTTCGACCGGGTGCGCTTGCCCTTGGTGGGTTTACCCCAGGGCGATACCGGGTGACGGCCACCAGAGGTACGACCCTCACCACCACCATGCGGGTGATCGACCGGGTTCATGGCGACGCCGCGAACCGACGGACGCTTGCCCAACCAGCGCTTACGGCCAGCCTTACCCAGGTTGATGTTCTGATTATCCGGGTTCGAAACCGCACCAACGGTCGCCATACAGGCCGAGTGAACAATTCGTTGCTCACCAGAGGCCAGACGCAAAATCGCATAATCGCCATCGCGGCCGACATACTGGACGTAGGCCCCGGCGGCACGGGCGATCTGTCCACCCTTGCCGGGCTTCAACTCGACATTATGGATGATCGTCCCGACCGGCATGCTGCGCAGCGGCATGGCATTGCCCGGCTTAATGTCGACCCGATTGCCCGCGACAACCTTATCACCGGCCTTCAAGCGCTGCGGCGCCAGAATATAGGCCTGCTCACCGTCGTCATAGGTGATCAGCGCGATGAACGCGGAACGATTGGGATCATATTCCAGCCGCTCTACAGTGGCTGGTGAGTCAAACTTGGTCCGCTTGAAATCGATGATCCGGTAGGCACGCTTATGGCCACCACCACGACGGCGCGCGGTAATGCGGCCAGCATTGTTGCGGCCACCCTTTTTGGTCAGGCCCTCGGTCAGCTTCTTGACCGGCTTGCCCTTGTGGAGCGCAGACCGATCTACCTGCACCAGCGCACGCTGACTGGGCGTCGTGGGATTATATGTCTTCAACGCCATCGGTTAGACCCCTGTCGTAATATCGATACTCTCGCCTTCGACGAGCGTCACGATCGCTTTCTTATAGTCAGGACGGCGCCCGGCAATACCCCGGAACCGCTTCGTCTTGCCCTGCTGACGCAGCGTGTTGACGGCCTTTACCTTAACGCCGAAAACGCCTTCCACAGCCGCCTTGATCTCGGGCTTGGAGGCATTAATCGCGACCTGGAAGGTGACTTGATTGAACTCCGACCCCATGGTCGACTTTTCCGTCACGATCGGCTTGATCAGCAGATCGAAGTGTTTTGCCTTTGCGGTTCCCTTACTCATTTCAGGCGCTCCTGAAGCTGATCGACCGCCGCCTTGGTCAACACCAGCGTATCGCGGCGCAGAATGTCATAGACATTGGCGCCCTGGCTGGGCAGCACGTCGATATTGGGAATGTTGGCCGCCGCGCGCGCGAAGTTCTCGTTAACCGCAGCACCGTCGATGATCAGCGCATTGGCGAGCCCCAGCTTGCCGAACTTGCCAGCAAGATCCTTGGTCTTGGGCGCATCCAGATCGGCTGCATCCAGCACAACCAGCTTGCCGTCTGCCTGCTTGGCCGAGAGCGCTGTCTTCAGCGCGAGTACACGGACCTTTTTCGGCAGATTATGAGCATGGCTGCGCGCAATCGGGCCAAAGGCCTTGCCGCCACCACGAAACACGCCCGGCTTCTTGCTGCCGTGACGCGCGTTACCGGTACCTTTTTGGCGATACATCTTGGCCGTCGTGCCGGTGATCTCGCTACGCAGCTTGGTTTTGTGCGTTCCCGCCTGACGCTTGGCAAGCTGCCAACGGACGGCGCGCTGCAACAGGTCTTCACGGGCAGGCAGCCCGAAGACGCTGTCTTCAAGATCGACGGACCCGGCAGACCCGGCATCGAGCGTGACTACATCAGCTTTCATCGCTCTAATCCTTCTTCTCGTCGTCGCCGCCGTCAGACGCTGCAGGCTCTTCATCAACAGGCGCCTCTTCAGCCGGCGCTTCAGATGTTTCCTCTGCTGCAGCCTCCTCTGCGGGGGCTTCTTCAGTCGCGCTGACCTCTTCCTCAGGTGCTTCTTCCGCAGGCTCCTCAGCAGCAGGCTCGTCTGCCGTACGGATCGCCGCCGGGAACGGTACGTCTTCTGGCGCAGCACGCTTGACCGCATCACGGATCAAGATCCAGCCAGTCTTGGGGCCGGGCACCGCACCGCGAACCAGCAACAGGCCCAGATCGACATCAGCACGCACAACTTCCAGATTCTGGATGGTCACGCGCTCGGCGCCCATGTGGCCAGCCATCTTCTTACCCTTGAACACCTTACCCGGGTCCTGACACTGACCGGTCGACCCATGCGACCGGTGCGAGATGGAGACGCCGTGGCTGGCGCGCAGCCCGCCGAAGTTATGGCGCTTCATCGCGCCGGCGAAACCTTTACCCTTACTGGTGCCGGTGACGTCGACTTTCTGGCCTGGTACGAAATGATCAGGGGTGATTTCCGCCCCGACATCGACCAGCGCATCAGCAGAGACACGGAACTCAGCCACGCGGCGCTTCGGTTCAACATTCGACTTTGCGAAGTGGCCCCGCATCGGCTTCGAAACCCGATTAGGCTTTACCGTACCAACGCCGAGCTGCACTGCAGTATAGCCGTCTTTTTCTTCGGTCTTTTGAGCGACCACCTGGCAATTGTCGACCTTGAGAACCGTCACCGGAACATGGTTTCCGTCGTCGGCAAATACCCGGGTCATTCCGACCTTTTGTGCAATCAATCCAGAGCGCATTGGCCCGTTCCTACCCTTGCAGCTTAATTTCGACGTCGACGCCCGCTGCCAAGTCCAGCTTCATCAGCGCGTCAACCGTCTCTGGCGTCGGATCAATAATGTCCAACAGCCTTTTATGGGTCCGGATCTCGAACTGCTCACGCGACTTTTTGTCGATATGAGGCGAGCGAAGAACCGTAAACTTCTCGATCTTGGTGGGCAGCGGAATGGGTCCGCGCACACGGGCACCCGTACGTTTGGCCGTGCCGACGATCTCGCCCGTGGACTGATCGAGGATACGGTGATCAAACGCCTTCAGGCGGATGCGGATGTTCTGATTTTCCATACCACTGTTACCCAATAAGAAAACCGGCCTGGAATGGCCCAGACCGGTTTTCTGTTATTGTTATTCGACGATTTTGGATACGACGCCTGATCCGACGGTGCGGCCACCTTCACGGATGGCAAAGCGCAGGCCCTCATCCATCGCGATCGGCACGATCAG
>JANQQJ010000009.1 GCA_028284945.1 Alphaproteobacteria bacterium | reverse complement strand
CAGCTGCCTTATCGAATATGGAAACCCCTGAATGAGCGGCGCGCAGCTGGTCTGCCGCACCCGGATCGGGCTCAACAACAACAACCGCCTCGGGCGCCAGTCCATTCGCCAGCCAGCCTGCCAACAAAGCAGAGCCCATTCGGCCACCGCCAATCAGAATGAGCGGGCGCGCGGCGCTGATCTCACCAAAATCTGTCATGGGTGGAGTTTAGGCCTCTCCGACCGTCTCCAACAGGGCCATGTCGAGGGCTTCGTCGGGTTTCTTGCCGCCCCAGACAACGAATTGGAAGGCCGGAAAGAACCGTTCACATTCCGTAATCGCGATTTCGATAAGGTTTTCGCATTCCGTTGAGGTGACCGTCTGGCCCTCGCACATCAGCACCCCGTGCCGGTACATCAGCAGGCCTTCGTCTTCGACCAGATCAAAATGGCCCAGCCACATCTGGCCATTGATCTTTGACAGTAACTCATAGGTTGGCGTGTGGCTGCCTTTGGGAATGCGCACATCGAATGCACAAACCAGCTGCAACCCGCCGAAATCTGATGCAGACCGCGGCCCGTTCCAGGCAAAGTGCAGGTTGTATTCAGCCCAATTGCCGGCGACAAAAACCGTCAACTCGCCAGCACTCTGGCGGTCATAGGGCCATTCATGGGCCGCGACGATTTGCTCTATCAGGTCGAGGGGGTCGCCAGCAGGAAGTTCACGTTCGGCGCTTAGATACGTCATCGCTCGGGCCTCCTGCGAGTAGCTAGCTATAGGTGCCGCTCCCAACTGCGACACAAAATCTAGCCTGCCATTGTTATTCAGCCCGTTCAAGCCCCAACATGTTGTGCTTGATATTTGAGAGATGAAGTTTTTGCGACAACGGCTGCAGGCTAGCCTTTGGCCGCGTCCTCGAGCACCTCGACCCGCGCCTTCAGCGCTTCATTTTCTTCCTGTGCGGCAACGGCGATGGCCTTCACCACTTCGAATTCGTCGCGGGTTACGACATCCAGATCGGCGATCGCCCGTTCCAGCCGCTGACGCATCAGGGTCTCCAGCTCCTCACGGACCGACTGCGCCATACCAGCCGCACCGGTGGCGAGTTTGCCCAGATCGTCGAGGAAACGGTTATCGGTTTGCATGGCAATTTCTCCTGACCCTGTTGCCTGTACAATATGGCCGTCAGCGGGGCGTTTTCCAAGGCGCTTGACAGCGTGGGCCTTGCAGGGTCTTTAGGAGCCATGCTGACCGAGCCAATTCCCTTCCCCAATTTCAATTCCGTCGCGCTGGACCTCGGATTCTTTCAAATCCGCTGGTACGCTCTGGCCTATATTGGCGGATTGCTGCTGGGTTGGTGGTATCTGCTGCGGTTGCTTCGCGACAAATGGTGGCCGGATGGTCCGCCGATGACGAAGCAAAATGCCGAAGATCTCGCGTTCTGGTCCATGCTGGGGGTTATTCTGGGCGGGCGGCTCGGCTACGTGCTGTTTTACAAGCCGGGCGACTATATCGACGACCCGCTGGCAATCTTCGCCGTCTGGGAAGGCGGCATGTCATTCCATGGCGGCCTTTTAGGCGTCACCCTTGTCATCATTCTGTTCGCGCTGAAGCGTGGGCTATCGATGTATTCCATCGGCGATCTGGTTGGCTGTGCCGTACCCATCGGCCTGATGCTGGGCCGCATTGCCAACTTCATCAATGGCGAGCTTTACGGCCGTGAGACGGACGGCAGCTGGGGCATGATCTTTCCGGGTGGCGGCCCGGTACCGCGGCATCCCAGCCAGCTTTACGAGGCCGCGCTGGAAGGCCTGATCCTGTTCATCGTCCTGGCGCTTCTGTTCCGATTGACCCAGATGCGGTTCAAACCCGGCGCCCTATGCGGTTGTTTTTGGATTGGCTATGGCACCGCCCGCACAGTTGTTGAGTTCTTCCGCGAACCGGACGACTATCTGGGCTTCCTGTGGTTCGGCGCAAGCATGGGCCAGTTGCTTTCTATCCCGATGGTCCTGTTCGGGGTCTGGCTGATCTGGAATGCACGACGACAAACCTTCAAACCCGCTTAAAGAAAAGATGGTCGCCATGATCCGCGATAGGGGCCCCATCGACCTGGCGGACTATATGCGGATCGCGCTGACCGACCCCGAGCACGGCTACTACATGGCATCGCCCGCGCTGGGTGCAGAGGGGGACTTCACAACGGCCCCGGAGATCAGCCAGATGTTCGGTGAACTGATCGGGCTCTGGATCGTCGATACCTGGATGCAGATGCGGCAACCCCAAGACACCGTCCTGGTTGAACTCGGGCCGGGACGCGGCACATTGATGGCAGATGCGCAGCGCGCCATAGAAGCGGCGTCTGACATGCCGATTAACCTTCACCTGGTTGAAGCAAGCCCCGGCCTGAAAGCCGAGCAGGCAACCCGCCTTGATGCCACCTGGTGTGCATCGCTGGACGACGTGCCTGCGGGCCCGATGATCCTGATCGCCAATGAGTTCTTCGATGCTTTGCCGATCCACCAGCGCATCAAGACGCGAGACGGCTGGTTCACGATCGTTGTGGATGCAGACGCAAACAACAACCTTGTGCCGACACTCGGCGCTTTGGCAGACGAACCCGCCTATGCAGACCACGAGACCCCCGAGGGCGCCTTGTACGAGATTCCGGCAGCGGGCATAGCGCTCGCCGAACAAATCGCAGCGCGCCTCACATCGCAGCGGGGTGCGGCGCTGATCATCGACTACGGCCCGGAAAACAGCGCGGTGGGCAACAGCCTGCAGGCAGTTCAACGGCATGACTACACCGATCCCTTTGCCGACCCGGGCCGTGCCGACCTGACCGCCCATGTCGATTTCGAAGCGCTGGGGACAGCGGCCCGCGCGAAAGGGGCCACCGTGCTGGGACCGGTCACCCAAAACCACTTTCTCAATCAATTGGGGTTGGCCCAACGCGCCGCGGTGCTGAAGCAAGGCGCGACACCCGGGCAACGGCGCGAGGTTGATCTGGCAGCGCACCGGCTGACCGCACCAGACCAGATGGGTACCTTGTTCAAAGCGCTCGCCATTGCCGATCCAACGCTCACCGCCCTGGCAGGTTTCGCGCCATGATCCGCGCGGAGAACCTGTCGGTCGGGCCAGTGGAGCACTCGTTCTTTACGCGCCGGGGCGGCGTCTCGACAGGGATCTATGCCTCCCTCAATTGCGGCCAGGGGTCAGATGATGATCCTAGTAATGTCATCGAGAACCGCCGGCTGACGACGGAGCTGCTGGGCATTCCAGAAGCGCAGCTCTGCACGCTTTATCAAGTGCATGGCCGGGAAGCGATCTTTGTGACCAAACCCTGGCGGGACGAGAACCGCCCCCGGGCCGATGCCATGGTCACCAATGCCACTGGCCTAGCGCTGGGCATCCTGACCGCCGATTGCGCCCCGATCCTGTTTTCAGATCCGATCGCGCGGGTGGTGGCAGCGGCCCACGCCGGTTGGCAGGGCGCGCTTAACGGTGTCATCAAGGCGACCGTTGAAGCGATGAGCCGTCTGGGTTCAAACCCGCAAGCGATTCGCGCGGCGATCGGTCCTTCAATTATGCAGGCGTCTTATGAAGTGGGACCCGAATTCCACACTCGGTTCATGGCGATGAATGATGAATACGAGCGCTTTTTCGTATCAGGCGACCGCACCGGGCATTTTCAGTTCGACCTGCCCGGCTTTGTCGAGCACCAGCTGACAGCATCGGGCGTCGGGTCGATTGAGCGGATCGTCCGCGACACCTATGCCGAGCCGGACTTCTTTTTCTCTTACAGGCGGTCGGTGCATCAGAAAGAACCGGACTATGGCCGGCAATTGTCCGCAATAGCGCTTGTCGGTCCCGAACCGGCCTGATAGTGAATCGAAAAGAGCAGCCGATGATTGAGTCGGCGCCAAGGTCAAGGGAGGCCCCATGAAAATCCTCGGCGGCAACAGTAACCCGGTGTTGTCGAACGCGATCGCCGACTACCTGAATCTCCCGCTGACCAACGCCAGCATCAAGCGATTCGCAGACGAAGAAGTCTGGGTCGAAATCCACGAAAATGTTCGCGGGCAGGACGTCTTTGTGGTCCAAAGCACATCATTCCCGGCCAATGACAATCTGATGGAACTTCTGGTCTGCATCGATGCCTTGAACCGGGCATCGGCAAAGCGGATCACAGCGGTGGTTCCCTATTTCGGATATGCGCGGCAAGACCGCAAACCGGGGCCGCGCACCCCGATTTCAGCCAAGCTGGTTGCTAATCTGATCACGGTGGCCGGGGCGGACCGTGTCCTGACCATGGACCTGCATGCCGGGCAGATTCAGGGGTTTTTCGACATCCCGACAGACAATCTGTTTGCCGAACCGGTTCTGTCACGCGACATCGCAGACAATCTGGATACATCCAATCTGATGTTCGTTTCACCTGATGTCGGCGGTGTGGTGCGGGCACGGCAATATGCCAGCCGCGTTGGCGCAGACTTGGCCATCGTCGACAAGCGCCGCGAAAAAGCCGGCGTGTCGGAGGTGATGAATATCATCGGCGATGTTAAGGGCCGGGACTGCATCATGGTCGACGACATTGTCGATAGTGCGGGCACGCTTTGCAATGCTGCCGGCGCACTGCTCGATCAGGGCGCGGCATCCGTGTCCGCCTATGTGTCGCACGGCGTCCTGTCCGGCAAGGCGGTAGAACGGGTGACCAATTCGGCGCTGAAAGAGCTGGTAATCACCGACTCGATTGCGCCCACTGAGGCGGTCCTGGGCGCGCCCAACATCCGGATTATTCCGATCGCGCCCCTGATCGGCGAAGCAATGCAACGGATCAACGACGAATCCTCGGTTTCCAGCCTGTTCGACTAGTTCAAGTCGCCTGGCCACAGGCGTTGCCTTTCTAGAACACATCGATTACAAACCCGCGGTTCAGCGGACCCGCACCCCTGGAGGCGGGACGCACATACTGTCAAAAGACGGAGATCATCATGGCAGACGTCGGCATTCTGGCGGCAGAGCGTCGTGAACGGGTTGGTAAGGGGTCCGCCCGGGCAGCACGGCGCAACGGAAGAGTACCCGCAGTTATCTATGGTTCGGGTGAACCTCCGGTTCCCATTACCCTTGCGTTCAACGAGGTCCTGAAGGAGGTCCAGCGCGGCCGCTTCATGGGTACCCTTTTTGACATCGAAATCGGTTCCGAAAAGGAGCGGGTTATCCCCCGCGACCTGCAGGTGGATGTGGTGAAGGATTTTCCCACCCATATTGACTTCCTGCGGATTTCGCGCGACTCGCGGATCGATGTCGACGTGCCGGTGCACTTCGCCAACGAAGATATCTGCGTTGGCCTGAAGCGTGGCGGCGTTCTGAACATCGTGCGCCATGATGTTGAGCTATCGTGTCCGGCGGATTCGATCCCTGAAGAGATTGTACTGGACATTGCCGAACTGGATATCGGCGACAGCGTCCATATTGGCGATGTCGACCTGCCGGAAGGCGTGACGCCGACCATCGCCGACCGCGACTTCACCATCGCCACCATTGCCGCCCCATCCGGCGGTACGGACGAGGATGAAGCCGAGGACGTCGAAGGCGAAGAGGGTGCCGAGGAGGCCGAGGCAACCGAAGGCGCCGAGGAAGAGGACGGCGGCGAAGACTAGCCGCCCCCTGCCGATTGCGAGAGGCCCATGCTGCTACTCGTCGGCCTGGGCAATCCAGGCGATCAATATGTCGATAACCGGCATAATGTCGGGTTCCTGGCGGTCGAGGAGATCGCCAGGAAACACGGCTTTGGTGCCTGGCGGCGCAAGTTCCAGGCAGAGATCGCCGACGGCTTTCTTAACGGCTCAAAGACGCTGCTGATGAAGCCGCAGACCTTTATGAACAATTCGGGTCAGGCCGTCGGCGAAGCGATGCGGTTCTACAAGATGGACCCGTCTTCGGTGATCGTCATCTATGACGAGATCGATCTGGCGCCCGGCAAGATGAAGCTGAAAACCGGCGGCGGCGCAGCAGGCCATAATGGCATTCGTGACATTGCCAGCCACATCGGGCCTGACTTTCACCGGGTTCGGATCGGCGTAGGCCATCCCGGTGACAAGGCCAAAGTGATGAAACATGTGCTGTCCGATTTCAGGGCAGCGGACGATGTCTGGCTGGACCCGATGCTGGAGGCCATCGCCGATGCGGTCCCTCTATTGGTGGCGGGTGAAGGGCCAAAGTTTCAAAGTCGGGTCGCTCTGCTAACCCAGCCAAAGAAGGATAAGGAAAAGAATGGGCTTTAAGTGCGGTATCGTCGGCCTGCCCAATGTGGGCAAATCGACCCTGTTCAACGCGTTAACGGAAACCGCCGCCGCGGCAGCCGAGAATTTTCCGTTCTGTACCATTGAACCCAATGTCGGTGTCGTACCCGTCCCGGACGACCGCTTGGACAAGTGCGCATCCATTGCCCAGTCGGCGCAGATTATCCCGACGCAATTGACCTTCGTGGACATTGCCGGGCTGGTGCGCGGCGCCAGCAAGGGCGAAGGCCTTGGCAACCAGTTCCTGTCGCATATCCGCGAGGTCGATGCGATCATCCATCTTTTGCGGTGCTTTGAGGATTCAGACGTCACCCATGTGGACGGTAAGGTCGATCCGCTGGCCGATGCAGAAACAATCGATACGGAATTGATGCTGGCCGATCTGGAAAGTCTGGAACGCCGCATGGCCGCGGCAACCAAGAAAGTCCGTGGCGGCGACAAGGACGCCGCACGCGACCTTAAGCTCATGGAGGCCGCCGCCGACGCGCTTCAGAACGGCATCCCGGCCCGCAAGGTCGACGTTAGTGACGATGATGCGTCTGCCTTCAAGAACCTGCAACTCATCACCGGCAAGCCGGTGCTCTATGTCTGCAATGTCGACGAAGCAAGTGCCGCAGACGGCAACACCTTGTCTGCCAAGGTGGCGCAAAAAGCCGCCGAGGAAGGTGCAGAATGCGTCGTCATATCCGCGGCCATTGAAGCCGAAATCGCCCAGCTTGACGCCGAAGAACGGACTGACTTCCTGGAGGAAATCGGCCTGCAGGAAACCGGCCTGTCACGCATTATCAGGGCTGGATACAGGCTGCTAGGGCTGATCACCTATTTCACCGCAGGGCCGAAGGAATCCCGCGCCTGGACGATCCGCAACGGCACCAAGGCACCGCAGGCGGCAGGCGTTATACATACGGATTTCGAACGCGGCTTCATCCGCGCCGAGACCATCGCCTATGATGACTATCTGGCATTTGAAGGAGAAGCCGGCGCCCGCGACGCCGGCAAGGCGCGACTTGAGGGCAAGGAATACGTCGTGCAGGATGGCGACGTGCTGCATTTCCGCTTCAACGCATAGCACCACATTCCGGTTCAAGAGGGGGGAATTCGATGGGAGAGACCATCAACTTGACGGCGTCTGACGGACACGACTTCGCGGCCTATCGCGCGCCGGCCCAGGGCGACCGCAAGGGTGGCCTCGTTCTGATTCAGGAGATCTTTGGCATCACACCCCATATTCAGGAGCTATGCGACCGCTTCGCCGCGCATGGCTATGAAACGCTGGCACCGGCGATTTTCGACCGGATCGCACGGGACGCGTCATTCGGCTACGACCAGAAAGACATCGATGCAGCGGTCGAATGCGCCGGGCAATCGGGCGTTGAAATCCCGATGCTGGATATTCAGGCCTGTGTCGACAGGTTGGCTAAGTCAGGACCGGTCGCGATAACAGGCTTCTGCTATGGCGGGTCGCTGACCTGGATGGCGGCATCGCGGGTGACTGGCCTGGATTGTGCCGCCGGCTTCTATGGCCGGTTGATCCCCGACCATTTGGATGAGACGCCCAAGTGCCCCACCATGCTGCACTTCGGGTCGCGCGACAAAACCATTCCGCTGGATGCCGTCCGGCGCACCGCCGAGGCGCACCCGGACGTCAAAGTCCACATCTACCGGGCCGATCACGGTTTCTGGTCAGACCGGCCTGCCAATCACGACGAGGCGTCGGTGGAAAAATCCGAAGCCCGGACGCTCGCTTTATTCGAAGCGCATATGGGGGGCGCCGCGACATGATCGACAACCCGGCAACCGGCTATATTTATGTGGGCATCGTCAGCAGCCTGGCATTACTGGTGACCTATTTCACCCTGTTCAAATCGGGGATGGCGCGAGTGCGGTTCAAAGTACCCGCCCCGAGCCATGACGGACCCGAGGAATACATCCGCCACGTCCGCGCACACCAGAATACCATCGAACATCTGGTGCTGTTCCTGCCAGGCATGTGGCTATTCGCTTTTGCCGTCAGCCCGATCTGGGCCGCCGGGCTCGGGATCATCTGGCCCGTGGCCCGGCTGTTCTATGCCCTGGGCTATTACAAAAGCGCAGATGGCCGGCGGCTGCCGCTCTATCTCAGCATGCCGGTCATCTATACATTTATGCTGGGCTCTCTGATCGGCTTCGTGCTGAAGCTGATCTGAGCGCTACAGAGTCGGTGCCGGACTAAGCGACCGTCTGATCGTCGACGGGTGCGTCGGGCGCATTCTTGGCAACCGAAGCGACACCATTGTCACGCGACGACGCGCTCTTATAGCTTTCGCTGGTGCCGATCACCTGCTTGTTGCCAGCCAGGAGATTGAAACGGAAGTTCCCCGCCTTGGTCTCTTTACGTTCGAACTTGCTGTCGTCCTGAGAATTCTTCCTGACAGACTCAATGCCATTCTTCGCACTGGCTTTTTGTTTATAGCCTTCGCTGGCGAGAATGATTTGTCCATTTCCGGCTTTCAGTCGGAAGCGGAATTCGCCTTTTTTGTCTTTGAAGATCTCGAATTTTCCGGCCATTTGGGGTTCCTCCTGTTTTGGCGTTTGACCCTTTTAGCGAAAACCTTCACCGCCTGCATGTCATTTTTAACCGGCAGCAATGCTTCTTTTGCTTAGCGGGCTCAGGATAGCTGTAGCGGCATGCCCGGATCGCCTTTTGCTGACCCCTTTATTCTCCCTCGAATGCGCAGAGCGCCTGAACCGCACATCCCATGGACTGGAGCTTCGCGGTCCCACCAAGGTCAGGCAGATCGATTACAAAGCTGCAGCCGACAACCTTGGCACCGATGCGCTGCAACAGACTGACAGCGGCCTCGGCCGTGCCGCCGGTGGCGATCAGATCATCGACAACTAGAACACTTTCACCTTCGCCAACCGCATCCTGATGGACCTCTAGCTCGTCAAAGCCGTACTCAAGCTCATAGTCTTGGCCGTGCGTCTTCCAGGGCAATTTGCCCTTCTTGCGGATCGGCACGAACCCGACGGAAAGCTGATGCGCCACGGCACCGCCCAGGATGAAGCCACGGGCTTCAATGCCGGCCACTTTGTCGATACGTTGACCAGCATAAGGCTGGACCATTTCGTCAACCGCCTTGCGAAAGCCGATCGGGTCCTGCAGCAAGGTAGTGATATCGCGGAACATGATCCCGGGCTTTGGATAGTCCGGGATGGTGCGAATACGTGACGTAATCCATTCAGCCATGGTTCCCTCCAAGCACCCGGCCGGCCACGGCATCAAGCCGCGCCAGGACCTCTGGGTCCCGTGCCTCAGGTGACGTGATCAGCGCCGTGTCCAATGCCGTGTCACACCCTTGTTCACAGGGGTGAGACGACGTAGCCACACGCCCGGCGAGTGACCGGACCAAAGCCCTGGCGTGGTCAGCATTTTCGCCGAGTACACGAACAATGTCGGCGACCTCAACGGCGCCATGATCCGGGTGCCAGCAGTCATAGTCCGTGACCATGCCGACGGTCGCGTAACAGATCTCGGCCTCCCGCGCGAGTTTCGCCTCCGGCATATTGGTCATGCCGATCACATCACAGCCCCAACTGCGGTAGAGCTCTGATTCGGCGAGTGACGAAAATTGCGGCCCCTCCATCACCAGATAGGTGCCGCCGTCATGAAGCGCGATCGAGGCGTCGGCCGCAGCATCGGCGATCAGTCCGCCGAGGCGGTTACAGACCGGGTCCGCCATCGACACATGCGCGACCATGCCGCTGCCAAAGAAACTTTTCTTTCGCGCAAAGGTCCTGTCGATGAATTGCGAAACACGGACGAAACTGCCCGGCGGCAGTTCCTCGCGTAGGGATCCACACGCGCTGAGCGAGATGATGTCGGTCACACCGGCCCGCTTCAGCGAATCTATATTGGCGCGGTAATTGATGTCACTTGGCGAGTGCTGATGGCCACGGCCATGGCGTGGCAGAAAGACCAGCCTGAGCCCGTCGATTGTCCCGGTAAACAAATCATCCGACGGCGCCCCAAAAGGCGAGGACATAGATACCCACCGGGCATCTTCTAAACCGTCAATTTCGTAAAGACCGCTGCCGCCGATAACCCCAAGGACTGGCTGCGTGTCATCTTCCAAGTTTCCGGCCCCTATTCGACCCAGAAGCGCTGGTTCTCGACGGTGACCGATACGCTGCCTTCACCCCTTCTGGTGAACAGCAGGAAAAGGTCTTTGAGTCGGTCGCAACCCCATATCGTCCAGGTTTCATAGGTTCCGTCAGCGACCTGAGGCTCGTAGTCGGAAGGCAGTCCCGCCCTCGTTTGAACCAGAACACGCTCGGGACAGTTTTCAATCTCTGCCTTGCGGCTGATGATGGGGCGAAGGTCCAGCACGAGGTCAAGCCCCTGCTGAGTCGTTCCCGGCGCCACGGGCTTGTACTCTACCCCCTCTTCGGATGCTTCGAAGATGGCGTTGTAAACTGTGTTGATTTTACAGCGGTTGACCAAAAAACGTTCCGTCCAGCGCCCTGCTGTCGGATGCTGATCGCCGTCGGCCATGACCACGGGTTCCTGAATCCGCAGCTGAATGGGGAACGTTGTATGGCGATCACCGCAAATCGTGCCGCGCAGAGCGTCTTCCGCAATTACCATCTTGGTGCGCACTTCTACCTGTACGTCTTCGTTCAGGTAGCGCCAGAACGCTGACTCTTCCGTAAGGTCCCTATGAGAGTCATAGGTTTCAGCATGCACGGTGCCGCCGAAGACAACACTGGCAAATGCAGCAGCCATAATGCGCAAAGGGCCGGAAAGTTTCATTCTAGATTGTCCTGGGTTGCCAATGACCGGATGTGACCATTGAGTGGACCTAGTGGTCCATCACCCGCTTTGCAACACGCCGGTAGGAGAAGAATAGCAGCCCGCAAAGGATAAACAGCAGCACCATAAAGCGGAAACCGATCTCCTTGCGCTCTTCAAGCTTCGGCTCAGCCGTCCAAGCCAGGAACGTCGTAACGTCATAGGCCATTTGCTCGACCGTGGCCTCAGGCTGCCCCTCGGCATACTCCACAATCCCCTCCATAAGCGGCGGCGCCATGGCAATCACCTGGCCTGCCTTGTAGGGGTTGAAATAAGCCGTATCCGGCATCGCAAGGCCTTGTTCAGCCATATGCGCCAGCTCTTCCTCTGTCGGATCGCGATAGCCTGTCAAAAGCGAGTAAAGATAGTCGGCGCCCCCAGCCCGAGCCTTCACAATCAGCGACAGGTCAGGCGGAATTGCCCCGTTATTGGCAAACGCCGCCGCTTCCTCATTAGGATATGGATCCGGCTTGATGTCCGCGGGAATGGCCGGGCGTTCTGTCGGATCACCAAATTCGTCAGGGTCGCCTGGGACGAAGTAGTCCGCGGCGATGGCCTTTACTTCTTCTTCGGTGAAGCCGATATCTTCAAGGGTTCTGAACGCCACCTGGTTCAAGCCGTGGCAGGACGCGCAGACTTCCTTGTACACCTGAAAACCACGCTGTGCGGCTTCACGGTCATAGTGAGCGCCCAGGATGCCTTGAAACGACCAACCACCCGGCGGGCTGATCGGATCAGCCTTATCAGACGCCGCAAGCGCGGGAGCTGCAAGGCCGGTTGCGATAACAAGGGATGCGAGAATGGTTGCTGTCTTTTTCATCGTACCGCCCCCTTATGCCGATGCCTGCTTGGAAAGCACCGATTGTGAGATGCTTTCAGGCAGCGGTCTGGTTTTCTCGATTCTGCTGAGCAGCGGCAAGATCACCAGGAAGTGGACGAAGTAGTAGACCGTGCCAACCTGCCCAGCGATCAGCCAGGCACCTTCAGCCGGACGCGCACCAGCGAAGCCCAACACGATCACATCGATCACCAGCAGCCAATAGAACTGCTTGAACAACGGACGGAACGTACCCGACCGAACCGGCGACTTGTCCAGCCATGGCAGCGCAAACAGCAGCAGGATGGCGGCAAACATGGCGATAACACCGGCGAGCTTGGCCTCAATGAAGAGGATGTCCGGCACCGCGCGCAAGATGGCGTAGAACGGCAGGAAGTACCAATCCGGCGTGATATGCGCCGGCGTCACCAGCGGATCGGCGGGAATGTAGTTATCCGCATGACTTAGATAGTTCGGCGCATAGAAGACGACGCCCATGAAGACGATCAACAGGACCGACAGCATGAACAGGTCTTTAGCCGTGTGATAGGGGTGGAAGTCGATCTGATCCTGCGGTCCCTTGACCTCGATACCCAGAGGGTTGTTCGAACCCGGAATGTGCAGCGCCCAGATATGCAGGATCGCAACAGCGGCAATCACGAAGGGCAACACATAGTGCAGGCTGAAGAAACGGTTGAGCGTCGGATTGTCGACTGAGAAACCGCCCCACAGGAAGGTCACGATCGCGTCGCCGACCAGCGGCACGGCGCTGAACAGGTTGGTGATCACGGTGGCGGCCCAGAAGCTCATCTGCCCCCAAGGCAGCACGTAACCCATGAACGCGGTTGCCATCATCAACAGATAGATGACAAGACCCAGCATCCACAAAAGCTCACGCGGAGCTTTGTAGGAGCCATAATAGAGACCGCGGAAGATGTGGATATAGACCACGATAAAGAAGAACGACGCGCCGTTCTGGTGCACATATCGAATCAACCAGCCATAGTTGACGTTGCGCATGATGTGCTCGACCGAATTGAAGGCATAGTCGACATGCGGCGTGTAGTGCATGGCCAGGATGATGCCGGTCACGATCTGTACCGCCAGCATGAACCCGGCCAACGAGCCGAAGCTCCACCAATAGTTCAGGTTTTTCGGCGTCGGATAGGCGACCAGAGCGCCATGCAGGACCGTGAGAATCGGCAGCTGCTGATCAAACCACTTAACAAAGCCGTTCTTCGGCTCAAACGAGCGAGATGGATGCATGTCGCTGCCCCCTAGCCGATGCGAATTGTTGTGTCGTCGAGAAACGCATAGGCAGGAATCTCGAGATTTCTTGGAGCCGGCCCCTTACGGATGCGGCCAGACGTATCGTAATGCGACCCGTGGCAAGGGCAGAACCAGCCGCCATAATCGCCGCGGTTTTCACCAACTTTGGTACCCTGCGGGACGCAGCCAAGGTGCGTGCAGATACCGACCATGACCAGCCACTCTTCATGGCCTTCCTCGGTCCGCTCTTCGTCGGTCTGAGGATCCTTTAGATCGTCCAGCGGAACGGCCTGGGCCTGTTCAATCTCTTCGGCGGTGCGGCGGCGGATAAAGACGGGTTTGCCGCGCCATTTGGCTAGGATGCTCTGGCCGACCTCAATTTTGGACAAATCGACCTCAACCGAGGCGAGCGCCAGCACGTTTGCGGCCGGATTGAGGTTATCAATTAAGGGCCAAACCATGGAGCCCGCGGTTAACGCACCGAAGCCCCCCGCTGCTATATAAAGGAAGTCACGGCGTTTGACCTCCCCACCATGATCTTCAGAAGAAGATTCCGACGTCGACATTCTCACCCACCCGTCACTTGCTTAGTATTTTAAGGCCTTAGGGCCCTCTTATATCACGCGGTCTTTTGGCATCATCGGCATGGATTGTCCAGCAGCGTTGCGCGCAAATCTGGCCCGCTCAGGGCGCACAAAGCGCCGTTGACGCCTGGCATGTTTCGTCACAACGTGGAAGCCATGCGCCTCGCTCTCTTTGAACCTGATATTGCACCCAATGTCGGCACGTTGTTGCGGCTTGGCGCCTGCCTGGGAATCCCCGTCGACATCATTGAACCGTGCGGCTTTCCCCTAGGTGACCGGGGGCTACGCCGCGCGGGCATGGACTATGCCGAACAAGCGGTCCTTACACGGCACGACGACTGGGATTCTTTTGCCGCAGCCCGGTGCGGCGGGCGCCTTTTGCTCCTGACGACAAAGGCCGACACCCGATATATAGATTTCAGCTTTCAGGCTGAGGATATTCTGATTGTGGGCCGCGAGTCCGCCGGTGCACCACCGGCTGTGCACACCGCCTGCGATCACCGGATTACAATTCCCATGGCGCCGGGATTGCGTTCCCTCAATGTTGCAGTTGCCGCGGCAATGGTATTGGGTGAAGCACTACGTCAAACCGATCAGTTTCCCGAAGGACCACTCTGACCCATGACCTATGTGAGCGACACCCACAAGGAACAGGCTGCCGCCTGGTTTAAATCCCTGCGTGACGATATTTGCAGCGCCTTTGAGGCGCTGGAAGACAATCTGACCGGCCCGATGTCTGACCGGCCACCGGGCCGCTTTGAACGCACCGCGTGGGACCGGCCTGGCGGTGGCAGCGGCGTCATGTCGGTCATGAAGGGCCGGGTGTTCGAAAAGGTCGGTGTCAACATTTCCACCGTACACGGCGAGTTCTCGCCCGAATTCGCCAAGAATATGGATGGTGCCGAGGAAGACCCAAGGTTTTGGGCCAGCGGTGTCTCATTGGTGGCTCATATGCAGTCGCCCCTGGTTCCCGCCGTTCATATGAACACGCGCCACATCACCACGACCAAGGGCTGGTTCGGTGGCGGCGCGGACCTGACGCCAATGTATCCCGACGATCAGGATACCGCCGACTTTCACGCTGCTTTCAAGGCCGCCTGCGACAAGCATGACCCGGACTATCATCCGAAGTTCAAAAAATGGTGCGACGAGTATTTCTACTTGCCGCACCGCAAAGAGCCGCGTGGCATTGGAGGGATTTTCTATGACTCCCTCAATACCGGGGATTGGGACGCGGATTTTGCCTTTACCCAGGACGTGGGCCGCGCGTTCCGCGACACCTATCCCGAGATTGCCGCACGGCATATGGACAAGCCGTGGACTGACGAGCAACGCGAACATCAACTGGTGCGGCGGGGACGCTATGTCGAGTTCAATCTGATTTATGACCGGGGCACGACCTTCGGCCTTAAAACCGGTGGCAATACGGAAGCGATTCTGATGTCGATGCCGCCTGAGGCAAAGTGGCCGTAAGCCCTAGTTTTCTTCATCCTCAATCGCGGCCGCAAGGCGCCTGAGCAGCGTTTTGCGGTCGCTGGCGAAATCCTCAGCGACCCACTCCTGCTCAAGCGCTATCAACAGGTCACCGACCCGTTCGCCGGGTTGCAGGCCCATCGAAATCACGTCACTGCCGCGCAACGGAAAGGCCGGGCCGTCCCAGTTTTCCGCGAGCTGAAGGATATGGTGACGATCCCTGCCATCATGGGCGGCCTCGAGATAGGCCAGATCGGAAACCCGCGCCGTGCCGAGCCAGTAGAGCTGCGCACGGATCGATGCATCGTCCAGGTCCGGGAGCAGCGACACTTCGCCAGTGGCCATGCATCGCAGCCGCTGACGATCCGCGTTCGACAGTTTCCACCGCGCGCCCAAGCCGGACAGGGTATCGGCCATGCGATCCGTAAGGGCCGCAAGCCGCAGCAACGGATCGCGGCCGCCGAATTCCATCAGCTGTTCGAGGCAGTCAATCCGATCGCCTTCGGGAAGCACCTGCGCCAGCACCTCGGCATCCCTCATGGCCTCTAGCGCGGGCACCGGATCGGGCGCTTCCAATAAGCGCAACATCTCTTTGCTGATCCGCTCAACAGACAGTTTGTCCAGGTCGGCCTTTCTGGCCTGGCACGCCGCCAGGGCCGGCTGGTCAGGTGCCCCGGTGCCGAACCAGGCATGGAATCGAAAGAACCGGAGAATTCTGAGCGCGTCTTCCTCAATGCGCGCGACTGGGTCGCCAACGAACCGAACCCGCCCCGCTTCCAGGTCGGCCAGACCACCGGTCGGGTCATAAACCTGGCCATCCGGATCGCAATAGAGCGCGTTCATGGTGAAATCTCGGCGCTTGGCATCCTCCACCCAGTCATCGGTGAATTCAACCCGGGCATGCCGGCCAAAGGTTTCGACATCGCGGCGCAGCGTCGTGACTTCAATGGGCTGGCCATCGGCGACCGCTGTCACGGTGCCGTGGTCAAGGCCGGTCGGCACAGCCTTGAGCCCGGCATCTTCAAGCAGCCGGGCAACGACATCGGGTTGTTGGTCTATGGCCATATCGATGTCGCGCACCGGCCGGTTGATCAGCGCGTCGCGCACGCATCCTCCGGCAAAGCGCACCACGCCGCCGCCAGCCGTCAGTGCGCTAACCGCCGCAACCACATCGGGCTGCCGCAGCCAGTCCTGATCGATGACGCGGCCCGCGGGCTGCATCAGTCTTTCAGCTTTTGATAGAGGTTCACCAGCATCCCCGCCGTCGCGCCCCAAATGTGGTGCCCGTCATATGGCATGACGTAATAGTGCCGCATCCTTCCGTTCCACTTGCGGCTTTCGCGCGTGTGGTTCGCCGGGTCGAGAAAGAAAGAGAGCGGCACCTCAAATGCCTCTGCAACTTCGTTTTCTTCCAGCACCAGATCAAACCCTTCATGAACGAACCCGACAATTGGGGTGATAGAAAACCCGGTCCCCGTCTCGTAAATGTCGAGGGCACCGGCAATCTCTACAAAATCCCGGGTAAGGCCGATTTCCTCTTCGGTTTCGCGCAGCGCGGTGTCGACCGGCCCGGTGTCTTCCGGCTCCACCCGTCCGCCGGGAAAACTGACCTGCCCGGCGTGATTGTTGAGATGGTCGGTGCGCTGGGTCAGTAGGACCGTATAGCCCGAATCACGCATCACAATGGGTACCAGAACTGCCGCCGGCTTCAACGGCTTGGGATGATTCCAGGGCGACGGCTGGGCCGGGTCCATCCGGCTGTCACCGATGGTCGGTGCGAGGCTCGCCTGTTCAGGAATCACTTCTAGACGGCTGCGGATTTCGTCGAGTGCGGACATCTAGCCGCCCTCGGCTGTCGGGCCGATGACAAAGAACGCGCTTTGGCTGCTAAGGCCCAACATGGTTTTGCCATCGACTTCACGTTCTTCAGCCTGTTCGACAAGTTGATAGAAGACAGGCCGGGCAATCAGCGCCCACAGATTGCTGCGCACCAGGACATAGGGCGACGGTTCACCGGTGTTTGGATCGGTATCGACCCGGATCGGGTTTTCGGGGCCCGCAATCACTTCCTCATCCACATTGGTCCGAAAGACGATTGCCTGGCCCGGTCCCGCATCATGAATGTCAGCCTCGACGGCAACAAAGGGCGCGTCTTCAACAGCAATACCCAGCTTTTCCACCGGGGTGACCAGATAGAACTTCTGATCATCGTCGCGGCGCAACACGGTGGAAAACAATCGCACCATGCGCTTGCGGTTGATCGGCGAGCCCATATAGAACCATGTACCGTCCCGCGCGATCCGCATGTCGATATCCGCGCAATAATCTGGATCCCACAGATGTACCGGCGGCAATTTCCTGTCCTCCAGCCGGGCCATGATGTCCATGAGATCAGGCGACTTATTTTGCGTGGCCTGGGTCATCCGGCCATCTTGTTGCGCGCCAAGCGGGACTGGGCTACCGCGCCTGACTGATGGTCCTGTTGGGCTTTTGTCACCATGCCTGCCAGGCCTAGTGCCGCGCCGTCTTCAAGCTCGACGAGAAGCAGCCTGTCTGGATCGACCGGACCAGGCAGTTGCAGGTCTTTGGCCCCCTCACGATGGAAACCGACACGGCTGTAGTAAGGCAAATCACCGACAAGGATGACGATCTTATGGCCAAGTTCCTCGGCGCGTTTCAGACCTGTTTTCATGAGGTCCAGGCCAATGCCCTGCCCCTCGATATCCGGCGCGACGGCGAGCGGCCCCAAAATCAGAATGGGGATCGGTTCAACCGTTCCCGGAGCAGTCACTTGCGCGGGCCAGAAGCGTATCGTGCCGACCAAACGGTCATCGTCATAGGCTGAAAACGACAGCTCGGATATCTCCGGCACACCGTCACGTAGCCGATAGGCCGTCTTGCTCTTGCGATCCTTGCCAATGGCATCATCCAGCAGCGCTTCGCGGGCTGCTATGGGCGCGTCGGTCTCGTGCACGATCCTGATCATGGACGGCATTTATACAGCATCAGCCCAAAAAGCGAACGGCCCGCTCCCTGATGGGGGCGGGCCGCCAGAGGCCCAGTGCCTAGACTTGAGCTCTTATGCTTGGCTGCTTACCAGTCGACCTGGAAGCGTGCCGTAACAGCGTCGATGCTTGCCTTGCCGTCCGGTCCGACTTCCGCGTCGCCCCACAGGCAAACCGCGGTGACGATGCAGGTACCATCATCGACTTCGGTACGGGCATAGTTCAGCATCACACGGGTGTGACGGTTCCAGTACCAGTTAATGCCAAAGATATAGCTGATCTGTTCACCGCCATTCACGCCGGCAGAGAAATCGTTCAGATCAAGATAATCGGCGCGGAACACAATGGCGATGGCACCCGATCCACCCTCGAACAGCGGATTTTTGACCTTGGGCCGTCCCCAGTCGCCACCCTTAAGCGGACGCGACTCGCCAGTGATGAACCAACCAACGTCGATGTAGCCGCCCATATTCGTGAATGAGCTTTCACCATTGAACATTGGCTCCATGCCGCTTTCGACATCGGCCTGGATCCAACCAAACTCAGACGCGGCCCAGAAAGGCCCGATCGCGGCTGCCAATTCCACGCCGTAGAACACATCGCTCTTGATGTAGTCGATGGTGCCGGTACTCACATAGCGCGTACCGGAAACGTGCGAGAACGGGCGCTGACGATAGCGCGTATCGGCACCGTCGATATCATTCTCCAGGTCACGGTAGCGTATCGACCCACCGACATGCAGGGCACCGTTATCGTTGCCAAGCTTCGCATTGTAGAAAAGCCGACCGGAGAAGGCGAAACCTTCATTGTCTTCGTTTTCAGACAGATCAGAACCGCCATGAATCCCGAGCTGGATGCCAAAGCCACTCCACTCACCCTCAAAGCCAATACCGATACGGCGGCCGAAGCCGAATGCATCGGTAATGCCAGCGCGCTCCATCACGGCGATGTGACGTGAGGAGGTCTGCTCATCAAGCGAAACAAACTCTTTAAACTGACCGATGGTAATCTTGACGGGCTTCCAGCCGCGATACTGGATGTAAGCGTCCTTGATATCGACTTCGTTATCGGCAAAGTCGATCTCAAACTTGTATTTCACATCCTTCCAGGCCTTACCCTCAATGCCAAGGCGCGCGCGGCGGAATTCCGTTGCGGTGCGATCCTGTACCCCGATATCGTCATTGACGTGGCCGAAGTCGACCATGATGCGGCCACGGACGTGCATTTCAAAGCGGCCATCCGCGCTCTTGAACGTCATCGACGGGGCCCACTTGTATTTCATGTCGCCACCACCGGAAGACGCGGTTTTCTGCGCTTCCGTCGCTTTCGTGTCGGCTGCCGCTGCTGTCGCCGCAGCGTTTTGAACCTGGTTTTCCAGTGACTCAACTTTGGCGTTGAGCGTTTGGATGAGACGCATGAGTTCGGCATTGGACTGCGCCTGAGCACCGCCTGCAAAAGCAAACGGAGCGACAGCGATCAGACCGCCTGCCATCAACGCCTTCGTGCGTTTTCCGGTTAGCATCGCTAAACCTTCTCCCTGAGTGGAATGAACTTTGGTTACGAATTAGTCCGCCAGCAGGCACCTCCCGAACTCAGCGTTCTAACCCGCGTGCAATCCCTCTCTACGGGGGCCGCATGACCGCTTCGTTAAGTATGTGTTACGGTTTGATGAACGCCAGAAGCGGTGTTGCTGCAGCGCAACACACCCGGTAACGCACTGAATTTTCGGCGTAAACTAGCTGGTGGCCGGCGGCGCGCCGTCACGGAAAAGTTTATAGATCAAACTGTCGTAAAGCGCGTCATAGCTGGCATCGACGATATTGGGTGAGACACCCACCGTGAACCAATTATCGCCCTTCGAGTCGGTGCTTTCGATCAATACCCGGGTGGTGGCTTCGGTGCCCACCGTATTGAGAATGCGGACCTTGTAGTCGACCAGGCGCAGGTCTTCCAAAAACGCGGAATACTTCCCAAGGTCGCGCCGCAACGCCTGATCGAGCGCGTTGACGGGACCGTTCCCCTCCCCCACGGACAGGATCAGCTCGCCATCGACCCGCGCTTTCACCGTCGCTTCAGAGACCGTCACCAGATCGCCGCGCGCGTTGTGGCGCCGTTCGATCATCACCCGGTAACCCTCGGTGTCGAAATAGTCCGGCAGGGTTCCCAGGGCTCGGCGCGCCAGCAGTTCGAAACTGGCCTCGGCCCCGTCATAGGACAGGCCCGATTGCTCCGCTTCCTTCACCTCTTCCAACAGTCTTCCGATCTTGGGATGGTCGGACGGAATGTCGATCCCGACATCCTGCAGCTGCTGAATAATGTTTGAGCGCCCCGCCTGATTGGAGACCAGAATCTTGCGTTCATTACCGACACTGTCCGGCGGCACATGCTCATAGGTGCGCGGGTCTTTCGCCACTGCAGACGCATGCAGCCCCCCCTTATGGGCAAAGGCGTTGTCACCGACATAGGCCTGATGCCGGTTGGGCGCACGGTTGATGATCTCGTCCAGCGTATGGGAAACGTGCTTCAGCTTCGGCAGGTTCTCGGCCGGGATGGCGGTTTCGAAACGGTCGGCAAATTCTGGCTTCAGGCTCAATGTCGCGATCACCGAAACGATGTTCGCGTTGCCGCAGCGTTCGCCGAGGCCGTTGAGCGTGCCCTGCGCCTGGCGGGCACCGGCATGGATTGCCGCCAGCGTATTGGCGACAGCATTTTCGGTATCATTGTGCGCATGGATGCCCACCTTGTCGCCTGGAATGGATTGCACCACCTCGCCGACGATGCGTTCCACCTCATGCGGCAGGGCCCCACCATTGGTGTCGCAAAGCACGACCCAACGGGCCCCGCCGTCGATCGCCGCCTGCAGGCAGGCCATGGCATAGTCACTGTTGGCCTTATAACCATCAAAGAAGTGTTCCGCGTCGAACATGGGCTCGCGGCCCCGCCGGGCGATTTCGGCGATTGACGCCTGAATGATCTCAACATTTTCGTCGCGCGGGATCTCCAGCGCCACATCGACCTGATAATCCCAGGACTTGCCGACAATGCAGACCGCTGGTGTATCGGCATCAAGTACAGCCGATAGACCCGGATCGTTGGACGCACTGCGGCCCGGACGATGGGTCATGCCAAAGGCGGTGAACGTCGCGTGGCTCAGCGCCGGTGGCGCGCCGAAAAACGCCGTGTCGGTCGGATTGGCACCCGGCCAACCGCCCTCGACATAATCCAAGCCCAACGCATCAAGCTCAGCGGCGATGCGCTGCTTGTCATGCACGGAAAAGTCGACGCCCTGCGTCTGTGCCCCGTCACGCAGCGTGGTGTCGAAAAGATATAGACGCTCTTTAGACATGTGCTCGGTCAGAGACCCACACTCAGCCGTCATTCCGGCGAAGGCCGGAATCCAGATCAACCGTTGTCCTGGACCCCGGCCTACGCCGGGGTGACGTTTGGGTATAGCTGCTCATCCCCGCCTCCAGATCGTTCCCTCGGGCCCATCTTCGAGGATAATGCCCTTGGCAGCAAGATCGTCTCGGATCCGGTCGGCTTCAGCGAAGTCCTTGTTCTTGCGGGCGTTGATGCGCTTGGTAATAAGCCTCTCGATATCAGCATCATCGAGAATAGAGTCAGGTCCAACACCCTCCCCAAACGCTTCACCGAGACCTAATTCAACCTTTCTCACTTTGCTTTTGAGCCACTGATCAGGCTCCTCCTGCAACAGGCCCAGCAACCGGCCAGCCGACAGAAGTTCGCCCTTGAACCGGCCCTTGTCGTCCTCGCGTTCCGCCTTGTTGCACTCCGTCGTCAGGTCGTGCAGCGCCGTCAACGCCAGCGGCGTATTCAAGTCTTCCGTCAACGGGCCCAGCACTGAGGGGGGCACCTCGGCCTCATCAGCCTCCACATCATCAAGCGCGCGGAGCGCGCGATAAATCCGGTCGAGGCTTTGTTTCGCCTGGGTCAGACCGTCATTGGTCCAGTCGAGCGGTTGACGATAGTGCGTCGCCAACATGGCATAGCGCATCACCTCCCCCGGCCAATCCTCCAGCAGTTCGTTGACGGTGAAGAAATTGCCCAGCGATTTGGACATCTTCTCACCCTCGACGCTCAGGAAGCCGTTGTGCATCCAGTACCGCGCCAGCGGCGCACCGCCATGAGTGCATGATGACTGCGCGATTTCGTTCTCGTGATGGGGGAAGATCAGGTCAATGCCGCCGCCATGAATGTCGAAGGTTTCGCCCAGATGCGCCTCACCCATGGCGGAGCACTCAATATGCCAGCCGGGCCGGCCGCGGCCCCAGGGGCTGTCCCAGCCGGGCAGATCGGGTGTCGACGGTTTCCACAGAACGAAATCTGCTGGGTCTTTCTTATAGGGCGCCACTTCCACACGGGCGCCGGCGATCATCTCATCCATCGAACGGCCTGACAGCACGCCATAGCCCTCATCGCTTTGAACGCTGAACAGCACATGGCCTTCGGCTTCATAGGCGTGGCCCAGCCCGATCAGCCGTTCGATCATCGCAATCATATGCGGGATGTGATCGGTCGCCCGCGGTTCGATGCTTGGGGACAGGGCGTTCAGCGCCGCCATGTCTTTATGGAATTGCGCAGCGGTCCGTGTCGTCAGGTCACGGATATCCTCGCCCGATTCAGCCGCACGCTCATTAATCTTGTCGTCGATATCGGTGATATTGCGCACATAGGTGACGTGATCTTCACCGTAAAGATGGCGCAGCAGCCGGAACAACACGTCGAACACCACGACAGGCCGCGCATTGCCGATATGGGCAAAGTCATAGACCGTGGGCCCACAAACATACATCCGCACATTCGACGGATCGAGCGGTTCAAAGGGCTGTCTGGCACGCGTCAGCGTGTTGTGGAGTGTCAGTGTCATTGTTCAACCGGGAGCAAACCCGTTCGCAAGAAGCCTTCGAGACGGCCCTTCGGGCCTCCTCAGGCCGAACGGGAACTAGGAAAGCCGTTCGTGCTGAGTGCCCTTCGAGCAACGCGAGGAGGGTGTATCGAAGTACGGGCGGCTTGTCACGCGCTAGGCCACTTCTCCAGCCAGCCGCGCCCTGGCCCGGTCCGGGCCTATGAGCGGCAGCATCAGCTTCATCTCAGGTCCATGCTCCAGCCCGGTGAGCGCCTGCCGCAACGGCAGAAAGAGCTCGCGGCCCTTGCGGCCCGTCGCCTCTTTGACCGCCTTTGTCCACGCCCCCCAGGTCGCCTCATCCCAGGGCGCATCCGGCAGCAGACTGGCCGCCTGTTCAACGAAATCGAAGTCCTCACGCACCGGTTCGATGGGGCCTGTCACCACCGTGACCCAGGCATTGGTATCGGAAACCTTTTCCAGATTGCCGCGCACCGCTTGCCAGATGTCCGGCGTCAGCCCGGCAACGCGCTCGGAAACAGCCTCGAACGGCAGTTGGTGAACGATCTTAGCGTTGATTGCGGCCAGTTCATCGGGGTCGAATTTGGCAGCAGCCCGGCCAAAACGGGAGAAATCCAGCCCGCCGATCAGCGGTTCAAGGTCGATAAAGGGTTCAACCGGATCTGACGTACCCAGTCGTGCCAGCAGCGCGTTGATCGCCATGGGTTCCAACCCGTCGGCCCGCAGATCACGGATCGAAAGCGAGCCCAGACGCTTGGAGAGCCCCTCCCCGCCTTTGCCTGTCAACAAGGCATGATGGGCGAAGGTTGGTGGCGTACCGCCCAGCGCGCGGAACACCTGAACCTGCGCGGCCGTATTGGTGACATGGTCCTCGCCGCGCACCACGTGGGTGATACCGAACTCGATGTCGTCGACCACCGACGGCAAGGTGTAGAGCAGCGAGCCGTCTTCACGGATCAGAATGGGGTCTGACACGCTGGCCGTATCGACCGAAACCTCACCCCGCACAAGATCATCCCAGACAACGTGTTCATGGGTAAGCTTGAAGCGCCAATGCGGGCGTTTGCCATCGGTTTCCAGCGCCGCCCGCTCGGCGTCCGTCAAATTCAACGCCTCCCGGTCATAGACCGGCGGCAACCCGCGCGAGAGCTGCACCTTGCGTTTGAGCTCCAGCTCTTCCGGCGTTTCGTAGCAGGGATAAAGCCGCCCGGACGCCTTCAGGCTCTCAGCAGCGGCATGATAAGCGTCAAACCGTGCCGACTGTTTGGCAAACAGGTCCCAGTGCAGACCCAGCCAACGCAGGTCTTCTTCGATGCCCGTGGCATATTCGTCCGTGGAGCGGGCGATATCCGTATCATCCATACGCAGCATGAACTCGCCGCCCTGCTGCCGCGCAAACAGATAATTGATCAGCGCCGTACGGATGTTCCCCACATGGAGATTGCCGGTCGGGCTGGGCGCGAAGCGGAGGCGGGTGGTCATGCAAGCCCCCTCACCCAGCTCCAGCTAGGTTCGCTAAGCTCACCGAGCTTGCGCATCCCTCTCCCCAAAGGGGCGAGGGGATTGATACGCGTTCCCTCTCCCCGCCGGGGAGAGGGACAGGGTGAGGGGATCGAAGCAAAAATGCTCACCCCTTGTCCCCAAACTCGTGGTGGAAGTCCGCTGGGCGGGCGTCGCGGAAGCCGTTGGTGATCGGATAACGGCGGTCGCGGCCGAAATTTTTCGCCGTGATCTTCACGCCCGGCGGGGCCTGGCGACGTTTATATTCCGCCACATAGAGCAGATGCTCGATACGCTGCACGACTTCCGGTGCATGGCCACGCTCGACAATCTCCTCAAACGCCATTTCATCCTCGATCAGGCAGGTCAGGATGTCGTCCAGCGCGTCATAGGGTGGCAGGCTGTCCTGATCGGTCTGGTTTTCACGCAGTTCGGCAGTCGGCACCTTGGTGATGATGTTGGGCGGGATCACGATCTGGGCCGGGCCCTGCGCGCCTGCGGGCAGGTTCTCGTTCCGCCATTCGCACAGCTCGTAAACCGTCGTCTTATAGACATCCTTGATCACTGAATAACCGCCGCACATGTCGCCATAGATGGTGGCATAGCCGACCGACATTTCCGACTTGTTGCCGGTGGTCAGCACCATGTGGCCGAACTTGTTGGAAAGCGCCATGAGCGTGATGCCGCGCGCCCGCGACTGCAGGTTTTCTTCGGTGATATCCGGGTCGTGCCCTTCGAACGCAGGGGCCAGCATCTCATGAAACCCGTTCACAGCGGCCTCAATAGGGATGATGTCGTAATGCACACCCAGCGCCTTGGCACAGTCGGCGGCATCTTTAAGGCTTTCCTCACTGGTAAAGCGATAGGGCATCATCACACAGCGCACCCGGTCTGCGCCCAACGCATCGACGGCAACAGCGGCCGAAATGGCGCTATCGATGCCACCCGACAAGCCGAGCACCACGCCCGGGAACCGGTTCTTGTTCACATAATCCCGCAGGCCTAGGATCATCGCCTGATAGATCGCTTCCAGCCCCTCTGGATAGCCGACCTTTTCACCCTCTGTGCAGGCCCAGTTGCCGTCCGTCCGCTCCCAGCGGGTGAGCGCCACACGCTCTTCCCAGGCCGGCAGCCGCGCGGCAACCGCGTGATCCGTGTTGATCACAAAGGACGTGCCGTCGAACACCAGCTCATCCTGTCCACCCACCTGATTGACATAAATGAGGGGCAGGCCGCTTTCGTTCACGCGTGCGACGGCCAGGTTGGTGCGCTTGTCGAATTTGCCCGCCTCGAATGGCGAACCATTCAGCACGACGATGATTTCCGCCCCGGTTTCCTGCAGGCATTCGGTCACGTCGCCGGTCCACATATCCTCGCAGACCATGACGCCCAGCCGGACGCCCCGGAAGTTGATCGGACCCGGCAGCGGCCCGGCATCGAAAATGCGGATTTCGTCGAATACGCCGTAATTCGGCAGATCATATTTGTAGCGTTTGGCCGCGATCTCGCCGCCGTCGAGCAGCAGCGCTGCATTATAGAGCTTGCCCTCTTCGCGCCAGCTGGACCCGATCAGCATGGCCGGGCCGCCATCGCCGGTTTCCTTCGCCAGCGCCTGGGCGGCCAGCTCGATATCGTCCTGAAAGGCCGGCTTCAACATCAGGTCTTCCGGCGGATAGCCGTTCAGCACCAGCTCTGAAAACACCACCAGATCGGCGCCCAGCCCGGCGGCTTCGGTCCGCGCGGCCCGGATCGCGGCCATATTGCCCGCCACGTCGCCGACAACAGGGTTAAGCTGTGCCAGCGCGATGTTGAGTGTGTCTGTCATGAAGGTCTTTTAGCGCTAACGGGCGGCCTAGTCATACCCACAACTTGTCATGCCCGCTTTGAGCGAGCATTCCCGAAGACAGAGAACCTTTAAGCCCCCTCACCCAGCTACGGCTAGGCTCGCTCCGCTTGCCAAGCCTTTACATCCCTCTCCCCGCCGGGGAGAGGGTGGTCCGAGCGAAACGAGGACCGGGTGAGGGGTTGATCTTAAGACGCCGCTGCGACCTGCAGTTCCTCGCGCTCCTTGCGGATGCCCTCGGCGATCAGGAACGCAAGCTCCAACGCCTGGGACCCGTTGAGCCGCGGATCGCAATGGGTGTGATAGCGGTCGGCCAGGTCCTCTGCGGTAATCTCCTGCGCGCCACCCATGCATTCGGTGACGTCCTTGCCGGTCATCTCGAAATGCACACCGCCGGCATAGGTGCCTTCGGCGCGGTGCACCTGGAAGAAGCCCTGTACCTCGGCCAGGATCCGGTCGACCGGACGGGTCTTGTACCCGCTGGAGGACTTGATCGTGTTGCCATGCATGGGGTCGCAGGACCAGACCACATGGCGGCCTTCCTGCTTCACCTTGCGCACCAACGGCGGCAGGGTTTCGGCTACCTTTTCCGCGCCATGGCGTGTGATCAGGGTCAGGCGGCCGGCTTCATTGTCCGGATTGAGCGCATCGATCAGACGGATCAGCTCGTCCGGCTCCATGGTCGGGCCGACCTTGCAGCCGATCGGGTTCTTGATGCCCTTGGCAAATTCGACATGGGCGCCATCCAACTGGCGAGTGCGCTCACCGATCCAGACCATATGGGCGGAGGTGTCGTACCAATCACCCGAGGTGGAATCGACGCGGGTCATCGCCTGCTCATAGCCGAGCAGCAACGCCTCATGCGAGGTATAGAACTCGGTCTGGCCCAGCGCGGGGGCAGTTTCTTCGGTGATGCCGCAGGCGGCCATGAAGTTGAGCGCCTCTGAGATCCGGTCGGCCATTTCCTGATAGCGGTGACCGGCGGGCGAATTGGCGACGAAGCCTTGCGTCCAGCCATGCACCCCGTGGAGGTCAGCAAAGCCACCCTGGGCGAAAGCGCGGATCAGGTTCAGCGTCGCGGCCGACTGCGAATAGGCCTGCAGCAGGCGTTGCGGGTCCGGCACACGCGCAGATTCATCAAAATCCATGCCGTTGATGATGTCGCCCTTATAGGAATCGAGTGTGACGCCTTCTTTCTCCTCCACGGGGCTGGAGCGCGGCTTGGCGAACTGGCCGGCCATGCGGCCCACCTTCACCACCGGGCAGGACGCCGCCCAGGTGAGCGCCACCGCCATCTGCAGCAGCACACGGAATGTGTCGCGGATATTGTCCGGGTGGAATTCAGCAAAGCTCTCGGCGCAATCACCGCCCTGCAGCAGGAAGGCATTACCCCGCGCGACCTCGCCCAGCTGGGCCTTCAACTGCCGCGCCTCACCCGCAAAGACCAGTGGCGGATAACCGGCAAGGGTCTTCTCAACATCGGCGAGCGCCGCGTTGTCAGGGTAGTCGGGCATATGTTTGGCCGGAAGGCTGCGCCAGCTTTCCGGCGACCAAGTGCTGCTCATGGGTCGCGCCTATCTGCTTCAAATCTGGCTAAGGGCGCCTGATATACGCCGTGAAGCGCTGATTTGCTAGTTTTTTGGTCTGGTGGAGGCGTTCTAACTTCACGCCATATTCAGAAGTTGTTTGGTTCCTTTGATGGAAAACCGTTGGCATTTCGAACAATTGCCTTGGAATTCGTCAGTGCTAACATGCTTCCTAGAGCCTAGATATCCGCAAAGTCTATCGTCGGAGGGACAAGTTCGCTGGTGGATATTCCGAAGTGCTTCACAAGAAGGTCCGACCCCTCTCGAAAGGTCTTTGCTGCTTGCGTTCGCACAGGGTTATCTACCGCAAGCAACTCGATAAACATCGCTACGCTCGGGTACGTCGCTTTCCTAAACTCTCCCAGCGCCCAAGGAACTGAATCTCGTGCGCTAATATCCATTCCCGAGTTGATTGGGTCTCGCTCGTCGTCAAGAGCAGATTGTAAGTGCTTGGCGGCAGCGTCACACTCACTTGCCCAACTGTGGAGAACCGACCGAAGTATATGATCTTTCTGGAAGCGAGATTCGCTAAACTGCTCGGCACTACTCTCACAAAGGGTCTGCAGCTCCCTCAAACTCTTGATGCAAAAGTCTACCCGCTCGCGGCGAAAATCCTGCCACATCACTCCCCTTTGGATAAATTGCTTCGACAAGATCGGTTCTATGATGCGAGAGTCTGATCTGAGAGATTTCAATGTAGAGAATGGAACGTTCTCAAAACTCATCGGCCCGACCACAACAGTGAACGTCCGTTTCTCAAAATCTAGGCCCATTTTGAGACCCAATAGAGAAAAGAAACTTGCAAGATCCATTTGGCCCATTTTGAACTCGCCCCAGTTCTGAACGAACAATTCAACCTAGGATAGAACACCTCTGGACCCCTGTCAGGCGAAAATAGCGGCTACTCCGTCACCTGGCTGGGCAGGTCGGGTTCCGGGTCGCGCATGGTGACGAATTCTTCCGCCGCGGTCGGGTGGATCGCCACAGTGGCATCGAACTGCGCCTTGGTGGCGCCGGCCTTGATGGCAATGGCCACCCCCTGGATGATCTCGCCCGCATCGAGCCCGACCATATGCGCGCCGACCACCCGGTCGGTCGCTTTATCGACCACCAGCTTCATCATGGTGCGCTCATCCGAGCCGCCCAGCGTGTGCTTCATCGGCCGGAAATTGGTCTTGTAAATATCCACCTTGTCATATTTTTCGCGCGCTTCGGCTTCGGTGAGACCCACGGTGCCGACCGGCGGTTGGGTGAAGACGGCGGTGGGAATGTCGGCATAGTCCATGGTCGTCGGCGTATCGTTGAACTGGGTGGCGGTAAAGGCCATCGCCTCGGCAATCGCCACCGGCGTCAGTTGATAGCGGTGAGTTACGTCCCCCAGCGCAAAGATGTTGGGGACGGAGGTACGGAACTCGTCATCGATGACGATGGCGCCGATGTCAGTCGTCTCCACACCCAGGTCTTCCAGGCCCATGCCCTGGCTTTTCGGGTCCCGGCCCACGGCAAACATCACCGCGTCGGTCACCACCGTTGTGCCTTCGGTCAAGGTCACCAGCAAACGGCCATCCTGCTTGTCGATACTGGCGATAATGGGCGAATTGAGCCGCAGATCGACACCCTTGCTGACAAGTTCATTGGCGACGGCATTGCGGATGTCCCAGTCAAAACCGCGCAGGATCTGCGTGCTGCGGTAAAGCTGGCAGACCTCCACCCCCAGGCCGTTGAAGATTCCGGCGAATTCGACCGCGATGTATCCAGCGCCGGCGATGATCATATGTTTCGGCAGTTCCTCAAGATGGAACGCCTCGTTTGAGCAGATCGCGTGCTCAATGCCGGGAATATCCGGCATATGCGGCCAGCCGCCGGTGGCGATCAGAATCTTTTCAGCGGTCACCCGGTCGACTTCTTCGCCATCTTTTTCCAGCACCACGGTATGCGCATCGGCCAGCCGGGCGCGCGCTTCGTAGAGATCGACATTGTTGTTCCTGAGGGTCAGCAGATAGAGGCCGTTGAGCCGGTCGATCTCTTTGTCTTTGTTGGCAATCAGCGTCGGCCAGTCGAAACTGGAATCGCTGGTCCAGCCATAGCCTTCGGCCCAGTCAAACTCCTCCCCGAACTGGGAAGCATAGACAAACAGCTTTTTCGGCACGCAGCCACGGATCACGCAGGTGCCGCCCACACGGCTGTCTTCGGCAATGCCAACCTTGGCGCCGTAGGTTGAGGCCATGCGCGCCGCGCGCACCCCACCGGAACCGGCACCGATAACGAAAAGATCGTAGTTGTAACGCACAGAATTTTCCTCACTATGGGGCCACCGTGGCCAACGGGCACTATATCTTTAGCGCAGCTATATGAGAGTCTCCATGCGCCGCGTCAAACCCCTAAGCCTTCTTGCTCTCGGTCTTGTGATCGCGCTCGCCTCGGACACGCAGGCCCTGGCCCAGCAGAAACCCCTGCCGACCCGCGAAGACCTGCGCAATGTCGAACTGTTCAAAAAGTTTTTCGCCAGCACGGCGCACCGGGCCCAGGTGCGCAACGAACTGATTGCAGAAGAAAAGACCCTGAGCCCGGATTGCGCTGCCGTATCGATGGGCGACCTGGCGGACTTTCACCCCTATGGCCCGGTGCGGTTTACGCCGGATGAAAAACTGGAGTCCGGGATCTGGCTTGAAGTCTGGACCATGAATATCTGCGGCGAGACCAAGCGCCGCAGCATCCTGTTTTCCGCCAGTGATACCCGGATCAAGGCGATGCCCTTCCTGCCGGGGCGCACCAATGTCGACCCCGTGCTGGGCCGCGACCTGTTGCCGCGGGCCGCCGTCTCCGCACGACTCTATGTCGGTGAACAGACCGGCACGCCCTGTACCGCGACGCCCCTGTTGTTCGATACCAAGCTGGTCAGCCTGCCGCGCGATGCCCGGTTGGACACCGAACAGGCACCACCTGATGTGGCCGCTTATCTGAGGGATAATGTCAGCGAAATCTGGCGCGAGCACTGGTATTTCCGCACCTGCGACCACGTCGCCGAGGTGAAGATCATGTTCATGATCAAGAATGATGGCGGCACAACCTTCACCATCACCAAGGGCGATGTGACCCGGGGATCTTAGAGTGTTGCCAGGATGAGACCTTTGGTTACCGGACCGACAATGGCCCCAAACAAAGCCGTTCGGCCTGAGGAGCCGGCTGCTTCTTGCAGACGGCGTCTCGAAGGCTTCCTGCGAATGGCTTTGTTCAAGAATGCGCCCGTTCCCAAGAACCCCCTTCGACGCCGCCTTGCGGCGTCGCTCAGGACAGGCTTCGAGACGCCCGCTATAGCGGGCTTCTCAGGGCGAACGGGCGTTAGGAGGGAATTTAGGACAGATTATGCGCCTATTCGACTGTCACCGACTTCGCCAGATTGCGCGGCTGATCGACGTCAGTCCCGCGGTTGACCGCCACGTGATAGGCCAGCAGTTGCACCGGGATCGCATAGAGGATCGGGGCAACGAATTCATGCAGATCCGGCAGACCCAGCATCCAGGTTGCCCCGTCGCCCTCGGCGGCGCCCGCATCATCAGTGATGAGCAACACCTTGCCGGCGCGGGCGATCACCTCCTGCATGTTGGAAACGGTCTTGTCGAACAGCCGGTCTTTCGGGGCCAATACGATAATGGGTACGTCGTCATCAACCAGCGCGATGGGCCCGTGTTTCATTTCGCCCGCCGCGTAACCTTCGGCATGGATGTAGGATATTTCCTTCAGCTTGAGCGCGCCTTCCAGCGCCAGCGGGAACAACGCACCGCGGCCCAGATAGAGCACATCTCTCGCCGTTGCGACATCCCCCGCCAGCGCGTCAATCTGGGGGTCGCGCTGCAATACTTCGGCCGCCGCTGCCGGCACTTCGGCCAGCGCCTGGCTGAGTTCGGCCTCCTGGTCGTGGGATATGGTCTTTCGTCCGCGCGCGATGGCAATGACCAAGGCGGCCAGCACCACCAACTGACAGGTAAACGCCTTGGTGCTCGCCACGCCGATTTCCGGCCCCGCATGGGTCGGCAGCACGACATCGGACTCCCGCGCAATCGAGCTTTCCGGCACGTTGACGATGCTGAGAATGTGCTGCCCGGCCTCGCGGCAATAGCGCAGCGCGGCAAGCGTATCGGCGGTTTCACCGGACTGTGAGATGAAGATCGCCAACCCGCCCGGCGGCATCGCCGCTTCGCGGTAGCGGAATTCAGAGGCGACATCGACCTCGACGCTGACGCGCGCGACCTGTTCAAACCAGTATTTTGCAACCAGACCCGCATAGTTGGCAGTGCCGCACGCCACGATGGTAATTTTCGGCAGCTCGGCCAGATCAAAGGGCAATGCCGGCATCACGATCGACTGGCTGAGCGGGTTGAAATAGGTACCCAGCGTGTCGCCGATCACTGTCGGCTGTTCATAGATCTCCTTCAGCATGAAATGGGCGAAGTCGCCCTTTTCAATGCGGCCCGTTGCACTACCCGCCGTCTTGATCTCGCGCTCAACAACCGCGTCTGTTGCGTCGTGCACCACGGCACCGTCACGGGTCAGTTCGACCCAGTCACCTTCCTCCAGATAACTGATCTGGTTGGACAGGGGGCCGATGGCGAGCGCATCAGACCCTAAGAACATCTCACCGTCGCCATAGCCGATCACCAGCGGGCTGCCGCGCCGCGCGCCGATCAGCAGGTCGGTCTCGCCCGCGAACAGAATGCCGATGGCAAAGGCCCCCTCGAGCCGCTTCAGCACCCGAGATGCGGCATCCGCTGGTGTAGCGCCGGCATCCAGTTCGGCGGTGACGAGATGCGCGATGACCTCTGAATCCGTCTCGGTCTCGATACGGTACCCACCGGCAATGACCTCTTCACGCAGGGGCCTGAAATTCTCGATGATCCCATTGTGGACGACCGCGACCCGTTCGGTCGCATGAGGGTGCGCATTGTTTTCCGTGGGCGCCCCGTGGGTCGCCCAGCGTGTATGGCCAATGCCAACAACGCCCGCAAGCGGGTCACGGTCGAGCAAGCAGGCCAAATTGTTGAGTTTTCCCTCGGCCCGCCGACGCTCGATCCGGCCCTCAACCAGCGTGGCGATCCCGGCTGAATCATAGCCGCGATATTCAAGACGGCGGAGACCTTCAAGAATTTCCGGCGCAACCTCCTCGCCGCCGACGATCCCGATAATGCCGCACATGGGTTAGTCCTTCCCGGCCTTTCTTGCGTTCTTCGCGCGGAACCGGGCCGCGCCCTTGGCAATATCGCGCCGCTGGGAACGCTCCACGACCATGGCATCTTCTTCGACGTCAGCCGTGACGGTACTGCCGGCTGCGACAAAACCGCCATCGCCGATCTTGATCGGTGCGACCAGTGATGTGTTGGAGCCGATAAAGGCGCCATCGCCGATCTGGGTCACGTGCTTGTTGAAGCCATCATAATTCACCGTGATGGTGCCCGCCCCGATATTGACCTCCTCACCCACCTGGGCGTCGCCGATATAGGTCAGGTGGCTGGCTTTCGATCCCTTCCCCACCACCGATTTCTTGACCTCGACGAAGTTGCCGATCTTGGCGTCCTCGCGGATATCGGCCCCGGGTCGAAGCCGCGCATAGGGCCCGATCTTTGCGCCCGACGCGATATGGGCCCCCTCCAGATGGCAAAAAGCTTCAATGGTCACACCATCTTCGACGGTCACACCAGATCCGAAGACCACATTAGGACCAACTGTCACATCCCGGCCGATTTGTGTATCGGCGCTTAGATAGACCGTATCGGGGTCAATCATGGTTGCGCCTGCGGCCATCACCGCCCGGCGCCTGCGGGCCTGGAATATGCCTTCCGCGACAGCCAGATCGTTACGCGTATTAACGCCCATCACTTCTTCAGGGGACGCCTCGATCACTGCACAGGTGAGGCCTTGCGCACGGGCGATTTCAACAATGTCCGTGAGATAATATTCCTGCTTGGCGTTCTCATTGCCGATCGCATCCAGAAGCTTTAGGCAGTGTTTGCCATCAATCGCCATCAAGCCGGAATTGCACAGGTTGATGGTCCGTTCCTCAGGCGAGGCGTCATTATATTCGACAATTGCCTTCAACCGCCCCTTCTTGCCAACGACCAGCCGCCCATATTGCGCCGGATCATCCGGGCGGAAACCAAGCACGACCACGGCCGGATCATCATCCGCACGGCGGCGATCAAGCAGATGCTGCAATGTCTCTTGCGTGATCAACGGGGTGTCTGCAAAGGCTACGATGACATCGCCGTCGAAGCCCTCCAAAGCGTCGCGTGCCGCCAGAACGGCATGCGCCGTCCCCAGCGGTGGTGACTGGACCGCCACCTGCGCCGGCGCCACGACATCGCGCACCGGGTCCATGCCGTCACCTAGGACAACGACTGTTAGATCGGGCGCGACATTACCGACTATATCGAGCACATGCAGAACCATGGCGCGGTTGCCAATCGGGTGCAGCACTTTGGGAAGGCTGGACTTCATCCGCGTTCCCTGGCCCGCAGCAAGGATCACAACAGCTGTTTTCTGGGATGTCATGGGAAAGGTCTCTGCGCCCGCAGTTTGCTTTTACTTTCCGGGGCAAAACTGCCACAAGGGCGGCGATTATTCCAGTTTCGAACGCCCCGTTCCCGCCGATGCACCTTCCAGAGACGGTTATCTTTGACCTCGATGGCACGCTGATCGACAGCGCGCCCGACCTGACGCGGGCGCTCAATCACACATTGTCGACGCTCGATCTGCCGCCGGTCGACCTGCCCGCCGTCCGCCATATGGTTGGCCGCGGCGCACGGGCGCTGATCGAACAGGGCACCGCCGCCTCCGGCATCCAGCTCGAAGAACCGGTCCTCGACACCGCATTTGAAACGTTTCTGGCCTATTACGCCGATCATATTGCGGTTGATACCTTTGTCTTTCCAGGGGTGCTGAAGGCGCTCGATCTACTCGCCAATGATGGCGTCATTATGGGCATCTGCACCAACAAACCGCAGCATCTGACGGATCGTGTCCTCGACGCGCTGAACCTGACCGATTACTTCGCTTCAATCCTGGGCGCTGACGTCGTCCCCGACCGAAAGCCCCACCCGGACCATCTGTTTAAAACCATCGAAGAAGCCGGGGGCGCACCCGCGACCAGCGTTCTGGTCGGCGACAGCCCGACGGATGTGGAGACCGCGCAGCGCGCCAAAGTGCCTGTTATTGCCGTGTCGTTCGGCTATTCGACTGTTCCAGCGACAGAGCTCGGTGCCGACCGGCTGATCGACCACTTTGACGAGTTGCCCGGCGCCCTCGCCAGCCTGCTTGACAAGCCGGAGAGCCCGCCCTTATAGCAAGCGTCCCGCACGGACCGCGCGGGCGGATAGCTCAGGTGGTAGAGCGCCACGTTCACATCGTGGATGTCGGGGGTTCGAGTCCCTCTCCGCCCACCATTCCTGGACAGAACTAGGCACCTTTTTGCCAGGTCGAAAGTGTCCTAATCTCCAACGCTGGCCTTGCCAATGCGACCAGCGCCTGTCCCAAAAATCCTAGTCTGACTGAACCCATCTTTGCGCTACGTTCTCCCAACATGAACTAGGGGGGGAAACATGACTGCATATGAACTGGCCGACCTTTACCAGGCGCTCCGCTTTGAACTTGGCGAGAACACGATACGCTGGACATACGTCCTGTTTGCGTTCCTCATCGCGGGATATTCCGTAGGGCCACGGCTCAATACTCTGCTGGCCGGCATTCTGGTCGGCATATTCACGATGTTCTCGGCGGTTTCAATCTACACAATTGCGGGAAATATGGGCGAGCTCGCCCGGCTTGGTGCAGACATTCGAAGCGTGGACGACAGCGGCGACACGTCTTTATCGTGGCACGACTCTGTGGCGCTGTCGCGAAGCGGGGTGGTGGCCTTCATGACCTGGTTCTACCCCCTCATGCTGATCCTTGCCTACGCCGGCGGCCTGGTTTTCTTCTTTGTAAGCAAACGCCGCGTCGTGGCGTGAACGAAGCAGGGGTAATCTTGATCTCGACGATGAATGTCTGCTTTGGGGCAAACGCGGATTATTAATGCCAGATGGTTTGATTGTTGCGGGTCCCGACCAGCAAGTGCCCATCTTTGCTCTGCTCCGCCCACCATTCCATGACAGAATTGGGCAACCTGTGCCCGGCAGTTTCATCGCCTACCGTTAAAACTGGACTTGGGGCTAGTGATCCGTCGCCTCTACCCGGTGCGCGGGCCGATACCTGGCTGCTTTGGGCTTGAGCGACGGTTTCTGTGATCAATCCAAGACCGCAGGGGCCACGCTTACTTATTTTCGGTCCCCCGCGTTACGCCGCAGCGGGAAAGTGCCCGCTCATGGCCAAAAAACCAGATTGGCTAACCTGAGCGGGTTTTTGT
The DNA here is from genome assembly GCA_028284945.1 of Alphaproteobacteria bacterium. Classification (GTDB taxonomy): domain Bacteria; phylum Pseudomonadota; class Alphaproteobacteria; order SMXS01; family SMXS01; genus JANQQJ01. Next base: position 150,865 of record JANQQJ010000009.1, on the reverse strand, counting down.
CGTGATTGCCATGACTCTTGATTACCCGCGACCTATATCTCCAACGAACGCGCTGTCTTTTGATCCCGTTGGATTCCTTGGTCTGAGTTTTAGCTGGCAGGCTTGGGAACCACGTCGAAAGCCAGTAGGCTCGCAGTAGATCAGGCTTTGCTGTTTCCGAGCTCATCTGCTGAGACCGCAATAGGTTGAAATGGAGATTTAGATGCGAATTGTCGCGGCGGCGGCCTTACTCTTGGCGGGGACGACGATGGCCTTTGCTGAAAAACAGCGTGACCTGGGCGCGCACGAGCATGGCGTCGGCCAGCTCAATATCGCCATTGAGGGCTCCGAGATTGCCATGGAACTGACTGCGCCAGGCGCGGATATCGTCGGCTTTGAGCACCCGGCCGCGACTGAAAAAGACCGCGCCCGTATTGGTGCTGCGATCGAAGCACTTAAGAAGGCGCAGGACTTGTTCCGTCTGACTGACTCAGCACAGTGCAATGTGATTTCAGCCGAGGCCGAGTTGCTTGCAGCGGACGAGGGCAGTCATGAAGAACACGACCATGCCGATCATCATGAGAAGCACGGTCACCATGATGACCATCATGGGGCCGATCGAGACGATGAGCATGACGGCAGGGCTCATACGGAATTTCGAGCCGAGTATGCTTTTTCGTGTGCCGCGCCAGCGCAGATTCGCGAGATTGAATTTGGTTATTTCGACACTTTTCCAAACGCTCAAGAGCTCGAGGTGCAGCTTATTTCTGACCTGGGAAGCCGTGGCTTCGAGGTGATGCGTGATGCGCCCGTCCTGGACCTTGAGGGCGCCATTTAGGCAGGACGCGCTGCTTGAAAGAGAACACCGCTATCAACGCCGTCCAATTGCGTGACGTGTCCTTTACGTGGACCGGTCGAAGTCCGTTTAGGCTGGATATCGAAGATTTCTCAATTGCAAGCGGCGAAACGGTCTTGCTGCTGGGCGAAAGCGGATCGGGCAAATCCACGCTGCTTAGCCTGATCTGCGGTGTCATCGCCCCGGAACAGGGCGACATACAGGTCGGCGGAACCCGTCTCGCGGATCTGTCAAGCGGGGCACGCGACCAATTCAGAGCAAACCACATTGGCGTGATCTTCCAGCAATTCAATCTGTTGTCCTACGCGACAGCGCTCGACAATGTCCTGCTCGCGCTGCATTTCGCGCCGGAGCGCCGTGGCCGGATCGGCAATCCGCGGGCCGAGGCGCTTAGGCTGACAGACGCGTTGGGATTGCCGGACTCGCTTGTCATCAATGCGCCTGCATCCGCTCTCAGCGTCGGTCAGCAGCAGCGCGTGGCTGTGGCGCGGGCGCTGATAGGCGCCCCGGCACTTATTGTGGCGGACGAACCAACATCCTCACTGGACGCGGATGCCCAGGCGTCGTTCCTCGACCTGCTCTTTGCGCAGGCCAAAGAGGCAAACAGCACGCTTCTTATGGTGAGTCATGATGAGAGGCTCGGCGCACGCTTCGACCGGTTGGTCGACCTTGGCAACGTTGCGCATGTGGAACGGGGACAGGCCGCATGATCTTCCTTCGCCTCGCCATTAAATCCCTGATCAGCCGTCGTATGACGGTGGGATTGACGATCTTTGCTATTGCGATGTCGGTTGCCCTTTTTCTGGGCGTCGAGAAAGTCCGCACCGGCGCCCAAGCAAGTTTTGCTGACACTATTTCTGACACCGATTTGATCGTCGGCGCGCGCTCGGGCAGCGTGCAGCTTTTGCTCTACTCGGTGTTCCGCATCGGCAACGCGACCAACAACGTGTCTTGGGATAGCTATCAGGACATTGCCGCGCGCCCGGAAGTCGACTGGATCGTACCCATGTCGCTGGGCGATAGTCACCGCGGTTACCGCGTGATGGGCACCACCGACGCGTTCTTCGAACGCTACCGGTATCGCGGCGGGCGGGCGCTCGACTTCGCGAATGGCGGCCGCTTTAGCGACCTGTTCGATACGGTGCTTGGGGCGGATGTCGCCAGTGACCTGGGGTACAAGCTGGGCGACCCCATCATCGTTGCCCATGGGCTTGAATCTTTCACCGAACATGATGACAAGCCATTCCGCGTCTCCGGCATCCTGGCCAAAACGGGAACGCCAGTTGACCGGACAGTCCTCATCAGTCTTGAAGGCATCGAGGCGATCCATGTGGATTGGCAGGGCGGTGCCCAGCGCCCAGGCCGGGCTGTTTCCGCAGATGCCGTCCGGGCAATGGACTTGACACCTTCAGCGATCACGGCGGCCTTGGTGGGCGTAAAGTCGCGTCTCCAGGTTTTCAGGCTTCAGCGGGAGATCAATGAATATCCGCAAGAACCCTTGCTGGCGATCCTACCTGGTGTTGCATTGCAGGAACTCTGGGGCATTGTGGGCGTCGCGGAGACCGCGTTGATCGGCGTCTCCGCCATGGTGATCGCAACAGCGCTACTCGGCATGGCAGCGATGATTTTTGCAGGCCTCAACGAACGGCGGCGCGAGATGGCCATTCTGCGGGCGCTGGGCGCCGGTCATACCACCATTGTCGCGATGTTGCTGTTGGAGGCGACACTGATTGCCACCGTGAGTGCAGCTTTGGGAACCTTGTTACTCTACGCCGGGCTATGGGTTGCCAGGCCCTATGTCGATGCCGCGTTTGGGCTTTATCTCCCGATCAATGCCCCGACAATTCACGAGCTCGGCTTCTTGCTTGCGGTTGTTGCAGCAGCTGCCTTTGTCAGCTTGGTCCCCGCGATCCGTGCGTATAGAATGTCCTTAGCCCACGGTATGACGATAAGATCCTGATACTGGACCGGATATTGAGAATGCCTGCAGCGAGACCATTGAAGTTAGCAGGAGTTGTTGTGGTCGCCGTTATCGGCATCGTACCAGCTGCCATTGCCTGCATGTTTCACGGTTATGTGCCACAGAAAACAATCGTCGACTATATGCTCGACAGCGAACACATCGTGTTGGCACGGCAGGCAGCGGATGATGAGTTTCGCTATGAGGCGTTTGAAGCACTGGTCGGCGACTTAGACGGTGTCACGATTCCGACCCTTGTTGATTCGCATAGCCGGCGAATGTTCCAGGTTAACCCTGAGGGCGCGGTTCTTTTTGCCCGTGACCCGGCGGATAGCAAATGGCAGCGGCTTCGCTATCTTGACCCTGAGTTTCAGGACTTTGTCAGGCAGCTGCTTCAGCGTCTGCCGGGTTGGGGGGCCGGTGACGATGCGGACCGGCATCAGTTTTTTGCTGACCTGCACAATCACGCGAATCCGAACGTCCGCGATCTCGCGCTTCTCGAACTCGACCGCATTGATTATGCCGCCCTGCGCACTCTTGACCTGAACCTCGACGTTGATGCGCTCATCACACCTGTCGACAACCCTCTAGAGATGCATCTGCGCTCCATACGGGTCCTTCTGATGGGTCTTTCGAAAGACCCCGCCGCCGAGGGTGTCCTGGCGAAAGGGGTGAGTGAGACCAACCTATTCGACATTGCCTTTGCGGGCGCCTATGCCACCGCATGGCTTGAACTCAGCGGCGCGGAAGCGGCACGGGCTATGACCGAGTTGTACTTGAAGGATCCGGATGCGCCGATGCAGAAAAAGGGGCTGATTATCGAAGCCATGGCCATCCACAGCCACAGCGGCACGGACACGACGCGGATTGCAATCATCTCGGAACTTGAATCAGCGTTGGATCAGGCCCCGGCGCTAGGGCCCGCCGTAGCGCGCCATTTCGGCGCCCGCTATGATTGGAGTCTGGGTGACGCGCTTGCGGCGACGCTTAAAAAAAACGCGATTCGGTCGCCGATGGATGTACTGACGGTCAATCAGTACGTTTCCCTGGCGGCCAATAGCGCTGGTCCAAATTAGAACCGTTGATGACCGCGCTGACCTTAACCCGCCGACAGATTTTGGCTGCGCTTGCCGCGCTTGCGGCCACCGGTCCTTTGTCTGCGTTTCCTGCTGCCGCTTCAGACGATCCGGTCGACCTGGAGTGGGACGACCTGATCCCAGAAGACATCAGGAAAAAGATCGAAGGGTTGTTAGACGATCTTGGGACTCTTGAGCATGGGGACGTATCCCCATTCCAGGACCCGGACTATATGAGTAGCGTGACAACCCAGTACAACGGCAAAACAGTACGACTGCCGGGCTTTGTTGTGCCACTCGAATATAGCGGCGTCGGCGTAACGTCTCTGCTGCTGGTCCCCTATGTCGGGGCCTGCATTCACGTGCCGCCCCCGCCGCCCAATCAGCTGGTCTATGTGACCACTGATAAACCCTATGAGTTCAACGAACTGTTCGAGGCCGTTTGGGTAACTGGTGTCATGACCACGACAGCAGCTGACACCGAACTCGCCGAGGCCGGGTATACGATCTCTGACGGGAGTATCGAGCGCTATATCTGGGAGTAGCGACCAGCCGCTCTAATGGTCGCAATCGGAACGGCGGCACAGCCGATAGTTCAATAAATGTCCGGCAGCGATGAAGACTGACCCGGTCAGTGTTGCGATGCGCTCGCCACTCTCTCCCAGGGCGTCGTGGCCCAGGGCAGCAGCGGCCATGAGAACGCTTAGTCCAATAAAGCCAAGAATCCCGACCAACCAACTTTTATGGTTCCGACACCCCAAAGTAAGGGCAACAATGCTCAATGGAATAACGACCCAAAGCAGCAATTGATGAAATGCTTCCTGCCCGAAGACCGTCGCGCTCACTGCGGGAAAAAGCCCGACAACAAGCGGGAGAGAGAGACAGTGAATGGCGCAGACCGCAGATGTCGAAACAGCGAGTTTGTCCAGGGAAGGCAGCAATCTTGAAAGAGTGCTCATTGCGGAATGGGCTCCGGACTGAGATGATCTTCATCGGCATCCTGCCATGCCGTGAAGAACGCTTCGATTGTCTCTCTCGGAATGTTCCGCGTAATGAAGACGAGCTTTGTGCGACAGTCATCGCTTGGCCAGTGGTCAAGCTGTACCGGGTCGTGGAAGACATGTTGTACACCATGGAGGACCAGCGGGCGGCCCGGATTTTCATTGAGGTGAACAATCCCCTTTACCCTGAGAAGGTTTTCACCTTGATTGGCGATCAACAGTTCAAGAGCAATCGAGAATGTCAGCGAACTCACGGGCTCTTCTAGAACAAGGCAGAAGGCCTGAATGTCAGAGCCGTGACGGTTTACATCGTGATGATCGTGGCCGTGATGATGGTGATGATGACTATCATCATGATGCGCCTTGTCCGCGTCCTCGAAGGCTTCGGCGTTTAGCCATGATCGGACATCCTTAGTTTTGGCCGCCGGGTTGAAATGCCCGGTTTCGATCAAATAATCTAAGGAAAAACCTGCGCCGTGCCGGTCTAGGATCTTTGCGGCCGGGTTGATCGCAACCAACCGGTCTCGAAGCCGCTGGAGATCTCGCTGCGACGCCGGATCCTTCGCAAGATCTGATTTGGTTAGAACAAGTCGGTCCGCGACGGCAACCTGCTTTACGCACTCGACCTGCGCGTCAAGGGTTTGATCACCATTGACGATATCGACCGTCGTGATGACACCGTTCAACGTGAAGAACGTGCAAACTGAAGGGTCAGAGGTCAACGTGTGAATGACCGGCGCCGGGTCGGCAAGCCCGGTCGTTTCAATGATAAGGCGGCTAAAGGCCGGGATTTCATTGCTTCTGCGCCGTGCCAGAAGCATCTCGAGCGTTTGCCGAATATCGCCGCGGATGGTGCAGCACAGGCACCCGGTAGTCATCTCGACCAACTGTTCCTGGCTGTGCTCAACCAGAACCCCGTCCAGGCCAACCTCGCCAAACTCGTTAACGATGACAGCCGTATCGCCGAAGGCCGGCTCACGCAGGATTTGCGACAGCAATGTGGACTTCCCACTCCCCAGGAAACCCGTCAACAACATCACGGGGATCGGCAACATGTTAAAACCTTTTTTGGCGTCCCTCGTCTTGGGTGAGGCGTTCACACCGCACCAGATGCAGTACACTGCGCGCAGGTGCCCTCTACTTCGATCACACGCCGCGTCGGCTGGAAGCCCAGAGTGGCGGCATCTTCTAAAAGCAGAGTTCCAACCCGTGGATCTTCGATCTCAGCGGATGCCCCGCAATGGCTGCACACGAAGAACAGGCAATCATGCTGGCGTTCCGGATGGGCGCAGGGAATGTAAGCGTTCTGGCTCTCAATCTTCACAACCAGACCCTGCGCGATCAAAAACTCAAGTGCCCGATAAACAGTGGGCGGGCCAACCGGTCGAGACCCCTCTGGTTTGAGGGCTTCGATTAGTTCGTAGGCACCTGTCGGGCGGTTGAACTCCCAGAGCAGTTCCAGAACCTGGCGCCGCAACTCTGTAAGCTGAGCGCCGCGCTCATCGCAGAGAGAGGCCGCCAGCGCAACGCGTTCGCCCGGCACGTGATCGCCGCGGCAGCCTGGATCGCTGCAGGGTACTGGCTGGATCGAAGTGGGGCGCATGACCATATCCCGTCTTGAATTCGAAGAACGCAACGTTATAACGTTGCGATCGAGCATCACAACATAGAAGTGCCTATAACCGCTGAGCGTGGCCATGGGAAGCGCTCTGAGTGGCAGCCACAGGAACTCTTGGCATGAAAGACAAAAACACTGATCCGGGGGCGTCGACGGTCTTTGCGACGCGCCGATCGGTCGAGCACGTCGAAGAAGGTCTTACCCTCGCACCCAGATTCGATGCCGACGGATTGATCCCTTGCATAACAACCGACGCCGGGACAGGCGAGGTGTTGATGCTGGGATACATGAACGGTGAGGCGTTGCAAAAGACGATCGCGACCGGCGAGGCGCATTACTGGAGCCGAAGCCGCAAGTGCCTCTGGCGCAAGGGCGCAACCAGCGGACTTTTCCAGAAGGTGACCGAGATGCTCATCGATGATGACCAGGATGCTGTCTGGTTGCGTGTCCAGGTGGCGGGCACCGGCGCCAGCTGCCACGTCGGATATCGGTCGTGCTTCTATCGATCGGTTGAGTTGGGCAGTCCTTCCAGCGGACCTGCTCGGCTCACGTTCACGGAGTCGGAGAAGTCCTTCGACCCCAAGGCCGTCTATGGCGACGCGCCGAACCCGACACAGCTTTGACGCTGAACTCTCCTATGCGCGATCAATCAAAAACGTCCGATTTGCTTGGACCCGCCGACGACAACGCTGATGTCCAACAGCCTCCGCGCTTCTCTGATGCCATAGTGGAGATTCGCGCTGCGATTGGACGCTGCGAAGAAGCACGTGTTCCCAGAGATACGATACTCGCCGCGCTGATGGCGGAGCTGATGCCACGCCTGGTCGATGCCTATGGACCAGGCAGCGTGGCTTCCATGCTGAACAAACTGGCCTGCGAAGTTTCGGGTTCAGGCGAACCGCCTTCGGCCATTCATTAAGCCGCAAATGATGATCAACACGAAAGCCGCCATCCATGAGTGAAATTCTCTCGCACCCCAAGCTTCCGGTTACGGTCCTGTCCGGCTTCCTCGGTGCCGGCAAAACGACCTTGATGAACCACATCCTCAACAACCGTGAAGGCAAGCGCGTCGCCGTCATTGTCAACGACATGAGCGAAGTGAACATCGATGCCGACCTCATCCGCGAGGGTGACGCCAATTTGAGCCGCACGGAGGAAACGCTGGTCGAAATGACCAATGGGTGCATCTGCTGCACGCTGCGTGACGACCTCCTGAAGGAAGTGCGCCGACTCGCCGAGGATGGCCGGTTCGACTACCTTCTCATCGAATCGACCGGGATTTCCGAACCCCTTCCCGTGGCAGCCACCTTCGATTTCCGAACGGAAGAAGGTGAAAGCCTTGAGGATGTCTCGCGCCTGGATACGATGGTAACCGTGGTCGATGCCGCAAACCTGCTACACGATTATGCATCGACTGATTTCCTGAAGGACCGGGGCGAGGCGCTGGGCGATGAGGACGACCGTACGCTTGTTAATCTGCTTGTCGATCAGATCGAATTCGCTGATGTCGTCATCCTAAACAAGATCGACGCCGCATCGCCGGAACAGCTCCAGGCCGCGCGCAAAATCATCCGATCACTCAATCCCGACGCGGAGCTGATCGAAACCAGCATGTCCCGTGTGCCTTTGGACCAAGTCTTGGATACGGGGCGGTTCGACCATGAAAAGGCCCAGGAACACCCACTCTGGTTCAAGGAACTCTTCGGCTTTGCTGACCACAAGCCAGAGACAGAAGAATACGGCGTGCGCAGCTTCGTCTATCGGACGCGGCGTCCGTTTCATCCTGAAAAATTCTACGCTTTCGTCAATTCCTCCTGGCCGGGGGTCATTCGCGCGAAAGGACATTTCTGGCTGGCCACTCGCCCCGAGTGGGTCGGCGAGTTGAGCCAGGCCGGGGCGCTGGTCCGCCACGAAGCCATGGGCTTTTGGTGGGCTAACGTCCCTCAGGAACATTGGCCAGATCACCCGGAGTGGCGTAATCACATCGCAAATCTCTGGGATTCCGTCTACGGAGACCGCCGTCAGGAAATCGTTTTCATTGGCACCGACATGGACGAGACGGCGATTCGTGCTCGTCTCGACGCCTGCCTGATCGGCGACGCCGATGCGACAGCCATGGAGCCCGCTGCCTGGAAAGAATTGAACGACCCCTTCCCGATCTGGCGGCAGAACACGGAGGCAGCACAGTGAGTGATGCGATTGCTGCCGTACATGCAGAAGACGTCAAAAAGGCCCGGCGATTTCTGCAGGGTGCCATTACGCAAGCGGGCGAAGCATGGCTTCCCTCCGAAGCCGTTATCGATGCGCTAACGCAGGAATTGATCGAGATGGCCGGGCGCTGTGGAAATCCTGCGCAGGCCGCCACCCATCTGATGCAAGTGGCCGCGCTGCTCAGACACCCGCACGAACATTCTCACTAGTCCAGAGATTTGGAACCACAATGGCAACGCTGACATATCTGACAACAACCCATTTCGATTTCGGGGCCGTGCAACAGCTTCCGGCCGAACTGCGCAAAGCAGGAATTTCAAAACCGTTCATCGCCACAGATGCCGGTGTCGTGGCGGCGGGGCTGGTGGAAAGCGTGACCAGCGCGCTTGAAGCGGATGTGCCTACCTCGCTCTTCGATGGGACGCCCGGAAATCCGACGGAAGCAGCCGTTCTGAAAGCCTTCGACCAATATCAATCTGACGGATGTGATGGTGTCCTGGCCATCGGTGGCGGGTCCTCCATGGATCTGGGCAAGGCTGTTGCGCTGCTTGCCGGCAGCGGCGGGCCGCTCGCTCAGTTCGACCCCTTGGCGGGCGGCGGCAAGCTCATCAAATCGGTCGCACCCCTGATTGCGGTGCCGACCACGGCCGGCACGGGCAGCGAGGTGTCAGTGGGATTCGTCATCATTATGGACGATGGGCGCAAACTGACCTTCGCAAGCCCGCTTCTCATCCCAAGGGCAGCCATCTGCGATCCAGAGCTGACTTTGGGCCTGCCCACAACAATGACGGCAGCAACAGGCATGGATGCGATCACGCATTGCATTGAAGCGTTCCTGACGCCGACGGTTAATCCGCCCGCTGATGGTGTGGCGCTTGACGGTTTGTGGCGGGGTTGGCGTCACCTTCCCGACGCAGTAAAGGACGGCAGTGATCGCGAGGCCCGCTGGCAAATGATGATGTGTTCAACGGAAGGGGCCCTGTCCTTTATACAAGGGCTGGGGGCCGTTCACGCCTTAAGCCATGCAGCGGGCCGCATTGAGCGCTTGAATCTTCATCACGGCACTTTAAACGCGGTCTTCCTGCCCGCCGTGCTGCGGTTCAATGCGCCGGAATGCGGCGAGAAGTATGACCGCCTTCGCCAGGCCATGGGTTTGACATCCGGCGCCGATCTTGCCGACGCGGTGTCCGCCATGAACGCCGATATCGGCCTACCCTCCGGCTTAAGCGCAATGGGGGTTCAAGAGGAAGACATTCCTGAGCTGATTAAATATGCGCAGAAGGACCTGTCTGCCCTGACCAATCCGCGCAAGGCAACCGAGCATGACTATGAGGCCATGATCAGGGAGTCCCTTTGACATGACTGTACTTGAAGCGACCGAGGCATCCGCCCGACAGACCGAACGGGTTGCGACGTGCGATACAGCTCAAGGCCTTGCGGACATCAAACGGCGCGACCGGGAACTTGTTATCTGGCAGCGTGTGCCGCCGGCATCCCTCACGGCATGGCTCGATGGATTAGAAGAATCCCGCCTTCCTTTCCTTCGTGTCGCTGTCCAGCCCGGCGACGTTCGACGTGGCATTGAACCGTATCTGGATGAATGCGGGATGCCTCCAGGAGACATGCGAGATCTACTGATTAAGGACGTCGATGGCCTTGTCTCGGCCTTTGCTGACATCACCCAGAGCGATTTCGTCGATGTCCGGTTGGAACGGGTCAGCAGCAATGCCTGCTGGAAATTCCACCGCGATTGTGTCGAGGCGCGGCTATTGACGACTTACCGCGGTCCCGGCACCCAGTGGGTCCAACCACATCACGCCGCGCGTGCGTTGCACGAACAGGAAGAATTCAGCGGTCCACTAGAGCACCTGCGGACCGGTGACGTAGCGATCTTCAAGGGCAGCCGTGCGGGACCGGGCAGCGGTATCGTGCATCGCTCGCCGCCCATTGCTGGAACTGGCTGCACACGATTGCTCCTTTGCCTCAATATGATGTCAGAGGTTTCCCCGGACCCTTAGCCGAGACGCCTTGGTCATGCGGCACGAAATTTTTGAATGCTGAGTGCCCGGACGTTTCAATGTTCGCGCATCCATATCCGGCTCCACCGTTCCCCTGCCAAATGAAAGCTCGGTTCAATAACCGCGATAGCGGTCCACCTCGTTGATCAGGGGTTCGCCGTTGGCAATTCTCTTGACGTTTTCGGCAAAAATCCGGGCGATGTTCGGCAGATAAGCGCTGTCGGCCGCTGCCATATGGGGCGTGATAATGGTGTTCGGTGTGTTCCATAACGGGTGGCCCGCCGGCAGGGGCTCCTGGTCAAAAACGTCAATCGCAGCCCCCTTGATGGTGCCGTTGGTCAGGGCTGTTACAATGGCATCTTCGTCAACGATCCCACCGCGAGACAGATTGATCATGACAGCGTCTGGTTTCATGCGCGCGATCATGGCGGCATCGAACAGACCTTTCGTGTCGTCCGTCAGCGGCACAACCAGCACCAGATAATCCGCCTGTTCGACCACATCGGTGGTTTGTTCAGCGGGATAGATTTTTTCCACATGGGGGTGGGATTTCGGTGTGCGCTGTGTTGCGATAACGCGCATGCCAAGCGCACTGGCCCGCTCCGCAATCGCCTCGCCGACCGCGCCCAGGCCGATAATACCGCATGTGCTGCCTGACAAATTGACCGGGTTGAACATGGTGAAATCCTGGTCCGCCTGCTGCTGGCGGATACGGGGGCCGTTTTTGGCAAACTCAAGCATGAAATAGAGCGCGAATTCCGCCATCTGGATGCCATGAATGCCGCGCGCATTGCTGATCTTGACGTGTTCAGGCAGGTCCGGCGCGGGCAGCAGACTATCGACGCCCGTACTGATGATCTGGATGAGCTTTAGTTTCGGCGCCTTCTGCCACAGGCCGCGATAGGGTTTGAGCGCAAACAGATATTCGATATCGGGTCCAACCGCCTCAAACTCCTCTGGCGAATTCAGGGCGACAATTTCAGTACCTGGCAAAACAGGCTCCAGCACCTCCTGTACCAAGGGTCCGGGCAGGTTGGTCGTATGGATAACAGGAATGGCAATGGTCCTTTCGGTTGGCGCTCTAACACGCCAGGTCAGTTTAGGTCAGGGAGGCAAAGACGGATAGCCAGGTCTGGTGGGTCTGGAAATCTTTACGGCGGTATTCATAGCCTTCCCTCTTTAATGCGCCTCTCACTCACCGCTGCGACAGTGACCGCCACGCTTTGATCGTCAAATGGCGCGCCAGCATCACAGGCGGCATGCGTAGCCAGTGGGATCGTAGAAAAAGCAACCAACGCGCCAAGCGAGCAAACCCAGTCGCATTGTCGGGCGGGCTGGGCACCAGCGCAGCAGGCACAAGCATGCTCATTAACGCCCGCGACAGGGCTGCGGGATGGGGGCGAAGACTATCCAGCACACCTGCCGGCACGTCTGTTCCCAGCACGGTTCGAGCAAAGTGCAATGCATAGAAGGTCGGCCGGCCACAGTCATGAACTTGGGCGCGCTCCAACAGCCGGTCCCAGAAGCCCGGCTCCGCGGCAAACTCGCCGATCATCTGACTGATATCCAAAAGGTCACGGAGCCGTTCGCTCAGGTCACCGTCCTGAAACAGATGCGCGGCCGCATGCACAACCAGGTCTTCCGGGCAGGGCACGAGGCCGGTCCGGCCATGGATATCAACCGGTGTCGCAGCATCGATCAACGCCTTGGGATCTGGCGTAATCCGGCCCGTCAACGGCAGGATGGTGTGATGCACATCGATCACGGTGGCCCGATATCGATGCCGCATCGGCGGCAGTTCATGCATCCAGCGGCGATAGTATTCCTGATCATAGGCATTGAGCTTCATCGGCTGCCAGTCGCGGTGCTGAAGTGCGTCCTCTACAGCCTCCAGCCCGTCTTTGGGCACCAGAATATCAATGTCGGAAGACACACGGCCGCGATCGGCGTGCAACTCCAGCAGCGCATAGGCGGCGCCCTTCAAAAAAACCACAGGACCATCGACGTCAGCGAGCGCATGTAACACTTGAAAGGCTTCTGCCTTCAGGTTTTTTCCATTGTGATCTGCAAGCCGGACCATGGAAGAAAACTGCCGCTGGACTGCCGCCGGCAGGGCCTCAACGCAACCGGCATCACGGGCAAGCGCACCCAGCTTGCCCAACAGCGCCCGGCGGCGGGCCCGCTGCATCACAAGTGTCCATTCCGAAGCTGCGAGCGACGGCATATGCGAAGGGTCGCGCAGAATCCGGAGCAACGGGTCCATCAGTCCCAGAGGCCCAGGCTTTCAACTAACCCGACGCTGGATGCAGTATCGGGATAAGTCGTTCGATAAATCGGGGTGCGCGAGACCAGCCTGGTCATCGCTTTGGACCCCTCCTCCCCTAGCTCACGGTAGTTCACGCTACAGGCGGTCAGAATGATGAAGGCGCGGCCTTTCTCCATCTTTGTAATCGAAGGGTCGCTATCGACCGTATATCCGGGAAACAGAATGGCCGCCGGCATGGCGCGCTGACCCGCTGACTCTATCGCACCCATAGACGGTGGCAGGTACCCGACTGTGCCCTTCGGCGTCCCCTCCATCACGGACTCCGGCGCCGCGCCCCAGGCGGTCACTGCCTCAAGACTTTCGTTCTTCAGTGAAATCGGTCTGGGGTGGGCCGTGATCTCCAGCGTTTCGGGATCGATCATGGCGAACTCGTCTGACAGGTGCCGCCAGCCGCGCGATACCAGTGCCGCACACAGCGTGCTTTTGCCCTGACCGGATTCGCCGGGGATGATCAATGCCTTTCCGTCGCGCGCGACGACGGCGGCATGCATAACCAAGTGGGTGAATGTGCGTGTCGCAACGCACCAGTTGAGCGCCTGTTCGAACATCAGCGGCGCCATTTCATAGGGCAAGCGCGTGAACGGCGGCGGCGTGTCGATAAGGGCTATGACGTCACGGCGGACAAACCGGCGAATTGCGCTGGTGGCGCCAACCCGGATGACAAAATCGGCCGCCTGGGCATCGCCATCAATGCGGCATGCGCCATAAAGCCGTTTGAGGGACTCCCCCAAAACCGAGTTATCTGACTGCACACGAACCTGAAAGGGCGGCGCTGAAATCGTGATGCCAGCGCGGAGGAGCCGTTTCAGCTCTCCAATCTCAACCTCATCAATCAGCCGCCCGGACACAATTCGACCAACGCCATGGAGTCGAAATTCTGCACTGTCTTAAACACGCGCGCCCGCAGCGCGGCATCCAGCTGCTGATCCAATTCCTGTGCCATCCTGCGTGCAAGGCTCTCAACCGTTGTAGGCTCGGAGTCTATCAGCCGCAGCAGGTAACTTGTCCACAAATCAAAGAAATGGGTCTCGCCGGTCGCCCGGTTAAACACCGAACACCCGTCGTCCCAATCGTTCCATGTCAGAGCGTTTTTCGACGCCAGCGCAACCACGGAAATAGTCGCTGAGTCGTCGCCTGGGCCCACCACTGGTGTCATGGACCGAAAGCCACGATCGGCTAGCTTCCGTTACAGGCGTCTGGCGTGATCGAGTCGCTGAAGGTGACTCCACCGATGTCAACGGGGCCGTCGCAGAACGACACCCAGCACGACCCGTTGGTCACGAAGAGATGCATAACTTCGGCCTGTTGAATGTCATCCGGGGCCGATTCCGGATAGTCGCCTCCAGCAGCTGAAAAGTCGTCATCAATCGCGTCGTCAATGTCGCTCCGGGAAATGCCCGTTATCGATTCAACAAGATCGCGGTTGTTATCATTAGGGTTGTTCGACGGACCGAAGGTGCTCGTCATATTGCCATTGGACGGACGGCTGATCTCGCTCGCACAGCTTGAAATCGCCCAGGCTGTACCACTTTGCAGTGAAATCATCACCGGCAGCGCCGCGCCACCGCCCTTGAGCAGCTTACGCCTTAGCGCGTTGGTCGCCTCGGTATTGCCGTTACCAGACTCAATCGGTTCTTGATCGTTTGCCATGGAGGTCGTCTCCGGGCGCAGCGATGCGCCTGTCCCTGATTGTTGGCCTTTAACCGCGCGTTCATGCCTCCAACCCCCGAACACGCAATTTCACGGCAGAACATACGAGACGGAGCGGAAATTATCAATCTGCGGATAAATTGGCCTCCCAGACGCTTAAACCGCCTGACAGGATGGATTGCGCGGCAGCAGTGTATGTGCCGTCAGCCTGATGCAGAACGAGGCCTGAATGGATGACGGACGGGCCCCGCCCGCCGCGCGTTCCCTGCAGAATGACCCGCCGCGCCGATATGCCGGTTTTCGGCCACAATGGCACCACCGTAATGCCCCCCAGCGGGCCGGTCATGGCCGCTATCGCTTCAGCCATGGCATCAGCCGGCAGGATCAGGCTTAACACCCCACGGTGCTTGAGGCGGCTTACGCTGGCCTCGATCCATCGTTCAAGGCCGCCAGGGGGCATGCTGTCGGCTGCACTTTTGCCTGGGTCCGGGCTCTGCCGTGAACGGCCGGTCGACCAAAATGGCGGATTCGACACAACATGATCAAAGGTCTGCGAAAGCTGTAGGGGCGGATCAAAGATGTCACCTTTGATAAGGGTCGCCGCTAAGTCATTAAGCCGCGCATTTTCCGCTGCCAGATCAAGCGACTCTGCCGATTTTTCAATTCCGGTAATCTGAAGGTCATGTACCCTTGTCGACAGGCACAGAAATACGGCCCCCGTGCCGCACCCCACATCCAGGATGGACTGCCCGGGCCTTGCGTCTACGGCTGCGGCAAGCAGTACCGGATCGATCGCCGTCCGATAGCCCTTGCGGGGTTGGACGAGCTGAACGCGCCCACCCAGCAACGTGTCATGGGTAATCTCGCCGTCAACCACCCGTATTCAGTTCCGCTTCGGAGAGCACTTTGCGTGCCTCCTCCGCGTCATCATCAATCACCATCAAACGGCGCTGGATGGCGCTGATCGTGCCTTCGATCGCACTAGTGTGCGTATCGAAAATCAACGCTTCGATACCCGCATCCTTCAGAACACTCTGAGCAAAGGACAACAAAACCGGGTCATTGGTTCTTAAAACTTCTTCCATGGGATCAGGTCAGCAATTCGTCAGATGCAGGGGCAGTTCGCTTGCCCCTGATCTTAGCGCCTTCTATGGTATCGCAAAGAAGCAAATTCTCAGGGGGTTTCAGGAAACCGGCGTGGTAGACAACGTCATTCGCATAGAGAGCGGCGCACCAAGCCCGCTGGATCAGTTGACTGCATTGACCGCCGGCAACATGGCGCGCGTCAACGAAGAGATCACCGGACGGATGCACAGCCCTGTTGGACTGATTCCGCAACTCGCCGGACACCTGATCTCCGCTGGCGGCAAACGGCTGCGGCCCATGCTGACCCTGGCGACCGCTGAACTGTGCGGCTATCACGGCGACCGGCACATCCCGCTCGCTGCCTGTATCGAATTCCTGCACACCGCGACCTTGCTGCATGATGACGTCGTGGATGAAAGTGCGCTGCGCCGGGGCAACCAGACCGCCAATATTTTATGGGGCAACAAGGCCAGCGTGCTGGTCGGCGACTTTCTGTTCAGCCGTGCCTTTCAGATCATGACCGCCGACGGCGCGCTGGATGTGATGCGGATTTTGTCCGACACGTCGGCTGTTTTGGCCGAAGGCGAGGTGTTGCAACTGACCACCAGTAACGATGTCAGCACCAGTGAAGACGCCTATCTGCAGGTCGTGTCTGCCAAGACCGCCGCCCTGTTTGCTGCGGCCTGCCAGCTGGGCGCCATTGTCGCGGACCGCCCCAGCGCGGATGAGGAGGCACTGGGGAGCTTTGGCCGCAATCTGGGAATCGGCTTCCAGTTGGCCGATGATGCGTTGGACTATTCCGCCAAACAAGCGACGCTTGGCAAAGCCATCGGCGATGATTTCCGCGAAGGCAAGATCACTTTGCCCGTGATTCTGGCCTATCGCCGCTCCAGCCCCGAGGAGCGCTCATTCTGGCGCCGCACGCTGGAAACCGCCAAGAGCGACGAGGCCGATCTGGAGCGCGCCATCGGCCTGATGACCAAATATGACGCCTTGCCCGACACGATTGCCCGCGCCCACCATTATGGCGCCATGGCCAAGGACGCGCTGCGGCTGTTCCCGCCCAGCGAACTGCGCGAGGTGTTGACCGGCATCGTCGATTTCTCCATCGACCGGGCTTACTGAGACGCGTTCGGCCTCTCGATACAACCGGCGCTTTAGCGCCGGCCACTCGAGGCGAACGCAAGGTCAGGCAAAATCCAGAACCGTTCGTGTCGAGTGCCGTTCCGCCGGAACGGTGTATCGAGACATGAACGGTTCATACCGAGCTTGCCGGAGGCGCAGCACGCCTGTATATACCCGCCCTGCCCCTCATGTGAGGCACCCGTCGGGGAGTAGCTCAGCCTGGTAGAGCACTGTGTTCGGGACGCAGGGGCCGGAGGTTCGAATCCTCTCTCCCCGACCAATTTCTTTCACGCGAAACTGCGTTTAGTCCAGACGCTTGGCTCGGCCCTTTTCGACCGGGTCATTGCGCGCGAAGAACAGCTCCGTTGCCCGTTCAACCGCGATGAATACGAATTTCTGATCCATGTGAACCCCGCCGTCTTCGCCGGGCACGGTGTCGAAGTCGATCTCACCCAAGCATGAGTCGGCAACGGTCCATGTTCCGTTAATTACCGCCGGTGTGCGCAAGGTTTCTGGGTTGCTGGTACGGTAGCCGCGATACTGGATCGCCGCCTTACCATCCGCCGACAGCTTGAGAAAACCAACAAAGGCGATAGCTTCGCCCACACCCTGCGTGCCGGTTTTAGAATCCTCGTTAAATGCCCAAATGCCGGAAACCGTTTTCATTGAACAGAAGAACGGCGTTTTGCCCGGAAACGGGGCGTCTTGGCCAGCGGCGGTGAAAGAAAACGCGAAAGCAGCCAGTCCATAAAGAAAAGCAGCAACAGGTTTCATAGTACAAATTCCCCTTCCGGCACCCCCAAACTCTCCTGACAAATGCTATTATAGCATCTCATTTTAAGAATCAGTAGGGAGCGAGCCATGTCTCAACCTGCCCTGGCATCGGAAGCCGTTTCATTAACGTCGGATTGGGCCGAGATCATCGGCGCAATGAACGACGGCGGCACATTTACTTTCCGCACCTCAAGCGGCGGCATTCTCGTCGAGCAAACCGGCGCGTTCACGACGTTCAAACTGCTGGGCGAAGGACGCATCGGGTCGGTTGTTTCAGACGATCTGGATGTGCGGTTCCTGTTCCGCCACTGGACGGCGGGGCAGGCACATCCGGCGCACACGACCCTCGATTTCATCGATGTGACGGGTCAGGTGTGCACGTCGATCCATGCATCGGATGATCAGGCGCGTGAAACACTGGAACGCGTTATCGGCCAGTTCGGGACCAATGACGCAGCGCCCCCCGTCCCGGCGGCAGGCCGGCGCCCAGCTAAACCCGACAGCGAGGTGGATATAGAGGCCCTGCGCGCGGACTGGGCGGCCATGACCAATGTGCATCATTTCGAAGCCCTGCTGGGCAGGCACGGGCTCGGCCGGGTGCAGGCGTTCCGGCTGGTTGGCGGCGACTATGCCAGCGAACTCAGCGCCGACGCGGTCCCAGCCCTGTTCGAGGCGCTGGACGCGTCGGGCGAGGAGATCATGATCTTTGTCGCCAATCGCGGCATGGTACAGATTTATTCGGGCCCGGCCCGTGGCCATGCCCGCGTCGGTCATGGCTGGGAGGTGATGAACGGCGCGTCGAAAGTCTATCTGCCCGACAGCGCGCTGGATCATATCTGGCTGGTTAACAAACCCACCGCCGCCGGAATTATTTCGTCCCTCGAAATATGCTCGGAATCCGAAGACCAGGCGCTCGCCAGCATCTTTGGCCGCCACCCGCATGGCGACGCCCAGCCGGAAGGCTGGCTGGACCTGCTGAATACGCTGCCAAGACGCTAGCGGCTCTTCGACGCTTGCCCTTTGGGCCACAGGCTCTACATTCCCGCGGATAAACGGGAGATGCATTCATGACTGTCACCTTTGACGTGACCGACGACGTTGGCGCCAATGGCCGTGCCGTCCGCGACCGGCTGCTGGCCAAGACAACACGCTCGCAGGAACTGACCAGCCGCACCAAGGAGCTAATGAATATGGGCTCGGCGGCGAGTCTCGAAATGCCCTTCCCCGTTCTGATCGAAAAGGGCGAAGGACCCTATCTTTATGACGCCGACGGCAACCAGCTGATCGACTTTCAGATCGGCTTCGGCTCGCTGATCCTGGGCCACCGGCACCCGGTCATCCAGAACGCCATCGCCGACCAGGTCGAAAACCGCGGCTGGCAGTTCGGCCTGCACAACCCGAACCAGGTGCCGCTGGCCGAGCAGATCATCAAGGCCGACAATTGCGTCGAGCGGGTGATCTTCTGCAACACCGGCACGGAAGCGACCATGTATGCGATCCGCGCCGGCCGCGCCTTCACCGGCAAGGACAAGATCGGCGTGTTCGATGGCTTCTATCACGGCGCCCATGATTACGGCATCGGCGGCGCCCACCCGGAAAGCCCGCGTGAGCGGCCCACTTATGTGCCCACCGGTGCCGGCGTGCCCCAAGCCGTCGTCGAAAACCAGCTTTTGCTGCCCTACCGTTCAGGCGTGGCGTTCGACATCATCCGCGAGAACAAGGACGAGCTCGCGATGGTGCTGATCGAACCGGCTCAGAGTTCGAACCCGCATCTGAATGACGAGATCAAAGCGTTCCTGGAGGAGCTGCGCGCGGTCTGCACGGAATGCGGCGTGCTCCTGATGTTTGACGAGGTGATCACCGGGTTCCGCTTCGCCTATGGCGGTGCACAGGAGTTCTATGGCGTAAAGCCGGACCTGGCGACTTATGGCAAGTCGCTCGGCGGCGGCCTGCCAGTCGGTGCCGTCGGCGGTCGCGAAGACATCATGCGGCTGTTCAACGCGCTGGGCACCGACCCCAAGGGGATCATGTCGGGCGGGACCTTCTCCGGCAATCCGCTCACCATGGCGGCCGGCTATGCCCAGATTAAGTTTTTCGACGACAACCGCGACACGCTCTATCCGCATATCAATGGACAGGGCAAGCGGCTGGCCGACGGCGTCAACGACTATGCGCGGCAGAACAATATGGCCGTGCAGGTGTTGAACGCCGGCTCCATGTTCCAAATCTACTTCAGCGGTGAGGAAATCCGCTCATCCCGTGACCTCGCCATGGGCAAGACCAAGGCCGAGACGGACTTTTACCTGCACCTGCTGGATAACGGGGTGCTGGTGCCGGGCACCCGGCGATCCTTCGTGTCGTTCGTGCATAGCCCCGAGCTGATCGACGAGGCGGTGGCGCGCATCACCCGCTCGCTCGACCTGGTGCGCGAAGACAGGCTGCTTTGATGGCATCCGCGTCATTCCGGCGCAGGCCGGAATCCAGAACATTCGTTGTCATGGACCCCGGCCTTCGCCTGTCCTGAGCGACGCCGCCAGGCGGCGTCGAAGGGCCGGGGTGACGGTTTAGGTAACCGCTTAAACAATCCTTGAATCGTGGTTGCCCCAATAGCGGTCGCGGAGCAGGCGCTTATAGAGCTTGCCGGTCGGATGACGCGGCAGTTCCTGTTCGAAATCGACAGATTTCGGGCACTTCACCCCGGCTAAGTGCTCACGGCAATAGGCCATCAGTTCCGTTTCAAGGTCCGGGCCCGCATCCGACCAGGTCATCGGTTGAACAACCGCTTTGACTTCCTCACCGAACTCTTCGTTGGGCACACCGAACACCGCCACATCGGCGACGGCCGGGTGGTTGATCAACACGTTCTCCGCCTCTTGCGGGTAGATGTTGACCCCACCCGAGATAATCATGAACGCCTTGCGGTCGGTGAGGTAGAGGAACCCTTCATCGTCCAGATAGCCGATGTCGCCGAGGGTCGACCAGCCTTTCTCGTTCTTGGCACCCGCCGTCTTTTCCGGATCCTTGTGATAGGAAAAGTCCGGTCCGTCAGCGAAATAAATCGTCCCGGGTTCGCCTGTCGGCAGCTCGTTGCCCTCTTCATCGAGGATATGCAACGAACCCAGCATGGTCCGCCCCACCGAGCCGGGATGCGCCAGCCAGTCTTCCGAGTTAATGAAGGTCATGCCGTTCGATTCCGATCCGGCGTAATATTCCAAAATCACCGGCCCCCACCAGTCGATCATTTTGCGCTTCACCTCGACGGGGCATGGCGCGGCGGCGTGAACAACGACTTCGAGCGATGAAACATCGTATTTGAGCCGCACGTCTTCAGGCATCTTCAGCATGCGCACAAACATGGTCGGCACCCACTGGCTGTGGGTCACGTTGTATTCTTCGATCAGGCGTAACGATTCTTCCGGGTCGAACTGCTCCATGATGACGCAGGTGCCGCCCACCCGCATGATGGTCATGTTAAAGCGCAAGGGTGCGGCGTGATAAAGCGGCGCAGGTGACAGATAGACTGTCTGGTCCGACCATTTGTAGAGCATGGTGCCGATCTGAAAGGTCGGCGGCACAAAATCAATCGCCTCTCCCGTCAACGGAATCTTTACACCCTTCGGCCTGCCCGTGGTGCCGGAGGAATAGAGCATGTCGACGCCCGAGGTTTCATCGGCAATGCGTTCCGCGGGCATGGCCGCGACCGCATCCTCATAGGCCTCGAATCCATCGATCACACCATCGGTCATCAGCCGGGTGTTCAACTGGGGCAAGCCATCGGTCAGGCCTTCGGCAATGTCGGCCATCGCCTTTGAGGTGATCAGCATCTGCGCGTCACAATCGTCGATGATGTAGGCGGCCTCGGGCGCGGTCAGGCGCGTGCTGATCGCCGTATAATAGAGCCCCGCGCGCTGTGCGGCCCAGCAGACCTCGTAAAACCGTTTCTGATTTTCCATCAACAGCGCGATGTGATCGCCCGTCTTCAATCCCTTGGCGCGAAACAATTGCGCCAGACGGTTGGTCCGATCATCAAGCTCGGCATAGGTCACCGATTCGCCCGTCGCCGCCATAATATATGCAGGCTTGTCCGGCGTGGTTTGCGCATGCACGCAAGGATGCATTTTTTTACTCCCCTGTTACCGGTTGGTACTTAGCACTGTCCCTCCAGCCGGTAAACGCGCTGAGCGGGCGTTTGCGCCGATTCCCACGAAGAGCCCCAGATTACCTTGCCCTGAACGCATGGGTGCACTGCAGCATATTTGTAATTGCAAATAAAGAATTCCGACCTATGTTTGCACTTACAACGAATTTTGCGATGCAGCATCAGGGGTAGAAATGTCGCACGGATACGGAAAAACCGCGCTGATCACAGGCGCGTCAATGGGCATTGGCCGCGAACTTTCCTTGGTTTTTGCCGAGAATGGCTACGACTTGGTCGTTGTCGCACGCAGCAAAGATAAATTGGAGGCGCTGGCCACCGAGCTCTATGACGAATTCGGCACGACCGTAACGGTGTTCGGCCAGGATTTGTCGACCAAGACCGCGCCGGCAAAGCTGTTCAAGGCCTTGCAGGACCAAGGGCTTCATATCGATGTGCTGGTGAACAATGCCGGCTTCGGCTCGTTCAAACCGTTCGCCGACACCGCACGGGGCCGCATCACCGATATGGTTCAGGTGAACGTTGCCGCGCTGACCGAACTGCTGCACCTGTTTGCAGAACCGATGATCGCCAAGGGTGAAGGCCGCATCATGAACGTCGCGTCCGTGGCCTCGTTCAACGCGACACCAGGCGCTGCGGTCTATGGCGCGACCAAGGCCTATGTGCTGTCGCTGACCGAAGCGCTGAGCGAGGAATTCCGCGAGCATGGCGTGACCCTGACAGCGCTTTGCCCGGGCCTGACGGAGACCGAGTTCTCCAAGAACGCGACCGGTAAAAAGGGCGAAAACGGCTCTGTGCCGGATTTCATGAAGCTGGACGCTAAACAGGTGGCCAAAGAAGGCTTCGACGCCCTGCATTCAGGCGAGGTCGTCAAGGTGAACGGCATCGCCTATCAACTTGGAGTCGAATGGATGCGCTACACGCCGCGGTCAATGGTCCGCGCGATGAGCGGCATGTTCTCCAAGCAGCTTGAAGATGGATTTTGATTTTAGAGGGTCGGAGGGACTGACATGAGCAAGACATACGAAAAAGCGACAGGAATCGACGCCAGCTGGCTTCACATGGAAAACCCGGAAAGCCCGTTGCATGTGGCAAGCTGCCCGATCTTCCAGATGCCCGAAGGCAAGGACTTCAACACGTTCTTCGCCGAGGTCAAGGAGCTGATCGCGGAGCGCGCGGTTCACCTGAAAAACTACCGGATCAAGCAGATTGAGACGCCCTTTCGTCTCGACCACCCGGTGTGGCACGACAGCGCCGACAATATCGATATCGACTATCACGTCCGCCGCACCCGACTGCCGGCGCCCGGCTCGCTGGAGCAGCTGGAAGCCGCCTGCGCCCGGATCGCTGCGGCACCGATGGACATGTACCGGCCGCTTTGGGAGTACCACTTCATTGAAGGGCTGGAAGACAATCGTATCGGTGTGTTCATCAAGGTCCACCACGCGGTCATCGACGGACAGCTGGGCGTGCTGCAACTTGACCTGATCATGGATACGACGCCGGAACCGCGCCGCATTGACCCGCCCGCAGATCTGCCGACGGGCCGGGCCGAACCGGATGAATGGGATCTTTTGAGCGACGCCTTTGTCAGCTTCATGCGTCAGCCATTCGAGATGATGGCAACCCTGCCCCGAGTGGCCGAAGCGGCGACCAACTTTACCAACCTGGCATTTGACCGGTTGAACCAGGGCCAGGCCGATGCATTGGCGCGGACAGCCCCGGCGACACCCTTTAACAAAGCGATCTCCCGCACCCGCCGGGTGGCCATGGCGACCGTGCCGCTTGATGACGTCAAGGCGATCAAGAAGGCACTGGGCGTGACGCTTAATGACACTGTCATGGCGGTTTGCGGTGGCGCATTGCGCAGCTATCTGGAACGCAAGGGCGAAGCAGCCGATGAAGAGCTTCTGGCGATGGTGCCTGTGTCATTACGCCAGGAAAATCAGGGCGACCATGTCGGCAATCTGGTGACCGGCATGGTCAGCGGCCTGGCGACCCATGTCGCAGATCCGATCGAACGCGCCAAGCTGATCCATGAGAACACCATTGCCAGCAAGGCCGAGGTCGAAGCGACCAAGGGTGCGCAGATTCAGAACTACAACATTGCCGGGGCGCCCGTGGCCCTGCGTTTGGCCTCACAGGCTTATGGTGCCTTGCGTTTGGCCGATCTTATGCAGCCGATGTTCAACGTCACCATCTCCAACGTCGCCGGCCCACGTCACGCGCTTTACCTGAATGGCGCGGAAATGCTGCACTATCACCCGGTGTCACTGGTCGTTCATGGTCAAGGCCTGAACATCACTGTGCAGAGCTATCGCAATACGCTCGACTTCGGACTGATCGGCTGCCGCGAATTGATGCCCGATCTCGCTGAGTTGCGGGATGACCTGTTGGCCAGTTTCGAAGAGCTGAAACAGGCCGCCCTGGGCTGCTCAAAACCGATCGAGGCGCCCACCAATGTCTCTGTTCTGACGGCCAAGCGCGCTGCCAAGAAGCGGTCGACATCCGGTACCGGATCAACTGAACAGGAAGCACAGGCGGCGTAAACCGTCCTCTTGGAAGAGAAAACGATGCAAAACCGCACGTTTCAACAACTCCGCCTCGGTGGCGACCTGTTTCTGGCAGGGTGGGAATATCTGAGCCGGCCGCTTGCCGGGCCGCTGTTGACGACCGTTTCACCCCGGCCGGAAAAGACCCGTGCTGTGATGACCCTGCCGGGTTTCACAGGGTCGGAACGGTCGCTGACCTCGTTGAACAGGTTTCTGGGGCAGCTCGGTTATGTATCAGAACCCTGGATGCTAGGCCGCAACCGGGGATATTTGAGCGCTGGCCAGCTTGAAAAGCAGATCGAAAAGATTGCCGAACATGCTGACGAGCTGGCGGACCGCACGGGCGAACCTGTTTCCTTGGTTGGGCATTCTCTTGGCGGTGTTTATGCCCGCGAAGCCGCGCGCCGGCATCCGAAAACCATCGACCGGGTCATCACCTTGGGCAGCCCGGCCCATATGAACCGGGGACGCGACACTGTGAATTCAGCTGTCAGTGCCGTCTATAAGGCGACGCGGGGCAACGGTTTCAAACGCGCGTCCCGCGACGAACCGCCCGAAGGCGTTGCGCTTGTGTCGATCTATAGTCCCCTGGATGCCGTGGTATCGGTTGCAGCGGCGCAAATTCCAGACGAATATCTCGACCAACCCTCTACCTCGCCAAGGGAGAATATCGCCGCACCGGGATCTCACATGGGCATGACCGTGAATTCTTTTGTTCACCTGGCCATTGCAGACCGGCTGGCTGAACCGATCCCGACGTGGCAGGCCTTTTCACCGACCAGATATGCGGTTCCGAACCTGGGCCTGCTTAAAGCCTCTTAACCCCTAATATTTAACAACACATCCAACCGACGAAAACGAGCAACACCATGTCTCAGAATTCACAGTCAGATGAGTCGATTGACACACAGATCGGTGGCGCAGGCGCGCAGGCGGCATCATTTGACCTGAACCGTTTTGTGCCCTTCCTGTTGAACCGCGCGGCAACGCGCGTCGCGGGCTCTTTCAGCAACACGCTTAAAGAGCATGGCATGACGATCACCACCTGGCGCTTGATGGCATCGCTTTATCAGCACGATACGCTGCGCATCGGCGAGCTTTCAGAGTTCACCAGCATCGAACTTTGGACCGTGTCACGCATGATTACCCGCCTGGAGGAAGAAGGCTTCATCAGGCGGGAGCGAGTCGGCGGTGATGCCAGGACCGTTAATGCAGCCCTGACCAATAAGGGCCGGGAACTGGTTGAAACCCTGATCCCCGAGGCGCACGTTCAGGAACGCGGCGCGATTGAAGGGTTTACGCCGGAAGAAGTGGCTCAATTACAGCAGCTTCTACACCGGATTTACCGGAATCTTCACGCCACAGACCGTTAATCGACCACAATTCGCCGTCCCGCCGGGACATGACTGTCCTGGTAGCGACGTTACCGCCGGTTTGCATTTTCCGGCGGAATTGTTGTATTGTCTCCGCTTCTGGGAACTGAATGTCACTCTGTGACGTTCTGGCCGTTGACGCTGTCAGCGGCTTATTTGCCGTTTTTCAGCGGGTTCAACGGCCAAGCGTCAAGAAATTGGCTTGGGGGAATCCGTGGGCGACTTCGGAACATTCAGTTGGAATCATCTTCGCGATAGCTTGTTGAACGAGCTTGATGAAGGCGTGTGTGTCTTCGACCGAACACACACAATGATCGCGTGGAACGAGATATTACCGGGCCTGTTGGACCTTCCTGTGCACCTGTTCGGGGATCAAAAGTCGTTCGAAGAGGTCCTCGCCGCCTGTGCTGCACGTGGCGACTTCGGCGATGGCCCCTGCTCGGCGCGCCAGTTGCTCACCGGCATTGACGCACATAATGCGCCGATAAAGCTTAAAGGCTCCCAAAACCTGATTTTGAGGCTGAAGCCGCTCACCCGGCAGCTCAATCTGGCAGTTTTCTCGAAAGACCATCACAGCACAGCGAAGGCATCATCGACCTGGGACTCCAACTACCGCCGTCTGATTAACCAGGCTGCGGCCCCCATTGTTATCCACCGGGATGAGAAGATCCTGTTCGTCAACAATGCCCTCAGCGAGCACACCAAGATTCCTGCGGAGTTTTTCATCGGGCAGAACATTCGAAGTTTCGTGCCCGAGGACGAGATACCGACTTTTGAAGAGCGCACAGGCCGCGACGAAATCGGCCTGTGGGAAGTGCGGCTTGTCTTGCCCGACGGAAAAATCTATTGGGCGGAAGTCGCCAATGCCGAGGTTGAATGGGAAGGGGCGCCTGCCTGGCAAGTTACGCTGCAGGACGTCACGAGCCGGAAGGCCGCAGAAGAAATTCTTCAGCGTCAAGCCATCGTCATGCAGCAGGTTGGCGAGGGCGTCGTGATTTCCGATCTGGCAGGTTCGATTCTCGACTGCAACGAGTCGGCCTGCTCGATTTATCAGATCCCGCGGGACCAGATGATCGGATCAAACGTTCGTGCACTGGCCCCGGAGCATGAAGATCAAGCGTCGTACATTGCTCAGATCAATGCCGAGATTGAAAAGACCGGCAGCTGGTACGAAAAAACCACCTACACCCGCCCCGATGGCACCATGCGGAACGTCGATGTGTCCGTAAGCGCATGGCGCGGCCCTGACGATGTACCATTGGGCCGTATCACCGTTATTCGCGATTCGACGGAACGGCGGCAAGCTCAGAAAGCCGTTGAGCAGACCGAAACCAAGTTCCGCAACCTGATCGAGGGGTCGCTTCAGGGCGTGATGATCCACCGGGACGCGACCATCGTCTATGTCAACAAAGCGACCGCGGACCTGTTTGGGACCGACGCCATTGCAATGACCGGCCGTCAGGTCGGCGATTTTATCGATCCGAGCAGCGCTGATGCCCGGGACCGTTTCTTCAACCATGATATCGCGGAGCGGCTAAAAATCCGCGCCACCCGCGATGATGGCTCGACCATATGGCTGGAAGTGAATGCCCGCTCCGTGGACTGGGATGGCGCGCCGGCGCGTCAGGTAATGATCAATGACATCACAGAGCGGCAACAGGCCGAAGAAGCCCTGCAACATACTCAAAAGCTTGAATCGCTTGGGCAGCTTACCGGCGGCATCGCCCATGACTTCAATAATCTTCTTGGTGTCATCTCGGGAAATCTGGAACTGCTGCGCGAACAGCTAAGCGATAGCGAAGACCATTCGATGTTCATTGAGGCCAGCCTGAGGTCTGTACGGCGTGGCGCGGAACTGACGCAACGGTTGCTGGCTTTTTCCAGGAAAACGCCGCTGAAACCGGTCAATACCGAGATCAACAAGCTGCTCCAATCCATGAGCGGCATGATGCAGCGGACGCTGGGTGAGATCATCAGTGTCGAAACGGATCTGGATGATCTGGCATGGTCGGTTTCCGTCGATCCAGGCCAGATGGAAAATGCAATTCTCAATCTGGCGCTGAACGCCCGCGATGCCATGCCGCGGGGCGGGCAACTGGTATTGAAGACGCAGAACGTCGTGCTTAAAGAAAACCTGATCCGGCACAACTCCGTCGTGCCGGCGGGCGAATATCTGAAAGTCAGCGTATCGGACAGCGGCACCGGCATGCCGGCGGAAGTGGTCGAAAACGCGTTTCAGCCATTTTACACCACCAAAGAAGTGGGGACCGGCAGCGGGCTGGGGCTCAGCATGGTGTACGGCTTCGTGCAACAATCCGACGGCCACATTTATATCGACACAACGCCGGGCCGGGGAACATCAATCCATATGTTCCTGCCGAAATGTGCAGACCAGCCACAAGCAGCACATATCAATGGCGAATCCGTTACTGCCCCGCCAGGCAACAAAGAGGTGGTTATGGTCGTCGAAGACGATGAGGACCTGCGCCAACTCTCCGTCGTCTTGCTGAACCGGATGGGGTATCAGACCCACGAGGCCGCCGACGGTCCATCGGCGATCGCCCTGCTGGACGACCTTACCCATATCGATCTGCTGTTCACCGATCTTGTCTTGCCCGGGGGACTGGGCGGCTTTGAAATCGCAAAGGCGGCCAAGGAAGAATTCCCCGGCATCAAGGTGCTGTTCACGTCCGGCTATTCGGAAAGCGACGCGTTCCGTGAAGCCTTTGAAGATGGCCGGGCTGAACTTATCCCCAAACCGTACCGTAAGGACGCCCTGGCCGAGCGCCTGCAAGCTGTGCTGCAGAGTTAGAACAGTCCCTGGAGGCCTCGCGGCGCTCGTGTAGAACGGTCCGCAACTCGCCAATCGTCCGCCAGCCGCCGATCAGCACGAACGCCCAGATCACGGCTATCATTACCCAGCACAGTGCGTTGATGGTGTCAGCGGACATGATGGCTCCTACTCGTCTATATGTCAGTTCGTTCTATATTTGTTCCAAGAACATAAACAGAACATTTAGGCTAACGCAAGACATATCTCGAAAAACTTGCATCCGCCGCACGAAGCCCCACACTCCCCCTCCGGAGACAAAGGGAGATCAGCCATGCGGCTTGTGTTTGGTGCATGGATTCTAACAGCGCTTGCTATCAGCAGTCCGGTCATGGCCAGTGAAGAAAACCGGCTGTTCAAGGAATGGCTGACCCATAAGGGCGGTTATGTAACGGTCGAACGCTGCGCGGATAGCGACCTGGTTTGCGGCTATGTTTCCGCGCTGAGCCCGGATCACGAGGGCCCGCCGCCGCTCGACGTCAACAACAAGGACCCGGCGCTCCAGACCCGTCCGTTGCTGGGCCTACAGTTGTTCAGCGGTTTCGAATACAAGGGCGATGGCCGCTGGAAGAATGGCAGCATCTACAACACCGATGACGGCAAAACCTATGATTCAAAACTGAAAATACTGGAGAATGGCGACCTGAAAGTGTCAGGCTGCGTGTTATTCGTTTGTCAGTCCTATGTCTGGACGCCCGCCCCTGCCGGCGATGCCGCTGCTGGAGAGTAAAACCACCCCATGACCGAAATCCCCTTCGTCAAAGAAATCGAATTCGAATATGGCGTCATGCAGCAGGTGGCGCCCGGCATCCGCCGCGTCATCGCCAACAATCCCGGTCCCTTCACCTATACCGGTACGGGCACCTATGTGATCGGCAAAGGCAATGTCGCCGTCATCGATCCCGGCCCGGATATGCCCGAGCATGTTGACGCCATTCTGGCCGGGCTGGATGGGGAAACCATCACCCATATTCTAATCACCCACACCCATATGGATCATTCGCCGGGCACAAGGCAACTCAAAGCAGCGACCGGCGCCAAGACGTTTGGCTATGGCCCACAGGTCGGCAAGCCAGGCGAGCAGGTCGAAGAGGCGGGGGACTGGGAGTTCATTCCCGATCAGGAAGTACGCCACGGTGACATCATTGAGGGTGACGGCTGGTCATTCGAAGCGCTCTATACGCCGGGGCACATTTCCAACCATGTCTGCTACGCCTACCTCGAAGAAAAGGCGCTGTTTACCGGCGATCACGTCATGGGTTGGTCGACTTCGGTCATCTCACCGCCGGACGGGAATATGACTCACTATATGGCTGCGCTTCGGCTGCTGCTCGACCGGGACGACAAGACCTATTGGCCAACCCATGGCGCGCCGATCCTGGAACCCCGGCCCTTTGTCGAAGCCTATATCGCGCATCGGGAAGACCGGGAGAACCAGATTATGGACTGCCTGAACAAGGGTGTCCGCGACATTCCGTCGATGGTGAAGATCATGTATACGGCTGTCCCGGAAATCCTGCACCCGGCCGCCGGGCGCTCGGTAAAGGCACATCTGATTCACATGGAAGAAACCGGACGCGTCCGCGCCGGCGGCGATGACACCTATTCGGCAGTTTAGAAGGCCAACCGATGCTCAATCCGAATTCCCTCGAAGCGCGCGACATTGAAAGCGTTATCCACCCCTATACCAATCTGGACCGGCACCGCGAGGTTGGCCCGCTGGTGATTGACCGGGGTGAGGGCTGTTACCTCTATGACGCAGACGGCAAAGAATACCTGGAAGGCGTCGCTGGCCTTTGGTGCACGGCGCTTGGCTATGGCGAGAAAGAACTGGTCAAGGCCGCGACCGAACAGATGGAGAAGCTGTCGTTCAGCCATTTGTTCCTGGGCCGCAGTCACGGGCCGGTCATTGAGCTGGCGGAGAAACTGAAGGAGCTGTCACCCGTCGATACGGCCCGTGTGTTCTTCGTCGGGTCCGGATCGGGCGCGAACGACACCGCGATCAAGCTGATCTGGTACTACAACAACGCCATCGGACGGCCCGAAAAGAAAAAAATCATCGGGCGGATGAAAGCCTATCACGGGGTCACTGTGGCTTCGGCCAGTGTCGGCGGCCTGCCGATCAATCACACCGACTGGGATGTGCCACTGCCCGGTTTCCTGCATACCGAATGCCCGCACCATTACCGGGTCGCCGAACCGGGCGAAAGCCACGAAGACTTCGCTACCCGGATGGCCGAGATGCTGGAACAGCTGATCCTGCGCGCGGGCCCCGATACGGTGGCGGCCATGTTTGCCGAGCCTGTTCAATGTGCTGGCGGGTTGATCGTACCGCCGGAAACCTATTTCCCGAAAATCCAGGCAGTGCTGAAAAAATACGATGTGCTGCTGGTCGCTGATGAGGTCATCACCGGGTTCCAGCGGACGGGCGAATATTGGGGCTGCCAGACCTTTGATATGCAGCCCGACATGATCACCTGCGCCAAGGCGCTGTCATCGGCCTATCTGCCGATCGGCGCGGTCACCGTGCCGTCCTATATGCATGACGCGATGATCGATCAGTCGACAAAGATCGGCAGCCTGGGCCACGGCAACACCTATGCCGGTCACCCCGTGTGCGCCGCTGTCGCATTACGGACGTTGGAAATCTATGAAGAACGTAACATTCTGGACCATGTGCGCAGCGTGATCCCCGCCTTTCAGGAGCGGCTGGCCACCTTTGCCGATCACCCGCTGGTGGGTGAGGCCCGGTTGGGCGCGGGCCTGATGGGCGGCGTTGAACTGGTTGAAGACAAGGCGACCAAACAAGCCTTCGACCCAAAACGCATCATCGGTCTGAAGACCCTGGAAGCCTGCCAAAAACACGGGCTAATGGTCCGTGCCATCGGCGACGTGCTGGCGCTTTGCCCACCGCTCATCATCACCGAGGCGCAGATCGACAGCCTATTTGACCGGTTTAGCGCCGCGCTGGATGACATAGAAAAAACAGAGGTTTAGACACACGCAACCCTGCTTTGCGGGCGAAAAACCTTGTGAATCT
This sequence comes from Alphaproteobacteria bacterium, assembly GCA_028284945.1. GTDB lineage: Bacteria > Pseudomonadota > Alphaproteobacteria > SMXS01 > SMXS01 > JANQQJ01. The sequence continues at coordinate 119,234 of JANQQJ010000009.1, read as the reverse complement.
GCGATTCATGCACAAGATGCAATGTTACCAACGCTGTAACGATGGGGCCCGGCCCCAGGGGACAATATGAGCACCACTGTTCTGGACCGGCCCAAGGGCAACCTTGAGCCACTGAACGTGACCGAGATCGATCCGTTTATCGATCTGGCCGCTGAAATCGACCGGTTGCGAAAAGAGCGCAATGCGGTGATTTTGGCGCATTATTATCAAGACCCTGAAATTCAGGATATCGCCGACTTTGTCGGCGATTCACTGGACCTGTCGCGCAAGGCCGCCAATACGGACGCCGATGTGATCGCGTTTTGCGGTGTCCGCTTTATGGCCGAGACAGCGAAGATTTTGAGTCCGGAAAAAACCGTGGTGCTGCCAGATATGGCGGCCGGCTGCAGCCTGGAAGATTCCTGCCCACCGGACGAGTTCGCCAAGTTCCGCAAGGAACATCCGGACCACGTGTCGCTCACCTACATCAACTGTTCGGCAGAGGTGAAGGCACTGTCTGACATCATCGTCACCTCCACCAACGCGCAGGCGATCGTCGAACAAATTCCCGAAGGCACACCGATCCTGTTCGCCCCGGACCGGCACCTTGGTGCCTATCTGGCGCGCAAGACAGGCCGCGATATGACCCTGTGGCCCGGCAGCTGCATTGTCCATGAGCAGTTCTCTGAACGCGAACTGATCAAGGTAATGGGCGAAAACCCGGATGCCCCGGTAACCGCACACCCGGAGTGCCCGGAAGCCATCCTGGCCCATGCCGATCACATTGGCTCCACCTCGTCGATCCTGAAATTCGTCACCGAGACGGACGCGCAAACCATCATCATCGCGACCGAGCCGCACATCATCCATCAGATGGAAAAACTGGCGCCGGGCAAGACCTTCATCGGGGCACCAGGCGCGGATGGCGAGTGTAACTGCAACAACTGCCCGTTCATGGAATTGAACACCATGGAGAAGCTCTATCTAAGCCTGGCGAATCTGGCCCCGCAGATCGAGGTGCCCGAAGACATCCGTGTCAAGGCGCTGCAGTCCGTTCAGCGGATGCTCGATATGTCACCGCCCGCGCAGCCGATCCGCGATGCAGCAGCCGCTTCCGCCTGAGGAACTGGACGACTTTATTACCCGCACGCTCGCCGAAGACGTCGGCAGCGGCGACGTTACCGCTGACGCCACCATTCCTGAAGGCGCACGGTTTCTGGCTGCCTTGAACGCGCGGGAACGTATGATCGTTGCCGGTCTGCCGATCGCGCTGGCCATCATGAAACGGCTGACCCCCGATCTGGAAATCGACACAAACCACCGGGATGGCGACGATGTTTCAAGAGGAATTGTCATCGCCCGCGTGACCGGAAAAGCGCGCGGCCTTCTTACGGCGGAGCGATCGGCGCTTAACATCCTGCAGCATCTGTCCGGCATCGCGACCCAAACGCGGATTTACGTAGACGAAATAAAGGGAACCGGCGCGCGCGTCTTGGACACACGCAAAACCACACCTGGCCTGCGCACATTAGAGAAATATGCCGTCAAAATGGGTGGCGGGACCAACCACCGCATGGGCCTTTATGACGCGGTGATGATCAAGGATAACCATCTGGCTGTCGCCGGTGGCGTGACCGCGGCCATCAATGCTTGTCGCAGCCACACGGACCTCAAGGTTCAGGTTGAATGCGATACGCTGGACCAGGTACGCGAGGCGCTGGAGGCCGGGGCGGACAGCCTGCTGCTCGACAATATGAGCCTGGACCAGCTCCGCGAGGCCGTTGCCGTGACCGACGGGCGCATCCCGCTGGAAGCCTCAGGCGGCGTTCGGCTCGACACGATCCGCGGCATTGCCGAAACCGGCGTCGATTTCATCTCGGTCGGCCGTCTGACCCAGTCGGCGCCGGCGGTCGATATCGGCATGGATTTTGAGTCGGTGACTTGAGCGGTGACATCAGCACCCGTTCGCCCTGAGCGCGAGCAAAGCGAGTAGTCGAAGCCTGTCCTGAGCGGCCCGCCGCCAGGCGGGCGAGCCGAAGGGGGTCGTTCCGAACGGGTGCTAGGGCTCGACAAAGCCGTTCGCAGGAAGCCCCTTCGACGCCGCCTTGCGGCGTCGCTCAGGACAGGCTTAGACAGGCTCAGGCCGAACGGCTTCTATTACTGGGCGATCGCCTAATCCTGCGTCGTAATCAAGACGGAAACCGGCTTGTGGTCGCCGGTTTCCTGTTTGCTGTTCAGCGTTGAATTAATCCGGTCATGAATTTCGTGCTCGATCAGCCCCGCGCCCGACTCGACCTGTAGCGGCAGTGAGTCATTCACCAGCCCTTGTGTGAACAGAATGTGGTCCAGCAGGATGTGCGGATCACGGTTTGGATCTATCTTGTCCTTGAAATGCACGCTCCATCGCAATTCCTGGCGATAGTCAAACAGGGCATGATTGAGGAACTTACGGGCGAAAAACACATCGCCTTGAATGTTCGACAGCAGGTCGAAAAACAGAAACTGTCGTTCGAACAATTCCTTGCCTGGGCCGTCATTCAAATCTCCCAGGACAAAGATCGCCGGGTCCTCTTCCTGCAGAAACCGGTGCTCGATATAGCGGCGGACATCCAGCGCCTCGGTCGCCAGCTTGATCCGCGCCTTGATCGCCTCTTCGACATAGTCCTGTTTCTGCGAAGGGGTACCGTGGAAGCGGCCGGTCCGGACGAATTTGCTTTTGAGGTGCAGCCCGATGAATTCGACCCGGGTCCCATCATGATCCAGCACCAGAACCTGCGGATGCCGATAGTGGCCATGCCGCGCCGTATCGAGCGCCCCCCAGTAGTGCACCGGCCATTTCTTGCCGCCCTCACCCTCTGGCGCAACGTTATCTGCATAGGTGCGCCAGGTTTCGACGGGCAACAGCGAGACCTTATCCGCCAGCGCAGGCTTGACAAGAAACCAAATCCATTGCCTGCCGTTCTGGCGGTACGGGTCGCCCGAGCGCAGCACGGGCACATAATCATTGTTCAGGTGATCGGCACAAAAGCGGGTGATTTTGTCTTCGCCGTTCGGCCCTTCGACCATGCAGAGGATATCCGCGTCGATCTCTTCGATTTCCTGTTGGATTGCAGCAGCGCGCATCAGCGCGTTCTGCCTGGTCTGGCTCGATGCCCCCGGATCATCCAGAGTACGCATCAGCTTATCCAGCCATTCGATATTCCAGGTCGTTAGTTTGAGCGTGCCCATATCTCACCCCTTATGACACCGCCCCTGCCCGAGCCAATTGGGCCACAGAAGGGCGGAAGGAGCAAGTTAAGGTTCGCGGACGAAATCCAACTCTAAAGCATCATGGTCATGTAGTGACTGTTCGGATCAGGGCCGTAGTCGGCAAAGGGGCCACAGGCTTCAAAGCCATGCCCCGCATAGAGCGCGCGTGCGGGCGCAAACGCGTCCTGGGTCCCGGTTTCCAGACTGAGCCTGGCATATCCCCGACCCTCCGCAACCGAGATTATATGCTTCAGGATCGCCGAGCCGATTCCCCAACCTCTCGCCTCTTCGGCGGTATGCATGGATTTGATCTCGCCATGACGCGGGTTGAGTTCTTTCAGAGCGCCACAGCCCATAAGACCGTCTTCTGACCAGGCGGACCAGAAGGTCACATCCGATGCGCGCAGCCCGTCGAGGTCAAGCGCATGGATGCTTTCAGGCGGCGTCACCGCACGCGAGAAGTCGAGATGCCGTTGCAGCAGGGCAATGATGTCTGCACCCTGAAGATCGTCTTTTGTGATCTTCAGGGTCATCGCGGCTTAGCCGAAGCGCGGCTCGTCCCACCAAGGGAACCAGCCCGGCATGTCTTCCGACGGCTTCAGCGTGTAATTGGCTTCACGCTTCTCAAGGAAGGATTCGACGCCTTCCTTTGCATCGGCCATGGCGCCCAGCGTGGCGATCCCACGGCTGTCAACCTTGTGCGCCTCCATCGGATGGTCGGCGCCCAGCATGCGCCACATCATCTGGCGCATCAGCGCGACGGAGACCGCCGATGTGTTCTCGGCAATTTCCGCGGCAATTTCGTTGGCCCGCGGCAACAGATCCTCCGGCGCCAGCAGTTCAGAGGCCAGCCCACCGTCGTGGGCTTCCTGGGCCGGGAACACACGGCCGGAATAGGCCCATTTGGCGGCCTGCTCAATCCCCACGAGGCGTGGCAGGAACCAGCTTGAGCACGCCTCCATGACCAGACCACGGCGGGCGAACACAAAGCCATAGCGCGCTTCAGTCGACGCGAGGCGGATGTCCATCGGCAGCTGCATGGTGGCGCCGATGCCTACGGCCGGACCGTTACAGGCCGCGATCACCGGCTTCAGGCATTCAAAGATCGCCAGCGTTACCCGGCCCCCGCCATCGCGCCACAGGCCACCGGGGCCTACGGGATCGATACTGGGGCGTTTGTTGACGTCAAATGTCGACCCACCCGCGCCCAGATCAGCGCCAGCACAGAAGCCGCGGCCCTCGCCCGTCACAATCACCGCACGGACCTCATCATCGTCGTTTACCTTGGTAAAGGCGTCGACCATGTCGCGCTGCATCTCAAAGTTAAACGCGTTCAGCCGGTCCGGCCGGTTGAGCGTGATGGTGAGGACCCGGTCCTTCACCTCGGTCTTGATGGCTTCATAAGTCATGGATTTCCCCTGAATGTCCTAGTGATCTGATTTTTCTGTCATGGGTTCGAGCAGACCGGTGTCGTGGCCGAGGCCCGCCTCGGTCAGTGTGATGGCAATCGGGAAGTTCGAACGGGCAAGGCCCTTGCGTTCCAGTGCAACCCACACCGCCTCATTGGTGAAGCCGCTGGCATCGCGGCTGGAAACAACAAATTCGCCAATATGCATATGATCGCCATGGGCATGCGGCATCTGGGCGATCGTGACTTCGCCCGTCGCCTCATCGGTCATTGCAGTTTCTGGATGTTTGGCCAGCTCCTGCAACAAGGCGAGCGTACGGTTCTGCAGCTTGTTGAGTTTGATTTTGGTCACGGAAGTTCCTGTTAGACGTGCTGCCCGCCATTGACGTGCAGTTCAGCGCCCGTGACATAGCTGGCCTGTTCGGAACAGAGGAAGTAAATCGCCTTGGCGACCTCTTCCGGCGTGCCCAGCCGATGCAGCGGCAAGCCCTCGACAATCTTTTCCGTGCCTGGAGAGAGAATCGAGGTGTCGATCTCACCCGGTGCAATGGCATTGACCCGGATCCCCTCCGCGCCGAAGTCAGCGGCCATTTCGCGGGTCAGCGCGGCAAGGGCGGCCTTGGAGGTGGCATAAGCGCTGCCGGCGAACGGGTGGACCCGATTGCCGGCAATCGAGGTGACATTGACAATGGCGCCCTTGGCCGCACGCAGCGGCTCCAACAGCCCGCGCGCCAGCAAAAGCGGCGCAACCAGATTGACTTCATAGACCTGCTGCCAGGCTTCAAGCGGCGTATCGAGCGTACTCATACGGCCACCGCCCTCATGCTTGGGCGAAATCCCGGCATTGTTCACCAACGCGTTCAGCTCGCCGCCTTCAAGCCGTTCACGCATATCGTCAATCCCGCGGGCCCGGTCTTCCGGATCGGAGAGGTCGATCTGAACATGGTTTTCTTCACCACCGTCCCAAGGACAGTCTTCGGAGAACGCCATTCGCGAACACGTGATCACCCGCCACCCTGCACTGGAAAAGCGCTTCACCGTCGCATGACCGATGCCCCGGCTGGCGCCGGTCAGGATCAGGGTTTTTCGTGGTTCATTCGACGGCATGGTTGCAAAAGACTCAGTATGAGAAGACTTGATTGCCTAAGCGTATATCAAAATGCGTGGGTTCGACCACTTCGTAATCCCCGGCGACAAATGCCTTCCAAAGGTCTCTTGCGTCTTTTTCAGTCACATCGGCCCCTGTACGGATCGGACTCAACCAGGAAAACGCCTGTTTGTTGTCCGGGTCGTGAATATAGGCATTATATTTCTGTTCAGAATTCAAGAAGACGAATTCGAGCCCGCCATCCCGGTCAACGTCCAACCCGAGCACGCCGCATTCGGCTTTGCCTTCGGCGCATCTTTCCAGTTGATACTGGTGCTGCCTCTCCAAAGAGCGCCAGAGCGTGTCGCTCACATCGGTTCCGGCGGGTTTCACGATCAAGGATTGCCGCGCTCGTTTGGCGTCATCCAATGGCAATCGAGGTTGATTTCGAGCGATCTCGTAATAGGAGTCGGCATCTCGGACCCGGTCCAGCGCCGCGTCAATCTGCGCCTGATCGGGATGGTCCTTGGTTTCTTTCAGCGCTGCCAGCACCGCGCGGCCTGGTTCACCCAGCTTGAATTTCAGGAACGCAAAATCGAACGCCCCCACATCGGTGCGGCCATCCATCAACCGGGCGAACTGGTCCGTCGCCGTGGCGCGGTAGGGGTCCAGCACCGGGGTCTGCAGCAGCAAGACAACCGCCGCCACGGCGGCCGCCAGATAAGGATTGGCGCGGCAGACCCAATCCCGCCACGCCAGCCGCCGGACGGCGACAGCCACGGCATAGACGATGACATGCGCGCTGGCCGCCAGGACCACGAGCCGGGCGATATAGCGGTCAGGCGTTACGCCATATTGGTCGATCCGAAGCCATGTGGAATAGAAGGCAAGCCCGGCATAGACCGGCAACAGCAGCAAGGCGGTGGCAATCAGCCAGGCGATCACGGGGTTCTCCCGCTCTTCAAGCGTCCCATCCTGAATCACCGCATTAACCGCCAGCACGACGGCGAACATCAGCGCCACCAGGATCGGCGTGGCACGCTTGGTTTCCCAGAGCGGGTCGAGACCGGTGAAGGGCAGGAAAAGCAGGAACAAAAGCGCAGCGACCGCCAGAACCGGCGCCAATATCTGAAAAAGGGTCAGGACGACGCGGCGAAATGTCGGCACAATCCGCTCGTTTTCGCGCGCGATAGCGATGCCCAACCCCAAAACGCCGCCGCTGAACACCCAGGCAAAAAGCGCATCGCTGAACAGGTCATAAAAGAAACTGACGCCGACCAGTTCGAACAGCGACCACCACAACAACAGCACCAGCCAGAATGTCCCCAGAAAAACACCGGCGATCGCGGCAACCAGAATGTTGTTCCAGCTGAACCGGAAGAGCTGCGGATAGGGAAACCGCCAGCCGCCTTCGCTGAGCCAGGTCTGGATGAAGGGCAGAATGATGTAGGCGCCGCCGGTCATGGTCCATGCAAACAAGAACAGATGATCGCGGAACGGTGGCGAAGCGGGAGCCCAGTCCAGCCGGGCATCGAGCCAAAGCCAAAGCAGGCTCGACACCGCACCGAATCCCACGCTGGCAATCGCTGTGCGTAGCGCCGAGCCCAGGCCAAAGCTGAGCTGAAATGACAGAGGCGCGACCAGAAGAAAGACCATGAGGGCAATGGCCAAGGTCGAGTCGCTGTCATCTGCGACTTCAAACAACAGGTAATAGCCCAGCCCCTGCGCCAGGCCGGCGCACGCCAGAACCCAGCGAAAGAACCGGTTGGTCCGCTCAAATGGCTGATCGTTCATGCGTGCCTCAAATTAACGTCACCGGCCATGAGCGAAGCGTATCATTGTGGCGCGGAGAGGGCCTCTTTTTGGTCTTCGCCGAATCCCACGAGGATTTGCCCGGCTTTGTCAAAGACAGGGCGCTTGATGATCGCTTCATGCGCGAGCAACAAGGCAACAGCATCCTGATCCGACTCAACCTGCTTGTCGGCCTCATCCAGCTTGCGCCAGGTGGTGCCACGGCGATTGATCAACACATCGCGGTCGATCTGTTCCAACCACGCCTTGAGGGTTTCGGCGTCGAGCCCGTCGGTCCGGAAGTCGTGGTATTGGTGGTCGATGCCTTCGGCCTCCAGCCACTTACGGGCTTTTTTGACCGTGTCGCAATTCTTGATGCCATAGATTTTGATCATCAGACGTCCCTAAAATTCATCTCGCCGCTCGTCGATTCCTTCCGGGTCCGCGTGAATAATCACCTCGGCCCCCGGATATTTTTCCAACAACACGTCCTCGATATCATCAGAAATGTCGTGTGCCGCCACCAGACTGATATCGCGCCGCAATTCAATGTGAAACTGGATGAAAACCTGCGGCCCTGACGACCGGGTCCGCAGATCATGCATATTCCGCACGCCAGCCACGGCCAGCACCATATCCTTGATGGTTGCGCGTTCGCTGTCGTCGAGTTCACGGTCCATCAACACGCTGAGCGACAGCTTGACGATGCTGAACGCATTCCAACCGAGATAAAGGGCTATCGCGAAGGCAAAAACCGGATCGGCGTGGGTGATGCCGCCATAGGTCGCCAGTAACAGCGCCACGATCACGCTGACATTGATCAGCAGGTCGCCCGCATAATGCAGTGAATCCGCCGACACCGCCGTCGACCCCGTGCGCTTGATCACCGACCGCTGATAGGCCACCAGACCAAAGGTCATGATGATCGAGAAAACCATGACCGCGATGCCCACTTCGGCATGGTCGACGTCGCGCGGGTCGATAATGCGGGCGGCTGCTTCAAACAGCAGAAAGGCAGCAGACCCGAAGATGATCGCGCCCTGCATCAAGCTGCCCAGGGACTCGGCCTTACCGTGGCCGAACCGATGCTGGCGGTCAGCCGGTTGAACGGCTTGGCGGATGGCGATGAAGTTGATGATCGATGCCACCAGATCCAGCACCGAGTCGACCAGTGACGACAGAATTGCAATCGAACCGGTATAGAGCCCGGCACCGAATTTCACCGTTATCAGAATCACCGCGACCGTGATCGAGGCATAGGCCGCCCGCCTCATCAGCGGCGCCGCTGCCTCAATATCGATTGAGGCACGGTCTAGGTGGTTCATGGATATAGCCATTCTCCCTGCCAGCCGGTCTCCGCCCGATGATAGCGCAATCGGTCATGCAAGCGGTGGTCGCGGTGCTGCCAAAATTCAATCTCTGATGCGATGATCCGAAACCCGGTCCAGTAGTCCGGCCTGGGAACCTGGCCAACCGCATATTTGGCGGCATATTTCGCGACCGCCTTTTCCAGCGCAAAGCGGCCTTCAAGCGGCCGGGATTGCTGTGATGCCCACGCGCCGATCCGGCTGCCCCGGTCGCGGCTGTCGAAATAGGCATCCGCCTGCTGATCGGACACCTGTTTGACCGCGCCCCTGATCCGCACCTGACGGCCAAGCGTTTTCCAGTGGAAGCAAAGCGCCGCACGCGGATTGGCGACCAGGTCATGGCCCTTATCGCTTTCGGCATTGGTATAAAAGACGAATCCGTCCGGCCCCCAGGCCTTGAGCAGCACCATACGCACAGCAGGCATGCCGGTGGCATCGGCCGTTGCCAGCGCGACGGCGTCGGGCACATCGGCCTCAGAGTCCAGCGCTTCGGCAAACCAGGCCTCAAACCGCTCCAGTGGGTCCATGTCCTTGTCGAGTGCCATCTTTACCCTTTTCAAGTCGGCGACGAGCCCGCTTTTAACTTCTATTCAGCAGCACGCCAAGCTGGCCTGCCACAGCATTGCCGCATTGCTGCCTTATCTCTTATGAATAGGGAGTTGAAGACAGGTTCAAACGATGAAATTTGCAAAGATTCCAGCGGCACTGGCCCTCGCCGCTGTTGTTGCTGCATGTAGCAGCCAACCCGAGCCCTATTACCAGAGCAGCAGACCGCTGCCGCCACCGCCTGATATCCAGAGGGGAGAGCCGGAACCCTCGCGCGAGGCTGGAAACGGTGGTATCGGCAAGATTGCTGGACGGCAGGTGGGCGGTGACGCCGCCACCTTCTTGACCTCAGGCGACCGTGCGCTGCTGGAGGACACCACACAAAGCGCGCTGGAACGCGGCCAGGACGGCCGCCCCACGCAATGGGTGAACCCCAATTCGGGCAACCGGGGCGCCGTGGTACCTCAGCCGCGCTTTGCTATGCAGGGACGCACCTGCCGTGAATATCAGCACACCATCATTGCCGGCGGCAGCACCTCTACCGGCTATGCCACCGCCTGCCGCAACGGCCGTGGGGTGTGGGTGACCGCAGAAAACGGCTAGCCAGGCCCAGACGGCACAAGTTTGACCGGTTTTGGCTTTGGTGTAGGATGCGCCGACTTTCTTAGGACCAGCTGAGTATCCAAGCCAATGAGCGCATCAAACGGCCTGATGGCGGGCAAAAAAGGCCTGATTATGGGCCTTGCCAACAATCGCTCCATCGCCTGGGGTATTGCCCAGAAACTGCATGAGCAGGGTGCCGAACTGGCCTTCACCTTTCAGGGTGAGGCGCTTGAGAAGCGCGTGCGCCCGCTGGCGGAATCGCTCGGCAGCGGCCTGGTTGTTGAATGCGATGTCACCGATGAATCCTCAATCGATGCGACGTTCGACGCGTTGAAAGACGCGTGGGGCACGATTGACTTTGTCGTTCACGCCATCGCGTTCTCCGACAAGGATCAGCTGCGTGGCCGCTATGTGGACACCACGGCGGACAATTTCGCCATGTCGATGAACATTTCCTGTTATTCGTTCACGGCGGTTTGCCAGCGCGCGGAGAAGCTGATGCCGAACGGCGGCAGCCTGGTCACATTGTCCTATTTCGGTGCCGAGCGGGTGATGCCGCACTACAACGTCATGGGCGTCGCCAAGGCCGCATTGGAAGCCAGCGTGCGCTATCTGGCCAAGGACCTTGGGCCGGACAGGATCCGCGTCAACGCGATCTCCGCCGGGCCGATCAAGACGCTGGCGGCATCGGGGATTGGCGACTTCCGCTATCTGCTGAAGTGGAACGAATACAACTCACCCCTGCGCCGCAATGTCTCCATCGACGAGGTCGGTGGTGCCGCGGTATATCTGCTGAGCGACCTGTCGACAGCCGTCACAGGCGAGGTGCACCACGTCGATTGCGGATACAATATTATCGGCATGAAAGACGAATCCGCCCCCGATATTGTTATCGGCGGGTCGACCCAGGACTGAACCCATGTCCCACAATACATTCGGCCATCTGTTCCGGGTGACAACCTGGGGCGAAAGCCATGGGCCGGCCATCGGCTGTGTCGTCGATGGCGCGCCACCCTTATTGCCGCTCACCGAAGCCGACATTCAACACTATCTGGACCGCCGCAAACCCGGTCAGTCGCGCTTCACAACACAGCGTAAAGAACCAGATGAAGTACGCATCCTCTCCGGCGTGTTCGAGGGCCAGACCACCGGCACGCCAATCCAGCTGATGATCGAAAACGTCGATCAGCGCTCGAAAGACTATAGCGAGATCGCCGAAAAGTTCCGGCCCGGCCACGCCGACTATACCTATATGGCCAAATACGGCATCCGCGATTATCGCGGCGGTGGCCGGTCATCCGCGCGAGAAACAGCGTCGCGGGTCGCCGCAGGCGCCATCGCCCGCAAAATCCTCGGCGACAGCGTCACCGTGCGCGGTGCCCTGGTGCGTATCGGCCAGCACGAAATCAACGCCGACAACTGGGATTGGAATCAGGTCGACCTGAACCCGTTCTGGTCCCCGGATGCCGACGCGGCAGCACTCTGGGAAGACTATCTGGACGGGCTGCGCAAGGCCGGGAGTTCGGCCGGCGCCGTGATCGAGGTGCGCGCCAGCGGGGTGCCGGCAGGATTGGGCGCGCCGGTCTATGGCAAGCTGGATGCCGATTTAGCGGCCGCAATGATGAGCATTAATGCCGTCAAGGGGGTCGAAATCGGCACTGGTTTTGCCGCGGCTGCGCTGACCGGTGAAGAAAACGCCGACGAAATGCGGTCAGGCGACGGCGACACGCCCGACTTCACATCAAACAATGCCGGTGGCGTTCTGGGCGGGATCTCGTCCGGACAAGAGATCGTCCTTCGTTTCGCTGTCAAACCGACGTCATCGATCCTGACGCCGCGCCAGACAGTTACACGCGGCGGCGAAGAAACCGAGATTGTGACCAAAGGCCGCCACGACCCGTGCGTTGGCATTCGCGCCGTGCCGGTGGGCGAGGCGATGATGGCCTGTGTTCTTGCCGACCACCTGCTGCGGCACCGGGCCCAAAACGCCTGAGCTCTCTAGCGCTGCAACGCCATGATTTCGCCATGGGAATGCGGTACACTTCTCAAAAGATTGGAGGAGCCAAATGAGATTCGCTGCCCTGGCAGGCTTTGCGCTGTGCCTGACTGTTTTTTCTGGCGCGATAGCCGCCCCGGCTGAAACCCCGGCAGACGAGCAGTTCGGCAACCCCATCCCGCCCGTCGAGGAACCGAAAAGACTTTTGCAGGATTGGGGTGGTTTGAAACCCGGTCTGGGGCGCGAAGAAACCTTCTATGCCTGTGCTACCTGCCATACAGAAGGCCGCATTACGCGCAGCCGCATGACGCGCGAGGAATGGGCGATTACCCTGGACAGCCTGACAGAGCACAACGAAGTGCCGCCGCTTGAAGATGATGAACTTGAACTCATTCTCGATTATCTCGGCGAACACTATGGACCGGAGGTTCCCCATCCTTAGATTGGCCGCGAAATTCGCCGTTGTCGGCCTTGTTGTGGCAGCCTTCCACGCTGCGCCCGCGTCCGCCCAACCAGGCTACGAACCCTATGACAGCCCGATTCCCGAAGAACGAACCCTCGGCCGCGATATCAATCGAAGTGACAGCGGAAGCTTTGGCGGATTGAAACCCGGACTGGGCCGGGAAGACACCTACTATGCTTTTTCCGGCTGCTTCAAAGTGGGCTGGATCAAACGGCAGAATCTGCGCCGGACCGAGTGGGATATGGCCGTCGACAAGCTGGTGCTGGACTGCAATCTGCTGCCGCTCGGTGAGGAAGAAAAGACGATTATCGTCAACTATCTGGTCGCCAATTACGGCCGCGGCCGTTAGCGGAAACTCATGGATGCATTTTAGTCCGTTCGCCCTGAGGAGCCCGCATTAGCGGGCGTCTCGAAGCCTGTCCTGAGCGACGCCGCAAGGCGGCGTCGAAGGGGGTCCTTGCGTACGGACTAAAACCTCACAGAAGCCGTTCGCCAGAAGCCTTCGAGACGGGTCTCGTTACACTCAACCCTCCTCAGGCCGAACGTCTTCTACTGAGTAGTAAGAGTGCTCAGAGGTTGCTGGTCTAAAGTGCGCAAAGCAATTAGCGCCTGAATACCGCGGCCAATTCGACATGGGCCGACCAGCGGAACTGATCGATCGGGACAACCAGGTCAAGCTGATACCCCCCATCAACCAAGATGCGCGCATCACGGGCAAAAGTATTCGGGTTGCAGGAAAAGGCGACGATCAGCGGCACCGTCGACTCTGCCAGTTCCTTACTCTGCGCTTTGGCGCCGGCACGCGGCGGGTCGATAACGACAGCCTCATAGCCCCCAAGTTCCATCGGTGTCACAGGGTCGCGGAAGAGGTCACGCCGCTCCGCCCGTAGCTTGTCGAGCCTGTTTGACCGCGCGCCCTGACGCAACGCGTCGACCATTCCGGCATCGGTCTCAAATGCTGTGACAGATGCCTTATCGGCCAGCCTGAAAGAAAACGTCCCCAGCCCGGCGAACAGATCAGCGGTCGGCCCGGTATTTATATGATCCTGCGCAAACTGCGCCATCCACTCTTCCGCCTCTTTGCTGGCCTGGAGAAACGCACCCGCGGGCAACGCCACATGATGGTCGCCGAAGCGGATCACAGGGACGCGGCGTTGCACGATGGTTTCGGTGAAACCATCGGCGGACCATGACAGCCGGGCAAGATCTGCGGATTCAGCAAAGTCGGCCAGCTCGCGCCTGATATCCAGACCGGGCTCGTCCTTCGCCTCGAAGACCAGGTCTGTCCCGCTATCCGTCTCGACAGCACTTATCTGCATCGGCCCCTGATCGGTCAACATGGGTTCCAGAGCCGTTCGAAGCGCGGTTAGTAAGGCCTCCAGGGCTGGTGCCAGCACCGGGCATTGATAGACATCTTCCAGCCGATGCGATGCCCGCTGGCTGTAGCCCAGAATCACACCGCCATTGCCTGTTCTGGCGCTGAACCGCGTCCGCCGCCGGGTACCGGGTGGGACAAGGATCGGGGCGGCAACCGGAACGCCCTGCAACCCGCGGCGGGCAAGGGCCTCGACAATCCGTCCGCGTTTGAACTCCACATAGATGCCGTCAGAGAGATGCTGCAAGGTACACCCGCCACAGGCACCGAAGTGACGGCAGGCCGGCTCCCGGCGATCGGCTGAGGAGCGAATGATATCGACCAGCCGCGCGGCCTGCCCCTCTCCCTTCTTGGCTTCCGGTATTACACGGGCGACATCACCGGGAACCGTTAGAGGGACATAAAGTAGGCCCGCGTCAGTTTGGGCCAGACCGTCACCCTGCCCGCCAATCGCGGTGATCTCGACATCAAGCGTTGCTATGGCCATCGGCTAGGACGGCTGAAGGGCGAACCGTGCAGACCAGCGCTGCATGACCACGAACGCCATAACGCCTGCCTGCACGCCAGACGCAGCCAAGACCATGAACGGCTCTGCCGGTGCGAAGGAATAGAACAGGAAGAGGCTGCCATCACCCCCTACGCTGAAGGTAATCGGCAACACCCAATAGAGAATGCCCAAAGCAATCAGCGTGCTGATATTGGCCCGGCCCGGCCGCGGCGCCAGCCAGAAATAGAGATTGATGGCGATATCACGGGCCATAAAAAGCAACGCCCCGATCATCGCCGCCCATAGGGTAACCCCGCCGACTTCTCCGGTGCTGGCCGTGATCAGCAGGACCACCACGATCAATATGGTAAGCGCGTAGGACACCATCCAGCTCTGCGTATTGGCCAGAACCGCAGCCCATTTGCCAGAACCAGCCATGCGCAACAGACGGCGGAATTGAACCGGGTCCTTGTCTTCCCAGAACAGCGCTACATAGGTCAGCAGCCCCGAAACAATGGCCGCCACCACCAAACGGCCGGAGAAGACATCCAGATCGAACAGGTCGATCAGATCGCCACCGGGCGAAAAATGGCCCGCAGCATAGATACAGCAGAACAGGGTGAACGCGGGCCAGGCCCAGGGCCGCGTCGGATATTGTAGCTCCCGCTTCATAAGCCGCCACCCGCCCAGCACCGACCACAGCAGGAACAAGACTAATGAAACATTGGCGAAGAGACCCGGATCGATTCTGAATCCGTACCAAACGATTGCAGGCGTGATCCCGTCGGTGAACATCGACAGCACGGCCAGACTGTCCGAGACATTACCTGCCTGCAATGCCCAGAACCCGATCACGATGCCAAAGAGCTGACTGACCAGTGTACCGACACGGGTGCGGTGGCCACGCAGCCGCACCGTCTGAAGGCCAAGCAGGAAAGCGACGCTTTGCGCCAACAGGCTGGCGATCACCATGATATAGGCGTCGCGGACCAGATCAGGCTGTTCATCGCCGAGAACGAAAACGATCAGGCAAATCAGCCCGCCATACCAGCTGAACAAGGTCGACCCGAACAGCTTGCCCCAGGTCAATTGCCAGGCTGATAAGGTCGACAGGCGCTGCCAGTCCCAGGTGCGTTCCGACACTTCCGTAGGCACCGCGTCTGCCGCCTGCCTTGTGCCCCAGAACAGCGTGATCACGATGAATAGAACCGCCGCAAGATCCGCCGTCCCGCCGCCAAGACTTGCAGGCAGCGAGAAAATCGCCCCTAAAATCAACGGCATGGCGATCAGTCGTCGTAACGACAATTCTTCCCAGGCGCTGCGCTTGATTTCCGGGTTCACGGCTTGCCCTCATCCAGATTTTCGACGAAGGACAGGTAGGATTCCTGCAGCCGTTCTTTTTCGACGGCAAAGCCGCTGACCGCCAATCCCTCGCTGATCAGCCGTTGAAGAACCGACTGGCGCACCTCCGGGTCAGCCGGCATGCGGATGATCGCTGAAGAAGGCCCGGCCTCATCAACCGTGATCTCGGCCATGGCTTCAAGACTCTGCACCAGTTGATCTGAAGGCTCCGACAGATCGAGCCGTACGCGCACGGTTTCAACGTCTGCGCCACCCACCGGCCCGTGTTGGACGAGGCGTCCCTCGCGAATGAAAATCACTTCGGTGGCATAATCCTCCAACTCGGAGAGGATGTGTGACGACACCATCAACGTCGTCCCCTCCTGACTAAGCCCCTTGAGAAGCTGAGAAAGCGAATGCCGTGCTTCAGGGTCTAGGCCAGATGCTGGCTCGTCCAGCAATAACGTGCTGGGACCATGGATCATGGCCTGCCCGATGCCCAGCCGCTGGCGAAGGCCTCGAGACAGCGTGCCCGCCACGGTCTCAAGCCGGTCAGCCAGTTCGACACGTTCTGCGGTGCGGCTGATGGCAGCTTTAACGGCGCCGGTCTCTACGCCGCCCGCCATAGCCGCATAATGCAGGCATTGCCGGACCGTTAAATCCTCATAGACGCCGAAGAAATCGGAGAGATACCCGATTTTCCGGTGAACCCCGCGAGGGTCCGCCTCGGTGGACACACCATCGATCGTAATGTGCCCGGAATAGGGACGTTCAAGAGCCGCGAGACACCGCAACAGCGTGGTCTTTCCGGCACCATTGGGCCCGATGAGCGCGACGATGGCACCAGCCTCGACCGAGAAACTGACATCGGTCAGCGCCCGGACGCTCGGATATTCATAGGTGACCGCTTCAGCGACAATCATCGATTTCAATATAGGCAGCCAACTGCATGCTTGTAAGCATGATGCGCGAATCCGGCCTGATTAGAGCGACTTTTTGGCGGCAATCAGGAATTCCCTATTCCCTTCCGGGCCCGTAACAGGGCTTTCAGTCAATCCAGTAACGGTCCAGTCCGGAAGGCCGTCAAGCCAAGTCTCGATGCGATTACACACCTCTTCATGAAGGACCGTATCCCGCACGACGCCACCCTTCCCCACCTGGCCTTTGCCCACCTCGAATTGCGGCTTGATTAGCGCGACTAGCGCGGCACCAGGTCCAGCCAGTGCCATGGGTGCCGGCAGAACCGTCTGCAGGCCGATGAAGCTGGCGTCGCAGACCACTGCGTCCACTGGCTCGGGCACCTGATCGGCCGTCAGGTAACGCGCATTGGTTTTTTCCAGCACCACAACGCGCTCATCCTGACGAAGCTTCCAGGCCAATTGCCCATGCCCGACATCGACCGCATAGACCAATGCGGCACCATGATGCAGTGCGACATCCGTAAAGCCGCCGGTACTCGCGCCGACATCAAGTGCTGTCTTCCCAGCAAGATCGAGATCAAAGTAATCAATGGCGTGCGCCAATTTTAATCCGCCGCGGCTGACCCAGGGATGGTCGCGGCCTTTGACCTCCAGGTCGGCATCTTCAGCCAGGGTCTGTCCAGCCTTGTCGATCCGCCGGGTCTGCGAATAGACGTTACCCGCCATGATCAGGGCCTGCGCACGCGCGCGGCTTTCTGCCAGCCCCCGGTCTACGAGCAGCACGTCGACGCGTTTCTTGGCCATGAATTGGTGGCCGTCAGGCGCTCTGCTGGCGGACAATATCCTCGATCTTGGCCTGATCGAGGCCCAGCGTGCCCAACGCCTTCTCGACAATCTGTGGGGCATTCAGGCCCGCAGCATCATACATCAGATCAGGCTTGTCCTGATCGATGAACCGGTCCGGCAGCACCATCGAGCGCAATTTCAGGCCCTTGTCGAGCAAACCATCCTCGGCGAGGAAATGCGTCACATGAGACCCGAACCCGCCAATAGCGCCTTCTTCAAGGGTCAGCAGAACTTCATGCTCTTTGGCCAGCCGGCGGATCAGGTCATGATCGAGCGGTTTAGCGAACCGGGCATCGACGACAGTGGTCGAGAAGCCGTGGCCGCCCAGCCAGTCAGCCGCTTTCAGACACTGCTGTAACCGCCCACCAAACGACAGCAGGGCAATGCTTGAGCCTTCGCGGACCACCCTGCCTTTACCGATCTCCAACGGAATGCCGGCTTCGGGCATATCGATGCCAACGCCTTCCCCACGCGGATAACGGAATGCAGAGGGGCGGTCATCAAGCTGGGCCGCCGTTGCCACCATATGGACAAGCTCGGCCTCATCCGATGCCGCCATCACAACAAAGCCGGGCAAGGTCGACAGATAGGTCACATCAAAAGAACCCGCATGGGTCGGGCCGTCAGCGCCGACCAGCCCGGCCCGGTCAATGGCGAACCGGACCGGCAGCTTCTGGATCGCCACGTCGTGGACCACCTGGTCATAGGCGCGCTGTAGGAACGTTGAGTAGATCGCCGCAAAGGGCCGGTACCCTTCCGAGGCCAAACCGGCCGCAAAAGTGACGCCATGTTGCTCGGCAATGCCGACATCAAAACACCGGTCCGGATAGGCCTGCCCGAACAGGTCAAGCCCGGTGCCGGACGGCATAGCGGCTGAAATGGCGACAATCTTGTCGTCTTTTTCGGCTTCCTTGATCAACGCACCGGCAAACACCTTGGTGTAGCTGGGTGCATTGGCCTTGGCCTTGACCTGGGTGCCGGTGACCACGTCGAATTTGGAGACGCCGTGATATTTGTCGGCGGCCGCCTCTGCCGGCGGGTAGCCCTTGCCTTTCTTGGTCACCACATGAACCAGCACAGGCCCATGATTTGAGTCGCGCGCGTTCTTCAGAACCGGCAGCAGATGATCCAGATTATGGCCATCAATCGGGCCGATATAATAGAAACCCAGCTCTTCGAACAGCGTACCGCCCGTCGCCATGCCGCGGGCATATTCCTCGACCCGCTTGGCACGCGCTTCGATCGAGCGCGGGAACACGCTGGCGATCTGCTTCATAATCTCGCGAATGCCGAGATAGGATCGTGACGAGAGCAGTCGCGCCAAATAGGCACTCATAGCGCCGACAGGTGGAGCAATCGACATGTCGTTATCATTCAGGATAACGATCAGCCGTTTGTCCATCGATCCGGCATTGTTCATCGCTTCATAAGCCATGCCGGCGCTCATCGACCCGTCGCCGATAACGGCGATGACATTGTTGTCGCCGTCCGACAGATCACGCGCGACGGCCATGCCTAACCCAGCGGAAATCGACGTCGAACTATGTGCCGCGCCAAACGGGTCATATTCGCTCTCGGCCCGTTTGGTGAAACCCGAAATGCCGCCACCTTGACGCAGGGTATCCATGCGGTCACGGCGGCCGGTCAGAATCTTGTGCGGATAGCATTGGTGCCCGACGTCCCAGATCAGCCGGTCTTCAGGCGTGTTGAACACATGATGGATTGCCGTTGTCAGTTCCACAACACCTAGGCCAGCCCCCAGATGCCCGCCGGTACGCGATACGGAATCGATAGTTGCCAGCCGCAACTCATCAGCGACCTGACGCAGATCCTTCGTCTTTATCTTTCGAAGGTCAGCCGGGCTGTTGATTGTGTCCAGCAATGGTGTCGGTTCACTCAAGGTGTCCCTCCCTTAATGACGCCGGTTCACGACGAAGTGCGGCAATAGCCGCAGCAATTCGGCGCGATCGTCAAATATGTCCAGGTGCACGACAGCCTGCGACGCCAGCATATCGGCCTGTGTCCTGGCCCGTTCTATTCCAAGTAGGGAGACAAAGGTTGCTTTGCCACCGTCAGCGTCTTTGCCAACAGCTTTTCCCATCTCTTCTTCCGAGCCTTCGACATCAAGCAGATCATCGACGATCTGGAATGCCAGGCCAAGGTCGTGCGCATAGTTCTGAAGGGCATGGAACTGATCCCGCGTTGCGCGGCCCATAATACCGCCCGCTTCAACGGCAAACCGGATAAGCGCCCCGGTTTTCATCTGCTGCAGCCGCGTGACCTCGCCGATGTCCATTTCGTGATCAGCCGCCAGAAGGTCGATCATCTGACCGCCTGCCATGCCATGGCCGCCTGATTCTTTCGCCAAGGCATGAACCAGTTCCGCGCGCACGAGCGGATCGTGATGGGTCTCCGGATCAGAAAGGATTTCAAAGGCATAGGTCAAGAGCGCGTCGCCCGCGAGTACCGCCGTCGCTTCATCGAACTTCTTGTGAGTGGTCGGCATGCCGCGCCGCAAATCGTCATCATCCATGCACGGCAGATCGTCATGCACCAGCGAATAGGTATGCACGCATTCCAGCGCACAGGCGACCCGGGTCGACCGCTCGGTCGGGACGTCAAACAACGAGGCGCTGGCAAGAACCAGAAACGGCCGAAGCCGCTTGCCACCAGCCAGCGATGCATAGCGCATCGCCTCGAAAAGCTGGGCTTCATGACCTTCCGACGTCGGCAAAATCCGCCCCAGGGCGCCATCAATGGCTTTTGAAACTTTGCCCATTTCTTCGCTGAGAAGGGCGATATCGGTCGCTGCGGTCAAGTCGGCCTCTAGCCCAGATCAGCCGGTTCTGCGGTGATTTTGTCGCCTGTAACCACGACCTTCTCAATTCGGGCCTGGGCGTCCGCCAACTTGGCGGCACAGTGCTGTTTCAGCAACGCCCCGCGCGTATACATGTCGATCGATTCTTCCAGACCAACCTGCCCGCTTTCGAGCTTACCGACCACGGATTCCAGCTCGGCAAGCGCCTGCTCGAACGTCATGGCAGCAATATCTTCCGGTAATTCAGCGGGTTGATCCGCCATCGGCACCACTCTCCCTATTCAGTACCGCATCAAAGCAGCGACGTGCGCCGCCGCGCTGGCAGCGAGGTCACCTAGATTGTATCCGCCTTCCAAGGTAGAGACGACACGCCCCTGACACAAGCGCTGTGCCGCCTCGCATAGCAGCTCTGTTGCTATACCAAAATCCTCGGTTTCGTAGTTCAAATTGGCCAGTGGGTCACCCTTATGCCCATCAAATCCGGCAGAAATCATGATCAGATCAGGTTCAAACGCCTCAAGTGCTGGAACTACCGCATCGCGCAGCGCCGCCTCAAGCGCCGCACCGTCACCACCGGGTGCCAGCGGCACGTTCAGAATATTGCCCACACCGCGCTCGTTTGCGGCACCGGTGCCGGGATAGAGCGGTGACTGGTGGGTCGACGCGAAGAACAGTTTCGGATCTCGCTCAAACATCGCCTGGGTGCCGTTGCCATGATGAACGTCGAAATCGACGACGGCGACGCGCTCCAACCCGTATTTCTCTCGCGCCTCGAGCGCGCCAACCACGATATTGTTGAACAGGCAAAAGCCCATGGGCTTGGTCTGTTCCGCATGATGCCCTGGTGGCCGGACGGCGCAAAACGCGTTCGATGCCTCACCCAGCGCAACAGACCCGACCGCGTGACAGACCGCCCCCGCGGCACGACGGGCGGCCAGAAACGATCCGGGCGACACGACGGTATCGGCATCCAGAAAGACATGATCCTCCTGCGCCGCCCGGTCGACCGACGCGCCGATCCATTGGATATGGCCAGCCGGATGCGCGCGCAAAATCTGTTCGTCCGTCGCGAGTGGCGCGTCATCACGCGCCAAATACTGAAACTGCTCGTCTTCCAGGGCGCGCAGCACAGCGCGCAACCGGTCCGGCGACTCCGGATGCGCCGGTGTCGTGTCGTGATAGAGGCAGTCATTATGCGAAACCAGCAGCGTGGTCACGAGGAAACAACCTCGCGTTTTTCTGGTTCAGTTTCGTCAGTCCCGGCTGTCTCGCTACTGGCTAGGTCGACTTCTTCCACCTCAATCTTGGGATTGGAGTCAACGGCCACTTCATCCTGAGGCAGCTGCGGCGCATCCTCAGTCAACTTGGCTGCTTCTTCGGCGACCAGTTCCTTCTTCGATAGCTTGCCCACCATGGTTTTGGGCAGTTCATCGCGGAACTCGATCTCGCGCGGCAGTTCGTGCTTGCCGATATGCTCACGCAGGAACGTATCGAGTTCCTCCGCACTGACCGGGCCCTCGCCGTCCTTCAATACGACAAACGCCTTGGGCGCTTCCCCGGTATAGTCGTCAGGCACACCGATGACGGTAACTTCCTTCACCGCCGGATGCTTGTGGATCGCTTCTTCGACAAAGCGTGGATAGACATTGAAGCCCCCGACCAGGATCATGTCTTTCATCCGGTCGATGATGAAGGTGTAGCCATCTTCATCCATATAACCGACATCACCGGTGCGCAGGCGGCCGTCGACGATGGTCTCTGCTGTCGCGTCCTCCCGGTTCCAGTAGCCCTTCATCACCTGCGGTCCTGCAACGGTGATTTCACCGTGTTCACCCACGGGCAGAATCCGCGTCGGGTCTTCTCGGTCGACGATGATCAGCTTGGTTTGCGGCAGCGGTAGACCAATCGATCCGTTCTTGTTAAGGCCGAAGTGGAGGCCGCAGGCCGCCGTCGGTGACGTCTCGGTCAGGCCATAACCTTCGACGATCTTGGCCCCCGTGACTGATTCAAAATGCTCGCGCACTTCATTGGGTAGTGGGGCCCCGCCCGACATGCACCATTTGAGCGAGGCAAATGAGGTCTTGTTGGTGTCCTTATGGTCTGCAAGCGCGGTAAACATCGTTGGCACCCCGGGCAGGGATGTCGGCTTCTTGCGGATCACGTCGCGGACGATGTCGTCGAGCTCAAACCGGGGATGCAGGATGATCCGGGTCCCGGTCATGGTGGCCATGACCAACATGGTCGTCATCGCAAAGGCATGGAAGAACGGCAGGGCGCCGATTGTTGTTTCCTTGCCTTCTTCAAACCCCTGGAGCCAGACCTTGTTCTGCAGCGCGTTGATATAGACGTTGGCGTGGCTCAGCATCGCGCCCTTGGGCGTACCGGTGGTACCCCCGGTGTATTGAAGAATCGCTAAATCCTCTTCCGGATCGATTTCAACCGGCTGATAGGCGCCGTCATTGTCCAGAAGCGTATCCCAGGAGACGTGCCTGTCATCACTGTCGACCTTGGCGATATTCTTGCGGCGCAGCAGCGAGAACAAGACCCCCTTGGTGCGTGGCATCATGTCCTGCAAGCTGCCGACAACCAGTTTTTCCACCCGGCTTTCGTCCAGCAGCGTGCGCATTTTGGGATAGAGCACTTCCAGATCGAGCGTGACCATGATGTCGGTCTGGGAATCTTCGATCTGATACAGCAATTCAGGCTCTGAATAGAGCGGGCTGTAGTTCACCACCGTGCCGCCGGCTTTCAAAATACCGTAATAGGCCGCCACCTGTTGCGGGCAGTTGGGCAGAAACAGCCCGACCTTTGTGCCCTTTTTGACGCCGAGCGCCTGAAACCCCTTGGCGGCCCGGTTAGCCAGTTTCAGCGTGTCGGAAAAGGTGAATGTCCGGTCCAGAAAGTCCAGATGAACATTACCCGGCCAGCCTGCGGCACCCACCTCCAGCGCCTCATAGACAGGGCGTGCCTCGAACGTCTGGTTCCAATCGATCCCTTCGGGATATGTTTTCAGCCAGGGATAAACCATCCCCGATCTCCATCAGTTAATGCGTTAGACCATGATCGGTACATCGTCCTTGGGATCGTGCGTATCGGGATGCGCACGCTGTGCCAGGGACGGGTCGATACTCAGGTAACGATATATGCCATCGGCGGACATTTCGCGAGAAAGCCGGCCCCGATCCATCAACAGGTGAAGATGGGACAGACACTCGCCCAGCGCCAGGGTCATTTGAAAATCATCCAGCTCACGCTCAAACATGACCGGCAGCAACTCATAGGCCGTTTTAGCGGTCGTACATTCCTCTTCAACGGCGAGCATTCGATCCTCGTGGTGGTCGATCAAATACTGCAGCCGCGCGTGCAGCCCAAAAAATGGCTTGTTATGCGACGGCAGCACAAGCACCGTGTCTGGCAGACCCATGAACTTTTCATGGCTCGCCAGCCAGAATTTCAGAGGGTTTTCCTCCGGCTCGTTCGGATTGACGCTGACATTGGAGGTGATCCGCGGCAGCACCTGATCCCCTGAAATCAGCAGGCCGAGTTCCTCGCAATAAAGGCACGCATGCTCGGGCGAATGTCCGCTGCCCGTTACGATCCGCCATTCATTGCCACCGATTGTCAGCGCATCACCGTCGATGAGCCTGCGGTAGCCAATCGGAATCGGCTCAACGCTCTTGTGGTAGTTTCCCCAGCGCGACTTGCGAATGTGATCAAGTGTCTTCTGAGGTAGGCCGCCCATGCGGAAAAAATCAATCGCCGCATCCTGAAATTCGTCCGAACTGCTCCCTTCAATCGCCCGCGCATAATAGTACTCACCGCGCGACATCCAGAACTCTGCATTAAAATGGCGGCTGAGCCACCCGGCCTGGCCCACATGGTCCGGGTGCATGTGGGTCACGATCACCTTGCCAATGGGTTTGCCATCAAGTTCATTGGCGATGATCTGTTCCCAATAGCCACGGGTCTCATCACCGCGGATGCCGGTATCGACAATCGCCCAGGAGTCGCCATCATCGATCAGGTAGAGATTGATGTGGTCGAGGGCAAAAGGCAGCGGCATTTGCAGCCACCGGACGCCGGGCGCAACTTCAGAGGTGGTTCCTGCGGGCGGTAACTCGTCCCACGGATAGCTGAGAATTGGTTTATCCATGGCGGGCATCCTAGGGAGGAAGGATGCGGAAACCAACGCCGAATTGGGTTATGTAGGGCCGCAAATGTCTGTAGCAACGCATCATAAGGCTGCCATCCAGCCTCCAACAGACGCGACG
Organism: Alphaproteobacteria bacterium; assembly: GCA_028284945.1. Lineage (GTDB taxonomy): Bacteria > Pseudomonadota > Alphaproteobacteria > SMXS01 > SMXS01 > JANQQJ01. The sequence goes on along the minus strand of JANQQJ010000009.1, from coordinate 94,687 downwards.
ATAGAGCGCGCCGTAGCGCTATTGCGTGCCGGTCATCCCATCGGTCTGCCCACGGAAACCGTCTATGGACTAGCCGCTGACGCGACCAGTGGTGACGCCGTCGCGCAGATATTCGCGCTGAAGCAGCGGCCCCAGTTCAACCCGTTAATTGTCCATTGCCATGATCTGGATGCCGCCAGATCACTGGTGGTGGTATCAAGCCTGGCGGAGAAACTTGCCAGGGAATTCTGGCCGGGTCCGCTTACTCTGGTTATGCCCAGGCGACCTGATTGTCCCGTCTCCTTACTTGCATCGGCGGGATTGGACACGTTGGCCATACGTGTACCAGCACATCCGGTGGCCAGAGACGTGCTTGAGGCGTACAAAAACCCATTAGCCGCCCCCAGCGCCAACCCGTCAGGACGGTTAAGTCCGACAACGGCAAGCGCTGTCGCTGAGGCCCTCCCTCTGTCGCTTGTGATCGACGGCGGCCCCTGTAGCGTGGGACTTGAGTCCACTATACTTTCGGTCGAGGGTGACGAGGTTAGGCTTCTACGCCCGGGTGGAATTCCTATGGAGGACCTTGAAAGCAGCCTCGGCGTCAAAGTAAGTGCATTTACACAGACGTCGCAAGTCACCGCCCCTGGCCAATTGGCGAGCCACTATGCGCCGCGCGCAAAGTTGCGCCTCAACGCCCGCGACCAAAGGCCGGGTGAGGTTCTACTGGGATTCGGCGAACCCCGCCCCGGTCAAACGCCATACGCCAATCTGAGCCTCACAGGCGACCTGCGGGAAGCGGCCGCCAATCTGTTCCGAATGCTGCGTGATCTCGACGCATCCGGCACTGCGTGTATCGCCGTGATGCCAGTCCCGGAAATCGGTTTGGGGCGCGCCATCAACGACCGGCTGGACCGTGCGGCGGCGCCACGAGATAGGTGATGGACCTGGACGCACTGAAATCCATCCTCGGGCCTGGTGGCTATATCGACGATCCCGCCGATATGGCGCCCCATCTGACGGAGTGGCGGGACCGGTGGCAGGGGATCACCCCCCTGATCGCACGGCCTCAATCCACAACCGAGGTGTCTGAAGTCCTTTCCTATTGTCATTCAAAGGGTATTGGGGTTGTCCCACAGGGCGGTCATACAGGCTTGGCGGGCGGCGCGATGCCGGATTCCTCCGGATCCCAGATCGTGCTGTCGCTTGGCCGTATGAACACCGTCAGGGCGGTGGACGCCAACGCCAACACGATGACCGCCGAGGCAGGCTGTATTCTCACGGATGTTCATGCGGCGGCGGATCAGGCCGGCCGGCTGTTCCCACTAAGCCTGGCATCGGAAGGGACGGCCCAGATCGGCGGCCTGTTGTCGACCAATGCCGGCGGCAACACGGTCTTGCGGTATGGCAACGCCCGTGACCTTGTGCTCGGGCTGGAAGTGGTGCTGCCCGACGGACAGATCTGGAATGGCTTGCGCTCCTTGCGCAAGGACAATACCGGCTTTGACCTAAAACACCTGTTCATGGGCGCCGAAGGGACCTTGGGCGTGATTACGGCAGCCACGCTGAAATTGTTTCCCAAAACCGTTCAATCGGCGACGGCCTTGTTGGGCATTCCATCACCCGCCGCCGCAATTGATCTGTTGAGCCTGGCGCGCACAGCTGCGGGCGATACACTGACCAGCCTCGAAATCATGCCGCGGATCGGCATGGAATTCGTCATCCGGCATATGCCTGGCTGCCGCGACCCACTGGTCTATCCACATGATTGGTATGCGTTGATTGACCTGTCGTCAGCCGCCACAGACCCCGATTTGAAAGACCTACTGGAATCAATCTTTGTCCGAGCAGAAAGGGATCAGATCGCAGCCGATGGCGTCGTCGCGCAATCCGAGGCTCAGCGGGCTGGCCTCTGGCGGCTGCGCGAGGCCCTTTCGGAAGCCCAACGGTTCGAAGGTGGCAGTATCAAACACGACATTTCGGTACCGATAAGCAGCATCCCCGAATTCCTCGACCGGGCGGGCGCCGCCGTCGAGGCGCTGATCCCCGGTATCAGGCCTGTCCCGTTTGGGCACATCGGCGACGGCAATATCCATTTCAATCTGAGTCAGCCAGAGGGCGCGGACAAACAGGCCTTCCTCGATCGCTGGGAAGAGATAAACCGCGTGGTACACGACATCGTCGCCGATATGGACGGTAGTATCAGCGCCGAACACGGCGTCGGACAGCTCAAGGTCCAGGAGATCGAACGCTACAAGTCGCCGACCGAAGTTGAGCTGATGCGGCGGATCAAACAGGCGATCGATCCTCAAGGCATCATGAATCCCGGCAAGGTGTTGCGGCGGAACCCGTAAAGCCGTTTTGTCAACACGATAATACCCTATTCGCACTGTTCAATTCAGGGGCACACCGCTTAGACTGGCGCAACTTTTCCAACCTCCAAACGTTCCATCAAGAACCCTGGCCCTGAAAGACCGCTCGCGATGAAGAAGCTCCTGATAGGCATTGTAGTCATCGCGGTGGTCCTTGCTGCCCTGTTGATCGGCGCCCCGGGCCTTGTCGGTAAACAGGCCGAAGACGCTCTAAGGGCGTCATTCGACACGATAGAGCAGGCAGGCGTCTACAAGGTCACGGTGACGTCTTATGAGCGCGGCTGGTTTTCATCAACCGCCACCAGCACGATCGAGCCCCTTGGCCAACTCGCGGACTCCTACGATATGATCATGGCAGAATTCGGCCTGCCATCGAATGACAAGACCTGGAAACTGACTCACCGCCTGACGCACGGCCCACTCCTGCTAGCGGGCGGCGCGCCGGGCCTCGGCCTGGCCCAGGCCCGCACCGAGGTGACGCCCCCCTCTGACCTGCTTCAAGTCCTGGCGGCGTATCTGGGTGGTTCAGCCCTCTTTACGGTCGATACCCGTTACGGCCTGGACGGCGGATCGCATACGGAGCTTACAAACCCGCCCTTCACAGGCATGCTTGAAAACGGCGGATCGGTGCGCTGGGACGGCATCGCAGCCACCCTGATCACCGATGGCAAGCAGGTGCAATACGACCTTCGATCACCGATGCTTCGCGTTGAAACCGATCAGAATATGATGATGATCGACAGCATCACGTGGACCGGTGAACAAACCCTGCACGGTGAACATTTGTGGCTGGGACAGTCCGGGTTTGCGATTCCCGACATACGTTTCCACACCCCGGAAGCCGGTGAAAACCGTTTTGAAGACATAACCTATCGCGCCGATCTGGTGCGCGACGCAGCAGGCCGCATCGACGCGGCCAGCGAACTTCGGGTCAGCGGCGGATTGGCGGGAGGCGCCGAAATTGGCGAGACGGCGTGGACGGTTTCATTGAGTAATCTCCCCGCTGATGCCATGGAGCAGTTTCTGGCGGCCTATGGCAGCACCACAAGATCTTTGGCCGAAACGGGCACTGATCCCGGCCCCGCACTTGAACAGCTGTCCGAGAAAATCACTGCGCTGTTTGACGGTCAGGTGGAATTCAAATTCGCGGTCCTGAGTGACCTTGAGGCGCCGGATACGGTTGTTAAAGGGGATATGGAGATTGCCGTCGCCGCTGACGAGCGGGGCATGCGGGTTGATCTTCGACAGATGGTCCGCGCGTTCAAATCAGACGAACTCGAGCTGACCGACACCACCGCTCAGCTGTCACTGACGGGGCTCAACGGGCAGGCATTGGCAAGTCTTTACCGCGAAGTACTGGCCGCGTCGACGTCGGGCCTGACGCCGGAGCAGCAGGAACAGCGCGTGGGGCTCGCCTATGCGCTGAGCCTTCCCGCCTTGATAACGCCCGACACGCGGCTGGACCTGAACAATCTGACCCTGAATGTTCCCGAAGGCACCGCCACCGCAACGGCCTCCTTGGGTATCGAAGGCGACGACCCTCTGAACGTGCTTTTGCCGGTGTCCATTGTGACCAGGCTGGAGGGGACACTATCGGCCAGGGCCTCTGAGAGCGCGGTGCTCTGGGCCGTCTCGCGCGATACCTTGGACACCATTCGCGCCAGTCTTGAAGAAACCGGGCGGGAGGTAACGGACGACGCGGTGGAACAACTCGCCCAGACCGCCGCGCGCGGACGCGTCAATGGAATGCTGGCCCAAGCGCTGATCCGTCGTGAAGGCGACGACTTTGTGGTCGACGCTACACTGCGAAACGGAATGCTCGTTTTAAACGGTGTACCCCGGCCCGACCTGCTCGGCGGTCAATGAGCACTAGCTCTGAACCCCTATGGCCCCGGCTCTGGTCGTCGGTCAAAGGCCATTTCAAGACGTTCTGTATCGCCGTTATTTTCGGGCTAAGCGTCTATTTGCTGCTGATGATCTTCGACGCGCTGGTCCGGCTGGTGCGCGGCAGCTAAATCAGGATTATGGATTCTTGATCTGGCGGTACATGACCGCCATCAGCGACGACATATCCCGCAACAACCGCGTCGTCTGTGTGCGCTCCCGGCGCAGTTTCTCGATTTCTGCGCCCGATACGCGTGGCGGCGAAAGGGGTTGCGGCCGGTGCGCCTGGACCGCCTGCTGCAACGACTTGTGCGCCTGCTGAAGCAGGATATCCTTGCGCCGCATTTCGTCTGCATGCTGCTCGCGTACCGCTTTCAGTTCGCTGCGTAGAAACTCAATCTCCGCCTGGGACGATTGGTGCAGCTCAGCGATCCGGTCGACCAGCGGCATCAGATCGACACCCCGTTCGCGGCCGGTTTCGGCTGGTGCTTCAGCGGCCGGTGCTTCAGGCACGTCACCCTCTTCTAACCGCGCAACGGCCTCACGAAGTTCAGCATTCTGCTGCTGTAATTCTTCAATCGCTGCTGCCTGACCGGGGGTGTCGCCCGAGGCTGCCGCATCTCGTTCGCCGGCGGTGGCTTCGGTCTCCGGATCGATATAGGCGAACCAGTTGTTGCCAATCTGCGTCCCCCGCCGCTTGCCGCGCTTAAGCTGTTTCAGCAGCTTCTCTGGCTCGACATCAAAGATGCGCGCCGCTTCACCAAGCGTTGCCCAGCGTCCGAGAACAGGATTGGCATTGGAGTCAGACACAGGGGCCTTTCTGCGCTAGAAAATAGACCGAAACTCTTACATGTCCGTCTCAACGACTTCAATGAGAGTCAGCACAAAACCAACCGAGCGGGCCTAATTCTGCGGTGCGGCCGGCTCACACAACGCCTGAAACCCGGCTGCACAATATCGCACCATCCTAGGATAAAGCGCATCATGGTCGGTGGACTGGCACATCCCGGCGGAGAGATTGTCGATACGTCCCGTCTCCGCAAAGGACAGCGTCAACGCACCGGACAGAAAGTGATAACTCCAATAGAGGTTTTCCGGCGGACAATCCGGCAATGCCTGCTGCAGAGCGACCATAAACTGCCGCACGACGGGGTCGAAATAGCGGGTCATCGCCTCCCCGCCCCAATCATGTGAGCTGTTCACCTGGGCGACGAGAGCAAAATAGTCTTTCCACCCTGAATCGGCGCTCGCCACCCGCTGATGCAAGGGTTCCAGAAACGCATGAATAATCGCCTCAACCGTCGGGGCGTCAGGCGCAGCTTCCCGGCTGACGCCGTGCAAGGCATCAAGGCGGTCCTGATTGACCACTTCTGCGCGGCGCATCAACACCGAGTCAAACAACTCCCGCTTGGTCCCAAAGTGATAGTTGACCAAGGCGACATCGACCTCTGCCTCGCGTGTGATCTGCCGCACGGTGACGCCATCAAAACCCTTATGGGCAAACAGGCTTTCTGCCGCATCCAGGATTTTCAGCTTGGTTGCATCTCCCTTTCGGGACCCCCCGGACCGGCCAGATTGTTGGGCCTTCACCACAATGCGCTCCCTCCATCCGGCTTGTACGTAAACGCCCAGAAAGCTGACCCGGAACACTGATTGAAGTCAATTTTTTTATTTCAACGTTCAATTAAAAACTCTTGACGAGTTGCAACGATTGCAACCAAGATGTCCACCTGTTTTCAACAAGTGTTTAAAAAAACAGCCGGTAGGGAGAGACCGCCATGACTTGTCCTGAGTTCCGCCTCAGCCATACCTTGTTGCCCACCGTTTTTGGCCTGGCTCTGTTGGCCGCCCCACCCGTGGCCGCCCAGGCTGATCCATCAGCCGTGACGCCCGATCAGTCATCGGCCAACAGAGTCTCGGAAACGCTGACCATCACCGCCCGGCGCCGTGAAGAGACTGTGCAGCAGGTTCCTGCTGCGGTGACCGCCTTCAGCGCGCTCAGCCTGCGAGACATGGGCGCCAACGACCTTGAGGATCTCGGCGTCTCTGTTCCCAATGTAAACATCGTGCTCGGCCGCGGGTCCTCGTCGAGCGCAAACATTTTCATCCGTGGGCTCGGACAACCAGACGCGCTGCAAAGCTTTGACCCTGGTGTCGGGGTCTATCTGGACGACGTCTACATGTCGCGGATTCAGGGTGCACTTTTCAAAATTTTCGACATCGAACGGATCGAAGTCCTGCGCGGCCCACAAGGCACGCTCTATGGCAAGAACACAATCGGTGGCGCGATCAAGCTGGTGACCCGCCGCCCGGGTAATGAATTCGAAGCCTTTGGCGAGGTCACAGCCGGCCGCTTCGGCCGCGTCGATGGCAAAGCCTTCTTCGGTGGCCCGATCATTGAAGACAAAGTGGCCTTCAGTGCGTCCTTCCTGACGTCGAACCGGGACGGCATCGTCAAAGACCCCGCAACCGGCCGCAAGTTTAATGACGACAACACGATCGTCACCCGTGCTGCAATTGTGTTTACCCCCACGGACAATTTCGATGCCGACCTAAGCTTCGATTACACACGGCAGCGCACCGAATTGACACTTGGCCGGCAAGAGTCAGATCTGCAGCAGGTTGACCTGCTGCTCGGGGCGCGGACCATTCTCCCTGCACCGACCACAGAGTATGACTTCACAGGCTCGACCGGGTTCGCGGATGATCGCGGGCAAGAATTGGATCATTGGGGCATTTCACTCCGGATGAGCTGGGAAGCCAGCGACGCGCTGACGATCACCTCGATCACCGCTTATCGCGAGTTGAAGCCGGATTTCTATATCGACATTGACGCCACGCCATTTGAAATCGGTGATGTTTTTGTCGGCATCGACCAAAGCCAGTTCAGCCAGGAACTGCGGTTCCACTACGTACAGGATCGCTGGGACGTGATCTTTGGCGTCTATTACCTGGATGAGGAAAATGTCTCCGAACAGCTTGCTTTTGCCGACGATTTTCTGACTTTCGCCGGTGCGCCGCTGACGTTCCTGCGCACCATTGACGACGATCTGGACACCACGTCGTTGGCCGCATTCGTCGACGTGACATTCGATATCACCGACCGGCTGTCGATCTCCGGCGGTGTTCGCTACTCGTATGATCGCAAGAAGTACTTCCGGACAACCGATGCCATCCTCAGCGGCGCCCTGTTCGACCAGTTCGCCTTCGAAGATCGCGAAAGTTGGGATGCGGTGACGCCCAGTTTCAGCATTGACTTTCAGGCCACCGACGACCTGCTGGTCTATGCCCGGGTTGCCCGTGGCTTCAAATCCGGCGGCTTTAATGGCCGTGCTAATGCGCCCGGTGAAGAAGAAGCCTATGATCCCGAATTCGTCTGGACCTATGAAGTTGGCCTGAAAGCGGAATTCGCCGACCGGCGGGTCACCGCCAACCTGGCTGCGTTCTACAACGACTACAAAGATTTCCAGGCCCGCGTCTCGGCGATCCTAGACCCGGATGCACCGCTGCCTGACTTTGCTTTCCCGGTACTGAACGCCGCCAATATCGAAACCTACGGCATCGAATTGGAACTAAATGCGCAAGTGACCGACGAGTTCCTGCTGTTCGGCAGCCTGGGCTATCTAAAAGCCAACTATAAGGAATTCATGGACGCGTTCCGCGACCGGTCCGACGATCCAGTTCCGTTCGCACCGAAATGGACCATCCAGATGGGCGCCGCCTATACGATGGAGATTTCGAACTGGGGCACCGCGACGGTCCGGCTGGATGGCAACTACAAAGCTCGCCACTATCTGAGCGTCGATATTCGCGACGTATTGAGCCAGGACGGATTCTGGTTGTTGAACGCCTCACTGACCTTGGAGCCAGACGATGGCAACTGGTACTTCATCACCGCGTTCAGGAACATCACCGACGAGGTCTACAAAACCGACGCGCAGGAGTTCTCGAGCGTCGGCAACATTCAGACCGCCTATTACGGCGATCCGTTTACCTGGTCGATCACCCTCGGTGTCAGCTTCTAACGGCCTCCCGGCCCCCCTATAGTGGGCCGGGACCATGAGACCAAGGGAGCACGCCAATGGGCGACGCAAGCACGGATACCTATCAGAGCCATGACGGGCTGACCCTGTTCTACCGGGACTATGGCGATCCGGCCTCGACGAACACGCCAGTAATCTGCGTACCCGGCCTTACCCGGAACTCACGCGACTTCACCGACCTGGCGCAACATTTATCGGCCCAGCGGCGGGTGATTTGTCCCGACCTGCGCGGACGAGGGTTTTCTGACTATGACCCCAACTACAAGAACTACAATCCCGCTACCTATGCGCAGGACATGTTCACCCTGCTCGCCCATCTGAACATCGACAAGGTGATCTGGATCGGGACCTCGCTGGGCGGCCTGATCGGTTTTGTGGTCGCCGCGATGAAACCCGACATACTGGCCGGCGTCGTTCTCAATGATGTAGGGCCTGTCGTCGCCGAGGAAGGGCTGGAGCGCATCCGTTCCTATACCGGCAAATTGCCGCCGGTGACCAGCTGGGACGACGCGATCAAACAGGCCAAGCTGGTCTATGGCGCCTCACTGCCGGACATCGCAGATGACCGTTGGCCGGCCCTGGTGCGAAACGGCTACCGTGAAGACGACACTCGCGTGCCGCGCCTGGACATGGATCCGAAAATCGGTGACGCGGTGCGCGAAACCGCGACACCACAGGGGGATCCCTGGGACCTGTGGGACCGAATGGCCGACATTCCCACCCTCGCCATCCGCGGCATCCTGTCAGATATTCTCGACGAACCAACCTTTGATGAAATGGTCAAACGCAAGCCGGACCTGATCCAGGTCACGGTGCCAAACCGCGGCCATGTACCGCTATTGGATGAGCCTGAGGCGCTTCAGGCCATTGATGCGTTCGTAGCGAGGATTGGCTAATACTCACTGACTCGTCATTGCGAGCGAAGCGAAGCAATCCAGACCTCACTGCTTGGCCACCACTGGATTGCCGCGCTTCCTTCGGTCGCTCGCAATGACATTGATCTGGCGATAAACGCATCAGCATTCCCTATCAGAGGCTCAAGCGCTCAACGAGACCTATTGCATCCGCAAGCCACCATCGACGTTGAGTGTCTGGCCGGTCACAAAGGAAGCGTCGGGCCCCATCAGAAATGAGACGGCCGCCGCCTGTTCTTCCGGAAGCCCCTGCCGGTGCATCGGGATGACATTGCGAACCCCGGCCTTGACCTTGTCAAAATCCATATTGATGACATCGGCGGTACGCTGGAAGGTGCCATCCATCATGTCAGTATCGGTCGAACCTGGACAGATGCAGTTAACCCGAATGCCCTGTTGCGCGAGTTCCAGCGCCATCTGCTGCGTCAGGCCGATCACGCCGAATTTCGACGCGCAATAGGCACCGTAATTGGCCAGGCCGACCCGTCCCGCCGTTGAAGAGATGTTTACAATTGTCCCACCATCGCCATGGTCAAGCATGGCTTTGGCGCCAATTTTGGAGACCAGATAGACGCCGTTCAGGTTCACGTCGACCGTCGAATACCAGAGATCGTCGTCCATCTCGATGATCGGCGCTGCACCTGCGTCGCTGGCAACCCCGGCATTATTGACCAGTCCATAGAGCGGCCCCAGAGCCTCTTCCGTTCCGGCGATCAGCGCCTCCACCTGGTCCCGGTCGGTGACGTCGCAATCGATGGATACCGCCTTACGGCCCATGGCGCGGATTTCCTCAGCGACGCTTTCGCCGCCCTTCCATCCCATCTCTTGTTCATGTGCGGGATAGCTGGACGGATCGCGTGGATAGGCCGACACCGCGACATCGGCACCGTCGGCTGCCAGCCGCAACGCCATGGCCCGGCCCAGGCCCCGCTGACGCCCTGCGCCCGTTACCAAAACAACCCGTCCTGTCAGATCACCCATTCCCCGCTCCTGTTTTGAGATACGACATAGATCCAAACGCTACGCCGAGGCATAGCGCCGCTGCAATCGGGATTTTGCTCTATTCGGCAGCTATTGGAACAGGTGCCGAGGCCGCGCCGGGCAGAGGCTCCAGATTAGCGGCGAATTCCTTGGCACATGCCTCCCAGCTGAACAGAAGCGCAAAATCCCTGCAGGCATTCCGATCAAGTGCCAGCGCGCCGGATATAGCATCGGCCAGATCGTCGGAGAGGCACCCGACAGCGTTTTTGGGGCACCGCTCACTTCGGCAGGCACGGTCCCCCAAAACATCCAAGGGCCCGGGGACCGGATAAGCGGCAACAGGCACGCCGCAGGCCATGGCCTCCAGCATCACCAATCCGAAGGTGTCTGTCCGGCTAGGAAAGACGAAGACGTCACTTTGGGCAAAGTAGCGCGCTAAATCGGTCCCCGTCTGGGCGCCGGGAAACTGGACGTCGGGATAGTCGCGGCGCAGCTCCTCAAGCTGTGGCCCCTCGCCCACAACAACCTTGGTGCCTTCAAGGTCGAGATCGAGAAAATCTGTGATGCTCTTTTCCACGGCGACCCGGCCAACATAGGTGTGAATCGGACGTGGCAAATTCGTCTCATCGCCGTTGGCGGGACTGAACAGGTCGATGTCAACGCCACGCTGGAACAGCACGGCTTCGCCGAATCCCCGTTGCTCGAGTTCTTCGCCCAACCGCTCGGTCGACACCATGACCCGCGCGCCGGGCTTATGGAACCAGCGCATCACGGCGTATCCCCAAGAGACGGGTATACGAAAGCGGGCGGAAACATATTCAGGAAACCGGGTGTGAAAGGCGGTCGTGAAGGGCAAATCCCGCTTCTTGCAATAACGCCTGGCTGACCAGCCTAGCGGTCCTTCGGTCGCGATATGGATCGACTCGGCACCGAATGCTTCCAGCTTCTTCCTGATCCCGCGGCCCGGCATAAGGGCCAGCCTGATTTCCGGATAGGTGGGGCATGGAACAGTGGAAAAGTCCGCTGGGCTGATGACCAGCACCTGATGCCCCAATTGTTCCAATTCCTGCCGTGTCGTATCGAGAGTCCGAACCACCCCGTTGATCTGCGGGTACCAGGCGTCTGTAACGATCGCGATCTTCATGGGCTGCTCAGAGGGGTCGTTTGGAAGGATATCACGCGGGAACACGTTCCAGCGGGACGTTATCGGGAACGGGCCGGCCTTCGAAGTCATAGCGGTCCATGATATCGACCCAGTGCACCAATTCGAGACGGCCGTCAAAATGCTCTACCAGGGCGGTACAGCTTTCAACCCAGTCACCGTCGTTGCAATAGAGCACGCCGTGCATCTCACGCATCTCGGCAAAATGAATGTGTCCGCAAACAACGCCGTCTAGGCCCCGCGACGCACATTCCTGAGCTACGGCGTCTTCAAACCGGCTGATATATTCAACAGCGTTCTTGACCTTGTGTTTCAGATAGGCGGACAGCGACCAGTATGGGTACCCCAACCGGTTGCGGAGATTGTTGACCCATCTATTGACCGTCAGCGCCGAGTGATAGGCATAGTCACCCAGAAAGGCGAGCCACCTGGCGTGTTTAACGACCGCATCGAAGGCATCGCCATGGAATACGAGTAACTTGCGGCCGTCGGCACCAACATGTTCGATCTCGTTAGTCACCAGCACGCCGCCAAAAAAGTGACCGGCAAAGTCACGCAACGCCTCGTCATGGTTGCCGGTGACATAGATGACCTCAGTGCCCTTACGCGCCTTGCGCAGAATTTTCTGGACTACGTCATTGTGGCTTTGCGGCCAAAACCAGGTCTTTTTCAGCCGCCAGCCATCGATGATGTCACCAACCAGATAGAGCTGTTCGCTTTCTGTATATTTCAGGAAATCCAGGAGAAATTCTGCCTTGCAGCCCTTGGTGCCAAGGTGAATATCTGAAATCCAGATCGTCCGGTATTTGAGTTGGCCCTCGGTAAGGACCGGCCTGGCCTCCGGCTGCTGGATTCGCGCTGATCCCAAACCAGCGCTGTCTCCTACAGTCTCTCCACGCATGTCGTCGCTGCCGTGCATCATCTGCCGTGCCACGATGGCCGCCTGTCTGATCATAAAACTGTAACTCTTTAAGTAATGATCAAGGACATCACTAAATGTAGTGTCACGCAATCTATGGGCTACAAGTTACAGATTTATGTCTCCCAAAAGAAGAACCAGTAATGGCAAGCGGATTCTGATTATTCTTAATCCGACCGCAGGCAGGAAACGGGCCGCATTCTTGCGCAAAACCCTGCAAAAACTGCAGCGATCCGGCGCAGACGTCGCGCTGCAGCGAACGCAATATCCCGGTCACGCGGAAGAGCTGGCGCGCGCGGCGCTTAGAGGACCCGAAGGGGCCAGACCACATATTGTCGTGGCCGCCGGCGGCGACGGCACGATCAACGAGGTCGCCAACGGATTGCTGGGTGGCCCCGTGCCTTTGGGCATTATTCCGATGGGCACGGCCAATGTGCTCGCACGGGATATCGGTTTGCGCCAGAGGTCCGGACTGGTCGCACGGACGCTGACCCAAGGCCAAGCCAATCCTATTCACCTGGGAAAAGCAGGCGCACGGCATTTTCTGATGATGGCCGGCATCGGCTTTGATGCGCGCGTCGTCGAAAAGGTCGATCTTGGTCTGAAACAACGGTTGGGGCGGACTGCCTATGCCCTGGCCGGTCTACGCGAGTTGCTTTTCGGTTCCCGTAAGCTGTTTGACGTCACCATCGACGGCCAGACTTATCGTTCAGGCTGGGTCGTAGTCGCCAAGGGGCAGCACTTTGGTGGTGGTTACATCGTCGCGCGCGACGCGCGGCTGGAGGACCCATCGCTTATCGCCTGTATTCTGCCGGGTACGCGGCGTATTGATCTCGTACGCTATCTGCTGGCCATTGGGCTAGGCAGAATCACCCGTCAGCCCGACGTCACATTTGTTCGAACGCGGTCGGTTGAGATCGCTCACGCCGACGCGATGGAAATCGACGGCGACTTTATCGACCCGGCGCCATTTCGGTTGTCGATCGGCGGCAGTCTGGACCTTGTTCAGCCCGCCTAACCTAACCTTCTGCTGTCGAGAGCGACACCCCAAGCAGCGCCCGGCGCTTCAGCCAGGGGCTGGGACGATAGCGGGGGTCGCCATAGAAGTCGTACATGGCTTCAAGAATATCGAGGACGGTCTTCGCACCGAGTTCATCACCCCATTCCAAAGGCCCGCGCGGATAACCGAGACCGAGCCTGACGGCAGGATCAATGTCCTCTGGGGTCGCAATCTGCTGCTGGGCGATGTCGGCACCGATATTGACGACGCAGGCGACAATCCGCTGCGCGACAAAACCGGGACTGTCATGAACCACCGAAACCGGGATCGGGCTGGTGCCGAACAGGCCATGGGCCGCATCGCGCATCCCTGCCGTCGTGACCGGTGTGGTCATCAGCGTTCGATGGCTCTCCAGCCCGAACAGTGGATCGATAGCCACCGTATTCTCAGGATTGATACCGAGTTCCAGCGCTGAGGTCGTGGCATCCTTGCCAATCGGTGAAATCAAACAAAGAGCGCTATCCGTCGGCGTATCGCCATCTTCGACGGTGACACCGGCGGCACCTGACAAGTCACGAACCAAGGTTTGGACTGCGTCTGACGCAGCACCGATCCAGATTGACGAAGGAAGCGTGTCAGGCGCTTTGGCCGGCGGTACCGGGACCCGGCGGTTATCTTCATATTGATAGAAACCACCACCCGACTTACGACCATAGAGACCCGCATCTACCCGCTGCTGGGCCAGCGCATTTGGCCGGTAACGCGGCTCCTGGAAGAACTGATCATAGATGCTGTTCATGACCGCAAATGAGACATCAAGACCGGTAAGGTCGAGCAGCTCCAGCGGGCCCATGCGGAAGCCTGCCGCGTCACGCATGACATCATCGACGACAGCAAAATCGGCGATACCTTCTTGAAGAATACGGAATGCCTCGGTCCCGAAAGCCCGGCCCGCGTGGTTGACCAAAAATCCCGGCGTGTCCTTCGCACCCACGGGACGGTGCCCCATTTCCTGGGCAAACTCTGTCAACTTCGCCGTCACCTTGGGATCGGTCCGCACGGCTTCCACCACCTCGACCACCTTCATCAGCGGCACCGGGTTAAAGAAATGAAACCCGGCGATACGTTCAGGATGGGTGCAGGCTGCTGCAATCGCCGTCACCCCCAAAGAGGATGTGTTGGTCGACAGAATGCACTTTTCAGAGACGTGCTCTTCCATCTCAGCGAAGACTTTCTGCTTGATGTCGAGATCTTCGAGAATCGCCTCAACCACGATATCGCAGTCCGCGAAACCGGCCATGGAGTCCACAGGGGTGAGATTGGCGATGGCCTGATCCGCCTCAACCTGCTCCATCTGCCCCTTTTCAGCGGCGCGATTGAGCATCCGGCTGACAAAGGCGACCGCATCACTAACCGCATCTGCGTTCGCATCGAACAGGCGCACCTGATAGCCTCCGGCCAAGGCGATCTGAACGATGCCGCGCCCCATGGCTCCGGCACCCAGAACGCCGACAATATCCTGCTGCTGTTTCACTCTTGATCCCCACATTGAAGTCCTGAAAGCCGGCGGTTCTTAGCACAGCGTCATAACGTTCGCCAACGTGGCGGCGATAGGCCGGAATCCGATATGCTGTCTGCGAGGAAAAGGGAGAAATCATGATGTATGCACATCCCGAATACTTGATTGAGACCGGTGACCTAGCACAACAACTCACGGACTCAAGCCTGCGTGTTTTCGATTGTACGGTCTTTCTGACGCCGGGCGCGGACGGCGCGGTCCAGATCGAAAGCGGGCAAGAGCATTGGCACAAGGGTCACATTCCCGGCAGCGGGTTCATCGATCTGGTCGAAGCCTTTTCCGACACGGCGAGCGAACTGCGCTTCACGATGCCCGGTCCTGACGCATTTGCTGAAGCGGCCGGGCGTGTGGGCATCGGAAACGATAGCCGCGTCGTGCTCTATTGCGCGGGGCCGCCGATGTGGGCAACGCGCTTCTGGTGGATGCTGCGGGCGATGGGGTTTGACAATGCCGCGGTGCTGAATGGCGGTTGGCATAAATGGCAAGCCGAGGGCCGGCCCGTATCAACCGATGCCTCGGCCTATCCCAACGCAACATTCACCCCCAACCCACGTCCCGAATTGTTTGCCGGTAAGAATGAGGTGCGCGCGGCGATGGATGACGGTGCCACTTGCATTATCGATTCCCTGACGGAGCAAATGTATCGCGGCGAGGTCGCCATCGCGGCGCGGCGCGGGCATATTCCCGGCGCCATCAATATTCCCGCCGTCGCGCTCAGCCATCCAGAGGATCACACGCTGCTGGACGCAGACAGTTTGCAGGACGCTTTAGCACCAGCCGATACCCCGGAACGGGTGATCACCTATTGCGGCGGCGGTATTGCCGCGACGCAGGACGCCTTCGCGTTGACGCTGCTCGGTCATGAGAATGTGGCGGTTTACGACGGGTCACTGTCGGACTGGGCGGCAGACCCCGACATGCCGATGGCCATCGACTGACCCGATCAACTTGGGCGATCAGTACCGGCCACACAGAAACAGGACAACCCCGCCGGGGCAAAATCGGCCCATGCCCGGCGAGGTTACCCTTGTGGCCCAGAACCAAGCGGCTCTGAGGCCGGCCCAACGATGTAACGCTCACCAGTCTAGTCAGTGCGCGTCACGTGCCTACTACCTGATCAGATAGGTTTGATAGGCCCAGCCGGTAAAAACCTTGGTTTCTAAGGAGTTAGAGCGTGATCTGCTCGGTCAAAACCGCCTGCACAACGGCCTGAACACGGGTCGATACGCCCAGTTTCTGCTGAGCGTTCCTGATGCAGAGCCGCACATTCTTCTCCGCCTCGCCGGTCAATGCCGCGATTTCCCAATCCGGTTTGGCGAGCGAGGCCCAGAGCAGGCATTCCCGCTCTGCCGCGTTGAGGGGTTGTTGCCTTACCCCCTGATCCGACATGGACAGGCGCCGTGCCAGGTCATAGAAATACACGGATAGGTTGTGAAGTTTTGCGATAGCGTGAGGTGCCGCCTCTGCCTCACTGCTATAAATGTTAACCTGGCCTGGAAACATAAAGGCGCCCCTGATGGGGATGGTGACACCGCCCCGCACACCGGCATCGGCGGCTTCTGCCATGAACGCCTCTTCTTCAGGCGTAAAACGATGCGCCAAAGACGGGTCGGACCACAAGAATGGATCACCATATTCGGGCATCAGCCGAAGCGTGGGATCAATGTTCCAAAACTCGCGGTCCAGATAGTATTCAGCCCAGTTTTCCGGATATCGCTGTATCCAAACTGTGCCGGGGCGCCGCTCGACAAACCCCAGGGCTGAACCCGCCGCAAAGTGATTGTAACCGACCTGATCAATGGCGTGGCTGAAAGCGCTACAGAGCGCGACTTCATCGGGCGCTTCAAGCGCGGAATCTAAAAAATCCTGAACAACTCTAAACATATTGAACCGTGGGCCATCGACTCAGTATTGAAACACTATAACCACGCGTTTCGGTTGTACAGGGCTTTTGCGGCCAAAATCCGTTCGCAACCAAAAAACGGGACAGCTTAGCCTGATCCGTAAGAATCCAGCCATTACCGTCACAGCATAATTTGGCCTTAGTAAGGCGCCTCAGGGAATGATCTGTGAGGTAATAATCGCCTGCGCGACGGCCTGTGTGCGCGTTGGAACACCAAGTTTGCGCATCGCGCGTGCGACGTGAAGACGCACGCCCGATTCGCTGACGCCGAGGATGGCGCTGATATCCCAATCTGTTCTACCAGCGGCCAACCACAGCAAACACTCACGCTCCCTTTGTGTCAGACAACCTGCATACTCAGAGCCCCTTGCACTTCGGCGCTGCGACGATCGACGCAATAATCCATAAAAGTATACAGCAAGGTTGTGCAGCTTGACCGCCGCCCCACCCTTGCCTGGATCAGCACCGCCCAAGACCGAAACGGTGCCTGGACGGTCGTTAGCATAACGCACCGGAACAACAAGGCCTTGCTGCAGTCCTGCATGCGCAGCCTCTCCCATCAGCTCGACTTCACGCGGGTTGAACTGGGAGGTAAACGCCGGGTCGCCCCAGAAGAAGGGATGCTGTGTCTTAACACCCAGGCGATAGATAGGATCGACCGACCAATATTGGCGATCCAGATAATAGGACAGCCAATCCTCCGGAAAATTGTCGGATTTCACGCCGCCGGGCAGCTCAATGCCCTCAGTACCGTCCGTCCAAGCGACGAATGCATCGAATCCCAAGGCCTCAATCGACTTTGCGAAAATCGCCTCAATCTGGCTATCGGATTGGGCGGCGCGACTTGCCTCAAGAAACTCTTCTACTTCGCGAAACATCCAATCAATCAGCAATCACACAAAACTGTCTTTCCACCCAACCGTACCAAATGGGGTTCAGTGCGCAAGCGTCCGCAAGGGCCAGAAAATAAAAGTTGGTCTGCCAACGCAGGCCAAGATTATTAGGGGACAATCTGACCCGTCATGATGGCCTGAACGACAGCCTGCGTGCGGGTGGGAACACCGAATTTGCGCATGGCTTGCCCAACATGGATACGAACTTCGTTTTCGGAGATATTCAGCAGGGTGCTTATCTCCCAGTCATCCTGGCCATGAGCCAACCAGGAAAGACAGTCCCGTTCGGTTGTCACTAGCTCATTAGGCTCAATCTTCTCGTCGACTGTTTTCAGTCGCCTTAAGGCTTCGTAGAACACGACACTAAGATTATGTAGGCGATTAACCGCACCAGAATGAACAGGTTCGCCGTCGGCAAATACACTCACGTTACCGAGCGTGGAACCGGCGGACCAAACTGGTATGAACAGTCCCCCCGAAACACCAGCGGCTTCGGCCTCCTTCATAAAGAGCCTTTCAGTTTCATCAAACTGAGCTTCGACTTGTGGATCGGTCCACAAAAACGGACTGACCGTCAAGCGCCCAAGACGCGGTATTGGATCAATGCGCCAAGTCTGACGGTCCAGAACTTCCGCTAACCAATGAGGGGGAAATTGTTCAATAGAAATCGCGCCCATCGAGTTCCCATGAAGCGCGTCATCCGACCATGCCGAAAATCGATTGCACCCCATCTTGCCAAGTGACGCTTCAAAAAGGTCACACAACATAGCCTCAGAAGCAGCATGGTGCGCACGATCCAGAAACTCACCAACGATACGAAACGCCACGCGCGAAAACCTGGTGCAGGTCTATGGAATAATCTGATTGGTCACAACCGCCTGAACGACCGCTTGGGTTCTCGTGGCAACGCCAAACTTCTTTTTGGCTTTCTCAATATGAAAATGTGCGGTCGATTGGCTAATCCCCAGGATTTCTCCAATCTCCCAATCGGTCTTACCCAAGGCAGCCCACTTGATGCATTCGCATTCCCGGACCGTCAACGGCACCAGTGGAGCGTAGGGATTCTCCTTACTGCGATCGAGACTGATCCGGCTTGCTGCCTCATACAAATATATGGAGAGCAAATGCAGCGTGTGAGTTGCCCGGGGATCAAATTCCCGATCCTCACTATAAACTGTTACGTTACCTGGGCGCACCTGACCACCTCTAACCGGAACAGTCAGCCCATAATGCAGTCCGGCATCCCCTGCTTCGCGCATAAACTGGCGCTCAGCAGCCGTAAGGCCCTTGTCTGCAACTACATCTGTCCACAAAAAAGGAACCGTGCCCTGCATACCCAGTCGATATGTCGGATCAACCCGCCAATACTCCCGCTCACGATAGTGAGACGTCCAGCGCTCAGGATAGTTCATGAGAAGCACTGAACCATCGGGCCTTACTTGAGGGTCCACAAGCGACCACGCGCAAAAGCGATCATACCCTAATTCAGATATGGTTTCGCCAAATCGGGCGTGAAGCACGTCTTCACTTTCCGATTGTCTGCTAGCTTCCACGAATTCTTGGACCAAATCGATCATGGGCACATCAATCAAAGTCTCATGTTGCGAAACATTAGCAAATGGTATCTGCTTTGGCGAGAAATAGGTTTAGCTGGAACCCTGCCCTCTATGCAGCTAGCAGACGGCGGGGCATGTGTATGACAGGCCCATCTATTTGATGGATTGCTCTCATTTTGTGCAGCGACGCCACACTTACAAACATTGTACAGGCGACGTTCTCCGTTCCATCCGGTTGCGGGTCAGGGTCCCCAAGTACAGCATAGTCATAGCCATTCTTGTCCAACAGGTGCATCTTGTCAGTCGAAGTCTGAAACGTTATCTGCTCCAGCCCGTAAAGAAGCCCAAATTCAATTAGCCCGATAGCCTGGGCACGTGCCAAAACCCTTCGCTCCTCGCGGGACCGTTGGGGAGCACAAACATACATACGCGAGACTTCCCAGACGTATTCGCCTTGCGGCACTCCTTTAGGACACAAGTGCCGGAAAACTTCTGACATCATATGCGGTTTTTTGGTCGGCAGCATCCTAACCGAACCCTCGACAGTGATTCCATCACTGCTAACCAACATGTATATCGCGTCGGCACTCTCAAACTGGTCTTTCTCCAGCCGCTCAGCACAGCCTTTCGACGGCAAGTCCCACCCTAGTTGCTCAACAAATATCTCATATCGCTGGCGGAACATCTGTTCCAGTTGGTCCGCATACATCGGCCTTAGTTCAGGCGTCACCACATCAATCATACCCGCCTCGTTTTCCGAAGAAATCGGGGAAAAGTATGAACAACTAGCTAATCAGATAGTAATGTTTTTATTTTAACTATAGTTGTTTCAGATTTTATTGAAATTTTTACTTCATTTCCTCTTTTTATAGTTTCGCGACACCATCTATTTCAACAACGAGATCACGGTTTGACAGCTCTCGCACGCCGATGGCCGTCCAGGTCGGAAAGGGCTCGGTGACATATCTGTCCCTGATCTCTGCGAAATCGGCCAGGCTGTGCTGCAGATCGGTGTGGTAGCTTTTCATCTCGACCAGATTGTCGAAACTGGCGCCGGCTTCTTCCAGCACCGCCTTGATGTTTTCAAAACAGGCGATGTACTGCGCCGTCGGGTTGCGCGGGATGGTCCCGTCGGGCAGATATCCGATAGCGCCTGAAACATAAAGCGTGTCGCCCACCAGCACACCGGGCGAGAAATGCCAGTTGTCGTGCAGCGCCTTTAAGTGCGGCGGCATGATCATTTTCTTTTCCATAGTCGTTCTCCTTGATTTCAAAGACGCCAACCACAACCCAGTTGGCTAGAGCCCGCCCGTCACGGGCCAGATTTGTCCAGTCACCCAGCTCGCCCCCGGGGAGGACAGATAGACAACGGCGGCACCGATATCCATCGGCTTGCCCAAGCGGCCGATGGGCACCTGCGCCTGCTCCAGAAGCTTCGGCAGGTCCCCCTCCTCCAGCTTCAGAGCATCCATCATCACCTCCGTCGGGATGAAGGCCGGTTCAATCGCATTCACCCGGATCTTCGGCGCCAGTTCGCGCGAATAAGTCATGGTTAGACTGTTCACCGCCGCCTTGGATGCCGCGTAGTGCCCCGCGCCCGGGACAGCGACCCGCGCCGCGTGCGACGAGATATTGATGATCGACCCCCCATCCGCCATCCGCTTGGAGGCTGCGTTGGTCCCCGTCCAGATCGATGTGACGTTCAGGTCAAAGCAATCCTGCCAGGCCTGCATCGGCACGTCGCTTAAGGGGCCCATAAACCGCGACCCGCCGGCATTGCTCACCCAAATGCTCAGCTTGCCGAACTGGTCGACCGCGGCCTGTGCCAGCGCATCGACAGACTGGCTGTTGGTCACATCGGTGGGCACGGCAAGCGCCTGTCCGCCTTTGGCAGTGATATCGGCGGCGACCTTCTCAACCTCATCGGACCGCCGTGCCGCCAGCACAACAGCGGCGCCCGCGTCACTCAGCGCGTGGGCAATGCCTTCGCCAATGCCGCGCCCGCCGCCGGTCACAACGGCAACCTGTCCATCCAGCCGCAGCTGATCCAATACGCTCATTGATTTCTCCCCCTTAACCTGGCCCAGTCTAGCACAAGCCGTGCAGAATGAACGGACTGCCTTACCCCCCACCCCAGCAGACCCAATAGGGCACGTCCGAGCGCCGCGATTATTGATCGCGAACAACGCCATCAATGCTGGTGGCTCAATCGAACTGGTGGGTAAAGCTGTCCAGCGCCCTACCGGACCGGAGATGATGGACTGCTGTGGTGTCTCCAGTACGCGTCAATGTCTCCCTCAGACGCGGGACAAGCCGCCAGTGGGCTCGCCAGAGTGTGCGGAACTGGCCCAGCACCTCCCGCCAGCCACGCTTCACCGGAAACTCGTCCGGATGACCGTGCCAGAGCGCCAAGACACGGCGTCTGCCCGCTCGCCAGTAATGCACGGGCAGCGGCAAATCGATCATCACCACCAAGTCAGCCGCCATAATCGCCATTTCCAGCACCGGGGCCTTTTCCACCCCTTCGACGATCCAGCGGTCTGTCTCTAAAATCTGCCGGAATTGGCCGATCGTTTCATCGGCGGGCATATCCTTGTATCCCGGCTGGAAAAAAACCTTGTCCAATTCATGAAGGGGAAGGTTCAGCGTAACGGCAAGATGCCGGGCCAGGGTCGTCTTGCCTGCCCCGATATTGCCGACGATCGCGACCCGATTGATCTGTCCTGTGTCCGCGCCCATCACTGTGCCAAATGACGTATAAATGCCTCCTGCACCTGACCCATTCCCTTTGCCTGATCCAGCCAAGCGTTAACATAATTCAACCAAGTTTGGTCACGGGGCAGCAGAAACGCTTTTTCTGAGTGCGTGAAGGTGCCTTCCAGCGCCGGACAGAGCGTCGGCATCAGAGAACTCTGCAACCGCACCTCGATCTGATCTGTGATCATGACATCGGCGCGGTTTTCGGCGATCTCGGCGAAAACGGTCCGGTTGTCGGGGAAGACCCGCACGTCGGCGTCTTCGAGATTGGCATCAACAAACCTCTGATTGGTGCCGCCGGGATTCACAATGACGCGGACATCAGGCCGGTCGATTTCGTCCAGCGTATCAAACTGCGCTTCCTCGCCACAGCGGACAATCGGCGTTTTGCCACCGGTGTGGTATGGCTGCGAGAAATAGCCGTCCCGCTGGCGTTCCAGCGTGCGGCTGATCCCGCTCATGCCGATGTCGAACGCGCCGGCCCGGAAGTCATCCATCAAGCTTGGCCAGCTTGTCTCAACCCATTCGATTTCAACACCCAGGCTGTTCGCCAGATTCTGCGCCAGATCGATATCGATCCCTTTGAGGTCGCCATTGCCGCCGCTACTGAACGGTGCGTAATCACCCGTTGTTCCGACGCGCAGCGTGCCCTGCTGAAGAATACGGTCCAGCAGCGTGGCCGGTACCGGGGCGAAGGAGAGATTGGCTGCGGCCGATACAATCTCCTGCGCTGTTTCAGGCTGTAGCCCCATCGCTTTGGCCCGCGCCGCCAGAATTTCGGTAAACGCCTGAAGATGCCACGGATCGTCGAGCAATGGCCGGGCAAGCACCAGTTGCTCGAGGATGGCATCCCCGGCGGCACTGATCGCCGGCCGCAGCAGGCGCTTCAAGTCCTGATCCGGCAGATCGGGTGGAAACCCCTCACGCTGCCACCGGTCAAAACTGATCTGCTGTACAGCCTTTGACGCTTCGATCTGGGCGGCCAGAAAGGCTTTCGCCGAATTCGAATCGAGGCCCAGTTCGCCAGCCCGCGCCGAGGCCGCATCCAGCACAATGGCCTCGCGCGCCAGGTCCTCTATCGGCCGATCATTGCGCCACTTCCAGGCGGCGACAGACGGCATCAACTCCAACCGGTAGGCAATCAGGTCGGTAAGCCGCAAGACTTCTGATGACACCATGCGGTCAGTGGCCGCGGCTGGCCCGGCCTGAGCTAGCAGCACCAGCAATGACAGCAGCAGCGCGCGCATCAATAAATCGTATACCCGCCGTCGATCACCAGCGTGTCACCGGTATGATAGCGTGATGCGGGGCTGGCGAGGTAAGCCGCGATAGCGGCGAAATCGTCGCCATCGGCCCAGCCCTTCATCGGCACGCGGCTGATGACGTTGTCGTTGAATTTGTCCCATTTCTGAGAGGCTTCGGTCATGCCGGACCGTACCCAGCCGGGACAAATGCTGTTGACGCTGATCTGATAGCGCGCCAGCTCGACAGCCATCGCCCGGCACATGGTGACAACCGCCCCCTTGGTCGCCGCATAATGCTCGTTGCGGGCCGCGCCGTGCACAGCAGCGGTTGAGGCAATGCCGACTAGCGAGCCGCCGGGGTCACCGTTTTCCGCCCGTTCGACCATGTGGCGCGCCGCCTCCCGCAGGGTGAACAGCACGCCGTGCAGGTTGATGTCTTCCATATGGCGAAAGTCTTCGATTGAAATATCGAACAGGTTCTTTCGGCGGATTGAAATGCCGGCATTCGCGATGGCGATGTCGATGCGTCCAAACTCCTCTAGGATATCGGCCATCGCTGCTTTAACTGCGTCTTCGTCCGACACGTCGACAACGGCTGACCGCACCGCGCCGCCATGGGCCTCAAGCTGCGCCACGGCGGCTGCATTTTTGTCGGCATTGGTGCCCCAGATCACGGTGCTGGCGCCGTGTTGCGCCAGGCCTTCGGCCATACCGATACCGATGCCGCCATTGCCACCGGTAACCAGGCCTACACGGCCGGTCAGATCGAATAGATTCTTCACTCTCTAGCCCCCGCTTACGTTCATGCAATGAGGACAAGCTAGTCCACTTTGGTTCTCGATGAAACGCTGTCAGGGCCGCATGAAGGTGAACTCGGTATCCGGATCCAGATTTTCTGCAGTAAAGGTTAGCTCGCTAGCGATATCGTCATCGCTGCGCTCCAGCCGGAAAATCTCGATCGCCTGCTGCAGCAATTCCCGGCCGATCAAATCTGTAGGCACGTTGCCCGCTTTTGCCTCAGCCAACAACGCTTCAATGTGCGGCTGCACCAAGTCCTTTTGCGCGCTCATGACACTCCTCAACGTAATGCGAGGTGCATATTGTCCCGGACAAATAGATGCGTCCTTGATTAGGATCAGCAGGAAACCGGCCGATTGAGGCTCGACATTGATCCAGGAGCGACCATGACCAGCAATTACACCAACCGCCAAATGACCCTTCGCGAATATCCCGAGGGCCGGATGCCTGAAGCCAGTGACTTCGAAATCATCACCGGACCGGTGCCCGAGCCAAAGGAGGGCGAAGTACTATGCAAATCCATTTACCTGACCGTCGACCCCTATATACGGGCGCGGATGAGCGCGCATCTGTCCGGCGGTTACGCGGACCGGGTTCAACTGGGCCAGCCGATCGGTGGAGAGAATATCGCCGAAGTCGTCGAGTCAAATGACCCGAATTTCAGTGCCGGTGATATCGTGGCGACCTTTGGCGGCTGGCAGGATTTCTGCGTCATGCCCGGTGAGGCACTGCGGCGCGTCGACCCGTCATTGGCGCCGATTTCAGCCCATCTAGGCGTTCTGGGCATGCCCGGCCTCACCGGATATGCTGGCCTCACCGTCAAAGCCGATCCGCAACCCGGCAACACGGTCTTCGTCTCAGCGGCCACCGGCGGCGTCGGCACGGTCGTTGGACAGGTCGCGCGGATCAAAGGCTGCCGCGTTGTCGGCACCGCCAGTGGCCCGGACAAATGCCGCTTCGCCGTGGAGGAACTCGGCCTTGATGCCTGCCTGGACCGGCTGGAGGGCAACATGTCAGCCCGGGTCGCCGAGGCCTGCCCAAACGGTATCGACATCAATTTCGAGAATGCGGGCGGCGAGATCTTCTGGGCGGCACTCGACAACATGAACCAGGACGGCACCATGGTGATATGCGGCCTGATCGACTCCTACAATGATGACGGGCCGCAGGCGGGCAAGGACGCGTCCATGGAGCTGTTGCGCCAGATTGCCCTGAAGCGGCTAAACGTAAGAGGTGTGATCGTATCCGATCACCTGGACCTCTACCCGCAGTTCCAGGCCGACGTGGGCGGCTGGATCAAGGATGGTTCGTTCAAACACGCAGAATATGTCGTCGAGGGGATCGAGAACGCCGGCAAGGCGCTGATCGAGATGATGAACGGCACGAACTTCGGCAAAACCGTCGTCAAGGTCGCTGACGACCCGTCGCAATAGCTTCATGTAAGGAAGTGGCGCTCCCTAGGGGACTCGAACCCCTGTTTCCGCCGTGAGAGGGCGGCGTCCTAGGCCACTAGACGAAGGGAGCGCAGGGCCGTTTGGAACGGGCGCTCTAAATAGGCGCTCGCCCCGCTAGCGATCAAGAAAAAACTCAGACCGGTTGGGGCGCTTCCTCGGCGGGCACAAAAGCAGCCGCATCCTGATCGAAGCGGAAAATTCCCATCTCGCCCACACCACCCTGATTGACCGAGGCCACAATCCAATAAAGGTCCGGCTCCAGCAACTGTTCGCGGTCCCGCTCTGACGGCGCGGCCTCTCCATCCGGGTGCGAGTGATAATGTCCGACGATTTCGCGGGGCGTACCACGCAGCAATTTCTGCAAGGTCAGGCGCGATTGCGGGTCGATCTCGAAACTATCGGCCGGGCTTTCCGACACGTTGGGTGCTGCAACCACCTCGACAACCGTAACCTTGTCACCGTCTCGCGTGCCGATCAGCATGCCACAGCATTCATTCGGATAGGCGTGCGCCGCCTGGTATCGGATAATGGACTTTAGGTCACGGTGGATATCGATCATGGCGAACCCGGATTAAAGCGAAGACGGGCCAGAACACTACCGCTATTTCGGTCGATGACAAGCCCTTGCTGGCCATCCGGTGTGTCGATCAGAACGAGAATTTCGTAGCGGGTGGCCTCAAGGCTAACAACCTCACCGCCATAAGGAATCTCAATATCGAGATTGCCCAGATCCACTGGCGCATCGGTCACGACGATTTCTTCAATCAGCTCTTTCTCCGCGCTCTCAAACGGTGAGCGAATCAGGATCAGCACCAGAAAGACCACGATCGAGGCAATCAGCAGCACACCCATGATGATGGCAGCAGCCTTGGCAAGCCGCTCTTTTTGGTCCACTTGTTCGGCCATGGATGATCCTTCAATCAATCAACTGACGGTTACGATTGCCCCGGACGCTGATGGAGACCGTGTCGACAAGGCCCTGGCCACCGCACTGCCCGCCCTGTCCCGCGGCCGAATCCAGGCGCTGATTGCCGACGGCCGCGTGCGCCAGACCGGACCGGAAACGGCGCGGACGATAGAGAACGCCGCGATGAAGGTCAAACCTGGGGACACTTTCCACGTCCAGGTTCCGGACGCTGCCGACCCCGAACCCGCCGGAGAAGACATACCTCTGGATATCGTGTTCGAAGATGAACACCTGATTGTCGTCGACAAACCCGCCGGGCTGGTGGTTCACCCGGCGGCCGGCCACGCGTCTGGCACCCTGGTCAACGCACTGATTGCGCATTGCGGTGACAGCCTATCGGGCATCGGCGGGATCAAACGGCCTGGTATCGTTCACAGGATCGACAAGGATACATCCGGCCTGTTGGTGGTTGCCAAGACTGACGAGGCACACCAGGGACTGGCCGAACTATTCGCAACCCATGACATTGAACGCGCCTATCTGGCTATTGTGTGGGAGGCGCCCAGGCCGAGGCGCGGCACAATCGACGCCCCCACCGCCCGCAGCAGGCACAACCGCCAGAAACAGGCAATTGTCGAGAGTGGCCGCCATGCGGTCACCCATTACCGGGTCGACCAGCTGTTCGGCGATCCGGTCGAACCCCATGCCAGTCTAGTCGAGTGCCGGCTAGAGACCGGCCGGACCCACCAGATCCGTGTGCATATGGCGCATATTGGCCATGCCGTCATCGGTGACCCGGTTTATGGGCGGGGCCGCCGGGTACGGGGGTTAAGCCCCGAAGCCCGTGAATTTGTTGAACAATTTGGACGCCAGGCGCTGCATGCGGCGGTATTGGGCTTCACCCACCCTGTTACGGGCAAGGTCTTGAAATTTAACAGCGAACCCCCACCTGACATCAAGCATCTTATTGACCGGCTTACCGCCGGTTAGGTATCCCGTACCCAACCCGAATTAACCCTAGCCGAGGATTAGAGGGACCCATGGCGAGCGCATCCTTACCCACAGTCATCAGCCCGGAAGGCAACCTCTCCCGGTACCTGCAGGAAATCCGCAAATTTCCGATGCTGGAGAAGGAAGAGGAATACATGCTCGCCCGCAGCTGGCTGGAGCATGAAGACACCGAAGCCGCGCACAAGCTGGTGACCAGCCACCTGAGGCTGGTGGCGAAGATTGCCATGGGCTATCGCGGCTATGGCCTACCCTTGGGCGAGCTGATCTCCGAAGGCAATGTCGGCATGATGCAGGCGGTAAAACGCTTCGATCCGGAAAAGGGGTTCCGGCTGGCCACCTATGCCATGTGGTGGATCCGCGCCTCGATCCAGGAATATGTCCTGAGGTCCTGGTCGCTGGTCAAAATGGGCACGACGGCGGCGCAGAAGAAGCTGTTCTTCAACCTGCGCAAAATCAAGGGCCAGATTGAAGCCATTGAAGAGGGCGACTTGACGCCAGACCACGTCGAGGAAATTGCCCGGCGTCTAGGCGTGTCAGAAGACGAAGTGGTCAACATGAACCGGCGGCTGACCGCGCAGGACAGTTCGCTGAATGCACCCCTGCGTGAGGACTCCGAGTCCGAATGGCAGGATATGCTGGTCGATGAAGGCATGGACCAGGAATCGCGTCTCGCCGAAGACGATGAAATGACCCTGCGCCGTGATCTGCTGGTGCAAGCCATGGATGTGCTGAACGACCGCGAAAAGCATATTCTGACAGAACGCCGCCTGAAGGATGATCCATCGACGCTGGAGGACCTGAGCCAGGTCTATGACATTAGCCGTGAACGGGTGCGCCAGATCGAGGTGCGCGCGTTCGAGAAGCTGCAAAAGGCGATGAAGAACGCCATGCGCGAGCGCCAGATTGAGGCCGAAGGCGCGCGCGAGGACCACGCCACAGCTTGACCAAGCTTGACCAAGTGCTTATCTTGACCAAGTTGGTCAAGGAGCATACTCATGACCGTTCAATACAATCTCTACGAAGCCAAGACCCAGTTGTCGAAACTGGTGGATCAAGCTGCTGCCGGTGAAGAAATCATCATCTGCAAGGCCGGGAAACCCATTGCGCGTCTTGGCCCCCTACCAGAAAAGACTAAGAAACCCCGCAAGGGCGGTCAGTGGAAGGGAAAAATCTGGTATGCGGACGACTATGAAGAAGATCTACCGGAAGACATAATCGAGTCATTTTACTCAAGCGAAACTGACTACTTGTTTAATGCCGGCAAGGACGAAACTTGAAAGGTCTTCTGCTCGACTCTCACGTCCTGCTTTGGTGGTTGGAAGACCCAGAAAACATTTCGGCAACGGCACGTGATCAGATTAGCAGCGCGGAGTCCTCAGTTTTTGTAAGTATTGCCGCGCCCTGGGAACTGGCGATCAAGGAGAATGCCGGCAAACTTCGTACACCATCAGACCTACAAGATAGGCTCACCGAAAACCGGTTCGAATTGCTGCCGATAACCCTGTCCCATATCGAGATCATAAAGCGCCTACCACTCCACCACCGGGATCCATTTGACAGGATCATGGTCGCTCAGGCGATCGCTGAAAACCTGACCTTGGTCACGCGAGATACGCGCCTTCCTTCCTATGAAATTGACATCCTGTCCGCCTAGTAGACGACGTTAATCAGCAAAAGGATCGCGCACCAGGATCGTGTCTTCACGTTCCGGGCTGGTCGATAGCATGGCCACCGGCGTTTCAATCAGCTCTTCAATCCGGCGGATATATTTGACCGCAGTCGCCGGCAGATCAGCCCAACTGCGCGCGCCCCGGGTGCTATCGGACCAACCTTCCATGGTTTCGTAGACCGCCTCGATCCGCGCCTGCTTGTCGGCCGCTGCTGGCAGATGGTCGATATCCTGCCCATCGAGGCGATAGCCGGTACAGACCCGCAGTTCCTGCATACCGTCCAGAACATCGAGCTTGGTGAGGGCGATGCCGTCAATGCCCCCCACCTTGATCGCCTGGCGTACCATCACCGCATCGAACCAACCGCACCGCCGCTGGCGCCCAGTTACCGTGCCAAATTCATGGCCACGCTCACCCAGCTGCTGGCCCACTTCATTGTCCTGTTCGGTCGGAAACGGCCCCTCACCCACGCGGGTGGTATAGGCCTTGGTGATCCCCAGCACGTAATCCAGCGCACCCGGCCCCATGCCAGCGCCGCTGGCCGCTTGCCCCGCCACGGTGTTCGAAGACGTAACGAACGGATAGGTGCCGTGGTCAACATCCAACATGGTGCCTTGGGCGCCCTCAAACAGAATCCGTTTGCGGGATTGCCGGGCCTCGATCATGAAGGGCAGACTGGGGCCCGCAAAAGGCAGCACGCGCTGCGCGATCTTTTCAATCTGGTCGATCAGTCCCGCGCGATCGATTTCAGGGCGGTCAAACCCGCGCCGAAGCGGATTGTGATGCGCCAACAGCGCATCAACCCGAGCTTCAATCGCCGCGCGGTCGCCCAGATCACAAATCCGCAGCGCCCGGCGGCCCACCTTGTCCTCATAGGCCGGGCCAATGCCCCGGCGGGTCGTGCCGATTTTCGTTTCGTCCGAGGACGCATCTTCGCGCATTGCGTCCAGCTCGCCATGCAGCGGCAGGATCAGCGCCGCGTTTTCAGCGATCAACAGAGTCTCAGGCGAAATTTCCAGCCCCTGGTCCATCAGGCGCTCGATTTCGTCCATCAGCGCCCAGGGGTCAACCACAACGCCGTTGCCGATTAGCGAGGGGCGTCCACGTACGACACCGGATGGCAGCAAGCTCAGCTTGTAAGTGGTGTTGCCGACGACCAAGGTATGACCGGCATTGTGCCCACCCTGGAACCGCACAACGATATCGGCCCGTTCGGACAGCCAATCAACGATCTTACCCTTGCCTTCGTCGCCCCATTGAGAGCCCACGACCACGACGTTTCCCACCTAAACCTCCACCGGCTTGCCGCCTGAATAGACGTGGCTGCAGCCCAGCCGCCGAGCCTCGCCAGCATCGTCACTGACATCTTCCAAGCCCTGAACCGTCCGCCACCCTGCGTCCCGCAGCGCCTGGCCCGCATCCGCCGGTGTGCCCGCCGGAAGATACGCATATTTGGAACGCGCCGGCCGCGGCAGCGAGCGCAACAGCGCATCAACATAGACCGTAAACCCTACCGCAGGCTCGGTGCCGCCTTCGACGGACACATCGTACCGTCCGCCCCGCCCGATCTCACCCGGGACGCCGCTGGCGAAGACTGTGAAACAGATGCCCGAGTGATATTCGAAACGCCGGAATTCGCCTGGGTCGATCGTTAGGGTCAGGGCGGGTGCGCGCTCATGCAGCCTATCGACAAGCGCCTGCAACTGCTCGACCAACATCTTCGCCTCAGAAGGCAGATCCAGAGCCCCCAGCGCGGCCAACGCGCGGTCAGCCGGTCCGGCGGCCCGCAACAGAGCCTCCAGCGTGCTGCCCGCGGCACCACCAATTTCGGTGATAGCGGCCATGTCTTTCTCATCGAGAGCGATTCGCGCAGCATCGGCATCGGAGGGCGACAACCCGAGCGCCGCGGTAATCATCGGCACCAATTTCGGCACTGTCAGATCGACGGAAAAATCGCCGGTCCCGACCGCCTGCAGAGCTGTACCCGCCAGGCCGATCACTTCAGCCTCGGCATTCAGCGATCCGCTGCCGATTAGTTCAATACCAACCTGTCCGAATTCCCGCTCGGAACGAAGCTGCCCGCTCTCAACCCGCAGAACCTGTCCCGCATAACATAACCGCGTGGGCCGTGGTGACCCAGTCAGCCGTGTGGCGGCAATTCGCGCCACCTGGGTCGTCACATCGGTGCGGACGCCCATCATCCGGCTGGAAACCGGGTCCATCAGCCGGAACATACGCCGGCCTTCGGCCGCACCTACACCGGCCAGCAAACTTTCTTCGAACTCCACCAGCGGCGGCGCGACCTGCTCATAGCCGTATTGGGCAAAGCAGGACAGCAGCGTTGCGATGGTTTGAAACTCAAACTCAGCAGCGGGCGGCAGCGTATCGTGAAGCCCTTCGGGCAGAAGGGCGTGTGTTTCAGGATCGGTCATGGCGGGTAGCCTACAGCGTCCGAAGCGGACCTAAAACGTCATCGCTTGTGCCTGCACGACATGCGGCAACGCGCGAACCTTGGTCAGCAAGTCATCGGAAATGGCCTGATCCACGTCGATCAGCGAAATCGCCCCACCGCCTTCGCGCTCAC
The DNA here is from genome assembly GCA_028284945.1 of Alphaproteobacteria bacterium. Lineage (GTDB taxonomy): Bacteria > Pseudomonadota > Alphaproteobacteria > SMXS01 > SMXS01 > JANQQJ01. The sequence goes on along the minus strand of JANQQJ010000009.1, from coordinate 63,080 downwards.
GCCCGAGGTTAAAATTGGCAATATTGACCCCGGCTTCACCCAGCAGGGTGCCCAGCGCGCCGATAAAGCCCGGCTTGTCCTCATTGGCCAGGAACAGCATGTGCTCACCCAGCTGCGCCTCGACATCCATACCCATGATGTTGACGATCCGCGGCTGGCGGTCGGCAAAAAGCGTGCCTTCAATGGTGCGCGCACGATGCTCGGTTTCCACCGTCAACCGGATCAGGGTCAGGTAAGCGCCTTCACGGTTATGCTTGCTGTCGCTGACATCGATATCACGTTCCTTGGCCACCACAGGGGCGTTCACCATGTTGACTGAAACGTCCAGGACTGGCGACAGCAGGCTTTGCAGGATAACGGCGTTGAGGGGCCGTGTATTCAGCTCTGTCGCCTGTCCTTCATAGTCGATCCGCACGCATTTGATACTGCTCTCGGTAATCTGTCCCATCAACCGGCCCAGCTGCCCCGCCAACGCCATGTATGGCTGCAACCGGGGCGCTTCTTCCGCCGTGATGGAGGGCATGTTGAGCGCATTGGTGACCGCACCATCGACCAGATAGTCGGACAATTGTTCTGCAACCTGAAGCGCTACATTTTCCTGGGCCTCGGTAGTCGAGGCACCCAGATGCGGGGTCGCGACCAGTTTTTCGTGACCGAACAGGGGGTTATCCTTCGCCGGCTCAACTTCGAACACGTCGAGCGCTGCACCTGCGACCTTGCCGCTATCCAGCGCGTCTTTCAGGTCCGCTTCATCGATCAAGCCGCCACGGGCACAGTTCACGATCCGCACGCCATCTTTCATCTTAGCGAATGCGGCGGCGTCGATGATGCCGCGTGTGCCATCGGTCAGCGGCGTATGCAGCGTGATAAAGTCCGCCCGGGCGAACAGATCATCCAGCTCGACCTTTTCGACACCCAGATCGGCAGCCCGTTCAGTTGAAAGGTAAGGATCAAACGCGATCACCCGCATGCGCAAGCCCACGGCCCGCTCTGCAGCGATCGACCCGATATTGCCGCAGCCGATCACGCCCAGCGTCTTACCCGTCAGTTCAACGCCCATGAAGCGGGACTTCTCCCACTTGCCGTCCTGCGTCGACCGGTCGGCCGCCGGAATCTGGCGGGCCAGCGCAAACATCATCGCAATGGCATGTTCGGCGGTCGTAATCGAATTGCCGAACGGTGTGTTCATCACCACAACACCGCGCGCCGTGGCTTCTGGGATGTCGACATTGTCGACGCCGATTCCAGCCCGGCCAACGACTTTGAGATTATCAGCGGCGGCGAGCACCTCTGCGGTCACCTTGGTTGCCGACCGGATGGCCAGGCCATCATAATCGCCAATGCAGGCGATCAACTCTTCCGGCGTCATCCCGACCTTGATGTCGACGTCGACGCCGCGATCCTTGAAAATCTCGGCGGCGCGGGGGCTCAGCTTGTCTGAAATCAGAACCTTGGTCATGCGGCTTTCACCTCGTCCCAGGCCCAGTCGAGCCAGTGGGTCAGTTGTTCAACGTCATCGGCTTCTATCGTCGCGCCGCACCAGATACGAAGCCCCGGCGGCGCGTCGCGATAGCCGTTAATGTCATAGGCCGCGCCCTCTGCCTCAAGCAATGACGCGATCTTTTTCGGAATGCCGGGTTTGTCGTCATCCGGCAGGGCATCGAACCAGGGATCGACCACCTTCAAACACACCGACGTGCTGGACCGGATCGCTGGATCGGCCACTAGAAAATCAATCCAGTCGGTTTTCGCGACCCAGTCTTCAAGAGCCGCAAGATTGGCTTTGGATCGGCCGATCAACGACTCCAGACCGCCCAGGCTTTCCGCCCAGGCCAGACTGTCCAAATAATCTTCAACACACAGCATGGAAGGCGTATTGATCGTCGCCCCCTGAAAGACGCCCTCAATCAGCTTGCCACCCTTGGTCAGGCGGAAAATCTTCGGCAACGGCCAGGGCGGCGAATAGGTTTCAAGCCGTTCCACAGCACGGGGACTGAGGATCAGCATGCCATGCGCGGCTTCACCGCCCATGACCTTCTGCCAGGAATAGGTCACCACATCGAGTTTCGACCACGGCAGGTCCATTGCGAAAACAGCCGAGGTGGCGTCGCAGATGGTCAGGCCGCGCCGGTCATCGGCAATCCAGTCGCCATCGGGCACCCGTGCGCCCGAGGTTGTACCGTTCCAGGTGAAGACCACGTCACGGTCCTTATCAACCGCAGACAGATCGACAATCTCGCCATAGGGCGCATCCATGATCCGCACATCATCGAGCTTGAGCTGTTTGGCAACATCGGTGACCCAACCGGACCCGAAACTTTCCCAGGCCAGCATGTCGACGCCGCGTGCACCCAGCATCGACCACATGGCCATTTCAACCGCGCCGGTATCGGACGCCGGCACGATCCCAATTTTGTAGTCGTCGGGAACCCCCAAGACAGCCCGCGTCTTGTCGATAGCTTCCGCGAGCTTCGCTTTACCCGCCTTTGAACGGTGCGACCGTCCCAGACAAGCGTCATTCAACGCGTCTACAGACCATCCAGGCCGCTTGGCACAGGGGCCGGACGAAAAGTTGGGCGAACGCGGCCGCACATTGGGTTTCATCTTAGAAATCCTGGGGGTTTCATATTAGAAATCCTGGTCGCTGAAGGGGTTTGCCAGACGGTGCTTGAAGCCTGGCCGGGCCGTTACCGCGGCGAATAATAGGGGTGGTCAATATCATGTCAACGGCGCAGTTCCGGTGGCGAAACCTGCATTGGCCACTGAGATGTTCAGCGTTGCTGCACTGTGTGTGCGTGGTTCAATGGACCATGGCCGGATCCGAACTCAGGCGCGGTCTCAATCGCCTTGCGCACATAATCATGGGCGCGCGCCACAGCGTCTCTCAACGAAAGGCCTTGAGCGATACCGGTGGCCACCGCACTCGCCGTCGTACAGCCGGTGCCATGTGTATGGACGGTGTCAATGCGCCGACCCCCGAACGCGTTCTCGCCATCTGCGGTCACGAGCAGGTCTGTCAAATCGTCACCTGGCATATGTCCGCCCTTCACCAAAACAGCGCCTGCGCCGCGTTCCATCAACGCTTGCCCCGCAACCCGCATGTCATCAAGCGATCTGATTGACAACCCGGTCAACGCTTCAGCCTCGTGGGTATTGGGCGTTATTACCGTCGCGAGGGGCACAAGCGCGTCCCGTAATGTGGCTATAGCGTGATCCTGTAACAGCGATGCGCCACCTTTTGCCACGATAACCGGGTCGACCACGACCGGCACATCGGGCGCCAATTCAGTCAACGCGCCCACGACGGCATTAATCACTTCCGGTGAGTGCAGCATGCCTGTCTTGATGCAGTCGACGCCGATATCCGTCACCACCAAACGAATCTGCTCACTGATGAAGTCGATCGGCACCTCATGGATACCGTAAACGCCAGTGGTATTCTGAGCAGTCAACGCCGTAACAGCGGTCGCGGCATATCCATTAAGAGCTGTAACCGTCTTGATATCGGCCTGAATGCCTGCGCCGCCGCTGGAATCCGAGCCAGCGATGATGAGGACCCGTCCCTTCATGCGGCCGCCTCAATTGCGCTCACGATATCATCAACCACAGCTTCAACCAGGCCCGCATCTTCGCCCTCAGCCATCACGCGGATCTTGGGCTCGGTGCCTGATTTCCGGATCAGCACCCGGCCAATCCCACGCAAGCGATCTTCGCCATCAGCGATGGCAGACTTAACCGGCGCAGCCTCAAGCGGCGATCCCCCATTGAATGTCACGTTCTTGAGCACTTGTGGCAGCGGATCGAACAGGTGACAGACGTCGCTGGCAGGCCGACCGCTCTCGACAATGACCGCCAGCACCTGAAGCGCAGCAACCAGCCCATCACCGGTCGTCGCATGATCCGTCATCACCAGATGCCCGGACTGTTCCCCACCTAGATTGAACCCGTTAGCGCGCATGTGTTCTACAACATACCGGTCACCAACCTTGGTGCGCGCCATGGTCAGATCAAGCGCCGCAAGGTACCGTTCCAGCCCCAGATTGGACATCACGGTCGTGACGATCCCGCCACCGGACAGTTGGCCCGTCCGCTGCCAATAGCCGGCAATCAGCCCCATTAACTGGTCCCCATCCACCAGGGCCCCGGTTTCATCGGCCAGCAGCATCCGGTCGGCATCGCCATCAAGCGCAATCCCCAAATGGGCGCCCGTGTCACGGACCGTCTGTTGCATGAGCGCGGTATCGGTAGAACCGCAGCCTTGATTGATGTTGAAACCATTGGGTTCAACACCAACGGGGACCACCTCTGCCCCTAACTCCCAAAGCACCGTGGGCGCGACCTTGTAGGCAGCGCCATGGGCACAATCGACGACGATCTTGATGCCGTCGAGGGTCAGGCCCGCAGGAAACGTTCCCTTGGCAAATTCGATATAGCGGCCCTGCTGGCCATCATCGATCCGGCGCACCCGGCCAATGTCAGCAGAGGCCGCGAGATCCGCCGATGTGTCCCCATCAAGCCGCGCTTCAATCGCCGATTCGATGTCGTCGGAAAGTTTGAACCCGTCCGGTCCGAACAGTTTGATACCATTGTCGTGATAGGCGTTATGAGAGGCAGAAATCATCACCCCGATATCGCAACGAAGCGACCGGGTCAGCATCGCTACAGCCGGGGTCGGCATCGGCCCGACCAGAAAAACATCAACGCCAACCGAGGCAAAACCGGCGGTCATCGCCGCCTCGATCATATAGCCGGAAAGCCGTGTATCCTTGCCGATCACCACCTGGTGCCGGTGGTCGCCGCGGCGGAACTGTGCCCCTGCCGCCATGCCCACCCGCAGGGCGGTGTCCGGCGTCATGGGCGCCTCGTTCGCCTTGCCGCGAATGCCGTCGGTTCCGAAATAGCGACCTGTCGTCATGGACGTTGTTGGCTCATATTGATCACGATGGCTGGGTTTACATCGACTGGGCATATCATGCACACCCTGTTGTTACCTCGCAATTCCGGCAGAACCATGATGGACCGGTCACAATGAAAACACCGAAGATCGTCGGCATCGTCAATCTGACGGAAGACTCGTTTTCTGATGGTGGCCGCTATCTGAACCCTGACGCGGCAATCGCGCATGCCAGGCAATTGATCGCTGACGGGGCGGACATTGTTGAACTTGGCCCCGCCTCCAGCCATCCGGAGTCGAAATCGGTCAGTGACGAGGACCAGATTGCCCGGCTTCGCCCCGTGCTCGCGCAGTTGCAGGATACTGGCGTTCCGATTTCCGTTGATGCTGCAAGGCCAACAGTCCAGCGGTTTGCTATCGACAATGGCGCGGCACTGCTGAATGACATTCAGGGGTTTCCAGACCGGACAGCCTACGCCGATCTCGCCCAGTCCAGCTGTAGGCTCGTGGTCATGCACTCTGTGGTCAGCGGCGAACGCGCCGGTTATGTGGACACCGTACCTGACACTATAGTCGATACAATCTGCGACTTTCTGGAGGCGCGGGTGGCCGCGCTGACCGTGGCAGGCATCGAACGAGAGCGGCTGATCGTCGACCCGGGCATGGGATTCTTTCTAGGGACGAACCCTGAAACCTCGGTAAGGGCGCTGCAAGGCACCGCCGCCATTCGAGAGCGCCTGGGGCTGCCGATTATGGTCTGCGTATCGCGGAAATCATTCCTGCAAAAGCTGGCCGGGAAGGATGCCGCTGGTTCTGGTGCCGCCACCCTGGCGGCGGAGCTGTATGCCGCTCAGGCCGGCGCAGACTATATTCGAACGCATGATGCCGCAGCCTTGAGGGACGCCCTGGCGATCTCGTCGGCCCTCGAAACATCTCGGTGATTTGTTAAGGTCCGTGAAAATACACGCATAAGGAGGAATACCCGATGCGATATCTTGTCCTCGCGGCTCTTTTGGCTGCCACACCCGCGATTGCCGCTGAGCCCGAATATGAAATCGCGTTCTACTATCAGCCCGACAGCACGGGCAAGAATACGCTCAACAAGTCCATACAACTGGAAGACGGCGAGCTTCAGATCGAGGAAAGCCGTAACGACGGCAACAATCGCTTTGTTGAACGCGATGCAACCGCGGAAGAAGCTGACAGGATCAAGACATTCGTCATGCAACGGATTCGGGACTTTGAATTCGTTGCGACAGACGATCTGGACGCCCCCAAGGTGGAGATCAGGATCGAGGTAAATGGCAACACCCGCGAAATCGAAGTGGAAGAAATCTATGCCGCCGGCAGCGTGCCAGCGCTCTATCTGGACATTCAGAAAGAGTTCTTCAATTCCGCCTTTGAGTAGACGCGGCTAAGTGCCCTGCGGTTCCGGTGCACCACCAGCCGACGGGCGCTTGCCCTTACCGGCTGACGGCACGGTCTGCGGCCGGCCTGAGGGGGGCGGCTCAGGAATATCTGGATCGTCGCGGACCAGCTCTTCCCCGCGCAACAGCGCGTCAATGTCGTCGCCGCTGAGCGTTTCATATTCCAGAAGGCCTTGAGCGATCGTTTCCAACTGGTCGCGGTGCTCTTCAAGAATGCGGGTTGCTTCCTGATGCGCCTCATCGACAAAGCGATGCACTTCTTCATCGATCAGCTTCACCGTGGCGCCCGACATATTCTGGGTCCGCGAGACCGAATGGCCGAGAAACACCTCTTCTTCGTTATCGCCATAGGCCAGCGGGCCGAGTTTGTCGCTCATGCCGAACTGGGTCACCATCGCACGCGCAATCTTGGTCGCTTGCGAAATATCCGATGAGGCGCCAGACGTTACCTTGTCGTAGCCGAAGATCATCTCTTCGGCAACGCGCCCACCCATCATGACCGCAAGGCGCGAATGCAGTTGCTGGCGGGTCTGCGACAACTTGTCCTTCTCCGGAAGCTGCATGACCATGCCCAGCGCGCGGCCGCGCGGAATGATCGTGGCCTTATGGATCGGGTCGGTGTCCGGCACATGCAGGCCGACCAGGGCGTGTCCGGCCTCGTGATAGGCGGTCAGGCGCTTTTCTTCTTCTTCCATGACCATGGAGCGCCGCTCCGGCCCCATCATCACCTTGTCCTTAGCCTCTTCGAATTCGGCCATGGAGACGACTTTTTTGGACTTGCGGGCCGCCAGCAGCGCCGCTTCATTGACCAAATTGGCCAGATCGGCGCCGGAGAAGCCGGGCGTGCCACGCGCAATCACCTTCGCCTTGACGTCAGGGGCCAGCGGCACGCGGCGCATGTGCACCTTCAAAATCCGCTCGCGGCCAATGACATCCGGGTTCGGCACAACGACCTGACGGTCAAAACGCCCCGGACGCAGCAAGGCCGGATCGAGTACATCAGGCCGGTTGGTTGCGGCGATGATGATCACGCCTTCGTTTTCTTCAAAGCCGTCCATCTCAACGAGCAGCTGGTTGAGCGTCTGCTCGCGTTCGTCATTGCCGCCGCCAAGGCCCGCACCACGGTGGCGACCCACGGCGTCAATTTCGTCGATGAAGACGATGCAGGGCGCGTTCTTCTTGGCCTGCTCGAACATGTCGCGGACCCGGCTGGCACCCACGCCGACAAACATTTCAACGAAGTCGGAACCGGAAATCGTAAAGAACGGCACATTGGCCTCGCCTGCAATGGCGCGCGCCAACAGCGTCTTACCGGTACCCGGTGGGCCGACCAGCAGCGCACCACGCGGAATCTTACCGCCCAGACGCTGGAACTTGCCAGGGTCACGCAGGAACTCAACAATCTCCTGAACTTCTTCCTTGGCCTCTTCGACGCCGGCGACATCATCAAAGGTCACCCGGTCGGTGCGCTCATTGAGCAGCTTGGCCTTGGATTTACCGAAGCCCATCGCCTTGCCGCTGCCCGTCTGCATTTGGCGCATAATGAAGATCCAGACCGCGATCAGCAGGATCATCGGGAACCAGTTGCTCAGGATCATCCAGAAGGTGCTGGTTTCCTGTTTGTCGAAACGGACATTGATGCCCTTCTCGCGCATCTCGCTGACCAGCGTCGGATAGGTTCCTGGCTGCCAGACGGTGGTAAATGGCGTGCCGTCCGTATACCGGCCGACGATTTGATCGCCGCGGATTTCAACCTTTTCAACCCGTCCCTGGTCCACATCATCCAGGAACATGGTGAAATCAGGCGCTGCGACCGCAGCCCGTGTCCCCGCACCCTGGAACTGGTTGAACAGAACAACCAGGATCATCAGTACCAAAGCCCAGATGACGAGATTTCGGCCAATATTGTTCACGAGGCGATCCAATCTGAATTTTCGCCGGAATTCCGGCAGTCTTACCAAGATAGGCGATCCACGCCGTCAGACAAGCCACCTTATGCGTTTGGCTGGCCTGCCCATTTTTTGCTTCGGTCGAGCAATTCGACGGAAATTTGCCCCTCAACGGCACCATCACGCCAATATTCGAGCGTTGGAACCGCCAAAAGCCCGGATTTGTCGAACAACGCAGGCAGCACCGGCCGCGCGGGTGCCGGGATATTTTTGACCGCTTTTTCGCCGCAGGCGGCGCGCAAGGTGGCGAATCCTGTTCGGCCCAGACGGTCAATATGCAATGGCGAGCCGGCGCCTGGTCCTCGCACCAGGAATCGGCCGTCCCATAGCTGTGTACCCGTTTTCAGAGGAAGCGCTCCTTCCATGGACCGCGCTTCGCGGACAACCAACAGCGTCTGATCTGAGACCAGGGGAATGATCCTGCAACCACCGAGCGTGACGCCACCTGCCAGATTATCTGCGCGAATACGGGCCAACAGGCGCTCCAAACGCTCAAGGCGCGGGGCATAGTCGCTGCCATTGGTCGCCATCAGCACCCGTGCCAGAGTGCGCAGGGCAATTTCATCATGGGCAGCCCGCAATGCCGATTTGTCTATCGTGGCGTAGCCACAGGGACTGACCCGCACCGTCCCCGAAAACAGGCTATCTGTGGACGCCTCAAGCGCATCGGCGGCGCGGGCGAGATTGGCTGCTGTCCTGGCCACCCGTTCCGGTGTGATACCGATTGCGGCCAGCGCGGGCCAAAGGCTGCGGGCGCGGACACGGGTTGACCGCGTGTCCTGGTTGGATGGGTCTTCGATCCACGCCTGGCCAGCCGCTTGTAGTGTCGCGGTCAATCGCGCCTTGGAGACATCAAGCAAAGGCCTGGCCCGAACCGGTGCGCCGGGATAGGGCGCGCCATTCTCAGCACGCATGCCGGCAAGGCCATAGACACCACTGCCCCGGCCAAGACGCATCAGCACCGTCTCTGCCTGGTCTTCAAGGTGATGCGCCAGCAGCAACGCAGACGCGTCGTTCATCTCGCACCAGGCGTCCAGCAAGCCGTACCGGGCCTGACGGGCCAGCGATTGCACATTGGCTGTCGGCTTCTCACCGCGCCAGACTAGCGTCTCATGCTGGATTTGGCTGTTAAGGCACCATTCGGCGACCTGCGCAGCTTCCGCTGCAGACTCCGCGCGCAGACCATGATCAACCGTCAAAGCGGTCACGCGGCAGCCCCGTGATTGAGCCCAGCTTTTGGTCAGACACAACAGCGCCATGCTGTCGGGTCCACCAGAGACCGCAACAGCAACATGCTCCACGTCCATGCAGCATTCAAGCCGCGCCATTCGGTCGGCGAAGTCTTCGTTTGTCAGTGCTTTCGGCTCGTCCGGTCGCATCACCGGTTAGCCCTTTCTAGCCGCAGCCGGCGACCCGGCGCCCGGATACAGCGCGCTGTGTGACGGCCACGTCGGCATTGGGGTAGCGCGCGGCGAGTTCGTCGAACGCGGCACAGGCATCCTGTTGCTGCCCGATCTGACTGAGGCTTAACCCTAGATGCAACAAAATGTCCGGCCCCTTGTCGCTGTCGGCATGGGCCTGGAAGCCTTCCAGCATGGTGCGGGCGGCGGCATCGAAATCACCGCGGGCAAAATAGGTCTTGCCGAGCCAATATTTGGCGTTGGCCGACAGCGCGTGATTGGGGTGCAACGTCAGGAACGCTCTGAATGCATTCTCCGCGCCTTCCAACTCATCACGCCGCAGCAGGGTGAAGGCGCCAGCAAAATGCTGTTCCGGTGTCACACCTTCCAGAAACTGATCCGGCGCTGTTTCCGGTGTGGCATCAGGCACGTCAGCCGGTGGCGGCGCATTGGGATCAGGAATGGTCAACACATCGGGCGGCAGGTCCGGCCGGACGGCGGCAACGTCCTGCGGAACCGCTGGATCGCCCGAACCAGCCTCTGCCAACGCAGCATCATCCGCAGGCGCGAGAGACGATGCGCGTTGTTCGAGCGTCTGGACACGATATTCCATATCCTCCAACGCGCGCTCCAGCCGCCGGTTCACCTGGGTGAGCCGATACATCGCTTCTTCATATTGACCGGTAACGCGGCGGAGCTGGTTTTCCATCTCCATCAGCCGTAGCTCGGTCTCGGCATTACGGGTATCGAGCGTCGGCGCCGGGACCGGGTTTTGAGCATGCGCCGCCGTTGCCGCCATCAAAGCCGCACCGGCAAAACACCCCAAGACAAAAGTTTTCAAAGCCACGCCTGCTGTCGGTTAATGGACGGACGGCCTATTGAACGACCGTCACGCCACGCCGGTTTTGCGCCCAGGACCGCTCATTCGAGCCAATCGCTTCGGGCCGTTCCTTGCCATAGGAAATCGTCCGTATCCGGTTCGGATCAATACCCAGGCTCACCAGGAACCGCTTGGCCGCATTCGCGCGCCGGGCGCCGAGCGCCAGGTTGTACTCACGGGTTCCCCGCTCGTCCGCATGACCTTCAACCAGGACGGATACACGCGGATATTTCCGCATAAACGCGGCTTGATCACGCAATGTCTGCTGCGCGCGGGCGGTCAGGTCATAACGGTCGAATCCGAAATAGACCCGCGAACCGGCCACGGCTTCGAGTTCTTCGCCACTGCCTGGCTCGTAAGGCAGTTCGCGTACATTGTTGTTGCGTGTACCTGCACCAACATTCTGCTGGTTGGAGGTATCCTGTGTGGTCGATGGTGCTTCCGACTGATAGAGGTCGCTATCGCCGGAATCGCTCTCACAGGCTGCAATCAGCAAGGCTGCCGCGGCGATCATGAATAGTTTGGGGCTGGGCGCTGTTCTTGTCATTTAAAGGGTTCCCTTCTTGGCCGCGGCCATCATCGGTTAGAAATGTGACGAACTTTTGTCATATCTGCGGCGACTTGCCTGGTTTGAGCGCCAAATGGCCCGATTTCCGCGGCTTAGACACTCAAAAGTATAGGCAGCGCCCATTATCGGATCAAGGGCGACCAGGCCGGATCGGACGCATCACCCGGTGTTGGAATCCGTCTTTCGTTCCGGCCGGTTAAGTCAATCGACCAAACCGAATAGCTGCCGCCTTCGCCACGGTCGTCGAACGGACGCTGGCGGAAGAACATCAGCACCCGGCCATTAGGTGACCAGGTCGGGCCTTCATCCAGGAAGCTCTCCGTCAGGAAACGCTCCCGGCTGCCATCCGGCCGCATCACACCGATGGAGTAGCGGCCACCGCTGGAGTGGGTGAAGGCGATCAGGTCACCACGGGGCGACCAGACCGGGGTCTTATACCGGCCTTTGCCAAAGCTGATCCGCTTCACGCCGCTGCCATCCTGGTTCATGACATAGATCTGCTGACTGCCGCCACGATCGGATTCGAATACAATGCGGTCACCCTCTGGCGAAAAGCTGGGGGCGGTATCGATGTCCGGGTGATCGGTCAGCTGACGAATATCGCGGGTACGCAAGTCCATGATGAAGATGTCGGAATTGCCGTTCCGCTCCAGGCTCATCACCACCTTGTTGCCATCGGGCGAGAAGCGCGGCGCAAAGGTCATGCCGTCGAAATCGCCCAGCAGTTCCTGTTTGCCTGAATCCAGATTGTAGATGTAGACCCGCGGCGTATCGTTGAAGAACGACATATAGGTGATTTCCTGCGCTGTCGGCGAAAACCGGGGGGTCAGCGCCAAAAAGTCGCCCCGCGTGAGATACTGATGGTTGGCGCCATCCTGATCCATGATCGCCAACCGCTTCGTGCGATCTGTCTGCGGGCCCGTCTCTGCGACATAGACGATCCGCGTGTCAAAATAGCCGCTTTCACCGGTCAGCCGTTCATAGATCGCATCGGAAATCCGGTGGGCGATCTGCCGCCAATTGTCCGGCGTTGTCTGATAGCGCACGCCGATCATCTGCTGTTGGGCAAAAACGTCCCAGAGTCTGAAAACCACATCGATGCGCCCGTCGGTCATGAACTCGACCCCGCCAACGACGAGCCCCTGGGCGTTGATCGGCCGCCAATCTGCAAAACGCGGGCGGCGGTCCGGCGACGGGTCGCGCTCAATGAAGGCATTCGACGGCAGCGACCGGAACAAGCCGGACCGCTCCAGATTGGCCGCGATCACGCCGGCGATATCCTGCCCGATCACCGCCATATCCTGTTGCCGGTCGGAAATCTGGCTTTTGCCCTCAAACGCCGGCAAGGCAATGGGCAAAGGTTCGACATTCGCTTCAGTAACGTCAACGCGCAGTTGGGCGCTGGCAGACGGCGTCACCACCAGCCACGCGACGGCCATGAGAACCGCACATACCATGCCAAGCAGGCCCCGCCCGGTCATGTTTTTGCCAATGATCATTCGCTCTTATCCTCCTTGGTCAGAGCATTGTACTGGGGTCGAAATTGAGTTCGACGAAATCCCAAACATCATAGTCCTCCTTCGGCAAGACGAAGGGGGCACATCGCTGTATCGCACGGCGTGCAGCCTCTGCGGCTGCCCGGAAAAAACTGTCCCGCGCCATACGGTTCTTATCCAAGATTTCGGGCGCACGGATCAGGTTTCCATCCGGGCGCAAGTAAATGTGGATTTTCACGATCAGCGTCTCGGCATAGCTGGCACCCACCGGCGGGTTCCAACAATTGGATATCTGCGACGCGATCGCCTGCTGAATGCTGGCCCGGACCCGCTGATCCTGAATGCTGGTCCGCTTTGGCTTGTTTGGCGCCGCGGGCTTTTTGGGCTGCAGGGTTTTCGGCGCTTGCGGCTTGGCTTCTTCCTGACGCTTGTCGAGGAGGGCCGCGATCCGGTTGGTGTCGAACCGGCTGGGCGGCTTGGGCTTGGTCCGCGGCCGGATGTTGGGAATGTCCTGGGTTACCAGCTTGGGTTTTTCCGGCGTCTTGGCGACCGGCGCCACCTCGGGCTCGGGCTCAGGTTCTGGTGCCGGAGCCTCTTCAGCACGGGCCGGCACCTCGGCGACCTCTTCGGGTTCAGGTTCCGGCGCCTCTTCCGGTTCGGGCTCGGGAATGGGATCAGGCTCGATCTCCGGCGGTTCGACAGACGCTGCTTCCTCGGCAATCTCTTCATATTCGACCAGCTCGACGACCGTGATCACCGGCGGCTCTTCATCAAAGAGATCGACGCCGAAAAAGATCACCGCAGCCAGCACGATGTGGAAGATTGCCGAAAATACAATCGACTTGCGCACAGCCTATCTACCACTGCCTCCTGAACCCGGCTTGCGTGGATCTGTCACCAGCGCAACCTTCGCAAACCCCGCCCCGTTAATGCTGCCCATCACCTGCATCACCCGGCCATAGGCCAGCGCCTTATCAGCGCGCACATAAATCCGGGTGTCCTTGCTGACGTCGGCGATGGCCCGCAGCCGCTCGATCAGCGTGTTTTCCTCAACCTCTTCTTCCTGCAGGAAGATTTTGCCCTCTGCATCCAGCGTCACCGACAGCGGCTGGCGTTCCTCACCCAGCGGCTTGGCAGTCGTCTGCGGCAGATCGACCTTAACGCCCACCGACAGCAGTGGCGCCGTCACCATGAAGACGATCAGCAATACCAACATGACGTCAACAAACGGTGTCACATTGATTTCGGCCATCGGCTTGTAGCGGCGGCCATTGCCGCCACCGTTGCCACCATTCACGCTGGCGCCCATCAGGCGGCCTCCTCATCGATCTGGCGCGACAGAATGGTGGTGAATTCGTCGACAAAGCCTTCCAGCCGCCCGGCATAGCGCGACATGTCGTTGGCAAACTTGTTGTAGCCAACCACCGCTGGAATGGCTGCCAGCAGGCCCAACGCCGTGGCAAACAGCGCCTCGGCAATACCGGGGGCAACCACCGCCAGGCTGGTGTCGGCTGATGCGGCGATCGACTGGAAACTGTTCATGATGCCCCAGACCGTACCGAACAGACCGATAAAAGGGGCGGTAGACCCCACTGTTGCAAGGAAACCCAGATGCCGTTCCAGCGCTTCGACTTCGCGGTTCAGGGTCACACGCATCACCTGGGCGATACGCTCTTGCAGCCGCGCGCCTGAGGTTGCCGACCGGGTCTTGCCGACGGAGCGCTGCCATTCCCGCATCGCGGCAACAAACAACAGTGCCATGGGATGATCCGCCCTGCCCTGAATTCTGTCGTTGAGTTCTTCCAACGACCGGCCGGACCAGAATTCATCCTCGAAGGCATCGGCCTGCTCACGGACTTTTCTGTAGCGGCCGATCTTGTTGAAAATGATCGCCCACGACCACAATGAGGCAAGCAGCAGCATCGCCATCACAATCTGCACAACGATATCGGCCTGGAGAATGAGCCCCCAGATCGACAGGTCCGGGGCGCCACCCAGATCGATTGTCTCAATGACAGGCAGGTTGCCGTTTTCTTCCATTCGGTTCAGGCCTTCTTTCTGGGCGTTATCGGGAGCATGTCTTTCAGGCGGGCCACCATGCCGCGCGGCTGGCGCTTGGGCAGGCCCTTATCGTTGAGGCAGACGACGCGAATCTCACCACGCGTAACCGGCGTCTCGCCACGCCAGATATCCTGGCTAAGGTCGAAATAGGCTGCGCCTACCGCCCGCGCGGTGGTGCGCACCTCAAGCATGTCATCCAGCTTTGACTGGGCCAGATAATCGATCTCGCAGCGCGACACCGCATAGCGCATCGATTCAATGCCGGGCTTGGCCATCTCAGCCGACAGGCTGATCCCACATCCGCGTAAAATCTCGGTTCGGGCGCGCTCCATAAAGTGAAGATAGTTCGCGTGATAGACCATGCCCGCGCTATCGGTGTCTTCAAAGTAGACGCGCACCGGCATGCGATGCACGCCACCCTCGATCATACCGGCGAATTCGTGGGCCTGGGGCTCAGTCATCAAGCGAATCCGTTGGCAGGCTGAGTTGATCGCCGCCAGCACCCTTGGGCACGGTCAGTCCAAGATGTTTGTAAGCGGCAGGCGTCAGTGACCGGCCCCGTGGCGTGCGCTGGATGAACGCCTGTTGCAGCAGATAGGGTTCGATGATGTCCTCGATGGCATCCCGCGGCTCTGAAAGCGCGGCCGCAATGGTTTCAATGCCAACCGGGCCACCGCCGAAATCAACACCGATACAGTTGAGATAGCGCCGGTCCATGGCATCCAGCCCACGGGCGTCGACTTCAAGGCGCGTCAGCGCCTGATCCGCGACACTGGCGTCGACTGACGCGCTTTTGGCCACATCGGCAAAATCCCGCACCCGGCGCAGCAATCGGCCCGCCACGCGCGGTGTGCCCCGTGACCGGCGCGCAATCTCCGCGGCCCCATTATCCGTGAGTGCCATGCCCATGACGCCCGCACCCCGAGACACAATCGCGCAAAGCTCATCCACATCGTAAAAGTTGAGCCGGACTGGAATACCGAACCGGTCGCGCAACGGCGTCGTCAGCAGGCCGGACCGGGTGGTTGCGCCGACCAACGTGAATTTCGGCAAATCGATCCGTACGGAGCGGGCAGCAGGTCCTTCGCCGATAATCAGGTCGAGCTGAAAGTCCTCCATCGCCGGATAGAGAATTTCCTCGACCGCCGGATTCAGTCGATGAATTTCATCGATGAACAGCAGGTCATTGGGCTGCAGGTTGGTCAGCAACGCGGCCAGTTCACCGGCCTTGGCAATCACCGGGCCCGAGGTGGCGCGGATGTTAACCCCCAACTCATGCGCGATGATCTGTGCCAGCGTCGTCTTGCCCAACCCCGGGGGACCGGCCAGCAACACATGATCCAGCGCCTCGCCGCGGCCCCGCGCCGCTTCAATAAAGATCGACAGGTTTTCCACCGCCTGACGCTGGCCGATAAAGTCATCAAATCGCGATGGCCGCAGCGATGCTTCCAGCGGATCGCCGGCAGCCTCCAACGGATCGACCAGGCGCTGTTCCTCCACACTCATGCAGACAGCTCCCGCAGGCCGTCACGGATCAGGTCTTCCACCGGCACCTCGCCGCCGCCGGATTGGTTGACCCGGGCAACCACACTCATCACGTCGGATTGCCGGAAACCCAGATTGACCAGCGCCGATACCGCGTCGGTCAACCGGCCATCGCCAGCCGCCGCGCGCCCGACCGGAATGACATCAGCGCCTTCAAACGCAGGGACCTTGTCTTTCAGTTCATTGACGATGCGTGCAGCCAGCTTGGGACCCACGCCCGAGGCACGGCCCACCATCGCTTTATCCTGCGCGGCGACCGCCTGGCTGATTTCTGATGGCGACAGGATCGAAAGGATCGCCAGGGCCACCTTGGCCCCGACCCCCTGCACGCTCTGCAGCCGGGCGAACCAGTCTTTTTCTGATACACTGGCGAAGCCGTAAAGGTGGATATGATCCTCACGGACATGGGTTTCGACCTCCACGGCCGTCGCTTCACCTATCGGTGGCAGCGCCTGAAGCGTGCGTGTCGAACAGAAAACCTCATAACAAACACCGCCGACATCAATCAGGGCAGACCCGTCGCCCACCGCTTCAACAAGTCCTTTCAGCCGACCGATCAAGACGCTGCCTCCACCGCTGCGCCCAGCCGGTCGGACGCCTGACGCATATGCGCATGACAGATGGCAACAGCCAGCGCATCAGCAGCGTCGGGGCCGGTGATATCAATGCCGGGCAACAGAACACCCACCATCATATGGATCTGGGCTTTATCGGCATGGCCGACGCCGACCACCGACTTCTTGATCTGATTAGGTGCATATTCAGAAACCGGCAGACCTGCCAGGGCCGGCGCCAGCAGGGCGACACCCCGCGCCTGCCCCAGCTTGAGAGTCGATGTGGGATTCTTGTTCACAAAGGTCTCTTCGACCGCTGCCTCGTTGGGCTCCCAGCTCTCCAAGAGACCCCTCAGTCCTTCAAAGAGCTGCGCGAGCCGGTCGCTCAATGGCGCCTTGGCATCCGATGTGATCGTTCCGTTCGCCACATGGCTTAACCGGCTGCCGGTGGCATCGATAATGCCCCAGCCGGTTGCCCTTAGCCCCGGATCAATCCCGATCAGTCGGATCGTTTCTGACATCCCTTAAGCGCTGAGCCTTTCCATCACGTCATCGGAGACTTCGTAATTGGCATAGACATTCTGAACATCGTCATCGTCATCAAGCGCTTCTAGAAGCTTGAACAATGTGGATGCCTGATCTTCGTCGACGCTGATCGTGTTTTGCGGTTTCCAGCCCAGGCGTGCCGTCTCTGCCTCACCCAGGGCCGCTTCCAACGCGTCGCGGACACCGGAAAACGCGTCCGGCGCGCAGATAATCTCATGCTCGTCATCGCTCGACTCGCAGTCATCGGCACCGGCCTCTAGCGCGGCTTCAAAAACCTCTTCTGCCGAGGCAACGCTGGCGGGGTAGCGGATCAGTCCGACCCGGTCGAACAGATAAGAGACGCTGCCGTTTTCGCCCAGATTGCCGCCATTTTTGGAAAACGCCGTGCGCACCTCCGATGCAGTGCGATTGCGATTGTCGGTCAGCCCTTCAACGATCACCGAGACACCGCCGGGGCCGAAGCCTTCATATTGCACTTCTTCGTAGTTTTCCGCGTCGCCGCCGGTGGCGCGCTTGATGGCGCGTTCGATATTGTCTTTCGGCATGCTTTGCGCGCGGGCTGCAGAAATCGCCGACCGCAGCCGCGGATTGCCCGCCGGATCCTCACCGCCCAACTTGGCCGCGACGGTGATTTCCTTAGCCAGTTTGGCGAACAGTTTCGACCGCTTGGCGTCCTGCGCGCCCTTGCGATACATGATATTTTTGAATTTGGAATGACCCGCCATTGTCGTCTCTTATCTCGTTACCTGTTGGCTGAAGCAGGCGTGTTTTAAGGCCTGAACGCCCCGCCGGCCAGTTTGACCGGTCTTATACCAGATATTGTAGGTTGAAGCAGCACAATCACTAGGGCCAGCGTGATCAGATAGGAAAGAAGACCTAACAGCCGAATATGGCCGCAATATGGATCAACCGCCTTGATTCGCCGGGGCCTGATCAGGCCAGATTTCGCGCAGCCGTCCGCCCACCCGCAAGGGTGACGCGGTGACCGCACTGCCAGACGCGTCATCGGTCTCAACAAAAACACCGCAGACGGTTGCGTCGCCGCCTGCTGGTTCAAATCGTCCCGCACCGATCTTCGAGGTAAACCGGCGCAGCGGCTCTTCCTTATCCATACCGATCACGGAATCATAATCGCCGCACATGCCGGCATCGGTTTGATAGGCGGTGCCGCCTTCCAAGATCTGAAGATCGGCGGTCGGCACATGACTATGGGTGCCGACGACCAAAGAGGCACGCCCATCTGCAAAATGGCCCATGGCCATCTTCTCTGATGTCGCCTCGGCATGAATATCGACGAGCACAAAATCTGCCTGCTGCCCCAGAGCCATATCCGACAAGGCCTCATCGACCATCCGGAACGGGTCATCGAGCGGATCCATAAAGACGCGGCCCATCACGTTGACGATTCCGACCCGCTGGCCACCGCGCGCCATGAACAGATCCGCGCCCTTGCCCGGGGTCCCGGCTGGGAAATTTATCGGCCGCATAATCCGTGGCTCATCGTCAATCACGTTGAGCAAACTACGCTGATCCCAAGTGTGGTTTCCGCCCGTCAGCACGTCGACACCCCGCTGCATCAGGTCGTTGGCGATATCTTCCGTCAGCCCGAAACCACCGGCAGCATTCTCACCATTCGCGACCACAAAATCGAGATCGAGCCGCTGGCGAATTTCAGGCAGATGTTTCATCACGCCATTGCGGCCGGAGCGCCCGACGATATCGCCCAAAAACAAAAATCTCACCCACGCGCCTTTCTAGAAGTTCTCAAAACCGTGCTGCGTCAAAACCGCATCCAGGGGCTGGTCATGCGCATCTGTCGGCACGAAATCAAGTTTTTGTTCGGCATAAGCCACGCCGATCGCGAGAATTGACGAGGTCTGACGCAGCAGGGCCAGCGTTCGGTCATAGAATCCAGCGCCACGGCCCAACCGTGCGCCCTTGCCGTCAAAAGCCAGCATGGGCACCAACAGAATGTCGGGCCGGATGACGGGTTTACCGTCACCGGGCTGCATCGTCGCGAACGCGCCTTTGGTGAGTTCATCGCCGGTTGCCCAATGACGAAATATCAGCGGCGCCTGTTTTTCACCGACGACCGGCAGACCACATGACCAGCCGGTCGCCGAGAGCGTATGCAACAGCGGCATCACATCAGCTTCATCCGGCAGCGGGCAATAGCCGGCCAACGCGCCGGTCGGGCCGGCGCCATACCGGGTAATGAAGTGGTCCCGCAGAGTCAGCGAAATGTCGTTGCCAGCCAGTTTCTTCGCCATCTTCTTGGCGGTTCGGCGCAGTGCCCGTTTCTGGCTGTCGATAGACTCTGTCATGAAGAAAGGTTGGTGGGACCGCCGCGACCGGAGAACTTCTAAATTCCTCTGTGGCCTGTAGTAAACAGGTGGGCGCCGTAATAACAAAACCAGGGTTCCATCAGGGACAGCTCCCAAAGAGGATCTTATAGCCCCAGGGAATTTGACACGTCTTCGTGAGGCGCAGTACCCACCAGCCCTGTTACTTAGGGACTTTCGAGCCCTTCGGCAATACGCTCGATGAAGTCAGCGGCTGATGCAACGTCCCGTGACCGGGCAAGAATTTCGGCGGATGCACTATCATCCGTCGCTTCGTCCAGCAGCAAAAGCGACGCCATCAGCATCAGTTTGGCATCACCGATCTGGCCCAGCGATCCGGCAAGTTCAGTAACCTTGGCATCAACGGTGCGCGCCAATTCTTCGAGCTGCGCTTCCTGCCCGTCTTCGCAGGCAAGCTGATAGGGCGTGCCGTTAACCGTGAGAGTGACCTGAGCCATCGCGCCCCTCTATCCTGCCAAGACGTCGCGCAGACGCCCGATCACATCATCAAGTTGATCCGCCGCGTTGGCCTGACGCGACTGCACCGACTGAAGCCGGGCCTCGGCCGCAGCCACTTGTTGAGTCAGCGATTCGTTTTGTTGCCGGAGTTGCGCGATTTCCGCCTTCAGCGAGTCGGTGTCTTGCGCGGACCGGGCTTCAGCACTCTTCAGCGCCGCCTGCAAACGTTCGACAGCGGTTAGTAGGCGGGATGACGCTGCATCGAGCTGCTGATTTTCGGTGTGCGATTCTGACATGGCCGTCTTGGCTGCGGGACTGTTCTTCAATGGCTTATAATACGGTTCTCAATCAGAGTCACAGCCGAACCACACAGGCCACCCGGTTGACGCCCAAATTCGACTCTGATGGCGGTTGACCTGCAATTGGCGTCTTGTATTGTGGCGCGATTCGCAGGGGCGCCTGCCCCCGCACCAGGGAGCCAGCCCCCATGAGTGAACCTTCACCAGCAGCGCCCAATTGGGCCGTCAGCCATAATGATATGGCCAATGCAATTCGCGCCCTGTCGATGGATGCCGTCCAGCGCGCGAATTCCGGCCACCCCGGCATGCCCATGGGCATGGCCGATGTCGCCACGGTGCTGTTCTCCCGCTATTTGAAGTTTGACCCGGCAGACCCGAACTGGGCGGACCGTGACCGTTTTGTCCTGTCAGCGGGGCATGGGTCGATGCTGCTCTATTCGCTGCTCTACCTTACCGGTTATCCGGACATCTCGTTGGAGGACATCAAGAACTTCCGCCAACTTGAGAGTCCCTGTGCCGGCCACCCGGAATATGGCACAGCGGGCGGCATTGAGACCACGACTGGACCCCTGGGCCAGGGCGTCGCCAACGCTGTCGGCATGGCGCTCGCCGAGCGGCTGCTGAATGCACGATTCGGCGACGATGTTGTCGATCACCGGACCTATGTGATCGCTGGCGATGGCTGCCTGATGGAGGGCATCAGCCAGGAGGCGATCACCTTTGCCGGGCACCTGAAACTCTCCAAGCTGATCATGCTGTTCGACGACAACCAGATTTCGATCGACGGGCCGACCAGCCTGACCACCAGCGAAGATCAATGCGCCCGGTTCGAAGCCGCCGGTTGGCATACTCAGTCGGTTGACGGCCATGACCCCGACGCGGTGGCGGCGGCCATTGAAGCCGCACAGGCGAGCGACAAGCCATCGATGATCGCGTGCCGGACAATCATTGGATACGGATCGCCCAACAAGCAGGGAACGTCATCGACCCACGGCGCGCCATTGGGCGAGGATGAAATTGCAGCAACGCGCGAGGCACTGGGTTGGGATCATCCGCCTTTTGTTATTCCAGAAGACATCCTCCACGCCTGGAACGAGGCTGGCAGCCGCGGCGCAGCCGCACACCAGGCGTGGGCAGACCGGATGGAGGCCCTGGACAGCGCGACCCGCGACGACTTCTTCCGCCGTGATGCCGGGATCCTGCCTGACGGTTTCGGCCAGGCGATTGTTGACTATAAAGCGGCGCTGGTTGCCGAGCCGGTCAAGGTCGCGACCCGCAAGGCGTCTGAAATGGCGCTTGAGGTGATCAACGGCGTGGTGCCTGAAACCATCGGCGGCTCTGCCGATCTGACGGGTTCCAATAACACCAAGACCAAAGAGCAAGGTATCGTCGCACCAGGCGATTTTGCCGGGTCCTTCATCCATTATGGTGTGCGCGAACACGGTATGGCCGCGATGATGAACGGCATGGCGCTGCATGGCGGGGTTATTCCCTATAGCGGCACGTTCCTGGTGTTCACCGACTATTGCCGTCCGTCGATCCGCCTGTCGGCGTTGATGGAACAGCGTGTGATCTATGTGATGACCCACGACTCCATTGGTCTTGGCGAAGACGGTCCAACACACCAGCCGGTCGAACATATCTCCAGCCTGCGGGCGATCCCTAACCTGCTGGTGTTCCGTCCCGCTGATGCGGTTGAGACCGCAGAAAGCTGGCAGCTTGCGCTTGAATGGAAAGACGCACCCTCGGTCATTGCGCTCACTCGGCAGGGGTTGCCGCAGGTCCGGCTTGACAATGCCGCAGATAACCTTTCGGCCAAGGGCGCCTATGTCCTGATGCCCGCAGATGGCGAGGAGCAGGTCACGCTCTATGCCAGCGGTTCAGAGGTCAGTATCGCCGCCGCAGCCCGCGAGCGCCTGCAAGCCGATGGCATCGGCACATGCGTCGTTTCAGTCCCTTGCATGGACTTGTTTTGGTGGCAGTCCGACGAATACCAAAACGAAGTACTAAACCGGGGCACGGTTTGCGTCGCGGTTGAAGCCGGCGTGCAGCAAGGGTGGGAGCGTTTTATCGGCGCAGAGGGTAGTTTCATCGGCATGTCGAGTTTTGGCGCGTCGGCCCCTGCCGGTGCCCTATATGAACATTTCGGCATCACACCGGAAAACGTAGCCGCGGCTGCCAAAGCCCGGCTTTAAAGAACGACAGAAAGTCACCGAAGGACACTGGAGAACAAGAATGACGGTTCGGGTAGGAATCAATGGGTTTGGCCGTATCGGGCGGCTGGTCATGCGGGCCATTCTGGAAAATGGCCGCGACGACATTCAGGTTGTCGGCATCAACGATCTGGGATCGGTCGACGACAATGCCTTCCTGCTGAAGCGCGACTCGGTTCACGGCAATCTGGCTAATGACGTTGTGGTGAATGGCGACACGATTGATGTCGGCTATGGCCCGATCACGGTCACGGCTGAGCGTGACCCCTCGAAACTGCCCTGGGGGGACCTGGGTGTGGATATCGCGTTCGAATGCACTGGCATCTTCGCCGGCAAAGATAAGGCAAGCGCGCATCTGGAGGCGGGCGCCAAGCGCGTACTGGTCTCCGCCCCCGCGTCCGGTGCAGACCTGACCGTTGTCTACGGCGTCAATGACGACAAGCTGACCAGCGACCACACGGTCGTGTCTAACGCGTCCTGCACCACCAACTGTCTGGCCCCGGTCGCCAAGGTGCTGAACGATACCGTCGGCATCGAAGCCGGGTTCATGACCACGGTCCACGCCTATACCGGCGATCAAAGCCTGGTCGACACCCTACATAAAGACAAACGCCGCGCCCGGGCGGCTGCCATGTCGATTATCCCGACATCCACCGGCGCTGCCCGTGCCGTGGGTCTTGTTCTGCCGGAACTGGATGGCAAGCTGGACGGCACGGCGGTTCGTGTGCCTACCCCCAATGTTTCCATGATCGATCTGAAATTCATCGCCTCGCGTGAGACCAGCGTCGAAGAGATCAACGACGCGGTTAGCAAGGCCGCCGGCGGCAACGATTCGCTCGCTCAGGTGCTGAACGCCGTCGACGAACCCTGCGTGTCGATTGACTTCAACCACGATCCGGCCAGTTCGAGCTTCGATCTAAGCCAGACTCAGGTGACCGGCGGCACGCTGGTCCGCGTATTGAGCTGGTATGACAATGAATGGGGCTTCTCCAACCGGATGTCCGATACAGCCAAGGTGATGGCTGGCCTGATTTAGAAGTACGTCGAATGTTGACCCCCTCACCCGGTCTTCGCTTCACTCAGACCACCCTCTCCCCCCAGGGGAGAGGGATGCGCTGGCTTGGCAAGCGAAGTGCGCCTAGCCACAGCTGGGTGAGGGGGAACGCCACCTATCGTTCGGTTCGGTCAGGCAGAAGCGAAACCTAATGGCCCGCTTCAGGACCCTCGATGACTTAGAGCTTAGCGGCAAGACCGTCCTGGTCCGCGCTGATCTGAATGTTCCGATGCGCGATGGCGCCGTCACCGACGACACCCGCATTCGCGCGGTTGTGCCCACGCTCAAAACCATTCTGGAGGCGGGCGGCAAAGTGGCGGTGCTGTCACATTTCGGGCGGCCCAAGGGCCAGGTCGTACCGGAAGCGACGCTTCAGCCGATTGCCCAGCCCCTGGCCGATTTACTCGGCGAACCTGTCGGCTTTGCCTCAGACTGCGTTGGCCCGGCAGCCCTAGAAGCGATCAACCGCAATCAGGTCACCCTGCTTCAGAATCTGCGCTATCACCCGGGCGAGGAAGCCAACGACCCCGGTTTCGCCCAAGATCTGGCCGCTTTGGGCGACGTCTATGTAAACGATGCCTTTTCAGTCTCGCACCGGGCCCATGCCAGCGTCGAGGCGATCACGCATCTGTTGCCTTCAGCCGCAGGCCTCGCGATGGCTGAAGAGCTCAATGCGCTGGAACGGGCCCTGAATGCCCCGGAACGGCCAGTTGCAGCCCTGGTCGGCGGGGCCAAGGTTTCTTCCAAACTGGATGTGCTGGGCGCGCTGGTCGACAGGATGGACACGATCATCATCGGCGGCGGCATGGCCAACACATTCCTGTTCGCCCAAGGCGTCGAAGTCGGTGCGTCGCTTTGCGAGAAAGATCTCGCTGACACGGCCCGAGACATCCTCGCCAAAGCCGAAGGCGCAAATTGCAAGATTGAACTGCCGGTCGATGCCGTCGTGGCGCAGGAATTGGCCGCCAATGTGCCGACTCGGGAAGTCCCGCTCGAACAGGTCGATGCCGACGACATGATTCTCGACGTCGGTTCCAAGACGGTCGCGCAATTGAAAGAAACGCTCGGCACCTGCCGTACTCTGTTATGGAATGGGCCGCTGGGCGCCTTCGAAGTCGCAGGCTTTGACGGCGGAACCGTTGCTGTAGCACGCGAAGCGGCCCGGCTGACGGACCAGGGAAATCTGCTCTCCGTGGCCGGCGGTGGCGACACGGTTGCCGCATTAAATCATGCCGGCGTGGCCGGTCAGTTTTCATATGTCTCGACAGCGGGCGGGGCATTCCTAGAATGGCTTGAGGGCAAACAACTGCCCGGGGTGCAGGCGCTGATCAAATAAGCCGCCCGCCCCGGACCGATACCAATTCGATATGACGCAGGATTAAGAGGAAAGACCGATGGCACTGGATGAAATGATCGCCGTAGCAAACGCCATGGTGGCGCCCGGCAAGGGCATTTTGGCCGCTGACGAGAGCACCGGCACGATCAAAAAGCGGCTGGACAGCATCAGCGTGGAGTGCACGGAGCACAATCGCCGCGCTTATCGCGAGCTTCTGTTCCGGACCGAAGGCATTGGCGATTACATCAGCGGGGTGATTCTGTTTGATGAAACAATTCGCCAGAGTGCTGAGGACGGCACGCCGTTGGTAGCGATACTGAAAGATGCCGGCGTCATCCCGGGCATCAAAGTCGATGCTGGGGCTAAGCCACTGGCCGGCGCGCCGGGCGAAAAAGTGACCGAAGGCCTCGACGGCCTGCGCGATCGGCTGGCCGAATATTATGACATGGGTGCACGGTTTGCGAAGTGGCGTGCCGTGATCGACATCGGCGCAGGCATACCCAGCAGCTATTCGATTGACGCCAACACTCATGCCCTCGCGCGTTATGCGGCGCTATGTCAGGAAGCCAGCATTGTCCCTATCGTTGAACCCGAAGTCATCATGGATGGCAGCCATACGGTTGACCGCTGCCAGGAAGTGACCGAGGCAACCCTGATGGCACTCTATAAAGCGCTTTTCGAACAGCGCGTTGTGCTGGAAGGCACGATCCTGAAGCCGAATATGGTCGTCTCCGGCTCAGACTGCGCTGAGCAGGCCGGCGTCGAAGAAGTCGCCGAGCGGACCATCGCCTGCTTCAATCGCACCGTACCCAGCGCGGTGCCCGGTATCTGCTTCCTGTCCGGTGGCCAGTCGGAAGAAGAGGCCACGGCACATCTCAATGCGATGAACGCCGGTGGCCCCCTGCCCTGGGAGCTCTCGTTCTCTTATGGCCGGGCATTGCAAGCCTCTGCCCTGAAAGCCTGGGGCGGACAGCCGGAAAATGTTCAACGGGCACAGGCTGCATTCCACCACCGGGCGCAGATGAACAGCCGCGCGCGATCGGGCGACTACAACCCGGCTGCGGAACAAAAGGCGGCATAAGCTGGATCAGGCCAGATGAGTGATACGGAGCGGGAGCGCCCGCGGCTCTATCTGATTACGCCCCCCACCATTGAGATCGGTCCGTTTTCCGAAGCGCTGGCCGCGGCGTGCGAAGGCGGCGATATCGCCTGCCTGCAGCTTCGCCTGAAGGATGTACCGGACGATCTTATCGCCCAGGCCACCGAGGCGCTGATGCCGATCACCCAGGCGTTCGACATCGCCTTCCTGATCAACGACGATGCCCGGCTGGCCCGAGACCTGGGCGCTGACGGTGTCCATATCGGCCAGCAGGACACACCGTATGAAGACGCCCGGCAGCTTCTGGGTGACCACAGAATTGTCGGTGTGACCTGCCACGACTCGCGGCATCTGGCGATGGTTGCCGGTGAACAGGGGGCAGACTATGTCGCTTTCGGCGCGTTCTTCGCCAGCCAGACCAAAACGCCCAAATTCCATGCCGAGCTGGACCTGCTGCGCTGGTGGCAGGAACTGATGGAAATTCCCTGCGTCGCCATCGGCGGCATCACGACCGAGAACTGCGCCCCGGTGATCGACGCCGGTGCGGACTTCCTGGCGGTCGCCGCCGGTGTGTGGGACTATGCCAGCGGTCCCGCTGCGGCGGTGAAACGTTTCAACGAGATCATCGACGAGACCATGAAAGGCTGAGAATGCGGGTTGCCGCGCTTTCCATATGCGCCATGCATGATGTTCATGAGGCCATGGACCAGATTGCCGCGACGCATCTGCTTTCCATGCTGGACCACGGCACGCGGGTGGAAACGCCCGATCACCTGCATCCACGGCACCATCTGCATATGCATTTCAGCGATACGGACGATCCCAGCGATCCAACCGCGCCCACCATTGACCACATTCGAGAGATCAACAGCTGGGCCAACGACGTGCCGGAAGACGGGCGGATCGTCATCCATTGCTATATGGGGATCAGCCGCTCAACCGCTGTGGCGTTGGGCCTGATGTCACGCCACATGGCGCCGGAAGACGCCGCCGACCGGTTGCTTAAAATCCGCCCACAGGCAGCACCCAACCGTCTGATCGTGGCGCATTGGGATGAAATCCTGGGCATGGACGGCACGTTGAAAGCCGCGGCGGACACCCTGCCCCTGCCCTTCTGGGCGACCGAAGACTGGAACTAAAGTACTATTACGATCACTGGCCGTCATTGCGAGGAGCCCCAAACCTGTGAGGGGCGACGCGGCAATCCAGCGACAACACGAAAACCAAGACCACCCTGGATTGCTTCGCTTTGCTCGCAATGACGGTTATGGATCTCACCGCAGAGGCGTTGCAGCCACCTGTCCTTACCCCTATAGTCCGCGCCGCTCTCGGACATGTTAAGCGGGTTATCACGCCATGAAGATCAACGGCAACGCCATCAAGATTGGCAATGTTATCGAACATAAGGGCGGCCTTTGGCGCGCCGTTAAGACCGAACATACACAGCCCGGCAAAGGAGGGGCTTATCTTCAGGTCGAACTGAAAAACCTGAAGGATGGATCGAAGCTCAATGAACGGTTTCGGGCCTCTGAGAATGTTGAGCGCGCCCGCCTCGAACAGCGGCCGTATCAGTTCCTGTTCGGCGACGATGACAAGCTGACCTTCATGAATATGGAGGATTACGAGCAGGTCGAACTCAACCGCTCGCTGATCGGCGATCAGGCGGTCTATCTGCAGGACGGCATGGAAGTGCAGATCGAATTCCACGAAGATGACCCGCTGGGCGTTGCGGTGCCTGAAAAAGTGACCCTGGAAGTTACCGAAACCGAGCCGGTCATCAAGGGCCAAACCGCGGCCAACTCCTATAAGCCGGCAGTGCTGGAAAACGGGGTGCGGACCAACGTGCCGCCCTTCATCGCCATCGGCGATAAGGTCGTCGTTCATACTGAGACCGGCGAATACGCCGAACGCGCCTAAACCATGAGCCGGGCCCTCAAATCAGCCATCATCAACGTGATGGCCAATGCGGCCATGCGCGCCGCACCCCGGCTGATTCGAGATTTCGGCGAAGTCGAACAGCTACAGGTCTCGAAAAAGGGCCCATCTGATTTCGTATCCACCGCCGACCTGAAGGCAGAAAAAACCATCCTCTATGAGCTGTCGAAGGCCCGGCCCGATTTCGGCTTCTTGATGGAGGAGCAGGGCGTCCGCGAAGGCGACGACAAGAGCCAGCGCTGGATTATCGACCCGCTGGATGGCACCACGAACTTCCTGCATGGCATCCCGCATTTCGCAATCTCAATCGGCCTGGAACAGGATGGTGATATTGTCGCCGGCGTGATCTATGACCCGATCAAGGACGAAATGTTCTGGGGCGAGCGCGGACGCGGCGCCTTCATGAATGACCGGCGTCTTCGCGTTTCCAGCCGCGGCGATCTGTCACAGGCGGTCCTAGGAACCGGTGTGCCGCATCACGGCCGCGGCGATCACGGCGAATTCCTTGGCATTATCGAAGAGATGATGAAACGCACCATGGGCATCAGGCGCTATGGGGCAGCCGCTCTCGATCTCGCCTATGTGGCGGCCGGGCGCTATGAGGGGTTTTGGGAGCTCGACCTGCACCCCTGGGACATCGCAGCGGGCACCATCATTGTCCGCGAAGCAGGCGGCTATGTGACCGACTATGCCGGCCGCGACAAAGCCCTGCAGTCCGGCGAAGTCCTTGCGGCCAACGACCAACTTCACCACTCGTTGTCCAAAATCATCCTGGCTGTGCGCAAAGAACGCGCTGCCCAGTCTTGAATGCGCCACTGATATTACATATCTTTGTTCATGTTACGTAACATGAGTGTGTAATATGCCACGAATTCAGGTCATTCTTTCTGAATCCGAGGCCGCCCGCTTGAAGGGTCAGGCTGCACGAGACGGGAGTTCCCTCAGCGCTTGGATGCGTGAGGCTGCGCTATCCCGGCTGGAGCAATCCGGGAACGCGCGAACGCTGCACAACCGTGAAGACCTGGAAACCTTGTTCCAAAGCTGCGATCAACGCCATGGCGAACTCGGGCATGAACCAGATTGGGAAGACCATCTGAACATTCTTGAAGGCTCACGTACCAAAGATCTGTCCTTGCCATGATCTTCATCGACACCAATGTCTTTATCTACGCTGTCGGAAAACCGCATCCACTGCGGGATCGTGCAAGGGAGATACTCTTGGATCTTATGGACGCCAAACCGTCAGCGCCGTGCACATCTGCGGAAGTGATGCAGGAATTGATGCATGTTTATCTGCCGGTCGGACGCGTCGCCGATCTGGACGCTACGTTCACCATTGTGCAGGATTTGGTAGATGAAGTTTGGGCCGTTGAAGCAGAAGACATTCTCTTGGCCCGCGATCTGCTAAACAACCATTCAGGTCTATCGGCCCGCGACCTGATTCATCTTGCCTGTTGCAAAAGGCGCGCCGTCGATCAAATCTCAACGTTCGACCGCGGACTGGCAGCCGCGTTCGGCACCGATATTGCCTCACACTAGCCTCAATTGGTGGATACTGACCCCTCATGACCCGCATCCGTTCCATCAATCGACTGATCATCGCAGTGACGGCCACGGCTCTGTTCGTATTCCCTCCACCGGCCACCGCGCAGGACGATGACGACGCGATCGAGATCAATCTCGATGCGCTGGAATCGATTAACCCAGCGCGCGAAGAAACGCCCGAAACACCGTCGGCTGTCCCCCCTGCCACAGGGGACGATGAAACCGATGAGTCCACCCCACTACTGCCGCCCGGCGTGGAAGATGAGCAGTCCAAGGGGCCACCTGAGCTGACCCCGGCGCCGACACCGGTTCTTCTTCAGCCAGATCCTCAGACCCCGACTGCACCGCGGGCACCGGACCTCACCGTCGAGAAATCAGACGTGCCGCCCGCGCTGGCGGCAAGGCTGAAAGACCGGGTAGACCAGCTGGTGTTCAACCAGGACGACGAATCGCTCACCCTGCAGGGCACTGAACAGCTGGATTCCATCATTGCCCAGATCGCCGATACATCAGTCCGGCTGGAGCTTCACGCCTATGCCGGCAAGAAAAAACAGTCGCTGACCGAGACCAAAAGATTATCTCTTAATCGCGCAATCGCCGTGCGCGGCTACTTAATGGGAAAGGGAATCGATGGCACGCGGATCGCCCTGCGGCCCAAAGGCCCGGCCCCCAAGGATGAGGCGCCGGAACGCGTCGATATACACTTTCTTCTGCCCTGATTTTCAGCGCATGACATAATGCGCGAACACCGTTTCGGAGCGTCCAGCCCATGACCCGACCGCAGCGCTATCTCCACCGGATGATTATTTTTTTGGCGCTTGTCGCGATTGTCGCGGTGGTGTTGTCCGGACCATTGGCCGCGGCCTTTATGGCCAACCCCATTCTGAACGGTCTGATCCTTGGCGTTCTCGTTGCCGGGATCATCTACATCATTCGGCAGGTCTTGATGCTGGGTCCGGCAGTTGAATGGCTAAGCGCCTATCGCCGCGAAGACAAGGATGTCACCGATCTGAACGCACCAGCCATGTTGGCTCCCGTCGCGACCTTACTGAGCGAACGGCGCGGACGCGTTTCCCTGTCGACCCTATCCATGCGGTCGTTGCTCGACAGCATTGGCGCCCGGCTGGACGAGGCGCGGGAAATCTCCCGCTATGCGATCAGCCTGCTGATCTTTCTGGGGCTGCTCGGCACCTTCTGGGGGCTGCTACAGACCATCGGGGCCATCAGCGGCACGATTGACGCGCTGGATGTCTCTTCCGGCGATTTCGCGACCATGTTCGATGAACTGAAATCGGGCCTGCGTGAGCCGCTAGGCGGCATGGGCACAGCGTTCAGTTCGTCCCTGTTCGGGCTGGCAGGGTCTGTGGTGCTTGGTTTCCTGGATCTGCAGGCCGGGCAGGCGCAGAGCCGGTTCTACAACGATCTGGAAGAATGGCTGTCCGGCATGACCCGGCTGTCAGCCGCTGGACCCGTCACCGGTGACGGAGATACGTCCGTCCCGGCCTATGTAACGGCCTTGCTGGAACAGACCGCTGAGTCCATCGACAACCTGCAACGTACCTTTGCCCGATCCGAAGACAGCCGTGACGCCACCAACCAAGCGCTGCTGGCGCTAAGCGAAAAGCTGACCGCGCTGGACGAAAACACGCGCGCGAGCCAGGGCCTTGACGACGCCAGCAAAGAGCATTTGAAGAGCCTCGACCTGCATGTCGGCCAATTGCAGCAGATTATGGCGCAGGGCCGCGACCAGCTGATGGACGAGTTGCGCAGCGAAATCAAACTACTGGCGCGGACCATCGCCGGCGCCGTCGACGACAGCCGCCGGAAGTAGGCTATGTCTGGGTCACTGTCCAACCCCCTCACCCTGTTCGGCCATCGGCCTCACTTCCCTCTCCCCTCGGGGGAGAGGGTGGTCAGAGCAGCGCGAAGACCGGGTGAGGGGGTAAACCACGCTTTGTACGTCCCGCCATCTAGGCACGTGAAATGGCCCTAGGCAGCTTTCAACGCAGCCGGCGGCCTTCCAGCGACTATTGGCCGGGATTTGTCGACGCCCTGTCGTCGCTGCTGCTGGTCATTATCTTCCTGCTGTCGATGTTCGCCCTTGCCCAGTTTTTCCTGGGACAGGCGCTGAGTGGCCGCGACGCGGAACTGGCGCGCCTGAACAACACCATCGCCGAGCTTGAACGCGCGCTTTCCATGGAACGCGAAGAAGCAGCCGATCTGCGGATCAGCCTGCAGCAGCTTTCGGCCTCACTGCAGATTGCCAATATGAACCGCGAGGAGCTGGAAGCGCGCGCTAGCCAGCTTGAAACCATGCTGGCCGATGCCCAGGCCCGCGCCGGGGATACCGAAGCACAGCGCGCTCAAATTCTGGCCATGCAGCAGTCGCTGACGGAACAGGAGGCCAAAGCAAGGGCGGCCACGGACGAAGTCACGCTTCTCAACCAACAATTGGCCGCCCTGCGCCAGCAATTGGCCAATCTGGCGGCCGCGCTGGACGCTTCAGAGAAGCGCGATAAAGAGCAGCAGGCGGTGATCGCCGATCTGGGCAAGCGGCTTAACATAGCGCTGGCCCAGAAAGTGCAGGAACTGGCCAGCTACCGATCCGAGTTCTTTGGCGAGCTGCGCAAGGCCATCGGTAACCAACCCGGCATCAGAATTGTCGGCGACCGTTTTGTCATCCAATCCGAGGTGTTGTTTGCTTCCGGCGCCGCGACGCTGAATCCGGCGGGTTTGCAGGAACTCGATCAGATGGCCGCAACACTGGTCGCCATTGGCGAGAAAATTCCGGCGAATATCCCCTGGGTGTTGCGGATCGACGGCCATACGGACCCCGTGCCGATCAACACAACGGCCTTCCCGTCAAATTGGGAACTGTCGACGGCGCGCGCAACATCCGTCGTGCGTTATCTGGTCCAACAGGGTGTACCGCCGGAACGGCTTGCCGCGACCGGATTTGGCGAGTTTCAACCCATTGATGCGGGAACTGGGCCGGAAGCGAACCGGCGCAACCGCCGGATCGAATTCAAGCTGACACAGCGCTGAGCGACGGGTGACCATTATCCCCGAACTGCAGATCGGCCAGTTTCTTGTACAGGCCGCCGCGTGCCAGCAATTCGGAATGCGTGCCTTCGGCCACCAATTTGCCCTTGTCCATGACCAATATCCGGTCAGCCTTCAGCACCGTGGCCAGGCGATGCGCGATCACCAGCGTCGTGCGATCCTGCATCAACCCTTCCAGCGCCCGCTGGACCAGCTGTTCATTCTGAGCATCGAGGGCGCTGGTCGCCTCGTCGAGCAGCAGAATCGGCGGGTTGCGTAGAATCGCGCGGGCGATGGCAATGCGCTGCCGCTGACCGCCGGAGAGTTTCACCCCGCGTTCGCCCAGATAGGTGTCCAGGCCCTGTGGCATGTCATAAAGGAAGTCATCGGCAGCAGCCGCAGTAATTGCCGCTTTGACGTCGTCATCACTCGCGCCGGGGCGGCCGTAGCGGATGTTTTCCAGCGCTGACGCAGCAAAGATCATCGTGTCCTGCGGCACAATACCCAGTCGATCGCGTGCTTCTGCAGGATCGGCATGGCGAACATCGACGCCATCGATCATCACCCGTCCAATTTGAGGGTCGTAGAACCGCAGCAGCAACTGGAACACGGTCGACTTCCCGGCCCCTGACGGCCCAACCAGCGCGACGGTTTCCCCCGGCTCGACCTTGAACGAGACCGATTCAAGCGCGGGCGTCTCTGGCCGGGACGGATAGGCAAAGCTGACGCCCTCCAGTTCAACCGACCCGATCGCCGGATCCGGCAAGGCGATGGGGTTTTCCGGCGCCTTGATGTCGGATTCGACCTTGAGGAGTTCCATCATGCGGCCTGCGGCCCCGGCGGCACGCAAAATCTCGCCGTAGCTTTCGCTCAGCCCCACGACAGCGCCTGCCACGACAATCGCGAGGAAGACGAACTGGGCCAGTTCGCCCTCTGTCATGCGGCCGCTGATGACGTCCTGCGCCCCGACCCACAGGACCAGATCAATGGCGCCTATGGCAAGGATGATCACCAGAAAGGTCAGCGACGCGCGGGCCTTGATCCGCCGGAACGCGGTTCTGAACGCGCTTTCGACAACATCCCGGAAGGCGCGGTGATCTTCCTTTTCATGGGTGAAGGCCTGAATTGTCTGGGTCGCGGCAAACCCCTCGGTCACGGTCGCGCCGATATCGGCGATCCGGTCCTGGCTGTCGCGGGACAGATTGCGGACCCGGCGGCCAAAGATCAGCAGCGGCACAATCACCAGCGGCACCGCCAGCATGACAAGACCGGTCAGCTTCGGGCTGGTCAGGGCCAGCGCGATCAGACCACCGACAACTGTAAGCGAACTGCGCAGGGCAATCGAGAAACTCGAACCCACGACGGACTGGATCAGCGTGGTATCGGCGGTCAGCCGTGACGCGATTTCGCCGGAGCGGTTTTCAGTAAAAAATGACGGGCTGAGATTGATCACATGGCCATAGACGGCGGCGCGGATATCCGTCACCACCCGCTCACCCAGCCAGGACACCAGCGCGAATCGCACCGCGGTCGCCCCGGCCAAAACCACGACCACCCCGAAGATGGCGAAAAAATAGAGGTCAATATTGGCTTCCGAGGACTCATCGAACCCCATATCGACCACCCGCCGCAGCGCCGGGGCAAAGGTCAGGATGGCCGCAACACCCGCCACCAGGGCGACAACGGCCGCCGCGACGATCTTTTTGTACGGCAATAAAAACTGCAGCAGAAAGCGCAGATGGCCGACATCGCGTGTCTTGGCATTTTTGAATACCGGGCTTTCAATCTCGTCGGCCTTGGCCGTCTGGTCACTCACACGGGGGTCCTCTCAACACACCGGCTTGCTATACCAGTCAGATAGGTCCGCCGCCAAGAATTCCCAAAGCACATCACCCTTGCGATGCCGCACGGGCTCGCGTATATACCGCGCTCGAATTTCGCCGGAGCGGACCATGAAGAAAGACATTCACCCGGACTATCACACCATCAAGGTCGTCATGACCGATGGCTCGAGCTTTGAAACGCGCTCCACCTGGGGCGCCGAGGGCGACAGCATCACGCTGGACGTCGATCCGAAGTCGCACCCGGCCTGGACCGGTGGCCAGCAACGTGTGTCCGACCGTGGCCGCGTCGCCAAGTTCAAGAACAAGTTCGGTGATTTCGGGCTCTAAAAAAAGCCTCCATATCAACCGAATCTGAAGCGGCGCCCTGGAGCGCCGCTTTTTTATGTGGCCGTCATTGCGAGCCCGGATCAGGGCCGGGCGAAGCAATCCAAACACCGATGATGCGCCCACGCCGACTTTTGGATTGTCGCGTCGCCCCTCACAGGTTCGGGGCTCCTCGCAATGACAGATAAAGCATTTAAACCAGTCGGTTAACGACCTCTTGACAGCCTAAAATCACTTCCTATCTATCGCATGCCGGGTGCCCATAGGGGCCCGGTTTAACCGTTCGGCCATATTGGCGGACACAGTATTATCTTGTTGCTCAATGGAGAATGAGACATGCGAGTCTTTGACACATCCCCCCTTTCCCGTTCCACCGTCGGCTTCGACAATCTGTTCCGGTTGCTCGACAACACCACCCGCTATGACGCGGGGCAGGATGGCTATCCGCCTTACAACATCGAAAAGCTGGGCGATGATGACTACCGCATCAGCATGGCCGTCGCGGGCTTTGCTGAGGACGAACTCGATCTGACCGTGGAAAACGACGTTCTGACCATTTCCGGCCAGGCCGCGCCAGCCGGCGATGATGAAGAGGTACCACAGGTGCGTTATCTGCATCGCGGCATCGCCAAGCGCGCCTTCAAGCGCCGCTTCCACCTTGCAGACAGCGTAAAGGTGACCGGTGCGGGCCTCGAAAACGGTCTTCTGCATGTGGAACTCGTCCGCGAGATTCCCGAGGAGCGTAAGCCCCGGCAGATCCCCATCAACGGTTCAGGCGCCAAGGTCATCGACCAGAAAGCCGCCTAAACCATACATTGACCCCTCTCTATCCGGGCCGTCCGCGCAAGCGGGCGGCCCTTTCTTTTGCCAGCCGACCTGACGATACTTGGCCCAAACAGGGAGGAAGCCATCGTGAGCACGTCGTCAAGCAAACCAGAACGCAACATGTATGACGACTTCGACATCGAAGACCCGTCTCTGAGCACACGGTTTGAAGAGGTGATGGATGATCTCGTCGCGCGCTGCCCAGTCGCGCACAGCAGGATCGGCGCCGGGTATTCAGTCATCAATCGATATGAAGATGTGCGCCAATGCGCTATGGACTGGCAGACCTTCAGCAGCGCGGACGGCTGGCAGCTGAACCCACCAGAGGGCACGATTCAGATCCTGCCGGAAGATTCAGACCCCCCATATCACAATAACTGGCGCCGCGTGCTGAACCCGCCATTCAGTAGACCGGCAGTGCGTAAACTCGACGCCTTTGCTCGCAAACGCGCTGGTGAGTTGCTCGACGCGCTGGCACCCCGGGGAGAGTGCGAATTTGTCGCTGACTATGCCGCATTGCTGCCCGGTCAGATCCTGTTTGAACAGATCCTGCCCGTGCCTGTCGACGACCTCCCTACGCTGTTTGAAGACATCGACATCTTCTCATTTGGCGCCCTGGAAGACCGCGGCCCGGCTTTTGCCCGGGTCCACGCCTATCTCGACAGATTTCTGAAGGACCGACAAGGCCAGCCCCCAAAAGGCGACCTTGTCGACAAGATCATCGCGGGTGTCGAATTGAATGGCGACCCATGCCCCTGGGAGGACCGGGTTTATACAGCACTCGATGTCGTTTTCGGTGGGCTTGCCACAACGACACATGCCATGTCGGCTGCCATTTATCACCTCGCCGCCCACCCGGATGTCAGGCGGGATCTTCTGGCCAATCCCGAATATGTGACCAACGCCGTAGAAGAAGTTGCCCGCCTTTACGCACCGGTGGTCGCCCCAGCCCGAACCGTGACCACAGAGGTTGAAATCGCGGGCGTTCCCTTCAAAGCAGGGGATCGCATCGCGCTCAATTTCGCCAGCGCTTCCCGCGATCCCGACGCCTGTACCAACCCCGAGATATTCGACATCCGGCGATCAGAAATCATTCATACAGCGTTCGGTGTCGGGCCGCACCGCTGCCTGGGCGAGCATCTCGCGAGATTGGAAATCCAGATTACGATCGAAGAGTTCCTTAAACGAATTCCTGAATTCAGTCTCAAACCGGGCACACAGCCAAGCTATGAAAGCGGTCAACTAAGGGCAATGCGTGACCTGCACCTGGTTTGGGATTCTTCTACCTGAAGGCTTTTGGCATAAATTGAGGGTTATTTGACCTTTCCGCCAGTTGCGGTGACGCGTAGTGTTTCATCCATGGAACCGAACGCACCAAAAACCTCCGCTGAACCGCGCAAGGTCATCATGGTCGGCTACGATCAGGCCCAGATCATCGACATTGTCGGGCCGATGCAGATTCTCTCCAGCGTCAACGATCTGGCCCATGACGCCTATACGTTGACACTTACCGCCCGTGAAGAGGGTGAAATCGCCACCACCAGCGGGCTTCGCCTGGGTGTCGATAAAACATTTGATGAATTTACCGATGAGGACCTGGCCGATCTGGACACGCTAATGGTGGCAGGCGGTGACGGCACCATTCCGGCCATGCGCGACGCCGCGTTGATTGGGTTCCTGCGCCGGGCTGCACGGCACGCCAACCGGCTGGTCTCCATCTGTTCGGGTGCGGCGATTTTGGCGCAAGCCGGGTTGATCCGAGGCAAGCGGATTGCCACCCATTGGGGCTCGTGTGACCGGATTGCGGAAGCCTTCCCCGACCTGAAAGTAGACCGCGACGCCATCTATGTCCGCGATGGCAATGTTTGGACATCTGCCGGTGTTACCGCCGGCATGGACCTGGCGCTGGCGCTGGTCGAGGAGGACTGGGGCCACGATATCGCGGTCGAAATCGCCCGCCGCCATGTGGTCTATATGATCCGCCCCGGCGGCCAATCCCAGTTCAGTACGGCGCTGGACGCCCAGGCCCACGCAAACGGGCGACTGGGCGCTGTCTTGAAGTGGATTTCGGAAAACCCGAACGCTGACCTGTCCGTTCCCAGCCTGGCGCAACGGGCCTCGATGTCCGAGCGGACCTTTGCAAGGGTGTTCGCCGCCGAGACCGGCGACACGCCAGGCCAATTTGTCGAGCGCGCCCGCGTTGAAGCGGCACGCCGCAAGCTCGAAGAAACAAAAGACAGCATCGACCAGATCGCCCACGCCTGCGGCTTTGGCAATGCTGAACGCATGCGTCGCAGCTTTCACCGGCAGCTGCGCATTGGCCCGAAAGACTACCGCGAACGGTTCCGCCGCACCCCCGCCCCCCGCAATCAGGAGACCGCCCATGAACATTGGCATAGTGGCATTTGACGACGCAGAAGAACTGGATTTCGTCGGCCCGTGGGAGGTCCTCACGGTCTCCAACCAGGTCCACGAGTTCAATGGAAAAGACGCACCGGACGATGTGTTCCTGGTGTCAGGGACCGGCGGCACCGTCCATTGCGCCAAAGGCATGCGGGTTGAGACCGACCATTCGTTCGAGACCTGTCCTGATCTGGACATCATGCTGGTCCCAGGCGGCCAGGGTACCCGGCAGGAACTCGACAACCCGGCCATGCTGGAATTCATCGCCCGGCAGGCAGCGCATTGCACCTGGGTAACCAGCGTCTGCACCGGCGCATTCCTGCTCGTTGCCGCGGGACCGGCCAAGGGAAAACGGATCACGACCCACTGGCTGGCCTTCAACGAACTTGAAGCGTTGGACGGTGTCGGCGAAACAGTCAAAGACGCACGCTATGTGGTCGATGGCAATGTGGTGACGGCCGCCGGCGTTTCAGCGGGAATCGACATGGCGCTGTGGCTGACCGGCGAACGTTTCGGTGCTGACCATGGCCTGGTCGTTCAGCGCGCCATGGAATACGACCCCGCCCCGCCCTTTGGCCAAGCTGCTTAAACACCCCGCTGCCCGCTTGCGTTTCCGACCCGCATTGCTACGGTTTAAGGGGAGGATATGCACCATGACGCTGAGAACTGCCGCGATGAAGGCACTGTCTGTCACCGCGCTTGTCATCCTCACTGTAGAGCTGGTACCGGACCCAGCGTTGGCGAAGCCGCAGAAATGGACCTGCAACTGCACCATATCGCCCGCCGAAAGGTACGAGACCTGCGAGTGCCCGGGCCCGTACAGCTACAACATTGCGAAATCGGGCACGAAGCGGTTCTGGGCCAAATGTACTTTCCGGTCCAAGGGCCACGACATCGGCGTTGTCTTACCGAAACTGGAAGTCATCGACAAAAGCAGCAAGGTCACCTGCACCGTGGTGTCTTACCCCTTCCTGGAGGGCGGATATGGCAGAAAATCCTGCACCAATTGGGGCAACAAGCAGCGCAATTCAGTCAGCTTTAAAGTCATCTGTGGCGCGTGCGGCAGCCGCGACGAATGTCCGGAGGAGTTTACGAACTTCTGAGACGCGAAATCCTGCCAATGCCTATGGGTCGCGGCTGAGATCGCCTTCCTTAAGCGCATTCAGGTAGGCGTCCCATAGTGCATCCTGCCGCTGGCCAAGCTCATAGAGATAGTCCCAGCTGA
The DNA here is from genome assembly GCA_028284945.1 of Alphaproteobacteria bacterium. GTDB lineage: Bacteria > Pseudomonadota > Alphaproteobacteria > SMXS01 > SMXS01 > JANQQJ01. The sequence goes on along the minus strand of JANQQJ010000009.1, from coordinate 23,815 downwards.
AAATGCCCGTGCCATGGCCATCGTCGAACTGGATGCGGATCGCATAATTTCCCGTCGGCTCGGCCCCGGCGACACCAACCTGGCGCTTACCGGCCACGATGGTTTTCTGCTCCCCGCCATGGCCTTGAACCTCGGCTGACGGGCTTTCAACCCGAAGCAATTCGAACGGAAGCTGGAACGCCTCGCCGCTATCGAACGTAACCGAAAGCGCACGGTCGGCCCGGTTGAAAACCAGTTCGGTCGGCCAGGGGCTCGTTTCAGTCACCCCTAATCGCCTTCAAGGCTGCGGGCTTCGTCGACCAGCATGATCGGAATGCCATCGCGCACCGGATATGCTAGCCCAGCGGTCTTACTGATCAGTTCCTGAGCGTCGCGGTCATAGTCCAGCCGCCCCTTGGTGACCGGGCACACCAGAACCTCAAGCAGTTTGGGATCGAGTTCAGCGGAGGATGGCATGGCTCACCCCTATTGCAGTTGCATTCCCGAGCCGGTCGCCTGGGCGATCGCCATCCGGTAAAGCGTCATCAACACATCGTAACGGTCACCGACGCTGGGCGCCTCCAAAAGCGCCTGTTTTTCGCTGGGCGCCCAGGGGGCCAGCGTTGCGCCGGCGTGGATCAGCGTTTCGGTGTCGGTGTTTTCAATCATCTCCCAATCGACCTGAAAATCCTGCAGGTCGACATATTGGCGAATGACCTGAAGAAATTCGTCGCGATCCGCATTATCGGCAGTTTCAGGCTCGAAATCCTGCATGAATTCCGTGTAGTCGACAGACGCCTGGCGATAGCCGGTCATCCGGTCGAGCTCTTCCATGATGCGGAAACGGCGAATGCCGGTCAGCGTGATGATGTAGCGGCCATCCTCGACCTCCTGGAAAGCCGTCAGGCGGCCGGCGCAGCCAATATCATAGACTGCAGGCTCACTGTCATTCGCTTCCGGATCGACCGGCTGAACCATGCCGATTACCCGGTCACCGCGCAGCGCGTCATCAATCATGTCGCGGTAGCGCGTCTCAAAAATATTGAGTGGCAGCGCCCCGCGCGGCAACAGCAAAGCCCCTGCCAACGGAAAAATCGGCAGCCGGTTCGGCAGGTCTGTCCACGCGTCTATCTTCATGAAAACATCAACCTCGACAATTTCTTACGTGTCGAGAGCGTCAATGGATCGGTCGGCCCCCAGGCCTCGAACAGTGTCAGCAATTGTTGTCGCGCGGCCTGTTCGTTCCATTCCCGGTCGCGGCTGAAAATCTCCAGCAGCTCGGCGGCCGCATCTTCGTTCCGGCCCGCGCCCACCAGGGCAGCAGATAGATCATACCGCGCTTGATGATCGTCCGGATTGGCCTCAACGGCAGCCCGCAGATCCGCCACGTCGCCGGCATCGCCCGCTTGTTCCGCGAGTTGCAAAGCGGCCCGAGCCGCGGCGAGTTCAGTCGACTCCTGAATTTCGGATTCCAGCGCGTCGAACAATTCCCGCGCAGCTGCCACATCTTCCGCGGCGACGCGGCACTGAATCACCCCGGCCAGGGCATCGCGATTTTCAGGCTCTGCCCCCAGAATCTGGCGGAAGGCACCTTCGGCATTGACCAGATCGCCGGTTTCCATCGCCATCTGTGCAGCTTCCAGCATCTGCTCGACCGGGGACGCAGGCACCGCATCGCCCAGCAAACGTTCAACGAATTCCTTGACCTGGCTTTCCGGCAAGGCACCCATGAAACCATCCACCGGCTGGCCGTTCTTGAAGGCAAACACAGCGGGAATACTCTGCACCCGCAGCTGCGCCGCAAGCTGTTGATTATCATCGACATTGACCTTGACCAGCCGCACAGCGCCTTGGGCGGCGTTGACGACTTTTTCCAGCACGGGCGTTAACTGTTTGCACGGGCCGCACCACGGGGCCCAGAAGTCGACGATTACCGGCACTTGCTGCGACGGTTCGATCACGTCGGCCATGAAACCGGCGGTGTCTGACTCTTTGATCAGCCCATCCTGTGGGGCTTGGCTAAGTTCCATAGGTTCTTGTCCGGATAAATCTGTATGCCTGTGGAGTAGCATATTGACGTGGTGAGTTTAAGCTGAACGTCAAGCCCCGGTACAACCCGCATTCCCCCGCAAAGGCACTTGCATTGCGATTGCGCTTGGCTATGATCCCGCTCCTGCGCGGCGGCATGTTTGGCCCCACGCATACCCAGGACGCGGGCGTAGCTCAGGGGTAGAGCACAACCTTGCCAAGGTTGGGGTCGTGAGTTCGAATCTCATCGCCCGCTCCATTTTTCCGGAATAGAGTGAATGGTTTACGTGCCCTGATCGCGCGCCTCGGCGAGACCGACGACCGGCCAGCGCCCGAGCGTGATCCGGTGCTGCGAACCCGCGAGCGGGCGCCCCTGCGGGCTGACCCCGCCCTCACCGGGCACCTTGTAGATCACCGATAGACTGCGCGAGCCATGCGCGCTGACACGAAGCACCAGCCCCGGGCAAAGATCGTCCCTGATCTCGAGCCGACCGGCCGGCGGCGGCCGGAGGCGCTCGATCATCTGCTCTGTAAGCCGACGCTTTGATGCGGACATGCTCGGTTTCCCAAGGTCGCGCGGAAGAGCGACTTGCCGCCGCCCGCGTGGTTCGGCCCCTACTCTTGGGGAGCAGGGGAGCCGATAACAATCAATTTTGCGAAGTGGGGCCCGGTCTGCCTGTAACCCAAACCGCTCTCTTAACCTCGGCAAACTGGCGAAATCCCCGAGCCCCGACAGGGTAGCCTAAGCGGAACATTCGCCGTTTTTGGATGCAGCGCGATTGTGACCCGACGACCCGATGCATGGATAGAAGAAGCACCTGTCATGACAAGCAGAGTAACAACCAAGCACGACACCCGTAGCCGGCTTTTAGACCCAAGGAGTCAACGTGCCCCCGATATCGTCGTACGAACTGCGCGAATAGTTGCAAAAGGATCAACTATGGATTCCCTAGGGCATCTTACCTGTAGCCTGAGATTACCCTTCAAAGTTGCACCCAACTAGTCTACCATTCTCGATTAGTTGCCCAAGGGGGAGGGTAAATGCATTTGTGGGCTGTATATCTTCGAATTGTCGGCATTGTCAGTTTTCTCTTTGCTTGCATAACAGTTGGCCAGGCTGCAGCTGAGGAATCCACGACGGCCGTCGGTACGATTGACGGGATGTTTAACGTCACGCTTGCTGGCAATGCCACCTACCGAATTCCGCTTCGAGTTGCGCCGGGGGTTGCTGGAACCGAGCCAAAAATCGCGCTCTTTTATGACTCGCAGGCACCCAGTGGTCCACTCGGTCCTGGTTGGTCAATTGCAGGCCTTTCGGTCATCTCCCGTGGGCCCAAGAACCTCTTTTTCGATGGCGTCGTAGACGGCGTCAGACTTGCGGAGTCAGATGCTCTTTTTCTGGATGGCCAGCGCCTTGTGCCTGTGAGTGTGACTGGCTCAGGCGATGGTCGAAGAATTGAATATCGCAAAGAAATCGACGATCAAACCAGAATAATTCAGATCGGGAAAAACTTTTCTTCGTCAAATTTTGTCGTCAGCACAAAAGGAGGCATTAGAATAATATTCAATGGCGAAGGAAACAGTAATATTACTACCGCTTCTGGGGCAACATTACTAAAGGCATCATCTTATGTATTTGATACATCAGGAAATTATATTGAATTCAACTATAACAAGAACGGTCACGGTGATTACAACATAAGCCACATTCGATACACAGGCCATGGCCGTTTACACGACAATGGAACTGTGGAGTCTTACGAAGATGCTTTCGCGGTCGTCAAATTTGAGTATGAAGACCTTGGCAATCCTGTTTCCACCTATGTGGCTGGCCAGAAGATTGAAAAGAACGGCAAAAGGCTCTTGTCGATTCAGTCGCACATTGGCGAAACAAGAGGTGGAAATAATTCAGCAACCCGACTGGCTGCGAAGTACACTTTCGAATACAGGGACAGCGCGACAGCCAACAAATTTGTTCTCGAAAAAGTACGACAGTTTGGAGAGGACGGTGCAGAACTCTCTCCTACGCGCTTCGACTATTCCGAAGCGGGCTCGAGTTGGCAGCGAGCACGGTTTGCTCTCCCGCCTACACTTTCATTCGCGTACAGACAGAAGCTGGCCGGAGCCTATCGATTTGCGCGCTTTGCTGAAGAGTCAGCAGGTCCTGTCGACTTGTTGGTCGGCGCGCAGATCAATGGCCAGTTGCATGGGCTCGCGTTCCGCAATCTTGGCAACGGCAAATGGCAGGAAGACTCGAGATTTGCACCGCCATTTGCATTCTCCAACGCAGAAGGAGACGACCTTGGGGCTCTACTTCTGGATGTTAACGGGGACGGGCGCATTGATCTGCTGCAGAGCCACAGGCCAAGTGAAAGTGAGCCAAATCGAACTGCGTATCTCGCCGACTCTTCCGGTTGGATTGCGGCAAATCAACAAGGCTTAGACTATCGCCTGCCATTTGACCTAAGCGTTTCGGGGAGTCGCGTTGCCAAGGTCCTGACCGGACGAGTTTCATCACCGGATAACGTCGACGTACTGTTTGAAGCTGGCGAGGAAAGGGGCTTTCTTCGAAACACGGGAAGTGGTTGGAAGGAAGAACCTAGCCTTATTCCTCCAGTGCCGCTGAAACGGTTCGCTCGATTGATTGACGTGGATTGCGACGGTTCTCTGGAGCTGCTCGCCATCGATGATTCCGATACGGAAAACCCAATCTGGCGCGTGTTTGACTTTACCATTGACGGCTGGGTCGAAGACACCCGTCCGGAGTTCCTTCCTACGGAGCATGTGCCGGCCTCCATTGATGCGAAGGCCATCCTAGAGATCCAGCTGTTCGATCAGCAGTGTAGTGCGCTGCTTGTATCCTCTGCAGAGACTGATGGTGTCAGGGCCACCCTTGTTGCGACTGCGAACGGGTGGCAATCAGTGGAGGAAATGGCCCCCTCATTTGATCTGGTATCTGCAGACGGTGTCCCAACGCTCGCGATCGCATCGGATGTCAATGGAGACGGCAGGGTCGACGTTATCGCCAACCACGAGCGTGAAGGGCAAGAGCCGATCAAATTTGCATATCTGCAGGCAAGCGAGGGCTGGAATTCAGATAGCGCCTTCGAACCCCCAACTCTTGCCGCCAGCGCCAATCGAGATGTATCGCAAACAACGTTCGTTGGCGACCTTGACGGGGATTTGTTTCCAGAGGTGGTTGTGCCTTCAAGCACCATTCGAGGCCTGGGCAGCGTGTTTCGGGGTTCGGCCGCCGGCTTCAAACTTGCGCCAGAATATGCGCCCAAAATGCCGCTCGCTCAATCAGACAAGCAAGACCGTGGCGTTCGCGTTGTTGATCTCAACGGCGACGGCTTGCCAGATATACTGTTCCATCGAAAAACATCCGATACCAACGAACAGCTCGAATCCAAAGGGGCGTTCATCAATACTGGGCAGGGTTGGTTGCCCTCTCCAGGGCTTATTCCCCCTCGTCCATTCGTCGCAGAAGACATAGTAGGTGACCCGGTGAGGTTTGCCGACGTCGACGGCGATGGCTTTATGGACATGCTCTACAACTATCGGAGGGCTGATGGCACCAGCATCCGCGGCTATTACCGAAGTACCCCGTGCAGTGATCCATCCTCTGACGAAAGCGCAAAGTGTCTTGATAGTGAGGATCAGGATTATCGATTTGACCGAAAGTGGGTCCTGCAAAAGGACCAAGCGGGCAACTTATCCAGCCTAACGCCGCCAGCGAGCTTTCCGTTTTCCGCCGAACGAGTAGGTGACATGGGCGTCCGTCTCGTAGACCTAGATGGAGATGGTCGCGCGGACATACTGGCCGGTTACCTGCCATCAGATGACTACTCTCCAATTGAGACGTGTCAATCGATTGACAATGATCAGGTTTGTGAACTCAACAGGGCCCCATTTCGCGTTGCTGCATTTCTAAACGATGGAAGCACTTGGAAGCGCGCGCCCAAGTTTGATCCACCGCTTCCATTCGTCGCGCAAGAGGCAACCCGCGGCAACAGATCGACAAACTTATTTGTTCAGGTAGCGGACGTCGACGGCGACAGATTGCCTGACATCGTAGCGGGCTTTAAGCACCCTGTTGTCTCATCAACCGAGGTTTTTGAAACATGGTTGAACACAGGCAAGGGATGGCGCTTAGCCAAGAAATCTTCTCTACCCAACCTGCCAAACGGTCAACCATTCTTTCTTGATCAGGCCCGGCGCGACCCGAGAGCGCTCGTTCAGTGGGCAGACATGAACAGTGACGGGCTCCTCGACATCGTTTTTTCAAAAAGAACGGGCGAGACAAATGAGTCGATGACCTTCCTGTCAACGGGGGCGGGCTTCGTGGCTGCCGGCGCACCCTGGAAAGTCGGCATCGATGCCATCGCGGACAGGAACGGCGACCCGGGGTTCCGCCTCATAGACGTCAACGGAGACGGATTGCTTGATGTCATATACGCACGAACGGACTCGGACGGTGCGCATAAATCGGGACTGTTCCTTAATGACGGGCGAGGATTGGCCTCAACACCGCTTCAAACCTCAAATCCAGTGCCTGCATTTGTGGGGAAAGATGGTGAAGACCGAGGCGTTCGGCTGATTGATGTCGACGGCAACGGCCTGCTCGACATTGTAAAGTCTCTCGCAAGTAGTGCGGTCGACCCGAGTCCAGAGGCCGAAGTCTTGCTGAATGCAAGCCAAAGATCTGATGTGCTCGCTAGCATTGATATCGGGTATGGCCTAAAACGCCGGATATTCTATCAAAGCCTCATTGAGGCTACTCCAGAAGACGATACCAATTCTCCCGCGACAGTTCCTTGGAACGCGGTTTACGTGCCTGGCCCCAGGGCGAGTTATCCGAAGATATCTCCTGTTCCTGCCATGTACGTCGTACGTCGCACGCTCCTCGAATCCGGCGACGATCAAAGCTTGGCCACCTCTTATCGCTACGGAGAATTCCGAATGCATGGAGGGGCCATGACGTCATTGGGATTTCGGTGGCGAGAGAGTTTTGACGAAGCCAATGACGCACAGATTCTAAACCGAACTGAGCTGGTTCAGGACGTCAAATTCCGAAGCAATCCGCTAAGGCAAGCGACTTGTTGGGTTCCGATTGAGCAGCTCAGTCGACCAAAGTCAAAAGCGGACTTTGCTCGACTCTTCGACCCAACCTGGGCTGACCTATGTCCCGAAGCGATTCCGCAGGAACTGGAGCAAATCAAGAAGCTAACTGAATCCTACAACACGTGGAGCATACAGGAAGAAACCGTTGGCGGATCGAATGGACTGGCTTCGCGGTCTATCAGACAAATCTCTTTGGACCAGACAAAGTCAGCCACCTACGAACTTGATGGGGGTCTAGTTTCCCAGCAAACCGACACATTTACGTATGACAAGAACGAAAGCCTTCTGCTGCGGCGCCAGAATATGGTCGAAGTTCTGCTAGAAAGAGGTGATGGATCGAGCGTTCGAACGACCAACACTTACGGACAAGACGATCCCGAGCGATGGTTCTTTGGGCGACTTACACGAACGGAAGTTGTAAAGACGGGCGACCCAATCGAGCCAGATGGCAACAAACGTTTCACAGAAACACGTGTCGCTACATTCGAGTACGATCAGGAAACTGGACTTCTGGCAGTTGAGGTTGCGAACGCGCACAGCCCGCTTAGGTCTCTAAGGTCAGCATACACACGAGACAAATACGGCAACGTCGTTGCGACACAAATTAGCACTCCCAATCGGCTACCAAGAACGACCTATTCGCAGTTCGATTCACTGAGTCGGTTTGTCGTCGCTGAAACAAACCCCTTGGGGCATACCCGTCGCATCCCTGAAAGGACAATTTTCGGTGCCCCCAAGTCTGCCGTCGACCCAAACGGACTAGCAACCTCGTTCCAGTATGATGGTTTTGGGCGTCAAACTGCCGAGACGACCCCATCTGGGGTTTCTCGCTCTACAGAGGTTCTTGATCCTGCCGCACTTGAGGACCAAGGTGCCATTGAGGGGTTGGACGCAGCATACGTAGTTAAGACCCGGATGGGCACATTGCCGGCCTCGATTGACGTCTACGACAATCAGGGGCGTGTAGTGCGCTCTATATCTGACGGCTTCTCTGACGATGAGAGCAGTGTCGTCAAGGTCCAACAGGACACGAAGTACGACTTGCACGGCCGGACGGTTGCCACCTCACTGCCATACTTCAGGGGGGAGCAAGTTCTCTGGCACCGTGCCCAGTACGACCGGCTAGGCAGAGTTATACGCGCGACTGCACCAGATAACTCCACGTCGCTAGTTGAATATGAGGCTCGACCGGGTGGAGGCACGGTCACGACTGCGACTGACGCGTTAGGACGCACCAAGACCACAGAATTCAACATGCGTGAAACCAGGGTTCTGGTCACTGATACTGAAGGCGCGCGTATTCGTTTCACACACGATGCTGGCAATCGCTTAGTTCGAGTGGTCGGCCCAACAGGTGCGACTACGCGACACACATACAACAGTGTTGGCCATCGAACTTCCACATCTGACCCGGATATGGGTGACTGGACATATCAATATGATTCCTTCGGGCGTTTGAGGCAGCAGACAGACGCAAAAAATCAGATAACGACAATCGAGTATGACCTAGTTGGTCGCCCCATCAAACGAGTAACAAACGACGCAACCACAACCTGGAAGTATGATGATACAGAAAAAGGTATTGGACAACTTGCGTCAGTAGCAGGGTCCGATGGATACAAGGAAGAATATTCCTATGACGAGTTTGGTCGCCGTAATCGATCCATTGTTACTATCGACGGAGAGACATTTTCAACTTTTACCGTATTTGATGAACTCGGACGAGTTAAAGAAATTTACTATCCGAGTAGGTTGGCGGTACGCAATGTCTATGACAAGAACGGTTTCTTGGTCAAGGTCCAAAGTATTGACAAAAATCAGACATATTGGAAAGCCGAGGAAATTGACCAGTATGGACGGGTTATGCGCCAGCTTTACGGAAACGGGCTGACGACACACAAGGTCTATAGTCAAGAAACCGGTCGCCCAAGCTCTATTAGGGTCCAAAGAGGATCTGAAGACCCGGTCGTTAACCTAAATCTTCAGTATGACCTTGTTGGCAACCTTAAGACCAGAAACGAAGTCGCGCTGTTTGGAAGTCGCAACCCCATCTCAGAATCGTTCGAATATGATTCTTTGGATCGATTGATAGGTATGACGCGAAATGATGGGACCCGCGAGCAGTACGAATTTGATGCTGCAGGACGAATAGTTTTTAAGACAGGCGTGGGGAATTATGACTATGCGCCCGCGACACCTTCAAACAGCACTAGCAACAAGAAACCATACCATGGCTTCGAAAGCATTAGGTCGGGAGATCATGTCGACAATTACACTTACGACGCTAACGGTAACGTCGAGCAGGCACCAAATGGGACGTTCGCCTATACATCCGACAACAGAACCCGGCAAATCTACTCCAATGGCGCAAAGTGGATTCGTTTCTCATACTCGCCTTCCGGATCTCGGTATCATCAACGGGCCCGCTACGGCTCAAGTACAATTGATACCGTCTATGTAGGTTCTTACGAACGCGTCACGGCCTACGTTGGCGGTCGCCCAATTGTTGAAGGCGGGAACAGTGTTCTGCATCGCCACTACCTTCTAAGTACCGAAGGAGTGTTCGCAGCGATTGAGATCGTTGAAGAAGCTGCAGATTTCTTGAACGTCAGAACGCCGCTTAATCTGGACACCTCGCCACTCGGGCCGCCAGTCGCACCAACAAGATCCGTCAGAAACCTATACTTTCACAAAGATCAGCTTGGTTCGGTTCTCAAGGTCACCGACCAGTCGGGAAAAACCGTTGCCAATTTCTGGTACGACCCGTGGGGAAAACGCTCGAGAGGTGACGCGGCCACCGTGGCAACAAATGCAGAAGAAGCCCCCGGCTCCCCATCTAATCGGGGCTTCACAGGGCATGAGCATTTGGATGGTTTCGATCTAGTGCATATGAACGGACGGGTATACTCGCACCACTCGTCTACCTTTACTTCTGTAGATCTCGTTAACCAAGCACCCGACGACGCGCAAATTGCCAACGGCTATCAATATGCGCGCCACAATCCGCTCAAATACATAGACCCCAGCGGCTACTTTTCAATAGGAGATATTGGCAGGGGGCTTCGCGACTTGGGAAGGGGCCTCCGTAATTTGGGGCGCGGCCTAGAGAGAGAGTTCCAAAAAGCTGGCGACTGGTTATCCGACAATTGGAAGCAGGTAGTGGTTGTCGCAGCCGCTGTAGCAATCACAACACTGTCCGGCGGCACGCTCTCGCCAATCGCGGCCGCCATGCTTAGTGGCGCCATTATGGGCGGCGGCATGGCGTGGGCCTATGGCGGGTCATTTGAAGATATCTTGATCGGCAGTTTCACTGGAGCGGTGATGGGTGGCATAGGCTACGGAATAGGCACCGCGTTCCAGGCAGGCAGTTGGGGCAGTATCGCCGCAGAGGGGCACCTAAGTGGCGTTCAATCAGCAATGCATGGTGGGGACTATTGGACTGGGTTCAAGGTTGGCGCGATCCGGCAAGGCGTAATGCCGAACATTGGCGAAATCGACTCTTCTGCGATGCGAATTGCAGCGCGTGGCACTCTGAGCGGCGCTGTTGCCGAGTTAGAAGGTCGAAAATTCTCGAACGGCGCGCTTTCCGGGACTTTTGTTCAGCTTTATGCCGATAGTCGCTCCGGGAACTGGGCAGCTGGATATACAGGTGCGAAAGCTCGCTTTGTTGGCGGAGTGCAATCAACTGTCAGATTCGTCTCAGGAGCGATTGGCAAGATCAACACCTTACCTCTAACGGTCGCTGGCGCACTTGCCGGCACAGCCATGGTAGGAATCTCACAGCTCTGGTCAGGAACCGGATCAATCACGGTCGGAGATAACGCACTTCAGTTCGAAGGAATATCCTTTGTAACTGATCCGTTCACCCTGGGGAATTCGGTTATCTACCCTGCGCCTGGAGGGTCAGGCGGTTGGACACCTGAGGCGCTCAAGACCGCCCGTGTACATGAACGTGCCCATACCTACCAATATGAGGTCTATGGATATCAAATGATCCTTCAATACGGGCGTGAGTTAGGAAATCGCGGCTACTACGACCATGCAACAGGAGTTGGCAATCGGTTCGAAGAAGGCGCATATCGATACCAAAGTAGCGGTGGCAACAGCTGGATACCTTACTGAACCAGTAGTGCGATCGGGACCCCACCGCCGCAACCCCGATCAAGCTCCGTTCCTAGTTTGCTCCATCGGACTAAATTGTCTCCTCGTCCGATTGACTCCGCCGCGCAGGTTATCACTAGCGAGGTGAATCAAGTTCGCCGCCTCCACCTGTCCTGAGCATACACATTTGCTCCGGGGGAGCGCTCGGGGAGCGGAAAGTGCCGGTTTCCGGCGGAACTGGGTGGGACTGCTCGGAACCGATTCCAACTCAGGCCGGGTCCCCTCACCTACCCAAAGGGTTGCTCGGTGGCACTCCCAGGCACCGAAAACGCCGCTCTTGCCAAGGTTGGGGTCGTGAGTTCGAATCTCATCGCCCGCTCCAAAATTTCTTCAGTGAAAATAACTAGTTCAGATGGAAAGTGCCGGCATTTTGGCGCCGGAGAAGTTGCGCTCTGGGGCCGCATAGGGGCCGGAAACTGGACGCTCCGATCCCGCAAGCTGCCACGAGACATCCATATTTTTCGACTGTTTGCTTGCAGATTCAGTCTGGTTGCTGAAGTTCGTCGGCAACGCTGCGGAACTGTTCCAACGCAGCCTCAAGGTTCTCAACGATCTCAGCAGCCAGAACATCTGGGTTCGGCAGGCTGTCAATGTCCTCTAGGCTGTCGTCCTTTAGCCAGAATATGTCCAGATTGAGTTTGTCTCGCGCTACCAGCTCTTCATATGTGAAGCGGCGGAATCGCTCTGTTTCCTTTCGGTCCTGGTAGCACTGGACGAAGTCGTCGAGGTCAGCGTTAACGAGCTTCTTAGTCTTCAGAGTCTTATGGATATTGGTGCGGTAGTCGTAAACCCAAAGCGCGCGCGTCTGCGCTTCTTTGGACGCTGGTTTCTTATCGAAGAAGAGTGCGTTTGCCTTAACGCCGGGGCTATACCAGATGCCCGTGGGCAACCGCAGAAGCGTGTGGAAGTTGAAGCTCTCAAGCAGCCGTCTCCGCAAGCCTTCGCCTGCCCGCCCGGTTTCAAACAGAACGTTGTCGGGCATCACGACACCGGCGCGTCCATTTGACTCCATAATTGTCATAATGTGCTGGAGAAAATTGAGCTGCTTGTTCGACGTCGTAAATTTGAAGTCTTCGCGTTCGTAGTTCTCGCGTTCGGTCTCTACCTGTCCGTCTTCGCCAACCACCGTGTAACTCGACTGACCTGCCCCACTATGGTGGTCCACCGGTAATACGTCTGCTCCGATATCCCCAGAGACCGGCGTATCTCGCCTGTCTTCTCACCCTGGCTCAGCCGAACCTCGGCTTCCCGAAGCATCCCGATTATCTGTTCTGCCGTGTATCTCTTTCGTGCCATCTAAGCGCTCCTTTCAAGCGTAAATGGCCGAAACTCTAACTCTCAAAACGGCCCACTTCTGAGGGGCAAGGTCAGGCACACTGGACAACCCGGTATTCTTCGTGACGTGCGGCAAGGGCGCCAGCGTGTTCAACTACTTCTTTTCAAAGTCGGACATAGAGGACGGCAGGCAACTTGCCGCAGCTGCACACCCGGACCGAAACACCGCCATTGACCTTTGTGAGGCCGCGGCCCGGCAGCACGCCATGAACCCCGGGACTGTGAGCTTCTCGCGGTTCATTGATCTCGGCGTTGTTGAACATCCAAACGGTCGCACGCGGGTCCAGTCGACATTCACGGCCGAGAGCGCAATTGGGTTGGAGGCCAAATTCTCAATAACCTGCCTTGCCGACACGAGCGGCCTGATCGAGGCAAACGTTCAGCAGATCGCAAAGTAAGAGTGTGACGTTCGATCACGAGAATGGCGCAAACTGTAAGAAAACCTATGGGTTCGAGCTTGCCCACACCCTCCAATAGGCACAGACTAACTCAACGCTCTGACAGGTACTACGAACCTGGACAGTTCACCGCCCAAACGAAACTCAATGAGCTAGGCTAAAGCGCACATATGTCACGTATTAAGTTTCTTCACTTCCCAATATGAGAGGCGGTCGACCAAGCTTTACGACGGCGGATTAGCCACAGGCACTAGGTCGCTGATAGACACTGGGGCATAATCGCCACGTTCAATCAGTTTTTCAGCTTTATTGAAGGCCCAAACCGGCGCTGTATGGGCCTCTGACCTGATCTCCCTGAAATTTCGCATGGCACCATCATAAATAAGTTCACGATCCTTCGGGTCCAGATCGTTGAAACGAATAATTAGGTCTCTCAAATCAGTCTCGACGCTACGGTATCTGCCCGCTAGCCTTATTGAAGTAGCGATGGCGACATCAATTCCAAGCGCAAAATAAATCAATGGAAATAGACCCGCCAAAAAAGACAGGGTTGCGACTAGCAGCCCTCTATCCCCATCGTGGGAACCGGCTATCACCTGCCAAGTTGCTAAACTTGCCAAGATTAGCGGCGCCAACGTGAATACAACTCGGGCCCGTTTGAGAACCCTCAACCAAACTAGAAGTGTAACGTAGCTCCATAAACAATTTCGTCCAATATCTACAGCAGCCATCGCGGTTGGGTCGTGCAAATCCCCTCCGTTAGCCGGCGGGGCGGCGGCGTCATTCATCACTGACCACTTCCGCGCACGCAATTAGATGTGCGGCCATTCTCTCAAGAGACTCGTCATTTACCTTCTCGCTCGAAAACATCATGATTGTAAAAAGGAGGCTATGCACAAAGTAATTTCTTATTGGTTCAGTGTCCCTAAAATTAATGTGTGCCTTTCGTCTCACCGTGCGCAACAGTTTTAGGCCGTCGTTATCCGGGCTCTCTGCTTCTGCACCCTTTAACCAAGACCTGATCGACGCGCGCTCCTCCTCGAGATGACCTTGAGAATCTGGCCAATTAAATCGACCATCTTTTCGAATTGCGTTTTCGATGAAAACGAAATCCGTATAGACGTGATGAAATCCTGTATCTTCGAAATCTATAAACAGAATAATATCTGTATTGGGCACAATAAGAACATTTCCGCCATGCAAATCACCGTGGCAAATACAAGTCTTAAAGGGGATTTTCTCCGATATAATTTTATCTATATTTTTCTCCAGCGCCTTTTCGGCGCCACCGCGTCTATTTCTCGAGCGTGACCAATGATCAAAAACCTCGGTTTCGAATATTTGATCCAGTGATTTCTGTTTTGACTTTGCAAATTCTTGCCTTGTGCCAAAATATCTCTTGATAAGCGTATCAATAAGACTGTCCTGACCATCACGAAGTGACGCATACCAAACCTTCTTATCTTCATCAAAGATGCGCTCAAGAAACATTTCGACTTCATCGACGTTACCGTTGCTTAGGGTATGGTTTAGCGGAACTGAGTCGGGTGCCATCGAATAGGCAAGAATGCCTTTATCACGGACCACCCCCGCCCCCATCAGTTCAACCCGCCAGGAAAAAGGCAGCGTCCAACGAACATACTTTACATAGTTGTTTAACTCCTCAAGTGTCTTGTCGAGCCGCCCAAACTTCAAAGCCAATGCCATTCGCGAAAAACGGTCACTCGGCGACGGTGTTGCTTTCAGCACGACCGAATTGCTCCCGGGCTCCGCTTTCTTGAGCGGCTCAACCCGGACCTTATCAAATGCTGGAAGAGATTGTTGTCCGTTATTTTGGTCGATCGCTGTTGAAACCGAACCTGTTAGAACTGAAGAGTCGAAAGACAGTGTTTGTCGAATAAGCGACAACACCAAAGACTCATCATACCTCGACAGGTTCAGAGCCTTCTTAAGGCAGCCATGGACGGCTTGGTCTATCTCAATTTCTACCCGCCTGTTCTGATGTATATTATCCAATATATTTTGTTCAAATTTAACTCCAAATACCTCATCTATAGTCGGCAATAACATTGTCTTGGGCAGCAAAAATTCCGGTTCATGGCTAACCTGATCTAATTTCTTTAATTGATCCATATTCGACGTCATCGCGGCAAAGCAGATGTGCGGATTTTCCAGTGCTTTATCAGCTATCAGGTTTAAGCCAAGAATATCGTCTGATCCTTCCAAACTAACATCTGTAATAAAAATATCAGGATTCTGCTTTAGCTTGGCTACCACTTCTCCCTCTTTTGTAATGACGTCAATCACTACAGAGATGTCGCGAGACCGAAGATACTTCTCCATGCTCTCCTTAATGACTTGAACCTCTAATTCGTCATCGTCATAGAGGACAATATGAGCAAGAAAATCTCGGTCTGGTGTCACAGTCATTACGCTTCCTTCAAGTTGCGGTACCAGAATACGGAATAAAAATTCTTACCTCGAATCCGCGACCATCCTCCGGGTCCACTAGTTCGGCGTGTCCACCGAGCAAGCGCGCGTGAATACCCATGAACAAAAAACCAAAATGAGTCCCTCCTTTGACAGCCCTTCTGTCTAGGAAAAGCAAATCTCGATCAATTGTATCTTCTGGGAGTCTATTTGGCGAAATCCATTCGATAGTGAAGAGGCGGTTATGCAAGCCAGATTGAAAATCCGCTTCAAGATTGATTTTATTATTACCAACGTTTCCATGACTAATAATATTAGTCCAAATAGAATCTAGTATAACTAGTATAGAAGGCATGTCGAAGGCTGGTAATTCTTTGGGGAAATTACCCAAAAGGATATCTTGGGAGGTTTTTTCTGAGGCGATTTTTCTTAGTGACGCATCTATCCTTCTTCTAAATATCCCTTCTACTTCAAGGGGAGAGTAGTCTTCGGAAACTTCAACGCGCTCGTCCCCAAAATGAATGGCATCAAGAACCTCAGGCGTATTCTCGCCCAGAATCGAATTCTTTAGGCGTGTGGCGACATCGTGAGCCACATTTGCGTCGCTGCCATCCCAATTCTCGATTATCGCCTTCACTTGATGGATCGCGATTTGTGTATTTGCGACCGCTACCAACGCAACGCGGTCTGCGAATATTTCGAGTCGTGAAAGAAAATTCGTCAGGATCGCACTCACATCTTCAAAGAATGATCTATCGTGGCGAAACGCAAACCGGATTGGTGATTCAACGTTCAAGGTTCCGCCCATCAGATTGCCTCGGTACAGCTTTATTATCGTTTCGCTGCGCGTATCTTTTCGGCAATGAAGGATAGAAGTAAGCCCAGCGTCGGCGTACTCATCTGCAATGTTCTCAACATCTCCAATATCCAAAACAGTTTGCTTGGCATTTGGATCACGATAAGAAAACGCTACGGCGCTGGTTTCCCAGTCATCGAGTTTGATGACCGGCGCACCGCCTGAACATGTGTAGTCGCCCATGGCGCTTGCCCTTAAGGCGTATTGGACACACTCGCGCTTTGAGTGATGCAGTACGCGTAGGGATGCCGATTCAGCATTTGTAAGCCCTACAAGGCTTGTGCAAACGAAGTGACCAACCTGTTTGATGATCTTTGTTCGCTCCGCTCGGCCAACGCTGTGGCCATGGCTAAGCTTATCAATCTCTTGATCCGTCCTTTTGCGAAGATCTGTTAAGAATTCGGCTTTTTGAGCATGCCTCTTGGTCAGCGCGCTCCGGGTCCATGTTACCGCTGCCCGGTAACACTGCTCGGGAAGCGGCGTTTTGCTCCAGACAATCATGATGCCTTCTACACGGCTATTCCTATAAACGATGTGAGAGACGGGAATGATCGCGTAGTACGTCTCGAACTGGGGCGAATAACCAGTAAATGTTTGTCTCTTGCTGATGGAAACAGAGGCTGCCGAGACAAACCGTTCATCCTCGTGAAGACATACTATGTCCTGGAGTTCAATGTTCTGTTCCGTCCTTATTTCAGAAAGAAACTCTCTATCATCAATTGGCGCACGCTTAACATCGTCCCTACTACCAACAAAAACAAAATGACGAGCGGAGACTCCATACGAATCTGTAAGGGCTTTCTCTATTTCGCTGAATTTGTCGAATGTTGGAAGAAGATCACTCTCTTTTACGGGTGCCGATTCTTTGTAGTTATTTCCATCGAGGAAATTCTCGAAGATCTTCGACATTATAAATCCCGTTTGATACAACCAGACGAAGCTATCTAAAATTTCCCGTGACTCATGTATTTTGTGCTTGAGCTCAAACCGGAAGAATGTGCCATCCAGTTCAAAATTGACGGCATCCGACGAATCTTTGACGAACCAATCAAGCGCTTCTCGCGGACTCATTTTCATGAGATCTGATCTATCAGCGTCCAACGTCCTGATTTTTTCGCCTTCGACCAGGTACGAAGCCGCATTCAGGATATAGGGGTTTTGAGCGTTATGCGATTTTGCTGCGGAAACGATAATCGTCCGGCCGATGATCTGATCGTAATCTGTTAAGATTGCTGCAATCGGATAAAGATCAACTACATAAGAACTTGAAATCTGTTTGCTTGCTTCATCTGTCAGACGCTGTTCCAAGCGTCGCCACTGCTCTTCATGAGTTTTCGCCAATGCATGCCCCCCAAAATACGCAACAGAGCCCCTAACCTAGTTTGAGACGCGGACAATCTATTCTTTTCCATCGTCGACTTTCATTTGACTCTAATGGCAGAGACTGAGCACAGCAAGCTCTGCACAACCCTGGAGCGCACCTGTTTCAATCCGCTGTATTTGACCAAATGCCTATAAGGCGTCTGGAATTGCTGCGGCGCGATTGTTCGGAAGCGTTGTCACATCTCGGTTGACTTGCCTTGCCAAGGCTCCTAGAACCCGCGCCCACACGTTCCGAGCGACGGACGGCCGGAAATTGAAGCGAAGGACAGATCGCGTGCAGCACGGATTTTACAATCTGACTATCAGCCTGGAAGGCCGGCATTTTCTGCCGGGCGATCTCAACCTGTGTGCGCGCCTGATGGGGGGCTGACCTTCGAACACAATCTAATCGAAGGTGAATTTTCAACCCTCCCAGGCTTCCTGCGGAGGGTTTTTTGTTTTTGGAGTTTGAAGATGAAATTGTGGCGACCGGTGGGCCCAAAAGAGTTGGAGTTGATTGAACAATCCGGATGGCAGGCTTTTCCGCCGCGCCTGCCGGAGCAGCCGATCTTCTATCCAGTATGCAATCAGGCCTATGCCGAACAGATCGCACGCGACTGGAATTCAACGAATCCGGACCAGAATTTCCAGGGGTTTGTGACGGAATTCGAGCTAGAGGATTTTTATGCCGCACAGTTCGAAGGGCAGATCGTCGGCGGACGCTCGCATGAAGAACTCTGGGTGCCGGCCGACGAGCTACCGCGATTTAACGCACATATTTTCGGACTGATTAAGGTCGTATCGCGCTTCGAGCGGGGCGCCCGATTGGTCGAACTAGAGTAATGGATCATGCAGCCATCAAAGGCAGTTTCTGAGGGGATCCGCCGAGAGGTCTTAAAGCGTCTTGCTCAGGTTGAGACGGGCGAGAACGTGCGCCTGCTATTCGCGGTGGAAAGCGGTAGTCGCGCCTGGGGCTTTCCATCGCCTGACAGCGACTATGACGTGCGTTTTGTCTATGTCCGCCCGGTAGAGGACTATCTGCGCCTTGAGGAGGTCCGCGATGTGATCGAGCGACCGATTGTTGATGAGATCGACCTCAACGGCTGGGACATCAAGAAGGCCCTGCGCCTGATGTTGAAATCAAACGCCGTAATCTCCGAGTGGCTTCAGTCGCCCATCATGTATCGGGCCGACGCCGACAGCGTTCAGGCTTTGAGCCAGTTGGCGGACAGGGTCCTGTCGCCACGCTCAGTCGGCTATCACTACTGGCGGCTTGCGAAGCGTCAATACGAGCGACTGTTCGAGGGCCGAACCGAGGTAAAGCTGAAGCGGTACTTCTATGTGCTGCGGCCTGCGCTTGCTCTCAGGTGCTTGCGGCAGAACCCAACATGCCGGGTGCCGATGAACCTGCAGAAGCTAGTTGACCTGGCAGAACTGGACGATGCGATGCAAGCTGAAATCGCCGATCTCGTTGAAATCAAGGTCTTGACGCCGGAACTGGGCAAGGGGCCACGGCGACCGGCAATCGATGCGCTGATCACAGAAGAAATGAGGTTAGCCGAAAACACCGTGCCCCAAATGCCAGTTGTTTTCGCTGGGCTTTCGGCAGAGGCTGACCGCTTGTTTCAGCGTATTGTTCAATGCGAAAAAATTTGAGTTCTACCCATGCTTTTGACCATCTCAACGACGCACGACCCAGCCACCGATCTGGGGTTCTTGCTCCACAAGCACCCGGACAACGTGCATGAGCGCAAGCTGAGCTTCGGGCGCGCAGTGCTGTTCTATCCGGAAGCGACGGAAGAGCGCTGCACGGCGGCCATGGTGCTGGATGTCGATCCTGTCGGGTTGGTGCGCCGCAAGGGCCGACCTGGCACCCCAAGCCTATTCGATCACTATGTCACCGACCGGCCCTTCGCCGTATCGTCCTTTATGAGCGTGGCGATATCGCGCCTGTTGAGCACAGCCATGTCGGGGCGCAGCCGCAGCCGGCAGAACCTGGCAGAAACAGCCCTTCCACTGGAGGTCACGCTGACGCCGCTGCCCGTGCGCGGCGATGAGGGCGTCCTCGACCGGCTATTCACACCGCTAGGATATGCGGTTGTTTCAGAGCGCCTGCCACTCGACCCGGCGTTCCCGGACTGGGGCGACAGCCCCTATCGCACGGTCACGCTCAACGGCACCGTAAAGCTCGCCGACCTGCTGACGCATCTCTTTGTGCTGATCCCGGTGCTCGACAACCAGAAGCACTACTGGGTCGGGAAAGACGAGATCGACAAGCTGCTCGCCAAGGGCCAGCCCTGGCTGGACGCCCATCCGGAGCAGGACTTTATCGTGAAGCGCTATCTGCGGCGCCAGCGCAGCCTTGTACGTGTGGCCATGGACCGGATTGCTGAAAGTGCGGCGCCCGAAGATGAAGAAGCGCTTGAAGTCCAGACCGAGGCCGAAGAGGTGCTCGAAAAGCCGATCCGGCTCAACGACCAGCGTATGGATACTGTGGTCGGCGCACTGAAGGGCACAGGCGCCCGCAGCGTTGTCGACCTGGGCTGCAGCGAGGGCAAGTTGCTGCAGCGCCTGCTGAAGGTGCCGCAGTTCCAACGCATCTTGGGCATCGACGTCTCAACAGCCGCGCTGGAGCGTGCAACGCGGCGACTGCGCCTGGAGCGGCTGTCGCCGCGTCAGGCCGAGCGGATCGACGTGAAGCGGGGCTCACTGGTTTATGTCGACGAGCGGCTGGAGGGCTTCGACGCGATCGCGCTGGTCGAGGTGATCGAGCATGTCGAGCCTGACCGGCTGGGCGACCTGGAGCATGTCGTCTTTGCGACGGCGAAGCCCCACTACGTGGTCGTGACGACGCCCAACCGGGAATACAACGCGGTTTTCGAGAACCAGGAACCAGACCGGCTGCGCCACCCGGACCACCGCTTTGAGTGGACGCGGGATGAGTTTGCCGTCTGGGCCAACGGTGTTGCCGAACGCAATGGTTATTCGGTCCACATCGATGGAATCGGCGAGGCCCACGCGGATTTCGGCCCGCCTACGCAGATGGGCATTTTTTCGAGGTAAAAGTCATGGAGGCAATCATATTTTGCGGGCTCCAAGCGTCCGGGAAGTCGAGCTTCTACCTTGACCAGTTCTTCAGGACGCATATCCGAATTAACTTGGATATGCTGAAGACGCGTAACCGCGAGCGCATTCTCATCCAAGCCTGTATCGAGGCCAAACAGCCATTCGTCGTGGACAATACCAATCCGACGGTTGCCGACCGCGCCCGATACATCGCCCCCTCGCTGGACGCCGGCTTCAACGTGGTCGCCTATCACTTCGACGCGAGCTTGTCTGAGTGTCTTGAGAGAAACGCCATACGATCAGAGGAAGAATTGATTCCTGAGCGCGGGTTGCGTGGCACAAGCGCTAGATTTGAGGGACCAACCCCCGGCGAGGGATTCGAGCGAATACACGTAGTCACGCTCACCCCAAATGGATTTGTAGTTAGAGAGAATTAGAGTGAAATATAGCAGCCTCGAATCCCGTCTCCGCACATTCGAGACCGGCAACGACCCTGTCGTCCTGCCGGGCATCTTCCTCGTGGCGCGGCTGGACGGACGCAACTTCACGCGGCTTACGCGCGAGATCCACCAATTCGACGCGCCGTTCGACGCGCGGTTTCGCGACATGATGGCTGGTACATGCAGCCATCTGATGAACTGCGGCTTCAATCTGGTCTACGCATATACTCAAAGTGACGAGATCTCAGTCCTGTTCCATCCCCAGGACAACACGTTCGGCCGCCGGGAACGGAAGCTCAATTCGGTCCTGGCCGGTGAAGCAAGCGCGGCATTCTCACTCTTACTCGGCGCGCATGCCGCATTCGACTGCCGGCTTTCTCAGCTGCCGCGTGCGCTGGACGTTGTCGATTACTTCAGATGGCGGCAGGAAGATGCACACAGGAATGCGCTGAGCGGTCACTGCTATTGGATGCTGCGGAATGACGGCGAAAGTTCGACGGCCGCTACGGAGACGCTTAGCGGCCTCAACACGTCGCAGAAGAACGAACTTCTGTTTCAGCGTGGGATCAACTTCAACGATCTGCCGCTGTGGCAGCGCCGAGGCATTGGCCTTGTCTGGAAAACGATTGAGAGGATCGGCATGGACCCGCGTACCGGTGAGCAAATCCCGGCGGAACGGCGCCAATTGGAGGTGATAGAGCAACTTCCGATGAAGGATGAATACGACGCCTTTGTCGGAGGGGTGCTGACCCAGGTTCAGGAGGAGTCGGCATGACTAACACCATTTCCATACCTGATTTCTGCCTGGTGCTGATGATCGGCCCGTCGGGCTGCGGTAAATCGACCTTTGCGGTGAAGCACTTCCTGCCGACCGAGATTGTCTCGTCAGACTTCTATCGCGGGGTCATCGCCGACGACGAGACCGATCAGTCGGCCACGCCTGACGCGTTCGACGTTGTGCACTACATCGTTGAGAAGCGCCTGAAGGCGCGGCGGCTGACGGTCGTCGATGCCACCAATGTGCGGCCGGAGGACCGGGCGCAGCTGATCTCGATCGCCAAGCGTTATCATGCGCTCGCCATCGGCTTCGCCTTTACCGTGCCCGAAGACATCTGCCACGAACGCAACAAGGACCGGCCAAACCGCGATTTCGGGCCGCATGTGGTGCGGAACCAGACGCGCCTGCTTCGGCGTAGTCTGAAACGGATCAACCGTGAGGGCATGCGCTTCGTCTACCGGCTGTCATCGCCCGAAGAGGTTAACGCAGTCACCATCGAGCGTGAGCCACTTTGGACAGACAAGCGCCAGGAGCGCGGCCCGTTCGACATCATCGGTGACATCCATGGCTGCGCGACCGAACTAGAGGGGCTGCTGGAAAAGCTGGGCTATTCGGTTTCGATCAGCGGGGACGGTGCCGATCGACGCTATGACATCACTGCGCCAGAGGGGCGCCGGGTCATCTTTGTCGGCGACCTGGTCGACCGCGGTCCGCGCACGCCCGACGTTTTGCGGATCGCCAAGGCGATGGTCGATGGGGGGACAGCGCTTTGCATCGCCGGCAACCATGAGAACAAGCTGGTGCGGGCGCTCAATGGCCGCAACGTGCAGGTCAGCCACGGCCTGGCGGAATCTCTTGCACAGTTGGAACAAGAGCCCCCAGAGGTCGTCGAAGAGCTTCGGACATTCATGGACGGCCTGATCAGCCACTATTGGCTGGAAGACGGTAATCTGGTCGTCGCCCATGCCGGCATTCGCGAGGAGATGCAGGGCCGGTCATCGGGCAAGGTGCGCAGCTTCTGCATGTATGGCGAGACGACGGGCGAGACCGACGAATTCGGCCTGCCTGTGCGCTACAACTGGGCTGCTGACTATCGCGGCCGAGCCAAGGTGATCTATGGCCACACGCCGGTGGCGGAGGCCGAGTGGCTGAACGGCACGATCTGCATCGATACGGGGTGCGTGTTCGGCGGCAAGCTGACGGCACTGCGCTATCCAGAGCTGGAGCTGGTCGATGTTCCAGCGGAGAAAGTGTACTTCGAACCAGCGAAACCGCTTGTTGCCGAGGAGTCCAAGGGGGAGATCGCCAACACGCGGTTGAACCTCTCCGACGTCATGGGCCGGCAGTTCATCACAACAAGCAATGGGCGGCGCATTGGCGTCTCTGATGCGCAGTCCGCTGCTGCGCTGGAAACCATGAGCCGGTTCGGTGTCGACCCGCGCTGGCTGATCCATTTGCCGCCGACCATGTCGCCTTCTGAAACGTCGGCACGCGACGGCTACCTTGAGCATCCGGAGGAAGCTCTTGCCTATTTTCGCGGCCAGGGCGTCGAGACCGTGATCGCGGAAGAGAAGCACATGGGCTCACGCGCCATCACCGTGCTGTGCCGCGACGAAGAGACCGTGCGTAAGCGCTTCGGCCTGACGACGGAAGATCTGGGCATCGTTTATTCGCGAACCGGCCGCGCCTTCTTCCCCGAAAAGGCACAGGAGCGCGCCGTGTTGGAACGCCTGAACGCGGCCATGACCGACAGCGGGCTTTGGAACGCACTCGATTCCAACTGGATCTGTCTCGACGCCGAGATCATGCCCTGGTCCGTGAAAGCCCAGGCGTTGCTGGAGCGGCAATATGCGCCTGT
>JANQQJ010000032.1 GCA_028284945.1 Alphaproteobacteria bacterium | reverse complement strand
AGTCAGCGCATCGGATTCATAGACCTTGCGCCGCGCCGCCTCGGTGATCACCGCCTCTGGCGGCAGGATGGCGCGGAATTGTTCAGCGAGTTGGGTCAGGTCAGCGGTCATAGACGCACTATAGGGGCTTGCGTGCCTAGGGCAAATGAAGGGAAGGTGCCCGACATGACCAAAATCTACCAGCTGCCTGACAAGGGAGGTCCGCCGTTCCGCCTGCTGCTCGACGCAGACCCCTCATGGTACATGGTCGAACAATACCTGGTCGCAGGTGAGATTTATGTAATGGATCTGGACGAAGAGACCATTGGCGTCGTGGTCCTTGTCGACCTGGGCAAGGCGGTCTGGGAGATCAAGAACATTGCTGTCGCTGAGGACTACCAGGGTCAAGGCCTTGGCAAGAAACTGCTCGCCTTTGCGGTCGAGACCGCCCGCGACAAGGGCGCGAAGACTTTGCGCATCGGCACGGGCAATTCCAGCTTTGTTCAACTCGCGCTCTATCAGAAAGCCGGCTTTCGTATTGTCGACGTCGACCGCGATTTCTTTACCCGTAACCCTTACGACCCCATGGAAGAGAACGGCATTCCGGTCACTGATATGGTGATCATGGAGATGTCACTCTAGACCCTTCCGCGCTATACTGTCCGCGGGAGAAGCACATGGGACAACGACCGTCCATCCGCCCCTTGCGGCCGGATGAAGATCTGCCATGGGACCTGCTGATCGACGCGGACCCGTCGCGGGACATGATCGAGACCTACATCAATGAGTGTGAAGTCTTCGTCATAGACGAGGATGGTGGGATTTTCGGCGTTATCACGCTGCTACAGTTGGGCCCCACGGTATGGGACATCAAGATCGTCTCGGTGGATGAGGCGCACCGGCACAAAGGCTTCGGCCGGGCGCTGATCGAACATGCCTGGCGCTGGGCTCGCGAACAGGGCTGCATCACCATCTATATCCGCACCGCCAATGCCAGCATCGACCAGTTCGCGCTCTACCAGAAGATGGGCTTCCGGATGACCAACATCGACCGGGACTATTTCCTCACCCACCCGTACGATGAAATCTGGCGCGACGGCATCCGCGCTTTTGACCTGGTGAAGCTGGAAAAACGGCTTTAGGCCGGCGCCGTCCACCAGGTCGAAGCGATGGAAAGGTCAGTCTGGGCCAGCATTGCCGCCTGAATGTCGTCCTGGTCGACGCCGATCACGATAATCTGACTGCCGCCGTTCTCGCGGCACCAGCCGCGCGCATGATCAATCAGCGCACGCCCTACACTGTCCCACAAATCGGGCGAGGCGACGGCAAAGTCATCGAAGGTGTAGGCGATGCCGCCGGGATCGAAAATCGGCGGCGCGAAGGTCGGCCGGGCGACGACCGTGCCCACGATCTCCCCATCGTCCTCGGCAACGAAGACGCCGTGGTCGTCCTGACCGATCAGATGGGCGATCCAGGGCCGGTGCTTTTCGAGCGCGTCGGGGACGAACTTCCAGAAGATCGGTTTCCACGCCGAAAGCGCCACCCGGCGCGTCTCACCCAGCGCCAGAAAGTCTTCCAGATCGTCTTGTGTGGCGTCGCGAATGGTAAGGGTCATGGCGTTTCTCCCAAGCTGCGTGTCCCTACTCGACCGAAATCTGTGGCCAACCCTTAGTATGCTACGAACCCAGTGCACGCATGACAGCAATGGCTGCAGGTCTATACTGCGTCCATGAGCGATCAGGCTGAAATCTGGCACAAGGGCGGCTGCCATTGCGGGGCGGTGCAGATCGAGGTGCGCGCACCGGCGGACGTCACCGTGCTGGAGTGCAACTGTTCCATGTGCTCGAAGGTCGGGTTTCTGCATTTGATCGTGCCGAAGTCTGATTTCCGGCTGCTGCAGGGGGAGGACGCGCTCACCACCTACACGTTTAACACCGGCGCGGCGAAGCACCTGTTCTGCAAGCATTGCGGGGTGAAAGCGTTCTACATCCCCCGCTCCCACCCGGACGGCTATTCGGTTAATCTGCGCTGTCTGGACCAGAGCACGTTCGACCACATCACCATTGAACCGTTCGACGGCCAGAACTGGGAAGACAACGTCGGCGGGTTGGAGCCGCTTCCGGACTAGCCCAATATCGTCATTCCCGCGAAAGCGGGAATCCAGAGTAGTGGTAATGCAGCGCTACCCAGAGGCTATGTCGTCATAGAGGTCGCGCCAATCCGGGTTCATCTGCTCAATGGCCTCGAGTTTCCACTTCCGATTCCATTTCTTGATCGCCTTCTCACGCGCGATCGCTGCTTCCATTTCGTCGTGGGCTTCATACCAAACTAGTGTCTTCACATCGTAGCGTGACGTGAACCCGTCAACGACGCCAGTCTTGTGTTCCCATATCCGCTTCGGCAAATTCGACGTCACGCCAATATAGAGCGTCCCGTTTCGCTGACTTGCCATGATATAGACGAAGGCGTGCGACATGGGATGACGGTACTGGATTCCCGCTTTCGCGGGAATGACAACGGGGGAGAGAAGAAGATGAAATTCGAGAAGTTTGACGAACGGCGCTATGACCACGAAAAAGGGTGGCGCATCAACCCCGATGCGGACGCGGGCGCGCCGGAGCGCAAATTCCCTTATGTCGACAACGGCACCGGCTTTATCGACCCCAGCCGCTATTACGATCCGGCATTCGCCCAGGCCGAATGGGACCGGCTTTGGACACGCACCTGGCTGATCGCGGGCCGCGCCTCAGACGTCAGCACAAAGGGCGATTACTTCACCTTCGATGTCGGCACCCAAAGCATTCTGGTGGTGCGGGACGGCGACGGACCTGAGGACATCAACGCCTATTACAATGTCTGCCATCACCGCGGAAACCGGCTGGTGATGAGTGAGTTCGGCCATGCCGAAAACTTCACCTGCATGTTCCATTCCTGGGCGTGGAATATCGATGGCAGCTTGCGGAACATTCAGGACCGGGAAACCTTCCGCGATGAGGTGGTCTGTGACGAGCCGGGGCTGGCCCCCGTCCATAGCGGGTTGTGGGGCGGGTTCGTCTTCATCAATATGGCCGAGCAGCCCAGCCAGAGCCTGACGGACTTCCTAGGCCCCCTGCCGGACCAGCTCGCGCCCTTCCACTTCGAAGACATGGTGATCGTCAAGGACACGCAAACCTGGTGGCCGGCCAACTGGAAGACGGCGCTCGATGCCTTTCTGGAAAGCTATCACGTCCATTCGGTCCATCCTGAAATTTTGGGCTTCTATGACGACTACTACCAGCAGTGGGACCTGTTCGAAAACGGTATGAGCCGGATGCTGATGGAGTTCGGCACGGTCAGTCCGCGCGAGGACGACCAACAATCCGTCAATGACGGACTGAAAATGATGCTGGAAGACGCCGGCATGGACCCGGAAGGTTTTAAAGGCACCGCCGCCGAGGTGCGCAAAGCCATCCAAGACTTCAAGGTCAAAGCCTATGGCAAGGACGGCAAATGGTTCGATGGGCTAGTGGAGAACCAGGCGACCGACGACTGGGCCTATTTCATCTTCCCCAACGTGACGCTCAACATTCACCCGGAAGGGTTCCTGTTCCAGCGCTTCCGGCCCGATCCGCGTGACCCGGAAGGCTTTGTCTATGACGTGCAGGTGATGTTGCACCCGGTCGAGGACGCCAAACCACCGGTCTATATGGGCGTGGAAGACGGCACCGACTGTTCCGGCCGCACGCGGCCCGAGCGCAACCACATCAAGCGCGGCGAACCGGGCCTCGGCTTCGTTCTGGAGCAGGATTCACAGCTCGTGCCTATTGTGCAGCAGGGCCTGCACTCAAAAGGCTTCAAGGGCATGCGGTTTTCTGAGCAGGAACAGCGATTAAGGCACTTCCACGCCGAGCTGGACCGGTATTTGAACGGGGAGAAATAGTCCCCATCCGTCATTCCCGCGAAAGCGGGAATCCAGGCCAACATCAAAGCTGCGTAACCGATTCACTGGATGCCCGCCTGCGCGGGCATGACGACTGAATCTCATACTCCCGCGATATAAATTGAAAAAGGCGGAACGCTGTCCTCTGAAATCCACGCGATCCCGTCTTCGGGTACGCCAAGCGGCTGGTGCAGGTCGATGGTCGTGTAACCGGCATCGGTCAGCACCTGCCGGTAATCCGCATCGGTCCAGTAATAGTCGGTGAGCTCAAGCTCCACATCGGTCAGGAACACCCGGACTGACGAGCCGGACTGCTTTAGTTTGTTCTCAGGATAGTCGACCTTCACGGTCGTCCATTCATGGTCGTAGAGCTGCTCCGACCCGATCAGCAGGATGAAATGCCCGCCGGGCTTCAGCACCCGCTGCACCTCGGCCGCGGCCTTGGTCATTTCCTCGATGGTCGGGATTTCGAAGAACACAAAGGAAGAGAAAGCCAGGTCGAAGCTGCCATCCTCGAACGGGGTGTCGCCGCTCTCGATAAGATGGTATGAGCCGTCCGGGTCTTCCGCCCGGGCGACCTCCAGCATCGATGGCGAAATGTCGACACCGACCGCATCCAGACCCTGGCGCTTTAAGAACCGGGTCGCCCTGCCCCCACCGCACCCGTAGTCCAGGATGCGTTTGCCCGTCGCATAGCGCTCGATGAGCATCGGCACGTCACGGAACGCCAGATAGATAACGCCCACAAACCCTGCCTCACCATATTGGCCAGCGGTTTTGGAATAGTCATTGGTGGGCACCCAGAAAACTCCGTTCGTGCTGAGCCTGTCGAAGTATGAACGGAGTGAAATGCCGTTCGGAACGACCCTTCGACAAGCTCAGGGCGAACGGCATTTCTGTCAAGGCCTCCTACAGCCGCAGCACCATCTTGGCGACGATATCGCGCTGGATTTCGTTCGAGCCGCCGAAGATCGACTGCGCCCGGCGGTTCAGATACGTCCCCATCACTGGTGGCGCATAATCCGGGCCGGGGAAGTATTCATTGGTGCCATAAAGCGGGCGGACGTGTTTGAACGGCGTTGAATAATAATCCAGCGCCTCGACACACAACTCGCTCATGCGCTGGCTGATGGCTGTCGCCACCGTGTTCAAGACTGAGGACTCCGGCCCCGGCGGCTGGCCGGCGGAAAGCTGGCTCATGATCCGCAGTTCGGTGTTCTCCAAGCCCATCACGCCGATTTCGCATTGAGCGATTTCTGAGGCAAAGGCGGGCTCGTTGATCAACGGCGTTTCCCCATCGGTCTGCGCGCTGGCGATTCTTTTGAGCTTTTTCAGGCCGGCCTTGAGACCGCCGGACGCCGCACCGCCCCGTTCGAATTCCAGCAGGAACTTGGCGTATTCCCAACCCTGATTCTCTTCACCCACCAGGTTGGACACCGGTACGCGCACATCGTCGAAGAACACCTGGTTGACCTCGTGGTCCAACCCCATGGTGATGATCGGGTCGACCTTGATGCCTGGCGTGTTCATATCGATCAGCAAGAAGGAAATACCCTGCTGCTTCTTGCCGGTGTTGTCCGTCCGCACGAGGCAGAAAATCCAGTCCGCATGCTGCGCGTGGGTGGTCCAGATTTTGGTGCCATTGACGACATACTCATCCCCGTCGCGCTCCGCCTTGCACTTCAGCGATGCCAAATCAGAGCCCGCACCGGGCTCGGAATAGCCCTGACACCAATAATGCTCTCCGTTCAGGATTTTCGGCAGGAAGAAGTCTTTCTGTTCCTGGGTCCCGAAGGTGAAAATCACCGGCCCGACATAGCGTACGCCCATAGGAATGATGCCGGGGGCACCGGCCAGGGCACACTCGGTCTGGAAGATATAACGCTGGGTCGAATTCCAGCCCGGCCCGCCATATTCCTCTGGCCAAAACCATGCCAGCCAGCCCCGCGCGTGCAGTTTGGCCTGCCATTTAAGCGCCACGTCTTTTTCAACAAAAACGGTCGTCGTCAGCGCTGTTGCATCCTTGATATCAGGCGTCAGATTTTCATCGAGGAAGTCGCGCACTTCCTGCTGAAAGGCGAGGTCATCGCCGGTGAAGTTGAGGTCCATTGAGGGGCCTTTTCCTACTCTCCCAAACCGGCGCGCACTATAGCCGGGCGACAGCAGGTTTCAAACAATTGCAACTATTCTGCCAGGGAATTGTCGGTTTCAGACCACCTTGCGCGTCTAACGCCCAGGGGATGTAATCAGAAATCAAAACGCAAAGGGGGAGACCATGGAAAATAGAGTTACCGGCGGGTGCGCGTGCGGCGCTATTCGGTATACGACCGCCGAAAAACCCGAGTTCTCGATAATCTGCCAATGCCGCCAGTGCCAGCGCATAACCGGCGCCGGACATGCAGCCTCGTTCGCCGCCTTGGCAAATGTAACCGAGCTCACGGGTAACGTGACCTATTACGCGCAAAAATCCGATAGCGGCAATTCAGTGCAATGCGGTTTTTGCGGAACCTGTGGCAGCCCAATTCTCAAAAAGACATCCGGCATGCCGCAATTCATCTTCTTTCATGCCGCAACGCTGGACGACCCATCCCTCTTCAAGCCAGAGATGGTTGTCTATTCGGACACGGCCCAGCCTTGGGACCATGTCGACCCCGCGATTGAACGCCGCTAGAGCGGGTCGAACTCGATGTGCAACGCCTGAAGGCCCCGCAGCAGCACGCTATACATATGCTCTGGCGCCTCGTGGCCCGGGGCCAGACGGAAATTGGTCGCCCGCGCCAGCAGCCGCTCGAACGCCTTCTGCATTTCCTGGCGGGCAACCAGTGCGCCGATACAGAAATGCGGGCCCGCCCCGAACGCCAGATGGTCGCGCGCATCCTTACGGCAAACGTCCATTTTCTCCGACTCAGCGCCAAATTTTGCCTCGTCCCGATTGGCAGACCCGAAGCGCAGCAGCATCACCGCATCCTTGGGGATTTTGACGCCCTCGATCTCCACATCCTCTCGCGCAATCCGCCACATATTGTTGGTGGGGCTCGCCATGCGCAGCACTTCTTCACAGAAATTGGGGATCAGTGATGGATCGTCCTGCAGCAGCTTCAATTGGTCCGGGTTTTCGATCAGCATCAGCATGCCGGTTGTCATCGCACTGGTTGTGGTTTCATGGCCGGCAACGAAGGCCTGATTGATGATCTCCAGCGCGTCGGCCATGGAAAGCGGATCGTCCGGGTCATCCATCGCCTTGCCGATTACGCTGATGATCTCATCGCCAGGATCGGCACGCACTTCGTCCAACTTCTTGGCGAAATAGCGCTGAAAAGCGACCATTTCGCGCGCCTCCTGCACCACCGCTTCATCCGGTTTGGGCTCCTGCCCCAACTGCGCAGCAAATATATCGGACCAGTGCTTGATCTCATCGATCTCGTCATCCGGCACGCGGAATTGCAACGCGGTGATCATCAAGGGCAGGATCGCGGCAAAGTCTTCGCGGAATTCCATGTGCCCTTGCGGAATCAGCCGATCGAGCAGGTCATCGACGGTCTGTTCCATAAAGGGCTGCATACCTTTCACCCGCTTGAGCGAAAACGCCTTGGAAACCAGCGCCCGGCCCTTGGCGTGTTCGGGCGGGTCCGTGGTCAGCAGCGTCTCGGTCGCCGGCCAGCCTTCGCTCAAGATGTTACGGGCCTCTTCGGGGAACGTGTCCCACGGGCGTAGCGCGTCGCGGAACCGGCTGGAAAACCGGTCCGGGTCTTTCAGAATACCTTCGACAAGATCATACCGGCTGACCAGGTAGAATCCTGTATTCGGCTCAAGATAGACCGGTGCTTCCTCACGCATCAGCTTGTTGAAGGCGTGGGGGCATTCAACGACATCACGGTCGAAGGGGTGGAAATCGGCAAGCTCCGTCATTGTTCAGCCCTTATTCGTCAAAGGTTTCGTAGTTGGCGCGCATATAGGTTACCCCCTCAACGACGATTTCTTCCAAAACCGCCATATCGATATCGGCTAATTTGTTCACGTAAAGGCACGCCTTGCCGATCTTGTGCTTGCCCAGCCTTTCCAGCTTGTCGGACATGTCGCGGTAACCGGGCATGATGTACATGGTCAGCGCCGATTTTCGTGGACTGAACCCGGTCATCAAGGAATCCCCTTCACGGCCACTTTCATATTTATAGTGATAGCGCCCGTAGCCGATAATCGACGGGCCCCACATTTTCGGCTTCAAGCCGGTCACTTTGTTAAAGAATTCAAGCAGCGCCATGCCGTCTTCCCGGCGGCGCTCTGGCTCCACCCCAGCAATGAAGTCTTTGGGCGTAACACTTGTCGGCATTGTTTTGTTTTGTGCCTTGGCCATGACGTACCATCTCCCCTCTGGTCCCGTTGCATCCAACCGCATAAAGTGAGTTTACAAAATTCAGGCAAGCAGGCGAGCGCAGATTGCCACTCGCTTTGATCCAAACAGGGAGGAAATATGCCCAGCATCTTGATCACCGGCGCCAATCGCGGGCTCGGACTGGAATTCGCCAAGCAATATTCAGAGGATGGCTGGCGCGTTTACGGCTGCTGCCGCGATCCGGAAAAGGCCGACGATCTAAAGACGCTGGCCGATGGCTCTTCGGGCCTGATTACATTGCACAGGGTTTCCATCGGCGACCACGCCTCCATTGAGTCGCTGGCCGACGAGTTAAAGGGCCACCCGATCGACATCCTGCTCAACAATGCAGGCACCTATGGCTATGTCGACTTCCCTGACAACGGCATCGAGGTGCAGTCCTTCGGCAAAATGGACTATGAAAGCTGGTCGTTTGTGCTGGCGATCAACACCATGGCGCCGCTGAAAATGTCGGAAGCGCTGATTGATAACATTCTGGCGTCTGACCAGAAAAAGATCTTCACCATTTCCAGCACCATCGGCTCGATCCAGGATTGCGAGGGTATGCACTATGCATATGGCTCGTCGAAAGCGGCGGTGAACTTCCTGATGGCCTCCATGGCCAAGGACCTGCGCGATCAGGGCGTTACGGTGATGCCACTGCACCCGGGCTGGGTGGAAACTGGCATGGGTGGCGAGACCGCGCCGGTCCAACCGGAAGACAGTATTGCGGGCCTGAAGAAGGTAATGGACAACGCCTCTCTCGAAACATCGGGACAGTTTATCGGTTTCGACGGCGCCACCATCCCCTGGTAGCCTCTACCGACGGGAGAACGAATATGGGCGAGGTCGCAACAACCAAGCTGCTGGAAAACGACAGGGTCATCCTGTGGGAGATGGTATTGGAACCCGGCGAACGCACCGGTGTTCACACCCACCATCACAATTACATCATCCAGGTGCTCGAAGGATCCCAGCTTCGTGCGACAGACGCCAATGGCGAAGGGGCCATCGATCTCGACTTCAGAACCGACGATACCTATTGGGTCGAGGTTAAGGACGACAAGGTCGTTTTCGGCAGCGCAAGCGCCCCCGCCACCCACGACGCCCAGAACATTGGGTCCGGCCGTTACCGGGAACTCTTGATCGAAATAAAGTAGCTGGGCTGGAACCGAAACGCGCTAGTCGCGCCCCGGCGGGTTGCCGTTGATATAGTCGTTCAGCACCTCGTGGAAGCGCCGGACGCGGCTTTCCTGTTTCGCGAGCACCGGTTCCTGATAGCCGCGTGACCGCCAACCGTCTTTCTGGCCGGGCATCAGGCCCCAGTCCTGATAGACCACCTCGCCTTTCAGGTCCTGAACACCCCTGCCGCCGTCATAATCGCGCAGTTCAAACTCAGCTTCCTTGGTCTCCAGCGGGTCCTCGCTGGTCCGGTGCGTGTAGGACTCCTGGCCCTCGACCGGATAGGTCATGGTCCAGTAGTCGAAGTAGCATTTCTCGGGATCGTCACGGTGGGGTTCCCAGCGGAACAGGCCAAAGCCGTCCGCAGACGGCCCGAACGCAATGTTCGGGAAGACGAACTGGAACGGGCTTTCGGTCAGTTCCTCGTCATTCAGGTTTTCGTAGTGAAGGTAGCCTTTTTCCTTCCACTTGGTCTTCTTGGCTTCCTTCAGATCGAGCCAACCCTGCATCACCTTGGTCTCAAAATCTGGATAGGAGTCCGGATCGATATCCCAGGTGCGCAGCATATCGTCGAAAGGCTGTTCAGCCCCTTCCGGCAGGCGGTCACGCAGTGACGGGCGGCCCATCTGGATAATCCGGTTGTGCCCCATCGGATACATTTCATAACGCGATGTGAAATGGTCCTGATCGATTATCGGCGGCACCTGCTGATGCGCCGTGCGCGTGTGATAAGATTCGTTGAAATTATCGCACCAGAATTTCCAGTTGCAGTCGAGTTCGACGCGGACCCAGCGGGCACGCACCGTGCGCTCGAACATATGGTTCTTGTAGAGTTCAGGGATGGGATGCAGATAGTCGCGCAGCGAGGGCGCCTCTTCATCCATGGTGTACCAGATCAGGCTGCCCCAAGTATCGACGCGAACCTCGATCAAGTTCACCTTGCCGCAGGGGTCTCCATCGGGATAGTCGTCAGGGTCCTCGACATAGACGAGCTTACCCTCCAGGTCGAATTTCCAACCGTGATACGGGCAGGCGAACTCTTCCTGGGACCCTTCCAGTCCCCAAACCAGCCGCTGCGCACGGTGGGAGCAAACATTGTAGAAGCCTTTAAGCGACCCGTCCTTCTGCTTCACGATGAAAACAGTCTCATGCATGAAATCATGAGTGATGTAGTCGCCGGGCTCTTCAAGCTGCTTCTCGCGGCCCGCAATATGCCAGACCTTAGTCCACATATGCTCCCACTCTTTCTCCATGAAATCGCGGGTGTAGTAGCGTTCCGGATCGATCGGATCACCGCGCAGATTGCGCGGGTCCTTGCCGTCGATGGCCAGCGGATGCGTGACGATATCAACCATTGTTCTTTCCCATTTCAAACCGTCCCCGAAATGGGTTTGTAGCAGGCCACGGCCCGCTTGTCTCGACTAAAAAGTCACGCGTGACCTTTTAAGGCCTATCCTTGCCCTGGCCTCCCATGTTTTCATGGGTAGAAGTTGAAGGAGGCCCCCGATGTCTACCGATCTGTTCGAGATTATTCACACCACCCGCGCCATGCGCCGGCTGAAGCCTGACCCTGTGCCCAAGGAGATGATCGAGAAAATCCTGGCCGCCGGGCAATGCGCACCCACCGGCGGCAATGCGCAGCATTGGGGTTTTTTGGTGGTCGAAGATAAAGACGTAATGCGCCAGGTGCAGGCGCTATACCGCCAATCCTGGGATACGCTTGCCGGGCCGCATTACCAAAGTCAGATTGATGCCATGGATCCCGGCGAAGCCCGCGACAAACTGCAACGCCAGACTGATGCAGCCTTTCACCTCACCGAACATTTCCATGAAGCACCGCATTGGATTGTCGCCTGCCTGCGCGTCGGCAAAGGCGGTGGCGGGCCATTCGATGGCGCCTCAATCTATCCGGCGGTGCAGAACATGCTGTTGGCCGCGCGGGCGTTGGGATTGGGGGCAACCCTCACCACCCGGCACACAGTCCATTCTGAGGAAATGGACGCGATCTTTGGACTACCCAAAGGCGTACGGTCTTTCGCGATCTTACCGATTGGCTATCCGCTGGGAAATTTCGGGCCCGTGCGGCGAAAGCCCTTGGCCGAGACGGTCTTCAAGGACCGCTGGGGCGAGGCCTATTTCTAAGCCCTCTAAATCATTCCCATCGCGGGCCGGGCCTTCTTTTCAGGCGGGCCGGAAATCAACACCTGGACGTCGTCACCCTCAACCCGGCATTCATAGGTCTTGATCGGTGCCCAGGCAGGCGGACCGAAACTGCCGTCGATCAGGCTGAACCGTGCACCATGCAGCGGGCACATAATGTGGGTGCCCCGGATGCGGCCGCCTTCAAGCGTTGCATCGGCATGAGAGCACAGGTTTTCGACCGCATAGAAGTCGCCGTTCTTGGTCTGCGCGATCAGCAGATTGTGCCCCTCATGTTCATAAGGGTTACACTTGCCCGCCTCGACATCCGTAGTCTTGGCGATACTGATCCAACTACCTTCTTCCGACATAACTTCCTCCGGCTGAGAATGCGCATGACATAGCGACTAGCGCCGGCAATGGCAAGTTGAGCGCTATTCCGCCGCGCTGAGCTGCCGCGCCACGGCGGTCGCCACCAGCGCGCTCACCACTGCCAGAGTCTGAAACGTGACCATAAATCCGATCACCGACCAGGCGGTCGTATGATTGAAATAGCCAATGGCCTGGGCCGCGATGCCGGCGACCAGGAACTGCATAAAGGTCATCATCCCGGAGGCCGTACCCGCCATTTTTGGAACCACGCTAAGCGCGCCCGCGGTGGTCGTCGGCAGCACGAACCCCGCGCCAAACCCTGTTATTACCGCCGGCGCAAACAAGGACGCCGGGTGATTGACCCCGACCGAAAATAGCGAGACCGCGATCAGGCTGCCCAGCATGATGAAGCCGAGCCCGGTCAGCATCATCTGGTTGTTGTCGGTTCGTTCAGCGATCCGCGCGGTGATGAAGGTACTCATCATCATACCGACGCCGCCAAGGCCGAGGTAATAGCCCAGCTCGTCCCGGCCGATACCCCAAGCCTGATCGGCGACATGGGGGGCGCCACTCATCATGCTGAAAAAGCCGGTCATTACAAAGGTGCCGACCAGCGAATAGAGCACGAACACCCGCGACCGAAGAACATCGATATAGGCGTTGAAAATGGCACCGATATTGGGCAACGGGATATGGTCTTTCAGCGTTTCCGGAAACGTTTTCACCAGCCAGATGAAAACCACAAAACCGGTAATCGCTGCTATATCGAAAACGCGCCGCCAGCCATAGGATTCAACGACAAACCCGGCAAACGCCGGGGCCAGGATCGGCGCAATCATCACCGCCATGGTCAGATAAGCAAGGACACTGGTGCCCTTCTCGCGGCTATAGAGATCACGGATCACCGCGCGCGAGATCACGATACCGGTCGCACCGCCGACCCCCTGCACCACCCGTCCCATGATGACCATGGCCGCGCTGTCGCCGAACTCACCCATCACGCTGCCAACGACAAACAGGCCCATGCCCAGCATCAGCATGGGGCGGCGCCCAAAACGGTCGGCGAAGACACCAAAGAAAAGGGTGGAGACGGCAATGCCCCAAAGCGTTCCGCTGATCAGCAGCCCGGCGGTTCCGGCGGTGATGCCGAACTGTTCCTGAATCGGCGTGATCGCCGGAATAATCAAATGCATAGAGAACGGGCCAAGCGCCGAAAAGGCAACCAGTTGCACCGTTGACGGCGCTCTTATGACGTTCTCTGAGCTCAAGGGA
Organism: Alphaproteobacteria bacterium; assembly: GCA_028284945.1. Classification (GTDB taxonomy): domain Bacteria; phylum Pseudomonadota; class Alphaproteobacteria; order SMXS01; family SMXS01; genus JANQQJ01. Next base: position 62,192 of record JANQQJ010000032.1, on the reverse strand, counting down.
TGATTGACGTTCTTTGTTCTTGTTAGCCGGCTGGAGTAGCACAGAACCCTCAAGCGGCGACAGTTTGAAAAATGCATAGCTGCTTTTTCTGCTAAGTTCCGGCATCACGAATCAGGGGACGAGAAGGCTCTACCATGCTTTTGGAAAACAAAATTGCCGTCGTAACCGGCGGCGGAAGCGGCATTGGCCGCGCTGCCGCCATTTCCATGGGCCGCGAAGGCGCCACCGTGGTGATCGGCAATCGCAATACCGAAAAGGGTGAAGACACCTGCCATGTGATCGAGCAGGCAGGCGGAACGGCCCTGTTCCATAAGACCGACTGTTCGAGCGCCGAACAATGCGAAGCGCTGATCGGGCGGGCTGAAAGCGAGTATGGCCAGCTCGACCTCGCCTTCAACAATGCGGGCATGTTCCATCGGACCGTCGTGCCGATCCACGAAATGTCGCTGGAGGAATTCAATGACGGGACCGACCTGAACTACAAGGGCGTGTTCTATTGCATGAAATATCAACTGGCGGCGATGCTGCGCGCGGGTGGCGGATCGATCGTCAACAACGCATCGATCTATGGCGTCAAGGCGATGCCGGGCCTGAATTGGTATACCGGCGCCAAGCACGGCATTCTGGGACTGACAAAAGCAGCCGCACTGGAATATGCCGAGCAGAACATCCGCGTGAACGTGATTTGCCCGGGTAACACCAAGACGCCCCCGATGGATGCAGCCACTGGCGGAGACGATTCCATATTTGCCGGTGGAGTCCCGATGAAGCGCTTGGCCGAGGCAGAGGAAATGGGCGAAGTGGTCGCCTTCATGCTGTCCGACAAAGCAAGCTATATGACCGGCGCCTCGATCCACGTCGATGGCGGGATGATCGCTGCCTAGGAGATGTCAAATGGGTGAAACGCGTCCCTTCAAGATCGACATTCCACAAGCCGAACTGGACCGTGTCAAACGCCGGATCAACGAATATGAATGGTTCGAGGAGCCGGTTGATGCGGGTTGGGATTATGGCTGCAATCAGGCCGTGTTGCGCGAGCTCTGTGATTATTGGGTGACGGACTATGACTGGCGAAGGGAAGAAACCGCGCTCAACGCGATGCCGCAGTTTCTCGCCGAGGTTAACGGGATCGACATCCATTTCTTCCACGAGAAGGGCTCAAACCCTGAAAACCGGCCTATCATCATGCTGCATGGCTGGCCGGGCTCATTTCTTGAGCTGACGCCGGTGATCGACCCCCTCGCCCATCCGGAAAAATATGGAGGGGACGCCAGCGACGGGCGCGACGTGATCGTTCCCTCGCTCATCGGCTACGGATTCTCCGGCAAGCCGGATAAGCCCATGGGCCCCCGCGCCATGGGCGGCTATTTCGACAAGCTGATGACTGAGGTGCTGGGCTATGACAGCTATGTCGCTCAGGGCGGTGATTGGGGCGGTCTGGTCTGCAACTGGATGGGGTTTGATTTCGGGGAGGACAAAGGCGGCAAACTGCATGCGATCCACGTCAATCTGATCGGTGTGCGCCCGGCCGGAGAGGGCATGAGCCCTACGGGTGCTGCAGGCATTCTGGCGGCGGAGACCGAAGAAGAAAAGCGCTGGGAACAGGAAGCCATGGGCCGCTTTGCCTTTGAAAGCGCCTATTTCCAGGTTCAGGCAACCAAGCCGCAATCCTTGTCCTATGCGATGATGGACTCGCCTGTGGGCGTGGCAGCCTGGCTGACGGAAAAGTTCCACACATGGTCGGACTTGTCGGGCAAAGGCGAACCCGGCGGCAGCCTCTGGAACACCTATACCAAGGACCAGTTACTCTCGAGCATTATGCTCTATGTCGTGACCCGGCGGTTCAACACAGCGGCCTGGAACTATTACGGCGGACGGGTGGAAAATGCGTTCGTCTTCCCGGCTGGCGCACGGGTTGAAATTCCTGTCGGAGTCGGCTCCTACCCGCGTGAGATCGCGCCAGTACCGCCCCGCTCTTACTGCGAAAAGGCTTACAATATAGTGCGTTACACCGAGCAGCCCAAGGGCGGTCATTTTGCAGCGTTCGAACAACCCGAACTGTTTTTGGAGGACCTAACAGCCTTCTTAAAGGATTGGGGATAGCCGCCAACTGGCATCCGGCCCCCAACCCGCCTATTGTCTTGGAAGGACAGGGACATGGGAGGGGCCAATGACCATCCGCAGACTGTTGATCGGTATGATACTGGCGGGTTTAAGTGGAGCAAGCGCTCTTGCTGATTCCACGACGGCGGCGGTTAGCGCTGAAGCAGCCGCGATCGCGGGAGAAGGCGCGAACGCGGGCGTCACCTTGGAAGCCACCCCCAAGGTCGAGAACGGCGAGGTCAAAATGGATCTCTCGACGAGCGTTAACCCCACGGATAGCGGCCCTACCAATGATGACGCCACCATTGCTGATGACGAAGCGGTAACCGGTTCGCTTGGCGCGCAGCAGCTTCGCGTTCCGGCCAATGTTTCAGATCATGACGCCGTGAACGATCTCGACCTGAGTATCGACCCTGGTGACCTCACCGGGCTTACCGACCCCACCGGCGTAGGCAAAACGACAGTCAGCCGGTCGGACATATTGTTCATCGAACCCTTAACGCGCTATGCCGCACCGGGTGCTGAACTGGATCCACAGATCCAGGCGCTGCGCCGGGAACTGGCACAACAGGCCATCACTTTTGCTGATCTGGGCCTCCCCGGTGACCAGGTTGCGGCAAACGCCGACTTGATCGCTGGACTGGGCAGGGGGCCGACCCGCTTCCTGTCAGGGGCGGCCAAGCAGCGGGTGGCAATCGGGCGGGCCCTGATAAACGACCCTGAAATTCTCTTGATGGACGAACCGACCGCGTATGATTCAACATATGTGCTGGATATCGATGCGCTGATGAAGGCCATTGAGGCCAGCAGAACCGGGGAGATCTCGTCGCTGAGCCACATTTACGTGCCGGCAGATAATCCGGCCGATCCGAAGTCGGCGTCGACCATTTCCCATCTGGATTCGAAAACGATTCTTGAGGACGACAATGCGATGTCCGGGGTCCAGGCTGCCAGCGCGCCCGTCACCGGTGATGGGACCGATGCGCCGATGTTTCCCAAAGCGTCTATTCCCGGCGCCAGCGAGATGAATGTCGACGAATTTGCTGGCAAGAGCCTCGACATCCTCAAACTCGAACAGGCGGTCTGCAACATGCAGGACATGAGCGAACAGATGAATACCGGTTCTGATGGCACGACACGGCCGGAAGGCAGCAAGTCCTATTGTGAGCGACTGGCGGCACGGATCGGACAAATGGAGAAACAAGCGTCCGCGCCATGACGCCCTATACTATCGACATCCCGCAAACCGAGACCGACCGTATCTGGCGGCGCGTCAGGGAGTTTGAAGGCTTCAGCCAGCCGGACGACACCGATTCCATTGACTGGCAATACGGCACCGAAGGCGCCTACATCGGCGAGCTGCGCCAGTATTGGCTGGATGAATTTGACTGGCGGGCGGCGGAAGCCGGGCTGAACCGCTTTCCGCAGTTTACCGCGACCGTGGACGGTATCGACCTGCATTTCGTCCATGAAAAAGGCTCCGGCACCAGCCCCACACCCCTGATCCTGCTGCACGGCTGGCCCGGATCTTTCTTCGAGTTCATGGAATGCGTTGAACGCTTTGCGCATCCGGAACGCTTTGGTGGTGATGCAGAGGACGGGTGTGACGTGATCGTTCCCTCGCTCGTCGGCTACGGCTATTCCGGCAAACCGCCTCGCCCCCTCGACCCGCGTGGCCAGGCCGCCCACATGCACAAGCTGATGACGGATGTGCTCGGTTACGACCGCTATGTCGCACAAGGCGGCGACTGGGGATCATCAATCGCGGCATGGATGGGGTTTGACTTCGGTGCGGATAAAAGCGGCCCGTGTCAAGCAGTCCACCTCAACATGTTCGGGCTGCGCGCCGGGGGTGACTTTGTTGGCCGGTTTGGCGGCGCCGGGGTTGCGCGCCTGACAACCGACGAAGAAAAAGCCTGGGCCCGCAACGCCGCCGTCCGCATCGCCGACGAGATGGGCTATCAGGCCATTCAACGCACCAAGCCTCAGACGCTGGCTTTTGGGATGATGGATTCGCCGGTCGGCACCGCCGCCTGGATCATCGAGAAATTCCACCGCTGGTCCGACCGGCGCGAGGGGCAACACCCAACCGGCCATATTGAAAACGCCTTTACCAAGGATCAGCTGCTGACCAATGCGATGATCTATATCACTGGGCGTTGCTTCCACACCGCCGCGTGGCAGTACCGGTCGCTGGCGGGCAATCCTAATGTGGTACTGCCGAAAGGCGAGAAGATCATGGTGCCTGTCGGCTTTGCCGAATATCCCGGCGAACTGGCGCCCCTGCCACCGCGGTCCTATATCGATCAAGCCTATGGCGATGTGGTCCAGATCACCCATCAGATCCGGGGCGGCCATTTCGCTGCCCTTGAACAACCCGAAATATTCGTCAGCGACGTACAGGGGTTTTTGAAAGCGGTGGGCTAGCTACTTCGACTCAATTTTGCCGGTGCGGCCGAGCGCTTTTGGAAATTCTGTCCTGAGCCAATCTTTCGCGGTGTCACTATCACGCAGGTAAGCGTCCCAAAAGACAAGAGAAACCGTCTTGATAATGGTGTGGAGGTTTTTCTCGCGCGGCGTGGCGGTGCCGCGGTCATCCTGCCCGCCGGGAAACGTCATATGATCCGCACCTTTGAGCATCAGGCGGTATTGCTCTGGCGCATTGATCTTTTCGAAGGCCCAAATGCGATCTTCGGGCAGTGTTGGCTCAGACCAGGACACATCCCGCGACCCGGCGATATGGAGCATCGGCGCCCGGACGTCCTCAAAATGCTCGACCGGCGTATATGGATCGATGGACGGTGACGGGCTGTAGACAATACCTGCCTTCAGCCTGGCGTCAGCATATGAGGTACCCTCCCGGCCGATCTTTTTGCCCATAGCGAAGTACACCGTCCACCCCCCGAATGAGTGTCCCGACATGCCGATCCGGCTCAGGTCAAGAAGGCCTGCCAAAGGCCCCGTTCCTGCACTCCAGCTTTCAAGACTATCAATCAGGAAGGGTGTGTCCAAAAACCGATGGTGGGACTTTTCGGTGTCGCGGATATTCTCGCTGACATAGCCATAGCGGTCTTCCGCATCGTCAACGTCGATGGGAAAAACGTGCCGGTCACTATCGGTATGGCTGACGCGGATCACGCAATAGCCTGCGGCCGCCAGGTACCGCGAGATATAGTTTATCGGCGGCGATCGATGCCGGGCGCCCCAGACCATGGGAATTGAATAGATGACGATGGGCATCGGCGCATCCGGTTGCGCTGGCCGGACGATAGAGTAGTCCAAACCGATATCTCTCGCCTCGTCGCGCAGGCTACCCTCTTCCTGGACGATGTCCTCCGTCCAATAATCTGGCTGATAGGCGCCGCGAAACCCCGCCGGGGCCGGCAATACGCGGTCCATTCGGCGAAGAAGCGGCCCAACAAACGGCGTGTACCAAAATCCCAACCGGGCGGCCCGGCCAGCTTTGGACAAAACTGTTGCCTCGGGCCCGAATCCCAGCGCGCGCTGCGCAAATCCTGGTTCCAGAATCCTAAATGGGGTGCGCAAGAGTCAGCTCACCAAGCTTGCGTTATCGCCGTTCAACGGCGTCGATCTCATCCATTCTGTCACCACCAAGTTTCACTCCCTGAAACGCCGCAGAGGTCGGCAACACCATTTCGAAGTTCGAGACATCGTCGATCTTGATCGTTCCGGACGACAGCTCAAGGTCGAGCACGTGGCCACCCTGTTTGCGGTCATCGGTGATGAAGTGAAAGTGATAGCCCGGCACATTGATACCAGCCACATAGCTGGGCATCCGGAAGCCGATCATTGAGCCAGTGACGTTCTCGAGTTCAAACACCACCTGCTCATCTTCAAGCACCTCGGCCAACGGGCGATAGGGCGGCGATTGCTTCGGTTCGCTGCGCACCTTCATCTCAGGGAATGTGCCGTCAATCCGGATCACCTGCAGGTGGTTGGGGGCTTGAACAAGCTGGTCCGTCAAGCTTTGCAACGATTTGTAATCCAGCCCGTCAGGCAACCCGGCCTGCCGTTCCGGCCGAAAATGGGCGACCACCGCGAAAGGGGTTTTGTCCTCGGGCTTCAATTCCCGCACTGTCCCATTGGCCAGTGCTGAGTAGAACTTTCCGTCCAGCACGATTAATTCGCCATCAATTCCGTTAATGGTTCCCAGGCCAGTATCGCCCTTGGCTGCCAATTCAGCCAAGGTCATGTCGCCGTCATAGAGACCACTGAGCAACGCGTTCACCGTAGAGTATTGAAAAACCGTATCCATGACCGGTTGTGGCGCAGGGGCGTCATCCGCACCGCAGGCAGCCAGAGCGAACGCAGCAGCCAAAATACTCAAGGATAGTCGTCGGGGCATCATTTCCTCACTTGCAGCCTATGGGCTCTGAAAAGGATTTAGAACAGGTACGCCAAGGCCTTCGACGTGGCGGATATTTCTAGTGACCAATGTCAGCCCGTGAACTTTGGCCGTCGCAGCAAGCAATATATCAATATCATCAACCGCTGTACCCGCTGCAATTGTTCCCCACATGTCCGCAATCTCTCTTGTGACAGGCAGCAAGCGATCGCCAAACGCGGTCTCGATTTTTTTCAGCCATACCTCGATTTCCTCAGCGCCTGTAGGATTTGCGGTCCGAAAAAGTTCGATTCCCTTTCGGATCTCGCCTGTGGTCATGACACTCAAAAAAACAGTCGACGGGTCCGATGCTTCAATCCAGGACAACAAGGATGAATTCGGCTGGGGTTTGCGTGTCTCGGAAACCACGTTGGTATCGAGCAGAAACATCAGAACTCAACATCACGCAATCTCAAGGTACTACGCGGCACCTCAAAGTCGTCGACCTTCGGGCCGCCCAGGAGAAGTGATATGAGGTCCGTCTCAGGCCGCACTTTACCAATCAACCGGTCATACTCATCCGCGGACAAAACGACGGCGGTCTTCTCGCCGTGCTTGGTGATGAATTGAGGTTCGCCTGACTGGGCGTCGCGGATCACCTCACTAAACTTGTTCTTGGCTTCCTGAACCTGCCAGATCTTCATATCGGCGCCAATTCTGTCTAGACTGTCTAGATTAATATAGCCTCATTAATGCGGCGCCACAAGGCATCTACCCGACCACTTTCAACGTCTCGGCAAACATCCGGCTCTTCTGGACGTAACTGCGCCCGGAGAGTTCAAGGAACTGGATCTGTTCTTCAGTCAGGTCACGCACGACCTTACCGGGCGACCCCAATACCAATACCCCTTCAGGTATCTCTTTGCCGTTTCCGATCAGCGTGTGGGCCCCGATTAGGGTATTTTTCCCGATGACGGCGCCATCCAGAATCGTCGACCCGATCCCGACCAACGCATTATCACCAATGGTACAGCCATGGATCATCGCCTGATGCCCAACGGTCACATTGCGTCCGATATTGGTCGGAAACCGCACATCCACATGCACCACCGCACCATCCTGAATGTTGGTATCCTCACCAATGCTGATGGGGCCATCGTCGCCACGAATAGTGGCATTGAACCAGACGTTGACGCCCTTGCCGAGGCGGACGTCGCCCATCACATCCGCAGAAGGTGCAATGAAGATATCGTCGCTTTCCAACACAGGTGTCTTGTCACCAATGGCGTAGATCGGCATGGGGTCCCCTATTCTTCTGACTCGCAACGCGTTCAGGGTTTTTGCATAGTGCGGGCGAATTTGAAAGCTGAGGGAGACGGGAATGACCGGTGTGTTGGACGGGGTACGGGTACTGGATTTCGGGCGTTATATCGCCGGCCCCTATTGCGCGACCATGTTGGGCTATATGGGCGCAGAGGTCATCCGCGTTGAAAAACTGAAGGGCGGTGAAGACCGCTATGTCTATCCGCTCTACCACCATGATGATGGAAGCGAAGGCGAAGGCAGCCTGTTCAACCAGGTCGGCACCAATAAGAAATCCATCACCCTCAACCCGACCAAGCCAGAGGGACGCGAGATCGTCAAAAAACTCGTCGCGACCGCCGATGTGGTCGTGGCCAACCTACCGGCCCCGGCCATGAAGGCGCTGGGTCTCGACTATGACAGCCTGACGGCAACGAAACCGGATATCATCCTGGCATCAATTTCGACCTTCGGCCCGACGGGGCCTTATGCCAATCGCGGCGGCTTTGACGGCATTGGCCAGGTGATGTCCGGCGCGGCATGGTTTTCAAGCGGTGGCGAGGGCCCGGTGAAATCCAATGCGCCTTTTATCGACTTCGGCACGGCGGTCATCACCGCCTATGGCACGCTGGCGGCGATCATGCATCACCGGGCGACCGGCGAAGGCCAGGAAGTGGGCGGCGCCCTGCTCCGCACCGGCCTGACCTATATGAACGGGCTACTTATGGAACAGGCGGTCTTGGACATGAACCGGCAGCCGACCGGGAACCGGGTTCAAACCTCGGCGCCGTCCGACATCTTTGCCACCAGTGACGGCCATGTCCTGACGCACATTGTCGGCGACGGTTTGTTCGCCAATTGGGCACGGATGATCGGCGAGGAAGAACAATGGGTTAACGATCCCCGCTGCCGCTCTGACCAGTCCCGCGGCGACAATCGCGATGTGATTTGCCAGCGCATGGCGGACTGGTGCGCAACCCGCACGACCGACGAAGTGATTGCTCTTTGCGAAGAATTCGGCGTGCCCGCTGGACCGGTCCTTAACCCGCAACAGGCGCTGGACGACCCCCAGGTTCAAGCCATGGGCGATATGGTGCAGATGGACCTGCCCGGCGTCCACAAGCCAGTCCCCGTCATGGGACCGCCGGTGCATCTGTCGAAGACACCCGGTACAATCCGTGAACGCGCGCCGCAGCTTGGCGAGCACACCGAAGAGGTGATGACCGAATTGGGCTATTCAGCCGCCGATATGGCTGAACTGTGCGAAAAGCGCGTTATCTAATACCTGATGCGGATGTCCTGACGGGTCTCGCCCGGCATGGCCGTAAAGACGGCCCGCTTGAACTTGGCGGGGCCAAACAACTGCGCTTTGGCATTGTTGGAGAAGCCATACCCCTCTGACGTAAAGTCATAGTCCGTATCGGCGTCCTCATCATGATAGAGCGCCAGGCCGTATTCCCCAGGGCCATAGGGTAACGGCATGCAGACCTCCATCCGGCCGATCTGGGCGGGCACGTCATAGCGCAGGATTTTCATTCCCTTTTTGAGCCACTCGTTCTTAAGGCCGCGATAAAGGCTTAGACGGACATTACCCTGGCTATTGCGCAGATTCGGTAAAATGATCCTAAGCTGATCGAAATCAGCGTCTTCTGTACAGCTTCCAAGCGGCAGAGACGGGTCGATATGGTCCACAACCTCGGCAATTGCGGTACCGGATATGGCAAGGTCCGCCAAGGCCGGCGGCGACTGGTTGTCCGCAAAAACCGGGCCGGAAATTGCCACCGCTCCCGCAAAAAGCCCAATCAATCCCGACAAAACTGTTCCAGACCGCATCTTTCTCTTCCGGACGTGCGCACAGTGCATCGACGCAGACCCTTTTTGTTTCAGTATCATGCCGCTATTTCCTGCAACTACGGTAGTATCTTGGTCTCAAAAATTCGTTTGCAATCGCCCGGGCAGTTTTCCTAAGTGGTCACGCACGCATCAACAACCCATCCGGGGAGCCGCTTCGCCTGATGATCAGGAGGATCGACAAATATATTTTCAGGCAGGTTTTGTCACCGCTGCTGCTGACGATCGGCGTATCGGCGATGCTGCTGATTCTCGAAAAAATGCTACGCCTTTTCGACATGGTCGCCAATCTGGGTGGTCCGGTCGGTGTCGTCTTCGAGATGCTGGGCAACCTGATTCCGCAATATATCGGCTTGGCTCTGCCGCTTGGTTTCATGCTCGGTGTGCTGCTGGCGTTCAGAAAGCTGTCGTCAACCAGTGAACTGGAAGGCCTTCAGGCATCAGGGTCGGGGCTCTGGCGTTTGATGCGCGGCCCGGTTGCTTTGAGCGTTGTTGTAACCATGATCAGTATTGCACTGCTGGGATACATCCAGCCCCGAAGTTTCTACGCCTATAACAGCCTGCTGTTTGAACTGTCATCAGGTGCTTTCGGAACCAGCATTAGGCCGGGAGAGTACGCCGATCTGGGTGATGGCTTTACCCTTCGGATCGAGGAATCCCACGAAGATGGCGGGCGGCTTGTCGGGATTTTTGCCCAAACGGAGCGGCCCGGTGGGAACATCACCACAATTACCGCAGCCGAGGGATCATTTCTTGCAACGACGGACGGATCAACAATTCTGATGCGGCTTTATGACGGCGTGATCATCGATATTGAACCCGACAAGCCTGCACCGCGATTGTTCACCTTTGAACAGCATGATTGGGCCATTGAGATGCCCGCCGTCGAGCAGTTCCGGCCCCGCGGTGGCCGGGAACGCGAGATGACAATGGATGAGCTTTGGCGCGAGTCGAACAGCTCCGTTGATGACGCTGAAGTGCGCGCGTTCAAGGCCGCATTCTACGATCGGCTTCTCAGATCACTGGCGATTCTGGTGATTCCCTTTATGGCCGTCGGCCTCGGTGTCACAGCAAAACGCCAGCAGCGGCCTCTGGGACTGGTGGTCAGCGTCATTCTGCTGCTGGTGCTGCACAAGGTTCTGGAATTCGGTGCTGCGACCGTCGCGCTTGGCGCTGGATCAGTCGCGCTTAACCTGTTTCTGCCGGTTGCCATCTACACGGCGCTGGCAGCGTTTTTCTATTACAGCGTCGCGCATCGGGTGGGCGTGGCCCCGTTGGCGTGGCTTGAAAATGGCTGGCAAGCGGTCCTGGACTTCTTCCAACAGTTCAGTTTCGGCCGGGATGAGCCCGCGAAAACCCAACAGGCCGCTGAATAATGACCCGATTGCAATCCCATAAGACCTCTGTCCCGGTCCTGCTGGAGTATATCGCCAAGACGTTCCTGTCCCGCTTCCTGATCCTGCTGATCGGCTTGGCGGTGATCATGCAGGCGCTGGACCTGCTGTCGCAAACCGGTGATGTGTTGGCCCCGGCTGACGCCGGACTGGAGTCGGTTTGGCGGGTCACCGTCCTTCGCTTCCCGGCGATTTTGTCCAATGTCGTCCCATTCTCGGCCCTTTTGGCGACCTTGCTGACCGCGACCGCGCTCGCACAACACAGCGAAATTGCCGTAATGCAGGCCAGCGGCCTGTCTGCGTTCCGCATTATCTTTCCGATGATGGGCGTGGCTGCTGTCATCGCGGTACTGCACTTCGCCTTCAACGAAACCATCGTCGTTCGCTCCAATGCGGAGTATGAGCGGTGGGAGGCAGCGGGATTTGAACCAGGCCCGATTTCATTGCCGCCGGCGCCCACAGACGCCTGGGCCGTGGAAGGCGACGTGCGTATACGCGTCGGCGGCGTCGCCCGCGAGGGCACGATTCTGGACAAGGTCCGTCTCTATGAACTCGATGAGAAGGGCAACACCGTAAAGCTGGTCGCCAGCAACTTTGTCGTTTTCGCCGACGGCAGATGGACGATGTTCGACGTGACCGAGTTTTCCGTGCCGGAAAACAAGGTCGAGGCATTCTCTCAGCGATCCTGGGACACCCAGATTCCGCCAGAGCGCTTTCAGGCCCTGGCCGTGGAACCCGACATGGTCTCGTTCTCCGAACTGCAAAAAACCATCCAGCAGCTCAAGGGTGAAAGCACCGCGGTGACACGGCTTAAAGTCTGGCTGCACCATAAAGTCTCCGGCCCGCTCGGGACAATTTTGATGCCCCTGCTGGGCGCCATCGCGGCGTTCGGCGTGCTCCGGTCCGGCGCCATGTTCATACGGGTCATCGCGGGCATGGCCTTCGGTTTTTCCTATTTTGTCTTCGACAACTTCCTGCTGGCAATCGGACAATATGGCGCGATGCCGCCATTGCTGGCCGCCTGGAGCCCGTTTTTTCTGTTCCTATGCCTGGGCAGCGCCTTGCTGTTCCATACGGAAGGTTAAGTGGCAAGCTCCGCGACCGGCACCGGCAAGAACGCCGACCTGGCGCGCGGCGCTGGGTTAGCGCTGCTTGGCCGCGCCGGCGCGGTCATCGAAGTTCTGACATTCTTCCTGTTCACCCAAATGTATGGGGCGGAGACCTTTGGGTTGTTTATGACCCTATGGGGTTTGGCCCAGGCGCTCTCAATTATTTCCGATTTCGGCATGACCATGGCGCTGCAGCGCTTTGTGCCTGCTGAAGAAGACGAAGCCGGTGCCGGCCGGGTTCTGAAATATGCGTTCTATACGGCCCTGGTGATATCAGTGGCCGTGGCGCTGGCGCTCAGTTTTTCTGCGCCGTGGCTGGCGCAGGTCATCAATGCCAATGAGCAGGATTCCAGACATCTGGAAACCATCATCCGGATCTATGCGATCGCGGTGCCGCTGTGGTGCCTGATCGATGTTGCCACCGCAGCGATCCGCGCCAGGCGCGTCTTCGGGCCGGAGGTACGCGTCCGAATCTTCTATGAGCAGGGGTTCCGGCTTGCGTTCGGCTCGCTGTTCTGGTGGCTCGGTGCGGTTTCCATGGGCCTGTTCATCTCTCATTTGATCGGGCTCGCCGTCACGCTGATTTTCGCCATGCGGCTGATCCACAAATATTACGGGCTGCACCACCTGTTCGCCCGCACCGGCATGGGTAAAGGCCTGGGCCGCGAGATGATGTCCTTCTCGTCCAGCATGATGCTGCCCAATCTGGCCAAGAAATGGCACTCATGGCTGCCGGTGCTGTTCCTGAACATTTTGCTCCCGGGCGCGCGGGGGGCAGAGGCCGCTGGTGTCTATAGCGCCGCACGCAAGCTGGTCAGCGTGCTCAACATCTTCCGCGAGAGCTTCGAATATGTCTTGGCGCCCATGGCGTCGGCACAGCAAGCCGCCGGTGACAAAACTCAGCTGCAAGAGATGTTCTCCTTCGCCACCAGAATGTCGATTGCCGCCTTCATCCCGACCGCGACCCTGATCATCTGTTACCGCGAAGAACTGTTGCGGCAAAGCGGGTCAGAATTTGTCGCTGGCGCCGGCGCGATGCTTATCCTTGCGCTGGGCCGCGCGGCGGAAGTGACCCTGGGACCGTCTACGTCCATTCTGGCGATGATCGGGGCCTATCGCCTGCCCCTGCTGAACGCCATTGCCGGCGTGGTCACCACCGGCGTCCTGGCCTATGTCTTTGTGCCTCAGGCGGACTGGTTCGGGGGTGGATTGGCCGGTGCGATGGTCGGCGCCGCGCTGGCGGCTGCGGCGGGTGTTAATGTGACGGCCCTGCTGGGCCATATCGAAGTGCGGATTCTGCATGGCCTGAAGCCCTATGACTTGCGCCTTCTGAAGCCCCTGGCCATCGCGCTGCTGGTGGCAATTGCCATGGCAACCCTGTTCACCGCGGTTCAGGACATGTGGCGGACAGGCTATTTCATCCTCGGAATCGTCACGCTTCTGATCGCCCTGATGGCCATCATCCGACTGGGTATGAGCGAGGAAGACGCCCGGTTGATCGTGCCGCGCCCAGTGGGCAAACGCCTGCCCTTCCTGATCCACCGTTAGGGTGTGAACGTATTCCAGCTTGGAAAATGGTGCCTTCGGTACTATTTTCCGCCTACGCGAACATTGGACAAAGAGTGACAGACTAGTGCTGGCAAAAGTCGGATTCTGGAAGCGGCGGCGGCATCACCTCGACAAAATGACATTTGGCGAGCTGGTGAAGGCCTATTTCCAATATTATGCGATTCAGGCCTATATCCTTGTAGCTATTGGCGGTTTCGCCTATGCGCTAACCGCTGGAGCGGCGCCTATTCCGCTTGCGCTATCGGCGGCGGCGGCGGTGCTGATCTACCCCCTCGCCTGGTATCTGATCCACCGATACATCCTGCACGGCAACTGGATGGCGAAATCACCACTGACCGCCGGCGTATGGAAGCGCATTCACTTCGACCATCACCAGGATCCGCACGATCTGCATATTCTGTTTGGCGCGCTCTACACAACGCTGCCGACGATTGCGCTGGCGACCATGCCCGTCGGGTACCTTCTGGCAGGTTGGCCGGGTGCCGCCATGGCGTTGGCCACTGGCTGTGTTGTGACGTGCTTTTACGAGTTCTGCCATTGCGTGGAACATCTGTCCTACAAGCCGAAAAACCCGCTTCTGAAGCGCATGAAACAGGCGCATATGGCGCATCATTTTCACAGCGAACAGGGCAATTACGGCATCACTAACTTCGCCTGGGACAAGATTTTCGGCACCTACTACACCAATGCGACACGGCCGGAAAAAAGCGCGACCGTCTATAACCTTGGATATGACCAGGAAATGGCGGAGCGTTATCCATGGGTGTCGGATATGTCCGGGGGCGTCTCCAACGATACGCCGCGTGACCGGCGCCAAAAGCAAGCTGCCTGACGCTTCATGAGCCCCACCGGCGCAGCCGGAGCCGGCCTCGACATCGTTGAGGTCACAACCAAGGCTCAACTCAACACATTCATCGAGGTGCCATGGCGGGTTTATCGCGACGACGCGACCTGGACGCCCCCCCTCAAATTCGAGCGCCGTGGTCTGTTTGACCGCAAGAAGAACCCCTATTTCGAGCATGCCGAAGCGGCCTATTGGGTCGCCTATAAGAACGGTGAAGCTGTCGGCCGGATCAGCGCACAGGTCGACCAGATGGCCCAAACCCATCAAGGTGCTGGCACCGGCCATTTCGGATCGATCGAAGCGATTGACGATCCCGACGTGTTTTCGGCGCTTTTTGACACGGCTGAGACCTGGCTGAGAGACCGAGGCATGACCCGCGTGCTGGGCCCGTTCACGCTCTCCATTAACGAGGAAACCGGCCTTCTGGTGGATGGCTTTGAACATCCGCCTCGCATCTTGATGAGCCATGCCCGGCCCTATTATCTGGACCAGATTCTGCGTCTCGGTTTTGAGCAGGCTCAGGAAATGTGGGCCTATGACCTGGATGTCACGAAAGAGTTCCCCGACAACGTACAGAAAATCCTCACGCGCGCCCGCGCCCTCGAAAAGCTGACGCTGCGGAAATTCGACAAAAAGAAGTTCAAGGACGAGCTGTACACCGTCATCGGCATCTTCAACGATGCCTGGTCCGACAATTGGGGCTTTATCCCCATGACGGCCAAGGAAATCGACAAGATGGGCGACGACTTAAAGCCCTTTGTCGCAGAAGAAGGCTGCATGATCGCCTATTGGGACGGCGAACCCACGGCCTTCATGCTGACGATTCCAGACATCAATCAGGCGGTTGCAGATCTTGACGGAAGAGTCTTCCCGTTGGGCTGGGTCAAACTACTGAGCCGGCTGATCCTGGGTACGCCAACCCGCTGCCGTGTGCCGCTGATGGGCGTTAAGAAAGAGCATCAAAGCGGTCTTGCCGGTGCGTCCATGGCCATGCTGTTGATCGAGACCATCCGCGCCAATACCGTCAAAACAACAGGCTATAAGCGGGCAGAACTGTCCTGGATTTTGGAGAGCAATCCATCAATGCACAAAATCCTGAAGCTAATAGGCTGTGAACATTACAAGACCTATCGGGTCTACGAAAAAGCCCTTTAGACCAATCACTAATGAAGGGTCCGGCCACCCGTTGCCATAATATAGGCGCCGGTCACATAGGACGCGCCAGGGCTCGCCAGAAACGAAACGACGTGCGCGATTTCTTCTGGTTCACCCATTCGCCCCATCGGCACTTCCTTGATTGAGGCTTCAATCCTGTCCTGCGGCAACTTGTCCAGGATCGGGGTCCGGATAATGCCCGGACAAACAGCATTTACGGTGACCTGATAACGGGCAAGCTCCAGCCCGAGCGACCGGGTGAAGCCGAGTAAGCCTGATTTTGCCGCCGAATAGTCTGTAAATCCCGGGCCACCTTTGAAGGCCTGTTCCGACGATGTGTTGATAATGCGGCCCCAGCGCCGTTCTTTCATGCCAGTCACGACCTCGCGCGCACAATCGGCCGCAGCCCGCAAATTCAGGTTCACAACGTCGTCCCATTGTTCGACTGAGGCCTTGGGAAAGGACCGCCCTCCACCACGAGCGCCGCCACCCGCATTGTTGTGCAACACATCCACCTCACCCAGATCTCGTTTGATCTGTTCGAAAGCCGCGGAAACAGAATCGCGGTCCAACAAATCTGTGACAACTGAAAGGACTTTCCGGCCTTCTGCTTTGACGAGTTCTGCCGTTTCCGCCATGCCATCCTGGTCGATGTCGATCAGCCCAATATCCGCACCATCCTGCGCCAGACGAATCGCCGATGCGCGTCCAATACCGGAAGCGGAACCTGTAACGACGGCAATTTTTCCTGAAAGACTCACGGTCGCCTCCTATTTTCTGGCGGTACCAACAGAGACCGCGGCCCTGACGATACGCCTCATATCGTCTTCAAAAGCATCGCTTGTGGGGCTTTTGATCAAAAGCCCTTTAGACGCCATCAAGAGCAGATAGGCTCTATCAACGGCCTCATCCCTGGAAAGACAGATCTTCTGAGCCAAAAGGAAGTCGGCCAAATCGCTTTCAAAAGCGGCTCGAGGATCGACTTTTGACCGGGAAATCGACGCGGTCCCCAGTTCAATGGCTTCATTGCCATGGGGCGCGCGCAATAGAGGAACCATATCGCCGGACCAGCGTGAAAACGCATTAACCAGACGCTCCCCAACTGTCATCGCTTCATCTTGAAGTGCATCAGAAGCAAGACCGGCTGCAGCGCTTAACGCACCTTCCACCGCCCAGTCCAGAACGCCTTCCTTCGTCTTAAACCGGCTGTAGAGCGTCTGGCGGGAAATGCCGGCCGCACGAGCCAGGTCATCCATGGACGCCTTCTTGAACCCGTAATAGGCGAAGACGGACAAAACCTCTTTAAGCTCATTTTCGATCTGCATGGTTCATACTTGACAGATATTGCAAGTTTTGTCCAATATATATTTATTGTTCGAAGCGCCTGATTCCCCGAACGCGTGATATGGAGGTATGACCATGACTTTCACACTTTGCGATACGGCACATTGCCACGCGCCATCATTACCTTCTTTTGAACAGCTTTTATTGTGGTTTGACCGACTGACCATTCCGGGTTCGCTGACCCTGTTTGGCGACTATTCAGAGAGCCATCGTGCGCACGAGTTTCAGCCTGATAGTGGACATGAATTCAGACACCTCCCGCGCATCGACGGAGAGATGCGAACATGACAACGAACACGGTTCTAATTACCGGCTGTTCTTCCGGAATTGGGAAAATTACCGCAAATACGTTCCAAGATAGGGGTTGGAATGTGGTCGCAACCATGCGCTCACCGGATAAAGAGTCCGAACTTTCCAAGTTGAAGAACACCCTGGTTACACGGCTCGATGTTACTGACCAGGGCAGCATTAGTCAGGCAATCGACGCAGGGCTCGAGGCATTTGGCAAAATTGATGCATTGGTAAACAACGCCGGGTACGGCGGACATGCGCTTCTGGAACAAACAACGGACAAAACAATTCGTGAGATGTACGAGACCAACGTCTTTGGCGTTATGAACACGTGTCGTGCTGTCCTGCCGTTGATGCGCAAACAAGGCGCTGGGCACATTATTAACGTGACGTCGATGGGCGGCATGATGGGCCTGCCTTTGGACACGGTATACTGCTCCTCAAAGTTTGCTGTTGAAGGCCTCACAGAGGCGCTTGCGCTCGAGTGCAAGCCACTCAACATCATTGCCAGATCGGTCGCGCCCGGCGCTTATCTGACGACTGAATTTACCGCCAATGTAGACCAGGAAGATATGACCGCAGGGAGCGACGACCTTGTTGGCTATGCGCGCAAGCTGCGTGAGCACTTCCAAAATGTTGTCAGCAACGGCGGCAACAAGACACAGGATCCGCAAGAAGTCGCCGACGTAATATACGCTTGCGCAACGACCGACATGCCGGTGCACAATCCCGTAGGACAGGATGCTGAAATGCTGGTCGGACTTATGGGTATCGCGCCACGGCAAAATTTCCTCGACCAGATGGAAAAAATGCTGCTGCCACAAGCATAGCATGACACCAACCGCGAGCTTAGTTCCATGACAGCACTTGGCCTCAGTTATGACGCCCTATCCTCAATCGCGAGCAACCTGGCAATCGTGGGCTGGATCGCCATCGTTTTACTGCCCAAATCGGATCTGGTGGTGAAAGTCATAGCTCGACTGGTAATCCCCGGTCTGATGGCACTGCTTTATGTCGTATTGCTCGCAACCCATCGGGGTGATGTGCCCCAGGGTGGCGGTCTTGGCTCAATCGATGAAATGCAACTGTTTTTCAGCGTTGATGGCTTGATGGTGGTGGGCTGGATCCACTTTATGGCTTGGGACCTTTTCGCTGGTACGTGGGAAGTGGAGGATTCTCAAAAGCATGGCATCGCTCACCTTGCCGTTCTTCCCGCACTGGCTGCGACCTTTATGCTGGGCCCCGTCGGTTTGCTCGTCTATCTGCTGTTACGTGAGACATCTCGTTTGATCCGCCGCCGGAAAAGGATCACTGCTTGAGGTCACCAGCGCCAATTCGGTCTTGCCGCCAACAAGGCTGCTGAACGATACTCCCGCCCGAAGATGATCTTGCTTTGGGGAGATGGGCAGTGGACTACGACCTGATTATTCGAAACGGGCTGATCGCCGACGGCACCGGCGCGCCGGCCTACAAGGCCGATATTGCGATCACGGGCGACAAGATTGCCGCGATCGGCAAAATCGACGGGTCGGCCAAGGAGGAAATCAACGCGGGCGGCAATCTGGTGACCCCCGGTTTTGTCGATCTTCACACCCACCTGGATGCCCAGATCGGCTGGGACCCGCTGCTCTCACCCGTCAGCCGCCAGGGCGTGACCACGGCGCTGATGGGCAATTGCGGCGTGACGTTTGCCCCCTGCAAAAAAGAAGATCAGGAAATCATCGCCGCGATGATGGAAACGGTCGAGGACATCCCTCGCCAGGCCATCCTGACCGGCCTGCCCTGGAGCTGGGAAAACTATGGCGAATATCTCGACGCCATCGAACAGATGAACCCGGCGATCAATATTGGCGGCCTCGTAGGCCACTGTGCCATCCGCTACTACGTCATGGGTGACCGAGGTGTGGCAGACCAGCCGACACCGGAAGAACAGGAACAAATTGCCAGGATCGCCGGAGATGCTGTCAAGGATGGCGCCATTGGCTTCTCCACCAATCGCTTTTTAGGCCACTACATGCCCGATGGCCGCCACGTGCCCGGCACCCACGCCGATCATGACGAAGTCGTCGCTATCGCCAGTGCCGTCGGCGAGGCCGGTGGCCTGATGCAGAACGTTCTTAATCTTGGCGGTGACTTCGAAGGCGAAGCCGAGTTATTGCGTAAGGAAGCCCGCGCCGCTGGGGGCCGCGTGCTGTTCAGTATTACCGCAGGTGCCAAAGACACATCCGGCGCACGCGTGCGCTCGATGATCGAGGAAATGCAGGCGGGCGACATGGACGTCAATGCAATCTCCGTCCCCCGCGGCACCGGTAATGTACTCGGTCTGCAATGCGGCATGCCCTGGAAAACACCGGCATGGCAGGACCTGGCCGCGCTGGATCTGAATGGCCGATTGGCCGCGATCCAAGATCCTGAAACGGCAGCGCGCCTGATCGCCGTAGCCAAAGCTGAGGAGATGGACATCAGCGCCGAGCTTTTCTGGCTGGGCGACGGCGAACGCCCGGATTACACCGCGGGGGACGATGAAAGTCTTGCGGCCATCGCCGAACGCGCCATGGAGCACCCGGCTGATACCTTCATCCGCATGGCTGTTGAAAGCGACGGCAAGACGCTGTTTACACGCCGCTACTTCAACAAGAACCTGAAGGCTGTCGCCAACCTGCTATCCAGCGATTATGTGCTGCCGGGTCTCGGTGATGCCGGCGCCCATGTCAGCCAGGTGACAGACGGCGGCTGGGCGACGTTCTGGCTGTCACACTGGACACGCGACGTCGGCCTGCATCCGCTGGAGGATGCGGTGCGGCGCGTGACCTCGGCGCCGGCCCGGGTTATGGGCTTGGAAGACCGCGGCACCATTGCCGAAGGCATGCGCGCGGACATCAATGTGATCGACCTGGACCGCCTGCACGAGAAAATGCCTGAGATTATTCACGAGTTCCCGCAAGGTGCGCCGCACTTCAGTCAGGCTGCCGAAGGCTATATCGCGACGATCTGCAATGGCACCGTCATTCTGCGCGACGATCAGCTGACCGGTGCGCGCGGCGGTGAAGTGCTGCGGGGAACGCGGGCGCGAGCAGCTGTCGCCGCAGAATAAGTCCGGCCCCTACCCGCCTTCGTGCGGGCCGACCATCCGCACTTCGATCGGGCTTTGCGAGTCCAGGTGAACGTCCTGTTGCGGGAAGGCAATGACGATGCCTGCTTCGCGAAACAGTTCGTCGATTCTAAAACGGATTTCGCTTTGAATCCTGCGCAGTCCGCCTTCCGTGCCCTGTTCGCACCAGAACAAAACCTGGAAGATCAGCGCACTGTCGCCAAAGTCATCGAACAATATCCGGTGCGCAGGTTCGCGCAAAACATCCGGGTGCTCGGTAAGGGCCTGATCGATCAGATCGGCCACTTGCCGGGTGGGCGACCCATAGGCCACGCCGACGGTAACGCTGGTCCTCAATTCATGATCAACCAACGTCCAATTCACGACGACCTGTTCCAGTATCATGCTGTTGGGCACCTGAAGATGCACACCATCAACTCGGCGGATACGTGTCGATCGATTACCGATGCGTTCAACCGTGCCCTTTGAATCGTTAATCTCAATAAAGTCGCCGATACGCACCGGGCGTTCGGACATGATGATCCAGCCGCTGATAAAGTTGTTGATGATGTTTTGCGCGCCGAAGCCCACACCAATGGCGACCGCGCCGGAGAGGAATGCAAAGGCCGTCAATGGAATCTGCAGCATGCTGAGGCCGGTCATCAATACGACCGCGAGCAGCACGAAAAACGTTAGCCGCTGAACGACGACAACAACATTGGCACTTGTCTCACGCTTGCCCAACCGCCGCGCAACCAGGCGGGAGACGATAGAGCTGAGGACAAAGCCGCCCAGTATCACCACCAGCGCAATAACCAGCTTGCCGACCGTCAAAATGTTGCCGTCACCAAGATCGATTAGCGCCGTGTTCCAAAGCTCGCCCATGTGTTTCCTGTTCACGACATTTCTGCTGATCGCAGGTTAGCCTGTTTTCACACGCCGGGCACCCCACGACATCTATTTGAGATAACAGCACCTTAGGCTAGGCTGGGATTAGAAACTGAGCAGGAGCGATAGTTGATACGCGCGCAGTTGTTTGACCCCAGTTCGGATGAAACGACCACCGGCGGCCCGGAGCTCATCGAACGCTGGAAGGCCGAGCCGGAAACCAGCATCTGGGTGGATTTCGACGGTGTCGATGCCGCCGAAGAGCGCACCATCCTGGTCAATGACTTCGGTCTGAACAGCCGGGCCGTGACCGAAGCGCAAATGGGCCGGCGGCCGCCCAAAATCGAACAGTTCGAAAACCATACATTCGTTCTGCTCAAAGGCCTCGACGCCTATACCGATGACATTGAATTCAACACGATCCAATTGTCGCTGTTTCTGTCGCAGCGCTTCCTGATCACACGGCATACCGAGAAGTCGCTCAGCACAGACCGCCTTTGGGACATGACACAAGCTGGCGAGCGCTCCTTGAATTCAGGCTGCGACGCCACAGGCATCGCCCTCACCAATATTGTGGTTGACCGGTATCTGCCGATTCTGCTGGCCGTGGAAGACCGGCTCGAGCTGCTGGAAGACGAGGTCACCACGGACCCCCGTGACTCGCTTCTCGCGGAGCTGATCACGCTGAAATCCAATCTCACGCGTATGCAGCGGGTGTTGGCCAACCACGTCCATGTGTTCGAAGAAGCGGTCTCTGACAGCCTGGCCGGGGTCCGCCCGGCGGTGAGCAGGGACGTCCGGATGGTCTACGATAAGCTGGAACGGGTAAGCAGCCTGGCGTCGCTGTACTATCACCTCGCCTCTGACCTGCGAGATGGCTATATCTCGCTGGCGTCGCACCGGCTCAACAACATCATGAAGGTGCTGACCGTCGTCGCCTCGATCTTTATCCCGCTGACATTTTTTGCCGGAATCTACGGCATGAACTTCGAGAATATGCCGGAGCTTTCCCATCCCAATGGCTATTTCATCCTGCTTGGCTTCATGGCCGTGGTTGGCATCGGCCTGGTGATCCTGTTCCGCCGCAACAAGTGGCTTTAGATTTACTTGACGCCTGAGACCTTAAGGATAGCGCTGGCGGCCATCTTCGCATCGCTGGCCGGATCGTCAGTATGGCCCAAATGCGCCGTGACAATTGCCCCTTCCTTCAAGAGAAGGAGCTGACGCGCAAGTTTCTCGGGCTCTGATGCACCAGCATCTTGAGCCAGATCCCGCATGTGATTGAACAGCAAACGTTTATGCTCAGCAGACTGCGCATGGATTGGATCATCCCGATCCTGATACTCAGCCGACGCCTTGATAAACATACAACCGCGGTACCCTTTTTCGGCGAACCACTCGCCCATCGCGTCAAACATTCCGAGCAGTTTTTCTGCAGGCGAATCACCAATCTCGTCCATGCGGCGATACAGCCAATTCCGGAATTGCTCGTCGCGAAGCCGCAGGACGGCAAGGATCAGTTCTTCCTTGGTCCTAAAGTGTTTGTACATCGAGGTTTTTGAAACCCCTGTTTCGGCTGCAAGTAGGTCCATGCCGGCCGCATGAAAACCATTTCGATAGAAGACCCCCAACGCCTTCTGAACCAGCTCATCGCGTTTTGATGCACTCATTTTTGCTCCAATCATTGACTGATCTGTAAATACTTTGCGCATCAAAAATGTCAACCAGACGATTTTTCTAACACAAAAACAATAGCATAAACGAAAACGCCTTCGATCTCACAAAAATTTCAAGAAAATTGATTGAAAACATTAACCGATCTGTTCATGTTGGGCGTCAGCAAGGTTAACAGATCGGTAACTCTTGCACAGCCAACCTAAGTCACAGCTGATTTTGTACGAGGAAGGAAAGCCCCATGACCGCCAACCACCAAAACCCCGACGGCGAAAGCGCCAAAGGCACTATCAATCAGGACCGTAGAAGGGTCCTGGCCGGAGCAGCCACAGCCGTCGTTGCCGGCGCAGCGGCTGCTTCTGTCGCCGGCAATGTATTGGCCGCCACCGACCAGGCCAAAACGACCTATGCCGACCCGGCTAATCCGGGTCTTCCCGAAATCGATATGCAGATTGTCCCCGGACGCACCGCCCTCGTCGTCATCGACCCGCAGGTAGATTTCCTAGACGAAGGCGGTGTTGCCTGGGGCGTCGTTGGTGAGAGCGTCAGTGAGCAGGGTGTGGTCGACAACCTGGAGCGCCTGTTCGAGGCGGCGAAAGGCTCCAATATGCCGGTTGTTGTCTCGCCGCACTACTACTACCCGCAGGACCACAAATGGCAGTTCGAGGGAACTCTTGAACGCGTGATGCATGGCATCGGCATGTTCGACCGCAAGGGCCCCCTCAATCTCAACGGATTCGAGGGATCCGGCGCCGACTGGATGCCGCAGTACAAAAAGTACATCGAGGATGGCGAAACCATCGTGTGTTCGCCGCACAAGGTCTATGGGCCTGAGCAGAACGATCTCGTTCTGCAGCTTCGCAAGATTGGTATCGATAAGGTGATCCTAGCAGGCATGTCAGCCAATCTCTGCGTCGAGAGCCACATGCGCGCGCTGTTAGAGACCGGCTTTGAGGTCGCGGTCGTGCGCGATGCGACAGCCGGCGCAAAGGTGCCCGAAGGTGACGGCTATCTCGCGGCACTGATCAATTTCCGGATGATCGCCAATGCGGTCTGGTGGACCGATGACGCGGTCGCCTCGATCAAGGCCGCAGTACACGCATAACCCCGCGTCCCTCCCCGCGGACGTCTCCGGCCATCGGCCTCCCCCTCCCCCGATGGCCGGAGACACCCCTACAAACCCTTGAATCGAGCCGCCCGATGACCCGCCCACCGCTCCCTCCCTTTACGACCGAGACCGCCGCCCAGAAGGTACGCATGGCAGAAGACGCTTGGAATTCCCGCACGCCAGAGGCGGTTGCCCTCGCTTACACGCCCGACAGCCAGTGGCGAAACCGCAGTGAATTCCTGCGAGGCCACGACGAGATCATCGGATTCCTGACGCGTAAATGGGCGCACGAATTGGACTACCGATTGATCAAGGAGCTGTGGGCATTCCGGGAAGACCGGATTGCCGTTCGCTTTGCCTATGAGTGGCACAACGACTGTGGGCGTTGGTTCCGCTCGTACGGAAATGAGAACTGGGAATTCAACGAGGCCGGACTGATGCGCCGACGGATCGCCAGCATCAACGATGCGCCCATCGAAAACGCGGAACGACTATTTCGCTGGCCATTGGGCAAACGGCCGGACGACCACCCCGGCCTATCAGAACTCGGCCTCTGAATCGCGTGAGTAAAAGCCCCCGCTTACATCATGGCGTCGCACAGCTGGAACCTTTCGCGGCGCCGACGAAGACATAGGAGACTTCAAATGGACACACTGGAAATCTTTTTGACTCAGTTCGTCTTGAGCGTGATCGTCTTCGCGCTCATCGCAAGGTGGTACATAGCGCCCTGGCTTGCACAGAAACCTCGCGACTCTGCGCTCGCAATTCTCATTCTTCCACATACGCTGCGCCACCTTGGACTGGCGTTTTTGGTTCCGGGCCAAGTCACTGAGGCGATGCCCGCAGATTTCGCCGCTGCCGCCGGATACGGTGATCTCGCCACGGGACTGCTAGCGCTTCTCGCGGTCATCGCTCTTCGTTACCGATGGGCGATAGCGATTGCGCTTGTCTGGCTTTTCAATGTCGTGGGCACGTTTGACCTACTCAACGCGCTGCGCCAGGCCGAAGCTGTGCCGCATTTTGTTGCGACTTGGTACATCCCGACCTTTGTCGTGCCGATCCTTCTTGTCAGCCACGTCATGGTCTTTGTTCGCCTGCTTGATCGCAACAGCGTCGCAAAGCCGGCAACCAAACGGATCGGCGTTGCAGTCCGATAACACCGGTCTCGCCGTCGTGCGGCATGACTTCACGTCATGGGTTCGCCGGCACCCTCCGCACGCCAAGTGGCTGGCGGACATCACCTACCCCGCTCCCGAGAGCGGCTAACCCCAAAAGGAGAACTGAAATGAAAACCATCAATTCACTTATTGCTGCAGCCACATTCATCGGCGTGCTCTCTTCAGGACCCGTTGCCTTTGCAGTTGACGAATACAACGTCTCCGTCGGAACAACAGTTGGCGGCGCTGGTGTTGCCTTTCGCGGCAATGATCTCGTCGCGATCAACAATGGCCTGGGCATTGTGCCCGGACGTGCTGACCACACACACGTGCATGACGGCGTCGCCTACTATTTCACCTCTGAAGACGCTTTGGCCAAGTTCGCGGCGGCTCCTGAGAAATATATGCCGCAATATGGCGGGTACTGCACTCTGGGTGTGGCACTTGGTAAGAAGCTCGACGCCAGTCCCCGCTTTGCCGACATCGTCGACGGAAAGCTTTACGTATTCCTGAACGCCGCTGTCTTCGAAACATACAAGAAGGACAAGGAAGGGTTCCTCACCAAAGCAGCACAGAACTGGCCCGCTATGCACCACGTCTCGGTCGCGGAAGTGAATGAACTGGGAAGCTGATCGAATAGCCTACGCAAGGCACCCCTACTGGCAATCGCTGCCAACAGTGCCGCAGGGCAGGCGCGCGTTACAACGCACCTGCCCTGCACGCTTATCCGGACTCCAAGTAGCGCATGGCCGCATCGCGTTCGAAAAGATAGAGCAGAACACGCAGGGCTTGGCCGCGGTCCGTTTCGAGTTTGGGGTCTTTCGAGAGAACCAAACCGGCATCGTCCCTAGCCGCTGCCAGCAGGTCACCGTGGACCTCAATATTGGCGAGGCGGAAATCGGGCAGGCCGCTTTGCTTGGTCCCGAGTAATTCCCCCGCACCCCGCAGGCGCAAATCTTCCTCGGCAATGAAGAACCCATCCTCGCTGTCGCGGATTACTTTCAAGCGCTGTTGCGCCGTCTCACCCAAGGGCTGCCCATACAGTAACAGGCACGATGACCGCTCTGCGCCCCGCCCGACACGGCCGCGCAACTGGTGAAGCTGGGCAAGACCAAACCGTTCGGCATGTTCGATCACCATGATTGAGGCATTGGGTACATCAACCCCGACCTCAATAACAGTTGTGGCGACCAGAATGCTCAACTCACCTGCCACGAACTGCTCCATCACAGCGTCCTTGTCCGCCGCCTTCATCCGGCCGTGTACCAGGCCGACCCTGTCACCGAACTGTTGTTTAAGCGCATCAAACCGGTCTTCCGCTGCAGCAACGTCCAGAACATCTGACTCCTCCACCAGGGGGCAGACCCAATAGACCTGCGCGCCCTGCCCAACCGCGCGTTCCAATCCCTGTACAACATCCCCAAGGCGCGAATTGGGCATCGCACGGGTTTCGATCGGTTGACGGCCAGGCGGCTTTTCAGTGAGCCGCGACACATCCATGTCGCCATAGGCCGTCAGCGCAAGGGTGCGCGGGATCGGGGTCGCCGTCATCACCAGCACGTCCACGGGCCCGTCGGACTTGGCCGATAGCATCAACCGTTGGTGCACCCCGAATCGATGCTGTTCATCGATCACCGCAATGGCCAGATCATGATAGGCGACATCCTGCTGAAACAGCGCGTGGGTGCCGACCAGAATATCGACGGTGCCATCGGCCAGTTCAGCCAGCAGCGCATCGCGGGGTTTTCCCTTGTCGCGGCCCGTGAGCAACCGGACCGTGATACCCAACCCTTCCGCAAGGGGCTCAATCGTATCGAAATGCTGCCGCGCCAGTATCTCCGTGGGCGCGAGGAACGCCGCCTGGGCTCCCTCTTCCACCGCGGCCAACATCGCCGACAGCGCAACTACGGTCTTGCCGCTGCCGACATCGCCCTGCAACAGGCGCATCATCCGGTTCGGCGCAGCCATATCCGCCAGGATTTCTGCGATCGACGTGTCCTGCGCCCCGGTCAGCGTGTAGGGCAACAGTTCCTGCAGGCGCCGAAGCAGCAGACCCGTTCCCTTAATAGAGCGGCCCTTGCCGCGGCGTTGGCGCTGCCGTACCAGCCCCAACACGAGCTGATTGGCCAAAAGCTCGTCATAGGCCAGCCGTTGCCGGGCAGATGCCATGGGCTCCAGATCAGCCATACCCTCGGGACTATGCGCCGTGCGCAGTGCATGCGACCAATCCGGCCAGTCCTTTTGCTGCTTGAAGCTGGGATCGAGCCACTCATCCAGCTCGGGAGCCTGAACCAACGCCCCCCGGACCGCCTTGGTGACAACCTTGGTTGAAAGCCCCGCCGTCAATGGATAGACCGGTTCGACGATCTGCACACTCGACCGTTGAGCCTCTGGCACCATGTAGTCCGGATGGGTGATCTGCCGCCCGCCTTGATACTCCTCGACGCGGCCACTGATCACCCGGATCTGGCCTTCTGGCAACATACGTTTCAGGTAATCGTCTCGTGCGTGAAAGAATGCGAGCGTAAGGAATCCTGTCTCATCGCTGCAGATCACCCGATAGGGGCTGCGGCGGCTTGGCGGTTTTTCATGTTTGTCGACGGTAACAGTGATCGTCGCGATTTCGCCAATCGGCGCGTCCGCGATCTTGGGCGCCAACCGCCGGTCAATGACGCCGACGGGAAGATGCCAGCACAGATCAACCAGATGAGCCCCTGCCACGCGCTCAATCAGTTTGGCGTTTCTTGGCCCCACACCCGACAGGGTCGTCACATCGGCAAACAACGGAAACAGGATTTCGGGACGCATAGCGGATCGCAGCCTTGGACCTGATGACAGGGTGAAGCGAAGTCAGTATATCGGGGGCCCGAACGAGTTGAAACGCAGGCGATCGATGACAGAGGATCTGGATATACTCCGCAAGAAGCTGCGCTTTCGCGCCTGGCATCGCGGCACCAAGGAAATCGATCTGATGATGGGCCGGTTCGCCGATGCCAATCTTGCTGATTTCGGCCCGGCGGAACTGGCCGAATTTGCCGATCTGCTCAACGCACCGGACCTGGATGTCTATGGCTGGGTCATCGGCCGCGACCCTGTTCCCGAACAGTATCAGACCGGCACCATGAAAAAGCTGCAGGCGTTCGATTTCACGGTCGAGGGGCTGCGTTGAGCGACCGGATTCTCAATGCTGACGGCCGACTGACAGTCTGCGGGGTCCCGGAGGGCGCCGAAGCGCTGCTGCTTGCCGATGTGGCCCGGCAACGGGCAGCAGACAACAATCAGTCCGGCTTGCTACACATTGTCCGCGATGACGCGCGGCTAGCCACCTTGCAGGAGGCGCTCGCCTTCTTCGCACCGGAACTGGAGGTTGTTGCGCTACCGGCCTGGGACTGCCTGCCCTATGATCGGGTGTCGCCCAATCCGGCAATTACGGCGCAACGCATGCAGACGCTGGCGACATTGACAGCGAAACCCAACGCCGGGCGGGTTCTTCTAACCACCGTCAACGCGGCGATCCAACGCCTGCCGACGCCGGAGACGGTCGAGCAGAGCAGCTTTGCGGCATCTGTGGGAGACGCGGTCGATACCGATGCGCTGCTGCGATTCCTGGCCGAAAGCGGGTATGTCCGGTCCAGCACAGTGAATGAATCCGGCGAGTTTGCCGTCCGTGGCGGGCTGATCGACCTGTGGCCTGCCGGATCGGAGGAGCCAGTCCGGCTGGACTTTTTTGGCGACGAGCTCGATGGCGTGCGGCGGTTCGATCCGCTCGACCAGATCAGCACAGGCCGCGAAGACGGTTTTCAGATTGTTCCGGTCAGCGAGCTGAGTCTGAGCGACGGGACGATCACCCGCTTCCGGCAGGGCTACCGCGAGGCGTTTGGTGGGGTCACGGGCACAGACCCGCTATACGAAGCCGTCAGCGAAGCGCGAAAGTATCAGGGTATGGAACACTGGCTACCGCTGTTCCATGCAACCATGGGGTCGATCTTCGACTATGTGCCCGGCGCGTTTGTCAGCCTCGATCACCTTGCAGGCGAGGCATTCGACAGCCGGCTGGAGATGATTAACGATCACTATGAAGCGCGCCAACGTCAGAATGAGGCTGACGACTCTACCCGCTACAACGCCCTGCCCCCCAAACAGCTCTATCTGACAGCGGAAGAATGGGCAGATGCGCTGGATGGCGGCAACGCCCGGGCACTTAACGCCTATCAGATTCCCGAGAGCGACACGGTTGTCGATTATGGCGCCCGCCAGGGCCGGGACTTTGCCCCGGAACGCGCGCAGGACGACGTCAATGTCTATGACTCGTTGCGCGAACACCTGATCGACCTGGTCAGGGATGGCCGTCGGATCATGGTCGCCACTTATAGTGAGGGGGCGCGCGAACGCATGGGGCTGGTGATGGCCGACCATGGGATGACCGCCACGCTACCCATTGACGGCTTTGCCGAGCTGGAAAACGTCGCCCGCAATACGGCTGCGCTGGCCGTGCTGCGGCTGGAACACGGGTTTACGACCGACGATCTGGTTGTGATCACCGAACAGGACGTGTTGGGCGACCGGTTGATCCGCAAGGCCAAGCGGTCGCGTCGGGCCGAAAACTTCATCACGGAAGCCTCATCGCTCAACGAAGGCGACTTTGTCGTCCATATCGACCACGGCATAGGACGATTCGAAGGGCTGGAAACGATTGATGTGTCAGGCGCACCGCATGACTGCGCGATGCTGATCTATGACGGCGGCGACAAGCTGTTCGTGCCGGTCGAAAACATCGATGTGCTCTCCCGTTATGGCTCGGAAGACGCGATTGTCCGTCTCGACAAGCTGGGTGGCCAGGGCTGGCAACAACGCAAGGCGCAGCTGAAGAAGCGCCTGAAGGACATGGCGGACGAGTTGATCAAGCTGGCGGCCAGCCGCGAGCTGAAGCAGGCACCCAAACTCTCGCCCGCTCAGGGGCTCTACGAAGAATTCTGCGCCCGTTTCCCCTATGAAGAAACCGACGATCAGCTTCGCGCCATCGACGACGTGACCCACGATCTGGTCGACGGCCGGCCGATGGACCGGCTGATTTGCGGCGATGTCGGGTTCGGGAAAACCGAAGTCGCCTTACGTAGCGCCTTCATCGCCGTGATGGAAGGCAAGCAGGTCGCATTGATCGCGCCAACCACCCTGCTGGTCCGTCAGCATTTGAAGAGTTTCCGCGAGCGGTTCGCCGGCCTGCCGGTGCGTATTGAGCAATTGTCCCGGTTCGTCAGTTCAGGCGACGCGCGGCGGACCAAGGAAGACCTGGCCAGCGGGCATGTCGATATCGTGATCGGCACCCACGCACTGCTGGGCAAATCCGTGTCGTTCAAAGACCTGGGCCTGTTGATCATTGACGAAGAACAGCACTTTGGCGTCCGCCACAAGGAGCGGCTCAAAAACCTGCGGGAAGACGTTCACGTGCTGACGCTGACCGCAACGCCGATTCCCCGCACCCTCCAACTGGCGATGAGCGGCATGCGCGGCCTGAGCCTGATTGCAACACCCCCAATAGACCGGCTGGCGGTGCGCACATTCGTTATGCCGTTTGATCCGCTGACCGTCCGCGAAGCGCTGTTGCGCGAACACTATCGTGGTGGGCAGTCCTATTATGTCTGCCCGCGCATCGCGGACCTGCCTGAACTTGAGGAATTCCTGCGTGAAGAAGTCCCCGAGGTAAAGGTCGCCGTCGCCCATGGCCAGATGCCGACGGGGCAGCTGGAAGACGTGATGAACGCCTATTATGACGGCAAATATGACGTGTTGCTGTCGACCACGATTATTGAATCAGGCCTGGATATTCCCAGCGCCAATACAATGATTGTGCACCGGGCAGACATGTTCGGCCTGGCGCAACTCTATCAGCTGCGTGGCCGCATCGGCCGGTCCAAACTGCGCGCCTATGCCTATATGACGACACCACCGGGCCGCGCCTTAACCCAGAATGCAGAAAAGCGCCTTAAGGTATTGCAGTCACTGGATGAACTGGGCGCCGGATTCAGCCTCGCTAGCCACGATCTCGATATTCGTGGAGCCGGCAATCTGCTGGGTGAAGAACAGTCCGGCCACATTCGCGAGGTCGGGGTTGAGCTCTATCAACACATGCTCGAGGAAGCCGTCATCCGGGCCCGCGCGGAAAGCACCGGCGACGCGCCCGTGCTGGATAGTGAATGGTCACCACAAGTCAATCTGGGCACTGCGGTCCTGATACCGGAAACCTATGTGCGGGACCTGAGCGTCCGGCTGGGCCTATACCGCCGGATCGCAGGGCTTACAGAGCCCGATGACCTGGAGTCGCTGGCTGCTGAAATGATCGACCGGTTCGGCCCCCTGCCCGGCGAAGTCGATGGGTTGTTGCGGATCGTCTCGATCAAACAGCAATGCGCCCAGGCGGGGATTGCCAAGCTGGATGCCGGACCGCGCGGCGCCACTGTCTCGTTCCACAACGACCAATTCAGCAACCCAGCCGGGCTGGTGGAGTACCTCGCGCGCCAATCCGGCACCGCCAAACTGCGGCCTGACCATACGCTGGTTCTGAAGCGCGACTGGTCGGATGCAGACGCCCGCGTCAAAGGCGCGCAGGACCTTGTCAGCACGCTAGCCGGTATCGCCATGAAGCAGGCGGCTTAAGCCATTAGGCCCAAAAACGCGTGAAAACCGGCAAACCCCTGCTATATATCGGTCTGCTAAGGGTTTGACTGAATTGGGAGAGGGTCTGTGATCGACCCGTTCGGGCGGCACATTTCATATCTTCGCGTGTCGGTGACCGACCGTTGCGACTTCCGCTGTGTCTATTGCATGGCGGAAGACATGACCTTTCTGCCCAAGTCCGAAGTTCTGACCCTGGAAGAATTGGACCGCCTGTGCACCGCCTTCATCGAAAAGGGCGTGCGCAAGCTGCGGCTGACCGGCGGCGAGCCGCTGGTGCGGCGCGACGTGATGACCCTGATCCGCAGCCTGGGGCGGCATCTGGATACGGGTGCGCTGGAGGAACTGACGCTGACCAGCAATGGCAGCCAGCTTGGCCGCTTTGCCGACGAGTTGGTCGATGCCGGGGTCAAGCGGATCAATGTCTCGGTCGATACGCTCGATGAAGGCAAGTTCGCCGACATCACGCGCTGGGGCCGCCTGCCACAGGTGCTGGATGGCATTGCGGCCGCAAAAGATGCCGGCCTGCAGATCAAGATCAACACGGTCGCCCTGCGCGGCGTAAACGACGAGGAAGTCTTCGACCTGATCGAGTGGACGGGCCGTGAAGGATTCGACCTGACCTTCATCGAAACCATGCCGCTGGGCGAAGTCGATGTGGCCCGCGTGGACCGGTATTTGCCGCTGTCGTTGCTCAAGGCGCAAATTGGCCAACGCTACGAGATGATCGAGTCCGACCACCGCACCGGCGGCCCGGCCCGCTATGTCAATCTGGCGGAAACCGGCCAGCGCCTAGGGTTCATTACCCCCCTGACCCATAATTTCTGCGAATCCTGCAACCGTGTCCGGGTGACCTGCACCGGCATGCTCTATATGTGCCTGGGCCAGGATGACTCGGCTGATTTGCGCGCGGCGTTGCGGGCTGATGAGGATAATTCTGCGCTCAATGCCGCTATTGATGAAGCCATTGGCCGCAAACCCAAGGGCCACGACTTCGTCATCGACCGGCGGACCAAAGCCCCCTCCGTTTCGCGCCATATGAGCGTCACGGGCGGCTGACGCGCTTGTCTTCCCACCCCAAAATCGCTTTCGCCGCCAGCACCCGCCTGGAGAAAGCCGCCCAAATCCTGGAACGGCTGCAGCAAAACTATAGTCATGTCCCGATTGAAGACGCTGATGTGGTGGTCGCCCTGGGGGGCGACGGGTTTATGCTGCGGACGCTTCACGGCATTATCGACAGACAGCTACCTGTCTATGGCATGAACGCCGGGTCGCTTGGCTTTCTGATGAATGAATTTCATGAGAACGATCTGGTTGCCCGTATAGAGCAGGCTGAAGAGGTCGAACTACATCCACTGCACATGACGGCGACAACCGTTGACGGCACGGTCGAAAAAGCCCTCGCCATCAACGAGGTCTCGCTGCTGCGCCAGACCTATCAGGCGGCAAAAATCCGGGTGCTGATCGATGGTAAAGTCCGCCTGGACGAGCTGATTTGCGATGGCGCGCTGGTCGCAACACCGGCCGGCAGCAGCGCCTATAACCTCTCTGTCCACGGTCCCATCATTCCGATCAATGCCGATATGCTGTGCTTAACGCCGATCAGCGCCTTTCGTCCCCGGCGCTGGCGCGGGGCGCTGTTGCCCCATGACGCGAAAATCACCTTCGAGGTTCTTTACCCCGCTGACAGGCCAGTCAGCGCGACAGCCGACAACTTCGAAGTGCGCGATGTAGCGCAGGTTGAAATCGAGGAGGTTCGGGACATCTCGCTGCGGCTGTTGTTCGACGCCGGCCACAATCTGGCTGACCGCATTATCGCCGAGCAATTCGCCGACTGAGGTCCCCTATTGCCGGAAGCGCCCCGGTGGTCTGCTGGGAATGGTGAAAAGAACCAGCGGGAACCAGACCAATGCCAAAACGGCTTGAACCATATATGGACCGGCCCAACCTGCCGCGCCCCCAATCGGCAAGCCCTGTTTGAAGAAATCGAAAAACGGCACCGATATGTACCACGCGACAACGATCAGCAACGCCATGACCAGGGCTTGTAGCGGTGCCGCGGCCAGGCCCAGCAGCCGCGCTGACGCTACTGTTCCAATGCCGGCTGCGGCGCCCAGAGCGACAATACAGACCATGGCGAGCCCATAACCGGCCACATAGATCGCGAAAATCGCTGCAGCAATAATCGTGGCCAAAACCGACAGCGAGAGCGCCGCACGAAGGTTTTTACCCCTCAGCAGCAAAGCGAATGGGACGGCGGCGGCATAGCCGATCGGGAAAGCCGCACCCAGGTGAACGTCCTGCCCAGGACCAAGTTCCCAATACTCGCGGAACCCTTCCATCAGCGGCAACATGCCGGTCGCCGTCAGATGAACAATGATCAGCGCCGGCACGACAACCAGCAGTTTCTTCCACAAAGCAAGGTTCAAGCCGAATCCCCCAAGGCCGTTGATCTCCCGTCGCGCCACCTGAGCAAGGCCGGCAAGACAATCACTGTCGATAACACGATCAGCGACATCGCCAGCGTGAGCAAGATGCCGAGGCTGGCCGTCCCCCAATGCGGTGACAGGGACAGGCTGACGAAAGATGCGATGGTTGTCAAAGCACTGAGTACGATGGCGCGCGGCGTGCTCGACCCCATCATGGCATCAACCGCGGTGTGATCACGCCGCCGCAACACCATGTGAATGCCGCTATCGACCCCAAATCCCAACAGTAAGGGCAGGACGATCACGTTGGCAAAATTGAATGCCATACCCGTCAGAACCGTAACACCGACGGTGAGACTGAACGCAAGGGCAAGCGGGATCAGCACGAAGAGAACATCTGTGATCCGGCGTAACACCACCAACAGCAATATGGTGATCAATGTGAGGGCAAGGCCCGACGCCGTGATGAACGAGTTGACGACAATCTCGCCTGTCGCCACCTCGGAAATCGGCCGACCGGAAACGCCGGGCACCGCCGCCGTCAACGCGTCTGAAAATGCGCGCATCTCCTGATGATTACTCATATCGCCAGTCGGAAAGATGGTGAGCGACCATGCGTTACCCTGCCCGATATCGCGCGAGAGAAGATTGGGCGGCAGGCCGGCAAAGTCGACAGGCCCGGCGCTCATCGCGTCCTGCAGCCGCCCGACTTGGGCCTGAACGCCCGGAATGGCTGCGTTCTGAAGGGTTTTTAGTCGGTCAACGGCTGCGCCTGATTCCAGCAACCGCCGCACCTCATCAGCCAGGGTTTCGACGGTCTCTGCCGTATTGCCGTCAAGCCCCCTGTTCTCTTGAGCACGCGTCACGAAATTTTCTGCAGCCGCAATCAAGTCCTGGTCCCTGGGCGGCGCGACCTTTTCCGGGTTCAGAACTGGCCAAAGGAACAGCGACGCCTCGTCAATCATATCCAGCTTGAGGTCCTGATCGGCGGGTACGAAGTCCGCCGGGGTCATGACCCAGTCCACCTCGGGCAACGCCTCCAATTTTGCGGCCAACGCTTCGGCTTCCTGCCGCCCCTCGACAATGACATTGGCGGTAAAGCCTGAATTTCCGCCGTCCTCTGTAAGGTCATTCAGTGTCTGAACGCCTTCGGATTCAGGATCCTTAAGGGCAATGGTGCTGGAATCGAACCGCGCGCCAGAGG
This sequence comes from Alphaproteobacteria bacterium, assembly GCA_028284945.1. Lineage (GTDB taxonomy): Bacteria > Pseudomonadota > Alphaproteobacteria > SMXS01 > SMXS01 > JANQQJ01. The sequence goes on along the minus strand of JANQQJ010000032.1, from coordinate 26,662 downwards.
CCAATGGCAAGGCCAGAACCCCAAGAACAATAATTGCGATGGCCGCTTTTGATCGTGTTCCCGGGTTCAGGTGCCGCACCGGACCGCGCCAGACCTTACGGCCCGGTGCGCCGAATACGGCCAGAATGGCCGGCAATGCCACCAGGCTGGCGATCAGCGCCATCAGCATGCCGCCCGCGGCGATAACGCCCAAGTCGGCAAACCCACGATAATCGGTCGGAATAAAGGATAAGAAACCAATTGCCGAGCTTAGTGCACACAGCATGAGCGCTGGACCGATATCCCCACCCGCTTCCTGCAGTGCCAGAACCTTGTCACCACTATTGGCCAGCGCTTCGGCGTAGCGCATACAGAAGTGGATGGCATGATCGATGCCCAGCCCGATGAAAAGCACCGTTACGGACACAGACAGCATATTAAGTTCGCCAATCGTGGCGGTTGCAAACGCACCCATCCAGATCAGCCCGATAAAGAGCGTCAGATAGGACGCGGCGATCAATCGCACCGACCGCATGCCCCAACCCAGGATCAAGACAAGAAGGGTCAACGAGACCAGACCCGCGAGTGCCATGCCCTGGGCGACGGACTGAAGCTCCTCATACCCCATGACGACTTCGCCGGTCATGCGCACCGTGGTGGTCGCCGCGATGTCTCCGGCGGCCCGGCGCTCATTGACCATCGCGCGGAACCATTCGATCCCGTCAGCCGACGAAATCGCCTGACTGACATCAAGCCGTAGTTTGGCCTGAATGACTCGTATGCTGCTGCCATCGTTATCAAGCACGCCGGGGATCAAACGGCCAGTTGGTGTGCCGCCCTCATTGACGACCCGTGTCGCATCGGCGAGCCGTTGCATGATGGCCTGAAACGCAGGCGGCAAAGGCTCCCCACCCTCAGCGGCCTCCAACGCAAGCGACAGCGCTTCGAACAGACCTCGCAGACTGGGATCTCCGGCGATCACCGCCAGGCCAGCCTGCGCCTGTGCCAGGCGATCCAACGTCTCGGCCAGCGCATCGGGCTCCAGATAGAGCAGACCGTTGCGGTCAAAAAACGGGCCGATGCCCGGGGCATAGACGTCGGTAAACAGAGAGGTATTGCGTTGCAGTGCATCAGCGACCAGAGCCGCCGTTCGGTCAGCTTCAAACGCGTCTTTGTCTTCAATGACAAAAACAACGTTATCGTCATTCTGGGGAAACACGTCCCAATAGGCCTCTTCAGCAAGGCGGAACGGTGCGTCAGCGGGCACCATATTGGCTGTGCTGGTGTTGATGCCTAGATTGCTGACCGTATACCAGCCTGACGCGCCCAGACTGAGCACCACCAGGCCCAGAACCAGCCAGGCCCGGCGCGCCACAAAACCCATCCAGGCCCGTAACCCGTTCTGTAGAAGCGTTTTCATGGCTTTGTTATAGGGTGATGCAGGACCTATATACTACCGCTGACCTGCCCTTTTTCACCGATCTGGCCCCTGACTATGCTCAGACGATTCATCGTCGCCTTCGCGCTTACATTGATGCCTCCCGCTGCCTATGCTGCCGACGACAGCAAGGCCGACGCACATGCCACTCTGGAGCGCTTTCATAACGGCATCTCGAGCGTGCTGAAAGCAAGCAGTGGGCTGGATTTCCAAGGACGCACCAACCTGCTGTGCCCCGTTCTGGAACAGGCGATGGCGATCAAAAGGCAAAGTGCCCGCGCGGTTGGTGCCCGGGCCTGGAATACCTGGTCGCAGGATCAGCGCGACGCCTATGCCGCGTATTACCGTGATTATCTGTGCGCCTCTTACGCGGACCGGTTCGATGCTGATGTCGGCCAGACATTCCATATTGTTGGCGAACGGCCCGGCCCCCGCGGCAGCCTGCTGTTGCTGACCGAGGTCCGCGTCCCCGGCACGCAACCCGTCGCCATCAACTACGTGATGCAGGAGATCAACGGTCGATGGGGCATCATTGACCTTTTTCTCGATGGGACAATCAGCGAAGTCGCATTGCGGCGGTCAGAATTCGCTGCTGTCTTGCGTGATCAGGGGTATGACGCATTGATCACGGCCATTGCGGAGAAAACCGCATCAAGGGGTAGCACTCCTTGATCGGGGTCAAATACCAAATCTGACTTGTAAATTAGAGTGTAGTTCCCAGGTCGATAATATCGGTCAACTTCAATCATGAAGCCCATTCGGGGAGCACACATATGGCTATCAGAAACATCCTTTTTCACGCGTTTGAAGGCGATGCAGGCAAAGCGGTCGAGGACGTCGCCTATGATCTGGCGGCACAGCATGGGGCATCGCTGACAGCGCTGAGCATCATCGATAACACGCCGATCCCGGCCTATGTCATGCCCTATGTGCCGGCTAACCTGGCAGAGACCTATGTCGACGAGGCAAGGACCACGTCGCAGACCGTCGAGGAACGGGTCAGGGCTCGCGAAAAATCGACCGGTATAGAAACCGAGTGGCGAGCGCGCGAAGGCGACATCAGGGCGGTGTTTTCGCAGCACGCTCACTATACGGATCTGTGTGTGCTGGCTCAGGGGGCCGGCCATGATGTGCCGGTCGGCCCAGCCCTTAACTTGCCTGGTGACTTGGTATTGTCGGCGGGCCGTCCGATCCTTGTCGTGCCCTGGAAAGGGGTACCTGGTTCCATCGGCAGCCGGATTATGATCGCCTGGAATGGCAGCAAAGAAGCGGCCCGCGCCGTGCATGACGCCCTGCCGCTGCTCGAGACGGCCGATGCGGTCAAGGTCTTGACCGTTGGCCCGGAACAGACCGGCCACATTCCCGGCGCTGAAATCGCCGGCCATCTGGCGCGGCATGGGGTCAGGGTTGAAGCAGACCACGCCATTGAGCGGGATATGTCGACCAGCGAGTCGCTCGCGGCCGAGGCTGCGGATTTTGCTGCCGATGTGATGGTTTGTGGCGCATGGGGCCACTCGAGGGTGCTTGAGACGGTCTTGGGAGGCGTTACCCGGGACCTGCTGCACGAAGTACCGGTACCCCTCCTCCTGTCGCACTGAGGTCGCCATGACGGACCAGCCAACGCTGAAGCGCGGGCTGGGATTACCCCTCCTCACGCTTTATGGCCTGGGGACGACGGTTGGCGCCGGGATCTTCGTCCTGGTCGGCAAGGTTGCCGAGATTGCGGGACCTGCAGCCCCTCTGGCATTTCTGATTGCAGCAGGCCTGGCAGGCCTGACCGCGCTGACATTTGGCGAAATGGCCGCACGCTATCCCGTCAGCGCGAGCGAGGCCGCCTATGTCGAGGCAGGTTTACGGTCACGCCGACTAGCAACTGGCGTTGGTTTTCTGGTGGTTGCCGCCGCCACCGTATCCAGCGCCGCCATTGTGAATGGTTTTGTTGGATATTTCCGATCCTTCGTTGAGATACCGGACTGGTCGGCAATTATATTGATGACAGTCGCCCTCGCGGCTCTTGCGGCCTGGGGCATTGTGGAATCTGTGACAGTCGCGGCGATTGTGACTGTTATCGAGGTCGGCGGTCTGGTTCTTGTGATTGCTGTCGCTGGCGACAGCCTTGTTGGCGTCCCGGAGTGGGCGGACAGTCTCGCGGATTTGGAAATCCATGCGTTAGCTTTGCCTGTTCTGACCGCGGCTGTCTTGGCGTTCTATGCCTTTATCGGTTTTGAGGACATGGTCAACCTGTCGGAGGAAGTGCGCGACGTCCGGCACACCATGCGGCGGGCCATCCTGATTACGTTGGGCGTTACGGCGCTGCTGTATTTCTCTGTGTCGACCGTGTCGATCCTAACCGTATCGCCGGCCGAACTGGGTGCCAGCGACGCGCCTCTGGCACTGATCTACGAACGCGCGACCGGCAGCAACCCTTACATCATCAGCGCCATCGGTATTGTCGCTGTCGTAAATGGCGCGCTGATCCAGATCATCATGGCGTCAAGGGTGCTTTACGGCCTGTCTTCCCGGGGTATGCTCATCAGGGCCCTGGCCCGTGTGAATGCAAAAACCCAGACTCCGATCCGTGCCACCCTTCTAGTCGCTGGCTTGGTCTTGATCCTCGCATTGCTGCTGCCGATTGTGACCCTGGCGCAAGCGACCTCCCTGATCGCCTTGACGATTTTTGCGTTGGTCAACCTGTCGCTGGTTCAGATCAGGCGGCGCGAAACCACACCTGCTGTGGAGAACCCAATCCCGCTCTGGATCCCTGTGCTGGGTTTTTTAGTCAGCGCCGCCTTCACGGTATTTCAGGCCAAGGTGTTGATTTTTAGTTAGCGCACCAGCGGTAAGACCACCTCGATCACCGTGGGATCGGGCCCCTTTCGGGTCTCGAAGCCCAGCTCAGAGGCCATGTTCCGCATGGGGTGATTGTCTGCCAATACGTGGCCAAAAATCTCGTCCGTTCCACGATCTCGGCAATAGGCAATGATCTTCTGCATCAGCAAATAACCCAAGCCTGTGCCTTTCAGGTCAGACCGTACGATGATGGCATATTCTGCGCGCTCATTATCCGGGTCTGAAATCGCCCGAACCGTACCGAGAATCTCACCATCGCGGAACGCAACAAAACACATTTCCCGGTCGTAATCGATCTGCGTCAGCCGGGCGAGGAACTTGTGGCCGGGATGCTTGACCAGATTGAAAAACCGGAAGCGGATGTCGTCGGCCTCCAGATGATCGAAGAAGCGGGCATAGGCAGGTTCGTCCTCTGGGCGGATTGGCCTGACAAAAACCGTTTCACCGTTTCGTAAGTCTGCTTTGTCTTCTAAATCCGCCGGATAGGGCCTGATCGCCAACCGATCAATACCCGCCATTTGTGAGTCTTGGACGACCACCCGTGCATCCAGCGCAATAGCGCCTTTGTCGTCGGCTAGCAGTGGATTGATGTCGAGTTCGGTGATTTCAGCGAAATCAGCCACCAACTGGCATAGTTTGAGCAGCGTCATCTTGATCGCATCGAGGTCCGCTGCCGGACGGTCCCTGTATCCCGCCAGCAGCTTGAAGACCCGGGTTTCCTCCATCAGCCGCTGCGCGATCACCATATTGAGCGGCGGCAGTGTTACCGCCCGATCAGCGACCACCTCAACCGCTGTGCCGCCCTGCCCGAACATGATGACCGGGCCGAAAACCTCATCAACGAAAGCACCGATCAACAACTCATGGGCACCGGTCCGGGCAATCATCTGTTGCACTGTGTAGCCGTCAACCGTCGCATCGGGCCTTAGCTCATAGACACGCGCCTCGATATTGTCGACCGCATCGCGTACGGCCTCTCCCGATTTCAGATTCAGTACCACCCCACCGACATCCGACTTGTGGCTGATATCGCGTGAAAGAACTTTGACGACTACCGGAAAGCCCATTTCCTCAGCGACTTCAACCGCTTCATCAGCGTTCCTAGCAACGCGTGTGACCACGATTGGAATCCCATAGGCATCCAGCAGCGCCTTGGCTTCAACCTCTGTCAGCAAGCGTCGGCCTTCAGCCAATACAGCGTCGATAACCCCACGAGCCCGCTCTTTGTCGGGCGTGAATGATTGGGGCTGAACCGGCGGGGTTTCCATCAACATGGTCTGTAGGCGCCGCTGTTGGACCAACTGCATGAATGCGTGTGACGCACTGCTTGGCGTTTCGTAGGAGGGAATCCCCGCATTTTCAAACGCTTCGCGCGCCCCGGCTACAGCGCGCCCCCCGGCCCAATTAGCCAGTACGGTCTTGCGTGTGCCGCGCACACGGCTCAACACGCCCTCAGCCACCTCGTCACTGGATGTTATTCCCGTCGGCGCGTGCATGATCATCAACGCGTCGACCTCCGGCGCCTCGAGCAAAACGTCAAGCGCGTCAACATAGCGCTTGCCCGGCGCGTCACCGATAATGTCGACCGGATTGCCGTGTGACCAGGTACTGGGCAGCACAGCGTCAAGCGATGCAATGGTGTCGTCGGAGAGCTTACCCAGATGACCACCGACCATGGACAGGTGATCAGCCGCCATCACGCCGAGGCCACCCCCATTGGTGACAACAACAAGATTTTCGCCTGAAAGCGGCCGGGCGCGTGCCAGCGTCTCAACAGAATCGAACAGATCGGCCAGGGAATCGACGCGTAGAACACCCGCGCGCCTCAGCGCCGCGTCATAGACATCATCGCGCCCGGCAAGGGCGCCGGTATGAGACGCCGCAGCCTCTGCCCCTTCGGCGTTTCGTCCCGACTTGATCGCGATAATCGGCTTGATCCGCGAGGCCGCCCGGCAGGCTGACATGAACTTACGCGCATTGGTCAGGGATTCGATATACAGCAGGATCGCCGAGGTATCGGGATCGCGTGCGAGATAATCCACCACATCGCCGAAATCGACGTCAGCGCAGTTCCCCATCGAAATAAAGTGCGAAAACCCGATATCTTTCGCGGCAGCCCAGTCCAGCACCGCCGTACACAGCGCACCCGACTGAGACGCGAATGCCAGGCTGCCTGGCTTCAAGGATCCCGGCGCGAAACTGGCATTCAATCTGGCTGGCGGGACCAGCAAACCCAGGCAATTATGGCCCAAAATCCGTAAGAGATAAGGACGCGCGGCGTCCAACATGGCCTGTTGGTCGAGGCCGGCTGTCAGCACAATCGCGGCCCTTGTCCCCATCGCGCCGAGCTGATCGATGATACCGGGCACCGTGGCGGGCGGCGTGCAGATCACCGCCAGGTCCGGCACCACCGGAAGCTCTGATAAATCACTGAACGCCAGCACGCCGGCAATGGCCTTTTCCTTCGGATTGACGGGCATGACCGGCCCTTCGAACCGTGAGGTCAGCATATTGTGCATGACAATGTGGCCGACGGCGTCCGGCCGGTTACTGGCGCCAATAACCGCCACGGAGTCAGGCCGGAAAAGCCTGTCGAGATTACGAATGGACATTAATCTACTCTGACAAAAGGGCTAAAGCGTCCTCGGTCAGTGTATCAGCAACAGCATCAAGCCGGGACCAGGAGATGGTACCCAGGTTTTGTGTGAGTTGTATGTCAACGACGGATGGCCCGGCATCCGATACATCACCTTCACGCGCTGCGGTGCGCGCCCTGAGAATGTCAGGCGGTGTATCAAGCCAGACACCCCTGAATGTCGCGCCCCAGTCCTCCGCGACCTGTGCTATTTTATCGCGGTCTTCCTCACGCAAGAATGTTGCATCGGCGATCACGGTCTGGCCTGCACCCAATGCCGCATCGCAATCATCAAATAAGCGGGTAAAGGTTTTTGCAGACATGCTGGGTGAATAGGCTTCAGCATCCAGTTTGTCTTCCAGTGCAGCTCCGACGATCCGCTTGCGAACAACATCACTCGAGACAACAACGGCCCCTGCCCCTGCACAGATACGTGTCGCAAGCGCCGTCGCCAGAGACGACTTACCACTGCCGGAGAAACCACCAATTGCCAGCAAGGACGGCTGTGGGCGCTGTAGTGCCGCCACGGCAAAGTCCAAGTGCCTGACGGCATCGTGACACCCTTTGGGGTCCAGCGTGCTCTTCTCCTGCATCTCGATGGCGCTTGTCATCGCGCGGATTGCCGCCCGCAGTGACAGGAATGCGGGAAAGGCATCAAGGCCGCGGAAATCACGCGTGACGCTCAAGTACCGGTTCATGACGAGATTGGCATGTTGCTCCAACCCGTGGAAGCACAAGTCCATACATAGGAAAGCCAAGTCGTAGAGCACATCCACGCAAGCTATATCGTCACTAAATTCTATACAGTCGAAGAGGGTCGGCCTGCCGTCGTGAAAGCAGATGTTGCCCAAATGCATATCACCATGACATTGCCGGACGAAACCGTGTGCCTGCCGCTGGTTGAGTAAGGCAGAAGAACGCGCAAAGGCCCTGTCAATAGCCCTGTCCCATGTCGCTATCTCATCTGAATCCAGAATACCTTTGCCGTGTTCTTGCAGCGTTTCAGCCACAAAATGACTGACCCGGTGCATTTCCGCTGCACCGCCCATATCCGGGCGTTCTTCTGTAATGGCGTGAAAGGCAACAATCTCCTCTGTCAGCGCGGCGACCAGCTGCAGGGTCAGCTTGCCGTCATGCGCCAAGCGGTCGAACGTCATGGTTTCATCGAAGCGGTCCATCTTGACCAACCAATCAATCGCAGCCCCCTTGCCGCCAACAGACAGGGAATGGCCATCCCAACTGACGGATTGAACCGACCGATAAAGCGATGGTGCGGCCAGATGATTCAGTTTTAATTCACGCTCACACATCTGGCGGCGTTTGCTGGCCGTGCTGTAGTCAAGGTAGTCGAGTTGGATGTCTTTCTTCAGCTTGTAGACGATCTCGTCACCGATAAAGACATGAGACACCGAGGTCTCCACGTGATTCGGCGCGACGCCGCTGAATGCCGCACCACTGCTTAGGAACTCAACAACGTCTGACTGGCTCGGTACGCTCATATCAGAAAGCGCCTAGTGCTCGCTGATGATGTGGCGGCGGTTGACGGTTCGGACAAACGGAATGCCGGCACCGGGTTTCTTGTGCGCCTTGTCTTTCACTCGCTTGTCGATCAGGTCGATGACCAGTCGTGTGATGTTGGGCAGATCAAGATCATTGGCGTCCTTGATCGGTACCCATTGCAGATCGACCAGTTCGCCATTGCCCATCACCTGCCCATCGACGTGATGCGCATCGACCATAAAGAAGCGTGAATCAAAGCGGCGCGGGCGGCCCGGTGGCGTAATAGCGCGGGCAATGTATTCAAGTTTGTCGAGCGCGGGCACGACACCCTGTTCGTAGAACGGTTTCCAGCCGGGCGACCGGGTTTTGACCGGTGCGTCATCGTGGGACGTGCCCAACACCAGCCCCGCCTCCTCATAGGTTTCGCGGATCGCCGCCATGGCGAGCGCCCTCGCCCGGTGCGCCGTTGTGCCTCGCTCAAGCTGCTCGGCCACATTGGTCTCAAGATCGATCGGCCGCGGCACCAACCCGTCGGCCCGATCCACCCGGCCACCCGGAAAGACATATTTGTTTGCCATAAAGACGTGCTTGGTCGACCGCTGCCCCATCAGCACCTCTTTGCCATCGCGGACAATGATCAGGGTCGATGAGTCCTTGGGCTTGAGCTTATAGGGTTCGGGTTTCTTGTCACTCATCAGGTGCCCTCCAGCACGATCCGGCCAACAACCTTTCGGCCGGCAATTTCGTCGAATGCATCGATCAGCCCGTCAAAAGGCATCAATTTGTGAACATGGGGGGTCAAACGCCCCTCATCCGCCCACTTGAACAGTTCAGCGCGCGCCTTGCGGCCACCTTCGGGATTCTGCCGGCCATATTCCCCGGCCCGCACGCCAATCACCGCGAACTGTTTGATCAGCGGCAGGTTGACCGGCACCGACGGAATGCGGCCACTCGTGAAGCCAATAATCAGAAGACGTCCGAAGATATTGATACAACGCGTTGATTCATCGAAAACATCGCCGCCAACAGGGTCGTAAATCACATCGGCGCCGGTGCCACCGGCGATCTCCTTCACCAGGTCCCGAAAGCGCGGCAACGTGTTGTAGTTGATGACATGATCGGCGCCGCGTTGCTTAACGACCGCGAGCTTCTCGTCACTGCCGCCAGTGGCGATCACCGTTGCGCCAATCAGCTTGCCGATTTCAACGGCGGCAAGCCCGACACCGCCCGCCGCACCGTGAACCAGGAGCGTTTCTCCTGCCTGCAACTGACCACGGACCACGAGCCCGACATAGGCGGTGATATAGGCGCTGGTGAAGGAGGCCCCCTCCTTGTAGCCAAATGATGCTGGCAGTGGTCTGAAATTGGCTTCCGGACCGGCAAAGCGTTCGGAATAGATGCCCACACCCTGCCCGATGGCACCGCCACCCATCACGCGGTCACCGGGTTTTAGGCTGGTTACCCCCTCGCCCACCGCGATCACGTCCCCGGCACACTCCCCACCAGGGGTGAAGGGCAGCGGCGGCTTGAGCTGATACTTGCCCTGGCACATCAGCATTTCAACAAAGGTGACGCTGGATGCACGAATATCGACCAGCACCTCGCCGGGGCCGGGTTCGGGATCGGGCAGTTCCTCGATCCTTAGATCGTGGTAATCGCCAAATTCATGGCAGCGCCATGCTTTCATGACCACAACTCAAAGGTCAGATCGAACTGAGCGCAGTAGCCCCCCTCACCCCGCTCGACCATCGCAAAGCTCGGCCTCGCTTCCCTCTCCCCCGAGGGGAGAGGGTGGACCGAGCGTGGCGAGGGCCGGGTGAGGGGTATCAAATCAGACACCGGTCTAAGATGCCGGGTCCATCTTGATGTTCGACTTCACCTGCTTCTGCATCACCCGGCGCACCATGGGCTCGAAGAACTCCAGTGGCAGCGTGTCATAGTCCGGATCGAACGCTGGCATGTCATACTCGTCGATGAATTCACGGGTATGCTCGTAATAGGGGCTGTCGCGATGGACCTCGCGGCGGTTCTTGTCGAGCCCGACATGTTCGAAATAGTAGTAGCCTTGGAAGTCCGTATGATTGGCCAGCATCCACTGATTGGCCTCTGACACAAAGGGTTTCAGGATGGCTGCCGCCACGGCCCCATGATTATAGGTGCCAAGCATATCGCCAATATCATGCAGCAGCGCACAGACAACGTATTCCTCATCCTTGCCGGCGCGGTGGGCCCGCGTCGCAGTCTGCAGGCTGTGGGTCAGACGGTCGACGGCGAAGCCGCCAAAGTCTCCATCCAGCAGTTTCAGATGATCAAGAACACGGTCGACCAGACCATTGGCAAATTTGAGATATTCGCTGCCGATGATCTCCCAATCATTAGGCGTGCCTTCATCCATGCGCCGGAAGCTGGCGCGCTTGGGGCTTTGTTCGTTCATTGTCCGTCTCCGGTATCGGGTTCAGGCGTCAGCCTGATGTAAGGACGATCTTACCTTCGGCCTCACGATTGATAAACAGGTTGAGCGCCTCGCGCGCCTTATCGAGTGGCAACGCCTGCGAGATGTGCGGTTTCAGCTTGCCCGCCTCGTAGAGTTTGACGACCTCTTCGATCATCGCCTGGCTCTTTTCCGGCTCTTCCTGTTTGAAGCGGCCATAGAATACACCGACGATGGCACATCCCTTCAACAGCGCAAGATTGGCTGGCGCTTCGGGGATCCGGCCTGCGGCAAAGCCGACCACCAGGATCCGGCCGTTCCAGTTGATGCAACGCAGCGCCTGATCGAAATAGTCGCCGCCCACGGCGTCATAGATCACGTCGGCGCCTTTGCCGCCGGTCAGTTCCTTAACCGTGTCCTTATAGGGGCCGTCGGCATAGTTGATGACCTCGTCCGCGCCATATTGCTTGGCAAGATCGAGCTTTGATTGGCTGCTGGCGGCCGCGATCACCCGCGCGCCCAGCACCTTGCCGATCTGAACCGCGGCCAGACCAACACCGCCCGCCGCGCCGAGTACCAGCAAGGTTTCACCGGCTTGCAGCTCCGCCCGGTGCACCAACGCATGGTAGGAGGTACCAAAATTGGTCAGGAACCCGGCCGCATCGGCGAATTGCATTTGCGGTGGGTATTTCACGACCCGGCCCGCCTCGGCCACCAGTTCCTCGCAGAAGCCGCCATGGCCGGTCATCGCCAGCACATGATCGCCAACGGCAAAGCCGTCAACATCATCGGCGACCTCCAGCACCTCACCAGCGACCTCGCCGCCCGGAATGAAGGGCATATCCGGCTGAAACTGATAGTTCCCGGCGATCATCAACGTATCCTGGAAATTTACACCCGCGGCGCGCGTCGCGATGCGCAAATGGCCCGGCTTCATTTCCGGCCTTGGCAGCTCCGTGATGCTCAAATCATCGGGCAGACCGTGCTTTTCGCACAAAACGGCTTTCATGCTTGCTTCCCCGTATTCTGTTCTGCCCGGAACATACAGTCACGGGTGCAGGTTTCAAGCCATGACGGCTTCAATCAGGCGGGGGCCTTTTACCTCCAACGCGTCCGCGAGCGCCTGGGCTAGTCCTTCTGCGGTATCGACCGATACGCCCTGAACACCGAACCCCTCGCCGATCTTGACCCAGTCGAGATGCGGGCTGCCCAGATCGATCATGGAGAGTGCGGTTGGGCCGGGGTTCTGGATGCCTGCCCGTTCCAACTCGAACCCCAGAATGTTGTAGCGGCGATTGGCAGCAACCACGGTTACGACATCGAGGTTCTGGCGTGCCTGGGTCCAAAGCGCCTGGACTGAATAGGCCCCGGACCCGTCGGCTTGAAAATTGATCACCTTGCGATCAGGGCAGGCAATGGCGGCCCCGGTCGCGGCACCAGGCCCTTCGCCGATAGCGCCGCCGGTCAACTGCATATGGGTGAACCGGGGGGAATTGTCGCTAAAGGCATGATAGGCCGCCGCCGACGTCAGGCCTTCATCCATGACGATGGCCCCTTCCGGCTGAAGATTGGCGATCACGGCACTCATGGCGGCGCCGTCAATCGGTCCGGCCGGCATATCAGGCAACGAGCCCGAGCGCGGTGCCCGTGCGTCGGGCGCGCTCAACTCGTCGGCGAGCGCCGCAAGCGCACCAGTCACGTCGTCTCCGGGTACGGCCAGTGTAACCGCCTGGTCCTCTTTGGTCAGATGGCTCGCCCCGCCGGGATACCCGAAGAACGCGACGGGGCGGCTGGTGCCGGCAATCACAACGGTTTCAAACTGTTCCAACAGCGCTACGGCGTCTTCCAGGCGATAGGGCAGCTTGATGGGAGCCGGCAAGTCCGCCCCCTTTTCCATGCGGGCCACAAAGGTTTCACAGATGAGTGCAACGCCCGCGCCCGCAGCGATCCGCCCGGCTAGCATCAGGGCATCTTCTGACAGACCATCCCCACCCAGAAACAAAGCGCTTTTGCCGGCGCGTATCCGGCGCGCTGCTTCGATCACGTGGCCGGATGAGAAACTCGCTGGCTCAAGCGCTCGCCTCACCGGAATCGTATCGCCAGCATCGTCCAACTGCGCATCATGCGGCAGGATCAGCGTACCGCTGCGCCCGCCCTGCGCCATGGCTTCAGCAATGGTCTGGGCAGTATCCATGGCAACCGTCGATGCACCCAAATTCTCCTTCACATAGCCATGGACGGTGCGCGCGACGGTTTCGATGTCAGTGTTCAACAACGGGTCCGACCGCACATGCCAGCTGGCATGTTCGCCGATCACATTGAAGACCGGTGACCGCGCCCGGCGCGCATTGTGCAGATTGGCCAGTCCGTTCATCATGCCCGGCCCCAGATGCAGCATCGTCATGGCCGGTTTGCCGGCCATCCGAGCATAACCGTCGGCGGCCCCGGTTGCCGCGTTTTCATGCAGAAACAGCACACCGCGCATGCCGGGTACGGAATCAAGCGCAGCCACCATCGGCATTTCGGTCGTTCCCGGATTGGCGAAGCACACTTCGATGCCTTCGTTCAAAGCCGTTGCGATCAGTGCTTCCGCGCCATTCATTCCGATTCCCCCGTCAGGACAGAAACTTAGCAGGCCTTCGCCGCATCGTCATCCGATCCAAGGCGTGCCGCGATCGCTGTTAATTTACTTGCGAATGAAATTGACACTCGTTCTCAACTAGCCTAGCTTCGCGACGCTTATCCCAACCTCACGACGTCCGATTGTGGGGCCAAAAACAAAAATGAGGAAACTAATGAGCCCCTTCTCTTTCAGCCTGTGCAGCGCCACAGCGCTTTGTCTCGCTCTCGGCGCGCCCATGGCTATGGCTGAGGCCTCAGACGAAAATGACAGGGACGAAATCGTGATCGTCGGCAAGACTCTTTATGCCGATCAGGTCAACGCACTAAAGACACCGACGCCGATCATCGACGTGCCCCAAAGCCTTTCCATTATTACCGCGGATCAAATCTCGCGGCGGGGCTTCACGAGTATCGGGCAACTGATCGACTACACTCCCGGGGTCAATACCTCTCAGGGCGAAGGACACCGGGACGCTGTTGTGTTCCGCGGCGTGCGCTCGACAGCGGATTTCTTCATCGATGGCTTTCGCGACGATGTTCAGTATTACCGCCCCGTCTATAACCTCGAGCAAATCGAGATTCTGCGCGGCCCGAATGCGCTTCTCTTCGGTCGTGGCGGCGCGGGCGGCATCCTGAACCGTGTCACCAAGAAGGGCGTGATCGGCGAGACGTTTATTGGCTATGAGGCTGGTGTCGACACCTTCGGCGCATTCGGTTTCCAGATCGATGGCAACATCGATGCAGGCGAGAAGACCGCCATCCGCATCAACGCCATGTATGAACACCTGAACAATCACCGGGATTTCTACGATGGAGACCGGTTCGGCATCAACCCGACCGTGAGGTTTGAACTCGGCGACAATACGACACTCGATATCTCCTATGAGTATATCAACCACGAACGCTTCATTGACCGCGGCATTCCCACCGGAACCGATGGCCGCCCGGTCAAGGAATTCAAGAACATTGTCTTCGGCGACCCGGAATTGAACACTTCCGAGCTTGAAGCGCATTTAATTCGCGCCTCTCTGCAGCATGAGTTCTCAGAGAATCTGAAAGGCAATTTCAGCGCGTTCTATGGCTATTACGACAAGCTCTACGCAAACTTCTATGCATCAGGCTATGACCAGGCAAATACGCCCGACCAGGTAACGCTGGATGGCTATGTCGATGTGACCAAGCGTAAGAACCTGATCCTGTCAGGTAATCTGGTGGGTGAATTCGACACGGGCAGCATTGGCCACACGATCATTGTCGGGGGTGAATACATCAACACCTCGTCCGACCAGGACCGGTTCAATTCGTTCTGGGATACAACCCTGGACGACAATGAAATTTTCACCATCGCGCGGCCTCTCAATCTGCGCGGTGGGATGGGCGTGAATGCGTTCGGCATGCCGACCAGCAACGACTTCACGGTTGACCTCAACGACGACACGCGCGTCAGCATTGACGTGTTCTCCGTCTATATTCAGGACCAGGTGGAGATCGCCGACTGGCTGGATGTGGTCGCCGGCGGCCGGTATGACAGCTTCGACATCAAGGTGTTCAACGTTCCCGCGAACGAAACGCGCACCCGGAAGGACGACCGCGTATCGCCACGCTTCGGCATCATCCTGAAACCGCAGGAAAACATCTCGATCTATACAAGCTATAGCGAAACCTTCCTGCCCCGCAGCGGCGAACAGTTCGCCAACATCAACGGCAACAACAACGCGCTGGACCCTGACAAGTTCAGGAACCTTGAAGCAGGCATCAAATGGGATTTCGAGCCGGGCCTCAGCCTGACGGCCGCCGTCTTCGAGATCAAACAAAGCTCGCCACAGGTTGCCGACAATGACCCGTCGACGCTGGACGTCATCAAGTCGAAGATCAAGGGCTTCGAAATTCAGCTTCAGGGACAGGTGACCGACTTCTGGTTTGTCTCGGCCGGCTACAGCTATCTCGACGGGCAACAGGTTGACCGCATGGGCCCCACGGGGTTGCGCCCGCGCGAACTGCCCGAGCACATGTTCTCGATCTGGAACCAGTTCCAGATCACAGAGAAATTCGGCTTTGGCGTCGGCCTGACCCATCAGGGCAAGAGCTTCATTAACAACGGCAATACCGCCTTGCTGCCCAGCTATACCCGGGTGGACGCGGCAATCTATTACGACGTGTCAGACAGCCTGCGCCTTCAGGTCAATATCGAGAACCTGACCGATGAGCTCTATTTCCCGAACTCGCACAGCACCCACCAGGCCAGTGTCGGTGCGCCGCTGAATGCGAGCTTCCGGATCGTTGGGAAGCTTTAGGACCTGGAGCCAAACGCCCACCCGTCATTCCGGAAGCCGGTTTGCTTGAGGCCATAGGCCGATCTAGCAAACCGAGCTGTCCGGAATCCATGTCGACGATACTGTCCGCCTTAGACATGGATCCCGGATCGCGCCGCCCAATAGGATTTGGACGGCTTGTCCGGGATGACAGATAGAGATCCCAAAAGAAAAGGCCCGCCGGGAAACCGGCGGGCCTAGTTGTTTCAGGAGTTGTTCGCGTCGTTGCGCGCGGGGAGAAAACCTCAAATGTTACAGACACCTAGCCGTGGACGGTGTGGAACGACCCGCCAGGAAACCCTTTCTGCGAATCGTTATTAACTGAGTTGTGTTCTACCGTGGATGCGGATTACACGCAACAGGTTTTGCGAATGATTATTAAAAACTATCAGAAGGGTCAGGAGCCACTCGGGCGGATTTACAAATGCTCCTTAACACCCTCATCGAATTCGAGGCCCATGGCGTTGAGGCCATCGTCGAGATAATCGCCCAACAGCGGCGTGCCGGTGAGATAGGCTGAGGTGGCGTTGGTCGCCTCCTGATGGGCAGTGGCGAGCGCTTCGTCCCAATCCTCAGCGTCATAAGTGCCCCGCCCCACCCACATCAGCGCGACCAACTCGGCGGCTTCCTGCTCGTTCAGGTCGTCAATGGCTTCGGTCAGTTCCTGAAAGGTCGGGTCGTCGGCAAAGTCTTCCAGAATGATCCGCTCACCATCATCGGCCTCGTCGGATGCCGGATTTTCGTCGACGGGGTCGACCTTGGCGTCGAACTCGCGCGCCTTGACGATGATGTAGGAGATGGTTTCAGTACTCAGTGCTTCCATGGTGGGCTCCTTATCTACCTGACAGCACCACTAAACCACCCGACACTTTACCACGCCTTGAGCCCAGTCAATTCGGCATCCCAATCCCGTTCGCACTGAGGAGGCCTCCTGAGCCAGGCGAAGGAGGCCGTCTCGAAGTGCGGGCGGACCGCTGTTCATCCCCTTCGAGGCCGCCTTGCGGCGTCGCTCAGGACATGCTTCGAGACGCAGTCCCTCGCTGAACTCGGGACTGCTCCTCAGGACGAACGGTTTGAGGAGGCGAGAACGCAGAAGTCCCTAAACAATCGGGTCTTCGAGCAGATGAGTGCCGTCGCGGGATTCCACCTCGACCACCCAGAGGTCCGGGTCGAAGCTGGCCTGGCGTTCAATAAAGGCGTCGGCATCGGCTTCGGAGACCGGGTCGTCGCCGGTGCCGCGGCGCCACGCCCGGTTGCCGTCCATATCCGTCGTGCGCTCGAAAACCGTGCAGCCGCCCTCGAACTGATTGAGCTTCACCAGCACCGTCCCCGCCGTGTCATCGCCATGCCGGACGACCATGGCCGGGATGTCTGACGCAAAACAGCGGCGGATATAGGCTTTCACCCAGATTTCAGCTTTGAGGCGCGGTTGCATGGGCTGAAGCTAAGCGCGGCGCGCGGGCGTGACAATCCCCTGCCCGCCCGCTACCGTCCCGCCAAACAGGGAGATGCCCCATGAGCGTTGAAGACAACAAGGCCATCATCGAAAAGTACTATACCCATCTCGGCAATGCTGACACGGAGGCGTTCAAGGCGCTTCATTCGGACGACATCATCTACAACATCATCGGCTCGATCCCGATTTCCGGGCGCGCGCACGGAAAGACCGCGATCTTTGATGAGATCGTCGCCGACGTGTTTGCCCGGCTGAAGCCGGAGAGCATCGACTTCTCGCGCAAATGGAAGATCATGTGCGCCGACGAGCACCGGGTGGTCGCGCTGATGCAGGGCGGCGGGGTCGGCCAGAACGGCGTGCCCTACAACCAGACCTACTGCCACATTTTTACCATCGAAGACGGGCTGATCGTTGAGACGCACGAATTCTTCGACAGCGCGCTGGCCGAAGCCGCACTCTATAACAACCCGCTCAAGACGCCGCGGGAAGACCCCGAGGCGCCGTTCGACTTCTAGGGTTTATTCGTCGCCGATCTTCAGCAGCAGCTTGCCGTCATGGGCGCCGGTGAAGAGCAGGTTGAACGTGTCGATTGCGTTCTCCAGACCCTCGCGCACATCAACCGAGAACTTCAGCTGGCCTGACTTGATCCACTCATTCATCTCGGCATAGCCGTCCATGGCGCGGTGCATATAGTCGGAGACCAGAAGGCCCTCCATGCGTGAGCGCGTGACCAGCAGCCGCCACAGATTGTGAGGGCCGGGGGGCGGGTTATCGGACTCATTGTACTGGGAGATCATGCCGCAGATCGCGATCCGGGCCTTCTGGCCCAGATTGTCAATCGCGGCTTCCAGCATCGGCCCGCCGACATTCTCGAAATAGACATCGACGCCATCCGGGAAGTGCTCGGCGATGGCGGCTGACAGGTCTTCCGTCGCGCGGTAGTCGATGGCCGCATCGAAGCCCAGCTCATCGGTCAGCCAGGCGCATTTCTCCGGCCCGCCGGCGATGCCGACCACCTTGCTGCCCTTGATCTTGCCCATCTGGCCGACCAGCGAGCCCACGCCCCCTGCCGCACCAGAGACCAGCAGGTTCTCGCCGTCCTTGTATTCAGCAACCTCGAAGAGCCCGTAATAGGCGGTCGCGCCCACCGCGCCCAGCGGGTGCAGATAGGTGGTGAAGTCGTGGCCCCATTCGGCCGGTACCGGGCCCAGCATGCCGGGGAAACCCACGACATAATCCGACCAGGCGCCCAGGCCGGACACGATCATGCCTTCCGGATAATCCGGATTCTTAGACTCGACCACACGACCGAGCACGACAGAACGGACAGGGCTGCCCAGGGGGATTGGGTCCATATAGTTGCCGCTAGGGTCCATCCAGCCACGGATCGCCGGGTCCATCGCCGCATAGAGCACGCGCACCAGATATTGCCCGTCCTCGATGCTGGGGACGTCATCGACCCGCCATTCGAAATCCGATGTCTTGGGTTGTCCCTGCGGGCGGCTCGTCAGCAGCCATTGCCTGTTTTGATCGGCCATTCTTCTCTCCTGATCCGGGATTCACGGTTTGACGTCTAGATAGACTATCCACCCCGCCCCGGCGAGGGCAGAATGTGACAATTCATGGGAGCAAATGATGACCCAGACCGAAGCCCACGCCTATTTCACCGACTATGCTGCCGCCTTTATCGACGATGCGACGAAAGCCGCTGACCGGTTTCTTCATGTGCCGCTGACCATTGTCGAGCGCGACAAAACCATCGCCCTAACCGACAAAGCGGCGTTGATGGACAATTTCGCCCGGCTCAATGACGTCAACGCGCAGATGGGACTGGCCGAAGCCCGGATTGAGCACTGCGAGGTACAGCCCACAAAAGGCGACAATGTGGTTGAGGCAACCATCGGCTGGCGGTTCATCAATACAGCGCACGAAGACATCTACGCCTTCGAGACGCGCTATGTGCTTTGTGACTATGGCGACGGCTGGAAGATAACCGTTGCCCTGAACGTGGACGACTAACGGGTGCCCCGCTGAGCCGGATGGTCGAACCTGTCGAGGAAACGCCGCGCCCGGGGCAAAGCATCATGCAAAAACTGTCCGGGTTCACGCAGCCAAAGCCCATTGTACCTTCTGGACTTGGCCTCTGAAATCAGGACGTCAGCGGGCAATGGAATAAGTTCAGCTGACCATTCAGGCCACCACCTGCGGGCCTTTATCTTTGTGTGTTCAACCAAACGATCCCAATCCGAATATCCATGATAGTCGAACGCCATGTTGCCGCCGACCGCGACGATGTGATTTCCCCTGAACCCATGGTCCGGTTTGATCCAGACTGCCTGAAACCCGGCGTCCTGGAATTCCTGCAGAAACGCGTAGGCCAATATGTGGCACGCGCCGCAGGCGAAGAACACGCGGTCCGGCAATGCCCACCGGCGGACCGGGTCTTTCGTTATTGCGGGGTCGATTACATACATTACTGCGCGGTTGCACCACCATCGATGATCAGCTCCGACCCGGTCATGTAGCGGCTGTCATCGCTGGCCAGGAAGGCGATCCCGTTGGCGATGTCTTCCGGATTGGCCCAGTCGCGGATCGGCACGGCACGCGTCAACTGTTCGCGCCGCTGATCCGGATCACCACCGATGGCGTCAATAACAGAAGCCCCCATGGGCGTATCGACATAGCCGGGATGGACCGAGTTCACCCTTATGCCGAATCGCGGCAGCTCGACGCCAGCCGCCTTGGTCATCAGCCGGACAGCCCCTTTGGTCCCGCAATAGCCGACCCCGCCGGGCGAGCCGATCAGGCCGGCGCCGGATGACAGATTGACGATTGATCCTCCGCCGGATTTGCGCATCAGCCGTGCGGCATATTTCATACCCAGGAACACACCTTCGACATTGACCGCAAAGAGCTGGCGAAACTCGTCGAGGTCCATGTCATCCAGGAACCCGCGCCGGTAAAGCCCCGCATTGTTGACGAGAATGTCCAGACGGCCCCGCTCCGCCTCAATGGTCTCGATCAGTGCCTGCCACCCGGCCTCGGAGGTCACATCCAGATGGTGGTAAACGCCTTCCCCGCCTGCTGATTTGACCAAGGCGATGGTCTCGGCACCACCGGCATCGTTGACATCCACCGCGACCACCGCCGCACCTTCAGACGCTAGCCGTTCGCAGGTGGCGCGCCCGATGCCCGACCCCCCACCGGTAACCAGCGCCACTTTTCCTTCCAATCGATTCATTGTCTGCCCTTCTAAAGTGGTTTGATTTCGCCGTTGTCGATCAAGACCCGTTCTTCGCCCAGCCAGAGCGGTGAGTTCGCCAGATCGATAAAGGTCTTCTCATCATCGAGCGCTTCCTGAAACGCCTCGGCTGCATCTTCGTCATCGACTATAGCGCGCAGGGCCGCCTCGTCCTCCCACCAGGCTTCCGCGACGCCGTCAAACGGTTCAGGTCCGCCGCGCCCTTCGGCAAACGCCTGATTGAGGTCCAGGTCGAGCGTGTGGGTCTGAACATAACGGATCGTGCCAATGCGGCTCATCAGCCGCTGACCCAGCCGACCATGATTGTTGTACCAATAGTCCTGAAACTCAGCCCGTGTCAGATGCGGTTGGCGCCTGAGACAAAATGTTAACTTGATCATGCCTGTCTCCCCTGTTGGCAGTGCAGTTGCGATGCCCCACTATGGCATTGAGGAATCAATCAGGGGAACCTTCATGAGCCTGCTGACAGACAGGACGGTGTTTCAAAACGCCTGGGTGGTGGACGATGTGTTTGCCGCCGCGCAACGCTGGATCGACTTTTACGGCGTCGGCCCGTTCTATGTGATGGAACATCTCGACCTTCACCAGATCAAGTATCGGGGCAGCGATTCAACGCTCGACATCTCGGTCGCTTTGGCCCAGGCCGGGCCGGTGCAGATCGAGCTGATCCAACAGTTCAATCCGGAGCCCAGCGCCTACCGTGACGTGGTGCCCGAAGGACAGAGCGGCTATCACCATTTCTGCGTTTGGACTCACGACTTTGACGCCGACCAGACGGCCTTCGAAGATGCGGGCTTCGCCACGGCGACCCAAGGGGCATCGCCCGATGGCTCGGTCCGATTTGCTTACTACGATACGCGCGCGCTTTGCGGCGTCATGACCGAAGTCGTCAACCCCGGCGAAGGGCTTGTTGCACGAAACGAAATGATCAAGCAGGTTGCCGCAGATTGGGACGGCAGCGACCCGATCAGAATAACCACAGCAGACGGATACAGAGTTCCCTGATGCAGAAAATTACCGGCTTCAAGCTCTACAATAATCGCAACGGGTCAAACCCGAAGCGGGTGCGCATGTTCCTGGCCGAGAAAGGTCTTGAGGTCGATTTCGAGCCCGTGTCGTTCGCCAAGCTGGAACATCGCAGCCCGGAATTCCGGGCCAAGAACCCGATGGCGACGCTGCCGATGATCGAACTGGACGACGGCACCATCATTACCGAATCACAGGCGATTTGCCGCTATATCGAAGACCTTTATCCCGAACCCAACCTGTTCGGTGAAACGCCCTTGGAACGGGCGCAGATCGAGATGTGGAACCGCCGGATCGAGTTCGATGTCGCGAACTACATCACCATGATCATGAAACATACCGGCGAATTTTTCGCGCCCGTCATCACCCAGGTACCGGAATATGCCGAGGCCTGCCGGACAGACCTGATGAAGAAGTATGATTGGCTGAACGAAGAGTTGGGTACCCGCGACTACATTGCCGGTGACCGGTTTACCGTGGTTGATATCACCGCCTATGGCCGGATCGGTATGCGCGACAGCGCCAATGCAGACTGGCGCAAAGACCATACAAACCTGCAAGCCTGGTGGGACCGGATTTCCGCCCGGCCAAGCGCGAATGTATAACCCTGGGCGTCACCCCGGCGCAGGCCGGGGTCCAGGCCGATGGTTGTTCTGGATTCCGGCCTTCGCCGGAATGACAATGAGAATTCAATCGCGATAAGTGACCAAAAGGACGCTGAAGTATGAAACTTGGAAAACGCGCCGTCTGGGCGCCAACAGACGGGTTCAACGCCGCAGACGCGGCCAACTTCGCGCAGCGGGTTGAGGATTGGGGCTATTCGGCCCTATGGATTCCAGAGGCGCTGGGCCGCGAACCCATGGCGCAGGCGTCCTGGCTGCTAGCCAATACAGAACGGTTGATCGTGGCCACGGGCATCGCCAGCATCTACGCGCGCGACGCGGTTGCCTCACGGCTGGCGCAGATCACCCTTAATGAACAATCGGGCGGGCGTTTCCTGATGGGCCTGGGCGTCTCGCATCGGCCCTTTGTGGAGGCCGTACGCGGCCATGAATACACATCCCCGGTGGCAGCCATGCGCGCCTATCTGGAGGCGATGAAGGCCGTTCAACATATGGGTCAGCCCGCGCCGGAAGAACCCAAGACGGTGATCGCCGCACTTGGCCCCAAAATGCTCGAACTTTCGGCTAGCCATGCGGACGGTGCACATCCCTATCTCGTTACACCCGAACACACCGAACAGGCGCGCAAAGTCGTGGGCAAGAAGAAGTTTCTGTGTGTCGAACAGAAGGTGCTGTTTGAGACCGATGCGGGCAAAGCGCGCGAGGTCGCGCGGCGTGCACTGGCGATCTACCTAAGCCTGCCAAACTATCGCAACAACCTGCTGCGGCTGGGCTTTACGGCAGATGAAATCGACAATGATGGCGGTGCCGACCGGCTGGTCGATGCCTTGGTGATCTGGGGCGATGAAACCAGGATCAATGACGCCGTCGAAGCGCACCTGAAGGCCGGCGCCTCGCAAGTGTGCATTCAGGCGCTGAACCCCACCGGTGCGTTCACCCCAGACGAACGGATTCTGCAGGCACTCGCGCCGGGAGGGTAACAGCTACCCATCATTTGAATCATATCAGTTCGTCATCGCGAGACCGAAGGGCGAAGCGATCCAGACCCGCGCCATGCACACATGCTGACTGGATTGCCACGCCGCCATTCGGCGGCTCGCAATGACGGATTGACCTAGCGACTTGAAGCTAAATCTTCCGCTCCATCCCCTCCCAATAGGGTTCACGGAGCTTGCGCTTATAGATCTTGCCTGAATCCTCGCGCGGCAGGCTGTCAGCGAACTCGACCACACGTGGCACCTTGTAGCCCGCCAATTCACCGCGCAGGAACGCTTTGACATCGTCACCGGTCAGTTCGCCGGGGATATCGGGCTCGACATAGGCGGCGAGCGCTTCGCCGAATTCTTCGTCGGGAATGCCGAACACCGCACAATCCTTGACGCCGGGCATGGTAATCAGGCTGGCTTCGATCTCCGCCGGGTAGATGTTTACGCCGCCAGAGATCACCATCTCGATCTTGCGGTCGCAGAGGAACAGAAAGCCGTCTTCGTCGACATAGCCAATGTCGCCGATACAGACGAGGCCTTCGCGGCCGATCTCGGCGCGCTTGTCGTCCAGCCCGTGATAGGTGAAGTCAGGCATGCCTTCCATACCGACATAAACCTCGCCGATCTCATTCGGTGCGAGGCGGTTGCCCTCCTCGTCGAAAATCAGAATATGCGCACCTGTCACGGCCTTACCGACCGTGCCCGGCCGATCCAGCGCATCCTGGCTCGTGGCATAGGTGATGAGGCCAACTTCGGTCCCACCGAAATATTCATTAATGACCGGCCCCATCCATTCGATCATGCGGCGTTTGACCTCGGGCGAACAGGGCGCTGCCCCATGAGTTATGAATTCCAGCGACGACAGGTCATATTTGTTCTTCACCTCATCCGGCAGGGCCAGCAGGCGCACAAACATGGTCGGCACCATGATCGCGTGGCTGACCTTGTGTTTTTCAACCAGGCGCAGGAAATCCTCCGCGTCGAAGCGCGGCTGCATGATGAGTTCGCCGCCCATGCCCATCACAGCATTGGCATAGCCATTGGGCGCCGAGTGATAGATCGGCCCGGTCGCCATGGCGGTAATACCCGTGCGGGTAAAACCCCAGGCTTCGGCAGAGGCCTGCAGCATCAACATCATCACCTTGGACGGATCGATCGGTTCGCGGCGCACACCCTTGGGCCGGCCCGTGGTGCCCGATGTGTAGAACATGGCGCCGCGCGAGGCCGGCATCGGCGCATCAAGCGGCTCGTGGCTGTCGACCCAGCTGTTCCAGTCGATCATGCCGGGTGGCACCTTGCACTGGCCTTCAGTCAGACCATAGGCCTGGGCAACCTCAGGCGGCGTCTCGACCACCAGAACGGTGCAGTCGTCGGGTACAACGCCCTCGACCTGCGGCAACAAGTCGGCGTGGACCACCAGTGCCTTGGCATTGGCGTCGCGCAAAATGTAGCCAACCTCATCCCCTTTGAAGTGCCAGTTAATCGGCACACCGAAGGCGCCGGAGCTGGTCGCGCCGCGGCTTGCCTCAAAAAACGAGAAATCATTGCGCAGCATCACCCCGACACCGCCGTCCTGATCGAGCCCCAGGCCGACGAACCCGGCGGCGGCGCGCATGGACCGCTCCAACGCTTCCATATGGGTTTGTTCGCGATCGCCGCTGATGATTTTGGTCATGCTTTTCCCGTCCCTGACTAAAGTGGTTTACGGGGTAAATATTACGACGCGGCTTGCTTTCCAATGGTTTTCGACGCACCTATCAGTCGCGCGGACAAAAGCAGCGAATTGCGGAGGCACAATATGGAAGATTCGACACCGATTCTGGTAGGGGCAGGCCAGTTCACGGAAAAGGACGTGCCACCGCTGGAGGCGCATTCGCCGATGGGGATCGCCGGCGAAGCCTCCAAGGCTGCGCTCTCGGATACCGGTGTTGGCGACACTGTCGCGCCGCTGATCGACACGGTCGTGGTGACACGGATTTTCCCGGATTCCTCGAACCGCCCCCGCCTGCAGCATCCCTGGGGCCGGGCCGAGAATCCACCGCGCGCTGTCGCACGTCGCGTCGGCGCCAATCCGGTCAATGCGATCTATACCCATGTGGGCGGCAACACTCCGCAGAAGATGATCAACGAGATGTGTGAACGCATTGTCGCCGGCGACGTCGGTGTGGCGTTGCTGGCGGGCTCTGAAGCGATCGCCACAGCAAAGGCCGCTGCCCGGGCGGGCCTGATGCTGGACTGGCAGGAAGACGACGAAGGCAGTCTGGAAGACCGCGGCATCGGCGGCACCTATGTCACGCCGCATGAATTTGCCCACGGTGTCGGCATTCCGATCCAGACCTATCCGTTGTTTGAGCAAGCCATCCGTAAGAACCAGGGCGAAACCATCGAGCAGCACATGCTGAGCATGGGCAAGCTGTTCGAGCCATTCACCAAGGTGGCTGCTACCAACCCCTATGCATTTTATGGTGTGGAGCGCAGCGCCGAAGAGCTGGCCACCGTGACGCCCGACAACCGGTTCATCTGTTTCCCTTATCCGAAATGGATGAACGCGATGGATAGCGTCAATCAGGGCGCGGCCGTCATCCTTACATCCGTTGGCAAGGCCAGGGAACTGGGCATCGACCCGGCCAAGTGGGTCTTTCTGCATGGCTGCGCCGAAGCCAATGAGAAAATTCTGGTCAGCGACCGCGTCAATTACCACGCGTCGCCCGCGATCAAAATCAACGCGGCCAAGGCTTTCGATATGGCCGGCAAGACCGTCGACGATGTGGACTTCATCGATATCTATTCCTGTTTTCCATCGGCTGTTCAGGTTGCTGCTGATGCGCTGGGCCTTGCCTATGACGACCCAAGGGGTTTGACCGTCACCGGCGGCCTGCCTTTCTTCGGTGGCCCGGGCAACAACTATTCCATGAACGGCATCGCACAGATGGTGCCGATGCTGCGCGCCAAACCCGGCTCATTCGGGCTGATAACCGCCAATGGCGGCTATCTGTCCAAGCACGCGGCCGGCATCTATTCGACGACGCCGACCGAGGGGACCTGGCAGCGCGAAGACCCAGCAGGCTATCAGGCTGAAATCGACGCAATGGAAAGCCCCACGGTCACTGAAACGCCGGACGGCGCTGCAACGATCGAAACCTATACGGTCTGTTTCGGCCGCAATGGTCCTGAACGCGGCATCGTCATCGGGCGGCTGGACGAAAATGGACATCGTTTTGTCGCCAATACCCCAGATGATGCAGGAACGCTGAACGACCTGATGGAAAACGACAGTATGGGCCGTTCCGGCACCGTCTCGACCAATGAAGAAGGGCAAAGTACACTGCGCCCCAACTGACGATGCCAGGGCCGGGGGCTGGCCCTGAACCGGGAGGGGAATTATGCAGTTCGTGAAATCCATCGCAGCAATGTTGGCCGCCCTTGTCGTGGCCGTGCCGGTATCGGCGCAGGACGCACCGGACACGTCCGAAACGCGCGAGGGTATCTACATCATCTTCGACGGCTCAAATTCCATGTGGGGTGAGCTGCCGGACAAGAGC
>JANQQJ010000029.1 GCA_028284945.1 Alphaproteobacteria bacterium | reverse complement strand
GCGACGTGTTCGGCGAATATCGCGCGCCCACCGGCGTGGGCCGGGCGGCGGCCGCATCCGGCGGTGAGTTGACCGCCGTTCAAGACCGGGTGGAAGCCGTCTCCGCCAAGCTGGGCCGGCGGCTTAAAATCCTGGTCGGCAAGCCGGGGCTCGACGGCCATTCCAACGGTGCGGAACAGATCGCGGTCAAGGCCCGCGACTGCGGCATGGAGGTGGTCTATGAAGGCATCCGCCTGACGCCCGCCCAGATCGTCAATGCGGCACTGGAAGAAGGCGTGCATGTGGTGGGGCTGTCCATCCTGTCCGGCTCCCACGTGGCGTTGGTAACCGATGTGATGGACCGGATGCGTGGGCTGGGCCTGGGCAACATTCCTGTCGTGGTCGGCGGCATTATTCCGCCCGAAGACGAACAGACGCTCAAAGCCGCCGGCGTTGCCGCCGTCTACACGCCAAAGGACTACCAGATCACTGAAATCATGGCCGACATCGTGGATTTGGTGGACAGAGCGGAGGGTGCCGCAGCCTAAGTTTCAGCTTCATCCCTAGGCGGCAAGCTCATGCCGGTCGGCAGTTTTGGAGGTCGGTCTGGCTCCCAGGACGCGGAGACGATGCTATCCGAGAGGAAGTCCATCGCACCGCGAAAGTCTGTGTCCGTCAGATCAGCCCCCTCAAACGTGGTGTTCTTTAGCCAAGCGTTTCGGAAGTCTGCGCCATCAAGTATTGCACCATCGAATTTGGCGTAAGAGACGTTTGACCTCCGGAAATCAGCTCGCGAACCCTGGCAATGAGAGAAATCCGCACCGAACAGGAAGCAATGGATGAACTTGCAATCCCATAATATCGACCCGGCAAACTCAACATACCTTAGGTGAGAGCCTTCGAACACGCGCTCCTCTAGATCAACTATTGGAAGTTTAGCGTGCTCTATGTCGAGTTTGTTGCGCCCCTCGATTATAAAAGAGAAGTCAAGCGCAACATCTAAGGCACTAACTATATCCTGGGAGTAAATCCCCATTTGATCAGTCACATTAGAAAAACTCTCAATAGAGTGTTTGTCCTTTAAGTGCTCTTTTCTCAGCAACCCCCTGTCAACGATGAAACTTGATAACAGCGCCCTAAGCGCTTCGAGGCCTTGCTCATCTCCTAAACCGATCTCTCGCAGCCCTTGAACAGCACCCAGTCGGGTCGATAGTTCAGAACTAGACAGCATCTCTAAGGTTCGTACATATCGATCCAGCTTGAGCGCTGAGGCGGATACAAGCGCCTGTTCCTCAATGGCTTTTGTCCTTCGCGCGAGCAGATAAATGGTTAATACCGCGGCGGGTGCCGCCAAAATTGTCGCAGTGTCACGAGCCTTCTCGGGCGAATCAACCCACGACCAAACATCCATTTGCCCGCCGAAGACCAAATACCCGACGAGCAGCCCCGCTAGCAAAAACCATTGGCCAAAACGGTGGCGCCAAATGGACAGGCTAAGGTTGCCTACGTCCGACATAATGCGCCCGACAAAGTCCCAGAACCAAATCTGGATGGCGGCGCCACTGTTACCTATCGCTTCAAGGAATCCGGGCCTTTTTACCATGTCACTAGGCTAGCGCGCGGCAGCACCTTTGTCGCGCATTTGATGCAACCGGAGAGTGCTCAAACGTTCCAACCGAGAAATCGTCACCCCCGCGAAGGCGGGGGTCCAGGCGAATGTTGAAGCGGCTCAAATGTCGATCTGGATTCCCGCTTCTCGCCTTGGCGAAGCTGGAGCTTCGCTCCGGCGTAGCCAGGTCGCGGGAATGACGGATGAGATTGATGACCTCCCGACGTGCTACCCTTGAGGCATGCGCGACGCGGAAAGACAGCCGGATGACAAACAGCGCGACCTGTGGGTCATCCTCGATCTTGGCGGTGTTCTCTTTGAGTTTCATGGCTTTACCGGGCTGGCCGAGATAACGGGCCAGTCAGAGGACCATATTCGCCAACAGATCGTTTCATCCCCCACGGTTGAGCGGCTGGAGACCGGGCAGATGTCGCCGGACGCATTCGCGCAGGCCCTGGTCGAGGAACTATCCCTCGACCTCGATGCCGCTGACTTTCTGTACCTCTGGACCAATTGGGAAGCGGGCGAAAAACCCGGCACGGCCGGTCTGCTGGATGCTTTGAGCAACCAATTCAACCTTGCCTGCCTGAGCAATACCAGCGCCGTCCATTGGCCCCGGCTGCTTGAGCTAAGGCGCATTGGGAACTGGTTCGACCGGCTCTATGCGTCGCATGAAATCGGCCACTGGAAACCAAACCGCGCCATCTTCGACCATGTCGAACAGGACTTGGGGGTTCCAGCGACCCGGATCGTCTACTTCGATGACAATCAACACATTGTAGACGCGGCGAGGGACTGCGGCTGGGACGCGCACAGGGCGACGGGACCGGGAGACGTCGAGGCCGGTCTGCGGAATTTAGGGCTATTGAGCTAAGGACGTTCTCTCAAACCGTTCGAGCTGAGGGGGCGCATGGCGCCCGTCTCGAAGCGCGAGCGGCGTCAAGAAGCCCGTTCGCCCTTCGACTGGCTCAGGGTGAACGGGCTTTTTTCCGGAACGCGCTTAACCCTCCGGCTGGGGGACGATCCGCAGATAGGGTTTCACAGTCTTCCAGCCGTCCGGGAATTTTTCCTTCGCCGCTTCGTCGGAAACCGCGGGCACGATGATCACGTCTTCACCGTGCTTCCAGTTCACCGGCGTGGCGACCTGGTGCTTGGCGGTGAGCTGCATGGAATCGATCACCCGAAGCACTTCGTCAAAGTTCCGGCCGGTCGCCATCGGGTAGGTCAGCATCAGCTTGATTTTCTTGTCCGGGCCAACGACGAACACCGTGCGCACGGTGGCATTGTCGACGGCGGTGCGGCCTTCCGATGAGTCGCCCTCATCCTCGGGCAGCATGTTGTAGAGCTTGGCGACCTTGAGTTCGGGGTCACCGATCATCGGGTAGGTGACCGCGTGGCCTTGCGTCTCCTCGATGTCCTTGGCCCATTCGGCATGATTGTCGACCGGGTCGACGCTCAAGCCAATGATCTTGACATTGCGCTTGTCGAACTCCGGCTTCAGGCCCGCCATATAGCCCAGCTCGGTCGTACAGACCGGCGTGAAGTCTTTCGGATGCGAAAACAGCACCGCCCAGCTGTCGCCGATCCAATCGTGAAAATCGATGGTTCCCTGCGTGGTTTCCGCCGCGAAATTCGGCGCGTCGCTATTGATGCGTAACGTCATAATACTCTCCTGTTGGGACGATTTATTGGGGCCTCATTGGCCGACATATTAGCCGGGCTTTGCAGAAAATGTGTGATTCTGATCACAAGCTCACGCAGATATGATCGCATCGATCCGGGCGATAACATCCGATGCCGGCACGCCCCGGTCACGCATTTGCGCCAGCGTCTCCGACCGGCGGCGCTTGGCCATCCGCTCGCCCTGATTGTCGCGGATCAGCCGGTGATGCCGGTATTCCGGCGTCGGCAGGTCCAGCAGCGCCTGCAACAACCGGTGAACATGGGTGGCGTGGAACAGGTCAAGACCGCGGGTGACAAGGGTTACATCCTGCAAGGCATCGTCAACCGTAACCGCAAGATGATAGCTGGTCGGCGTGTCCTTGCGCGCCAGCACCACATCCCCCAGCGATTCCGGGTCAGCCTTGATTTCGCCTGCCTTGCGGTCAGTCCAGCTCAATGGTCCGGCCTGCTTGACCGCACGGTCCATATGGATGCGCAGGGCGTGCGGTTCGCCCGACGCCATGCGCTCTGACCGTTCTTCATCACTCAGGTCGCGGCAGGTGCCGGGATATAAAAATCCCTCCGGACCGTGCGGGGCGGTCTGGCTGCGTGCGACTTCGGCCTGAATTTCCTTTCGGGTACAAAAACACGGATAGAGCAGGTCCCGGTCCTTCAACCGGTCCAACGCCCGGGCATAATCATCCATGTGTTCGGACTGACGGCGCACGGGCTGTTCCCAGGACAGGCCCAACCAGGCCAGGTCTTTATAGATCGCCTGTTCGAACTTGGGCCGGGCGCGCCAGGTATCGATATCTTCAATGCGCAGCAGGAACCGGTCGCCCTTACGCTGCGCCGCCCGCCAGGCCAGTACTGCTGAATAAGCGTGCCCGAAATGAAGGTAGCCATTCGGGCTCGGCGCAAACCGGCTAATGATGCTGGCCATGTCGTCGCTTCCCCCTATGATCCCATAAATCAATCACAAGCAGCCCTGTTAGTATTTATGAACGACGTGCCCCAACTCCAAGGCCCCGCGTTGCCACCGGCAACAGTAAAATTGGCGCGCATACCCATTGGACTTTGGCATCAAGTTGGTCGCATCTAAGTGGCTCAAGCGATAAACTAGCCCGGTAGACGTCAGAAACTCACGAGCGATGCGAGAAACTTTAGACACGCCTAGTCCGCCGGGTTCCCCCTATGCTGGAAGCAGCGCCCAGGCGTCTGCAAAACCCGGTTTGCTGGAGTGCATTTTTGCAACCTTTGCGCTGCTGACGTTTTCCAGATGGATGGCCGCACTACTGAGCGCGGATATCGTCGGGCAGTATGATGGCTCGGCACTCGCACGATCGCTTCTTCTTGCGATGATTTATCTGATCGCCTTGTCGATTACCCTCATCTATCACAGGCAAGAACTCGTGCGCCTGGCGTTCCGCAACAAGCTTTTGATTGTCGTCGTCGGTTACGCGGTCCTGTCCAGCCTGTGGGCTATTGACCCCAGCGCTTCGCTACGCCGTTCAATTGCACTGTGTATGTCGCTGACATTCGCGTTTTATCTCGTCATACGATTCCCACTGCTACGCATTCTGGAATTCGCGTTAATTTCGATCATCATCGTTGCATCCTCTACTCTGCTGACAGAACTTGCTGCAGGCGGGATCTTCGATGCTGATAATAGAAGGTGGGGGACCGTTGGCATTACAGCCAATTCAGCGGGCCGCATATTTGCCGTAGGCGCGTTACTGGCGGTTGCGCTATGGAGATCCCCGTGGCTGTTTCAAAGATTTGATATGGCTGTTTTGGCGCTTATATTATTTTGTCTCGCTGGCGTTGACGCAATAACGGCGACTGTCTCGATGTTTGCCGGGATCGGAAGCTATCTTATTCTTACCCGATCAATGCCGTCCGCCAACGCACTTGCCGTGCGGATTATTGCTGCCGCATTGATCGTGATTCCGATTGCGTTAGTGGCGCTCAACTACTTTGATGAAATCCTTGGATACTTAGGGCGAGATTCGACCCTTACGCACCGGACTTACATTTGGGAAGCAGCTTTGGAGAAAGGCCCCCCAAATGACATTATCGGCGCGGGGTATAGGTCTTTTTGGGTCCCGAGCCATTACATTACCGACGTTTGGTACAACGTCTTCGGCAGTGCAAATACGGAAATCGGCAACGGCCACAGCGGCTATATTGATACCTGGCTCGAACTGGGCTGGATCGGCGTCGGACTAATCGTCGCCCTTTTTGTCCAAATGGCGCTTCGCTGCTTTACTGGAGTCGCTTACTTCCGTGACCCTGCAGCTGCCTTCTTCATGGCGCTTCTTGCATTTGGTATTGTTGACAGCATCACAGATCGTTTCCTTCTTGAACATTCCGAGTTGGTCTGGATGCTGTTCATGGTTGGGATCATCGGGTTGAGCCAACGCCGCCGACAAAATATCGAACAAAATCAGAAGCTTGCTAATTTCGGGCTAAATACACGGCTGTCAGACCAAAGCTGAAACGAAGAAAGACCCATCAGGACTCTCTCGTAGGGCCAGTACGGGCTTGCCGGATGTACATTTCGATAACGTACAGCACATAAGCAACACAAACAGCGACCAACGGAAAAACAAACAGGGCCCAAATGGTGTCCGTTTCCGAGAGCTCCCGCCTTAGGGCGAACTCAAGCGCGTTCTTGAGGACAAAGAACGTGATCACATGGGTGGTGAATAGTCGAAAGGTCGCTTTGTCATCTACCGAGAGACCCCGGCCGGAAATCGCTTTTATCCACTGCAAGGCGGAAAGCAGCAGCAAACAACCTGCGATCCGTGTTGCAATCAGGACAAACGAACTTATCCAAGGCATCAACTCACCGTCTATCGCACCAATCCAGCGCCAATGGCCTGCGCCTAACACAAAGATCACCAAAGAAAGTGTGATGGCCCAGACCCGCCGCATTGAAAATCGATCCAAAGTCGTCGTGATATTGCCACTCCAGATCCTTTGGGCGGCCAGGCCGACGAAGAAGAACAAAACCAGATCAGCCCGCGGGAGAACGGAGTCTTGATTAAATCCAGGGGTCCTTGAGTTCGAATCCATGGCAATCAGAAGAAGAAAAACGAAAATAATCAATATCGAGTAACCGTGCCGGCCAAACCGATTGAAAACAAAAAGAGCGATCGGCACAAACAAAATGCATTTCAGCAGGTCCACAAGGTAGTGCAACGGATGGTTCAACGGCCAGCTTGAATAGCCGAAAATGCTGTTGAGACTGATCTTGCTCCATGTTCGTTCGATAAGCTCAGAGTCCCCGACGCCATAGGCTGCGACAATCTGAATTACCGCGAATACCGAACACCAGACGACGACAGGCAGGTAGAGGGTACGGAGCCGCTTCACCAACAGCCCCTGATAGGAGCTCGAGGTGAGATTGGCGGCAAAAAAATAGCCGGAGAGAAGCCCGAGAAGAGGCGCTGAAATCCGCCCAAAGCCGTCATGAACCAGAAGAACCAAAGGAGAGTTAAGCGCGCCGCCAACCAAATATGGCAGGCCGCTCTGTACGTCGATAAACCTGTTCCCTTCGAATGCGTGCACAAACAGCATGGCAAAAATCGCCATGAAGCGAAGGTTGGAAATCATAGGATCTCGACTGATAGCGCAACCTCGTTGTACGGTCAGATCATTCTCATCATAATCGACCTACAAGTAGCCAAGTGCCGATCAGTTTTTTTTGGCACTCTGCTACCTTGAACGCAACATCCAAAGTCGCAGTTGCCTGCGCCTCGTATCGCAATGTTTTGAAGGGATATCGTGCCCAACCTACCCCAACTCCAAGGCCCTGCTTTACCGCCTGCTGCAGGTGGTGCACCAAAACAAATTGTCATCCTGTGCCACGGCTATGGCGCCGACGGACAGGACCTGGTCGGTCTTGCGCTTGGCTGGCGGGACATTCTGCCCAATGCGGCATTCTTTTCACCCAATGCCCCTGAGCAAGTCCCCGGCGCGCCGATGGGCCGGCAATGGTGGGCCATCCAACAATTTTCGCCCGAAGAAAGCGCTGCCGGCATTCAAAAGGCGGCCCCCATCCTGGACGCCTTCATCGACGAATGCCTGGAGAATGCGGGCTTG
This sequence comes from Alphaproteobacteria bacterium, assembly GCA_028284945.1. Lineage (GTDB taxonomy): Bacteria > Pseudomonadota > Alphaproteobacteria > SMXS01 > SMXS01 > JANQQJ01. The sequence goes on along the minus strand of JANQQJ010000029.1, from coordinate 79,452 downwards.
ACGGAGAAGGAGCTCGCGCTGGTCGGGTTTTCGCAAGGGACGATGATGTCGCTGCATGTGGGGTTGAGCCGGGCAAATCAGCTCGCTGGCATTCTGGGCTATTCCGGTGCGGTGGCCGCACCCGATCTGCTGCGCGGCGCGATCAAGACCAAGCCGCCGATCCAGCTGATCCATGGCGACATGGACAATATGATCCCGGTGTCGGCGATGGGGGCGGCTGCACGTTTCCTGGAAAGCGAAGGCCTTGATGTGCGGACCCATACCTCAGCCAATATCGGCCACGGTATTGCGCCTGACGGGGTTGAATTGGGCGGCGAGTTCCTGAGCGAAATTTTCGGCCTCTGATCCCCACGCCGCAAGAATTGCCAACCGTGGTTTTTCACTTCAAAATAGAGTGGTGTCATAAACGCGTCATACCGCATATTGTATAAGTCGCGTGACGACGGGAGAGTAACGCCATGCAGGCGCGTCAGACATCGCTGGAGAATTGCCCTGCACTCGTGCTCAATGCGGATTATCGCCCGCTGAGTTACTACCCGCTTTCACTTTGGAGTTGGCAGGACGCGGTCAAAGCCGTGTTCATGGACCGGGTCAATATCGTCGAGGAATATGACCGTGTGATCCATTCACCCAGCGTCGAATTTGCGCTGCCCAGCGTGATCTCGCTGAAGCGCTATGTGAAGCCGGCGCCCTATCCGGCCTTTACCCGGTTTAACGTGTTCCTGCGCGACCGGTTCACCTGCCAGTATTGCGGTGCCAAGAACGACCTGACCTTCGATCACCTGGTACCGCGTGCCTATGGTGGGATCACCACCTGGGAAAATGTCATTACGGCCTGCGCGCCGTGCAATCTGCGTAAAGGCGGACGGACGCCGGCCGAGGCGGGTATGGCCGTGCGGCAAATTCCATTCCGGCCCACCGCCTTTGACCTGCAGGAGCGGGGCCGGCGGTTCCCGCCCAACTATCTGCACGAAAGCTGGCGCGATTATCTTTACTGGGATGCTGAGCTACAGCCGTAAGGGACCGCCGCTAAACCCGCGTCGACAACCAGATTGCCAGCCGTGATGCGCCTTTGATCGCGCCGGATAGCACTGGATAGCCGGGCGTTTCGCGCGCGCCTTCGGCTTCGGCTTCTGCCTTATGTGCAAGTTCGTCGGCGCGGCATTCTTCGATCAGGTTTTTCAATTCCGGATCTTCATCGCCCAGACGCTCGGCCTGTTCGCTGTAGTGCTCGTCGATCACTTCCTCGACGGCGACCGTGCAGGCCATGGCCGCCTTTTCGCCCATCAAGGCGGTCGCCGCGCCCAACGCGAATCCGGCGACATGCCAGACCGGTGATAACAAAGTTGGCCGCACCTGGCGTTCATTCATCAACGCGTCGAACTTGCGCAGGTGCTCAGCTTCCTGGTCCGCCATGCGCTCAATGATCTGACCCGACGCACGCGCGCCCAGCACCGCGTGCTGCCCGGCATAGATCCGCACGGCCCCGTATTCGCCCGCCTGATCGACGCGGATCATGCGTTCGGTCTCGTCCTCCAGCGTGGGGTCGCCCGGCAATCGTCCGGCGGTGTCACTCATGCGTTAACGCGTCCTTTCATCACGAGCCAAAGGGCGAAAAGCCCCGTAACGGTTGATATCAGGAAATTATAGCCTGCCATGGAGATGCCGAACAGGGACCACGGCACCTCATCGCAACGCACCACATTGATCGCATCCGGGTTGAGCAGTGTGGCCCGTGGATCATCAAGCGACACCGAGCAGGTATCGGGCCCCGGCCACCAGCCATATTCGACGCCGGAGTGAAAACCGGCGATCCCCGCGCCGGCCAGAATGGCCAGGCCTGTCGCCGCCAAAACCATCCGCACCAGCACACCATCCCCAGCTTTCCAGGCCAACACGCTAGCCACTGCCGCCAGTGGAATCGCAGCATAATGCGCATATCGCTGCCAATAGCACATCTCGCACGGCGGCATCCCGCCAATATATTGAAAACCGTAAGCCCCAAGAATGAGCGCCACACACACGCCCAGGATAAGCGTTGACCCGGTCAGCAGAGATATTGGTTCACGTGCCATGGTCTATAGATAGGAGATGGCAACGAACCCGCCCACCAAAGCGATGACCACGGCAGTCACCACCCACTCTAACCGCTTTTCGATAAAGGCGCGGACCGGCGGACCGAAATACCAAAGCAGCGCAGCCTCAAGGTAAAACCGGATGCCGCGTGCTGCGACCGATGCCAGGATAAAGGTCAACAGGTCAAGTTGGGTGACCCCGCTGGCGATCGTGATCACCTTATAGGGGAAGGGCGTGATCCCGAAAATGAAGACGATCCAGGCGCCATAGTCATTAAACTCGGTGGTGAATTCGGCGAATTTTTCGCCATAGCCATAGAATTCCATGACGGGTTGGCCAATGGCGGCAAAGGCAAAGAACCCCAGCGCATAACCCGCCAGCCCCCCCAACACGGAGGCGACGGTACACACCCCGGCAATCAGCCAGGCCTTCGCCCGCTGGGCCACGATCATCGGGATCAGCATCACGTCCGGCGGGATCGGGAAGAACGAGCTTTCGGCAAAGGACACAACCGCCAGCCAGCGCATGGCATGCGGGTGTTCAGACAGCTTGAGCGTTCGGTCGTAAAGACGGCGGATCATGTCGGCCTGCTTCGTCGGATCGGGCAAGCGGTGATACCAGCCGCGCCGCGTGGCGGCAATTGAAAGGCGCTGTTGACCGGGCCTTCCGCAAAGCTATGATGCCGGTCCTTCGTGTAGTCGACTTTGTCGATTGCGTGCTGAAGCACACCGAACGAAGGCATGCGGGCGTGGCGGAATTGGTAGACGCGCGGGATTCAAAATCCCGTTTCCTTTGGAAGTGAGAGTTCGATTCTCTCCGCCCGCACCATTTCACAATCATGCCCACAAAAAGACTCTAACGCTCTAAACGGAAACGACTTTTTGGTGTTCAAAAAACCCTTTTCCTTGCAGTAGGGTATGTGCCCTGAAAAGGTCAGTTTCAGCACCATTCTTCGTAGGTCGAAACGCCCAGTTTTCCAAAGATTACAAGGGCTTGACAAAAACCGCATTGAGAGTTCAAACATTTGGTCAAAGGGGTATGCAGGCTGTCCAAAATTCGCCGCCTTTTCACGCAAGACCAGTTGCTTTCTGTCCAGTTCATCAATGCGCTTTTCAAAGGCTTTCGCCACTCGCGGATTGGTCGCTTCAACAATCCTGTCCACCAACCCGCCAATCTGTTTTTCGACAGCAGACATTTCGGCGTGAACGGCTTTGATAGAATCGGCAGTATCGCGTCGAAACTGTTCCCAACAGTTCTTAAACATCGCTCGGGAAATCTCGAATACCGTTCGGGAAGGCTGAATCCCGTTTAACAGCTCCTCGAATTCAGTCTCTATTTTTTGACGCGGAATCATACCCGACATTGAGCAGTTCTTCGTTCGGCAAAAATAGTACGGGTATTTCTTGTATTTGCCCGTAGACCAACCAGCCGTCAGAGGTTTGTTGCACGACGCGCAGCACACAGCACCGCGAAGCGGGAAGCCTTCCTTAATATCCTTGCGGGCGGGCGCATACACACCCTCACGCATGCGCTGTTGGTTGCGCTCGTAGGTTTCAATGCTAATCAGACCTTCATGTTTTCCTTCACGGACACTAACGCCCCATTTGTCGCATGAGATCAGGCCCGCATAGATTTCTTTTCCCAAAAGCCTAACAATTGTCTGCGGCCTGATCTGTCCGTCAGCCATGTCTTTGGGATATTCCGGCCTGCTCTCCAGAAACCGCCTCAGTTCGGTCTGAGAGTTAAACCGACCTGTCGCAAAGCCCTCAAGTCCTTCCTTTACGATAGGCCCTAAAACGTCGTCGATGACGAGGACTTTCCCGCCGCCTGTGGCTTGCTCATATCGATAACCGACAGGTGCGCGAAAAATCCAATACCCCTGTTCGAGACGCGCAATCGATTTTTGGCGCGACTGGCGGGCGTTTTGCTCACGCTCTAGCTGCGCTTGTCCGGCGAAGACCAACTCCATGAATTTCCCTTCGGGTGAATCCTCTGGAGTAAAATTCAAGAAGTCTACCAGTACTCCTTTTTCGCCGAGCACGCGGCGTAACTGCATATGGTACTCAGCTTCACGCGCAAAGCGTTTATGGTCGTCAAAATAGACAATGTAACGTTTTCCGCTATTCGCGTTTGCATCAATATGCGCAAGAAGCTGTTGAATTTCGTTCCGCTCGAAAAGAGGTAACCCGCCTGACTTTGCCGCATAGAAAACTTCTTCAACCGGGTAACCCTTCGCGTCCGCATGTTGGCGACAACGGTACTCCTGACTGTCTAGCCCACTTCCTTTGAGTTGGGACTTGTCAGAAACCCGGCAAACAATGAGGGCAGTCAAGTCGGTGGGTTTTGTGGCATTAAAGCCTGACAAGTCTTTCATTCTTTGACTCCTTCCGCCCCCGCACCTGTTTCCAGACCGGACACATATTCAAAATTTTCCGTGAGAATTTCCTTATTCAATAATACCCTATCCGCCGCTGTCAGTGGCGGTATCAGGCCGTTTTCTTTGAGTTTTCCACAGCTATCTTGAGCCTGTTGAAGCGGGTGGACCCCCCAGCCCAGCGATACAAACTCAACAATAATGTTCCAGAGCGCTTGTAGCCATTCCGCCTTCTGTTCCTCGGACCAATCAATATCTTCGAGAAAGTGCGCGTACTTCTCGTAATTCACGGTAATAACCGGACGGGCGGCTGATCTATCCGTATACGGTTTATTTGTCTTTGTCGTTTTTCCCTTGGCTGTTTTATTTCGATATTTCACCCTTCTACTTCCTTCCTAAACTCAAGTGCTATTCATGATCTTCGTCCTTTCCTCTTCTATAAGAACAAAACAAGAACATATTTGTACGTTCTTTTTTTGAATTCTACAAGAAGAATTTGTTTTTCCGGCCCGGTCTAAGGGCCTACCGATCTCGTTCAGGTTCCGGTGCAGCTGCTTTTTCTTCTTCGCGCATTTCCTTCCACCTTGAGCGCAGTTCTTCGGTGCGGTCATAGGCTTTTTCAGAAATGCGAGAAACACGAAGCAATTCGTCTGGAGAAAAGCGATTAGTTTCTTTCCAGTTGCCATCCTTATCCTTGTATGAGCGGGCGATGGCGACATTGAACAGGCGGTCTTGTTCACCGTCCTTTGTTTCGTAGTCGCGGCCCCAGATCGTCGCTTTGATCGCCCTGTCGCGCAGGGTGTCGTCAGGCTGTTTACTCATCGGTCGTTCCTTTCGGTTTAAGTGAATGTGGTTGAGCTCACCGCCGCTGTAGTTTGATTTCAAATGCGGGCGGTAAGTTATGGTCACGGATAAACGCAGACATCATGGCGCGCTGCAGGCGGGCGTTTTGGCGCAGGAGTATGAGGCGATCCCAGATGTTCAGGCCTTCAGTGTGGCGCAGCCGAGCGCGCGTTTGTGCCAGCGAGAGAACAAGGCTTTCCGCGCCCTGTGTTATGGATGGTGCTTGCGGGCTGTCATTGCGGGAAGCAGGCGCGGACTGGACGAGAGTTTCAAACTCTTCGGGTTCATAGACCTCGCCGTTATGCTCAACAACGACATTGGCACTTTCAGGGCGTTTTTCGCCCCGCCCATAACTCCAGCCGTGAACCATGTCCTTACCTGCTTTATCGAAAGTCGTTATCGGTGCAAGTACGCGGTCCCACCCGGCAGCGATTGCCGCCTCGTTTTCAAGGCAGTTCTTGAAGAACTCCAGATCGCCGCCGCGCCCCGAAGGGCTTGAAACCCCGCGAGGATGGGAATGCCAGAAGCCGAGGATGTATAATCCGTTCGGCTCCCATTCGTTTAAGACGGTCCAGTTCATCAGCTCGGCGTCAATATCGACATGCGCGCCGCTGCTTTGATAGTGATCGTTCTTCTTGAGCGGCGGGCAGAATCTAAACTCGGTGATCAGCATGGGATCATCAAGCCGCCCGCCAAGAATGGCCGCTGTTTCCGGCTTATGCCGGGCAATAGTGCGTCTGTAATCGCGGTAGACACGCGGCGTCATGCGGATAAGGGTTTCGTTCATTTCATTCTCCTCTTCACACGGTCAGGATTTGCCCGGTGCGAATGTAGTGTTCGGTGTAATAAGCCCACGCCCGCGCATCTTCTTTAGCCTGCTCGAACGTCTTTGGTGCGGTGATGGTGCAGACGTAGTGCAGCTGGCGGATGGGATCGTAATAACAGTGTGCAGAATGGTTATCTGTCGCCAGTTCGCCATAGGCGGGGTGGGACAGAATGTAAACGCGGTAACCTGCGCCCATGCGCAGTGCCTGAAACTCGAAGAGCATCCCGTTTTTTTTGAAGCCGATCCAGCCGTGCGGGCGCTTGCCGTACTGGGTTGCTTTGGACCCGGCAGCCGGGTTTCGCGCCATCCATTCTGCCGTCGAAAAAGTCGGGTTCCGATGTTCACGAACTGCGGCTACGACGAAAGCTGACGCGAATGAGCCAACGCCGACAGCACACAAAATGGAGAGCCCGGACCACATGCCAACGCCCACAATCTCTGAGAATGCGGCAACGCCAGCGAGAAAGATGGCAATGGGGAGGGCGAAGGGCATCTGCTAGCGTCTCCGGGAACGTGTGAATTGCCGCCCTCGGGACGTCCCTGCCCGTACCGGAACATAGACAAAAAGCAAGAACAACGACGCAAGCAGTATCGACGTCCAGGCAAACTCCAAAACAGCATCCATAACATTCCCTACGTTTTGATGTGCTTAAGAAAGGGCGGCGGCCCGTATGAAACGGGCCGCCGACAAGTTTCTACGGCGAACAGGGCCGCCCGACAGACACCGGGCCTTTGCGCTCGCCTTGCGCCGGAATTTGCGCGGAACGCTCTGTACTCAACGTCTTGCGCACTTCTTCAAACTCGGCGTCAATCACCATGTCCTCGCGCTCCATTTCTGGGCCGTTTCGGTCCATAGGGTATGTATGTGAAATGGTGTTACCCATGTTTTTGCTCCTCGGGGTTCGCCGCAATCAAATGCCCCGTTGCGGCCTCGGGGGCAGCGCCACAATCGGCGCACACAAAGCCGGGCGGCAGATCGCGCGGCCATTGTCTTGAGGTGAATAGTTCAAAACTTTCCGGCGTATCGGAAAACGCTTCATCGCTGGCGGCGGCGTATGCCGGGTCTATGCGCGTAATCAGCAACGGGTCTTCGATGAACCGCCGCGCCAATTCAGGATTGCCAAGCGCGGAGCCTGCGCGGAGATGCAGCAGTGAAACAATCAGATGCCCAAGCAGCGCGTTGCGCAGTTCCGCCTGAAAGATCTGCGAATTGATTGAGGGCGGCTCCTGATAGCCGTTTGCGAACGCCTGATAACGCTGGAAGGTGTAACAGCGCTGGCATCCACGCCCCGCCGCAATCGCGTCTTGAAACGTACCGACAATTTCCACGGCAGCGCCGCTCGGATAACCGCCTGCGAAAACCATATCGATCTTACGCGCGCAGGCTTCGCGGTTCAGCCATGCCTGCACCATGAAATCATCCGTCATCGCAAGCGCAAGCGAGCAGTCAAACACCCGCGTCATATTGTCAGCGCGCAGAGATTGCACTTTGCCGACAATGGGCGTCACCTTGCATTCGGGGTTTATGGCGGCGATCTGATCGGCCAGCGCATGAACCTTGTAGCGCCCGGTTTCGTGTGCACCGTAGGCTTGCGTTGCCGGGTTGGTTTCCGAAACAACATCGAAATCGCACAAGACCAGTTTGCCAATCCCGAGCCGCGCAAGATTGGGGTAAAGGCTGGCCGCACCGCCCGCGCCGATCCCGGCAATAGAAGCGTGGGGCATCACATCCGGGTCAATGAGGCCATCAAGACGTTTGAAATCAATCATGATCCTTCCTTCGGATTGTCGCCAAAAATCTCAGCAATGCGGATAAACACCGCATGGCGTTCATCGCGGGTGAAGACGCTTCCGCCGGGGTCCGGGTGAAACACGCGCATAAAATACATTCGCGCCTCACGGTGTTGCTCGCCTGCAAAGGCATGGCGCATGCGCGCATACACGACCCTGCGCAGCGAACGTGGCAAGTCGGGCTGTTCCGGAGAAGTTGGGCCGAATATCGCGTCAAAGCGGGCTTGGGCAGAAAACTCGGTCATAGCGATTGCTCCAAAACGCGGCGGGCTTGCATGATGAGGTCAGCCGGGAACGACCCGTGAAGAAGGCGGGCGCGGACTTCTATATCTGGGCGGGTAAAACGATCATCGTCGAAGCCGAATAAAGCGCGTGCATCGGCTTCGGACACGACAGGCGCATGACGGTTTGAATCATCCAGATAGGCATTGCTCAGTTGTTCAGCGTATGGATAGATTTCGTACCAAGCGGCTTTCTCGGTAACGAGCAATCCGGGAAGGCTTCGGGATTCGATGATGGCCTTGTTTTCCATCTCGCCCCCGTCAAAGACGAGCTGCGCGACATGAAGGTTTGGCGCATTCGTCTCGGAAATATTGCTATTCGTGTTTGCGGGGTGTTCCGGCCTGTCGTTCATGGAACGGGTCAAAACGGTTTTTACGCCGGACTTGTCGCTTAGCTCCTTGGCAACGTCATAAGGCGGCGAGAGCCAGATATTTGTCCCGGCCATCGCCTCAATGTCTCTGGCCAGCGTGAGGCCGTAACGGTCAATCGTCGCCTGGCGCGATTGCGTCATGGTCACGGTGCGGATTTTTCGCTTCCGGTAGGCACGCAGGCACTTAATGAGAATCCGGCTTTTGGGTATCTGCGAAAATTCATCGGCCAGAATGAGCGTATGGCGGTTGCCCGAAGCCCCGGCGATGCGCTCAATGATGGAAGACAGCATGAGCGAGACAAAAGCCCCGCCGCTTTCCAGCTTGGTTCCGTCGATCATCAGGTAAATATCGAGGGGACGTTCACCGTCTTTTGCCTGCGCCGGGTCAAAGCTGGACTGGCGCGTCACCATGTCATAGGGCGATCCGGACTCGAAGATTGTCAGCGGTTCGCAGGCTTTTTCGAATTTCCACTCAAGCTGTTTGAAAGCTTCGGCGTTCAGTTCGGCCTGCAATTTGATGGCGCGCCGCAGCGGGTATTCTTCCGAGGCGTGCGCGCCAATCTCATCCAGTATTTGCTGAACGGCCCGCATCAAAAACTCATAGACGCCCCCCGGCGTGCAGCGCTCAGGGTGGTCCTTGGCCAGATAGACAAGCGCCATCGCCACGATTTCACGCGCCGCCATGTCAATCCACTCGTTCGAGTTACCTTTTTTCTCGGGGGTGTCGGGAACAAGGATAAAGGCAAGGTCACGCGCCAGTTCGATAGCGCCGTGAACATCGCCGCGCATGAGCGCAAAGATGATCGGGTCAAACGGGTTATAGAAAGCACTTTGCAGCCCGTAGAGACTGGCCGAATTTAGAAAGATTGACCGATGCCCCAAGCTTTCACGAAACGCCGCCACGCCCCGTGCATATTCGCAATCTACGTCGATGAAAACGGCGCTGCCTTTCCATTCCGCCGCCATCGGCATCCCGATTGTTGTTGTTTTTTGTGAGCCGGGCGGTCCGCTAATACTCACGGGCCTGTCGGTGTTGTCGAAAAGAACATGGCCATCCACCTGACAGATAGGCAGACCAAGAGGCCCGCAGTTCAGCATTCCGGCTTTGGCCGCATCTTTCAGGCGAGCTAACTGCCCTTGCGACAACACGCCTGAATCTTCCATCGCATTAACGGCGCGGTTCATTCTGCGCGATTGCCGCCGCAGCCGGGCAGAGGAACCGCCCCCGCTGGCCTGCTTCATCGCTTTGACGAGGCCGTTCAACATCACCCGCGCTCCCCGTAATCGGCGCGGGCCTTATAGCGTTTGCCGTTTGGCGTGGTTGGTGTGGTTTTTTCTTTCAGCTTGCGGACGATAACGGGCCACAGCTTCTTAGCGCCCTCGGCGTAGAGATGGGTCAAGTCATCATGAGCCAGCGTTCCGAAAACCATCCACACAAGAAAGAAGCCGGGACCGAAGAACCACACCACGCCCCAATTGCCCCAATCGGGCAGCAGAGCGCCGCCGCAATACGCCCCGGACAACAGCCCGGCAATGGGTGAGAGCGGCCACGCCAGCGCCTTGCCGATGATGTTGTGATACGGGCTTGCCGATATTGAGAGAGCGAAAAACAACCCCGCCACGCTCAGGGTTGGCCCGGCAACAATGAATCCAAGGCGTAGCGCTTCCGCGGCACTCATGGCCGCATCTCAGGGCTATAAGAAAATGCAGCAATGGCGAGAATGGCCAGCGCAACGCCAACGCCCTGCATCGGGCCGACCCGTTCACCGAACACCAACGCCCCGATGAGGACCATAAAGCACAATTGCGCCATCGACGACAGCAACATGCCCGAGCCGAGGCCGCGTTTCAGAACTTCGATAAAGGCCAGATTGGCCGCGAGATAAGCCGCCAGTGACACAGCCAAATCGTGAGGCTGACCGAAATCAGCGTATTTTTTCAGGAATGCGCCGCCGAGCGCGAACCCCACCACAGCCCCGCTAAAGCGGAGCCAAAAAACACCATCCATAATTGCCGCCTTTCCTTGTTCTCAGGAATGCGGCCCGGGCCTTGGTGACACTGCTAAACGTCACCGATGATCATCTCATCAGGATATTACCCTAAATTTTTAGGGTGTCCACCTTTTTTTGGGGCGCAGATTAAAGCTCGGTAATTCCTAGAGCTTCCATTGCTTCATGAATAGTAACCAGCGATGGGCTTCGCTCAGGGTTTTCCAGATTTTCGACTGAACTGCCTGACTTCTTTCCCATACGCTGAGCAAGCTCAACTTGAGACCACCCGCGTGCTTCCCGCTGTGCCTTAATGCGATGTGCTATTTCCCCGGCAGTCGCACTTGTAGAGAACACCGGACTGATCTGAGACGTCGGTGAATTGGTTTCTCGCTTGGAGAGTGCGGCGGCATCGAATTCGTCATGCGGGATCGCCGCAATCATGGTTTCGATAACGTGGTCTTTGGTATCTATGGCCTTTAATACGGCTCTTATTATCTCTATGTCTTTTTCTTCAATCGGTTCGACTCCTTTTGTCGAACCCCCTATTTCCTCTGCCGAGGCTAGTTCTTCTAAAGAAACAGGTATTGCGTTCTTTATATCTTCTTCTGTAAAAGTTCTTACATCATCTTCATACTCTTTTTCAAGTATTCCTTCTAATGGTGACGTGTAGTGAGCCGTCCATTCGGGAGAAAAGTTACCTAAATCCTGCGAAGTTGAGCTATGTAAATACATAGCCGTGAGCAATGCGCGCGCCCTTAGTACAGCTTGGTCAGTAGGTAAGTTTGCTTCTCTTAAGGCGTCAACATGCAGACGGCGTTTGCCGGAATCTTCTGAAAAATACGCGAAGAACTGTGCCTCATCTAGATCCTCGGTAAGCGCGCTAGCGCTTAGCCCCTGCGCTACTAGCGCGTCTCTGTCTTTGCTGTAGGTCGACCATGTTTGAAGAATTTCCTTCTTTGTGAGCCCATGAGGAACAGCAGAATCCGGCACCATCCATCGACGGGTACGTGGATCTCTTCGAACTCGTAACTGGACAATTCTGTTTGCTAGTGGGCCGCTTGCTTCGGATTCTTTGCTATAGAATTCGCTCAACATGTCTATCTTTGAATACAAGTCGCTGTCGGACTCGCCGTATAGAAAATCCAATTCGCGTTTCTTCAGCTCAGATTCAATAGCCGCCCCTTGCTCCATCCAGCTCTTAATCTGATCAACCATTTCGCTCGGTAGGCGGTTAAGCACATCTGTAGCTTCTTCGGTCGGCGAACTGGATGCAGATTTTTTATTCATAGCTCCAACTCCACACTTGTGCGGTAGTGTGCCGCGCTGTGATTGTCGGCATCATGTGAGTTCGCTGACAAAGGTACACCTAAATGTAAGTGCTCTCAAAATTGGGTTTTCCCGTCGAGTGCGCGTCAACCTCGCAACTCCCACTCGGCACGCAGCGCTGCCAACACCTTTTCGATCATCTGCCGTTTGGCCCGAAGATGAGCTTCACGGCGCTGCTTGATCCGGGCGGTTATTTGGCGGTCAATATGGTTGGGCTTGCGGCTCGGCATGTCACCCTCAATGCCACATGCGCTCGGCAATGACCCGATCTTCCGGGCCAATAGCGGTGAGGTAGATTGCTGTGGTTTCAAGACTTTCATGGCCGAGATATACTTGTATCTTGCTTTCGGGAATCTCGTTGACGGCGGCATGAACTCCTAGCGTATGACGCAGGCCACGGGCGCTGGCTCTTACACCTTGGATACCCGCAGCATTCATCACTGCTTTGCAGCGCCGCCAATACGTTGTGCGGCTGTCGGTCCAAAGCCGGGTACCTGCACCATGATCCGGCTGCGCCTGCGCTTCGCGGAGATGGTGCACTTCATCCAGTTCATCGACGAAATCACTCCGCAGCGGCACGCACCGAAAATGCCGCCCCTTCATCTTGCCGTGTTTTTTGAGGCTGCGAATGATTGCCATGATCTCTGACAGGTCGATGCTCAGGGCCGACATTGCAAGGGCTTCACTCGGGCGGCAGCCTGTCCAGTAGATCATTTTGCAAAACGTCCGGTCTTTCGGATTCTCCAGCACGTCAAGCGAGTCGTAAAATCGGCTCCGCTCTGGCCCAGAGAGGTATTTGCGCTCGCCTAACAGCGTAAACAGGTTCATGCCGTTGAACGGTTCGGGCATATGAAATCTCCTTTCGTGCGCTCCTGCTGAAACAGAATTGGGAATTCTGTTTCACGGCCTACACACTCCTAGGATTTCCGCCTGTTTGGGGTTGGTCGGGACGGTCACAAATCCGCCTCTCCAACGCTTTATCGTAAGAAATTAGTCAAGAAAATCAATAGCGGAAACAGAATTCCCAATTTTGTTTAAGAAAAACCAAGGTGAAGCCTGCATTCGGAAAGTACCGCCGGATACTGAATGCTATGTTATTCGCTTTGCTATTTGGCCTATTTCAGCAAGCCGCATATGCAGAAGCTTTCAAAGGCTCGGACTTCCTGACATGGAAGCGGGACAGTCAGGAATTTTACATCCGCACGTCGGTTGGCATGGCGGGATTGATCGTAGGGCGATACAACGAGGCGCAGGGCAAGTGCTTGGAGGATTGGTATTACGGGGACGAGAGTAGCGCTAACAATCAAATTTTGGATGTGATGAGGCAATATTCCACATATCACCCAAGGGGTGTGATTGCTGCTGTCATGGAAAAACGATGCGGCTCCATCAATTAGATAGGCGGACCTTCAACATCGAACTTTTTATCCGTTGCAGATAGGTCAGGAGATTCGGGAGCGCTATCAACTTCTCTGCGCAGAATTTGCGGTGCCTTTTTTTGTAGCTCCTCGCGCCATCTCTCGAGATCATCCTTCGATGGCGGGTTCTCAGGATCGTTAATCCTGTCGCGGACCCTGCCGATAACGTCAATCTGATAACGGCGTAGTTCTTCAAGCTCTTTCTTACGCTGCTGATATTCTTCCCAACTTGGCGCATTCTTCGGCCATCGCACCCCGGCGGCGGTATCGGGATCAATGCGCTTGCCATCGGCGGTGAACACATCGCCATTGCCATCCTTGAAGACAATCGTGCCATCGGGCAGGCGTCCGGCATCTGCTTCCATTTCGGCAATATCGGCCTGCTCCTGTGAAATCACCGCAGACGTCGCGCTTTCGTATTTGTTCAACGTATCCACAAGCTCCCAATAGGCTTGCGCATAGGCCGGGTCTTCAAGCGCACGATCCAGCGCTGTAAGCTGCGTAAGATCGCTGCTGCGCCGCCCTGCAATCAGAGCTTTATCTTTGTCCTTGTTGTTGTGGCGATTGCCGTCCCCGGTTTCCAGTCCGGCTTGAGCGCGGTTGAAGCGGTCCAGATCCTCTGCCCGTGCTTTGGCGTTTTGCATCGCCGTTATGAATTCGAAATCATCTGGATATTTACCGGAGGTCATGAGCGCCCCCGATGCTTTGAAAATCTGCGCTTGCCTACAGCTAAGCGGCGAAAGCAAATGACTTTGTTATTCGCTTTATTCACGGCGTATTGCGCCGATGTGCCCGCCCGCACTCGAAATTTAATTACACTACGATCACAAACACCGCATTTCATGAAATACAGTATACGGAATACCAGTTAAGGGACTGTTAACCCTTGCTGCATTGCAGCGTCCTGCATATCCGGTAGTGTTTTCCGAAACAGGCTCATCGCACTGGTTTTTCGCCTTTCGTATTCAGCTCTTTGCTTTAGTTTCCCGCTTCTCGTTTTCCGCCTTTCCCTTCCGTTTCTTGATTCTTTGCTTTGCTTCTTTGTTTTCTGCTTTGCAGTCTTACCATCTTTCTACTCCCCTGATTTCCCGGCTTTTCTGCTTAGCGCTGCGCGCAAGATGTGCGTGTAGTACACGCAATCTTGTTTAAGAGAGGCTCTCCGGCCTCTCGTTAAAAATCTCTCCCAGGGAAACCCTAAAGCGCCGGAGGCGCTAAGGGCTTCGTTTGGCGCATTCAAGCATCGAGCCTTCATGCGCCATTGAAACGTATCGTCGTTTCATCACTCGCGGGAGACTTCGGCTCTCCCTGCACCCATCGATCAGGAACTATCACGCCCTTTAAAATTCAATTGTCGGAGTAGTGGCCTCCAACACCCGGCAGTCAGAGGACCGTTCCTGCGACCTCCGACACCGCCATAGCAGAATTGTTGTGATCGTGCCGCTGGCGAATTCCACAACGCATAGTCAGTTCAGAGGAACCGCATAGTCGGTAAAATCCTTGAAAAAGAACTGTGCAGTCTCCCAGCGGCCTTGTTCCCTGTCTTCTGGGACGTGAGCTTCAAGTTCACTTGCCGGAACGACGAACAGCCTAGGAGTTTCATGTACAAGCCAGAGATGAAACTCGTAGGCTCCAGACTTCTCAGCAGTTCGCCATTCGTTTCTCGTAAGAAAGAAAGAGGCCTCCTTTCGACCCATTCGGCTGCCCTTGACCTCAATCTTTAGCCGTTCGCTGGAACTCGCTCCGACCTGCGAAAGCACGTCATACCCAGCAACGTTTGTTTGTACGGCCTGCCACAGCGGTTCAACGCCTGTGCGCTGTCGTTCGTAATCCAGAGAAAGCCTTTCGGCCCGCCTCCCAACTTCGTGGTTTAATTTCGAACGTTCAGAACGTACGGATTGCGACGCTACGTCCCACCAATCAACGATATCATCCTCAAATCCATCTGTGAGCTCACAATCCTTGAAGCACTGCGCCGCGTCAGGTGGCATGACCTTCAGGGCTTCATAGCGACCTTGGATCAACTTTCGCGCCCACGGTGGCGGTTCGGACGACAAAAGGTCTAGGAGCTGTTCGCGAAGGCACATCTGAGCGCTATCTTTGCCCAGAATAAACTCGCCACGTTCCGTGAGCCGAATAGCTCCATCTTCAGAAACTCTTATCCATCGACACTGTTGAGATAGTGACAAAACCGCTTTGCCATCTGCGACCTCAATGCGGGTGAAGTTCTTTTCAAAATTCTCGATGTCGAGACGATCTTCACGAATAACCTGTAGAAAGGTTTGGCACGAATACAAAACGCCTACCGAAAACATCTCTCATGCAACCTTCTCGGCAAGGTGGGCTCTGAAATCGTTGAAGTCATCGACATCGAAGCCATCCGCATCCAAATCAATAATCTCAGGTTCCTCGTTCAATGACGCGTCGTTTAGGACCCTTGCCATGTTTTCAATTTTGATTCCGAGGCGCCGATCAACGGACTCATCGACCGTTCCGGGTGACTGCAAAATTTCAACAAACGTTTGTTGCTCCGGGGGAAGTCCAAGGCGATGGATTCTGTCTTCAGACTGTAAGTACTGCGCAGCGTTGTAATTTCGATCGAGGTAAATCGCGTGATGACAAACGGTATGCAGGCTTATCCCTTCTCCACAAGCCGCAGGATTAGCCACCATGACCCAGCAGTTATCATCATCATGAAAGCGCTTTATCTTTTGTTCACGGGTGCCTTCCTCGTTCTCACTTCCCGCATCAACACCGCCGTGTATATATTCCGCCCCAATGTCGAGTAGGCGGTTCGACACCAACTCGACATTCTGGACAAAACTCGACCAGATAATCGACTTATAACCCTCGAACGCCAATTCCCTGGCTCTATAGCAGGCATATTCTAACTTCGGACTATCGCCCTCGCTAAGCACTTCGGACAAAAGCGTTTCGTGTTCGAACTCCTCTAATCGCGCAAGCAGAGACGGGTTTGTAGCGACTTGAAGAAGGCGAAGGGCACTGCGACCCGCCCGTCTCAAAGCACTCAGATCAATGCGGCTCAGATTCGCTTTCGCTTGACGAGCGGTTTCTGAGCGTAGCAATTGGTACAACTCGAATTGCGCCGGCTTAAGCGGAAGTCGTTTGATCGTTTTTTCGGGTGGACGTAACCCAAGTTCACTTTTTGTCGTTCGGACATATACCGGTCGAATGTACTCTTCGACCGTTTCCTCATCTGCCAAGATCTCTGGGTACAGGAACCGAAACTGCGGTACCAGGTCGCTCACATCATTCGGCATCGGAGTGCCCGATAGAATGAGTTTCGATTTTGGAATTTGGGCGATAGACAAAATTGCGTTTCCTATGACACCCTGAAACCCTCGTTTTATTCGGTGAGACTCATCCAAAAAAACGAAACTATCCCAGTATTCGAGGTATGCCCCGATCAGATCCAAAACATTGGGTAATTGTTGGTAAGTGATAAGGGCTTTAAGGGGCGCCTCTTTTAGGGCCGCTTCAATTGCAATTCTTCCGCCGCGCAATCGGATAAACTGGTCCTCATGCTCCATGCAAAGTGCGAGCTGCTCTTCCCATGCCGCGAATGCGTTTTTCGGGCATACAACGAGAAGGCGGGTTTCGGGAGTACGCTTCAACGCATAAAAGGACAACGCCTCGGTGGTCTTCCCGGCACCTGGCACGGAGAATGTGGCGGCTGATGGCAGAGCCATCATTCTGCTCACGTTCCGCGCTTGCTCTTCGGTAAGTTCTCGCAGAAATCTCTTGGATGCGAGCTCGGTAAAGATCTCGGCTTCGGACGGGCCGACTCCCGTCTTCGCTTCCTCATACTGTGCGACAGCAGCTTTGGATTGTTGAAGGCGCTTAGCAGCATCTTGGGAATGTTCGAGAGGGACCTGATAACGGTTAGCGTAGTATTCGATTTCATCCAGGCAGCCCAAAAATGCCCACCAGGGCATTTCGAGTGAGGTCTGACCGGTGACGTCGGTTTCCCCAAAAGAGTCCTGGCACACACGGCGGATAGACCGCCATGTATCTTCGGATCCCTCGACTTCTACAAGCGCGGACCGCGACGTCTCATCATAGGATATTCGAACCGCTCTACTCATCGTCCTCCGCCCACCGGCGAAGTTCGGCAACAATCTCAGCGATTTGATCCAAGTGAGCTACAACGCCTTTGCGCGAAGCGTTTTCGTCAATTGCCTGTTTCGCATCTATAAGGTTCTGCTTGGCCTGCGCGACGCGACTTGAAACATGCAGCTCTTTTTTCCTGTCGCGTGCCCGCGCCGTAGCAGACGCAATTGTTTCTTGAATGGACTCCCGTGCTCGGTCGAAGTTAGCGCTATCCTCGAGAATCGCAGTAAGGGCGGTCGCGACCTCGGTTTCCGACTTTCCTTCGGTATCGACCTCAAACTCTGCAGCTAGACCGGATGTGACTTCGCTCAGATTGTCGGCTGCTTTTTGGATTTCTGCATAGGTTCTCGTACCTTCTGCAGCATCATCGGTTAAACAAAATGCAGATTTCTCAAAGACCTCACGGGAGCGTGGAGATTTTACCTTTTTTCTACTGCGGCAAATCTGGCGGAACGCAAACTCTTTCCCATCAACCTGTGAATATTGGCGTGTCAGATCACGGCTTTTTAGGTACTCGTCAGCGTAATCAAGGCAATCCAATAACTCCTGAAGCTCTCCTTTTTTAAAACCATAAATGGACGAAATTTCCTCTTCATTATAAGAAAATCTTGTCATCTTCTCTCGCATCATTAGCGCTTTCGAGGTCCAGCTATACTCCGCTTTCAGGTCCTCTTTGAGCTGTAGTTCTGCCTCGAGTCGATCCAGGTCTCTTTCGTCGCATGGCGGAAGAATGATCGCGTCGATGTTTGCAAATCGGCTGTATCTGGCGGGGTCTTCTTCGTAGAGCGTTCGCCAGGTACACAGGCGCCGATTTCCGTTAATCACATATCCGGTTGCCGAAAGTATGATCGGCTCTTCCTGTTCTGCCGTTTCAAACTCCCGGAACAGGTCTTTAGAACCCCGTGCGAGTTTCTTGAGAATACCGTGCTGGACGGACTGCGCTGCCTCGGATTCTCCATCGACTCGAAAAAAATCCTCTTCTACGTCAGGGTGGGCTGCTAAGTACTCTGCTTGAAAGCCCGTCGTGCGACCGTTCTCCAACCGATAACGTGGTAGGTCCAGCGGCACGGAATACACCGGCATAAATTGAGCTTTCCCTTGAAATCGTACGCGGTCAGTTTTCTTGCTGTCCTGTTTGACGAGATCTGCAAGGTGCTGTTTTCGCTTTGGTAACGGCCATCCTAATTCCATCAAAAAAACCTCAATCTTTATGGCGACATGTGATTCCCTTGAATTCTATTCTGCCGCGATGCCAAGTTTGTTTGGGTCTACCGACAATTTCGACTTCCGGTGGTCATAAATCGGTTTGGCGTGTGAGCGAAACCGCTCTTCACCTTTACATGTCTTTCGCATTCGCTGCACGGCTAGTTCGGCGTATTCTGGGTCTATCTCGCATCCCCAAAACTGTCTGCCATGGAGCAAAGCTGCGACGCCTGCGGACCCGGTTCCGGCAAACGGGTCGAAAACAACATCGTTCTCTTTGGTCAGCGCTAGAAGCAGTCTTTCAATCAGGCCCACGGGAAATTGGCAGGGGTGCTCAGTTTTCTCTACGTGACCAGCTTTGACATTTGGGATCTGCCACAGATCATGTGGAGAATCTTTGACCTCCCAAACATCTTCCGGGTTCTTGCCGAGCGGGTTAGAGGATAGCTGTCCCGTCCGAGGTCCCCGATATGCTCGTTTGCCCGGGTACTTTGGCGGAACACGCACGGCGTCTAAGTCGAATTCGTATGTGTCAGTCTTGGTGAACCACAAAACCACTTCGTAGCGACCGCTGAATCGGCGCTTTTGGTGCAGCCCATGCCCATAGTGCCAAACTATGCGGTTTCGCAGCTTCATACCTTGGTCATGGATTATTGGGTAAAAGAGGTAATCTAAAGGTAGTATTTCACCATCTTTCACATGGTTCCCAACTTGGAAGCAAAAGCTCCCTGTCTTCTTCAAGCGCTGGACCATTTGTTTGATAATTTTCGTATGAAATTCTATATAGTCTTCTATATCCTCCCTTTTTTCATATATTTTTCCAATATTGTACGGTGGCGATGTGACTATAAGGTCAAAAACTTCTTCTTCGGGAAATCTATCTAGTAAACTTGAAACATTACAATTCCAGATGCTTGAACCGAGTTCTTGAATGCTTTTTGGTACATTTTTTCTTTTTTTTATTACTTCAGTCATCGAGGTCATCCTACCGTTTTCGATCAAGATTGTATATCGAATAAAAATTTGGATCCAGTTGTATTTGGCTGAAGCGCTCGGCCACCCTGAACCGGGACTCTCGTAAACCGAGGGAGGAAACTCTTTCGGCCATGTGATCTCGATCCCTTGTAAGTTTCAGTAGAAGAGGAGCTTCAGCTTCATTGGAAGGCTGTTTCAAACCCTTCCAAAGCAACAATAGGATTTAGGGAATAGGCGGATGGGGCGGTGCCTATCCGGCCCGGTTTGTTGCTCCGGGGCTGAAAAACAGCCTCAGGGCTGGGTGAAGGCCGTTTTTCATCCCATTCCGAAGCAACAAACCTAACGCAGGAAGGCGTGGTTACAATTCAGGTTCAGGGCCGCGATTACAGCTGCGACGGGTCTTGCGCTGCGGGCTGTTCGCTCTGGCTTTCCTGAATTCATCCCGCTTGTGCTCAAGAGCGGTTCTACGCATCGTTTCAAACCGCGCCCGGTCCGTATCAAGCTCGCGGCGCTGTTCCGTGTAGTGGTCCTTAAAGGCAAGGACGCGCTGTTTCAGCATCCGGCGCTGCGCCAGTTGAGCGAATATGAGGTTATCTTTTTCATCGGAATCACGCAGCGCGGCGACTTCGGCTTCACGCTCATTATGCTCGCGGATGCGCTTATGTTCACCGCGCAGGCGGTCCCATAAGCCGCCAAGACCCTTTTTGAAGCGGGCTTGGCGCTCAACGGCTTCCTGTTCTTGCCGTTCGCGCTGTGCTTTCAAGAACGCTTCGCGCTCCGTCCGCTGGCGCATCACAAGGCGTTCTTTATCCTCTTTCAGTTCCGCCAGTTCGACATGCCCAGCCCGTTGCAGTTCGGCTTTGTGGCGCTGCATCGCTGCCGCCATCTCCCCCGCATATTGCGCCGTGACTTCACCCACAGAGGGCAGCGCGTTTTCATCGCCTAGGCGTTCACGCACATCCCGCGTTTTCACATTCGGGACCATGCGCGGGATCGAATAAACCTCGCCGTGGTGATCGACAGCCAAAAACGGTGCTTTGTCTCCCCGCGCCAGTTTGAAGCCGCGTTCTTCAAGCGCGTGCGTGAACGACGCCCGGTTGTCCGAAATCGCCCAGGCATTCTGAATAGCGGCCTTAATGTCCTTGGCGCTTTGCCCTGTGCGCTTGGCCTGTTGCCATTCTTCCAAGTTGAAATTGAGCGGGTCGCGCTCGGAATCCTTCACCAGCCCCGGCGGCATTTGCCAGCCATGTTCAAGAAACAATTCACAGGATACAGCTTTCAGTTTCTTGCGGTCATAGGAAAGTTGAACGGCTTTCATCTCGGAAATGTCGATGCGTGACCAAACCGCATGCGCATGGCGGCGTCCTTCCTTTTCATGAAAGACAATGGCGCGGGCTTGGCTATCCAGACCCAGCTTTTTTTCACAGCGCTCAATCGCATCAACAAAATCCGCCGTGGACACCCTCTCAGTTTCAGGCGGGTTCAGCGACAGCGAATACATAAACTGGCGGCATTTCGTGCCGCGTGAGAGCGCATAAATCTCGTTCAGCGCTCCCATGAGATTATCCGAGGCAAAGCCGCGAAGCTCATAAACCTCTACATGGTCGTTTTCTTCTTTCTCAAGGTGCAGCGCCAAGTCTTTCGCGCCGCCCCGCGCATTGCCTTTAAGGATCATCGGGCTTTGACTCCCAAAGCCTGAATGAGATTTCGGCGCATATCCTGAATGGCGGCGCAGGCTTCCGAAAGCTCTGCCTCTAGCTCAGGGCTGACAGGCAGCGTCCCGATATTCGCGGCCTTGGCAATCTGGTTCATGTTGGAAGCAAGCCGGGATTGTCCCAATCCGCCGAGCATTTGACCAATGACAGCGAGTTCAGCGGAAGGGATGTGTTTTTTCCGCGTTGGCTTCCGCTTGGTTGGCGGCGGTTCGTCTCCCGCGAACAGCTTGAGGCGCATATAAGCGGCGAGGGACAACGCCCCAGCATCCCGGTCAAGACGCGCCCGTTCTTCGTCTGTGAACCGAATGGAGAAAGGCGGCGGAGCCTTCCGTTTACGCTTAGGGGGCTTCACTGCTGCCTTTGAGAAGTCCTTGGCCAACACGGGGCTGCTCATAGATCCAGCCCGTCAAAGTCAATGTTCTGCGCTTGTAACTGGTGCTCCCAATCCTCTAAAACTTCAAAGAGAGAGTTCAAACTTTCTCTCTCCCCGGGCACCATCCTGCTTCGCCGAGGCTTCGCAGGGCGAGATACCGCCCAAGAAGCGTCGCTGCGAACAGGCGTGCCCTGCGTAGCTGCTTCAGCAGCAGAGCATGGGCTGTTTGAGTTCAAACTTTCTCCCTCTAGGCGCACTACCCTTCGCTCTTCGGGCTTGCCTACTCCGCCGAAGCAGCCGCTTCGGCTGCGAAGGCCGGGCGGATGGCGAGCCACCCGGAGATCGCTAGACCAAGAAGTGTCCTGCGAAGCCCTGGCGCAGGATGACCGCTAGAAGGTCAAACGTCCTCCCTCTGCGGGCATCACCTTCCTCGACCGGAACATTTCCCATCAAATACGATGTAAATTTGCGTCTGCTTTTCTCGAAAATAATAGATTCGTCAGGACCTTAGAGGTTTGGCATTCTTCTCGTTACTGGCCTTCCCTCCCAAAGGTCAGTCCGCTCGGTGCCCCGGCGCTCTAACTGTCTCCCCTACTTCCCAATTACATGAGCGCGGGGCACCACCTTTCCCCAAAGACGGGTTCTAGTTTACAACGGGCCTCTGGCGATCCAGCGCGAAGAGGCTTATCGCGCACAACACGACAATACTGGCGAAAATCAGTGTAATGGTCCGCGTTCCGATAGCCGGGATCAGCACCAGGGTCGTGACCAACGTGCCGATCACGTTGCCGACCGTGGAAATGCCATAAACCCGGCCTGTCACGCGGCCCCCGCGTTCTGTCTTGTCGAGCAGGAGACGCACGCCGAAGGGTGAAAATGTTCCCAGCAGAACCAGCGGGATGAATAGCAGCGCCATGGCCGCAACGATGACACCGAAATTGCCGTCGCCAACATAGTCGAGGACAAGTTCAATGCCGCCGGTGGCACCAGCGGGGATCAGAAACAGATAAACCGCCGCGACCAACAACAGGCTCGCCAGCACCGACGCCCGCGGATTGCGATCAACCAGCCAGCCACCCAAGTAATAGCCGACCATCAGCGCGCCCAGCACGGTCGAGATCAGCGCCGCCCAGGTGACAATACCGCTTCCGAAATAAGGGTTGAGATATCGGCTGCCCAGCATCTCGAACCCCATAAGGACAAAACCGAGCACCAGCCCGTTGAGGTAGATGCCGTTCTCAAAAATCCGCTGTTTCACGCCCATCACTCCGGCACCTCTACCAGATCATCAATGCCTTGATTGTGCCGTTCGATCGCCTTGAGCATTTCGACCGGTGCAAAGTCATCGGTCAGCGGGTCAACATCCGGCACGCGCTTCACCACCCGGCGGTCGGCAATCAGGCCTGGCAGGGCATACCGGAAGCCGATCCTGGCTTGCAGTGCCTCTGCCGATTGCATCAGATCGCGGCGTTTGCGTTTGGCGCCGTCATAGGCAATCGCGACCACATTATTGGTGCCGCGCGGCTGATAGAGGTCGACATGATCGAACACGCTTTTGAGCGTCGCAATCGCTGAGTCGAACAGCATGGTCGTGGTGTGGATGTTCTGTGCCAGCACGCCGCCGGGGGTCAGGTTGCGTTTGGCAACTTGATAGAAATCCCGAGTCATCAGGTGGAACGGCACAAACGGTCCGCGATAGGCATCGACCAGGATCACGTCATAGGAAGTCTTATTTCGGACCAGAAATAACCTGCCATCCTTCTCCACGATCTCGAAATTCGGGCCGTCCGCGACACCGAAATATTGCTTTGCAAGCGCCACAACTTCCGGGTCCAGTTCGACCGAAACGATTGGCACATCCGGCAAGTGCTTGTGCAAGTACCAAGCCGTCCGGCCACCACCAAATCCGATCTCCGCAATTGCATCCAGCTTGGGCGGGTAGGCGAGTGCCGCGGTCATATAGCGGCCATAGGCAAGCACCAGCGCCAGTTCGTCATTCGGGTCATAGATCGACTCTGTCCAGTAGCGCTTGTTACGCCCGAACGACATCACCCGCAGGCCATCCCGGTCAGAAATGTAGATCGAGTTGTAAATCGACTCCCGCGCTTCGATCAGCCGATCTTCCGCCGATGCCGGTGACAGTGACATCCACGCCAACACCCCAACCACAAGGCTTCTCAACGCAACCATCAAGCGCCCATCACCAGCTTGCGGATGATCTCGGCACTTTCTTCACAGGCTTCGCGGTCTTTGCAGAGCACGCCGAAGAGCGCCTTTCTGTTGAAGCCCTCATGAACGCGTTCGCAGCCCAGCAATCCGTCATTGCAGTTGAAGACAACGCGCAAGCCTGACCCTTGCAGCCGGGCATCGGCTTCCTCGATCCGAATGCCGGCCAGCACGATCTCGTTCAACCCTAGAGACTGCCGGCCGCGCTGCCATCTGAACGGCGGAATTTCGCATTCCGCCATCATCTGCTTGCTGTTCATGCCCGAAACACGCGGACCCCACACAATGCATTGCTCAAACCGAATCTCCAGCCGGTTGGAGTCGGTCAGGCACACGGTATAGTCACGCTCGAAATACCCCATCCAGCCACTTTCCCAGCGGGCCCCATCGGCATTGCGCGTCAAGCGCCGTGCAAAACCGTTCCGGTCCCCGCACTCGGCAATGCTAGTTTCCTTGATCGGGTTTACAGCCGCAGGCACCGCATCGGGCGATGTATCAGGTTCCTCGCCACACGCCGCTATGCCAACCGACAACAGAATCGCAACCACACATCGCATTGGGCTGATCATGATTTTGCTCCCCTAAACAGCACTATCTGTCCATCGCTGATTTTCCAAGCAGGAAATCTGCTTTACCGTGCTCTTATCGCTTTGCCTTTATCGGGGGTGTCATGGAAATACTTGCGGACCTCGTCCTGCCATTGATCGAAACAGTCGCCATTGTCTTTGGTGTGCTGTTCGCTGCGGTCCAACTGCGCCAGTTCAGGATGACCCGTCACCATGAAGCGATTAGCGAGTTGGTTCGATCATTTCAAACGCCTGAATTCATCCACGCCATGGCCACCGTCTATCGGATGGACGCAGATTTGCGGCCGCGCGACGTGCTGGCGAACGCCGAACTGACGGGCCAGATTCACCTTTTCGGTCAAACCGTCGAGACGATCGGTGTGCTCGTGCATCGGCGCCACGTTCCGTTGGATATTGTCGACGATATTTACGGGGATGTGTTGATCCTGTGCTGGCAGAAGCTCAAACCGCATGTAGACTCAAACCGGCGTGTTGAGAACAATCCCGCGGCCTTTGAGTGGTTCGAATGGCTGACCGACAGGCTGACCGAGCGTCACGCCCGCGAGACCGGCAAGGACCGCAAACCAGCGTTTCTGCAAAACAAGGACTGGAAGCCCGAGGCCCGCTAGATGTTCTTGAGATCAGGTGGAGCCTCACCCGCCCAGGCCTTCTCAAACAGTTCCCTTGTATGGGACGCGGCAAAAAGGTCGCCCTTGGCCTCATAGGCCTTCATCAATCCGTAGAGCGCCCAGCCATTATTCGGCACCCGGACCAACGATTCCCGCAGCACCTGGATCGCTTCATCGGTCTTTTCTGCCATCAATAAGGCCGCACCCAGCGACTGTCGAACAGGGAAGTACCAGTAGGGTGGCTCGGTATAGGCAAGTGAATCCTGTAGCTCCGCTGCTGCCGCAAAAGCCTCTGCCGCCTGATCATATTTCTGTTCCGCCATGGCGATACGGCCGGTCAGCACCTGCTCAGCAACCATGAGAATCTCCGGTGCGGGGACAGCCCCATCGATCAGCACCTGCAGATCGGCGGTTTCGCGAATTCTGGTGATTCGCTGGATCGCCTGCCGGGCCAGAATTGCATTACCCTGGGCGGCATAGGCGACGCCCCGGGTATACTCCCAAAGCGCTGTCACAAACGGAAACTGAGACGGCGGCGCAGGCTGGGCCAGAATCGTTGCCGGGTCGCTGAACTGGGCATGGGTGAGATAGGGCGCGGCCTTGACCGGCTGGACCCATGCCACGGCGGCGACAATGTCATCATTCAGGATCGCCGCAAGCTTTTCTGCTGACGATAGCGCGTTGTCAGAGTCGCCCGCCATCTGTGCCGATGTCATCAGGAAGTGGACGTTGTGGGGATAATAGCCGTAGCGATAGACAGGGCCGTCGCCTGCGGTCTGCAGATATTCTTCATCAGCTGCCGCCGCCAAGACATTGGCATCCAGTGAATCCTTGAATCGCCCGATCCGGTAATAGGTATGCGACGGCATGTGGACCAAGTGCCCCTGCCCGGGCATCAGGGTCAAAAGCCGGTCGGCATAGGGTTCAGCGCGCCACGGGTCGACCGACGCCTCGGTGACATGGATATAAAGGTGGATCGCCCCCGGGTGATCCGGGTGCCGCTGCAAAACCCCCTCAATCGCCTCAAGCGCAAGGCCCATCTTCCCCTTGGGCGTGGCGAAATCCGCCTCCCAATAGTCCCAGGGCTGGGTATCCATCACCGCTTCGGCATAAAGCACCGCAATTGTCAGATTGTTGGGAAACTGTTTATGGACGGCCTCCATCGCGTCGGCATAGGCCGCATCGAGCGCCACCCGGTCGGGCTCGGCATCGTTTGAATAACGGGTGTCCAGTGCCTCGATCAGCGCCTGCTCGTAATCGGGTTTATCCGCGCGAAGCGCCATGGCCACCTGACTGGCAGCGCGGGCCGGTGCATTGGCCTCTGGCGCCATGGGTGCGTTGATATTGGGGCCCAATGCCAGCGCCTCACCCCAGAAACACATGGCGCAATTCGGATCCAGCTTTTGAGCCGCCTTGAAGGCACGGATCGCCTCGGCATGGTTAAAGCCGAATACCAGTTTCAGACCCTGGTCGAAATAGGCCTGCGCTTCTTCGTTTTCGGTCGAGATCGGGGCGTGAAAATCACCCAGGTTGTCGTAGAGAATCGGCATGTCAGTCGCATCAACTGCCGCCAGCGCAGCGGGTGCTGCAAACAGCTGGATCAGCTGGCGCAATGACTGACTGGGCGCGCCATCCCCGCCGCATAGGCCTCTGGCTAACGGTGTTGGGTCAAACAGTTCGGCAACGTTAGATGAAGACGCAGATAGCGGATCAACCGGCGCAGGCCGAATAAAGACACCTGCGATCAACAAACATGCGGCCAATCCGGTACCGGCGGCCAGGACACGACGCACCATAGATGCTCTCCCTCAACTTTCCCCACAATACTGTATCACAGGGAACGGTTGCGCCACTATGGTCACCGATCAGCCCCCCGACAGTGACCTGCAACACCTTCTTTTAGGAAAGAGCCGCTATTTCGTTATCCAATTTCGTTGCCCGGTTTAGCGCCGGCCGTTCGTTCAGCCGATCGATATAGGCCTCAAGAATCGGATTTTCAGGAAGTAGATTCATCCCCTGTCCCCAGCGCAGATCTGTGCCAATTACGATATCCGCTGCTGTAAATTGGCCGCCCATGAACCAAGGACCCGGCTCAAGACCGGCTGCAACCGTATCGATCACCGCCTCAAACGAGCCCCACCCGACAGAGGAGGGGTCCGCGCCCTCGCGCGGGACCATTTTTTCCAGAACCGCTGGCTCGAAGCAGCTTGGTCCGAAGAACAGCCACTTCAGATAAGGCCCCCGGCCTGGACTGCCGATGGGAACACCTAGACCGGCCTTCGGGTAAGTGTCCGCCAGATAGGCGCAGATTGCCGCCACTTCCGATACCGGCACCCCCTGATGGACGATCGTCGGGACCTTACCCATCGGGTTGAGTGCGAGATACTCAGGCGACTTGTGTTCGTCTTTTTCGAAATCGAGGACCCGTAAATCATAGGGTTCGCCCAGTTCCTCCAGCATCCAACGTACCGCCTGTGCTCGCGACGGAACACGGTGATAGAAAATGATCTCAGCGTCTGTGGTCATACCTCTAAGCTCCCTGCCGGGTTCGTGCCGGCCATCCTGGATAATGACGTTCTGGCCCCCGGCTGGACCGTGTCCATAGAATAAGCGAAGGTCTTGCCAGATTCTGTCAGGAAAGAAACGATGCTGAAAAACCGGCCTTTCGACGTTGATGCCTTGGACGCGGTCAGCCCCTTCTATGATGAGACCCACGCCGAATGGCGGGCACAGCTGCGCCGCTTTCTGGAAGTCGAGATCAAGCCTCACATAGAGGAATGGGAGGAGGCGGGTGAAATGCCGCGCTCCATCCACAAGACCGCATCAGACTTTGGCCTGCTGCGTATGGGTTATCCGGAAGAATATGGCGGTATTTCAGAAGGCATCGACCACTTCCACCGGCTCGTCACATCGGACGAGATGAGCCGGCTGGGCGCAGGTGGCATCGGTGCGGGCCTCATGACCCACGGGATTGGTCTACCACCGGTACTGGCGGGCGGGTCGGAAGAGCTGAAACAGCGCATCGCACCCCCGGTGCTGGCGGGGGAGAAAATCATCTCGCTGGGCATCACCGAACCCTCAGGGGGGTCCGACGTGGCCGCGATTAAAACCCGCGCCGTCCGCAAAGGCGATCACTATGTCGTCAATGGCTCGAAGACTTATATCACCTCGGGTATGCGGGCCGACTACGTGACCACGGCTGTCCGCACGGGCGACAAGGGCGCCGGCGGTATTTCCGTGCTGGTGATCCCCACCGATGCCAAAGGCTTCTCGCGCACGAAGCTCGACAAGATGGGCTGGTGGGCATCGGACACCGCAACGCTTTATTTCGAAGACGTCGAAGTCCCCGTCGAAAACCTGGTCGGGGCGGAAAACAACGGTTTTGCCGCCGTGATGGCCAACTTTAACGGCGAGCGGCTGGGCATGGCTGCTGGGTGCGTCGGCTCTGCCAAAGCCTGCCTGGAAGAAGCTGTCGAGTGGGCGCAGCAGCGCGAGACCTTTGGCAAGCGCCTGGCCGACCATCAGGTCATCCGGCACAAGATTTCAGAGATGGTGCGCAAGATCAAAGCCACGCAGTCGTTTCTGGAAATATCGACCTGGCGGGTCTCGCAAAATGAGAACGTCGCGGCAGACCTGGCCCTGTTGAAGGTGCAGGCGACGCGGACTATGGAATTCTGTGCGCGCGAGGCCGCGCAAATTCTGGGCGGCGCCAGCTTCATTCGCGGCAACCGCGTCGAACGGATTTACCGCGAGGTGCGCGTCAATGCCATCGGCGGCGGATCCGAAGAAATCATGCTCGACCTCGCCGCGCGGCAAATGGGGATTTGATGAATTATAGTAACGGCACCTGAAAATGGAATCTTATCAGATAAACAAAACCCGTAGGATCACCCTCATTCTATGGCTCAATGCAATTGCTTACGGTGCAGTCGCAGTCATGGCCTCAACAAGAGGGCTGTGGATACTATTTGTGATGCTTGTCCCACTGCTGGCCATGGGCCGGCTCGCGTCATACTACAAACGCGATTTCCGTTCCTGCATGCAGGCCCTAGGCCGCGGCGATGCAGCTGCTGCAATTGATCCCGGTGAACGGTTTGTCGCCAACATCAGATCACAGCCTTGGCGCCGATATCTGATTCACTTCAACTCATGGCAGTGGAAACACGATATTGGTGCAACAGCACATATGGCACTGGCCGCTGCCTACCGTGCATTGGGGGAAAATGGCCAATCCGCCTCTCATCTCGTCTCGGCCTACGAACTGGATCCGTCTCATCCGGAGTTTTAGCTCATGAAAGACTGGGACGACATTCGGGTGTTTTTGGCGCTGGCGCGGGAGGGGTCTGTTTCAGCCGCATCGGAAGCACTAGGCGTCAACCATTCAACCGTCTCTCGGCGCATTGCAGCGCTTGAGGAAAAGCTGGAGAGCCGGCTGTTTGATAGGTTGCGGTCCGGCTATTCGCTGACCGCAGCAGGCGAGGAAATCCGCGCCTATGCCGAGCAGATGGAAGCGGCGGCTTTTGCCCTCGACCGGGAAATCGCCGGGCGCGATACACGGGCAACTGGCCCGGTTCGCGTAACAGCATCCGAGAGCATCATTATCTCCTTTCTGCTGGAGGAGCTGGCCGGCTTTGCCGCCGACCATCCCGAAATCGAAGTCCGGCTGCTCGCCTCAGACAGGGTGCACAGCCTGTCACAACGCGAGGCCGATGTAGCCGTGCGGGTGACCGGCGCACCCGACGAGACCCTGGTCGGTCGGAAGCTGGCAACGCTGGCCTATGCGGTCTATGGCCGCAAAGAGGTAGAGCATACGGGCTGGATTGGATGGACCGATGAAGAAGAGGAGCCGCTGTGGATCAAGCGGCACTATCCCGACCTGCCGCTCGGGTTTCGCGTCGATAGCTCCATCACCAAATTCGACGCCGTGCGCCGGGGCCTGGGGATCAGTCAGCTGCCCTGCATGTATGCCGACCTACAGCCCGAACTCGAGCGGCTGACCGAACCCGAACTCTATCCGGGCTGGGACATCTGGCTGTTGACCCATCAAGACCTCCGCAAAACCGCGCGGGTCCGGAAGGTGCTTGATTTCCTGGCTGACGTTTTCACCAAACGGCGTGACCTGATCGAAGGCCGGGCCGGCTAGTGCGCCGAACCGGCGGCTTCCAGGTCCTGCCTCAGGGTCCGCGTTGCCATGAAATAGCAGAATGCGCTTAGGAGCGCGGGGATCGTCAGGGTCATCATGGCGTAGCGCACGGATTCCGACCCGTAGCTTGGCAGAAGCAGGTCGCTGAGAACGCCGACCATCAGGGGACCCAACCCCCCGCCCACCACGTTCAGGATGAAGAGCAGGAACGCCGATGTGACCGCGCGAATACGGACGTCGACCAGCCCCTGCACCAGCGCAAAGCTTGGACCGGCATGGAAGACAGCGATCGTACCCGGCACAACAAAAAGCGCGAGGGTCGCCCATGGGTTCTGCACGAGGAAAGCAGCCAAGCCAAAAGGCGCAGCACCCACCGCGACAACACAGATGATCCAGAGCCGCCAGCGCACGTCTCGCTTGCCAAACCGATCGGCAAGATACCCGCCGGAAAAGGTTCCGATCGTGCCGGCCACCCCGGCGACAAGGCCGATCCAGATGGCGATCTCGCCTTCGCTCATCCCGTAGCTGCGGTTGAACATCGGTGTGATCCAGGAAATCGCCCCAAAGCCGTACATGCCTGCAAAGGAAAACCCGGCGACAATCCAGATCAGCGACCGCCGCTCTCGCATGGTGGCGAGAACATCACGAACGCCGCCGCCACCAGGCCCTGCCGCCATGGCGTGGCCATCCGCGTGGCCGCGTCTCGGTTCACGGATGGTCATCAAGACCAACACGGCGATCAGCAACCCGGGAAGGCCCGCGACGACAAAAGCCCAGCGCCAGCCATAGGTCGCGCTTATCAACCCACCGATCATGAATCCCAACATGATGCCAAGATTTGGACCCGTCGCGAGCAGCCCCATAGGCATGGCACGTTTCGCCGGTTCGAACAGGTCGGCGATGATCGAATGCGACGCCGGATTCGACCCCGCCTCGCCGATGGCCACGCCTATGCGGGCCAACACGAGCTGTATGGCAGACGCGGCCATGCCACACAGTACGGTCATCACGCTCCAGACCGCGATGGAGGCGGCGATCAGATTGCGGCGATTAAACCGATCCGCCACATAGGCCAAGGGAATGCCGACCAGGGCATAAAAGGCTGCAAAAGCGAGACCCGTCATCAGCCCCATCACCGTGTCGGAAAGGCCGAACTCTGTCTTGATGGGTTCAATAAGGACATTGAACACCATTCGGTCGACATGGGCGAAAATGTGAACGAGCAGGAGAATACTGGCGACATACCACCGGTTATCGGTTGCATCGTCACGAACCGGGGTCGATGTGGACAAAAAAGCGCTCTCCGTTACCTAACGGTAACACAGTGGCTGATTTAATCCTCAGGCGCCAGTGCAACGCCATCCTTTTTCACCACCATATCGCCTTTAGTCCGCAGCATGCAGGCGAGGCGTACCGGTTTGGGTTCGCCTTCAAGCTTGTGGGCGATACTGGCAAGACCCTGCAACTCGAATGATGTCGGCTGTGAGGCGTGGTCTGCGCCTTCCAGGACAGAAAGCACGCATTTGCGGCAGGTGCCGCCCCCGCCACACATATTCGGCCATCGAAGCCCCTGGTCGTGCGCGGCCCGGAGCAGATGATCCCACTCACCGACCTGAACGGTCAGGCCGGATGGTAGGATTGTGACGGTGGCCAATGAGCCGCGCTTATTCCGTGTTCATATACTCGTCGAGCTTCTTGTGCAGATGGCGGACACGGCTTTCCTGATAGTTGGCAAGCGTCACACCCTTGTTGCGCGCCAGGGTCTTCATCCCCTTCTGCACGCGGGGCATATTGGCCATGTCCTGCTGGAACACGGCGGCGAGCCCGCCGATCTGGTCGGAGGCTTCAATCCACTCTTCATCCTCTCCCAACAGGCGGAACGGCGCCGGTTCAGGCCGGGGGCCGGATGTGTCGTAATCGCACAGAATGAACACTTCCATCAGCGCTGAATCCGGGTTCAGCCCGTCGGGCCGGAAACGGTAGACGATGTTGGTGCCATAGCCGCCCCAGGGGAAGAAGTTGGGGAACACCCAATACTGAATGGCATCAAGCATTTCCGAATCGGTCGAATGGGAATAGTCCTTCTTGAACTGGTCGGCGATGGTGGCCCGGCGCAGGTCGCTCATGAACTCGCGCGCGGTCTTGCCTTCAGGCACGGCGAATTCACTATCCTCGATATTGAGCCGATAGGACCGGCCAGTCATGGCATCGACAATCTTCTGTTCCGGCACATCGTCGCCCAGATGCGGGCTGGGCACCGCCATGGCGGTAATCATCCGGTTATAGTTCTGGTCCGGATCGACATCATATTGAGTATTCGCATCGCCCGTTGAGGGCATGATCTGCGGGTGGGTCGCGATCACATGATAGCTTTCGATGAACGCCTCAACGCCCACTTTCCAGTTCATATCGACCCGCTTGCCGATGTGGTTGAGGATGAACTTGTTCTCGAAATCCCAGGACGAGAACTCTTCGGTAATGTCGCCCAGGAAGTCGAGCAGCGGTTCTGCATCGTCATCCATGGTGAGGAAAACAAAGCCGCCCCAGGTTTCAACCCGCGCCTGCGGCAGATCGAAATTGTCTTTGTCGATATGCGGAAAATCCCAGTCGCAGGGGATTTCCTGAAGCGTGCCATCAAGATTCCAGGTGAACCCATGAAACGGGCAACGAAGCTGCGGCACATTACCCATGGAACCTGACGCGCGAAGCTGCGTGCCCCGGTGCAGGCAGGCGTTGTAATAGGCCCGGATCTCGTCTTCAGCGACCCGCATGACAATGAAGCTCCAGTCGCCGATATCATAAACAATGTGATCGCCGACTTCGGGAATGTGCTCTTCACGGCAGGCGAACTGCCAGACCTTGGCCCAAACCTTTTCCATTTCGGCCTCCGCAAAGTCGCGGCTGGTCCAGCGGCGGGTGTTCAAATCCTCGCTGCCCATGTGAACATTCACGTCACGGCGCAGCACGTCGGGAACGGGTACTTTTTCCGTATTCAGATAGTCCTGGACAGAGGGGCCCTCGGACCGCGCCTCGCCGGGCTTCATTTGCTTGGGGTTTTCGACGTTCATGTCCTACCTCACATGGTGCATAATCAGCGTGGGTGACTTTTTAGAACAATCTAGGGCGCTAAGCGACTCAAACAAGACGGTTTTGAAGCACTGAATCCGGTTGATTATCGACCCCGCCCGCTCGCATACTCTTGCAATCACAAAGACTAGGGAAGAAGAGGAATACCTATGAGCTTGGAAGACATCACGAAGCAGATTGCCGGCGCATTCGAAGGCAAGGACAGCGGATTGGGCAAGAAATTCAAGATCGATTTTGGCGACGACGGTTGCATTTTCATCGATGCGACTCAGAACCCGAATACGGTTACCAACGACAACGCCGACGCCGATACAGCGATGATCATCTCGCTGGAAGACTATGGCAAGCTGCTGTCCGGCGAACTCAATGGCCAAATGGCATTTATGAGCGGAAAGCTGAAAATCGATGGCGATTTAGGTGGTGCCATGGCGCTGGGCAACTATATGGAGTCCCAAGCTTAGGAGGCTAGCCCATGGCTTCGGCCGCAGCTCAGATGGACGTTCGACCGGTGATGCGGATTGTCCCGCGTGGCGGACTTTGCGACCAATGCGAAGTCCGCGGCACGGCGGCATGCGCTGTCCTGGACGATCACGATCTGTCGCGGCTTGAAGCCATCGCAACCCACAAGGAATACGAAGCCGGTCAGACGGTCTTCGATGAAGGCGACGACCCGCGCCACATGTTCAATGTGACGTCGGGGATGATCCGCCTGTTCAAACTGCTGCCCAACGGGCGGCGGCAGATCGTCGGCTTCGTGTTTCCGGGCGATATGCTGGGCCTGGCCACCCACGGCACCTATACCTGTTCGGCAGAGGCCATAGGGTCGGTGACCGTATGCCGGTTCCCGCGCGAGAAACTGATCGTTCTGCTTGATGAGTTTCCGCATCTGCAAGGCCGGCTGCTGGATATGGCAGCCGACGAGTTGAAGCAGGCGCAGGACCAGATGCTGCTGCTAGGCCGTAAGTCGCCGATGGAGAAGGTTGCGTCCTTTCTGCTTCGGCTGCGCGGTGAACACGATCAATGTAACGAGAATGGCGACCGGCTGGACCTGGCCATGGGCCGCGGCGACATTGCCGATTATCTGGGCCTGACCATTGAGACGGTCAGCCGGACATTTACCAAACTCCGCAACGAGAATGTGATCGCCCTGGAAGGCGCGCATCACGTGATCATCACTGACGAAGACGCGTTGGAAGATCTTGCCGACGCGATGGGCGATTAAGACAAGACCGTCTAACCGGCCCAGGCTTCAGCCTCTTTGACGCAGCGCCGGAAGGGCGCAAACCCTGACCGCAGCACCAACACGGCCCATATGCCGGTGAACCCACCGGCAATGGCCAGCGAATATTTCAGGTCCTGCGGATCACCAAAGACGCTGTCCGTCATCCAGCCGATCAGCCAGGGGCCCAGACCAAGCCCGATCATGTTGACGGTGAACAGATAGATCGCCGACACCTGCGCCCGCATCTGGTTGGGCGTGATCGCCTGGATCGCCGCCGGCGCCACCCCGAACGGCATTGCCCCCAGGAATGCACCGGGGAACAACAGGATATAGGCATATTCAGGGGCCGGCATCAGCGGCGTAGCGACATTGACCGGGATCAGGATCAGCGCCGCCAGTGCCCCGGCGCGCAGGTAACAATCGGTGATGCCGTTGCGGCGCCAGCGATCGGCCAGCGCGCCACCGGCAACAATTCCAAGCGGCCCCATGATCAGCACCGCCAGCCCGAAGATCAGGCCGACATCAGCCGGAGACTGATCAAAAGTCCTGTAGAAGAATGCCGGGGTCCAGACGGCAGAGCCATAGCCGATCAATGACAGCGGAGCAAAGCCCAGAAAATGCGCGCCATAGGTCCGCCACCGCTTGCGCACAAAAACCAGCACCTCTGAGAACGGTACGCTGACGACGGCACCATCGGCCCCCGACCGCTGGACGCCACGGCGATAGGGTTCGCGCACCGTCAACATCATCAGCGCAACCAGCAAACCGGGCAGGCCGACGATGATAAAGGTTGCCTGCCAGCCTTTCATCTCGCCGACCAGCGGCATCGGCACCATCTGTCCGCTGACCGCGCCGACCACCGCGCCCCCCACAATGAAGGCAAGGCCACTGCCGATATAGATCCCCATGCCATAGGTGCCGAGCGCGACACCGAGCGTCTTGGGCGGGAAGTAGTCCGTGATCATCGAATAGGCTGGCGGCGATAGCGCCGCTTCGCCGACACCGACGCCCATCCGCGTGAGGAACAGCTCGAAGAAGTTTCGTGTAAAACCACAGGCCGCCGTCATCAGGCTCCAGACGGCAATCCCGGTCATGATGATCCCGCGCCTGGAATAGCGGTCGGCCGCGATACCGATCGGCACGCCCAGCAACGTGTAGAACAGTGCAAAGGCCAACCCGGCCAGCAAGCCGAATTCAGAGTCCGTCAGCTGCAGGTCGCGAATGACCTCGGTGCTCAAAAGCGAGAGAATCTGCCGGTCGATGAAGGAAAAGGTGTAAGCGACCATGAGCACGCCGACGACGTACCAGGCATAGGCTGGACGCGGATAAGGTGGCTCGGCGTGCGGTGACGTCGACATGAATGCTGGACTTCCCCGTTTTCCCCAAAACGGACCTGAACGGTCGCGACCAGCATAGAAGGCGGCCGCAGGAAAGCCAGATATTTCAGATGTTAAGCCGGTACGGCAGCCCCTGCCGCGGCGGCGATCCGCGCCTCATTTTCTTCCAGGCTTTTGCGGTAATGCTTCAATCCCCAGGCCAGCAGGATCGCCGCCGGCGGGATCGTGATCGCCGCGGTGGCGACCAGGGACAGATAGAGCTTTTCGGTATCCAGGAAAACGAAGTCGGTAAAGAACCCGACCAGCCCAGGCCCAACCCCCATACCGATCAAATTGACAGTAAACAGGTAAAGAGCGGACACCTGCGCGCGCATCTGGTTCGGTGTCACTGCCTGCAGCGCGGCGGCTGCCGCGCCCGTCGGCATGGCGCCAAAGAACACAGCGCCGGCCAGCACCACCAACGCGATTTCGACCGACCCCGCCAGCGGGAACAGAATCGCGCAAGGCGCCAGCGCGACAGCCGCCATCATGGTGCCGCGCATATTCGCATCCGTCCGGCCGCGATTGCGCATCCAGTCACAGAACCAGCCGCCGAAGAAGACGCCGCCGATGCCAAAAACCAGAATCAGAATGCCATAGGCGTAGCCTGCGTCATAAATCTCCCAACCGTATGACCGGCGAATGAATTCGGGGATCCACAGCGCGGTGCCATAGCCAAAAACCGCCAGCAGGGCAAAGCTGACGAAATGCGCGCCATAGGTTTTGATGTTCTTACGAACGAAGGCGAGGACCTCACGCAGAGGCAGGGATTCTATCTCTTCGGTGCCATCGGCCCGTTTGGTTGCCTTAACGCCGCGCCGGGCGGGTTCGCGTACCGTCAGCATCAAGAGCGCGACAAGAATGCCGGGCAGGCCAACAATGAAGAACGTCAACTGCCAGGCGTGAATCTCACCGAAGACCGGAATGGTGACCGGCGGGGCATTGTCGACCGCCTGCACCACGCCTGCGCCGACAATATAGGCGAGTGCACTGCCGATGAAGATCCCCATGCTGTAAACGCTAAGCGCGCGGGCGAGCTTATCAGGCGGGAACGTGTCGGCGATCAGCGAATAGGCAGGGGGCGAGAGGGCAGCCTCACCGACACCGACACCCATGCGGGCCAAAAACAGCGTCCAGAAGTTCTTCGCCAGTCCGCAGGCGGCGGTCATCACGCTCCACACCACAATACCGACAGCGATGATATTGCGCCGGTTCGCCCGGTCCGCCAGCCGGCCGATCGGCAGCCCCATGAAGGTGTAGAACAGGGCAAAGGCCAGCCCGCCCAGCAACCCGACCTCAAAGTCGCTGATACCCAGGTCGCGCTTGATTGGCGTGACCAGCAACCCCAGGATCTGACGATCAATAAATGAAAAGGTGTAGGCGAGGACAAGAACGCCAATCAGATACCAGGCCCGCGCCGGACTGGCATAGGGCGCTTCACCCGTTTGAGCAGGGTTTTGCATGGCGTCCTCCCGAAACAATTTATCGGTCATATTGATCGTTACGGCGCTAAGAAAAGAGAAAATGGACAGAATTAGTCCACTTTATGAGATTGGCGCTGAATAACCGCCGAACAACCTTGCAACCGGGGCGGATTTGCTCTTTGTTACCGGCCTGTCCAACAGGAGTTCACCATGCTGCAACGCTCTGTCTACGACCAGGAACATGAGATGTTCCGCGACGCGGTTCGCGGGTTCTTTTCCCGTGAAATG
Source organism: Alphaproteobacteria bacterium (assembly GCA_028284945.1). Classification (GTDB taxonomy): domain Bacteria; phylum Pseudomonadota; class Alphaproteobacteria; order SMXS01; family SMXS01; genus JANQQJ01. The sequence goes on along the minus strand of JANQQJ010000029.1, from coordinate 41,800 downwards.
GCCCCCCACCATGAAGCGTGGGAAAAGGATGGCTGCGTCCCGCGCGACTTCTGGCGCAAGGCCGGCGAGCAGGGTCTGCTGTGCCCACAGGTACCCGAAGAGTATGGCGGCCCGGGAGGCGACTACCGCTATCTGGCCGTCGTCGATGAGGAGCTGGGCCTGGCCGGTGCCTCAGGCCCCGGCTTTACCGTGCACAGCGACATCTGTGCCGGTTATCTGCTGAGCTATGGCAGCGAAGACCAGAAGCGCGAATGGCTGCCCAAGATGGTCTCTGGCGAGGCGGTTTTTGCCGTTGCCATGACCGAGCCCAATACCGGCAGCGACCTGCAAGGGGTGAAGACAACCGCGCTGATGGACGGCAACCAATATGTCATCAATGGGTCGAAGACCTTTATCTCCAACGGCCAGAACGCCGACGTGGTGATCGTGGTCGCCAAAACCGACCCGACCCAGGGCGCCAAGGGCATCAGCCTGATCATGGTCGAGGCCGACCGGGACGGGTTTCGCCGGGGCCGTAACCTCGACAAGATGGGCATGCACGCCGCCGATACGTCAGAGCTTTTCTTTGACGATGTCCGCGTCCCGACGTCCAACCTGCTGGGCCCGGAAGAAGGCCAGGGTTTCGTTCAGCTGATGACCGAACTGCCACAGGAACGGCTCAGCATCGCGCTTAATGCGCAAGCCACCGCGCAGCATGCCTATGACCTGACGGTTGAGTATGTGAAGGAGCGTAAGGCCTTTGGCAGCCCGGTATTCGACTTCCAAAACACGCGGTTCAAACTGGCCGAGTTGAAAACCCAGGTCGAGGTGGGATGGGCGTTCTGCGACCGCTGCATCGAGCATCATCTGCGCGGCGAACTATCCAGCGCCGATGCCTCCATGGCCAAGCTGTGGGTGACGGAAATGCTGGGCCGCGTGGTCGATGAAGGCGTCCAGCTGCATGGCGGCTATGGCTATATGAACGAATATCCCATCGCGCGGCTTTACACCGACTCCCGCGTGCAGCGAATCTATGGCGGCACGTCAGAGATCATGAAGGAACTGATCAGCCGGAGCCTTTAGGTAAAACAGGGCCGTGCGGTTCCATGGAGTTTCCATCAGGATTATCGTCCGGATCGAAATCCTCATCCCCTTGACAAGCTTCATGATCGGGTAGCGACTCTCCTTCGAGCTCCCAGACCAACCTGATAGTCTGCTCCGGCGACGCAACAGCAATTCCATTGACGGTGCTTGGAAAATACCGAAATTGCTCGATTGCCCGCTCCCCATAACTTTCGAACAACGGGTTGGAGCTTTCGAGCGGGAAGATATCTGTTGTCCGCCCGTCGGCTGAAATCGTGAACCCATAAATGACGCAACCGGATATGCCCTGTTCCTGTGCCATACGGGGAAACTGAGGATGAACACGGTAGGTAGGATAAGCGCCTTTACTACCGTCTGACGTCCCGTCGGTGCCGGAAACGGTGTCGTACCGTTTTTTGAACTCGTCGTATTGAACCTGTGACACGATATTGCGCGCGACGCCATCCTGCATCGTCATCAATGCCGCGTCGGCATTGTTGGTCAACATTTTAAGCCGCACCAGATAGGCATACTGGTTCGCAGTGGGTGGATCTTCGGCGTCAAGAACTGCGATCATTCGGGCAATTTCGTCATCAGCCCGGCCCAGCGTCCAGATGATATACGCCAGCTGATACCAGTCTTGCTGATTGTCGAATTTCTGCGCCAGTTGCCGTGCTGGCGTGACCACCCGGTCAAGATTATCCAGCGCCATGAGAAGCTGTACCCATTGGCGATGCCGGTTTTCCGTGACTAGATCGGTAAGGTCAGATGATGCGGCAACACCTTTTTCAAGCCACTCGGCTGCCTTCTCTTGCTCAGGCGGATCGAGCACCATGTAAACATTTGCCACCGCGTCAAAGTTCTGTGCTGTTGCCAAAGGCCCGCTCTCTAAAGCCGGCACAAGATTCTTCAACCCCAGGCGATAATAGTTCTGCGCTTCTTCACCGTCGTGCCGCCTCGCCAACTCAACATAAAGGCCGCCCAACATGACCTCGGCGGCTGCTTGAAGGGCGGGTGTGACACGGCATCGTGTCTCCTCGACCGCTCGTTGAGCATAGATGACCGATTGATCGAAATCGCCCCAAATGCCGTAAATCTGGGCCAAGCCGAAATCAATGGAGATGCGATCGATCAAGGGTGTCACAGGATCGGCCCGATAGTCTTCCAGCATTTCAATCGCTTTGGGAAATCGCCCTTGTTCAACATGGCGACCCGCGATTTTGGTTACATTGTGAAACTCCGCAGAAAGCGGCGGGTCTACCTGAGGAGAATTGGCGCAACCCTGTGGGTTTCGTTCCCACTGCCCCAGCAATAGAACGAGTAGGGTGAAAAGAGCGAGAGCAACAATAATCAGTGCACGTAGCGAAATAGTCACAACACAAATGAAAGCATAGCTGCGAGGGTGGGTGAAGGCACAATTCGGCGTGAAGCCGCACTATCACAGCAAAAACAGAACCTATTGGTTACACGCCGGATGATCGGGCAGGTATTCGCCCTCAAGCTCCCAAATCAAGCGGATGGTTTGGTTGGGGGTCGCGCTTGGTTCACCGTCGACGTAACCCGGTGCATAACAGAACTGCTCGATAGCCCGGATACCGTTGCGTTCAAAAAGCTCGCTCGATGAGTCGATAACGTAGATGTCTCGCGTGGATCCGGTATCCGTGATCGTGAACCCGAAAGTGACGCAACCCGATAAGCCCTGCTCTTGTGCCGCCCTTGGAAACTGAGGAGTCACTCGATAACGGGGATAAGCCCCCCGGTCAGCATCCTTTGGAAGCGGTAATGGCGTCAAATTCCGTTCCTCGCAGGTGACAGTCTCACCAACCAACCGATTCTGCGGCCATCCGTACATTGGCCCTGCATTCAGCGCGACCGCTTCCGGCGCCGGGCTGCGGGGACTGAATTCATTGGCTGGTTCACAGGCGTCATGGACAGGAAGGGGCGTCTTGTAGAGTTTCCAGACGAGCTGAATTTGAAAGACGTGCGGTGGACTGTCGGCCACCGGGTTTTCGCCGGCGTCGCCACTGCCTTCGGTTTCTTCAGCGCTGTCATCCTCAGTATCCTTATTGTCGTTTCGGACAACGTGGAACTGGGACCGGCGCAGCGCCTCTTTGCCAGGCTCGATAAACGCTTCAGATGATGCATCGACAACGTGCATCATGCCAACCGAACCTGATCCATCGACGGTGAAGCCATAGATCACACAGCCGGATGTTCTTTTTTTAGCAGCAACGCGCGGCCAGCGTGCCCGCTCGCGGTGGATAACCCGAAGCCGGGGCGGTTTTTGAATGGCTTCCAGCGTGTTGATCGGGCCCAGGATGGTGGAACTGACTTCGCCGTCGGCTTCATCGACTTCGGAATTCGCCTCCGGCCCCTGTGCAGCTGCAGGCACGCCAGCCAATCCGACATGTATCGCGCCAGCGACAAGGGCTACCAAGAGGTTGAAACGACATGGAGTCCAAAGAAATTTCATCGGTGAAAATCGGGCGTTCGGTGAAGCAATTATCACATCAGCCTATCTGTCGCAGGCCCGGAATCCAAGCCAAGGCTGCCGGCAAAATTGCTATCGGCAGGCCGGGTGATCCGGTAACCCCGCGCCTTCAGCATCCCATATCAAGCGAATGGTCTGATTAGGTGTCGCCGTTGCGACACCAGCAACGCTCATAGGTTCGTATCGGTATTGGTGAAGTGCTTTTCGGCCAGCCTCTACAAAAACCAAACTCGATGAATCAATGACAGCTATATCATCGACATTACCGGCTTCGGTGATCGTGAAACGATAGGAAACGCACCCTGCCCATTCATTGTCCTTCGCGACCTTGGGGTAGACGGCCGGCACTTTGAACTTTGGATAGGCACCCCGATCAAGGCCTCGTCGGTCGACAGGCGCGCTCGGCTCCGGCCAATCTGCCGGATCAAGATAGATTGGTCCGGGAGGGTTGGGTATGGGCGCCATCGATAGCGTCATCCCTTCGGTTGCCATCGACACAAGCAGGCTGAATGCGAAGGTGCCCCACCGCCAGACGCTGGCGGCGGGGCAGGTCCGTCGTGCCGCGTGTGGCGTCAACGACACGCCGGATGGTCTGGCAGGCTTTCACCTTCGATTTCCCAGGCCAGGCGGATGGATTGGTTCGGCGTTTCAACCGGCTTTCCGGCAATCATCTGCGGTTTGTAGCGATACTGCGCGATGGCCTCAGCGCCCTTGCCTTCAAACATCACGCTCGTTGAGTCGATGACATAGATATCCTTGGTTCCACCGGTCTTGCTGATCGTAAAGCCATAGATCGCGCAGCCGGCAAGCCCGGCTGAAATTGCGCGCCGGGGAAACCGGTGTTGCACCTGAAAGATCGGGCTGGGGACAGCATCATTGAAGATGATGTCAGGACCGTTCCGGTTATCGGGGCCTGTGGGCGGATGGCGCTCCGGTTGCCAGGTGATGCCATCGGTATCGACAACAGGGCCAACCGGACCTGGGTCATCTATTTTCACAACCTCCGGCAAAACCGGTTTGGGCGGATCGTCAGGAACAACCAGTTCCGGATCGCCTTCCCAGAATGGGGCAATCCTTGGAACCTCCCTTGGAGGTTCAAGCGTCATCTGCTCACGACCAATCAAAAACTGCATAAAGGCCAAGAGGCCAAAAGTGATGCCGGCGGCCAGCAGGCCAGAGCCGGTGAAACGTGCAATCATGCGTCCCTCCTGCCGCGTCAATCCGCGGCGCTACGCGTTGCACCCCCTATTCTTTGGGTTGAGCCTGATCGGCGCCTGCCCCTCAGCCGGCCTCATCCTCCGTCTGTGGCACCATTTGAGGCTCTTATTGGATGTGGGCTTTGCCGGGCCCGATATCCATGCTGCTCAAAAGAAAACGGCCCGGAAAGTGCCGGGCCGTTTCACTAAGCATATTCAGATAAAGCTAGACGCCGCAGCTGCCCGCGTTGATCCGTTGGATCCACTGACGTGCGCCAGCGCGCTGGCTTTCAAACTCGGTCGCCCGGGTAAAGGCGGTCTTGGCCTTGTTGCACTGGGACTGGTAGAAATAGGCGATACCCAGATTGTAATGGGCATTACCGATCATCCGGATTTTGTCTTTCTGGGCGGCCCGTGCGTTCTTGTTGATTGCACTTTCAAAGGCGGCAGCGGCACGCTCCCACTCTTCCTTTTGCATGAAGATTTGACCGAGGAAGAAGAATGGCTGTGCCCCTTTTGCCGTCTCACCGGCAACATTGTACCACTTGATCGCGCTGTCGAGTTCCTTGGCGGTATAATAGGCGTCGGCCAAAAGGCGATAGTTGTCACCCTTCTTCTCGATGACACCGCTCTCCATACCCTTTTCGATAATCTCGGCGGCGCGCATCGGGATTTCGTTCTGGATATAAAGCTGCGCCAGATAGACCTGTTCGTTGCCCTTGATCAGCAATCCTTGGCGGTGCGCCGCCTCAAGCGCCGCGAACTGATCCTTTTCGCGGTTCATCTCGCCATAGACATAGGCAAGCTGCATCCAGTAATCGCGCTTCGGATAGCTTTTGACCAGCAACTCCATGATCGGCAGCGCTTTGGCCGGCTGGTTCACCTCAAGATAGAGGCCCGACAGGTTCCGGTACCAGCCCTCTTTCGGCTGCTCGCCCAGTTCTTGCGCTTTGGCAATCGCCCGTTCGACCCAGCTAATGGCCTTATTGTAGTTCGGTGGCTGAACGGCCAGATAGGCCTGCGCCAGCGTCGCATATGCGTCAGGCCGGGCATTGGCGTTCTGCGCAAACCATGCCTCAAGCGTATCGATACCCTTCTTGAAGAATGTCTGGGCTGCGGCGCCATCCTTATCGGCGCCGATCGCGATGTAGAGCTGGCCGATGTTGAACCGCATCTGGCTGAGCTGTTCCGGCGGCATTTCATTCTGGCCAACACTGATGACCCGCTCCAGGTACCGGACACCTTCTTCGTATTTTTCCTGCTCAATATAGGCCTGGGCATAGAGCTGGTTGATCACGGCCTGATCATATTTCGGCATCTCGGCAATCGAACCCATACGGCCCAGTGCCGCAAGCGCCTCATTGGTGCGCTCGGCCTCCAGCATCTCCTGAATTTCGATGATCGGTTTCTGATTCTTAACAGAGATTGTCTTGCTGCTGCGAGGTTGGTCTTTGTTGCGCTGCGCATCGGCAGTGCCGGCGAAGGCTGTAAGACCAAGTGCAACGGCAATGGTCAGAACCGAAAGGCCGCGGAGGCCTTTGCTGAAAAAAGTCTTAATGTCGACCATGGTCATGTCTCCACAATCTACTGACAGGCTGGGTGGTCGGGCATGCGCTCGCCTTCAAGCTCCCAGACCAGCCGGATCGACTGGTTGGGCGACTCTGCGGGCTGCCCATTCACAATAAGCGGTTCATACTTGAACTGCTCGATCGCCCGGGTGCCGTTACGCTCAAACATCGAACTTGAGGAATCGATGACGTAAATGTCCCTGGTGGCACCGGTCTTGGTAATCGTAAAGCCGAAGATCACGCAGCCGGAGATGCCACGTTCCTGCGCACGCCGGGGGAATTGCGGCGTCACCCGGAATTTTGGATAGGCGCCACGGTCAAGGGCCGCGGCATTGACGCCACCAAAGGCGATATCGGTATTCACCGCCCGGTCGAACTCCATCTGCACGCCGCCCAGATCATCGGCCTGGTTCAACTGTACATTAGCGAGTTTCGGTGGTGGCGGCGGCGGAACTTCCTGGCGGTCCGGTTTGGTGCGCTCTTTACGCCGCGGGTCCTGTTCTTCTTCTTCCATCGTGATGTCGATCTTGCCGAAGTCGACTTTATCCTCGAGCTTCAGATCTTCACCCGCGATCAGCATCTGCATGATGAAGAACAGGCCAAGGGTAATCAGACCGGCAAAAACAACAGAGCCACCTAAACGCGCTATCATTGTGGAGCCTCCGGCGCTTTTCTGAGCGAGATGTCACCAGCAACGCCGCCTTCGCGAATCTGATCCATCACTTCGACCACGCACTGGGTATCGGCGTCACCCTGGATCGAAACCACCGCATTCGCACCAGGCCGTTCTGCAAGTAGACGCTGAACGTTGGGGCCCACCTGACCCGGATCGATCCGGCGGCGTTCTAGAATGACCCAACAGTCCGGGGTGACTTCCATCTGGATATTCTTGCGGGCCTCGGGCGGCGGTTCATTCTCAGGTGCGTCGCTGGGCCGCGAGGTGGATATGCCGATTTCCTTCACAAACGTCGCCGTGACGATGAAGAAGATCAGCATGATAAAAACGATGTCGAGCATGGGGGTGAGGTTAACTTCCTCTTCCGCCATAGCGCTCCCGTGTTTCTTACGCATCTGTCTCCGGTTCTCCCCGAACCGCCCTATCCCCCCTCATCTTAGGAGATAGAGCAAAAGTTGCTAGCGGCTAGAGTGGCTCCGTCGAAACGATAATATCGTTCACGCCGGCCGCTTTAGCCTCTTCCGTCACATCGACAACGCACCGTGCGGGCGCTTTTTCGGTTGCCTGAATCGACATCGACCCTTTGGGGTTCTCTGCCGCCAGCTTGGCAATCACACCCCGCACAGCACCCAGTTCGACCACACCCTGTTCGATGTGAATGGTGCAATCCTCGGCAATGCCGACCAAAATACTCGCCAACGGTGCCGAAGCGCCGGAATTGGCATCCGGCTTGTCCGGGTCAAGCCCGGTTTCCTTCACGAAGGTTGCCGTGACGATAAAGAAGATCAGCATGATGAACACGATGTCGAGCATCGGTGTGAGGTTGATATCCTCTTCGTCATCGCGCCTTGAATGGTCTACTGCCATCGCCTGCTCCTAATGCCTGACCAGGAAGTCGGCCACACGTTGGGATTCCTGTTCCGTATAGCGTTCAATGATATTGCTGAAGAACAGGCCCGACAGCGCAGCCACCATTCCTGCCATGGTGGGCAATGTCGCCTTCGACACACCAGCAGCCATGCCGCGCGCATTACCGCTTCCCGATAGTGACATCACATCAAAGACGGAAATCATACCGGTAACTGTGCCCAGCAGGCCCAGCAGCGGACAGATCGCGACCAGCGTTTTGATCACGGGTACGGTTGAGTTCAAGCTCTCCCCCACCTGTGAAATCAATGCATCGCGAATGCGGTGCGCATACCACGAGGTTGTATCTTCACGGGTATCCCACGACGCGACGACCTGTTTGACGAGCGCCCGATGACCGGTTCTGAAGTACCAGAACCGCTCGATAATCAGCGCCCACATCAGGAACGTCACGAAGAGGATGGCCCAAAGGACATCCCCCCCGCGCGTCATAAAGTCCTGAATTGGCTCTAGAATACCGCCCATTCGACTATGCCTGCTGGCCGTGCTTTTCAGCGTGGACAGCGATGATCCCGGCGGCCTGCTCTTCCAATACATGGATGATACGGCGGGCGCGCGAGGCGACCAGCGTATAAAGCAGGGTCAGCGGAATGGCGACAACCAGACCCAGAACCGTCGTGACCAGAGCCTGCGAAATACCGCCTGCCATGATCTGCGGGTCACCCGCACCGAACAGCGTGATGGCCTGGAAGGTCAAGATCATACCCGTCACCGTACCCAACAGACCCAGCAGCGGGGCCACCACGGAGATCACCTTGATGATCCCGAGCGCGGTTTCGATCTTCGGCACTTCTTTCAGAATGGCCTCGTCGAGTTTGAGTTCCAAGGTCTCGACGTCGACGCCCCGATTTTCCTCATAGACCGACATGATGCGGCCGAGCGGATTATCCGTGCTGGCTGTGTCGCGCTTCATCTGCGAGCTGACTTTCCCGCCAACGAGTGTCAGGACGACCCAGCGCCAGATAACCAGCAGCAGGCCAATGATACCTAGGCCGGCGATCACCTTACCGACGATACCACCTGCCTCGAACCGGTCACCGAGTGACGGAATGAAGACCAGAGTTCCCAGAATCTGACCACGCGACGGGTCGACGCCAAAGGCAACCGGTCCACTGGTGGCTTCGGCCAGATCGCTTGACGACGAGACCATATCACCGTCCGGCTGCGCCGCATATTCGCTGATCCGGTTGGTGTCGAAATCATAGGTGAGATAAGCGCCGTCTGAGACCAGGTTGAAGTTACCCACGCGAACGACGTCGCGTTCTTCGTTGCCATCGGTTGTGGAAACGGTGGACCGGAACTTCGATACATCACCGGATGCAATAATCTCATCGAGATAGATCGCCCACAGACGTTGAAGTTCTTCAATGGTGGGCAGTTCAACATCACGCTTCTGAGCAAGACCCGTCAGGAAGTCATAGCGCTCTTTCGACTTTTCGGCCGACACTAGCGATCCGGTAATCCGGCCCCGAAGGTCTTCCGCGTTCTGCTTCACAACGCCGAACAGCTCTTTCAGGTTACCCTGGCGTTCATCAAGCTGGGTTTCCAGATTGGTGATCCGGATTTCGTTGTCATCGAACGCCTGATCCAGACGTTCACTTTCACGCTGCAGCTGTGAGCGCTGATTGCGGGCCTCGTTGAGCAGGCGCTGTTGATCGTTTTTGGCGGACTGGAAGTCCTGCACACGCCTTTGTTCAGCAGCGCGTTCGATCCGGGCCCCGTCATTAACAATGCGCAGCACTTCCTCAAGGGACGGCGCGGCCGGCGCGTCCTGCGCCTGTGCTATTTGAAGCGGGGTGACAATAATCGCGGCGGCCGCGATGACTTTATAGAACGCGTTCATCAGTTGGCCTCCTTAGCGGCAGGGAATGGCAGCTGAACGAGATCAACACGAACGGCCTGCTGCGACATTTGAAGCGCCTGCTGAATTGCACTGTTGTAGGAGCTGTCAAGCGGCACCCATGCGCCGGCTTCCGGATCCCACCAGTAGCTATCCTGGTCCTCGGTCTGGGTTTGATACATCAGCGAAACCCGGCCGACCCGAAGGAAGTTTACCGTTTGGACAACGCCATTGACTTCAACGTCACCTGCCCAGGATTCCAGCGTGGAGCCATAGTCGGCTTCCGTTTCATACCGCTCCAACACCAGGCGATACCGTTCGGATTCAACAACCTCAGGCTCTGTCAAAAGTGCTTCAAGCGCGGCGATGCGCCCCAAGCGCTCTTCGCGGCGGAACGGCAAATCCTGCTCAACAGCCTGACGCAGGCTCGACAGCATGTCCTGAATCAGCGGCATGATCTGGCGCTTCACCAGCGTGATGTTATCGATCTGACGATCAAGCAGGGCAATGTCTGATTCCTGCTGATTGACCAGCGCGCGGATCTGACTGTTGTAGGTCCTGAGCGTATCGATCTCGGCGATCACTTCGCGATAGTCCGCGACGAGGTCATCCGTCTGATTGCTCAGATTGTCGATCTGATCCTGTGCCTGTGACAGCGCTCTGTTAGAGCTCTGCTCAGCATTCAGAATGTCTTGCAGCTGATCAGCGTGGGCATGACCTGCCGTTAGGCTGAGGGCTGCGGCCCCCGCCAACAATAGAAGTTTGTTTCGTTTCATTACGAGTTCCCAAGCGCCTTCCCAGGGTCTGGTTTATTCGACGGTCGAGTATCGACCGCCATGCTCCTGTTTGCAGTGCCTTGCCTTTAAGAGTCAACCTTGCTGGCAAAGCGGCGCGCATACTAACAACTCGGCTTGGCTTTGGCTACGTGCTTTGTCGGGCCGTTTTTGCGCGTCTGCAGGAGCCTGTTAGCCTATGTTAAAATATTGAATTCTTTGAATAAATATCAATGACGCTGTCACAGACTTCGACTTTGATCAGTCCATACAGTGCATTACCCATGTATACACACTGCGCGAGTCTCAGTTCTTCCGGCGTAATTGATGCGACCTGGATTTCCCGGCTGGTGTCTTCCAACAGGTGATTCCGCAAAACGCCGGGAAGCAGGCCACAACGCAGCGGCGGGGTCTGCAGGACACCATCCCGTTCGATGAAAATCGTGCTCCTTGCACCCTCTGTCACCTCGCCTTTTTCATTCACGAAAATAAGATCCCAATGACCTTCGCGCGCAGCGGTTTCCAGCGCCCGGTTATAAAGTGCACGGCGGGTCGTCTTATGAAACAAGAAAGGATCAGAAGAGATCACTGATACCGCCGCCCAAGCGGCCGTCGGCGATGGCGGTACATCAGCCAGTTTTGTCGACGATACGGAAATTGCACCGGACGGCGACAGCAGCAATCGAACCCGGGCTGGCTCGCTCCCGGTCAGGCAGGACGCATGCTGATCGAGGGCGTCCGCTACATGATCCAGGTCGAAAGCATATCCAAGATACTGCGCCGATGCCGACAACCGGTTCAGATGGCCGTCCAGCAGCCAATATCCCTCGCCCGGGTCATAGCGCAGGGTCTCAATCAGGCTGGGCCGGTCAGCCGGCGCTGTTAGAAACGCCATTTTGAGCAGACATTCGTCATATTCCTCATCGGCACCAGAGTCCGCGACGACACCACTGCCAACGCCATAGCGATAGCGGCCCTCCTTATCGATTGCGAGGGTCCGGATCGGCACATTAAAATGGACATCCCCAAAGCGGGCATCGCTGGACGGTGATAGCTGGCCGATGGCGCCGGTATAGACCCCTCTGGACCGCTGTTCGAGTTCAGCGATGATCTCCATGGCTCGTATCTTCGGCGCCCCTGTTACGGAACCGCAGGGAAAAATCGCCTTCAAAGCCTTGTGCATATGCACGTTACCCTTGATATCTGCGGTAATGGTAGAGGTCATCTGCAAAGCCGTCGGCAGCGCCTCGACGTCGAACAGCGTTTGTGTTTCGACTGATCCCAGCCGCGCCAGACGCGAAAGATCATTGCGTTCAAGGTCGACAATCATCAGGTTTTCCGCCTGTGACTTCAGATCGTCCCGCAGCGCCCGCATGGCGTGGTCGTCTTCAGCGCTGTCCCGGCCACGCGGCGCGGTGCCCTTCATCGGCTTGACGGTGGCTTGGCCATTTTTCAGCGCCACAAATAGCTCCGGCGAGTGAGAGGATACGCACCAATCGCCTGTCGAGATGAAGGCGCCATAGGCGACCGGTTGCGCCAACCGCAAGGCCGCATGCAGCGCCATTGGATCACCCGTCACGGTGCCTGTGGCCTCCATGGTCAAATTGGCCTGGTAAATGTCCCCCGCGTTCAGATAGGCCTGAACCCGATCGAACGCCTTTACATAAGCCGCGCGGTCCATGGACAGGGCCGGGTCGGAAAACGAAAACGACCGGCCCATGATCCGGTCCTGCCAAAAAGCGTCCTGATCCAGCCTGTCGAGAACCTGCCTTGTCTCAAAAAGACCCATCCAGATCAGGGGTTCGGCCCGGTCAGCCGGCATTAACGGGCGGAGCCGGGGCTCCAGCCAGAGACCAACCTCATACCCAATCCAGCCTGCAGCAAATAGGCCCTGGTCCAGTCCAGCCTCAATCTCGGCCAGCGCCTCATCAATCTCTTGCGGTTCTTCGCACCGCACGATGGACACCGGATGCTCGAACAGATACCCGGTGCCGTCCACGTCACGGCTATTTTCCAGCAGGACAAAGGGGTCTGAGGGCGGCAGATATCGCATCGCGTTACGGGTCATTGAACTGGGATCATTACCTATAGGCTTCAGACCGATTGGGAAAGCATATCGGCCACTCGACAGCTGCGGGGCGGGGACATTAATCTGCCCGCGTTCCACCAACAGAACAGGACATCACTCCTTGCCCCTGCGCCCCCTCATCATCGTCCTGACCCTGACAGGCCTGACCGCCTGTGCGGGTGGGTCCCCATCTACCCGGCTGGTCGATAAGCACATCGAGTCCAGCACCCGCAGCAAATTCATGTTCTGCAGCAATTTCGGCTGCAGCGTTGAATGGACCGTGGGGCTGAGCACAGAGGAATGGGACCGGGTCCGTGGGTACTTCGCCGAGGCCGCGCCCGATGCGGCCGGCGAACGGCAGCAAATAGCCGAGGCCATAGGCGAGCTTGAACGCATCGTCGGCAAGAAAACCGGGACCGACAAGGACAGACCGGGGATCAATCAGGCAATCCTGTCGTTCCGCAGCCTGGAAGGGCAGCATGACTGCATCGACGAGGCGCATAACACGGAAGTCTACCTGACCTTCATGGAACGCGACGGATTGCTGAAGTGGCACACGGTCGGCAAGGCAGCGCATCGCGGTATGATCTTCGACCGCTGGTTTCATAACACAGCGACCGTTTTGGAGAAGGACACCGGAGCCGCCTATGTGATCGATTCCTGGTTTGGCCCCAATGGCGTGCCCGCCGATGTCACGACACTGGAAGCCTGGCTGGATGGTTGGGAACCCCCGAGATACAGCAAGGCGGAAGACTAAGGGACTTCACCCCCCCTAAAGCAGCCCCCCAAGCGCTGCGAAAAGCCATTTGCCGCCATAGGCGAGCGCGGCAAACACCGCCAGCGAAGCCAGCCAGAGCCCGGCAAACCAGAGTAACCTTTCGCGGGTCTGTTTCTGCACCATCAGTGATACCCGTCACCGGACACCTTGCCGCGGAACACACGATAGGCATAAAGCGTGTAGCCGATCACTAGGGGCAGGAAAATCAATACCCCGACCAGCAGAAAAGTGTGGGTTTTTTCCGGCGCCGCGGCCTCCCAGATCGTAATCGACCGGGGCACGATGTAGGGCCACAGGCTGATGCCCAGCCCGAGATAGGATAGCAGGAAAAGACTGATCGACAGGGTGAAGGGGCGGTCCTCGTTTCGGTGTTTGAGGGCCAGCAAAAGCATCAAGCCAACAGCCGCCGTGACCAACGGCACTGGTGCCAGGAAAATAATCTTCGGAAACGAGAACCAGCGCTCCGCAATCTCTGGCTCGACAAACGGTGTCCAGAGGCTGACCGCAACAATCGCAGCCAACAATGCAATCGCAAGGCGCGTCGCGACCCTGAACGCCCAGGCCTGCACATCACCTTCGGTTTTTCGGATCAGCCACGTCGCGCCCAGCAATCCATAGCCGCAGACCAGGGCAAATCCGGTAAAGACGCTGAACGGCGTCAGCCAGGAAAAGGTACTGCCGACATAGTGTCCGTCTTCGATCGGCAGACCCAGAATGAAATTGCCCAACACGACGCCTTGGGCAAAAGCAGCAATTGTCGAGCCAGCGGCAAAAGAAGCATTCCACGCCCAGGTGCTGGTCTGCGACCGATGGCGGAATTCGAAGGCAATGCCGCGGAACACCAGAGCCAGCAGAAACAGCATCAAGGGCAGATAAAGCGCCGGCAGCACCGTCGCATAGACAATCGGAAAGGCACCGAACAACGACGCACCGCCCAAGACCAGCCAGGTCTCATTCCCGTCCCAGACCGGCGCGATTGAGGCCATCATGTCGTCACGCCAAGCTTCCTGCTTGGCAAAGGGAAACAAGATACCGATACCAAGATCAAACCCGTCCAGGATCACATACATGGCGATGCCGATGGCAATCACCACCGCCCAGATCAATACATAATCGAAGATCACCCAGTCCATCAGGCCCTCTGTACCGCGTCCATCGCCGGAATATCTGCTTTTGGTGGGTCTGCATCGGGTTCAGGCCCCGCATTGACCAGCCTGGCGACGAAATAAAGGAAGGCGGCAAAAATCAGGCTATAGACGATCGCAAACAGCATCAAAGACATCATGACCGATTCCGATGCGACGCCAGGTGAGATCGACTCGTCGACACGCAAGAGGCCATGCACGATCCAGGGCTGGCGGCCGACTTCTGTGACCGTCCAGCCTGCAATGGTTGCGATGAAGCCAGCCGGCCCCATAAAGGTGAGGCCACGCAACAGCGTCGGCCGTGACGCCAGCGACTTTCGATAAGCAAAGGCAATCCAGGCGGCTGCGATCATTAACAGACCCAAACCGACCATCACCCGGAACGAAAAGAATACCAGCGCGACCGGCGGCCGGTCTTCCGGCCCAACGTCTTTCAGACCGGGAATCTCACCATCAAAAGAATGCGTCAGAATCAGGCTGGCGCCATGCGGGATACCGATTTCGAAGTGATTTTCTTCTGCCGCCTCGTCAGGCCAGGCGAATAGCAATAACGGCTTGCTGGGGCCGGCTTCCCAATTGCCCTCCATCGCCGCCACCTTGATCGGCTGATGCTTCAGCGTGTTCAGTCCGTGTTGGTCGCCGATGAAGGCCTGAAGCGGGGCCAGAATGGCGGCCGCGGCCACCCCGGTCCGCAACGCCCTGAGCGCTGTCTCGCGATAGCGTCCTTTCAAGACCTGCCAGGCGGATACCGCAATGATGACAAATGACGTCGTCAACCAGGTTGCGGTCAACATGTGCGCCAGGCGGTACGGGAAAGACGGGTTGAAGATCACCGCCCACCAGCTTTCAACCTCCAGCACACCATCAGAATTGATCAGATATCCCTGCGGTGTCTGCATCCAGGAATTGGCCGACAATATCCAGAAAGCTGACAATGTGGTGCCGACGGCCACCGCCAGAGTTGCAACAAAGTGCAACCGGGGGCCGACCCGGTTCCAACCAAACAGCATGATGCCAAGGAAACTGGCTTCGAGGAAAAACGCGGTCAGCACTTCATACCCGAGCAAGGGGCCGATCACGTTGCCGGCGTTCAACGAAAATTCCGACCAGTTGGTGCCAAACTGGAACGACATCGGTATGCCGGTCACGACACCCATGCCGAAGGCCAACGCGAATATCTTTACCCAGAACCGGTAGAGATCGCGCCACACCGTGTCGCCGGTGGCCAGCCAACGGGCTTCGACATAGGTCAGGAAGACGGCCAAGCCAATGGTCAGGCTTGGAAACAGGATATGAAAGCCAATAGTAAAGGCGAACTGAAGACGGCTAAGAATGACTGGATCGAGATCCATGCGCTTCCCTTACGCGAGGCCCAGACTGCTGCATGGAAACTGGGTCCGGCAGCGCTTATGCTCAAATGCTGAAAGACGATAGCAGCCCTGCGCGGCTGCGTCTTGGTGTAGGACGACGAATGTCACTTTGGAAAATTATTGGCCTTATTGCCACCGGGCTGATCGTTGTAATCGTATTGGCCGCGGTCTTGATGCGCGCCGACCGGATTGAAACCCGAGTTGCGATCCACATCGACGCGCCGCCCGTGGTGGTGTGGGAAGTGATCGCCGACCCGGAACAGCGAACCGGCTGGATGGAAAACGTTACCTCGGCTGCGCGGATGACCGGCACGCTGGGTGAACCTGAATCAACCATGATGCTGCGGGTCAAAGTCGGCGACTTTAACCTGAGTGTCTTCGAGAAAGTCGTCGGGTCTGGCTTCCCGGACTTCATCCGCACCGAAACCACCGACAATCAAGGCGAGCTGAGCGTTTCAACCGCCTATTTTCTTGAAGTCGGCAACCCGGGAACCGATCTGGAAGTGGTGGCCATGCGATCGCTGGAAGGCAGTTTTGCCGCCTATTTCGCACCCTTTATCAGGATGCGCACCGAGTCTGCTTTGGAGGCGGATTTGGTGAGACTGAAGGCCGTGGTTGAGCAGGCGCGCTAAAGCCGCTCCACATCGAAATCATCGAACGTCCACTCTTCTGGTGATTCCATCTGTGCCTCGAACAGGTGTTCCGCCGCGACCACGGCTTCTTCTTCGCTGTCCGCATTGACATCAGCGACCCAATAGAGCGTGCCGCGCTTCATCACGGCTTTCAGTGTAATATGATATTTCATAGCGCCGCTTGATAGCGTCCGCCCGCCGACATAACAATAGGCCATGCCGAAGTATCAAAGACGACAGCGCCTGACAGAACGGGTGGCCGCCCGCCAGGGTAGGCCGATTGAGCCTGATCCGAATGAAAAGCCGCCCAAGCGCTGGCCCAAACTAGTTGCACAGTTGGGGTTCGCTATCTCGCTGGTCGCACTTTTCATGCTCGCTTACGAGGCGCTCAAAATGGCTGAATCAGGCGGTGAGCGGGACATCGACAATATGGCGATCTATGCTGCGTTGTTCATTGGCGGGCGGTTGGTCAAAGCCGCCGTCGACGCCGCCCGGCCCTACCTCTAGGACATTCCATGTCGCTCGACGATACCTTTGCAGCCGCCTTTCACGCCCACCGGGAGGCAGGCGACCTGTTTCATGAGTCGTCGCCCCATGCGCATGAGGTGTTTCAAACCTCGACCATCAACGCGCTATTGGAGGGGATCTATGACGGCGGCACCAGTTTTGCCGACCTGGCCCAGCATGGCGACTTCGGGCTGGGAACCTTCAACGGCCTTGATGGGGAGATGACCGCCGTAGATGGCGAATTCTTCCAGATCAAATCAGACGGCCTTGCCTATCCGGTCGACCCGGAAATGCGCACCCCCTTTGCGGTGATCATGCATTTCGATCCGACCCTGACGGTCGAGATCGACGAGCATATGGACTTCCCCAGTTTTGCCGCCGCACTTGATGCGGCCGTGCCGTCCAAAAACATTTTCTATGCGATCAAATCGGTCGGCCGGTTCCGCGAGGTGAAGGTCCGGTCGGTGCCCAAACAGGAAAAACCCTATCCGCCCCTGGTCGAGGTGGTCGAAGGCCAGCCAGTGTTCGAGCACAAGGATGTTGAGGGCACGTTGATGGGGTTCCGCTTCCCCGACTATGCCCAGGGCATCAATGTGCCCGGCTATCACCTGCATTTCCTCACCGCCGATAAGACCGCCGGTGGCCATGTGATGGATTTCCACACCCACCACGCCAGTGTCGAGATCGACATCACCTCCGACTTTCACATGGAACTGCCCCATGCCGGTGATTTCATGGATGCCGAACTGGCAAAAGACACCAGCGGCGATATCGCGAAGGTGGAGAAGTAGGCCCTATTCCCGCGCACTCTCGTTCACCAGAGCGTTGACGCGCTCGGCCACATCGTCCCTGATCGCCTGCGCCGGTGCGGAGACGTCCGGTGTGGCGCCGGACCAGTCGATCCACCCGGACAGCAACCGCGCCAAAGGATTCCATGAGACCCAGAACTTTTTGTTATGGATTTTAAGGCCCATGTCCCGGATGGCGGCCTGCCGTCCGTCCCAGGGATTGCCGAAAAACACCACCGGAATGCCCATGGCCAGCGCGGGCAGCGCCGCATGAACCCGCGTTGTCACGATCAAAGCGGCTTCGCGTTGATATTGTTCGAGCCGGTCCCGGGCCGCCTGGATCTTCGCCTGTTCTTCGCCGTCGTCATCAATGGTGTGGGTCAGGAAAACCGCACGTTCCCTTACCGCGCGGGGTAGATAGATTTCGTCCGCGTCGATCACAAAAACACGGCCCTCACCGGTCCGAGGAATCCATCGCGTCAACGTCAATGTCGGGCAATATATTGTGTAAGCCTCAACCCCGGCCTCCCGAAACAGTTTTTCTGTCCAGCGATCACGGCAGCCAATCGGCTGGTATTTTTTGAAGTAGGCAACATGCTTGAGGTAACGGCGCGCGGTATTCTTGGTCATGTGGAACCCGACGAATATCGGGAGAATGGAGTCTGACGGTGGCCAGCGCTTTCCAAACGAACTGAACCACCCATTCATCAGCACCGCATGCCGCTCTTCAGGATGCGCGTCGTCCAAACGGTCCCGGTCGAAATAGGCATCGACCCTAGGCAACAGATTCTCAGCCGCAATCGTCTGGATATAGTCCCCAAGATTCTGTGACTGGGGATAGTAGGTGAGGGCCCCAAACTTCATCGCAAGTCAGCCGCGCGAGAGCTTCAGCATGCCCGATATGCTGGGTTTACCGGTTTGTATAGGGGCGCAGCTCCAGCTTGGCGACGGTTTCAGTGTGCACTTCGTCCGGGCCATCGGCCATCTGGCAGGTGCGGGCATAGGCCCAGGCGGTCGACAGGAAGTAATCGTCGGTAAAGCCGCCAGCACCATGCGCCTGAATCGCCCGGTCGATGATCCTGGCCGCGGTCTGCGGCACCACCACCTTGATCATGGCGATTTCCTTGCGTGCACCCTTGGCGCCCACTTCGTCCATCATATAGGCGGTCTTCAGCACCAGAAGGCGCATCTGCTCCACCTGCATGCGCGCCCAGGCGATGTCGCTGCGGATGGTGTCGAATTCCGACAGTTTCTGGCCGAACGCTTCACGGCTGGTGACCCGGCGGCACATCTGCTCGATGGCCCGGTCGGTGGCACCGATCAGCCGCATGCAGTGGTGGATACGGCCCGGGCCCAGGCGGCCTTGGGCAATCTCGAAGCCACGGCCTTCGCCCAACAGCATATTGGAGGCGGGAACGCGGACGTCCTTGAATTCGATCTCCGCCTCGCCGAAGGGCGCGTGGTCATCATTATAGACCGGCACGGAGCGCAGAATGTTGACGCCCGGCGTGTCCTTGGGCACCAGAATCTGCGACTGCTGCTGATGCCTTGGGGCATTGGGGTCATTCTTGCCCATCACGATGAAAATCTTGCACTGCTCGCGCATCGCGCCGGTGGAATACCACTTGCGGCCATTGATGACATATTCGTCGCCGTCGCGTTCGATGCGGGTGGCGACGTTAGTGGCATCTGAAGACGCGACCGCCGGCTCCGTCATGCAAAACGCGGATCGTGTCCGGCCTTCCAGCAGGTCAATCAGCCAGTCACTCTGCTGTTCGGGCGTCGCATAGTTGACGAAGACTTCCATATTGCCGGTGTCGGGCGCTTGACAGTTAAAGACCTCAGCGCCCCAGTCGACCCGGCCCATGATTTCAGCCAGCGGGGCATATTCCAGGTTGGATAGACCTTCGCCATAGGTCTTGCCATTCGGCGCTTCGAACGGATGCGGCAAATAGAGGTTCCAGAGCCCTTCAGCCTGGGCCTTTTCCTTCAATTCATCAAGGATCGCCGGGGTGGAAAATCGGTTCGGCTGCGTGTCGAGCTGTTCATAGAACAGGTCTTCATTGGGCAGGACATGGTCGTCCATGAATTTGGTCAGGCGCTGCTGTAGGTCCTGGACACGAGGGCTGAAGGCAAAATCCACGGTGGTCTCTCCCGCTCGGGTTTTGAATCGAAAAAAGCGGCTTGGTTATAGCGGGGATTCACCGCTTGCCAAGTGAGAACGGCGCAGTAGTGCTATTCGGCCGGCATCGGCGGAACCACCGAAGGGTCCAACACCTGTTTCGACTTGGCCGGTTTGTCCAGGTCCGGCATGTGGATGCTGACCAGGTCAGGCACGGTGCCATTGAGTGCGGGAAAGTCCCGCGACTTCTTGCTGGCACAAAGATTGGCCGAGTTCGGCGGCAGGAACGACCGGTCGAAACGCAGATGGAGGATCGACCCTTCGCCGTCTGCCAGGATGGTGTTGGCTATATCAGACATTTCGTCACAGAAGCTCGGCGTCTCAAAAGTACGCAGCGAGAAATCATTCGCCAAGCGGGTGACGTATTTGTTGATGTGATAGCGGTGCTTTGACCCATAGACCCGGCGGAAATAAGCCTGCAGCACATTGGAATGTGCGATCAGCTCGCGGTCGAATTGGGTGATGATACTGTTATAGCGCTCAAACGACTTAAGCTCTGGCCGGTGCACACATTTTAACGCAGCCACCATCAGCGCCGATTGAAGCCCACGAACATGTTCGGCATTGGCCTCCTGCGTCGACATGCACCGGGCATGGCTTTCGCCCGGCCAGGCGAACACGATCAGCGCGGCACATAACGCCGCAACGCGGTGCACCTTGGAAATGGCGCTAAATCTCGAAATCGGAGGTGTTGGTCGGCACAGCATCTTCGCCATAGCGGATACTGGGCCCGGCCGCACGGACGCGTTCGCGCGCGGAAAGAGGCACATGCGCCCCGGTGATTTCAACAGCATAGGCATCAACGATTCGGTTCGCGGCAAAATCCTGCTCCGCCTGAGTTAACAGGGCATTAACCTCATCGCCAGACGCGACGGTAGCATCCTTGATGCTCTCCTGCCAACCGGATGACTCGTTAAAATAGACGATGATTCCGTCATGCAGCCGATTGGCGGTAATAACCTGGAATGTCTCTTCGTCTGTATCGCTCATATCTCTTCCTCTAACCGGCATATTCTAACGCCGGTCCAAATTCTACATGGCGCCCTGTTCAACGCCAAACCGGCAGCAGGAGCAAGCGCTTTTTTTAACAGCCGGCAGCTGTCCGACAGACAACACGCGGACCAAGATCATGCGCATTGCGACAATTCGCACAGGGCGCGACCGCTTATGATGCGTCGACATAGCTAGTTGGCTTGTATGCACAGGCAAGTGGTCAGACCGTCATTTTGGCCGGGTTGCTGTGCAAAAGGCCCGAGTCTATAGTGCGCCGCGCTTCGCGCCTCCCTTCGGTTTTTAAGGAACCGCATCAGTGTCAGATCTCAATGGCTACTATTTCGAAGACCTGTCGGTTGGCATGGCCGCCAGCTATGCAAAGACCGTGACCGACGCCGACATCGTCTTATTTGCCGGCGTCAGCGGCGATACAAACCCCGTGCATCTGAGCGACGAATTCGCAAAGGAAACCATGTTCAAGGGCCGCATCGCCCACGGCATGCTGTCAGCGAGTTATCTGTCGACCATCTTCGGCACCAAAATGCCCGGACCCGGATGCATCTATCTCAGTCAGTCGGTACGGTTCAAAGCGCCGGTTCGCCCCGGCGACAGCGTCTTGGCCACCGTCACCGTCTCGGAAGTGCTGCCGGAGAAAAACTTTGTGCGCTTCGACTGCAGTTGTACCGTTGACGGCAAGGAAGTGCTGGACGGTGAGGCCCTTCTTCTCGTACCAGCATGGCCTGAGTAACAAGCCGCTAACCAGCTCATGAAGCTCTTTCGGCATCTGGAAAACCTGCCCGAGGACGTCCGCGGCGCCGTTGTTGCCTGGGGCAATTATGATGGTCTGCATCAGGGCCATATGGCGGTGCTTGCCCAGGCCAAGCAGATGGCCCGGGATATCGGCGCACCCTTTGCCGTGCTGACCACCGAGCCACACCCCCGGCAGTATTTTAACCCCGACGCGCCCAATTTTCGGCTGATGACCCTGCGCACCAAGGCTCGGGAACTTGAGGCCTTTGGCGTCGACGCATTGTTTGTTCTTACCTTCGATGAGGCACTCGCCAATACGCTAGCAGAGGATTTCGTCTCGCAGGTTCTGGTCAAAAGCATGAACGTGCGGCATGTGGTGACCGGCTTCAACCAGCGCTTCGGCAAGGACCGGGGCGGTGGAACCGGTCTGCTGCAGAATATGGGTGCGGCAGAGGGTTTTAGCGTGACCGTCGTTGATGCGGTCAAGACAGGCGAGGACTTGCATTCATCGACGCTGATCCGCGATCACATTCGTGCCGGCCACCCCCGTGAAGCCGCCAAGCTGCTGGGACATTATTGGCGGGTGGAAGGCAAGGTCGAAATGGGCGACCAGCGTGGCCGGACGATCGGCTTCCCGACCGCCAATGTCGATTGGGGCGACTATCTTGAACCCGCCCTGGGTGTTTACGCCGTGCGTGTCGAGATCGAGGAAGGCGATCATGCCGGTACGTATGACGGCGTCGCGAACATTGGCCGCCGGCCGACCTTCGATAAGGAAATCATCAAGTTCGAGGCCCACATTTTCGATTTTGATGCCGACATCTATGGCAACCACATTGCGGTCGAGATCATCGAATTCATCCGCGCCGAGCAGAAATTTGACGGCATCGATGCGCTGAAAGCGCAGATCGCCAAGGACTGCCAGACGGCCAAGGACATTCTCGCAAAAGGCGGCTGACCGCTTTCTCCCCACGATCCGCCCCTCGACACTGGACGGGGGCCTTGTTAAACACGCGCGCCTTAGGTTTTGACACCGCCCAATAACCGGGTCACCGCGATGACAACCGACTATAAATCAACGATCCGTCTGCCGCAGACGGACTTCGCCATGAAGGCCAAACTGCCGCAGCGTGAGCCGGACATGCTGGCCCGCTGGCAGACCCTTGGCATGCATGACAGGATCAATGAGAGTACCCAGGGTCGCCCAGTCTGGATCCACCATGACGGCCCGCCCTATGCCAATGGTAATATGCATATGGGTCACGCCTTTGAGCGGTCGTTGAAGGACATCGTCACCCGCTCGCACCGGATGCTGGGCAAACACGTTCCCTGCGTGCCGGGATGGGACTGCCATGGCCTGCCGATCGAGTGGAAGATCGAAGAGAAGTACCGCAAGGCCGGCAAGGACAAGGACGAGGTGCCTGTCGTTGAATTCCGCCGTGAATGCCGTGAATTCGCCGCCCATTGGATCGACGTCCAGCGCGAGGAACTCAAGCGCCTGGGCATCGAGACGGACTGGGACAATCCCTACATCACCATGGATTTTCACGCTGAGGCACGGATCGCTGAAGAGTTGCTGAAATTCGCGATGAATGGCGGCCTATACAAGGGCGCGAAGCCCGTCATGTGGTCGGTCGTCGAACAGACGGCACTCGCTGAAGCCGAAGTTGAATATCACGACCATGATTCCCGCCAGATCGATGTGCGGTTCCCGGTCATCCAAACAGAACTCGACCCGCTTGAAGGCGCCAGTATCATCATCTGGACCACAACCCCCTGGACGATCCCCGGCAACCGCGCCGTCGCCTATGGTGCGGAGATGGACTACGCCGTTATCGAGGTCACCGAGACGGATGCGGACAGCCATGCCCGAGTGGGCGAAAAACTGGTCTTTGCCGAAACGCTTCTGGCCGACGCATGCGGCCGCGGTGGCATTGGCGGTTACAACGTCGTCGCCCGCTTTAAGGGCGACGCTCTGGCGGGCACCGTCTGCGCCCATCCCTGGCGCGGCAAAGATTACGATTTCGAGGTCCCATTGCTGGCGGGCGATCACGTGACGACGGAGGCCGGTACCGGTTTCGTCCACACGGCCCCCAGCCATGGCCAGGAAGACTATGAAGTCTGGCTGGCCCATGGTCACCGCGACATCCCTGATATGGTCGCCGGTGACGGCAAATATTATGACCATGTGCCGATGTTTGCCGGCCTGCATGTGTTCAAGGCCGACGGGCCGGTCTGCGATGCGCTCGATAGCGTCGGCGCGCTGCTGTCGGCCGGCGACCTGCGCCACTCCTACCCGCATTCCTGGCGCTCGAAAGCGCCGCTGATTTTCCGCAACACGCCGCAATGGTTCATCTCTATGGAGACCAACGATCTGCGCAAGACGGCGCTTGCAGAGATCGACCGGGTGCGCTGGGTTCCTGAATCCGGCCACAACCGAATCCATGCCATGGTCGCCACAAGACCGGACTGGGTGGTGTCGCGTCAGCGCGCCTGGGGTGTCCCCATTACGGTTTTTGTCAACAAGCGCACCGGAGAAATCCTCCGCGATCCGGTCGTTAACCAACGCATCGTTGATGCGTTTGCAGAACGGGGCGCCGACGTCTGGTTCGAGGAAGGCAATGCCTTCTTCCTGGGCAACGGCCATGATCCGGACGAATGGGACAAGGTCACCGACATCCTGGATGTGTGGTTCGATTCCGGGTGCACCCATGCGTTTGTGCTTGAGGACCGGCCTGAACTCTCAAGCCCCGCGTCGCTTTATCTGGAAGGATCGGACCAACACCGCGGCTGGTTCCAGTCGAGCCTGCTGGAATCCGTCGGCACACGAGGGCGGGCGCCCTATGATGCGGTGCTGACCCACGGTTTTGTGCTGGATGCCAAGGGCCGCAAAATGTCCAAGTCGCTTGGCAATACAGTCGAGCCGCAGAAGATCGTCGATCAGTATGGCGCTGACATTCTGCGCCTTTGGGCCGCATCGACCGACTATGTCAACGATGTGCGGATCGGCAACGACATCATTGCCAGCCAGGTCGACGCCTACCGGAAAATCCGCAACACACTGCGCTTCGCCATCGGCAATCTGAACGATTTCTCCGACACGGAGCGGCTGCCCGTGGCCGAAATGCCCGAACTGGAGCGGTTTATCCTGCACCGGCTGTGGGAAATCGACGGCATGATGCGCACCGCAATTGAGGACTATGAATTCCACCGCATCTATCAGGCGCTTTACAATTTCTGCATCGTTGACCTGTCGGCGCTGTTCTTCGATGTCCGTAAAGATGCGCTCTATTGTGATGCACCTTCAGCGACACGCCGCCGGGCCGCCCGCACCGTATTGGCCGAAGTCTATGACTGTCTGACAGCCTGGCTGGCCCCGATTTTGGTCTTCACCGCCGAAGAAGCCTGGCTGGCGCGCAATCCGGGCGACACTGAAAGCGTTCACTTGCGAACCTTCCCGGATGTGCCGACGGAATGGCGCGACGATGCGCTAGCGTCGAAATGGGTCACGCTGCGTAATCTGCGCCGGGTGATCACCGGCGCGCTGGAGGTCGAGCGGCGGGAGAAGCGTATTGGTTCCAGCCTGGCCGCGGCCCCCATTGTCTATATCACCGACGATACCTATGCGGCCGCACTGGAAGGCATCGACCTTGCCGAGTTCGCGATCACATCCGACGCGACCCTGCTGCAAGCACCGGTCCCGTCAGAAGCGTTTACGCTGGAGGATGTCCCCGGCATCGGTGTTGTGCCGGTCATGGCCGAGGGCGAAAAGTGCCAACGCTGCTGGATGATCCTACCGGAAGTCGGCCAGATCGAGGCTCACCCGGACCTGTGCCACCGCTGCGCGGAGGCGATAGCGACCGCATGAGTGCCCGGCGGCTTTCCATCGGGTTCGGGCTGATTGCCTTTATTGTCGCCGCAGACCGCCTGACCAAAGAATGGATAGTGCACGGCCTTGATTTGCTGTCGCGCGGTCAGATCGAGATCACCTCGTTCTTTAATCTCACCATGGTCTGGAACCGGGGCGTCAGTTTCGGCATGTTCAGCGACCAGGCCCTGCAGGCAGAGCTGTTCGCGGCCTTTTCAACCATCGTCGCCATTGGACTTGCAGTCTGGATGGTTCGGTCGAAAGACCTATTTCTAACCGTAACGCTTGGCCTGGTGATCGGCGGGGCGCTGGGAAATGCGTGGGATCGCCTTATTTACGGAGCAGTAGCGGATTTCTTTGATTTTCATCTAATGGGGTGGCACTTTTGGGCGTTCAATATCGCGGACAGTGCAATCTCGATCGGCGTGGCTTTGCTTTTGTGGGATTCGATATTCAGATCCGGTCAGCAGCAGGCGAACGAATAGAATGGAACGGACAATGACAAGACGACCCGGGACAACACGAACCGGTGCCGGAATTGCGGCGCTGCTGATCAGTGCCGGCCTACTGGGCGGCTGTGGCGGTGTGGGCGATGCGCTGGGCATCAACAAATATCCGCCCGATGAGTTCACCGTCGTCGCGAAAACACCGCTGGTCATTCCGCCGGACTATAATCTGCGTCCGCCGGGCGCCAACCGCCCACGGCCTGAAGAAGCCGATCCGTCATCGATGGCGATGACCGCCTTGTTCCCAGAAGCCAATACGCAACTGGCCGCGCCGTCGCAGAGCGAACAGCAATTGCTGCAGGCGACCGGTGGCTCGTCAGCCGACCGGAATGTGCGGTCCGACCTGTCGCCGGAAACATCGGTTGTCCGCAAAGGAACCTTTACCGAGGAAATTCTCTATAACGATTCCCTCGAAGGCGGCTCTGGAACGTTGATCGAAAGACAGACCCCGTCAGCAACGGAGACTGACAACTGACCCTCGCGTCTTTTCGGCCTAGAACCCTTCTTTTTAGCTTCATTACCCTGCTGTTGAGCGCGGCCGCCGCGCAAGCGGTGCCGTCATCGCTGTTTAACGCGCAGGAATTCACGCTCGACAACGGCCTGAAACTGGTCGTGGTCGAGGACCGGCGCGCGCCGATCGTCACCCACATGGCCTGGTATAAAGTCGGCGCCATCGACGAGTTCGCCGGAAAGACCGGCCTGGCCCACTTTCTGGAACATTTGATGTTCAAGGGCACTGAGGCGATCCCTGCTGGCGAATTCTCCAAAACGATCTCACGCAATGGTGGCCGTGATAACGCATTTACCTCCTGGGATTTCACCGCCTATTACCAACTGGTTGCCGCGGACCGTCTGGAACTGGTGATGACCATGGAAGCCGACCGGATGGGCGGTCTGGTGATCGCAGAAGATGAGGTCGCCGCCGAACGCGATGTGGTGATCGAAGAGCGTCGCACCCGGGTGGAGAACTCCCCTGCAGCCCTGTTTCGAGAGCAGGTCCGCGCCGCGCAATATCTGGCCCACCCCTACCGCCTGCCGATCATCGGCTGGATGCACGATATTGAAGGCCTGACTCGCGACGACGCGCTGGCCTTTTACCGCACTTATTATGCACCCAATAATGCAGTGGTCGTCGTGGTCGGTGACGTGGATGCCGCCCAGGTGCTGGCGCTGGCCGAACAGACCTATGGCCAGCTTGAACCGAAAGAGATTCCCGAACGCATTATCGCCGCCGAACCGCCGCAAAAGGCGCCGCGTGAACTGGTGATGCATGACCCCCGGGTCAGTCAGCCCAATTGGTCGCGCAGCTATCTGGCGCCGAGTTATCTTTGGGGCGCATCTGAACACGCCATGCCGTTGCAGGTGCTGAACGACATTCTGGGCGGTAGCACGACCAGCCGCCTTTATCAGACGCTGGTGGTCGACCTGGGGATCGCCGTCGACCTGGGCTCTTGGTACTGGCCATCCGGCGTAGGACCGGGGTCGCTGGGAGTTGGCATCACACCCGCTGAGGGGAAGATCGATGCGCTGCCAGAAGCAGTCGATGCGGTGCTGGCCGACATCATGGCCAATGGCATTACCGAGGAAGAACTCAACAGGTCCAAGCGATCGTTGACGGCGGCTGCGGTCTATGCCCGCGATAGCGGCGAAGGCCTCGCCAACCTGTTCGGCAGGACACTCATTGTCGGCAGAACCATCGAGGACATTGAATCCTGGCCGGAACGAGTGGCCGCGGTGACCGTCGAGGATGTGATCGCGGCGGCCCGCCATGTCTTTCATCCGGAACAATCCGTGACCGGCATTCTATTGCCGGAGCCACAGGCCGCCGAGGCTGCGCAAGGGGCGGCGGAATGATCCGGTCGATGTCGCTTCTGCTTGTCTTC
Organism: Alphaproteobacteria bacterium; assembly: GCA_028284945.1. Classification (GTDB taxonomy): domain Bacteria; phylum Pseudomonadota; class Alphaproteobacteria; order SMXS01; family SMXS01; genus JANQQJ01. The sequence goes on along the minus strand of JANQQJ010000029.1, from coordinate 13,797 downwards.
TGCCTGGCCGCTATTGCCGCGCCCGCATCTGCGGTCGACATCAAACAGGTGGTCAGCCCGGGCGGGGTGAAGGCCTGGCTGGTCGAAGAACCGTCCATTCCGCTGATCGCCCTCAGCTATGAGTTTGAGGCGGGCGCGGCCACCGACCCCGATGGCAAAGAGGGTCTGGCCTATCTGGTTTCAGGCCTGCTGAACGAAGGGGCAGGCGACCTCGATTCCCTGGCCTTCCAAAAACGCCTCGAAGAGCGCGCGATCCACATGGGGTTCGATGCTGGCCGGGACCAGTTCAGCGGCTCACTAAAGACCCTGTCCGAAGAACGCGACGAAGCGTTCCGCCTACTCGGCCTGGCGCTCAGCCAACCCCGTTTTGACGAGGACGCGATCGAACGGGTGCGCGAGCAGGTCCTATCAATCCAGCGCCGGGAATCAGACCGCCCCCGCACGGTGGCCAGCCGCGCCTGGATGGCCCATGCGTTTGAGGGGCACCCCTATGCCCGTAATACCAAGGGCACGGCAGAAAGCGTTGCCGCGATTACCCGCGACGATCTGGTTGCCTATGCCGGAACGCACCTGACCCGCGACCGGCTGATCGTCGGTGTAGTTGGCGACATAACACCCGAAGAGCTTGCACCCTTGCTGGATGTGGCCTTCGGCAGCCTGCCGGACACATCGCCCGCAGTGGCTATTGCCGAAACTGCGATCAGCGACGTCAATCCGGTCGAGGTGATTGACCGGGCCGTGCCGCAGAGCGTCGCAATATTCGGGCTGCCGGGCATCAGGCGAGACGATCCTGACTGGTTCGCCGCGCTGGTTATGAATCAGATATTGGGCCAAGGCGGCTTTTCGTCGCGGCTGATGGAAGAAGTCCGGCGGAAGCGCGGCCTGACCTATGGGGTCTATACCTATCTTCTACCGATGCAGCATGCCGGCATCATCCTGGGGAGCGTGGCTACGGTCAACGCGCGGATGGGCGAATCCAAGAGTGTCATCGAAATGGTCGTCAACCAGATGGCCACAGAGGGTGTCACGGAAAAAGAGTTGATGGACGCCAAAACCTATTTGACAGGGTCTTATGCGCTCAACTTCGATTCCAGCGACGCCATTGCCGGTCAGCTGGTGGGCATCCAACGCTATGATCTGGGTATCGACTACATCGATGCGCGCAACAGCTTGGTCGAGGCGATCACACTGGACGACGTCAACCGGGTCGCGGCCAGGCTGCTGAGCACAGACGCGCTCTTCTGGGTCATTGTCGGCCAGCCGGAAGGCCTGGAAGAAACCGCGCTGGATATGACACCAGAGGCGGTTGCGCCGTGATACCGCTCAAGCAGTCCGTCGAGGGTTGCTTTGCAACACGCGCCGGCGCCGGCGGCATCAGCGAGGACCAATTTAAGACCGCGCTGGCCGCGACCCAACGCGGCACCGATAAAATTCGCCAAGCAGTCAACCACCCCGACTGGCCGCTGCTGCGGCTGCCGGGCGAAACCAGCGACCTTATGAGCCTGGGTGACATTGCCGGACTGATCCGCAATCAGAGCGACCGGGTCATCGTCCTGGGCATCGGCGGGTCGAGCCTGGGCGGGCAGACCCTGGCCGCGCTGGCGCCCGATTGGGCAAAGCCGCAGGTCATTTTCACCGATAATCTTGACCCTCTGGCTTTTGCCGACCTGCTCACCGCGACCGATTTCAAACGCTCGACGTTCATCGTGATCTCAAAATCCGGCGGCACACCGGAACCCTTGGCGCAATTGGTCGCGACGCTGGATGCCTTTCGCGCCCGCGGGCTAGAAGATGATATCGGCGCCCGTGTAATCGCCATCTCGCAGCCGGGCGATAATCCGCTTCGGCGGCTTGCAGAGCGGTTTTCCATCGCCGTTCTGGATCACGATGCGGCCTTGGGGGGCCGTTACTCTGCCCTATCCTGTGTCGGGCTATTGCCTGCAGCCGTGTTGGGGCTCGATATCGCCAAGGTGCGCGTCGGTGCAAAGGCCGTGCTCGATGAGGTGATCAACACGCCTGATTCGGGGCCCGCACAAGGTGCTGCGGCGGTCGCCGCCCTGGCCGAAGACCGGGGCGTTACCGATCTGGTGATGATGCCCTACGCCAATCGGCTGGAACGGCTGGGCATGTGGTACCGGCAATTGCTGGGCGAAAGCCTGGGCAAGGACGGCAAGGGGCTGACCCCGGTCGCCGCGCTGGGCCCGGTGGATCAGCACAGCATGCTGCAGCTGTTTCTGGACGGGCCGGCCAACAAGCTGATCACGGTGATTACCGCCGATATTGAAGGGGCGGGCCCTCCGCTCTCCCGCGACCTGACCGATGACCCGGCGCTGACCTATTTGTCGGGCAAGACCATTGGCGATCTGGTGGCCGCACAAGGCCGGGCCACCATGGATGCGCTTTGCGCCCAAGGACGCCCGGTACGCCACATCCAGCTCACCCAGGTCGACGAAGCATCAATGGGCGGCCTGATGATGCACTTCATGCTGGAAACCATCATTCTGGGCGATATGCTGGAGGTCGATCCCTTCGGCCAACCCGCGGTCGAACTGGGCAAAACGCTAACGCGGGATTATCTGCAGAAAACATGATCATCCGCCTGTTGCCCGAGACCACGCAAAACCGCATTGCCGCGGGCGAGGTGGTGGAACGGCCGGCCAGCGCGGTCAAAGAACTTGTCGAAAACGCGATCGACGCGGGCGCCAAGCATATCGATGTGGTGATGAACGCGGGGGGCCGTGATTACATCGGCGTCACCGATGACGGCCAGGGCATGCAGCGCGAAGACCTGGAGCTTTGCGTCGAACGGCACGCCACCTCGAAACTTCCCGACGATGATCTGCTGGCGGTTCAATTCCTGGGATTTCGCGGCGAGGCGCTGCCTTCTATTGGGGCTGTCAGCCGCTTGACCATCACCAGCCGGGCAGCAGGCGCCGCAGAGACATGGCGGGTGTCGGTTGACGCCGGTAAACGCCTGCCGTTGGAACCTGCCGCACTAGACAGGGGCACCAAGGTTGAAATCCGCGACCTGTTCTATGCTACGCCGGCGCGGCTGAAATTCATGAAGTCGGACCGGACAGAACTAAACCATGCGACGGAAATCATCCGCCGCCTGGCTATGGCGCATCCGGAAATCGGGTTCACGCTCACCCATGATGACCGGGTCGCGGTCCGACTGCCACCGTCACCGGGTGATCTGTTCGAGGCGCGCCGCCTGGCCCGGCTTTCAGCCATTCTGGGTGCGGATTTCGCCGCCAACACCATGCAGATCGATGCCCATCGCCGGGGATTTAACCTGACCGGTTATGCCGGGGTGCCCACCTACAACCGGGGCAATGCCCAGCAGCAATATCTTTTCGTCAACGGCCGGGCGGTTCGCGACAAGCTGCTGCACGGCGCGGTGCGCGGCGCGTTTTCAGACTTTCTAGCCCGCGACCGGCACCCGATTGTCGCGCTGTTTCTGGAGTGCGAAAACGACGATGTCGACGTCAATGTGCACCCGGCCAAGGCCGAAGTCCGCTTCAAGGACCCTGGCGTGGTGCGCGGATTGATCGTCGGCGCGCTGCGCCACGCGCTGGCCGATGCTGGGCATCAGGCATCGACCACCACCAGCCAGGCTGCACTGGGCGCGATCCAGCGGGAGGCCCCGCCAACGGGCGCCTTTGCTGAATTTCATCGCCCGCTGGGACAGGCGCCCGGCCAAGCGCCAGGGATGGCCGAACCGACGCTTGCCTATGATGCAGGCCCGTCCGCTCAGGTCGAAACCGCACCGCCAATGCCAGTTCAGGAGTCGGAACCGCAGCCGGTACCAGACTATCCGCTGGGAGCCGCGCGCGGCCAGTTGCATGAGACCTACATTATAGCCCAGACCGGCGATGGCATCGTCATTATCGACCAGCATGCCGCCCATGAACGGCTGGTCTATGAACGCATGAAAAACGCGCTCAGCGAAAAAGGCGTGTCACGCCAGATGCTGCTGTTGCCCGAGGTGGTTGAGCTTGACCCGATCGATGCCCAGCGGCTGACCGAGCGCGCGGCGGAGCTCGGGGAACTGGGCCTTGTGCTCGAGCCGTTCGGTGACGGAGCCGTGGTGGTGCAGGAAACACCCGCGCTTCTGGGCGAGTGTGACATCAAGGCGCTGGTCCGTGACCTGGCGGACGACCTGGCCGAGTTCGACGAAACACTTTCATTGAAAGAACGGCTGGAAGATGTGTGTTCCACCATGGCCTGCCACGGCAGCGTGCGCGCCGGACGGCGGCTCAACGTGACAGAAATGAACGCGCTGATGCGCGAAATGGAAGTGACCCCCCATTCCGGCCAATGCAACCATGGCCGCCCGACCTATGTGGAACTGAAGCTGAAAGACATCGAACGCCTATTCGGGCGGCGGTGATTGATCAAATGCCCTCCATTCGTCCCTATCTCAAACCAGCAAAACAGATGCGCAAGAAGGGCCATAGTGTCGAGGAGGTCATCCTCGAACTGCGCCAGCGGGGCGCGAGCATGGGCGAAAGCAGAGTCGTGATTGCGAGGGTTTTCGACCTAGGCCTAAGTGATGCGAAAGCAGCGGTGATAAACAGCAACGCTTGGAGCGACCAACGAGGTCAGATCGAAGCGCTGCATGATGCAGCCGAAACTGTTCTGCGCGAGCTTTCAGGAGACAACACGAAACTCAATTAGGTCAGCACCGTGCTATCACCTCCAACGACTTGCCGTCCCCGCCCTGCTGCGCAGGCGCTAGCGTGGCGAGCAAGCCGCAAGCGAGAAAAAGACAATTTTCGTTCCGCCATAGGTGCGTGCTTCCATCTCATTGAAGGCAGGAGCTAGGTCTATGTCTTCATCCCCATCAACTTCAAGCACAACCATAGCACCGGCAGCCAGCCAGCCTTTGTCCAAGGCGTTCGTCAAAGCCGGTCCAATCAATCCCCTGCAATAGGGCGCATCGGCAAAGACAAGCGTTGCCGTAGCCTTGGCGCGACCCAACCGGCGCGCGTCGCCTCGGATGATCTCTACGACATCTTCCAGATCGAGCGATTGAGCGTTTTTTGAGATAGCGGCAATAGCCGTGCGGTCGTCATCGACAAAAAGACACCGGTCAGCACCCCGCGACAGGGCCTCAAGCCCCAGCGCCCCCGTTCCCGCAAAAAGGTCGAGCACGACAGCACCCGGCAAGACCGACGGATCCATATGCTCAAGAATATTGAACAGGGCTTCACGCACCCGGTCTGTCGTCGGTCGCGTCCCGCGGCCAGTGGGTGCTTCCAGCTGGCGGCCCTTGAAGCGCCCACCGATAATCCTCAGCCTACCCATCGCTCAGCGTATATCCGGTGCCCAATTGTGTCTTCAGCACGCTACGCTGGACCGACTTCACCTCGCCGCGCGGCAACGCGCCCAACTGGAACGGACCAAACGACACCCGGATCAGGCGGCTGACCTGCAGCCCTGCATGCGCCAACAGCTTACGCACTTCACGATTCTTGCCCTCCCGGATGCTGACAGCCAGCCAGTTGTTCTTACCGCCACTGGTTTCCTGCTCGATGTCCGCCGGGGCATAGCGGACACCGTCGACGGTTACGCCTTTGCGCAGGGCGTCCAGCTTCTTTTCGACCACCTCGCCATAGACCCGAACCCGGTACCGGCGTTTCCACCCGGTTTTCGGGTTTTCCAGATAGCCTGCAAGTCCGCCGTCATTGGTCAGCAACAGCAGCCCTTCTGATGCGATGTCGAGACGGCCGACCGAAATCACCCTTGGCATATCCTTCGGCAGTTTTTGAAAGACCGTTGGGCGGCCCTGCGGGTCACTATGGGTTGTCACCAGACCGGGCGGCTTGTGATAGAGCCACAGCCGGGTCGGGTCGATACCACCGACCAGCTTGCCGTCGACCGCAATTTTCCGGCCGGGCGTGACCAGAAAGGCCGGCGTAGTCAGTGGCTTACCGTCGACCGAAACACGGCCCGCCTCAATCATCCGCTCAATCTCACGGCGAGAGGCGACGCCGGCGCGGGCCAGAACCTTTGCGATCCGCTCACCCTTTTGCTGGCCTGTTTGCTTTGTTGCCTGACCCGTCATGGCGCGCACCCTACCACGGCTTGACGGCTGCAAGGGAAGCCCGCATCGTCGCGGCATGAGTGAGTCACCTATGGATATCGCCCTGGCTGAAGCGCGGGCCGCCGCTGACCGGGGGGAAGTACCGGTGGGCGCGGTGATCACCAATGCGGAAGGCAGAGTAATCGCCCGGGCGGGCAACCGGGTGGTCGAGACAAAGGACCCGACAGGACACGCCGAAATGCTGGTCATTCGCGCTGCCGCCCGCATCCTCAAGAATGAGCGGTTGGGCGACTGTGATCTCTATGTCACGCTGGAGCCGTGCCCGATGTGCGCCCAGGCGATTTCATTCGCGCGACTTCGCCGGCTCTACTTCGGCGCAGAAGACAAAAAGGGCGGCGCCGTCGAAAACGGTCCACGCTTGTTCGATCAACCGACCTGCCATCACAGGCCTGACGTCTATGGCGGGATCGGCGAGGCAGAAGCGTCGAGATTGCTAAAGGACTTTTTCGCCCGCCGACGCTAAGCTGCCCCAAATGAGTTTGTCTCAAAACATAGATCAGGCTGAAGGCTTTCTGATGGAAGGCCTGGCCTGGGCCCAGGTCAACCTGCTGACTTATGAAACGCTGGGTCAGCTCCTGGCCGTTGGCCTGGCCTTCGTGATCGCTCGGTACACGGCGCGCCCGATTCGGTCGCGGCTCGAACAACTAAAACCCACCGCGCCGCTCGCCATTCGCTTGCGCGATGTTGCTGCACGGCTCTTGATGCCTGCGATCTGGTGGGCACTACAACTGCTGCTTCTGCTGCTGGCCACCGCCACCGAATTTGAACACTACGTACTTAGCGTAACGGTCAGCCTGTTGACGGCCTGGCTGGTGATCAATCTGGCGACCGCACCGCTCAGCAACAAAGGCCTGTCGACCTTTATTGCGGTGATTGCCTGGACGATCGCCGCGTTGAACATCATCGGCATTCTTGACGACACGATCGACGCGCTGGACCAAGCCGCGATTCCGTTGGGCGAAGAAAACCGGATTTCACTGCTGGGCATCCTGACCGGCGCCTTGTCGATGGTCATCTTTGTCTGGCTCGCGCTGATTATCGCGCGGCTGCTGGAACAACGGATTAGCCAGCTCTCCACCCTTAATCCGTCAGCACGGGTGCTGATCGCCAAGATCATCACCTTTTCGCTGGTGTTCCTGGCCATTGTCATCGGGCTGGGCAGCGCCGGACTCGACCTGACCGTCTTTGCCGTCTTCGGCGGCGCCATCGGTCTGGGTGTTGGCTTTGGCTTGCAGAAAGTGGTTTCGAACCTGTTCAGCGGCTTTATTCTGCTACTCGACCGGTCGATCAAACCGGGCGACGTGATCGAGGTGCAAGGCACCTATGGCTGGATCAACAAGCTAGCCACCCGCTACACATCGATCATCACCCGTGACGGAACAGAATTCCTGATTCCCAATGAAGACATGATCACCCAGCCAGTGATCAACTGGTCCCACTCCAACCGGCTGGTGCGGCTTAAGATCGGCTTTGGCGTATCCTACGACAGCGATATCCGATTGGCCTCTGACCTTGCCGAACAAGCGGCAAAACAGGTCAAACGGGCGGTGGAAAATCCGGCACCGCAATGCCGGTTGATGGACTTTGGCGACAGCTCGGTCGATCTGGAATTGCGCTTCTGGATCGAAGACCCGCAAAACGGTGTGGTCAACGTATCCAGTGAAGTGCGGCTTTTGATCTGGGATCTGTTCCACGAACACGGGGTTAAGTTCCCGTTCCCGCAAACCGATATTCATGTCGTCGACTCGCCGGGTCTGGCGCGCTTTTTCAATAAAGACGACGCCACGGACCGCGAGTGACCCTCCGCAATACGCTGATTGTTTTTGCCGTTCTGCTGGCCGGCTATCTGGCGACCTCCTTCATCGGATCACGCGACGACGGCGACGCTCGGTTGACCGCCTATCCCTGCTGGTTCGTGGAACCGGATGAATGGGAGGTGCGCTGTTACCGCTTCACCGTTCCCGAGGCCCGGACCCATGCCAACGATCGAAGGATTTCGATCCCGGTCGTGGTGTTCAAACCACGAGGGCGGCCCCCTGTAAAGACACCCGTCCTCCATCTTGCAGGGGGCCCGGGTCAGCCCGCCGGCATTACAGACGACCGCGGCGTCGATATATGGGGATATTATCTGGCGAGCCTGCGCTGGTCGGCCGACCGCATCCACGTGATGTTCGATCCACGCGGGGTCGGGCCGCTATCCAGCCCGCAATTGCGGTGCGCCATCCTCAGCAACATTCGCTGGAACCTGGCGCTGAGCGATCTGGGTGAGGGGACCCCTGCCTGGCGGAAAAGACTAGAAACAACAACTGCCATGTGCCGGGACGCCTTCGTGAAGGCCGGTATTGATCTGTCGGCCTATTCCACCGAAGAGACGGCCAAAGACATCGTCGCGCTGCGTAACGCTTTGGGCTTCGCCCGCTGGGATCTTTATGGCGTTTCCTATGGCACCAGGCTGGGCCTGGAAATCATCAAGCAGGACCCATCGGCTGTTCGCGCTGCCATCCTCGACGGCATGGATACACCGCACCTGCCGGTGCTTGCGGATTCTGTCCCCAATCTGGCCCGGTCGATCGACTTGCTAACGGCCGATTGCGCCGCGAATGATGCCTGCAATGCCAATTTCCCAGCACTGAAACCGGCTCTGAAACGGATTGTTGACCGGGTCCAGAAAAATCCGCTGACCTTGACGCTTCACCCCAGCGATGGCCGGCCACTCGACCTTAATGTTGATGATCAGACTTTCCTGGAAGCGCTTGAATACGCGCTTTTCTATACCGACTGGTTGCCCTTTGTTCCCATCCTGATCAGAGATTTCGACCTTGGAAAGCCTAGGCTTTTCGCTCACCTTGCAACCACCATCGTGGATGAACCCTATTACAAAAGCGATGCCAATGCGCTGGCGCTCTCTGTTCGATGCGGGACCGAAGTCCCTGCTACATCAGCAGCTGCGTTTGCCCAAGCCCGCCAGGCCGCGCCGTGGCTTGCTGCGTTCGACCATGAACGCCCGCTTAGAACCCAATGCGCTGCGTGGTTTCCTGAAGGTCCCCGTGACCTTCCGCTACCGGCGCCAGTGGCAAGCGACGTGCCTGTGCTGTTGCTCAGCGGCGCCTATGATCCACGAACGCCGCCAACCTATGCGATGGCACAACAGCAGAGCTTGCCGAACAGCCACCATGTGATCATCCGAGACCAGAGTCATGGTGTCAGCGTCACAAGCGACTGCGCGCAGGAAGCGATGGCGGATTTTCTGGATGGCCCGGATCGGTTTGAACCGCCTGCTTGCCACGCAGATCAAACCCCACCGGTTTTCGTTACCGAGGTTCCGGCCCCCCAGCCGAGCAGAGCAGATCAGTCCCTGAAAGACGATTAGCCGTTGATGACCTTTTGCGCCTGGGCCCAGGCTTTTTCCGCCAGCGGCCGGGCATTCTTACCGGATTCGATCGCCTGCGCACTGGCCGCCGTCCCCGCCACGACCCGGCCCATGATCCCCTGACTGATCGCCGCCAGCCGGAAGATGTTATAGGCAAGGTAGTAGTCCCAATTGTCGATCCGGTCGCGCCCGGTCCGGCTGCCGTACATCTTGATGTAGTCGGCCTCTGAGGGGATCCCCAGTTCGGTCACATCATGCTCGACCAATCCGGTGGTGTTGGCCTGCTTGACCAGATGATAGGGCATGCAGTTGTAACTGAAGTCCGCCAGCGGGTCGCCGATGGTCGACAGTTCCCAATCCAGGATCGCCAGGACGCGCGGCTCCGTCGGGTGAAAGATCATGTTATCGAGGCGGAAATCGCCATGCACGATGGAAGGGCCTTCATCGGGCGGCAGGTTTTCCGGCAGCCATTCGATCAACTTGTCCATCGCCTCGATGGTCTCGGTCTCTGAGTTCCGGTATTGCCGGGTCCAGACATGGATTTGCCGGGCAATGTAGTCGGTGGGCTTGCCGAAGCCTTCGAGCCCCACTTTCAGATAATCGACCATGTGAAGCTTGGCGAATGCATCGGCCATGCCTTCATAGATTGCCCGCCGCTCATCCTTCTCGACTTCGGGCAGATCGGGCGTCCAGAAGATACGTCCTTCGACCAGATCCATGATGTAGAACCAGGTGCCGATGACAGACTCGTCTTCGCAAAGCGTATAGGTGCGCGGGACCGGCACATCGGTTTGGCCGAGCGCGGTGATAACCCGGTATTCCCGGTCAACTGCGTGGGCCGATTTCAGCAGCTCGCCCGGCGGCTTGCGGCGCATGACATACTTCTTGCCACCGGCTTCAAGCATATAGGTCGGGTTCGACTGACCGCCCTTGAATTGCTGCACCTGAAGGCTGCCGGAAAAGCCCTCGACATGCTCCTGCATGTATTCTTCCAGGCGTCCCACTTCGAAGCGGTGCTGTTCGCGCACGTCCTGCGTGCCGGTAAATTCTGCTGCGCGGTCAACCGCCATGACTTTCCCCGAAAAGAACCCAGTGTGAACGCCTGTTGTATCGAAATCAGGCCATGAGTAAAGCGGCTAGCCCTGCCGCTCAATCGCCCGCCAACCGATATCGCGGCGGCAGAACCCTTCGGGCCAGTCGATCTTGTCAACAGCGTCATAGGTGCGGGCTTGTGCCTCGGCAATCGTTTCGCCCAACGCGGTCACGTTGAGAACCCGGCCACCGGTCGCGACGATTGCGCCGTCGCTTAGTGCCGTCCCGGCATGAAAAACCTCAACCCCGTCCGGCTCACTGGCTGCCTCAAGGCCACCAATTTTCGACCCTTTTTCATAGGCACCGGGATAGCCTTTGGCGGCCATCACCACTGTCATGGCGGCCTCGTCATGCCAGCGCAGATCGAAATTCGCCAGTTGCCCATCGACGGACGCGATCATCGCCGGCAACAGATCCGACATCAGCCGCATCATCAGCACCTGGCATTCCGGGTCGCCAAACCGGACATTATATTCAAGCAATTGCGGGCCATCGTCCGTGATCATCAACCCGGCATAGAGCACGCCTTTAAACGTCCGGCCCTCGGCCTTCATGGCCGCAACGGTCGGGCGAATGATCTGGTCCATCGCCTGATCACATAGCGCGTCGGTCAGGACCGGGGCGGGCGAGTAAGACCCCATGCCGCCTGTATTGGGGCCTTCATCCCCATCATAGGCGCGCTTGTGGTCCTGTGCCGTCACCATCGGCACGACATTTTCACCGTCGACGAGGACCAGCAGGCTGGCTTCCTCGCCGCGTAACCAGTCCTCGATCACCACTTCAGCGCCGGCGTCGCCGAACATGCCGCCGAAAATCTCATCCACAGCTTCGAGCGCCTGAGCATTGGTTTCGGCCATGATGACACCCTTGCCCGCGGCCAGGCCATCGGCTTTGACAACGATGGGCGCACCACGCTCTTCAACGAACGCGCGTGCGGATGCCGCATCAGAGAACCGGCCATAGGCCGCCGTTGGAATGTTATGCCGGGCACATAAGTCCTTGGTGAAGCCCTTGGACCCTTCCAGAATGGCTGCCTCTGCACTGGGTCCAAACGCCTTGATACCGGCATCGGCCAACCGGTCGACCAGCCCCATCACCAGTGGCTGTTCCGGTCCGACAACGACAAAATCAATATCTTGATCGCCGCAAAAAGCGATCAGGGCGTCCAGATCACCCGCTGCGATATCGACACATTCCGCTACGGCCGCGATGCCGCCATTACCCGGCGCGCAGTAGAGTTGGGTGCACAATGGCGAGGCCGAAATCGCCCAGCACAATGCGTGCTCGCGGCCACCGCCGCCGATAACCAGAACCTTCATGCTGACCGCTTCCTTCCCATCCTGGCGTCTTGTAGCATAGGCCACCATGAGCACAAGCCCCGCCCCCGATGCCGCGACAAACACGCCGGAATTCTCGGTCTCCGAGATCACTTCGGCGATCAAGAAAACGCTCGAACAGCGTTTCGACCACGTGCGAATCCGCGGCGAGGTGACCGAATTCATGGCCGCGCGGTCGGGCCACCTTTACATGTCACTGAAGGACGAGAATGCGAAGATCCGCGCCGTCTGCTGGAAGGGTGTCGCGGCCCGCATGCGCTTCCGGCCGGAAGACGGGCTGGAGGTCGTTGCGACCGGGAAGCTGACCAATTATGGACCCCGGTCGGAATACCAATTGGTGATCGACAGCCTGGAACCCGCCGGAGCCGGCGCGTTAATGGCGCTGCTGGAAGAGCGCCGCAAGAAACTGGCGGACGAGGGCCTGTTTGATGTGTCCCGCAAACAGCCGATCCCGTTTCTGCCCAAAGTCATCGGTGTGGTGACATCGCCTACCGGCGCGGTGATTCGTGACATTCTGCACCGGCTTGCCGACCGGTTTCCCCGCCACGTGCTGTTGTGGCCGGTTCAAGTTCAAGGCGAAGCCGCTGCGGGACAGGTGGCCGCGGCGATCGAGGGTTTTAACGCGCTGCCCGCCGGCGGCCCGGTCCCGCGCCCCGATGTACTGATTGTCGGACGCGGCGGCGGCAGCCTGGAAGACCTGTGGGCTTTCAATGAAGAAGTCGTCGTGCGCGCCGCTGCGGCGAGCGAAATTCCGCTCATCTCGGCGGTCGGCCACGAGACCGACACCACCCTGATCGACTTTGCATCCGACCAACGCGCGCCAACACCGACGGCAGCGGCTGAAATGGCTGTACCGGTGCGCGACGACTTGCTTTATCAGATTTCGACCCTGGATCACCGGCTGGGCCAAGGCCTGCGCCGCGCGATGGACGAGCGCAGCGCCCGGCTTCAAGGGTTGGAACGGGCCCTGCCGTCGCTCAATGAATTGATGGGGTTGCGGCAACAGCGGTTCGACGACGTGTCCGGACGGCTGCCCCGCGCGCTGACATCCAATACGCAATCGCATCGCCAGAAACTGGCAGATACGGCAGCCGGGCTTCGCCCAGCCCTGTTCAGAAACCGGCTTGAGGAAGCGGGCCGTAGATTAATGGACCGTGGTGAGCGACTGCGCCCAGCCATCGACCGGCAGCATGAGCAAGCGCAACAAAAGCTGGAAGCGACCGCCCGGCTGCTGGACAGCCTGAGCTATCAGGGTGTTTTGGACCGGGGCTTTGCCGTCATACGCGACACCGATGACAAGGTGCTCACTGCCGCCAAACACGTAAAACCCGGCCTGGCCTTATCGCTCGAATTCAAGGATGGCCGCGCGGCAGCGGTGGCAGGCGGGAGCAAGCGCCCCAAATCCTCTGGTAAAACAGATAGCGAACAGGGGTCCCTGCTGTGAAAACAATAATCTTGGCGGCTGTTCTGGCGCTCAGCGCCGGAACCGCACTGGCCCTGGAAGAACCCCCGATTGACCTTCGCGGTGACGCGACGCAGGGCGGTATGATGCGGGGGACCGTTCAGCCAGGTTCCACACTTCATCTGAACGGCGAAGCGGTTCGCGTGCATGAGGATGGGTTCTTCATCATCGGCTTTTCCCACGATGCCCCGCCCGACGCCCGGCTTGAATTGACCCGGCCGGATGGCAGCACCCACCAGCAAACGATCAAAATCACCCAGCGGGATTATGACGAGCAGCATATCAATGGCCTGCCGCCGAAAAAGGTAACGCCACCACCCGAGGTCCAGGCGCGCCTGACCCACGAGCGCGGCCAGGTCAAATCAGCCCGCAATGTCGCCAGCGATCACGAGCACTGGCGGGCCAGACGAATTCGTCCAGCCAGTGC
>JANQQJ010000028.1 GCA_028284945.1 Alphaproteobacteria bacterium | reverse complement strand
TTGCTCTCAAACACCGTATCGACCAACGCCAAGACCGCCTGCGTCGACCGGAAGGAGATGTCCAGCAAACCATCGTGGAACTCTTGTTTGGCTGCGTTTACCCGGCGTCTGAAAGCCTGGCGGGTACGCTCGAATTCGGCCGGATCGGCGCGCTGAAAGCTGTAGATCGACTGTTTGGCATCGCCGACGGCAAAGACCGTCCTTCCGTGATCGTGGGCGCCCAGCCCGGTAAAGAACTCGCTGGCCAGCGCTTCGATGACCGCCCATTGGTCCGGGTTTGTGTCCTGAGCTTCATCAACCAGAATGTGTTCAAGCCCTTCATCGAGCTTGTAGAGCACCCAGGCCGCGCTGTCGGGGCTCGCGACCAGATCGCGGGCAGCCAGGATCAGATCGTCGTAATCCAGCACGGCACGTTGCTGCTTCAGCTGTTGATAGGTGGTGTCGATGGCCTGCCCGAACAGCGTCAATGCCTGGCTGGCAGCGGTGATCCTCGCCGCCCGCAGCTTCGCATTCAAATCCAGCAATGACGTGGTAATGCGGTTAGCCGTGGCCACGGCGCCCGGATAGGTTTCAGCGGTTTTCTTGTTCAAAACCGTCTTGAGCGGTTCACTGAACGGCGCCGGTTTGGCGCTTGCCTTCAAGAACACGCCCATCAGGTCTTCGATCATTGTAGCGCGCCGGTCTGGCGTGCCGGCCAGCCAGTCGATGATTCTGGCTGACTTTTGCTTCTCGGTTTTGGTGCCGGTTGACAACGCATCGGCAACGGACTGAAGTGCGTCATCGCCAATGCCATCCCCTTCGCAGGCGACCATCAGAATATTCTCGAGGGATTCTGATGTGCCCATCAGCGCAGCAATATTCTCAGAACGGCTCTGCACTAGGTGCCGCCGCCGGGTCATCATGTCGCGAACCAGATCGGGCAGTTTGATGTCAGTCGTGCTGGCCGAGACGAGATCGAGTGCGTCGGTCAAATCCATACGCTGTCCTGAAGCCGCATCTGCCAGCACCCGGTTCATTGCGTCGTGTAACAGCTCCTGGGCTGACCGCTCATCCATGATGGTCGCATGGGGCGCAACACCGGCTTCTAACGGGAAGCGGCCCATCAGCGACTGGCAAAATGCATGGATGGTCTGGATTTTAAGGCCGCCTGGCACCTCCAGCACTTGCGCGAACAAGCGGCGCGCGGCTAGGCGCTCGCCGGAGCTGGGAGGCGCACCCGTCAGCTTTTCCAGGGTCACCGACAGGCCTTCATCTGGCAGCGTCGCCCATCTGGCCAGTTCGGCGTTGATCCGGTTGGCCATCTCTGCCGCCGCTGCCTTGGTAAATGTCAGGCACAACAAGCCACCGGGCCGCGCCCCTGACAGCAGCAGGCGCAGAACCCGGTTGGTCAGCACATGGGTTTTGCCCGTGCCGGCTGAAGCTGCAACCCAGGCAGATAGATCCGGATCAGCCGCGCGTTCCTGTTCAGCGGTCAAAGGCCCCACTCCTTGATCCGGGCCAGATGGTCGTAATCGCCATAGCCGCGTTCCATGGGGTTGGGCAGTGAGACATAGGGCGTTTTCGGATCGTCAAATGCGATCACCACCTGCCGAAGGCCCTCCCTGGCTTCTGCGGCCAGTTCAGCGACGGTTTTCTCCAATCGTTTGCGCCGGCTGACAGCATCGATGGAATTCTTCGACTCATCACCCTTTAGAAGCCACCAGGACAGTTCGGTGACGCGAGCAGCGGGAATGCCCTCAAAGTCGCCCGCCTCTAGAATGGCTGCTTCCAGCGGCATCTGCGCACCATATCCCGCCAAAAGCTGCAGGTTGGTCGGCGCACCACCGGTCTTGTAGTCAATAATTTCGTAGCCACCCTCAGCATGCTGGTCGATCCGGTCGGCGCGCGCGGTAACAAGGAAGGGCCTGCCGGGCAGGTTGTCGAGGCTGAGCCGTCCGTCACGTTCAGCGGCCACAGGGGTAGCAGCGTCCATGCGGTCGCGCTGTTGGGCAACGAACCAATCAGCAATTTGTTCAAACCGGGGCCACCAGAATGCGCGTATTTGTGGCCGGTCGATCAGACCGCCAAGCGCTTCCTCGCCACACGCGATCAGTTGGGCGACCGCATCATCCGCTAGCTCACCGGAAAAGCGTTCTGTGAAAAGTTGCAGCGCTTTATGGCTAAAGCTACCGCGCTCAGCGGCACCTGGGTCGGCATCCAACGGGTCAAGGGGGCTGAGTGCAAGCACCTTTGCGGCATAAAGCGCGTAAGGGTCACGCATCCAGGTTTCAATTTGCGTGACTGACAATTGCCGGGGCCGCGCATCGACAGGCGGACAGGGGGCTGGGGGGACGCAAGGCGTCGGCGTGTCGACCGCGTCTAGCCCCTGGTGCCAGGACAGGTGAGGTGAGGCTGGCCATCGTTCTTCATCGATCAGCGCATCAAGACGCTGCAGCCACCGCGATGGAATGGTGGGCTCGCCGTCTACCTTTTCGGCGCGTGTCAGGTAGACGACAGGCGCGGCGCTGGCCTGGACAAAGTCATGGGCGGACAGGCCGACACGGCGTTCTGGAAGGGGAAGCCCAAAGGATGATTTCATCGGCCGACTCATCCACGGATCGGTACCAGTGTCCGGCGGCCAGCTGCCTTCATTGAGGCCACCCAGGATCACCACATCAGCATGGTGAAGACGTGCTTCCAGCGGCCCCAAGATGGCCAATCTGGGATGGCGTCCATATTGAGGCCGGACCACCTCGCCAGACATCGCGGTCTCTAGCAATGCTGGATAGTGGCGCGGATCAATGGGCGTCAGCGCCTGCGCCGTGCGGCCCATGTTTTCCAGGAACCCGGCCATGGCTTCGCCTTCGTTTCCTTGCCATAGCCGGACGTCACCGGTCTCGGATTCGGTGGTCGCGAGGGTCTCTGCAAGGATCACATGGGCCGCGATCACGTCGCTGAGCGATGCTGACGGGGTGCCGAAAAGCGCCACTAGATCGCTGATCTGGCTGGCAAATTCGCGCCACCAATCCACCAATTCCTTTTGATCTGACTCTGCCAAAGCCCGCGTCAATCCGTCGAGCCCTTGGGCGGGTCTTGGTCCGCGCAGGACTTCGCGTTCAAGCGCGCGGATTTGATGGCGAAAGGCGCCCGCCTCCGTGCCAACGCGGCACAACGGGTGTTTAAGCGCGGCCAGCAGCGCGACGGGGGCGAAGTCGTCGGCCACCATCTCCATCAACAATTGCAAGAAGGTGGCCACCGGGGTCCGGGCCAGAGGCATGCCGCCGGAATCATCGATATCGATATCCCAACGCTGCAGCGCCGCGGCGACACGCCGGGCCAGGCGGCGGTCAGGCGTGATCAGCGACGCTGTTTTGCCCTTCGTCTCCAGCACCTCACGCAGAATGAGCGCAATACTGCCTGCCTCTTCCTGTTGGGTGGGTGCGTCAATACGAGTGAGGCCTTCCATCGCCTTGGTCTTCCCGATCTTGAGATCACGCCATTTTCCCGTGGTCTCAGGCGGGCGTAGTGCCTCGGTCAACAGCATGTTGCGGGCCGGATTCGACGGTGCGGCGCTGGACCAAGGCAAGACCTCGGCGCGGTCAAGGCCAATCACCTCCAACAGGTGCTTCATGCCGAATTGCGGATGAGTTTCGCTGAGTGCATCCCAGCTCTCCTGGTCTAGGGCGGTATCAAGCCCGGGCAGCACAACCCGGCCGAGCGGCAGGTTGGCGATAGCCTTGATGAGGTCGGCTGTCGCGGGAATAGAGCCCGTCGAGCCTGCTGCAATCACGGGATGGGCGGGGGGTTTTTGCGTCCATTGCGATGCCAATCTCCGCAATAACAGGTCACGCCGCGTCGCCGGGTCCAGGTAACCGCGTTCCTTGAGAATTTCGGGCCAGGCTTCACCGACAATGTTGAGGAAATCCAGGGTCACCTGCCAGTGATGCGCAAACTCTTCCGGCACCAATTTGGCAAGTTCGCTAAATTGTTTGCCTTCTGTTTGCATCTGATCGAGGAAGCGTGAGAGTTCAGCGGCCAGTTGAAAGGCCAATGCCGGTTCCGCGTCCCCGCCCTGGGCTTTGCGCCACGCCATCACAAGCTGTGACAGCAGCAGCGTTCGCTCTAGGGCCGGAATGGCCGGTGGAACGTCACCGGTTTCCGCATCCCCGATATAGCCGGACAGCAACAACTCATCATCGTCGACATCGCCGATGGGCTGCATTCGCGGCAGCACCAGCGCGCGCCCGTCACTCGCCCTCAGAAACGCCTCTCTAAGGGTTCGTGTCGCACGCCTTGTCGGGACCAGGATGCGTATCTGACTCAGGCCAAGTGGGTTGCCTCGATATTCGTCGAGGAGCGCTGACGCCAATGAGTCGACGAATGAAACGCCTGCTGGAATTGTAAAGACGGATGGCCGGGTCCCCATCGGCTAACGATGGCGTAAAAATGCCTCAGCGTCATCCCGTGCTTTCGGCGTACCGACATGCAGCCAGGGTCCCTGATGACGAATACCGAACAACCGGCCTTCAGTAATGGCCCGGTCCCAAAGAACATTGGTCGAGAACGGTCCTTCCGGGGCGTCTGCGAACAGGGTGGGCGAGGCAACCTGGATGCCGCAATAGGCAAAACCAACAGGGTTGCCAGGGGTATCACTCAGGCGTGCCAGCCGACCGCTTTCATCGATTGAAAAGTCGCCTTTCCCCTTATATCCCATGGCTTTGTCCGGCGGCACAAGGAGCAGGCACGCGTCCATGGCGCGCGGATCGAAATGGTCTGCCAGTTGCCGGAGGGACTCACCAGGGTCGCCGTCATCCAACCAAATCCCGTCGGCATTCAGGACAAAGAACGGATCGTCGCCCAATAGGGGAAGCGCACGGACAACGCCGCCCCCCGTTTCCAACAACAGGTCAGATTCGTCTGAAAAGATGACTGAGGGCGTTTCACGCCTTTTGGACAGGTGGGATTTGAGCTGCTCGCCGAAATGATGATGGTTCACCACCGCTTCTATCACGCCAGCCGCACCCAACAGATCAAGCGCCCAATCAATAAGGGGTTTGCCGGAGACGTCGACTAGGGGTTTCGGTTTGGCGTCGGTCAGGGGCCGCATGCGCGTTCCCTTGCCGGCGGCCATGACCATAGCGCGGCGCACAGGACCGCTCATGCAGGCTCACCCGGCAGCGGGTCATGACGCGTGCTCGTCGGGCAATGTTCGTCGAACCAGGCTTTCAGGTCCGACAGGGCAGAATGCTTCAGATTTCGCTCGATGAAGCCCCAGACCGTAGGAATCATTTTCGGATAGGCGGGCTTGTTGTCGCGCTTCCAGAGTCTGGTGAATACGCCCACGATACGCGTATTGCGTTGTGCGCCCATCACGGCATAGGCGGTCAAAAATGCATCACGGTCCAACTCAGGGCGCCCATTCAGATAACGCTCGATCATCGCCTGTTCCAGTGCCTCCGGCACGTGGCGGCGGCAATCCTGCAGCAACGACACCAGATCAAGGGCAGGGGAGGCCATTTTGGCATCCTGGAAATCGAGCAAGCCAACGCGGCCTAAGCCATCGCGCTCCGGCAACCACATGAGATTGTCCGCATGATAGTCGTATAGGCCAAGGACCGGCTCTCCCACCGAAGCCAAAGGCAGCACTTTTGACCATGCCCGCGAAAACGCAGCCTCGGTGCTGGTTGGGGTCGGCAGTCCGGTGCGTGCGGGGATGTACCACTCCGTTAATAATGACGCAGTCTTGAACATCGCGTCGGGATCATAGGCTGGCATGTGATAATCGACGCCGCCACGCGCGCGGATGTGTGGATCGATGGGCGTACTGTGAAGGGCAATCAGCACGTCGACAGCCGCCTCATAAAGCGCGTGTTCACCCTTGCCGCCTTTCTTGCCCAGCAGGCGGCCATAGGTATCGTCACCCAGGTCTTCCAGCAGCAGGAATCCGTTTTCCAGGTCTGCGCCCCGCATTCGCGGTGCTGAAAAGCCGTGCCGGTTCAGATAGGCGCCAATCGCAACAAACGGCACCACGTCTTCCTTATCCGGCGGCGCATCCATCAGTACTGTTTGCGGGTCAGTATCGACGCGGAAGTAGCGCCGGAACGAGGCGTCAGCGACGAACGGATGCCAGTTGGCGCCACCTGCATAGCGATCGAGAAAGTGATCAATCTGTTCTGCGCGGGTCACGTGGTCGTGGCTCCTATACCGAGATGTTGAAGCCGATCCCGCCAGGAGCCTGCCCCTATGATCTTCGCCCGGCGGCCGGTTTCGGCGAAGTCAAAATGGATGGCGATGTGGTCTTCAGGGATGTCCCCGCCGAGTCTTTCCGGCCATTCGATCAGCGTAAGGCCTCTATCCAGTGCGTCTTCGAGTCCGAGTTCCCAAACTTCTTCTGACGCTTCCAGACGATAGAGATCAAAATGCCAGATGGCGTCGAAGGAACAATTTTCGACATGATAGGTTTGAACCAGGGTAAAGGTCGGGCTGGGCACCTCGTCTCTAACCCCGGACGTCTGTATCAGAAACCGGGCGAACGCGGTTTTTCCCGCGCCGAGATCGCCGTAGAGCAGAACCAGATCACCGGGCTGCAATAGCGGCAACAGGTCTTGGGCAAGACGCAGGGTTGCGTCCAGGTCTGGCAGCGGAAACGTCAGCGGGTCGCTCGTCATGCGCCCTTTTTATGGGCCGGACTGCCTTTGCTCAATAGCGGTAGTGTTCCGGTTTGTATGGTCCTTCCGGCGTCACCCCGATATAGGAGGCCTGCTCTGGCGACAGTTCCGTCAGTTTAACGCCGAGCCGGTCGAGATGTAGCCGCGCGACCTTTTCATCCAGGTGCTTGGGCAGTACATAAACCCGGTTTTCATATTGTTCATGGTTTTGCCACAGCTCGATCTGGGCGATCACCTGATTGGTGAAGGACATGCTCATAACAAAGCTGGGGTGGCCTGTCGCGCAACCCAGGTTAACCAGCCGACCTTGGGCCAACAGGATGATGCGCTTGCCGTCCGGGAACTCAATCTCATCGACCTGCGGCTTGACCTCATGCACCGGGTAGTTCCGCAGCGCATTGACCTGAATTTCTGAATCGAAATGCCCGATATTGCAGACAATCGCCCGGTCCTTCATGCCCCGCATGTGGTCTATCGTGATGATGTCGATATTGCCAGTCGCCGTGACGAAGATATCGCCCATGACCGCGGCATCATCCATGGTCACGACTTCATAGCCTTCCATCGCCGCCTGTAGTGCGCAGATCGGGTCGATTTCAACAATCAACACCCGTGCGCCCTGGCCGCGCAGGCTGGCCGCGCATCCCTTGCCGACGTCACCATAACCGGCAACCACTGCAACCTTGCCGGACAGCATCACATCGGTGGCGCGCTTGATGCCGTCGATCAGGCTCTCGCGGCAGCCATACAGATTGTCGAATTTCGACTTGGTGACCGAATCGTTCACGTTAATGCAGGGAACGGGCAGGGCGCCTTTTTTCTCCAACTGATAGAGCCGGAGCACGCCGGTTGTGGTTTCCTCGCTGATGCCGCGCACGTCATCCATCAGTTCCGGGAACCGGTCGATCATCATCGCGGTGAGGTCGCCACCATCGTCAAGAATGATGTTTGGACGCCAGCCGTCAGGACCGACAATCGTCTGTTCAATGCACCAATCGAATTCTTCCTCGGACTCGTTTTTCCAGGCGAAAACGGGAATGCCGGCGGCAGCGATCGCAGCGGCGGCCTGATCCTGCGTCGAAAAAATGTTGCACGAGCTCCAGCGAATCTCCGCGCCCAGATCGATCAAGGTCTCGATCAGCACAGCCGTCTGAATGGTCATGTGCAGGCACCCGGCAATCCGCGCACCGGCCAATGGTTTCTTTCCGGCATATTCTTCGCGCAACGCCATCAGGCCCGGCATTTCGGTTTCGGCAATGTTGATCTCACGCCGGCCCCAATCGGCCAGCGCCATATCGGCGACCTTGAAGTCAGTGAACGCGTTCACGGCTATGTCCTGTCTATCGATGAAAAAGCCCGCTCAGCGGCGGGATGATGCAAGTATAAGGATATCTTTATATATTTCTATATAAGATTTTCAGTCTTCTTCGAACCTGTTTTCTACCAGCAAAACCAAGGCTTTGAGGGCTTCTTCCGCCTGGGCGCCAGTCGCTTCAATATGAATATCCTGACCGGCTGCGGCAGCCAGCATCATCAATCCCATGATCGATGTGCCGCTAACGGTTTCCGGCTGTGACCCGGTTCCCGGGCCCGTCACTGTGACATCGGCGTCGAACTCCGCCGCCAGATTGACGAATTTCGCGGACGCACGTGCGTGAAGCCCGCGCCGGTTCGTCACCGTAACCGTCTTCCCAAATACGTCGGACAAGTCAGTCCTTACCGGTCAATAGCTTGGAGGCAACGTTGATGTACTTGCGTCCGGACTCCTGGGCTTCAGCGACGGCATCCTCCAGGGAGGCTGTGCTGCGAATGCTGGCGAGTTTGATCAGCATGGGCAGGTTTACCCCGGCGATGACCTCAACCTTGGCTTTGTCCATGATCGAAATGGCCAGGTTGGACGGTGTGCCGCCGAACATGTCGGTCAGGACGACTACACCGTCTCCGGAATCTGCGCTGGCGACACCATCCAGAATATCCTTGCGGCGGCGTTCCATATCGTCGTCGGGCCCGATGGAGATGGCACGGACCTGTTGCTGCGGGCCGACCACATGTTCCATCGCCGCGACAAACTCGTCGGCAAGGCGCCCATGCGTCACAAGAACCAATCCGATCATCTATGCCCCATCCTTTAAACCAGCCGCCGCGACGACCCGTCTACCGAGCTTAGATGTCGCGGTGCACGGTCGTAACCCCGAAGTTGCGTCCGCGCAAGAGGCTGCTGAACCTCTCAGCAAGGACGACAGAACGGTGCCGGCCGCCTGTACAGCCGAATGCGATGGTTAGATAGGTCTTGCCTGCACTCTGGTAGCCGGGCAGCAACATAAGGATTAAATCGGTAATCCGCTGCCAGAACTCATCGAACGCGTCATCTGATTCGACATATGCAGTGACGTTCGAATCGACACCGGTTAAAGACCGCAGGTCATCGACATAGTGCGGATTGCGCAGAAATCGTACATCGAAAACCAGGTCTGCGTCCCTGGGCAGGCCTCGGGCATAGGAAAATGATGTCACGGTGATCGCCAGTCCGGTGTCACCGTCCAGCCCAAATTGTTTGGTGAGCGTCTGGCGTAATTGATGGCCTGTCAGGTCTGACGTATCGATCAATGTGTCGCAGCGGTCGCGCAACGCCGCCATCAGCGACCGTTCCTGGGCGATCCCGTCGCGGATCGGCCGGTCGGTCGCCAGCGGGTGCCGCCGGCGGGTTTCGGTAAATCGCCGGATCAGCACGCTGTCTGCCGCATCAAGGAACAGCAGCCTGACGGCAATATCGCTGCGGGCGAGCAGGTTGTCATAGAGGGCAATAAATCGCTCGGCATTGAACGCACGGGTTCTGCTGTCGACGCATACGGCCAGCGCCCGCGTCGGTCCTTCTTCCGGGTGGTTGGGCACCGGCTGAAGCAGGTTCGGCAGCAGGCTGAGCGGGACGTTGTCGATCGCTTCATAGCCCAGATCTTCCAGGCATTTCAGCGCCGAACTGCGTCCCGCACCAGACAGGCCGGTCACCAGCACAACCTCGGTGATTTCGCGGGCCTCAGCCACGGTCAGTCACAGATTCGGCGTTGAGGGCGGCGCGAATTTTCGCCGAAGCCGATGCTTCAAAAGGGGCGATCTGAATATGCTGGACAGGTATTTCTTCCAGTCCGGCAAGGGTCGTGGTTTCCGTCTCAGGAAGCCTTTCGATCACATCCGGTTCCACAAGATCTGCGATCAGGACGAGCGATGATTCGGGCAAACACGGTATTTTGAGAAGGCCCACGCCTCGAACTTCGATAATCCCGGCGATTGTCTCCGGGGCGCGGGCGATCAGGCGGCCACCCTGGGCGGATACTCTTACATAGTCGTCGGCGACAAGACGGGCGCCGCTATCGATCAGCCGTAGCGCCAGGTCCGACTTCCCTGAGCCTGAGGGACCACGCAGCAGGACGCCCTTGCCATCCAGATCGACACAAGTGGCATGGACGGTGGTCATCGGGCGCCGCCAGCGGCTTTCTGACGGGGCGTTGCGGCGGGTAACGTCACGACAAAACGTGCGCCCTGGCGTAGCCCGCCGGGGCCTTGGGGGCCGTAGCGGTTTTCGGCAACAATTTCACCATTGTGGGCCGCAATAATCTGCCGGCATATGTTGAGGCCCAAGCCGGAATGCGTGCCAAAAGGTTCGTCCTTTGGCCGCTCCGAATAGAAGCGGTCGAAGATTGTCTTCAGCTTGTCTTCGTCAATGCCGGGGCCCTGATCGCTTACGTCGATCGTTACATGTTCACGATCACGGTTGACGCCGATTTCAATCAAGCCGTTTTTGGGGCTGAATGAAATGGCGTTGTCGATCAGGTTGCGAAATACCTGTCCCAGATAGCTTTCAATGCCCGGCACCATCAGTCCACCGCCGGTAATGTTGAGCTGGAAGCGCGGAACGGCCTCGGAATCCGAATCCGGATCTGGCACCTGATACATGCTCATGATGGCTTCCATCATCTGTGGTACATCCACCGGCTGCATATCGGCACGCAGCAGTTCTGCGTCGAGGCGTGATGCGTTCGAAATATCGCTGATCAGCCGGTCCAGGCGTCCCAGATCTTCCTTGATGATCTGCATCAGACGTTCCTTGTGGTCCGGGTTTTCAGTCCGCTCCATGGTTTCGATGGCGCTGCGCAGCGAGGTGATCGGGTTTTTGAATTCATGGCTGACGTCGGCCGCAAACGCTTCGATGGAATCGATGCGCCGGTAGAGTGCTTCCGTCATGTCGGAGAGCGCGCGAGACAGGTCACCAACCTCGTCACGCCGATTCGAAAAATCCGGCGCTTTCGCCTGCCGCCCGCGGCCCTGCCGCACCGTGTGGGCAAAAGCAGCCAGCCGGCTTACAGGCCTTGCAATATTGCTCGCCAGAAAAATCGAGAGCAGGGCAGTGACCGCCAAGGCGACCATAAAGATTTCCAGAATGGCGGTGCGTTCCTGCCGGGCAACTTCCTCGATCTCGGTGGTTTCGATAGAGACGAGAATAGCGCCAAGTACCCGGCGCAGGCGTTGGACCGGGACAGCGACTGTCAGCACAAGCGTGCCGTCTTCGCGTTCGCGAACTGCGCTGCCGGTCTCACCCTCCAAAGCGATCAGGGTTTCTGGATAGTCGGCGGCGGTCTGATTATAGCTCTCCGTGTAAGGCGGATATTCGGGTTCTGACGAAATGGTTCGGATTAACCAGGTACGCGAATCGTCCCACAATGCCTTGAGGCCACGGCCGTCCGCCGTTTCCCCCGGCGCAGGTAATTCTTCAACGACGACACTGGCCGCTGGCAGCAGTTCCCGGCTGTCAAGCGCCAGGCTGCCGTCGCGTCGGAACATCCGGACCCGGCTATCCTGCCCTACCGTCAGGCGGCGCAGCAGGGGGGCCGCGATATCGATTTCGACGCCGGTTGTTTCGGGGCCACCCGTGGCTGTCTCACCCAAAGCGCCGGCAAGCAGGACGGCTTCTGATTCAAGCGCTGACAGACGCGTTTCGATCAGGCCGCTGCGGAACTGATTGACGTAGAGAATGCCGCCGACCAGCAGGGCCAGGCCGATCACATTGAACAGCAATATCCGCCCGCTGAGCCCGGAAAAGGGCAGTCTGCGATAGGGATCGTCGGTCCCGACCGGTCTTGCGGTACTTGCTGTTTCGTTCATTCCATGGCCCCGTCAGGCCGCAAAGGGCCGGGAGCTACCCCGACTTGTCGGCGTATCGGTAGCCAATGCCATAGAGCGTTTCGATACCGGAAAATTCCCGATCAACCTCACGGAACTTCTTCCTCAAGCGTTTTATATGGCTGTCGATGGTCCGGTCATCGACATAGACCTGATCATCATAGGCCGCATCCATCAATTGGTCGCGGGTTTTGACGTGTCCTGGCCGGATCGCCAGTGCCTGCAGGATCAGAAACTCGGTCACGGTCAGCGTGACCGGTTTTGCATCCCAGGTGCAGCTATGGCGCGACGTGTCCATGACCAGTTTGCCACGGGACAGGACCTTGTCGGTGTTGTCGGTTTCGAGCCCCGCTTCCGCGCGGCGCAGAACGGCGCGGATGCGCTCGATCAGCAAGCGCTGGGAAAATGGCTTGCGGATATAGTCGTCGGCGCCGAGTTTCAGGCCCAAAACCTCGTCGACCTCATCGTCCTTGGACGTTAGGAAGATCACCGGCATGTCGGTCACCCGGCGCAGCTTTTGCAACAACTCCAGGCCGTCCATACGCGGCATTTTAATGTCCAGGACCGCAAGGTCGACCGGCTGGGTCGATAAAGCGGCAAGGGCCGCGGTGCCATCCGTATAGGTACGTACCGCAAGGCCTTCAGATTCGAGCGCCATGCCGACCGAGGTTAGAATGTTACGGTCGTCATCGACGAGAGCGACGGTGGGTGCCATCATCGGTCCTCTATGTCCTTTTCGTCATTGTTGGGTGGGCAAAGCCACATTCCCAATCAATGTTGACTAGATTATGGCTTAAACGGGGCGCAATGACAGGAATTACAGCAGAATCAGGCTCGGGACGGGATATTCGCCAGCTAATACGCCAAGCCGGATCGGCGGCGCTGGGTACCGTCGATGACATCGGTCGTCCCCTGGTTTCCCTGGTGGAAGTCGCCAGCGACATGCAGGGGCACCCGATTCTGCTGTTGTCGGACCTCGCGCAGCACAGCAAGAATCTTGCTGGAAGCACAAAAGCGAGCCTTCTGGTGGCGGATGAGGGACCGGCGGACACGCCGCTGGCAGGGGTCCGGGTCAGCCTGGTCGGGCAGGTCCAACCCTGTGACGATGAATATGCCCGGAACCGCTATATGGCGCGGCTTCCGCACGCACGCGACTATGCCGCCATGGGCGATTTCAAATTCTACCGGTTTTCCCTCGACAAGGCGCATCTGGTCGCCGGTTTTGGGCGGATTGAATGGGTCGATGGCGCCGATATCTTGTTTCCACCGCATGCAGTATCTGCTTTGGCCGCGGCAGAAGCGGGTATTGTCGATCACATGAACGACGATCATGCCGATGCAATCGGGCTCTATGCGACGGTGCTTCTTGAACAACCGGCTGGAGATTGGACGATGACTGGGCTGGATCCAGAGGGTGCGGATCTTTGCTGCGACAGGACAACCATCAGATTGCCGTTCGAATCACCTATCGATAATGCAAAAGCGGCCAGAGACATGTTTGTTTCGCTGGTCAAAACAGCACGGTTGCAAAGCCGCTAAACCCCTGTACTCAGCGCCTGTCGGCAAACTGTCACGAAAGCGTAAATCTCTGTTTGCGTCGGGCCGCGGGATATGGCTATACCCTGAAGCAGATCGGTGAGTGGGAAGCGGCGGGAGCACCCGCCTTTTCAGGAAAATAGACATCGCGGAAAGAGGAGGCGGATCCTTGGCTACGAGTGATCCTCGCGTGGGTACAGTCGGATTAGATCGTCATGGCATCAATCCGAGCCGACCTGTTAATTGGAATCTGGAGTCAGCGGTTCTTTTCGAAGAGGCGGTTCGCCGCGGCGAAGGCCAAATTTCGGCGGGCGGCGCCTTGGTTGTCGAAACCGGCCAACACACGGGCCGTTCCGCGAACGACAAATATATTGTCCGGGAACCGGAATCAGAGAACGACATCTGGTGGTCGGCCAATCAGGAGATGGCGCCAGAGACATTCGATGCGTTGCATAATGCGATTACCGACTATCTGGGGCAGCAGGAATTGTTTGTTGCAGACCTCTATGCTGGCGCTGACCCGGACTATCGGTTGCCGGTACGCGTGGTCAATCAACACGCGTGGCACAACATGTTCCTGCGTCACTTGTTGATTGAGCCGCCGGTTGCGGACCTGGCCGAGTTTGACCCGGGCTTTACGATCCTGCATGCGCCGGATTTCCTGGCTGACCCTGAGACCTATGGGACGGTTTCCCAGACGGTGATTGCGCTCAACTTTGCCAAACGCACGGTCCTGATTTGCGGCACGTCCTATGCGGGCGAGATGAAGAAATCCGTATTCAGCCTGCTCAACTATCTGTTGCCGGGTGAAAATGTGATGTCGATGCACTGTTCGGCCAATGTGGGCGAGGGGGGAGACTCCGCGATCTTCTTCGGCCTGTCAGGGACCGGTAAGACCACCTTATCCGCCGACCCGAACCGCACGCTGATCGGTGATGACGAACACGGCTGGAGCGACACGTCGCTGTTCAATATCGAGGGCGGCTGTTACGCCAAGATGATCCGGCTGTCGCAAGAAGCCGAGCCCGAAATTTATGAGACGACACGGCGTTTCGGCACGGTGCTGGAAAACGTTGTGATGGACCCGGAAACCCGGGCGCTTGATCTGGACGATGCGACGCTGACGGAAAATACCCGCGGCGCCTATCCGATCTCGTTCATTCCCAACGCGTCCGAGACCGGTATGGCCGGACACCCGAACAACATCATCATGCTGACCTGTGACGCGTTCGGTGTTATGCCGCCGATCGCCAAGCTGACGCCTGAACAGGCGATGTACCACTTCCTGTCGGGCTACACAGCTAAGGTGGCCGGTACGGAGAAGGGTCTGGGCAATGAGCCGCAGGCGACCTTCTCAACCTGTTTCGGTGCCCCCTTTATGCCTCGGCATCCCTCTGTATATGGCAATCTGCTGAAGCAGAAGATTGCCGATCATAGTGTGGATTGCTGGCTGGTGAATACCGGTTGGACCGGAGGCGAGTTCGGCGTTGGTGAACGTATGCCGATCAAGGCGACGCGGGCACTGTTGAATGCGGCCCTTGATGGTTCGCTGGCAAACGCACCGACTGTGAGCGATCCGAATTTTGGGTTTGAAGTGCCCACGGTCTGTGCCGGTGTGCCGACGGAAATCCTTAATCCACGTGATACCTGGGCCGACAAAGAGGCTTATGACGCCAAGGCACAGCATCTGGTAGAGCTTTTCATCAATAATTTCGCCAAGTTCGAAGACTATGTTGATGAAAAGATCATGGCGGCAGCCCCAACAGCGGCCTAATCGCAGGGATTGGCAGACCGGCACGGCCTGTCCTAGACTGTGTCCGTGAGTACGCTTGACCGTAGAGCATTTGTAACCGGGATCGCCGCGGCGCCTTTGGCCGCCTCCGTCCCTACATGGGTCTGGGCCCAGGCACCGTTCGAGACGGTACAGTTCTTTGTGCCCGATGAAGTGCTGCCGCCAGATTTGATTACCGGCGATCTGTTCAAGGTTGTCGGACAGGTGATCGCACAGGGGTACTATAACCGATACACGCTGCGCACGGATTTCGAGCTCGAAGAGATCAATACCCAGGACCTGCTGACAAAACGCATTCACGAAGCCGCCGCCATCGCTGAAATCCTCAAGGTCAAGGATACGGACGCGTTTACCGCCGGCGCGGCCAATGCGGCCAAAAGCCCCTATAAAGCGCTGAAGGCCTTGGTAAATGACCCGGTCAACACGCTGATGGGCGTGCCCGAGGGGTTCTGGAAGCTGGCCAAACGCGTCGGCGAAATGGTCACCGGTGACCGCGGCGACCGTGAAGATCACGCTGCGGCCGAACTGGTCGGCTTTTCGACCATCAAGCGCAAGCTGGCGTTCAAACTTGGCGTTGATGTTTATTCGTCAAACCGGCGTCTGCAGCAGGAAATGAACGAAGTTGCCTTTGCTGGTTTTGCCGGGGGCATGACAATGAACCTGGCGATTGGCGCGGTAGCCATGCCGTCGGCGCTCAACACCACGATTGACGCGGTCGAAGTAACGCGGACCGCCAGTCAGATTATCCGTGACAGCGCGCCGGAAGATTTGCGCCTGCGCAATCAGGACTCCTGGTTGATGATGGGTGCGTCTGACAAGCAGATCGATAAGTTCCTGAATAATGATCATTATTCGCCGCGGCATGAGACGATCATTACCTTGGCAATGGAAAGCATGGACGGTGTTGACGACCGCAATGAGGTCGCACGCAGCGCACGCCATGCCGAAAGCCTGGTAGAGGCACAGCTGATGCAGCGCCGGGTTGAGATGTTCCGCAGCTATCATGCGCAGGTGTCTCCGGCGGCGGCCTTTGTCGACGTCGATGATAACCTTGGCATGCGGACCCAGGACGGCCGCCTGGTGATGGCGATGCCGGCAGACCGGCTGCTCTGGACCAAGGATACAGAACCCGTAGTTGATGCACTGGCTGGTTATGGCGGAGAGGGAATCACGGCGCGTGAAATTCTGGTTGCCGGGAGTGTCTCTGACAGAGCCCGTCAGCAGGTTGAGGCGAAGGGGATTGTTCTGACCGAAAATACCCGCGCTGATTTATTGCCGCAGGAAGAGTGGCGGCCGCCGGAGCTTGAGGTCGAAGCGCCGCCGGAAGACTTCGAGGTCGATGACCCGGCACCAGCTGATGACCTAGGTCCGGTAGAAGAGGGCGAACAGCCGACCGCTGACGCGTCCTGATGGGCTTCTACGAGCGTAGAATTCTGGCGCCTATGCTCGATTGGGCGATGCAGCAGACGCCGATCCCGCGTGAGCGGGAAAACCTGATACCCCGTGCCCATGGAAAAGTTCTGGAAATTGGTATCGGCTCAGGCTTGAACCTCTCCTATTACGGTGACGTCGAGAGCGTCACAGGTGTCGATCCCTCCGAAGCGTTGGGTGAAAAGGCTCAGGCCCGCGCTGGAGAAGTCGATTTCCCGGTGCACTTTAAGCAGATCACCGCGGAAACGCTGCCGCTCGACAATGCCAGTTTCGACTGTGCGGTGATCACATGGACCCTATGTTCAATCCCCGATCCCAAGGCCGCCCTCATGGAGGTTCGCCGGGTGCTGAAGCCTGAGGGCGAGTTGCTGTTTGTTGAACATGGGCACGCGCCCGATGCGGATGTGGTGAAATGGCAGGACCGCCTCAACACGTTCTGGCCAAAGATCGCCGGCGGCTGCAACTTGAACCGCAAAATCGACAAGATCATTGAAAGCGCTGATTTTCGAATTGAAGAGCTTGACGCCGGATACCGGCCCGGCGCGCGACCGATGTCTTACATGTATCATGGATTAGCGCGTCCGATCTGACTAAGCCATCGTGGCATCACATATGGATGATGCTATCTTGTCGGCTTGAATTTCTTCAGGGGCTTTCATGCAACGGTCGAAAAGCTGGGGATTTCCGCGCTGGGGCGGCTATGGCAATACGGGCAGGGATACCGTATCCGTCCGGATGTGCGACTGGCCCAACTGCACAAAAAAGGGGGAACACCCCGCGCCGAAATACCGTGATTCCAAAGAGCGGTTCTATTTCTGCCAGGAGCATGCAGGCCTCTACAACCGGAACTGGGACTACTTTAAAGGCCTCACTGCTGAAGAGGCCGAACGCCTCAAGCAAAAAGACGAACAGTATTCAGACAGCTATCGAGATGCTGGAACCTGGCGTGACACCTTTGCTGGTGAGACCATGGAAGACCGTGAGAAGAACCTGGCCCTGGATGTGTTGGGTCTCGATGGCACGGCGTCTCCGGAAGAGATCAAGACGGCCTTCCGGTCTCTGGCCAAAGAGCATCACCCTGACGCCAATCCTGGCGATGAGGAATCCGCTGAACGGTTCAAGAGTATCTGTGCTGCCTATGAGCTGTTGAAGTGACCCACAGCCGTTACCCCGGACAACGTTGCCGATGAAACCAGTCGCTCAGGGAATTTGCGGCGGGCCGGCGGTGGAGATAAAGGACACATTGTGTTGAAACAACTGCGACACGTAATCAAGCGACATGCTGGCGGACGTCGACCGGGGGCAAAAATAATCGCTTGGGCGGCACGCGGCTATTACCTCGCCTATATGAACGCGGAGAATTATGGACATCGTTCAAACGGGGAAATTTACCTACTAGACGCGCTGCAACAGTTTGAATTTCAAACCATTTTTGATGTCGGTGCTAACCAGGGTGGCTGGACAGACGCGGCTCTGGAACGATGGTCTGACGCCCAGGTTCACGCGTTTGAGATATCTCGGCCAACAGCGGACAAACTTCGGAAGCGGTTAGACGGGCATCCACGGGTCATAATCAATGGCTTCGGTCTGTCGGATCGCGCCGGTGATATCGAAATTCAGCACTTTCCAGACTTCAGTACCAGCACGACAACTCAAACCGAGAAATTGAAGCCTCAGTGGGACTCGGAGATCCTCCCTGCAGAGGTGCAAACAGGGGCTCAATATCTGGCCGATGCTGATGCCGACATCGCCCTGATGAAGGTCGATTGTGAAGGGCACGACCTTGCCGTATTGCGGGGTTTTGGTGACGCGGTTCATGCAATTCCGGTTATCCAGTTCGAGTTTAATGAATTTGGCCTCTCCGGTGGCGTCGTCCTGAAAGATTTTTATGACTGCCTGCCGGATCACCGAATTGGCCGTTTGCTGCCCCATGGCGTTGCGTTTGCGGCCTACGAGTCCAAGCCAGATGTTGGTTTGCCAGGCAACTTTGTTGCCGTGCGTGGAGACCGGCCGGACATTATTGATGCGGTCGCTTGGCGCGACTGAAGCGCGTCAAGTCAGCAGGAAATTCACATTGGCGCTGGCAACGGGTTTGTCGGGATTGTCCTGCCAGGCTTGTGCGACCACATTGGCGACCCGCCGGCCGACACGTGTGGCATGGGCACGGGCAAATGTGTCTTTCGGGCCGCCTGAGCGCATATAGTCAACCGTAATCGTGATCACCTTGGGCATCTGCTCCGTCTCGATTTCATGAGCGATTTGGAACAAGGCTGCCAATTCCAGCAGGGCGGCAAGGGTGCCGCCATGCAATGCGGGCAATGTTGTATTACCGATCAGCCGGTCGTGGTAGGCCATGGTCGTGATCATGCGGCCGTCCTGCTGGGCCAAGGAAATGCCCATGAATTTGGAATAGGGCAATACGTCGTGCAGGCTCGAATAGTCGCCTGCGGCCTTCATCGCCTGAAAAGAGTCATGAAAGCTCATGCACTCTCCTCGTCTTCTTCCTCAATCATATTGACGGTACCGCGGCCGGTGAACATGAAGGTCGCGGCGGCATTGGCGATCGGCTCGTCCTTTGATTCGTGAAAAGCAAGGCCGCGCACAAAGGCGATGCGCCGGGTCATCTTGTAGCATTCAGCATAGGCCAGGACGTCGAGGCCCGGGGTCGCCGGTTTCATATAGTCAATGCGCAAGTCCAGCGTCGCAAAGGCGGCCGGCGTCATGCTGTAGGCGACCACCGACGAGCCGCAAACATTGTCCAAAAGAGCAGAGATCACGCCGCCTGCCAGGACGCCGGTCTCTGGGTTGCCCACCAATTCAGTATTGTATGGCAAGCGAACGGTGACGTGGCCCTTGCCGAAATCGACCACTTCAGTACCCAGCGCATTCATATGCGGGATGTGGGTCATCCGCATCTGCGCCTTGAGGAATTTATTGGTGTTTTCCGGCTTCGACATTGCGCTCGCGATTATGCACCGGCGTTCGCACGCGGCAAGCGCAAACCCTTGGGAACGACAGCGCGTTCAAGCAATTCGAACAGCCCCTGGGTTGCCAGCGCCAATAGCGCAGCCGGGATGGCACCTTCGAGGATCAGGCCGGTATCCGCCAGGCGTATGCCGGTGAGAATCGGTTGGCCATAGCCTCCCGCGCCGATCAGCGCACCCAGTGTCGCAGTGCCAACATTGATTACCGCGGCGGTTTTGATGCCACTGAGGATCGACCGTGCCGCCAGCGGCAGCTCGATCCGGCGCAGAATGACGCCGCCCGGCAGGCCAAGCGCTTCGGCGGATTCCCGAAGCGGCTGGGGGATATCCATCAGCCCCGAAAAGGTGTTCCGCACAATCGGCAACAGGCTGTAGAGAAACAGCGCGATGATTGCCGGCGGCCCGCCGATTCCGACCAGCGGGATCATGAAGACAAACAGGGCCAGGGAGGGAATGGTTTGCAGTATGCCGACGCCGCCCAGCACAAACTGACGGAGTCTTGGCTTGCGGAAGGCCAGCAGACCCAGAGGGATCGCCAAAATGATGGCCGCGCTCAAGGAAATACCCACCAGAACCATGTGGTTGAGGGTGTTTTCTGCCAACCGGGCCCAAAACCCGGATTGAGCGATATCTGCCGAATTGAGATTTAGTCTTTGACTGACGAATGCCGCTGCGGCCTGTTGCTCGCTCTTGCGCTCGAGCGTGACGGTCGCGTTGAGGTCGCGCATCTGCTCATCGTTGATGGTCTCGGTGAGCACGTTCAAATGATCGACAAATCCCGGAAACCGGTCCTCCAGATCCAGCCTGTAGACCACGACGGCGTCATATTGCGGAAACAGGTTCCTGTCGTCTTCCAGAAGGCGCAGATCGAACCTGGCAATATTGGCGTCTGTCGAATAGGCGACCATGACGTCCACCGCACCGGATGCGACCGCACGGTAGGACAGCTCGTGCTCCATGCCGCGCACATCGGTTTGAGGCAGATCGTAGACACGCCTGAGAGCGGGCCAGCCGTCTGCACGATCCATGAACTCATTCGAGAATCCGAAGCGAAGGTCTGGATGGTCTTTAAGGTCTGATGTCTTGGTGATTTCCGGATAGGCGTCCCGGCGCATCGCCAAGACATAAGTGTTATTGAAACCAAGCCTTGGCCCTAGCCCGAGCCCAAATCTTGCCAGGGCCGCCGGGATTTCAGCATCACTTTCAAGGTGCTGGCCTACCAGCGTTTCGCGGGTGAGGGTGCCGGTGTAGTCGATATAGAGATCAATATCGCCGCTCAAAGCGGCATCGAAGACCACCCTGTTGCCGCCAACATTCGGGCGATGACTGGCATCAAAACCCGCATCAAGCGCAATATCCGCCAATACATACCCAAGGATGATGGATTCAGTGAATGCTTTGGACCCAACGACGATTTGGTCCTTTGCATGTGCGGACAAGGCGGACAGGCACAGGCAGGCGATCAGAACGACCAACCTCATGGCCCCAGTTCCTGCCGTTGCGCATTGATAAAGGCGGATACGAATGGATCAGCCGGCCGGTCCAGCAGGTCTTCTAGCGTGCCCTGTTGGACAACGGTGCCATCACGCATAAGCACAATGTGATCGGCAAAGAACGCAGCTTCGTGCATGTCGTGGGTGACCATGACGACTGTCTTGTTCAGCGCGCGGAAGATATCGCGCAGGTCGTCCTGCAAGGCATGACGGATCATCGGGTCCAGCGCGCCCAGTGGCTCATCCATCAACAGGAGTTCAGGGTCCAGCATCAGTGCACGAATCAGCGCGACACGTTGGCGTTGCCCGCCGGACAGCTGGACTGGATAGCGATTAAACCCATCCAACGGAAATTGGGTCAAATCGGCAAGCTCATCCAGCCGCTCAACCTGCCGCGCCTCAGGCCAGCCGAGGTGCTGGGCCATCAGGCACGCATTTTCTCTCGCGGTCAGGTGCGGGAACAGACCGCCATCTTGGATGACATAGCCGATCCGTCGACGTATGCCGGCCAGGGCGCTGGCTGACATCGGTTGGCCGTCGAACAGGACCTTGCCCTGGCTCGGTGTTAGCAGACCGATCATCAGCCGCAGCAATGTCGACTTACCGCAACCGCTCGGGCCGATCAGTACGGTTGTCGCCCGGGGCCTAATGGGTAAATCCAAAGGCGAAATCGCCTCCGTGCCGTCGAAAGATTTCGCGACGCCCTGCAGATCAATCATGTGGTGAGTTTACTGTGTGCGGACCTGTTGGCCAGCATGCCGTTCAAGGAACTGGGCGATATCTTCGGTGATGCCGGCACGCCAACGGAAGTTATGTGCCAGCGCCAGCACGGTCCCGGCGTGGCCGATCCCCGGATATGTATGAACTTGGGCGTCGACACCAAGCTCCTGAAGCCGCGCGGCGGTGGTTATAGCGTTCGCTGGCGACACAATCGGGTCTTCCTCGCCGGTAATAAACAGGGAAGGGGGC
The DNA here is from genome assembly GCA_028284945.1 of Alphaproteobacteria bacterium. GTDB lineage: Bacteria > Pseudomonadota > Alphaproteobacteria > SMXS01 > SMXS01 > JANQQJ01. The sequence continues at coordinate 198,997 of JANQQJ010000028.1, read as the reverse complement.
GCGTTTTCCGTCGCAAAGGTTATCGGCTGGCTGAGTTCGGAGGCTGCATGGCGTCCAAAAACCGCCACCAGTTCTGGGTCATCGGCCATAACGGACAGGAAGTTATAGGGCCCGGACATGCCGACCAGGCCTCTGATCACAGCGGGGTCAACGTTGCGCGTATCCAGATAGGTGGGGTCAAAGGCGATTTTGGCGGCGATATAGGCGCCAGCCGAATGCCCGACCAGGACGATCCGGCTTGGGTCGCCGCGATAGTCCTTCACATGGGTGGCCGTCCAGTTCACGGCCGCAGCACCATCGTGAACGAAGTCGGGGAACTTTACTTCCGGATAGAGCCGATAGTCGGGCACGACGACCACATAGCCCAGCGACGCGAATGCCTGTGCGGCAAACAGGTAGTCGTCCCGGTGGCCGCGCATCCACTTCCCACCATAGAAAAAGACGACCACCGGCAGGCGTCCGGCGATGTCGGTCGGGCGGTAGACGTCAAGCCGTTTGCGGCGATGCTGTCCGTAAACGATATTGTGGGTGATCGCCAGGTCACGGGTGGGAACCGACGCGTTCAGTACGTTTAGGGGCGTGCTGACCAGCAATTGCCGGCGCAGATACCGTAACCCCCCTTTGATCGCTGACCGCGTTGTTGTGTACATGCGTCCGGTTGCTCCCAAATAAACGGACGTAATTTTTGAATTCGTTTAAAATACTTGGCGAATAGCTAGCGCCAAGTCAAGCGTCAGGCCATACAACCTATAGTTTCTTAACAATTCTTTACTGATCTTGGTCTTCAGTATTTGCCCGTTCCGCGCGTGTTTTCCTTGGGATTTACTGTCCAGAAAACGGTTGAGCGGCGGCAGATAACTCCTCTTTGATCGCTACTCGCGTCCTTGTGTCCGGGGCTTTACCGGCCTCGCTGTTAGACTTTTCGCACAGTCCAGCGCCCACCATTCGAGGTTCGCCATGTTCATTGAACAATTCGATAAAGAGTTCGTCTCCAAAGGCCAGAGGCCGTTCAGCGGTTCTGACCGGGTGCGGGGGGAGCTCGATGGTCTGCTGGCTAAGGCGAAGCAAGCTGAACAGGCACATCAGTTCTTCAATTGGCGCGGCCCTGTCGACCCGCCATCGTGGCTGCCGCGCAAGACCTATGTCGACATGCTAAGCCAGCTGATGCATGGCGAAGACGCGACGACACGGGTGCTTCGGCATCTTCAGCCCATGGTCCCGGACGCATCGGCGCGGGCATTTCTTGAGACACAGATCGCAGACGAAGAGCGGCACCAAGGTCTTTACGCCCGCTATCTTGGCCGCCTTGGTGATATCGCGCCGGCCGACGAGTCCGTCCAGCAAGCCTTTACAGCAGGGCTGGATTGGAAAGGCCCCTGGCAGGGCATCGTTATCGCCTGCCATATCGTGCTGGAAGGCGAAGCGCTCAAGCTGCAGCAGGACGCGTTGTCTGCTTTCAAGTGTCCGTTGCTGCGGCAGGTCAGCCGCCGGGTCATGCTTGATGAAGCCCGCCATGTCGCGTTCGGCAAGCTTTATGCCGAACCCATGATTGCGCAAATGCCTGCCGATGAACGTTATGACATTTATGTCTGGATCAAGCAGCTCTGGCACAATGCCTCGGCGGTCGGTTGGCGGCGAAACAGCGCTGTCTATGGCATCTTCAAGCATGCTTATATGAGGAAGCATTGGGCGACACATGCCCGCTCCCTTCGGGCGATTGGCCTGATCCAGCCTGGTGACCGATTTGGAGATGACGCATGATCTCGATCATCATTCCAGTCATCAACGAGGCAGATAACCTAAACCGGCTGCTCCCGGTCTTACGGTCGAGCCTTGTGCCCCATGAGGTTATTGTCGTGGATGGGGGCAGCACCGACGGCTCTGATGCTGTTGCAGAGCAGCACGGGGCCACGGCGCTCTCTGCACCACGGGGGCGCGGCACTCAGCTACAGGCTGGTGTGGCTGTGTCTTCCGGGCAGACCCTGTTGTTTCTCCACGCCGATACAGATTTCGATACCCGTGGGCTCGCCGCCATGGTCTGCGCGTTGGGGGCTAACCCGAACCTGGTAGGGGGTAATTTCCTGGTGATTTTCGAAGGTGACCGGGAGTTTTGTCAGGATCTGACCCGGTTCTATGCCTGGATGCGCCGTCGCGGAAACTACTATGGTGACTCGGCCATATTTGTCCGGCGTTCGGTCTATGACCGTTTGGGGGGAATTCGCGGTATCCCGTTGATGGAAGATTACGATTTCGTCCGGCGGATGGAGCGCGCGGGCCGGACAATTTGTATCCAGGAGCCACCCGTGATCACGTCATCGCGCCGGTTTGAGGGCCGGACCTGGCCCAACATCGTTTGGGGCTGGATCAAGATGCATGCGCTCTATGCGCTCGGCGTATCACCAGCACGGTTGGCGCGCATGTATGAGGCGCTGAAGTAGTGGCATAGCCGGCCGCCGATGAATCCACAACATCGTCATCGCGAGGCTGCAGCTTGCCCGCCGAAGCCAATAGGGCGAAGGCGGGAGCAGCCGATGCGATCCAGAAAATCGTCCGACACTTAGACGATTCTGGATTGCTTCGTTGGCAGGCGCCTCCTCGCAATGACGTTTTTTGAGTTTTTGAAGACCGTGCTAGTCCTGTGATAGCCGGATATCGGTGATGAAGCCCTGGCTCTGGCTTGCCGTGTCATCGCTATCGGCGGATATCGCGATGAGGCTGGGGTTCGGTGGTGTCCAGCCAAACGCATTTGTGAAGTCCGCGCGCCAGTTGATCTCAACATCGCGCCAGGTCTTAAGCGGCGCGTCATTGTCTTCCAGAACGATGATGACACCATCTTTGAAATAGGGATTGGGCAAAACCGTTCCCGGCGCCTGTTCACCGCCCCAGACATAGGTGATTGCGTTGCCCGGTACGGGGGCGCCGAATGACCGCGCTAGTCCACGGCCAATCCGTGTGAACAAGCCCGGCCCGTGGCCCTTCGATTCAGGAAACCAGATGTGAACGGCGAGCGACCGGTCATCACCACCCTTGCGGCTTAGGTCGGTCGCGGGCGTTGCTTGATCGACCCGCCAGCGCCAGTGGACTTTCTCGCCCGGGTCGTCATCGGCCGTAAATTCTCGAAACAGCATGGACGTTGAGCTATAGGTGTAGACTTCCAGCCTGCCATCTTCGTGGCCGATAAACCTTGCTGGGTCGCCATCACCGAACTTGTAGGTCTTCCAGCCAGCAGCAGCCAGGTCGGGCGGGGTTGAAAGCGGCTGTGCGTTTGCCGTCCCGGCGGCAAGCAGGCCAATCATCAAGACAGTAGCAAGTTGGTGCATGGGCTCATTCCGTGTGGTCCAACAGATGTAGACCGGGATGCTGTTCCGGACACTGCACGATGGGTCAAATCGCTGTGAGGACGTGGCTCAGCCGGGTTTGACCTGCGGTCGACCGGCCCCCATCATGGCGTGTGGGGAAGCAGAAAAGGGGGAACAGATGGCGCTGGATCATGTCCTGAGCCCGATCACGATCAACGGACTTGAGATCAAAAACCGGGTCACCCGCACCGCCCACGGCACCAATCTGGGTGACGGGGCGATGTCGGACGATTTGATCGCCTATCATGAAGCGCGCGCAAAGGGTGGTGTTGGCCTCTCGATGATCGAGGCATCAAGTGTTCACTGGACCGGGCCGATGACCCTGCATGCATGGGACGATGCGATTATTCCGCGTTATGAAATCCTGATGCGCAAGGTTGAACCCCATGGCATGCGCATGTTCTCACAGATCAACCATATGGGCATGTATCAGGCAGCGCCCTGGATGCGGCCCTGGTCAGCATCGGAAATTCCGTTACCGCATATCGGCATGGTGACCCACGCCATGACCAAAGATGAGATCGACGAGGTGGTCGACGCCTTTGCGCAGGCGGCGCGCCGGGCGAAGGAAGGCGGGCTGCACGGTGTCGAGATTCATGGCGCGCACAATTTCCTGATCCAGCAATTCATCAGCGAGACGACCAACCATCGTGATGACGACTATGGCGGCAGTTTTGAAAACCGGATGCGGTTCTATCTGGAAATCCTGCATGCTGTCAGGGACATAGTCGGGTCCGACTTCGTCATGGGCACCCGCGTAGGACCCCATAATTTCCCCGGCGGGCTGAACGTCGATGAGCATGTCGAGATCGTTAACCGCCTGATGCAGGAGGGCATTCTCGACTATCTGAACGTGTCCCACGGCAGTTCCAATAACAGCCACAAGATCATCGGCGGGATGCACGAGGACACTGGCTATGAACTGCCGTCGAGCGCGCCTCTTACCAAGCTGGCCAATATTCCGACTGTGGTAACAGGCCGATTCAGGACGCTGGAAGATGCAGAGCAGGTGATTGCCCAGGGCATGGCCGATCTGGTCGGCATGACCCGGGCGCATATTGCCGACCCTGACATCGTCAACAAAACCACGGCAGGCCGCGCGCATGAGGTGCGCCCCTGTATCGGCTGCAATCAGGGGTGCCTGGGCGGCCTGATGCAGGGCCGGGTTGGCTGTACGGTCAATGTTGCGGCCGGCCACGAATTGCGTCTCGGTGATGACCGGCTCGAAACAGCGGATGCGCCGAAGAAGGTGCTGGTGGTAGGCGGCGGTGCGTCCGGCATGGAAGCGGCGCGTGTCGCGGCACAGCGCGGCCATCGGGTGACTTTGGCTGAAGCGTCGGCCTCTCTGGGCGGCACGCTTCGGGTTGCCCGCCTGGCGCCCAAACACGAGTCCATCGGCGACGTTGCCGATTGGCTGGAGGCCGAGATGGACCGGCGCGGGGTCGTTGTTTTGCTGGAAACCCGTGTTACGCCGGAACTGATCCGTGATATGGGCCCGGATGTTGTGATCTTGGCCACGGGCGCCAACCCACGTCTCGACGGCAAGGTCGCCGAGCGCCCGGATGAAGAGGTGCAAGGTGTTGGGCAGGATCATGTGGTTTCGACCCAGCAACTCCTGACTGGCATGCACAACCAGATCGGCGAGACTGCAGTCGTGCTGGACGATGTCGGCGCCTATGAGGGCATAGGCGCCGCGGAATATCTGGTGGAACAGGGGGCGCATGTGACCTTTGTGACCACACAGCCGGTTTTTGCGCCCAAGATGATGCCGAACCTGGCGGCAACGCCGGCGCTTGAGCGGCTCAATAAGGACGGCCGGTTCAAGCTGATCACCCGGGCCTATATTGAAAAGGTTACCGAAGACGAGGTTGTGATCGGATCGCTAGAGGGTTGGCCGTCTCAGTCAACGTCGGCAGAAACGGTTGTTTTGGTGACCGAAAACAGACCCGACAACGATCTGGCCGAACACCTGTCCAGCGCTGGCGTACCCATCCATGTGGTCGGCGATGCCGGTGGGCCGGCATATCTGCCAGCCGCTTTTGCTCAAGGAAATTTGGCGGGACGGAGAGTCTAACGACTATTCTGCTGATGCCTGTTCAGCGACGAAATCATCCCGCAGTTTGAACTTCTGCACCTTGGTGGAGGACATCGGCCACTCGGTCACGAAGCGTACATAGCGGGGCACTTTGAAGCTGGCGATCTTGCCTTTGCAGAAGTCGATAATCTCCTGTTCGGTCGCGGTGGCGCCGTCTTTCAGTTCAATAAACGCTGCGGCCACTTCCTGCAGGCGCGGGTCAGGCACGCCGACCACCTGGGCCAGCTTTACTGCTGGGTGGTTGGACAAATAGCTCTCGATCTCAACCGCTGCGACATTCTCGCCGCCAACTTTCAACATGTCTTTCAGGCGGCCATGGAAATAGATGAACCCGTCTTCATCCACTGAACACAAGTCTCCGGTGCAGAACCAGCCGTCCTCGAAACAGGCTGCGGTCTTTTCAGGGTCTTTGTAGTATCCGGGAAAGACGCAGTAGCCGCGGATACGGATTTCACCCCGTTCGCCAGGCGGCAGGGGCTCACGGGTCTCGAAATCGACAATGGAGACTTCCGTGCCGGGGAACGGCCGGCCACAGCCTTCAAGCCGGGTTTGTTCCGGGTCATCAGGGTGGCCGAACGAGACGACACCGCTGACCTCCGTAAGGCCGAATGCCGCCGTTTGCACGGCTTGCGGAAACGCGTCCTGAAACAGCCGCATCGTGTCAGGCGGCGCGACATTGTTGAGGCGATGCACCTGGGACAGGTCGGCGGTTTTGAAATCCGGGTGGTCGATGATCGCGGTCATGATGGTCGGGAAGGCGGGGAACGCGATGGTCGCCTTTTCATCCACCATCATCTTGATCGCGGCCCCGGCTTCAAAGTGAGTCATCGACAGCAGTGCCGCGCCCGCATCGAAACAGGCCATCAGCGGCAGAATGAAAGACATATGAAAGATCGGCAGCGGGTCCCAGAACCGGTCGTCTGGCGTCATGAAATAGCGCTCGCGGTTCATGTTGATGCCGCTGCGGACCAGGTTCTCATGGGTTAGCGGGCAGCCCTTGGGATTGGCGGTCGTGCCCGACGTGTACATCATAATGCACGGGTCGCTCAGTGTGATCATCACCCGGTTGGCGTCGACCTGCTGGTCCGTCGCGCCAGTGGACAAAGCATCAAACGCGTCAAATGTCATGAACCCTGCTGGCCGGCTATCACCATACATAACTATTGATTTCAGCTTCGGGGCGCCGGTCAGGGTCAGTTGGGCCGCTGCGTCCTGATCTTTCAGATCCGGAAAGGCCGCGTCTAATACTTGGGCGAAGTCTGCATATTCAGAGATCATGTCGGTGGTGAACAGCGCGACGAGATCGGCATTTTCGATCACATAGCCCATTTCGTGGGCTTTGAATCTTGCATTGATTGGCACGGCTACCGCGCCGGTCAGCACACACCCCAGCAACAACTCGACATAAACCATACAGTTGGGCATCAGCAGGCCGACATTGTCGCCGGGTTTCACCCCCATCGCGATCAAAGACCGGGCGCGGGCATAGGCGCGTTCGGTTAGCTCGGCATAGGTCCAGCGGCTCTCGGGAAAAACCATCGCATCGCGGTCCGGGTGACGGTCAGCCGCTTTCAACAGCAGGTCGCCCAGCGTGGTTGCTTCGATGCGGTGCTTGTTCATAGTCTGTCTCCCCAACGGACACCGACTTTATGGGGAGGGCGATGGCATGACAACCAAAGCAGAAGTCATCATGGAGGTCGACGGAGCCGCCGACGATATCTATCGGCTGCTGGCGGACTGGGATGGCATTTGCGACTGGGCGCCCAAGTCCCTGATCCAGAGTTGTCGGCTGGAAGGCGATGTTAGGCACCTGGTCACGGGCGACGGTCGTAACGTCGCCGAACAGCTCGAAATGATGGACCCGATTACAAAGGAACTGTGTTTTTCAATTGTTGGGCCAGCCCCTGGCGGCATCGAGGACTATTTTGCGAGTGTTCTTGTCGAACCGCTGGATGGAGCCCGGTCACGCGTGTCCTGGGTCGGTCGGATGACGGTCCCTGAAGGCGCTGATGCAGACCGGTTCGCCGCCGGATTCCAAGCATCCTACCGCACCCTGATTGAAAGTGTGGCTAAGGCTGCGCGCGATGGAAAATAGGGCGGTCCGGGGTCGATAGCGCGGGCATGAAGCGGTAACCGCCTTCAGTGAAGTTTTCCAGTTCTGCCGGGTCCGATACCCGGTTTTCAATGATGAACCGGGTCATCATGCCGCGGGCGCGTTTTAGGAACAGGCTTTGCGGTTTGGCAACGCCATCCTTCACTTCAAGGAAGTTGGGCGTGATGACTTGGGCCTTGAGCAGATCGGCTCTTGCCGCCTTCCAGTACTCGGCAGAGGCGACATTGACGATAACGTTCTGCTCTGCCTCGTTGAGCGCCTCGGCCAGTTTTTCGCCCCAGGCTGCATAGAGATTGGGGCCGCGCCGCGTCTTCAGATGGACATGCATTTCCAGACGATAGGGCTGAATCCGGTCAAATGGCCGGAGCAATCCATAGAGCCCCGAGAGAATTCGCACATGGTCCTGCGCATAGTTCATATCGTCGGGTTTGACAGACGCTGCATCCAACCCGACATAGGTATCGCCCTTGAAGGCATGAACAGCGGGTTTGGCTCCACGGGTCTCCGGGTCTGGATCGAAGTGTTGAAACCGTTGATAGTTGAGGTCAGCCAGTTTGGGGCTAATATCCATCATCTGGCGCAGTTTTTTCCGGCTCAGGCGTTTCGCCGCCCGGGCGAGACGCACAGCGTCGTCTGCAAATTCAGGAATGGTTGCGTCGACAGGGTGCGGCAATGGTCCGAAGTCGAGAGTTTTGGCAGGCGATATAACGGCGAGCATGGGCTTCCCGGGTCTGTGGGCTGGCAATTCGGTTTAAGCTGCGGAATTATAGCGGCGAGTCGCGTTCAGCGAACGATTAGTTGGGCCTTCGGGGGGATGAAATTGCGTTTTTTCGGTGCGGTTTTGGCTGCTGTGTTGATAGCGGGTCCGCTTCGTGCACAACCTGTCTCTACGGATACAGCCAGGATGCCCGTCCTGCGGGCCGACTTCCTGTCTGTTGCCGCACGATATGACGCCGTACGTGATCGCTGTGCGGTGCTTGAAGAGGCTGTTCTGGCCTATGTCGGCCCGGTAGATGCGCCGATGCAGCCCCGCGACGAAGCGTGCGCCGCCTTCGCCGATGGTAGTGGCCGCAATTTGCTGAACGCCCGCTGGCGGGCCTGCTCGGTCAGTCATTTTGCCAGTTATGATGCCAAGCGCGCCGAGTATCGGGCCTGTCTGGATGAGGAAGGGCTGTTGGGGCAGCGGCGGGTCGACCTGATGCGGCAGATTGTTTCGCTCGACCGTCGGCTTCGTCAGTCAGCCTTAAATAGCATCCCGCCACCCCCGCCCATCCCCGGATGGCTGGGCGTTGAGATCGATGATCTGGAGCCTATTGAAGCGGCCCGGCTCAGGCTTGATGGTGTGCCCGGTGCCTTTGTCGAAGGCACACTCAATCGAAGCCCTGCCCGCCGCGCCGGGGTTATGGAAGGCGATATGATAACAGCAATTGACGGTGCGCCCATAAGGTCGTCGGCTGATTTACTCTCCTATGCCCGAAACCTTGTTGCTGGGCAGACTATCGCCCTCGACGTTATCCGTGCCGGCAGCCCGCGGACGATCTATGTCGCGATCGAACCGCGGCGGTAGACCGGGTAAAGGATTAGACCCGGCCCTAAGTGATGAGCTCTGCTTCCCACCCCTTTAAAGTAAACTTGTTCATCATCGGCGCGATGAAGTGTGGCACCAGCGCCCTTCATCACATGCTGAGCCAGCATCCCTGTATTTCGATGTCGCGTGAGAAGGAACCGGCGCATTTCATCGCGCCAGATGATCGAAAGTTCGCTGACAAATTTGTGGAGAACTGGTCGGAGCCCGAGGCCTATCACGCGCTATTCCAGCAAGCCGATGGAATCAGGTATTATGGCGAGTCAACGCAGCGTTATAGCCACAGGGAATTGTTCCCGGGCGTTCCTGAGCGGATTCATGCCTACAACCCTGAGAGCAGGTTCATCTATTTGGTGAGAGAGCCCGTCTCTCGCATCATCAGCCATTATCTGCAGGGCTACCGTGTGGGAATGTTCAAGGAACCTCTTTTGCAGGCGGTCAAAACCCGCCCAATGCTTTTTGAGAAATCAGACTACGGAAAGCAAATCGCCGCTTTCACCAACGTATTCCCGCGGGAGAATATCAAAATTCTGGTGTCGGAGCGGCTTCGGAAAGATCCGGCGCGCTATCTTCGCGAGCTGCATGAATGGCTTGAGCTCGATTACGTCCCGGCGCTGGATAAGGGCAATCACGCGGCAGATAACGTCACACCCAGTCGTGTTGGTAAGCCCAGGCGGTTGTTCGCTTCAGTCAACGCCGACGTTCAACGAACAAAAATTTGGCGGCGGGCGAGTAAAGGTGCGCCGGCCTGGCTGAAAGAAAGCCTGCGGCCGCTGCTCTACTCGAACATAATTCCACCTGATGAATTACCCCGGGACGAGCTTGTCACGTTGCTGGCCGACGACCTTGCTCGAATTCGCAATGAGGTCGCGGAACTTCTGCATGACCCGCTACCGGAATGGGACAACCCGGGCAAATGACCAGATCGACTATCTGGCTGCATCGGTGCTGACCGCCAATATGTGTCTAGGCCACTAAAGGCCTGAAGTGCTTCTCAAGCTCTACTTCTCGCCGTTCAGATAACGCTCCAGCTCAGTATGCCAGTGCCGCAACTGCTGCTCGGTTTCGGCATAGCGTGCGCCTTTATAGCCACGTGACTGAACGCCCTGTTGAACATAGGCCATCATGTAGGCGTCCTGGCTGATCACGGGGCCCAGGCCTTCTTCGCCATACTCGACATAGCGACGCTCTGGCCGTACCTCGCCAGACAGGTCGGTCCCTTCCTCAACGCCCATATAGGCTGGAACGCTGTAATTTGGGTCGTCGGGCACGGGATGGATCAGCACCATCAGATCATAGGTCATCTTCTGTACGTCGCGCGGATGTGGCCGGAAGCGCTGGATTAGCAAACCTTCCGGGTGCGCATTGAAGGTGACGTTGGGAAAGATCCCGTAGTTCCAGTCGTCGGTGAGCTGGTTGTCGGTATAGGCGCTGTAGTCGATGCCGCGTGCTTCGGCCCATTTGCGCTTGGCCTGTTGGACAAATTTGCGGATTTCATTGGGCTCGCCGTCGAAGTCCGCCGGGTCGACATCCACCTCACCGAGCATCATTTTGAGCCCATCATTGAGCGACTCCTGGTCGGCGAATTTCGGGCTGATCTCACCGAATTTCAGCAGCTGGCGAGTCATGCCGTTCTCATAGCAGTCCCACTGGGCTTCCGTGTCGTGGAAGAAGGGCAGGATTTCCGGATGCACCGCATGGACGTGGTACACCTCGATAAAGGCGTCGTGGCCGATCTTCCAATTACACGGCCACGGCGTTTCCAGGTCCTTGACGATCTTCATGTCCTGAAAGCGATAGGCCTTTAGATGGTCCGGCAGGGGACCCAGAAACTCCTCAAGTGGGCCTGCATCGGGATCCATATTGATGAACACAAACCCGGCCCAGATCTCGCAGCGAACCTCGGTGAGGGGCGGATTGTCCGCCACCACTTCCTCGCGGAAGGTTTCGCGGTCCTGGATGTTTTTCAGGCTGCCGTCCAGATTCCATTCCCATGAATGGAACATGCACTTGAAACTGGTGGTGGAGCCGAACTCGCTCATTACCAGCCGGTTTCCCCGGTGCTGGCAGACATTGTAATAGGCTTTGATGTCGTTTTCGCCGGTGCCGCAGCGGGTGACGATGAAGCTTTCAGGCCCCAGGTCATATTTGAAGTAATCGCCCACTTCCGGCACATCGGCGGCCAGACCCGCCAGGGTCCAGACCCGGGTCCACATGCGTTCCCACTCGGCCCTGGCCCAGTCTTCCGACACATAGCGGTCGGTGGAAAACAGGTCGGTGCCGTTGTCGACATAAGGCGCCAGTGCTTCCGGCGAGTTCACATCCGCATCAGGGACCAGTTCGGTGCTTCCCTGTGCCGGAAAATCCATTTTATTCATTGACTTACTCCGCCGCTTGCTTGTTTTTGTTGGCCGTTTTTTCCGGCTCGACATAGTCTTCCCAGGTCTTATGGAACGCCAGAATGCGGACCTCCTGTTCACTCAGGATCAGGCCCTCATAGGCGTCTGAATTCATCCCTGCCTGCACATGGGGCAGGTTATAGGCGTCCTGGTTGAGCACCTCACCCAGATCGACCTCGTCATATTTGTGTTGCGTGCGTTCAGGCCGGTCCGGTTTCGGTTGGGCCGGGTCGACATGCATATAGAACTGCAGGTCCCAGAACATTTTGTTGGGGTCGGTCGGATGCGGCCGGCTAAGGAATAGCATCATCGCATCGGCGTAGATGTTCATCGTCCAGTTCGGGAACACCGTGTAGTGATAGTCGTCCGACAACTGGTCGTCGTTCAGGTGTTTATAGGGCAGGTGGGTGTCGTTCTCGAGCGACCGGCGGTGTTTCTGGATCGCCAGCCGGGCGTCACGCACTTTGCCCTTGAAGTCATCCGGGTTGAGGCCCGCCTGTTCGATGAATTCTTCAAGGTCGCTGACAGGGCTGTCCTGGTTCTTGTAGCGCGGGCTGGGCACGCCCATGGGCACCAGCATGCGCGTGTGCTTCCCATAAACGTCCCATTGGATGTAGTAATCGTCGAGCCACGACATCAGCTGCGGGTGGATACCCTGCACATGATAGGATTCGTTGAACGCATCGAGTGAGGTTTTCCAGTTACAGTCCCACTCCACGGTCTGGTCGCTGACCAGCACCATGTCCTGAAAATGATAGGGATCCAGGTGTTCCGGGATGACGCCTAAGAACTCCGCAAGCGGCTCGGCGTCCGGGTTCAGGTTGATGAAGACAATGCCACCCCAGGTGTCCACTTTGACTTCCTTTAATTTCAAGCAGTCATGATTCAACCCTTGTGGAAAGGTTTCCTCATCGGGAATGCGTTTGACCGTCCCGTCCAGGTCCCACTCCCAATGATGATACATGCACTGAAAACTGTTGGAAAAGCCGACGCCGCGTTCCGGCTTTAACCGGTTTCCACGGTGCAGGCACACATTGTAATAGGCCCGGATATTCATCTCCCGGTCGCGGGTAATGATGAAGCTCTCTTTGCCCAGGTCATAGGTGAAGTAGTCACCCGGTTCGGTCAGGTCATCAACCCGTCCCGCCAGGTTCCAGACCTTGGTCCAAAGCCGGTCCCACTCCAGCCCGACATAGCGCTCGTCGGTATAACGAGCCTTGGGGATCACATCATAGGTCAGGCCCGGGTCCGGGGCTTTGTCTGCCGGCGTACCGCGCGTCGATGTTTTGAGCCGCAGCGGCGGTTCGACAGAGGGGATGACATCCCCCCCATTTTGCCGTGCGGCCAAGTCCTCGGCGGTTGCCTCGCGCCCCATGGGTACGCCCGACGGCGCCTCGACATGCGTGACATCTTTCTCCTGAACATCCATTGCCGGTCTCCCTTGCCGTGCTTTGGGTCATAAGGTAGCACAGGGGCCACGCTTCACAAGCCAGGGAGAGCAGGGATGGGACGTGTTGAGGGGAAGGTCGCATTGGTGACAGGCGGCGCAGTCGGATTGGGCGCGGCGCACACTCGCACCCTGCATAGCGAGGGGGCCAAAGTTGTGATCACCGACCTGAACGAGATAGATGGCCAGGCATTGGCTGATGAACTCGGTGATGATGCTCTGTTCGTCGCGCAAAATGTCGTCGATGAGGCCGGGTGGCAAAACGTGATGGCTGCCACGGTTGATCGTTTCGGGCGCCTTGATGTGCTGGTCAACAACGCGGGTGTTGTGCTGCCCGGATCGGTTGAGGACGTCTCTTACGACGACTGGAAGAAAATCATGACCGTCAATGTCGATGGCACGTTTCTGGGTTGCAAATACGCGGTCGGCCAGATGAAGAAGAACGGTGGCGGCTCAATCATCAATATTTCGTCTGCTGCAGGCTTGAGTGCGTCAGCGGACCTAGCCGCTTACAATACCTCGAAAGCAGCGGTTGCCATGCTGACCAAGTCAGTGGCGCTGCATGCGGGCCAGTTCGGTATTCGGTGTAACTCGGTGCATCCGGGGACGGTGATGACGCCGATGGTCGAGGCCTTCGTTAACTTGGCGCCCGACCCGGATGCTGCGGTAGAGGACATGCGCGTCAATCATGCGCTGCAACGGTTGGGTGAGCCACAGGATATTGCGAACACAATCTTGTTCCTGGCCTCTGATGAGTCCTCATTCGCGACAGGCGGCGAGTATCGCATCGACGGTGGGTTGGCGCTTTAGAACGTAGTTCAACAGCGCTCCACGCCGTCATCGCTAGGCTGCGCAGCAGCCGCGGCGATCCAGAACATATTTTGGAAACCAAGCTATGTGCTGGATTGCTTCGTCGGCTGTAGCCTCCTCGCAATGACGTTTCTAGTTGGATTTCATGGCCTGTTATTGGCTTTTCTTGCAATCCAATCCTAGACGAGTAAATCCCGCCAATTCAGACGTGCAAATTCGCAATGCAGCTGTGCTTTTGTTGTGGGTTCCTGCACACGCGCCGGGGGCGTAGAAAAAGGGCGCACTTCTGGTAAGTGCTTGTGTCCCTTTACCAACCTCCCCAACGCGAAAGGGCGTCCCGTATGAAAAAGCTCCTCTCCCTCCTCCTGCCTGCAGCCTTTGTTTTGGCAATGGCATCACCGGCCAGTGCAAGCGATATGCGTGGCCGTATCGACTCTGTCGATATCGAGGCCAACCAGTTCACACTCCGCAATGGCATTACCTTCTACTATGACGACGACGTGTCTGAAGAAGGCCTGGCCGAAGGCGCCAAGGTCAAAGTGAAGTACAAGAACAAGAATGGCTTCTTCCGGGTGACCAAGGTCAAGGTGTTGTCCCCCGCGAATAACTCATAAGCATGAGTTAAACTTATTGAGAAAGGGCGCGCCGCGGCGCGCCCTTTTTTGATGGTGCTTTGAAATTTTGTGTGAAGTGAAAGAATTAAAGCCCTGTACGGCTTTGCAAATTCAGATCGTCAATAATTCTGAATACAACCCCGAGCTCCTGGACGAAGCGGTCAACCTGCTGTGCCATGGTCTCGTCTTGAGACCAGCCGCCTGATTCAAACCGGTCCTGATTGTTGTTGGCGGTAATATAGAGTTGTCCGCCGTCGAACGCCGCCTGAACCCCTGACTTAAGGGATTGGCGCAATCCCAGTAACGCTTCCATAAAGCTTGGTGTCAGCAGGTAGCGCGCCTCGACCTGGTCGGTACCATAGACCTCGAAATGGCGTTCAAACTCCGGATCCTCGAGTTTTACCCGCTCGCCGGATGAAAACACGCCGGTGAACCAATTGCCGACCGACGTCGCATCGGACTTGATGATCGTGCGGCCGTTGAAGCGTTTGGGGAACGAAAAGACGAATACCGGTCCACGAAAGACGGTGACGTAATAGGTACGGTTTTTCGACCGGCGCTTCTGTTCCAGATGCAGCTCGACCAGATCAATCTCGACACCCTCATAGACCCCATAGACCCTGTCCTCCGCGGACTTCCGGTCATAGCTCGAGACAAGCCCCAGTCGCCGCAGTGCGCCGACCGGCGTCACAACCGGCTTGAGCTCGAAGTTAAGATCAAAGAAACGGGCAAGGCGGGTAACGAGTTCGCGCTTTACCAGGTGGTTATGCTCGGAAAACGGCGCTTTGACGAAGGCGTAGCCCAAGCCGCCACCCGCGAAGCCGGCAAAGACGGCAAACATGGGGTTTTGGGTGAAGACCCATAATAGGCCAGCAGCCAGCAGGACAAGGGGGGCGACCCACATCATCCGCTGCTTTGCCTTGGCGAGCGCGCGCTGGCGGGATTGGTCCATCTCCTCGAGCAGCGGATCGAGTTCCTTGGCCCGATAGGTATCGAACCCCTCCAGCCAGGGGGCGGGCGTCTGGTTTTCGTATGGGTCAGCCATGAACCGGTTGCTTCATCTGAAGGGCGTCGATCATGTCGAAAAGAAAGCAGATTTCGCGTGCAATACCGGCAATCTGGTCTTCTATTGCCTCGGCTGACCAGGCGCGTACAGCAAACCGGGTCTTGAGGTCGTTGACAGAGCAGATGAACTCATTGTGGATAAACGCAGCCTGGAAAGACATGTGAAGGTTCTGGTGCATGGCCAGCAGCCGTTCCATGAAGGCAGGAGTTAGCAGATAGCGGGACTCGATCTGGTCGCTGCCATAGACCTCGAAGTGCCGTTCGAATTCCGGGTCCTCCAGCCTGACCCGTTCCCAGGGCAGCGTCAGCGCTTCCACGGCATTTCCGGCGGCCGATTTGTCCCGGCGGACCACGGTCGTCCCAGAAAAAGGTTTGGGAAACTCAATCACGATCGCCGTGCCCCGAAATACGGTCAGCCATTGGGTATTCCTGTCGATCAGTGCAAAGCCGCCCGCGTTTCGAAATGACTTACGCGCTTCGAGATGCAGTTCGTGAAGCGCAAAATGAACGCCGTTCCGTGTGCCCGTGAGGCCGTCAATGACCCGCAACCTGTCATAGTTTGGCACCAGGCCCGTATGGCGGTAGGCTACGAAATCATAGTAGGTCCCTTCGCGGTCGAACGTGAGGTCAAAGAATGCGCTTAACTTCTCCTGTACAAACTCCTTTAGGTCGTCGTGAGCAGTTGCGCTCCGTTGCCGCGCCATAAACATGCTGGCGGCAATCGCCCCACAGATCAGTACGGCAACGCCGGCGGCTGGATGGACGACATAGAGCGCCCCGCCGAGCGCAGTAATGGGAAGAATGGCAGCGAGTATTCGGTTGCGCGTGCTGCTCAGAATTCGCCACCTATTGTTTTTGACGGCGTTGACCCTGGGCGCGATCTCGGTCTGGTAGTAGGCGTTGAACCCGGCAAGGGCCGGACGGTCTTCGGTGATGATCGACGTCATGGGGTGTGCCGGCCTAATCGGGCAGGATCAAACTACTTCATATAATCCGCGACATTAACCGGCTCGCGCACTGCCTCGTCCTCGATCTCGAAGAACGGCATCTGTTTCACGCCGACCATGCCCGCAATCACGCTGGAGGGCCAGATTTCGACCGCGTTATTCAGATCGGTGACAGCCGAGTTGTAGAACCGACGCGCTGCGGCGATATGCCCCTCGACCTCGTTGACGGTTTGTTGCGCGTTCTGGATCGTCTCGGCAGACCGCAATTCCGGATAGTTCTCTGCGACAGCGAACAGATGCATGAGGCCGGATTGCAGTTTGGCCTCTGCACCAAGATGTTCGGCAACGGCTGCCGGATCGTCACGGGAATAGCTCGACTGCGCCAGATTGCGTGCCTGGGTGATGCCCTCCAGCAATTCGCGCTCATGGGTCATGAACTTTTGCGCCAGCGTCACCACATTGGGCACCAGATCATGGCGTTTCCTGAGCTGTACGTCGATGGATGACAACGCCTCGCGGGCCGTGTTGCGGCGCTTGATCAGCGCGACATACAGGAAATACAAAATGATCGCGATAACCGCGATGACGAGCAGCAAAATCTCCACGGGGGTATCCTCCTTGGGTGGCCGAGCCAGCGTATTGTCCGCTATAGTGCGGCCAAACTCAATCAGGGGAGAGGCACCGCATCATGCGTTACCTGCACACCATGCTCCGGGTTAAGGACCTGGACGCATCGCTCGATTTTTTCTGTAACAAGCTGGGTCTGGAAGAACAGCGCCGCCACGAGGTTCCTCAGGGACGCTTCACGCTTATTTTCCTGGCACCGCCGGGGCAGCCCGATGCCCAGGTTGAGCTAACCTATAACTGGGATCCGGAAGACTATGACGGTGGCCGCAACTTTGGCCATCTGGCCTATGAGGTCGATGACATTTATGCGCTGTGCCAGAAGCTGATGGACGAGGGTGTGACCATCAACCGCCCGCCACGGGACGGCCACATGGCGTTTGTTCGGTCGCCCGACAACATCTCGGTTGAGCTGCTGCAAAAAGGCGGGGCGTTGCCACCGGCCGAACCCTGGGCCAGTATGGAAAACACCGGCGAGTGGTAAGCATGGCTGACGATGCGAAGGCCGTCATCACCCGGTTCTGGGATATCCAGGATGATGGCGGTGACTACACCAAACTGATTGATCTCTACGCGGAAGACGCGGTGCTGGTCGACCCATTCTTCGGCACCATCAGCGGCAAGGCGGCCATTGGCGACTATATGAGAAAGATGGTCGAGTTGGCTGGCGAAAGCGGTGGCCGGTTCGAACGTCTTGATCTGTGCGCAGATGGCGAAGCCGCCTGGGTGAAATGGAACTGGATCATGCCGGATCGCACCGCCGATGGCGTTACCATCTACCGCGTCCGCGATGGCAAGATCGTTTATTATCAGGACTTTGTCTCCAATCCGCCGGAGTCCGTGGACGACGTAATGTCGTGACGCCATGACCGGTTTGCCAAGTCCCCTCAAGATCGGAACGCCGCTGTCGCCCTCGGCCACGAGGGTGATTTTTATGGGTGCCGGTGAGCTCGGCAAGGAAGTCGTTATCGAGCTGCAGCGGTTGGGCATCGAGGTGATCGCGGTTGACCGGTATGAAAATGCGCCCGGTCACCAGGTCGCCCATCGCTGGCATGCCATCGATATGACCGATGGGAAGGCGGTTCGAGCGCTGGTCGAGCAGGAAAAACCGCATCTGATCATCCCGGAAATTGAGGCGATCGCGACAGACATGCTCGCGGAGATCGAGGCGGATGGCCTTGCCGAGGTGATCCCGACAGCGCGCGCGGTGCAGTTGACGATGAACCGGGAAGGCATTCGAAAGCTGGCGGCAGAAGACCTTGGTTTGCCGACGTCGCCTTATGCTTTTGCCTCTGATATCGACGGCGTACGCGCGGCGATTGACGGCGGCATCGGTTTTCCCTGCTTGATCAAGCCGGTCATGTCCTCCTCCGGTAAAGGCCAAAGCCTTTTGAGGGGACCGGAAGATGTAACGCCTGCGTGGGACTATGCGATGAGCGGGGGGCGTGTGGAACAACCCCGCGTCATCGTCGAGGGCTTTGTCGATTTTGACTATGAAATCACGCTGCTGACCGTGCGCGCCATCGGCGCCTCCGGTGAGATTGAGACCCACTTCTGCGATCCGATCGGTCACCGCCAATCAGGCGGGGACTATGTTGAAAGCTGGCAACCACAGCCGATGAGTGACGTTGCATTGCAAAAATCCCGTGACATTGCGGCAGCCGTTACAGCCGATCTTGGGGGAAAGGGGCTTTTCGGCGTCGAGTTGTTTATCAAGGGAGACGATGTCTGGTTTTCCGAAGTCAGCCCAAGGCCGCATGACACCGGGCTGGTGACGCTGGTGACCCAGGCGCAGAGCGAGTTTGCCCTGCACGCGCGGGCGGTGCTCGGTTTGCCGGTATCCGTCGCACGTACATCTATTGGGGCCAGCGCGGTGATCTATGGCGGCATGGATGAAAAAGCCATCACGTTTGAAGGGGTAGAGCGTGCGCTTGCAATCCCTGACACGGAAATCCGCTTGTTCGGTAAGCCTGAAGCCTTTGAAAAACGCCGGATGGGTGTCGCGCTGGCGCGCGGATCGGATGTTGAAGCCGCCCGTGAAGCCGCGCGGGATGCCGCCTCTCAGGTTAAGCCAGTCAAGGCGGCGGGGTAGTCAATGCAGTTCGACTTTGAGACGCTGACTGCAGATCCTGACCGGTTGCGCGCGGGGCTTGAGGCGGCAGACCCGGCAACACTTCTTTTGGTGCTGGTGCAGCTGACAGGTGATGCGTCCTGGCTGCATGAAGCCCGGCCATTCGTGCGCGGCCCGTTCAATTATCAAGAAGAGATGCCTGACGAGTTGCGGGGCCGCATTCGTGAAGCGCTGTTCAAAACCGTCAACGACTTTGCGGCAACCGGCCGTGAGGTGCCGGCAATCCCCGATGGCCAGTTGCTGCGTGACATGATGTCTTTTGCGGCCGCAGACGAACTCAGCGACGACTATGCCGCGATGATGCGTGAGGATCTGAATGCGGATATCCGCGACCCAGGCAAATTCGAATGGCGAACAGAACCGCCTCGCGAGCGGGTCGAGGATTTCCAGGTGGTTATCATCGGCGCTGGCGTATCCGGCATCTATATGGCGATTCGGTTGCTGGAGGCCGGGATCAAATTCACCATCCTGGAGAAGAATGAGACCGTCGGCGGCACATGGCTGGAAAACCGGTATCCCGGCTGCGGTGTCGATACGCCAAACCATTTCTATTCGTTTGCCTTCGCCCCGAACCACGAATGGTCAGAGTACTTCGCCAAGCGCGAGGAATTGTGGCGTTATCTGGAGGACATGGCTGAGCGGTTCGACCTGAAGCAATACATACGCTTCGGCGTCGAGGTTGATGAGGCGCGTTTCGATGATGAGACCGCGCAATGGCGGCTGACAACGACAGGCGGAGAGGTTGTCGAGGGCGACGTGCTGGTCTCGGCCGTAGGTATCCTCAATCGCCCGAAAATGCCGCAGATAGAAGGGCTGGAGAGTTTTGCGGGCCCGTCATTCCATACCGCGCGCTGGGATGAGAGCTTCGACTGGCATGGCAAGCGGATCGCGATGATCGGTACCGGGGCATCCGGCCAGCAAGTCGGCCCGGCGATCGCAGATGATGTCGACAGGCTGATGGTGTTCCAGCGCTCGCCCCATTGGGTCGTGCCCAACCCGAATTATCATGCAGACGTTGCAGACGGGAAGAAATGGATCCTGAAGCATTTGCCCTATTATCTGCGCTGGTACCGCTTCCAGCTGTTCTGGGGCTTTGCCGACGGGCTGCATGCGGCGCTGGAGATTGATCCCGAATGGTCAGACCCGGAACACTCGCTCAATCAGGTGAATGCGCGTCACCGGCACTTCATGGAGCGGCATATCCGGCGTGAAATAGGTGACGATCCTGAACTCCTCGCTAAGGTGATTCCTGACTACCCGCCCTATGGCAAGCGCATCCTGATCGACAATCATTGGTTCAGGACCCTAACCCGCGACAATGTCGATCTGATTACGGACGATATCGCACGTATTGTGCCGGAAGGGGTCGAAACGACCGATGGGACGGTCTGGGAAGCGGATGCGCTTGTGCTGGCCACCGGGTTCGAGGCGAGCAAGATGCTCTCGCCGATGAAAGTCTACGGTCGTGGGGGTCAGGAAATCCACGACGTCTGGGGCCCCAATGATGCCCGCGCCTATCTGGGTATCACGGCGCCGGGTTTTCCGAATTTCTTCATGATGAACGGGCCCAATACGGCGCTCGCCCATGGCGGTAACCAGATTTTTATGGCCGAATGCATGGTCTGGTACACTATGCAGGCGATCCGCGAGCTGATCGAGGGCGGCCACCAGACCCTGGACTGCCGGCAGGACGTGCACGACCGCTACAACGAGATCGTCGACGAACGGCATGGCCGCATGGTGTGGACCCATCCCGGCATGACAAACTGGTACCGCAACGAGGCAGGCCGGGTGTTTGCGGTCAGCCCCTGGCGGCTGGTCGACTATTGGCGGCTGACCAAGGAATTCCAGCCCGAAGAGTACCTGGTCGCCTAGATCACGCCGCCTTGGCTGTCTGTCCGTTGCCACCCCGGCTGCGGTTGCGGCGCCGGTTGCGTCTGGGCCGATTGCCACCTGGCTTGCCGCTCTTTGGTTGCCCGTTTCTTGGGCGGGAACGATTGTTCTGGCCGCGTTTCGGCTTTTCTTCTTCGGAAATGTTGGACCATTCACCCTCAATCGGGATGGCGCGGCCGATCAGTTTTTCAATGTCGCGCAACAGGCCGCGTTCGGCGCTATCGCACAGCGTGACCGCCTCGCCGCTTTTGCCGGCGCGCGCCGTGCGGCCGATCCTGTGGACATAGGCTTCGGGCACATTGGGCAGGTCGTAATTGACGACATGGGACACACCGTCAACGTCAATGCCGCGCGCGGCAATGTCGGTCGCGACCAGAACGGTAACGCGCCCTGACTTGAAGCCCTCCAGCGTACGGGTGCGCTGGTTCTGGCTCTTGTTGCCGTGAATTGCCGATGCCGCCAGGCCGGCGCGCTCCAGCTGTTTTTTTACCTTGTCAGCCCCATGCTTGGTGCGGGTGAAGACGATGGCGCGGTCCAGATTGGCATTGGTCAGTAGCTCTATGACCGTGCGGTTTTTGTTCGCCTTGTCGACTCTGATAACACGCTGGTCGATTTTATCGATGGGCCGCGAGACGGCGCCGATGGACACTTCGGTGGGGCGATCCAGAAAGTCATCCGCGAGCGCTTTAATGGGCGGCGGCATGGTCGCGGAAAACAACAGCGTTTGGCGATCGGCCGGCAGCTTGGCCATGATCCGCCGGATCGCGGGGATGAATCCCATATCCAGCATCTGGTCGGCTTCGTCGAGCACGATGGTGGACGTTGAATCGAGTTTGATCGCGCCGGTGCCCATGTGGTCGAGCAGGCGGCCGGGGGTGGCGACGAGAATATCGATGCCTTGCTGCATCTTGCGGATTTGCGGGCCGGGTTTCACGCCGCCGACCACAACCGTGGCTGAGTGCCTCACATGCTTGCCATAGGTGGCGATGCTGTCAGCGATCTGTGCGGCCAACTCGCGGGTTGGTGCGAGGATCAGCGCGGTGCAGTGTTTTGATTGGGGCTTCTTCCGCTGTGTCGCGATTTGCTGCAACAGTGGCAACACGAAGGCTGCGGTTTTGCCGGTGCCAGTCTGGGCGGTGCCCAGAAGATCGCCGCCTTCAAGCAGCGCGGGAATTGATTTCGCCTGAATCGGCGTGGGATTGGAATAGCCTTCGGCGTCAAGCGCCCGAAGTAATGGCTCGGCGAGGCCGAGGTCTTTGAACTGAGTCAAAAGATTGTTCTTTCAATAATGGTACACGCGCCAAACCCAAACGGGGTCGGCGATGGCCGGAGTCTTTGTCATGGAAGCTTGCGCAGAAGAGCTGCCGGGGATTTGTCCCTCGCATCAGCGAGGTGAAAGGCAACGATCAGTCGGACAATTGCGCAGTCATCGTGCACCGCTGAAATTCAGGTCGCGGGGGACCAGAAAACCTCTACGCGCGATACGTGATGGCCGCTATGTGAAGCGGATCGCTTTGAATTGCAAGGGAATTCTCCGCAGGGGACAAATGCTACCCCCGGTTCAACAACACCTCACCAGGTGTGGCGCCGGTGCAGTCCAGGCCTTCAAAGGTGATCTGACCGTTGACCATGGTATAGTGCAAGCCCTCGGCTTTCTGTGACCGACGCCAACCACCGGCCGGCTGGTCATAGAGCTTTTCCATCTTGTCCCAAGACGGGGTCCGGCGGATCGTTTCCGGATCGTAGATCACCACATCGGCCGGGGCGTTTTCCCGCAGAATGCCCCGGTCGCCCAGCCCGCACATATGGGCCGGTAGCCGTGAGAGGCCGTAGTGCGCCTGTTCGGCACTGATAAGGCCTTCCTCACGGACCATCCACTCCAGAAGATCGGTCGGGTAGGCGCCTTGAACGACGAAGTGGCAGTGCGCTCCCCCATCCGAGATGCCCGGAACCACATAGGGGTTGGAGAGCACCTTGGCGGTGGTCTCTGCCGATGTCGGATAGGCGTTGCCGACGAACTCCGCCTTGAACTCGGATTCGAGCGAAATGTCGAGGATCACATCGGCGACATGTTTGCCTTCGGTCTCGGCGATCTCGGCGACCGGGCGGCCTTCATACTTTTCCAGCTGCTCATATCCCGCTGCACCATGCATGGTGAGTTCCTGCGCCGGGCCGCTGGTGCCCAGCCCGCCGACGATCCGGCGATCGATCTCGTCGCGTAGACTTGCCCGTACGCTTTCGTCCTTCATCTTTTCGACGCGGCTTTCATAGTCGCCATTCATGACTGTGTGCCAGGTGGGCGCGTTGTCCCACAGGCTCCAGTCCTCGAAAGTAAGCAGCGTGGGCGATCGGACCGTAAAGCCCATGCCGAAGACCTGCAGGCCCTTGTCATGGGACTCATCCAGCCAATCGAGGAACCGTTCGTGGTCTTCGGGCCGGTCATCATTGGCGAGCAGAATGTTGCGGACAATCGGGCGGCCCGAGGCCTCGGCGAGCGATGTCATGAAGTCCTCGACCGTGTCGTGATCGGACGGAGAGGAATCGAACATTTCGATAAAGCCTTCGCCGCGTTTAGCGAGTTCCTGGCCAAACTCGATCAGTTCATAATCGGGAATGACATCGGTCGGCATCGGTGTGCCGTCCCAGTCCGGCTGAACCGACGGGACGCCACAGCGCTGGTAGGAGAACCCGCAGGCGCCGTAGTCCATCGCCTCATGCATGATCTTGAACATCTGTTCTTTTTCGTCCTGCGTCGGGCGGCGGCTTTTCGCTTCTTCAACCGAGCCCATCACATAGGCATAAACGGGGTTGAGCGGCACCAGCGTCTGGCAGTTCACCCCCTTGGGGATGCGCTTAAGATGGTCGATCCAGTCGGGCAGGGTCTCCCAGCCATATTTGTCCCATTGCATGCCTTCCTTCATGGTTTCGAAGGAGATGGCCTCGTTGCGGGTCATCATCAGCTGGGCGCGCTCGCGCAGATGCGGTGGAATCGGCGCAAAGCCGAAGCCGCAATTGCCTAGCAGCACCGAGGTCACGCCGTGCCAGCCAGAAATCGTGCAATAGGGGTCCCATGTGATTTGCGCGTCGTAGTGCGTGTGGATGTCGATATAACCGGGCGCGACGATGTTGCCCTCGGCATTGATCTCCCGGTCGCCGGTGGCCGACCTGGCAATGCCGCCGATCTTGGCGACCTTGCCGTCCTTGATGCCTATATCGGCTTTGAAGCGCGGTATCGTCGTGCCATCGATCACCGTGCCGTTGCGGATCAGAATGTCGTAATCAGCCACTTTAGTTCTCCCGTTCTCTTCATTATGGCTGTCATTGCGAGGAGCCTCCTGAGCTTGTCGAAGGAGGCGACGCGGCAATCCAGTTTCGCCCTGCGGGCTGCAAGAGCCCTGGATTGCCTCGCTGCGCTCGCAATGACGGGTTGATATGCATCGTCCGTCAGACCGCCTGTGGCGTATCGACGATGTACTTGTCCAGCAGCAATTCGACCTGCATCTCGGGTGACAGGTTCTCCTGCCCGATCATCCGGTCGATCGACTCCTCGACGTAGTAGATGCGTTTTTCATGCACCCCGATCTTGGGGCCCTCGAAATGCGGCGCCTGATAGGAGTGCTGGATGTGCTCCATGTTCCAGGTGTCTTCGTCCATGATGGTGTCGAAGAAGTCCTGCCGCGCCTTGCGGTCTTCATCCGGGATGGTGTCGGGCTCGACGCAGGAGGTGACGAGCCGCGTATGCGTGGCATCGACCGGCCAGAACTCCATCAACGTAAAGCCGGTCTGCCCTGCGGGCACCAGCACATTCGGGAACAGATTGTAGGAGACGCTCGCCTCGCCCCGGAACCCGAAAGCCGGGTCATGGCCATTGTTCTCCGGGAAAACCTTGTCCGGGTCGTGCCAATCGGGATTGGGCACGATCATCCTCGAGTGCCCGTGCGGATAGAAGTTCGAGACGGTGCCGAAGTGGTTGAGCCCCTGGCCGACGGTTTCAGGATGCACGGTCGCGATGTGGTAGACCTCGATAAAGGCCTCGATGCAGACCCGCCAATTGCACGCCAGCAGCCGTTCGCGCCGGTGCGAGGGGCGCAGGCCATCGACCCAGGCGAAGTCTTCCGCCACCGGCCCCAGCCAGGTCTTCAGGTCTGGTGCGTCGTCCGACAGGTTAACAAAAATGAAGCCGCACCATTCCTCACAGCGGATCGGGTGAAGCCCTGTGTCTTCAAGTGACGGGTCGTTGGAAAAGTCGCGCTTGTCAGGAATGCCGACCAGCCGGCCCTCCAGATCATAGGTCCAGGCATGGAACTGGCAGCTGAAACGCCCGCCCTTTGCCGTGCCACACTCGTCGCGGATGACCGTCGCGCCCCGATGGCAGCAAGTGTTGTAGAAAGCGCGGATTTGGTGGTCCTTGCCGCGCACCAGCAGCACCTGAGCGCGGCCCATATTATCGAAGACCTTGAAACTACCGGTTTCGGGGAAATCCCATCTGGTGCCGACATAAAGCCAGGACCGGTCGAACACCCGCGCGCGTTCCAGTTCGAAAAAGTCTTCATCCATATAGCGCGCGGCGGGAATGCGCGGCAGGTTAGGAAACCCGTCTGGCGGGGCATTGCGGCCGAACTCTGCCTCAATCGCGAGACGCAGTTTCTCGACGGTTTCATGATCCATGGCCAGTCTCCCCAAAACCACCCGCGATAAAGGCCACCAGATCGTCGACACTGATCTCCTGCTTTGACCAGACCAGCGCGGCGTCTTCCTGATGGACTGTGTTCATGATCGTTCCCATCGCCAGCTGAAACCGCCGGCGAACGTCCTGTGCGCCCATATCAGGGCAGGCGCGGCGCAGAGCGCCGCGCATCCGTGCATAGACTTCACCCATCTGCGAGACATTGAGCGCCTCAACCGTTTGCGGGTTCAAAAACAAAAGTGACCGGAGCGCCCGCAACACATCATCCTGTACCCAGACATTGAGAGCGGTCTCGACAAGGGGCCTGAAAATGTCCGATACGCGTGGCCGTTCGGCCCGCGCTTCCAGCGCATCCAGATGGTCCAGGATCACCTGATTGGCCGGTTGCATCCGGCGGCCGCAGATCACCTGGAACAGGTCGTCACGCGATCCAAAGTGATAGTTCACCGCCGCGGTATTGACGCCCGCCAGGCCCGTAATGGCTCGCACTGTGGCGGCATCGACACCACTGGTCGCCAGGATGTTCTCGGCCGCACGAAGGATGTCATCCTTCGGGTCGGGTTTTGGTTCTGCTTTGCGACTCACTTTTGACATAACACTAGTTTCAAACATGTTTGAAACAGGAGTCAAGGGCTGAAATCACTGCTGAAATCATTGGCGCGGCAACCTATGTCCTGTGCTAGTTTCACGGCCAATAAGAAGACCGAGGCAACAGGGAAAACGCGTATGAAGGTTATGCAGATAGCCATGGCCGTGCTTGTCGGCATGGGTGTGCTGGGGGCGCAGTCGGTGGCCGAAGAGCCGGAGCCGTCGGTTACGCCGGCCGACTGCCAATTGGGGCCGATTGAAAAGGGGTTCGGGCGCAGCGACTGGCTGGTTTATGGCTGCGACGATGGTGCCAGCCTTTATATTCTCGCGCGCTCGGACAATCCCGCGCGGGGTTCTTATTTCACGTTCACCAAGCATGAAGGTGGGTATTCGTTGCGCGGCGAAGGCAAGCGCAAGAAGAAGATCACCAAGGCTGCATTCGAAGACCTGTCGTTCCTCAGTGCCGACGACATCCTGACGCTTTATATCGAAGTCGCGGCCTCGGTCTCGGAGGAGTAGGGACTACGCGTCGGTCCGCTCTTGCGCCGCCCGGACCTTGCTTACATCTCCGGTTACACGCCGGGCGGCCATCACATAGGCGAACGCGCCGATCAGGCTGATCACGACCACCGACGCCATGGCGTAGCGCAGCGATTGATCGCCGACTGCCGGTTCAATGGCGCTGCTGACAGCGCCGGTATAAACCGGGCCCAAGCCCAACGCGATCAGGTTAAACAGCAGCATATAAACCGATGCCGCCATGGCGCGCTGCGCGGGTGTAACAAGCTCTTGAATGATCGCCCAGGTCGGCCCGGCATAGACGCTGGACAGGAACCCCGGCACGACGAACAGGCACACCGCCAGCCATGTATTGTCCGTCAGCAGCATGGTGATCATGAAGGGCGCGCTGAGCAGAATAGCCATGGCCGGCACCCAGCCGTTCCAATGTAGGCCAAAGCGGGTGGCCAGCTTGGCGCAGACGACGCCGCCGGCGAAGGTGCCTGTGGCGCCGAGCACGCCCGTCATGATCGAGATCAGCACGCCGGCTTCGCTGGTAGAGTACTCGTGGTAGCGCATGTAATAGGGCGCCATGAAGGTATAGAGCCCGTACCCCGTCAGCCCATAAAGCGAGCCACCGATGGTGAACCAGCGGATCGACGGTACTTTGCTCATGGTCGACAGGCTTTTGAGGATGCCGCGCACGATGTGCTGTCTTGCCTCTGCTGCTGCGGCCGGTTCCTTGGGCCGGACCGGTTCTTTCACTGTCAGCCAGATCGACAGCGCCAGCAGCACGCCGGGCATGGCCGCCACCGCGAACGCCCAGCGCCAGCCCCACCAGTCGTTGACGAAGCCACCGATCAGCATGCCCAGCATCAGGCCGATATTGCCGCCCGTCGCCAGCAGGCCCATGGCCGCGGCCCGGTTTTCGGTTGGGAAAAGGTTGGAAATGATGGACTGAGAGGCGGGCATGGTCCCGGCTTCACCGACGCCCACGCCGATGCGCGCCAGGAACAAATGCCAGAAGTTCTGCGCCAACCCGCACAGGGCGGTCATCACGCTGAAAAGCCCGGTGCAGACCACGATGATGTTGCGGCGGTTGAACCGGTCGGCCAGCGCTGCAATGGGGATGCCCAGCGTGGCATAGAACGCGGCGAATCCAATGCCGGTCAGCACGCCCAGCGCCCAATCCGGCAGGCCGAATTCGGCTTTGATGGGTTCCAGCAGGACGCTCAGGATCTGCCGGTCCAGGAAGTTGATCGCCGCGACCAGGGTCAGCAGGATCAGAACATAGTTCCGCCCGCCGATCGACCAGGGCGGCTTTTCAGCCTCGCTGGGGAAGACTGCCTTTGGGGGTTGAGGGACTTGCGGCGCGACCACGGGCTAGCGGTTCATATTATTGCCGCCGCGCGGATTGGGGTTGTCGCCGTAATCTTGTTTGGGAGTTGATGTTTCGCCCTCCTCCTCATCCCAGCCGGATGAACTGGCGTCCCCGTCGTCATTCCAGTCGCCAGTGGTCCAGTCGCCGCCATCGTCTTCTTTGTCTATCGGGTCCAGGTCCTGGGAATCAAAGTCACCATTGGTGTCCCAGTCGCCCTGCGCGAGCGCGCTACCCGTCATCCATGGCAGCATTAGTGCAAGCGCCAAAGTGGCCGCCACCTGTTTGAAAGTCGTCAACGCGTTCCTCCCCAGAAACAGAACTCTTCCCCTCAAACGTAACGTTTTTGAGGGGCGGCGCAATGGCCGTAGCCTATGGTTCAAGTGCCCGCAGGACCGCCTCTGGTTCTTTTTCCATGACCTTTAACAGCGTACGCGCAGCACCGCTTGGTTCACGCTGGCCCTGTTCCCATTTACGGTAGCCCGAAGTGCTGGTGCCCAAGAGTAGAGCCATCTCCTCTTGGGTTAATTTAAGGGCTCGCCGAACCGATTTGGTATCGACTGTTTCTGTTTCCACTCTATTAACTTTCAATGCGGTCAGGTCTTTGCCGCGAGCGTGTGCTAGCGCTTCTTCCAAGGCTCGAGTCAGATCGTCGCCAAATTTTGTCATCCTCGCCTGCTCCTATACTGCGCCTTGATTGCTTGTGCGAAAGCAGCCACGGTCTTGGTTTCGTTTGGCGTCAGGTTTGTTCGCTCCCCTTTACCATAAGCGAGCAGCGCATATATGGGCGCATCTTCGTCAAAATAGTAATAGATCACTCTGGCACCGCCGCTCTTGCCTTTTCCTTTAGCTGCAAACCGAACTTTGCGGACACCGCCTGTGCCCGGAATTTCATCTCCCGCAAGCGGATGGGCCGCCAGGAAATCAATGACTGCCTTGCGTTCATCTGCACTGAAAAGCTTCTCAGCTTGTCGAACAAAAGTTGGTGTTTCAGCAACAGTTTGCACAGCGCAATATAACCCAATGGGTTAGTTTTTCAATTGGATATTTGTTACTCCGCTATCTCCGCCGCTGCTCCCTTCCGCGGCGTATCCGCATAGGTACCGCCTGTAATCCCTCCTAGCCGGCCGATGGTTTCTTCGGCTTCGGCGACCATTTCGCGGACAATGTCGCCGGCGGGTTTGACGTCATGGATGCCGCCGGAGCCCTGGCCCGCGGCGGCGGCTTCTTGTTCCGGGTCGAAGGTGGAGGTGTCGCCCATCAGCGCGTGCATCACCCCGGCTTTAACGGAAACCTGGCCCTGGGTGCCGAATGTGCCGATCTCGTCCGGGCGGCTTTCCCAATCATTGGTCCAGTCGTTCTTGATCACGCGCATGGTCTTGCCGGAATAGGAGCGGGTGACCACCGTGTCGCGGTCGCTGGCGCCGATAATCCGGTCCTTGTAACCGACATGCGCGTTGGCCTCCTGCGAGGCGATGAACCGCGTGCCGACCCACACGCCCTGTGCGCCAAAGGCCAGCGCGGCGGCCAGGCCGCGCCCGTCATTGATCGCACCCGCAGCCACCACGGGGATGTTCACGGCCTCGACGATTTGAGGGATCAGGGCCATGCCGCCGATCGGGCCCGTATGGCCACCGGCTTCGGTGCCCTGGGCAACCACGATGTCGACCCCGGCCTGTTCGGCCTTCACCGCGTGGCGGGTCGCGCCGCACATGGAGATAACGACAATGCCCGCATCCTTCAGTTCCTTCAGGATCGGCCCCGGCACGCCCAGCCCGGAGATGAAGGCCTTGGCGCCTTCCTCGATGATGATTTCGACGGAGCGGGTGAGGGTCTCCGGCAGGGCCGCCAACAGGTCGACACCGAAGGGCTTGTCGGTCAGGTCCTTGACCTTTTTCATCTCCTCGCGGATGCCATCGGGACTTTTCGATGCCATGCCGAGCGAGCCGAAGCCACCTGCCTCGGAGACCGCGGCACACACATTGGCGAAGCTGACGCCGCCCATGCCGGCCAGCATCACCGGGTATTCAACGCCCAGAATGTCGCAAAGAGGGGTTCGAAGGCTCATGGTGCAATCCTGTTTCTGTTACTTCCGCGCTGAAATTTAACGAGCCGCCCAACCCACCGTCATTGCGAACCCCGGCAGGGGTGAAGCAATCCAGAGATGTTGCCGTTGTTCAGGCGGGTATGGATTGCCGCGTCGCCCTATCCAGGGCTCCTCGCAATGACGACGCTGGAGAGACTTGCGCCAAAAATCAGCATTCGTTGTCGGCACTATAGCAGCCCGTTCGTCCAGCAAACGAGGATTTGAAGAAGCTTCTTGCCCGGACGGGCGCTT
Organism: Alphaproteobacteria bacterium; assembly: GCA_028284945.1. Classification (GTDB taxonomy): domain Bacteria; phylum Pseudomonadota; class Alphaproteobacteria; order SMXS01; family SMXS01; genus JANQQJ01. Next base: position 168,426 of record JANQQJ010000028.1, on the reverse strand, counting down.
GGCCCATCCCACTCCCCCGACCCAACCGCCCCAAGGGTATCCTTTCCGGGTGGTTGGGTCGGGGGTGAGGGATGGCACAGAAGGAGACGCGGCGCAGCCGCGTGATAGTATGACTGTCATGCCCACATTCGATATGGCGGCCATTTTCCGGGACGAGGGGCCCAAGGCGCGGGCAACCCTTATTCGTCTGCTGCGTGATTTCGACCTGGCTGAAGACGTGCTGCAGGATGCGCTGGCCCGTGCGGTCGTCGTCTGGGCCGAACGCGGCGTGCCGGACAATCCCGCCGCGTGGTTGGTGACGGCGGGCCGTAACCGCGCCATCGACATGTTCCGCCGCAGCAAGAAAGAAGCCGAAATCCTCGACGGGTTGCCGGAGGAGAAGCACGTGCCCGATGAAGATGACTTTATGCAGGTGGCCACCTTCCGGGACGACATGCTGCGGCTGATCTTTACATGCTGCCATCCGGCTTTGGCGCTGGAGGCCAAGCTTGCGCTCACTCTCAAAACCGTGGCCGACTTCACCGTCGAGGAAATAGCCCGCGCCTTTCTGGTTGCGCCCAAGACCATGGAGCAGCGGCTGACGCGAGCCAAAAAGAAGATCAGAACCGCGGGCATCCCCTATGAAATTCCAGATGCCAAGGCTTTGCCGGAACGGCTCGATGCAGTGCTGCTGGTGGTCTATCTGATCTTTAATGAGGGCTATGCGGCAACGTCGGGCGACGATCTCATTCGCCGCGAACTGTGCGCGCAAGCGATCCGGCTGGCAGGCATTCTGCGTGATTTGTTCGGTGAAGAGCCGGAAGTGATGGGGCTGCTGGCTTTGTTGATGCTGCAGAATGCCCGCGCTGAAGCCCGTGTGGGGGAGGATGGAAACCTCATTCCGCTGGACGATCAGGACCGGTCGCTTTGGGACCGGGAGGCGATTGCTGAAGGTGAGGCGCTGGCCGAAGCCGCATTGAAGCTAAAACACGCCGGGCCCTATCAGGTTCAGGCAGCGATTGCCGCGTTGCATTGTGAAGCGGCCACGCCTGAGGACACCGACTGGCTGCAGATTGCCGCGCTCTATGATGTCCTCGAGCGCTTTCTGCCCACACCCGTTGTCGCGCTTAACAAAGCTGTGGCGCATGGCATGGCATCGGGGCCAGAGGCAGGCCTGACGCTACTGGACCAAATTCAGGACATGCCGGAGATGAAGTCCTACCATCTGTTTTTTTCGACTCAGGGTGCGCTGTTGGAGAAAGCGGAACGTCCGTCCGAGGCCATCGAAGCCTATCGAGCGGCGGCGGCGCTAGCCCAAAACCCGGCGGAACGGCGGCATATCGACCGAAAGATTTCTGATCTTGAGGTTAGTTAGTCAGCGCCTAGATGGCGGCTGTTAGTTTCTGGTGGTCGCCGTTGTTAACGGCCTCCTCTATATGCTGAACAAACTTCGGCGACAGCTCAGGTTTGATGGTTGGCCAGATCGCTTCCTTCATGACCGCGGAACTAAAGGGCCGTAACGCGCCATTGCGAATGGCGAGCCAGAGTCCATCCTCCATATCGCCGCTCAGATAGCGATAGTATGAGAATTCCGCGTTCTTCATGCCGCCGGACCAGAAGGCTAAAAGCCTGATCAGTGCTTCGGTAGATATATCAGCCGGCCCCTTGGCTTCGGAAAACTCGATCTGTGCTGCAACGAATTCGCTACTGGTCGTATGCGGCGACATCACGGTTATCCAACTCGACATCATATCGCTTTCGACAGTGGCTTTAAGCGCGCCGGTGTTCTGCCGCATCTGAATGCCTAAAAAGATCAGAGAGGCGACAACAGCAAAAGCCGCGATCAACTCACCAATGTAGTAGATGTTTTGCAGGTCCATTGTACCCTCCCCAGATTGACTGGAGTGAGGCTAGCCGAAACATGCGGTCGCCACCTAGTGTTCGCTAAAAAACGCCCATGGCGAGCCCTGCGGCCATGGCGCCACCGAGGTCGCGGCAGCGGGCAAGCTCGTCTTCGGGGATTGTTTTTTCAGCAAGGGTGGCTTCGGAGGTCTGCGCATGGGTACAGACGATGATCGGCGACTGCACTTCCTTTAGCCGCCACCCGGTTAGGATGCGCGCGGTTTGCCGCACGGCGTTTTCGCCATCAGAGCCTGCGCAGACCATCTGGGCATAGGGCCGGCCTTCAATGCGGCCCAGCACGGGATAGTAGCAGCGGTCATAAAAATCCTTCATGACGCCTGCCAGCGCTGCGAGATTCTCTGGCGCGGCGAAGATATAGCCATCTGCACTTAACAGGTCGTCGGGACCTGCGTTCTGTGCGCGGATCAACGTGGTTTGTGTTTCTTCACCGGCGGCGTCTGCCGCCGCCTCAGCCATTTGGCGTGTGCCGCCAGTTTTGGAATGGTAGACGATCAGTAGGTGTGCCATCCGCAGCATTCTAAGCACCGCCCAGCCCTTTGCGGTAATTTCTTCAGGCGGTAGATGGCTGAAGCAGTGTCAGTCCTTTTTGCACTGGCATACACCAGCCCAATCGTTCTTGCAGGTCACGTGGGAGTCTTCCCGGCCGTCAATGTCGCTGTCGCCCATGACGGTGCCCTCGGCTTCGTGGGTGTACTTGCAGTCATAGGCGTATGACACGTTGTCGGCTTGCGAGAAGTATTCCAGCCGACCGGTCAGCGAAATAGTTTTCGTTTCGCCGTGCTTCAGCGACACCCATGTATCTGTACACGTGCCGGGATACTGGTCGCCCGGCGGATTGCCGCCATACACATGAACCCTGACATGGTCCTTCAGCCAGGGGCTGCAGTTGTTATTGTGAATGGTCAACGAACCAGCATGGGCAGTTGCCGCCACGCTGAATACAAATAGAAATGCCAGAAGTAGTCTTTGCATGGTGCTCTCCACAGATGTCCACCTAATCCTTGGTGCATTGGCAGACGCCAATCCAGTCATTGCGGCACGTCACGCCCGACTGCTGATCGCCGTGAACGTCGCGTGCACCGCCAGCCGTGCCGTCCGCCTCGTGCTTGTAGACGCAGTTATGGCTGTAATGGGCACCGCCATCCGGGACGGTTCCCTCGACGCGCCCCTTCAGCAGGACTGTTTTTGTCTCGTTGTGTTTGAGGGCAACTTTAGTATGTGTGCACTGGTTCGGTTCCGTGATCGAGCCAGGTTGGTCCGGGTCCCAAATATTGACGACCACGTGGTCCTGCCCCCAAGGGCTGCAATTTGTATTGTGGACGTTGACGAAAGTAAGAACTTCAGCGCCGCTAGCATCGATGGCGTGCGCCGGGGTGGTCAATCCCAAGGAGAACGCCAAACCAACGATAAACTTCTGCATCATCTTCTCCATGGCGCCTTCACCTAATCCTTCTTGCACTGGCAAACGCCAGCCCAGTCGTTCTTGCAGGTGACATGCGATACGGCGTCGCCGTGGACGTCTCTGCTGCCGCCTACTGTCCCTTCGGCCTCATGCCTGTATACACAGGCTTTTGTGCTATCTCCCTCCGGGCTTGTGATCGACGCATTGAGCGTGAGTGTCGTTGTTGCGCCGTGTTTGAGACTGATGGTCGTCGATGTGCATTTCTCAAGCCAGTTGCGGTCATCGAGAGGATCGTAGACGTTGACCCGCACGTGATCGGAACCCCATGGACTGCAATTGTTATTATGGATCGTTACAGAGTTCAGGACAACGGCACCGCTGCTGTCGATGGCGTGTGCGGAGACCGTCATACTCAGACTAAACGCTGCTAGTAAGAAGACTCTCGCCATCATGCCCTCCACGCGATGTCATCAGCACTGCTGAAATAGAAATTTAGTAGCGACGTACCCTATATCAATCAATCCAAGGTAGTATTTTCGGTTTTTTCCTTAGGCTGACGCCGTAATGTATCAGCCCTTGGTGCACTGACAAACGCCGAACCAGTCGTTCTTGCAATTGACACTGGACGTCCCGTCGCCGGGAATATCGCGTTTACCACCCACTGTATTCTCGGCTTCGTGCATATACCTGCAGGTGTGGCTAAAGGTGGAGCCGTCGTTTCGGCAATTACGGTAGAATCTTGAGGCAAGGGTCGGATTTGGGTGATCTGGTTCGTCTAACCGTCAAAGAGAACGAAAAGGATGGAGCTGTTATGGGGTTTAAGCACTTTCCCAAAGAGCTGCAGAATTTTTTCAAGGGCCTGAAGAAGAACAACAGCAAGGACTGGCTGGATGCCCACCGGGACGACTATGACAATCTGCTGATGGAACCGGCCAAGGACTTTGTCGAGGCCATGGGCTCGGCCCTACAGAAGATTGCGCCGGGCATTCGTGCGGAGCCGCGGATCAATGGCTCCATCATGCGGATGAACCGGGACACACGGTTTTCCAAGGACAAGACACCTTATAAGACGGCGATCCATTTCATCTTCTGGGAGGGCGCTGGCAAGGCCAAGGACAGCCCGGGCCTGTACCTCAAGTTCGACGACCAAGAGGTCGGCATGGCGGTCGGGATGATGGGGTTCGACCCGGCCCGGCTGGACCGTTACCGCAAGGCCGTGCTGGATGACGTCTCAGGTGACGCTTTGGAAAAAGCGATCAAGGCCGCGGCCAAATCGCCCTATTCGCTGCGCGACCCGCACTACAAAAAGGTGCCCAGAGGCTTTGATGCGGACCATCCGCGTGCCGATCTGCTGCGCCAGAACAGTCTGGTGATTGGTGGCGAGGCCCCGCTGCCCGGCGCTCTTTATGGCGGTGATTTTGTGGCGCATTGCGTTCGTGAATTCAAAAAACTGCGGCCGGTCCAGGCGTGGCTGACCGACAACGTGGCCTGACAAAAAATGAGGGGAGACTAACAATGGCGTTCCACATCACGACCCTATATGCGGGCATTCTTGCCATTCTGACTGTGATGCTTGCCGCCGGCGTGCTGAAGCACCGGGCCCGCACGGAGATTTCGCTGCTTGATGGCGGCGATCTTGAACTGCGCCGCGCGATGCGCGTCTTCGGCAATTTCACCGAATATGTGCCGATTGCGCTGGTCGCGATCCTGTTGTTGGAAAACAGCGGAGTGGCGGCCTGGGCAGTGCATCTGGCGGGCGGCGCGCTCGTGATCGGCCGGTTGGCGCACGCGCAGGGCCTGGACGCGGAAAAGGCGGCGACGGCGGGCCGGTTCATCGGCACCGTATTGACCTTGCTGGTGCTGCTCGGGTGTGGTGGCTGGCTAATCTATAGCTTCTTCACGGGGTAGGGCGATGGAATATCTTCTATTGATCTATGAGGACGAGGCCGTCCGCAAAACCATGTCACCCGATGAACTAGCAGCGCGCTATGACGCCTTCGACGAATTCACCAACAATGTCGTCGCGTCAGGCCAAGTGGTTGCGGCGCGCCCACTCGAAATGATCGACGTGGCAACCAGTGTCAGGGTTCGCGCGGGTCAGTCGGTAACCACTGACGGACCCTTTGCCGAGACCAAGGAACAGCTCGCCGGATTCTATATGCTCGACTGTGACAATCTCGATCAGGCGCTTGAGTGGGCAGCGCAGATTCCCGCTGCTCAAACCGGTACGATTGAAGTCCGGCCGGTCGCCAATCACTCGAAGGAAAACCGATGAAATATATGTTCCTGATTTTCGAAGATCCCGCGCTGATGGCGACGATGAGCGATGATGACTGGCGGCAAATGGGCCGCGAACACAACGCCTTTGCCGATGAAGCGGCTGCGGCGGGCAAAATGCATGGGGGCAGTCCGCTCGATAACAGTAAGGGAACAGCCGCTGTTCAGGCACGGGACGGTGGGGTGCTGACGGTCGACGGGCCCTTTGCTGAAACCAAAGAACAGCTTTGTGGCTATTACCTGCTCGATTGTGAGGATCTGGAAGAAGCTAAAATCTGGGCCGCGAAGATCCCGAGCGCCCGGCTCGGTACGATCGAGGTGCGGCCGCTTGGCGAAATCCCCACCGGATAGGAGCGAGCGATGAAATTCATGTTTCTGATCTTCGAAGACCCGGATGTTCGTGGTGCCAGAACCGAGGATGACTGGCAGGCGTTGACCCGCGACTTCCAGGCCTATTCCCGCGATGTGACTGCAGCAGGCAAGCTGATTGACGCGAACCCGCTGCGCGATGACCCTGCGCCTGTTGCTGTTCAATGCCGCGATGGCGATGTGGTCAGCGTCGATGGCCCTTTTGCTGAAACGCGCGAGCATCTGGGCGGCTACTACATTCTTGAATGTAAGAACATTGAAGATGCCAAGGCTTGGGCGGGCAGGATCCCCAGCGCACAGACTGGGACGATCGAAATTCGCCCTGTCGGCGAACTGCCTGAGGGTTAGAAGTACTTAGACGGTCTGTGCGGCCACACCAGCCCGTTCCAGTGCCTTTACAAATGTCGAAGGTTCTGGCCGCACCCGGTAATTGTCGGTTTCGTCGACGAAGATGATTTTGCCTGCGGCATCTGTAATCACCACGGTCGGTAACACCGTATCCGGATCGTATCCCTGCAGACTCAAACCAAAAGGCAGGCCGTCTTTCATCGCGATTCCCAGTTGGTTGGCGGCCTTGTTGCCGCTATCGACCAGAAATTCGAAATCGACGTCGAACCGTGCGGCCAGGTTACGGGTATGGCCGTGCGGTTGCGGACTGATCAGTGCAATCCGCGCCCCGAGATCTGTAAGTTGCTGGTATTCGCCTGCCAATTCCTTGATCTGCGCCATGCAGAGCGGGCACCAGTTGCCACGAAAAAACAACAGGATCGCAGGGCTGCCAACAAATTGGCTGGATGAAACGATGTTTCCCGCTGTGTCCTCGACCGTGAAGTCCGGCAGCATTCGCCCGACCTGCAGCAATTCCGCGGGGCGGCGGCCCAATTCCGAGTACCAGAAATTATAACCGAAGAAGAGAAGCGTGCCCAAAATGGCCAGGACCAACGGTTCGACTGGTCCAAGCATCACATAATCAAAGACCGCCATGCCCAGCCCCAAGGCTGCCAGGGCGGTAACAACGGGCAGGCGCCGGGACGTGCGCGCGGCATTCTTGAAGATCATCAGATAGCCCAGCAGGGCGAGAAAAGGCCCCGTGGTAAACAGTGCGCCGATGTGACCCAAGGGGAAGTCAGTGCGAAAAACGCCGACGATGCTCGCCAGGGCAATGACCATCATGCCCAACATCATCGCGATCACAAAAATCGACTTCAGTTTGTTCACGGCCGGTTTCCCGCCTTTCGTCACGGCCGAGTATAAACGGACGACTGCTGCCACGAACATGCTGGGAAATTCACATGCCCGTGACCCGGTTACGGGTTAACATGCGGCCCAATTCGTATCAGGGGAGACCACAAATATGCCAATCGTCTATGACAAACTCGTCGGCCAAGGGATCGAGAACGTGCCCTATTCCTATGGCGACCGGGAGACCATGCTCTATGCCCTCGGCCTAGGTATGTCCCGCGACCAACTCGATCTGAACGAGTTGCGCTATACCTTCGAAAAGGACCTGAAAACCGTTCCAACCATGGCCGCGCTGTTCGGCGGCCGGTCCAACGCCATGGCCGATGCGGGAATCAACTTCACCCTGGTCGTGCATGGCGAGCAGCGGATTACGTTGCATCAGCCATTGCCCTACGAGGCGGACCTGTTGGTCGATTCCAAGATCATCGAAGCGCTGGATAAAGGCGCTGACAAGGGCGCAGTCATCTACTCGGAAACCACAACGCGCCTAAAGGATAGCGGCGAGCCGGTCTCAACCGCAGTCTCGACGATCTTTGCCCGTGGTGATGGCGGCTTTGGCGGCCCGGCCGGGCCTGCCCCGGTGGAAACGCATCAGATCCCCGACCGTGACCCGGATATGTCCTGCGAGTTGGGGACACGGGACGATCAGGCGCTGATTTACCGCCTATCGGGTGACCGGAACCCACTGCACTCCGATCCGGATTTTGCCGACGCCGCCGGCTTTCCCAAGCCGATTCTACACGGATTGTGCACCTATGGTGTGGCGTGCCGTGCCGTGCTTCAGTCGGTTTGTGATTACGACCACACGCGCATCAAGACGTTCGATGCCCGGTTCTCCTCGCCTGTCTTCCCGGGTGAGACGGTGATTACCGATATCTGGGTCGACGGCAATGTGGTCTCCTATCGTTGCCGCCTGAAAGAACGCGACGTGGTGGTGATCAATAATGGCCGGTGTGAGATTACCGGTTGACGTCTTGTCCCAGAATTTATCTGCCATACCAATCCCGTTCGGCCTGAGGAGAGGCCGAAGGCCTCGTCTCGAAGGCTTCCTGCGACCGGGATTGGGCCCGTTCTGGACATTTGGGTGAACATCAGATGAAGCTGCTTCGATACGGTCCCGTCGGTTCGGAAAAACCCGGCCTGCTTGATGCCGATGGCGGTATCCGCGATCTGTCCGGCCACGTTGACGACATTAATGGCACAACAGTCGCACCTGAAAATCTGGCCCGGCTCGCCGCGCTTGATCCGGCGTCCCTCCCATTGGTGGATGGTAACCCAAGGATCGGCCCGTGCATAACCGGTGTGGGGCAGTTCCATGCGATCGGCCTGAATTACCGTGACCATGCGGCGGAAACCGGCATGGCATTGCCTGCTGAACCGATGTTGTTCACCAAGGCGCGCACCTGCATCTGCGGGCCCAATGACGATGTCGTGCAGCCTCGCGGATCGACCCAGTTGGATTGGGAAGCCGAACTGGGATTCGTCATTGGTACCGAAGCCAAATATGTCTCCGAAGCCGAGGCGATGGACCATGTGGCTGGTTACTGCGTTGTCCATGACGTGTCAGAGCGGGTGTTCCAGAAGGACCGCGCCGGCCAGTTTGTCAAAGGCAAGTCGGCCGATACGTTCGGACCCATCGGCCCGTGGCTGGTCACCAGAGATGAGGTGCCGGATCCGCAAAGCCTGCGCGTCTGGCTGGAGGTCAATGGCGAAAGCCGCCAGGACGGCACCACTGCCGACATGATCTTCGGCGTGCAGTTCCTGGTCAGTTATTTAAGCCAGTTTATGCGGCTGATGCCCGGCGATATCATCACCACCGGCACCCCGGCTGGCGTTGGCATGGGCATGACGCCGGAAACCTATCTTAATCCCGGCGACATTGTGCGTTTGGGCGTCGAGGGGTTGGGCGAACAGCAGCAGACCGTAGTGGCGGACGCATAGATTTTCGATGGCTTGTCGACACCTTGCCCCTCTGGAAAATGCGCTTAACGCTGCAGGGGTAGAGGAGACCTTCCGTGGCAAGGCCTGGTCGAATACGGCAGGGGTATGGATTTACTTTGCATGCGTTTTCGACATGGAAAAGCTTGCCAAGCGGTTCGATTTCCCAGACTTCGTCAAGCTACACGATCATCGCGGCACTCATGACGGTGCCGAGCGTGGCTTTATCTGCGACCGGTGTGGCACAGGGGTCATGGGTGTTCACCCTGACTTCGCTCATGGGTTGCCGGATTTTGATGGTTGGGCAGCTTGATCTGAGCCAATCGGTACGAATTGACTAAACTAGAGACGACGTTAGTGATCAATTCTGAGCGGCGATCACGGCGTGAATGGCGGCTGCGATGATCCCATATCCTTCCGCCGAGGGATGGCAAATGTGATTGGGTCGATAGGTGGCCCAGTCAGCATTCGCATGGCCAACGCGAACAAAGAGTGTGGTCGCGAACGTCGGCAGGTTTTCCAGCCGGGCAACAAAATTGTCTGATGTCGTCAGGTCTTTGACGGACATAGGGATAAAAGCCACGACGGCTTTCATGTTGTGGGCCTGAGCTGCTGCGGCAAAGCGTGCAATCACCGCTTCCAGCGCTGCTTGCATGTCACGATCACCGTAATCAATCGTGAATTCGTCGTAACCCAGGGCAAGCGCCAGGCCGCCGATTTTTGTTTTGTGTGTATTGTTTGTGCCCAGGCTGCGCAGCAGATTGAGAGCGTAAGGAAACTGCGCCTTGGGTCTGGACCAGTAGTCTTCCTCGAACGCACGCGCCGCCATGGTTTTCAGATCAGCAAATCGCGTGGGGGAGGGGCCATTCGGATTGGGCATGACCTTAGGGGTTTCACTCGTGACGTCCACATAGGGCTTGAAGGCAAAATAGGACCGGGATTTCTTGTACAGAACCGGCCGGTACGAATTGAGCATTCGGCGAATGTTTTCATGCATGATGCCCAAGACTGCGATCCGTGCGTTTGGGTAAAGGGGGGCAATCTGCTCGAACCGCAGGGTCGCTTGCAGCGGACCGAAGCCGCCGACGCCGTGATTGATGACTGTAGCGCCGGTCAGTTGTTCGAGTTGTGCCGGATAGGTGTGATGGCCTGTTTCGTCGTCGCCGTATGTATAGGAATCCCCTACGGTGATAATCTGAACCTGTTGGGGGTCATGGGGCTGAGAACCATTGAGCCGGGCCGCGTTAATATCTGTGGCATAGATGATGGGGTGGCCGTGACAACTGGTTTTTTCTTCTGTCTCTGACGTGCGGTTGCGCCAGCCGCTCTCACCATCATAAGTGCTTGCCAGAAACGCCGGATAGGTTGGCGCCTGTTCGTTCAGCGCTTTGAGAACGATGTCCTCGTGACTGAGAAATCTGTCATAGACCGAGTGGAGCGCAAATGCGCCCAACTCCAGGATCAGCAGGCCAATAAGCGCCAAAATGGACCCGAACAAGACGTCCTTAAACTGCATTGTGATTAGGCTTCGGGCACTCGCTTCTTAACGGCCCTGTCCCCTCTGTAAGACCTCTTGATTGTCTGATGATCGGCTGGCTTGTGACGGTTTGCAAGCTGTTCGATGTCTCTGACCGCAGGTGTGTGGCGCACTCGTATTCCCATCATGACTGTCTCGTTGGTCCAGAAGCGCGAGTTGGGTTAAGGTTTATGTGTAGGTGCCGGTGAACCTCATGGTCTGGCGCGGGCACCCGAAGCGATTGGCAAGGGGGCGCCGTGAGCAAGGCGATAAAATCATTGTTAGTGTGGCGAGTCAGCACGCCTCGCAAGTCATTGATTGTTTCAGTGTGGGCTGTTTGGATTTTGGTCGTGCTCGGCGGAGGGTATTCGACCAGCGCCCAGGCGCAGGATGCGCCCTGGCAAGAGCCTGATGGTCCCTATTGTTTTGAAGCGTGGATCAGCACGGCAATGAACCAGCTGAACACCTATAACGGCTCGGCTGAGTTCAACGGCCGCAAGCCCTGGGCGATCAACCAGTACGGTATTCTGGTCGGGCGCGGTATCCGCTCGAACTATGAACCGGATGACTGGGCCACCTATGACCGCAACCGCTACGCCTATATCTGGGGGCACTATAAATCCAACCCGGATCTGGGCTGGCGGCGTGCCGAGTGGAATCGGGCCGGGGTACCGCGAATGGAGTCCTTTATCCGGCAATGTCTGGCGGACGCTGCAAGCATACAACCTGCGCCACCGAGTGGTGGGGCGTGTCCGCCAGCGGGTCCCGTCACGGCAGCGCTGCAGCAGGCCTGTGATGCCTATGCGCGCTCAGCCGTTGATCAATCCCAGCAGTACAGTGACCGCAGCTGCCAGGGTGGTCAGCCGGAATGGTGGAACACCAATTATCGTTATCACTATGACTGGTGCCTGACCCGGCCGCGCAACCCGGTGCCGGCGGAAGGCACTTATTTACGTCAGGCTGTGCTGGACCAGTGCGCGGCAGCGGCCAGCCCGGCCAGTGATAGTGCAGGACCGACCCAGCGTTGGTGTAAAGCCCCCAACCTTGCCATTCCGGGCAACAATCGTCAGCAGCGGCGCGGGCTTTCTGTTCCCGAATGTCAGGCTGCGTGTGAGAGTGTTTCCTGGTGCCGGTCGGTCGACTATCGCAAGACCGGCATGTGTTACCTGCAGGATGTCACGGCACGCGAAGTCCCGTTGAAACCGCAGCCGGGCGACCCCTTCGACCATTACACTACGGATTGCGCGTCGATCGGCGCACGCTAGAGGGTTTCTCTGGCGCGCATCGTCTCGAATAGTTGCATCCATTTAGCTTTCAGTGGCCCCAGTTGGTCATCGAAGAGGTGCAATAGCTGTTCTTCGGGATCCTCGTCTTCTAGCGAAAGCGCTTGGCCTAGCGCCTCGTTGAACATGTCTCGGTGGTGTTCTTTATGCCAGATTGCGGTGAAATCACCTTTTTGGTCCGCCAACGCGATCAAGGCATTGTTCAGCTGGTTCAATCCCTGTAAGCCGGTCTCTTTTGATACCAGTGCTCGAGTTGCGCCCAGGATTCGGCAGAGTCTAAGAAATCTTGATACTTGCGGTCGGTATGCGAGGAGGAACGGCATGTTGTCATTGGGGGCATAAAGCACGCCATTCCACCCTTCGGAGTCGAGTTCGATTGAGGCCCTATCCCATTCTATTTTATGACTATTTTTGTCTACCATCTTTTTTGTCTTTTCTTTTCGTAAACCAATTTCGAGCGTTCAAGCTCTATCGCCTTTTGTTTTGAGGGTCATGCTCTTTGTACCGTCCTTGACTCCGGTGGCCGACTCAAAATAGAACAAAACAAGAACATTTAACGCAGGCGTTCTTTTAATGAAGATCCGTAACCAGCGAGCGCTGGCGGGTTTGCGTGATCAGATCCGTCAGATTGAAGGGGTTGGCGAAGCCGCCGGTCATCCGGTATTGCCGCTTGGCATCCCCGCCATTGATGAGGCCTTGCCCGAGGGCGGCTTGCCACTGGGTGGGGTGCATGAAGTGCGTGGGCCGGGCGCGGCGTCTGGTAGCGGGGCGGCCACCGGGTTCTGCGCGGCGATACTGGCGCGGCTGGCGGCGGAAGACGGTAGGCCCGTTCTCTGGCTGTCGCGCGGGGAGGACCTTTATCTGCCGGGTCTGATGCGTTTTGGCCTGCGGCCCGGCCCGCTGCTGACGGTCTCGCGGATTGCCAAACAGGCCGACATGCTGTGGGCGATGGAAGAGGCGTTGCGCTGTACGGCGCTCTGTGCCGTTGTCGCCGAAATTCGTCAGGCCGATTTCACCGCCAGCCGCCGGGTGCAGCTGGCGGCTGAAACCGCCGGGGTGACAGGGTTTCTGCTTAGCGAAGGATCAGATGTGGGGGCCAGCACCGCGCTGACCCGCTGGCAGGTGCGGGCCGCCCCCAGCCTGCCCACCGGTCTACCCCATCATGGCCTTCAAAGTGTCGGCATGCCTGCCTGGCATGTCGATCTGTTGCGGTGCCGGGCCGGGCGTCCGGGCTCATGGAGTGTGATCTGGGATCAGGACGGCTGGTCGGCGCTTGAACCCGCGCCGCGCCAGGCCGCGTTCTCGTTGGCGGGGTAGGGCGATGAAGAACCGCCGCATTGCTGCTGTCTGGCTGCCATGGTTTCCAGCCGAACGGCTGATCCGCCGTGATAAAGCGCTCGCCCGGCAGGCGCTGGTGCTGATTGAAGAGGCGCGCGGCCGGTTGGTTTTAAAGGCGGTCAGCCCACGGGCCGGACGGGCGGGCCTGCGTCCGGGCATGGTGCTGGCCGATGCCCGTGCGGTGGCGCCGGATCTGGAAACCCGGTTCGCCCAGCCTCGGGCCGATCGTGCCGCGCTGAAAAAACTGGCCGGGTGGGCGACGCGGTACACGCCCTGGGCCTCAGTGGGAGAAGGGCATACGCTTTTCCTGGATATTTCCGGCTGCGCGCATCTGTTTGGCGGCGAAGAATCGATGGCGCAGGATATGCTGGACCGGCTGTCTACCTTTGGGCTTACCGCGCGTATTGGTATCGCCGATACTCCAGGCGTTGCCTGGGCTTTCGCCCATTATATAGACCAGTCAGTCTATATTCAGCCGTCCAGCAAAACGGTCAGTGATGCGATGGAGGCGTTGAAGGATTTGCCGGTCGCGGCCTTGCGGCTGAGCGAAAACACCGTTGATGCGTTGCATGGTTTTGGGTTGCGTACCGTGGGCGCGCTTTACCCGCTGGAACGGCGGGCGCTGACCGAACGGTTTGATGCTTCACCTGTAGAGCGGTTGGATCAGGCGCTGGGCGTGGCAGACGAACCGATTTCGCCGTTGCAGCCGGTGCCGCCCTATCACGCACGCTGTGCCTTTGTTGATCCGATTGGCGCGCAGGAGGATGTGGAAGCCGCGCTGGAAGGATTGCTCGAGACATTGTGCTCCAGCCTGGCAAAGGCAGGGGACGGTGCGCGCTATTTGACTTTGGCCTGTCACCGGGTTGATAGCACGGTTGGCCGGATCGGCCTGGGTACCAGCCGTCCGTCGCGCTGGCCCCAGCCATTGTTTCGCTTGTTTGCAGAGCGGCTGGACGAGATCGATCCCGGCTTTGGGATTGAGGTGATGGTGCTGGCCGCCACTCAGGCTGAACCCTTGAAAGCGGTCCAGGCCAACTGGCAGCAGAAGGGCGCTGGCCATGAAGACGGTCTGGCCCAGTTGATGGACCGGTTGGGCAACCGGTTCGGATTTGGCCGGATCGCCCGGCCCCGGCCCCGGCAGAGCTGGTTGCCGGAACGGGCTGTCGCGAAGGCGGCGCCCTTTGAAGGCGATCCCGAAGGCGCGCGTTGGCCTGCAGGGCGGGATCGGCCTTTGCGTCTGCTCACCCATCCCGAACCGGTTGAGGTCACCGCACCGGTGCCCGACGACCCGCCCGTGCTGTTCCGCTGGCACCGCCGGGTGTTTCGGGTCAAAGCCGCCGATGGGCCTGAGCGGCTGGAAGGCGAATGGTGGCTGAAGGACCAACAGCCACGGGATTATTATCTGGTCGAGGATGAGGAAGGCTGCCGCTATTGGCTTTACCGCGAGGGGCTTTACGATCCCGAACGTTCGCCCAACTGGTATCTGCACGGGGTGTTTGGGTGAGTAGTTTTTGCAGGCATTTTAACAAAGCCGTTCGGCCTGAGGAGCCCAACGCGGAGCGATGGGCGTCTCGAAGGCTTCTTGCGAATGGCTTTGTTGGTGTTGACGCCCGTTCGCAGGGACCCCCTTCGACGCCGCCTGCGGCGTCGCTCTGGACAGGCTTCGAGACGGGTTTCGCGATGCTCAACCCTCCTCAGGGCGAACGGGCTTCCTTGCTGGTTAAGTGCGTCACCCCATGACCGCCTATGCCGAACTTCAGGTCACCACCAATTTCAGCTTCCTGCGCGGCGGCTCCCACCCGCAGGAGATGGCGCTGCAGGCGGCCGCCCTGGGCCACAGCGCGATTGCGGTGACGGACCGCAATACGCTGGCCGGTGTGGTGCGGGCCCATGGCGCAGCGAAAGAAGCGGGCATCCGCCTGTTGGCCGGTGCCCGGCTGGACCTGAAGGATGGGCCCAGCCTGCTGTGCTTTCCCAAGAACCGGGCAGGCTATGCGCGGTTGTCGCGGCTCATCACCACCGGCCGCCGCCGGGCGGAAAAGGGCGACTGCATCCTCTATCGCGGTGACGTTTACGGGGCTGCCGATCACAACCTATTCGTCGTCATTCCGCCAGTGGTGCTGACGGAAGATTTTGCCGCCAAGCTGGCCGCTTATCGTAAGGGTCTACAGGCCCCACTTTATCTAGCGGCGACCCATTATTATCGTGGTGACGATGCCAAACGGCTGCGGCAATTGGCCGATCTGGCACAGAAGGCAGGCGTGCCGATGGTGGCCACGGGTGATGTGCATTACCACGTGCCGGATCGCCGGGTGATGCAGGATGTGCTGACCTGTATTCGCGAGCGCTGTACCATCGAGACGGCGGGCTGGCGGCTGGCGGCCAATGCCGAGCGGCATCTAAAGGCGCCTGATGAAATGGCACGCCTGTTCCGTGATTATCCGGAAGCGGTGGCGCGCACCCAGGAGATTATGGACCAGTGCCCGTTTTCCCTGGACGAGTTGCGCTATGAATATCCTAACGAGATCACCCATGAAGGCCGCACGCCGCAGGAGGAGTTGGAACACGTTACCTGGATCGGTGCGGCG
The DNA here is from genome assembly GCA_028284945.1 of Alphaproteobacteria bacterium. Taxonomy (GTDB): domain Bacteria; phylum Pseudomonadota; class Alphaproteobacteria; order SMXS01; family SMXS01; genus JANQQJ01. The sequence continues at coordinate 152,571 of JANQQJ010000028.1, read as the reverse complement.
GAGCGCTATCCAGACGGCATCCCCGACAAAGTGCGCAAAACTGTTGAACATGAATTAGCGCTGATCGCCCAGCTCGATTATGCGCCCTACTTCCTCACCGTTTACGACGTGGTTCGGTTCGCCCGAGGGGAGGGGATTCTGTGCCAGGGGCGGGGGTCAGCGGCGAATTCGGCGGTGTGTTTTTGTATCGGGATCACGTCGGTCGACCCGACAACGATCGATCTGCTGTTCGAGAGGTTTTTGTCTGCTGAACGCAACGAGCCGCCTGACATCGATGTGGATTTCGAGCATGAGCGCCGCGAAGAGGTCATTCAGTATATCTATCAGAAATATGGCCGCGACCGGGCAGGCCTGACGGCGACCACCGTTACCTACCGCACCAAGGGCGCAATCCGCGATGTGGGTAAGGCGATGGGGCTCAGCACCGATGTGATCGATAAGCTCACGCGGACAGTGACGTGGTGGTCCGGCCCGATCGATGAATTCCTGGCGCAGGAAGAAGGCTTCGACCCCAACGACCGCACGCTGCGGCTGGCGCTTGAAATTGCCGATCAGCTGCGCGGGTTCCCGCGTCATCTGTCGCAGCATACAGGCGGGTTCGTGATCTCGCGCGGACCGCTTTGCGAGGTGGTGCCGATCGAAAACGCGGCGATGGAAGATCGCACGGTGATCGAGTGGAACAAGGACGATCTGGATGTGTTGGGGCTGGTCAAGGTTGATGTGCTGGCGCTCGGCATGCTGACCGCCATCCAAAAAAGTTTTGAGTTCATTGCCAACCATTATGGCCGGCCGCTGACCCTGGCCAATATTCCGCAAGAGGATTCCAAGGTTTACGAGATGATCCAGGCGGGCGACACGGTGGGCGTCTTCCAGATCGAAAGCCGGGCGCAGATGGCCATGCTGCCCCGCCTCAAGCCGGCCACCTTCTATGATTTGGTGATCGAGGTGGCGATTGTGCGGCCCGGGCCGACCCAGGGCGACATGGTGCATCCCTATCTGCGGCGGCGGCAGGGTATCGAGAAGATCGAGTACCCCTCAGAAGAACTGCGTCAGGTTTTGGAAAAAACCTATGGTGTGCCACTGTTTCAAGAACAGGCGATGAAGATCGCTATCGTCGCTGCCGGGTTCACCCCGGCCGAGGCGGATTCTCTGCGCCGGGCCATGGCCAGCTTCCGCAATATGGGCACTATCCACAAGTTCCGGGACAAGATGGTCGAAGGCATGGTGGCCAAGGGTTATGAGCGGGACTTTGCCGAGCGTTGCTTCCGCCAGATCGAGGGCTTTGGCGATTATGGCTTTCCCGAAAGCCATGCGGCCAGCTTTGCGCTGCTGGCTTATGTGTCGTCCTGGTTGAAATGCCATTACCCGGAAGCGTTCACCGCTGGGTTGCTGAACAGCCAGCCGATGGGATTCTATGCTCCGGCGCAACTGGTCCGCGATCTGGGCGACCATGGTGGTGAGATCAGGTCGGTCGATGTCAACCGCTCCAATTGGGACAGCACATTGGAGCCCGCCGCAAGTGGGATATGCGCGTTACGCCTGGGCCTGCGCCAGATCAAGGGTCTGAAAAAGGAAGAGGCTGAAAAGCTGCTTCATCACCGAGGCTCCGGCTACCGCTCGCCGCTCGATTTGTGGCAGCGCGCGGGCCTGATGCCGTCGACGCTGGTGCGCCTGGCCGAGGCCGATGCGTTCCAATCACTGGGCCTCGACCGGCGCCAGGCCGCCTGGGCGGTGAAGAAGTTGACGGAAACCAAACCGCTGCCGTTGTTCGAAGCGCTGGATTTTGGACAAAAGATCGAGACCGAACCGCATCTGCCCGCCATGCATCTGGGCGAACATGTGGTGGCGGACTATCAGACCGCGGGCCTGTCTTTAAAAGAACATCCGGTGGCGTTGCTGCGTGGCCAGCTTGCAAAGCGCGGTACCCGCCCGGCCGCCGACCTGTTGACCATCGCCAATGACAGCCGCATCACCATTGCCGGGCTGGTGTTGGCACGGCAACGGCCAGGTACGGCGAAGAAGGTGATGTTCATTACCCTGGAAGATGAAACGGGCGTGGCCAATCTGGTGATCTTCCCCGGCGTATTCGAACAGTATCGCCGCGCCACGCTCACTGCCCGCTTCATGGCCTGCAAGGGCAAGGTGGAGAAGGTCGACGGGGTGATCCACGTTATCGTCGACAAGGTGTTCGAACTGAATGGCTGGCTGGCCAGCCTGACTACCCGGCACGGTGAGCCAGCGGAGACCTTTATCGACAAGGGCAGATTCTTCCACTAATCTGCTTTAAGGCTCCGGGAACGGGTCGCACATGGTGCGTGTGCGCCAGTTGGAGGCCAATCCATGCAACAACCGGTCATTTATGCGCTGATTGCCACCGTGATCGTATTCGCGACCGCTATCTCTAACGCACAGGCTGAACCGGTTCTGGCCGGTTATGGCGCAACCGGCGACTTGCACGACTGCGTCGACGAAAGCCAGGTCCAACACACCATCATCCTTGACGATTCGACGGTTGTCTTTCGACTGCAGGATGATAGCCACTTCATGAACCGCTTGCCCGCATTGTGTGAGGGATTGAAGGGCGCCACCGGAATCAGCTATTCGACGGCGCGTGCCGAGGGCTTGTGTGCAGAAGATATTATCTTTGCCTATACCTTCTGCGCTCTGGGCCCCTTCGAACGGTTGGAGCGGCGTTAACTCAATCCGATGGCAGCACCGTCAACTCCGGCCAGCAGGACTTCCAGCGCGCGGCCTTGGCCGCATAATGACCGGCGTCGAAATTGGCGGTGAGGTTGGGCCGGATAATCAAGTCCGCAATGTCATCTAACCCAACAGGCGCATAGAGCGTCAGATCGCCACCATCCGGCTGCAGACCCACCATGCATGCCTTGGCCAGGAACCGGTCGATCCCCTCGCAGGATGAGGAAAGCGCCGGATAGGGTAGGCCGAAGTGACCTTCATACCAAAGGTGCACACGGGCCTGATTACGGACCTCGATCTCAATATCCAGATCTTCAAACACGTTCGCCGCGCGCTGGATGACCGCATCTTCTGCCTCCCATGACGGGTCCGCATCGTCGAAATAAAAGATGTCATAATCCTTGATGCCGTGGCCGGGCGGGCGTCCCGTCAAGTGGTTCCAGGCGGTCTGGAACAGTGCGCCGGAAACCAGCCACGCATCTTTGAGGTCAAGCGACGGCAGCCGCTCAAGAATCGCCTGATTGTTCCGGTTGGTCAGAATGAGATCGCTAAAGGCGGCTTGATCCATGTCGGTTGGGCTCTTGCGGCGGGCGGTTTCCCCACGACATTATAGGGTGAGGTCAAAGGAGGCGATCAATGAAGTCTACGGTCATGGCCATTTGTCTTGGCGCGGTGTTGGTGACGGTAACCAGCGCGCAAGCGCGGATCGACATCACCTATCTCGACAAGTTCGAACGCACCGGTGAAATCGAGAACTGCATCAGAAACAACCGCATCAAGGAAACCAAGATTCTCGACAACGAAACCATCCTGTTCAGAACAGTCGGCAACACCTGGTACCTGAATAAACTGCCCCATAGCTGCGGTGGCCTGCGGATCGAGAATGGCTTTGCTTACAGCACCGGCGGGGCGCCATTGCTGTGCAGCGTCGATATGATCCATACCCGGTTCAAGCCCTGCGGGCTTGGGCAATTTGAACGGATCGTCCGTAAACCGAAAGACGATGCGACTGAGTCGACATCAACGCCCTGACAGCCGATAGTGCGGGTTACCACCCGTTAACGTCAGGAGCAGTATCATGCGCGAAGCTGTCATCGTTTCCACCGCGCGCACCCCGATCGGCAAGGCCTATCGCGGTGCCTACAATAACACTGAATCGCCAACCATGGGCGGCCATGTCATCGCAGAAGCGATAAAGCGCGCAGGTGTTGACCCTGCAGAGATTGAAGATGTGATCATGGGGGCCGCGCTTCAGCAGGGAACACAAGGCACCAATGTCGCACGCCAATGCGCTATTGCGGCCGGTCTGCCGGTCACTGTCTCCGGCATGACGATAGACCGGCAATGTTCGTCGGGCCTGATGTCGGTCGCAACGGCGGCAAAACAGATCGTCGATGACGGTATGACCATTGCCGTGGGCGGCGGGCTGGATTCAATCAGCCTGGTGCAGAACAACCATATGAACCTTCACCGCGCCCGCGATCCCAAGCTGATGGAGATCAAGCCGGAAATCTATATGTCGATGCTGGATACGGCTGAAATTGTGGCTGAACGCTATGGCGTGGCCCGCGAAGCGATGGACGAATATGGCGCGCAAAGTCAGCAGCGGACGGCCGCGGCCCATCAAGCGGGCAAGTTCGATGATGAACTGGCGCCGATGACGACGGTGAAGGAAGTCGTCGACAAGGAAACCAAAGAGGTGTCCCATCAGGAAGTCACGCTCACCGCCGATGAGGGTATGCGCGCCGGTACGACAGCGGAAGCATTGGCCGGCCTGCCGCCGGTGATGGGCCCAGATAAGACGATCACCGCGGGCAATGCCAGCCAGCTTTCGGACGGCGCGTCAGCCAATGTGCTGATGGAGGCCAGCGAGGCCGAACGCCGTGGCATCGCACCGCTGGGTATCTATCGCGGCATGGCGGTCGCCGGCTGCGAGCCGGATGAGATGGGTATCGGCCCGGTTTTTGCCGTACCAAAGCTGTTGGAAAAAACCGGGCTTTCCATGGACGACATCGATCTGTGGGAATTGAACGAAGCCTTTGCCGTCCAAGTACTGTATTGCCGCGACAAGCTGGGCATTCCCAACGAAAACCTGAACGTCAATGGCGGCGCGATTTCCATCGGCCATCCCTATGGCATGAGTGGGTCGCGGATGATTGGCCACGCGCTCATTGAGGGCAAACGCCGGGGCGCTAAGAATGTGGTTATTACCATGTGCATCGGCGGCGGGATGGGCGCGGCAGGCCTGTTCGAGGTGGCGTAAAACTCTAATTCGTCATTCCGGCGAAGGCCGGAATCCAGCCAGATATTGCAGCTGCTTCGATGCTGCTCTGGATTCCGGATCGCGCCGCTTCGCGGCTTGTCCGGAATGACGTTCAGGTTGTTAAACCACCTTCAGCAATCGCGCGGATCACGGTTCGCAGTTCCTCGGGAAGGATAATCTGGTCGGTCGTTTCAATCTCATCGACCGGCCACCATTTTTCGCCGACGATAACCTGCCGCTCTTCGATGGTCTGTCTGGAGTCGTCCAGCGCGGTGGTCGTGGTGACGGCCCGAAAGAACCATTCTTTCATGAGGTGCGGTTCGCCGCCGCGCATCATTTCGTGTTCCAGGAACCACGCGGCGGGTTCGGATAACTCAGTGGTCAGGCCGGTTTCTTCCAACAACTCCCGCCGGGCCGCCTCGACCAGCGTCTCACCGGGTTCCAATCGCCCTCCGATGGTGCCCCAGAAGACCGGTTTTGGTGGATCGCGGTATTTGAATAGCAGCAGCCGGGCATCCTGATCGAACAGCAGGATGCGGGCGGTGCTAAGCGTTTTCATTTGGGTGGCCTAAGCCCGCTCATATTCCTTGGCGGGGGTGAACCTGATGTCCTCAAGCGGGGCGGCCTGGAAGGACTGGCGGGTGCGTTCTTCCGACACCTCGCCATAGGGCGTCGAGCGCTGGCGCGGGTTCCGGCCGTTGGCGCGGATGATCTCTTCCATCCGGTAGGGTTCCATCTCCTGGCCGTGGCTGGCGCCGGCGGACCGGGTGATGGTCTCGTTCATCAAGGTCCCGCCCAGATCATTACAGCCGGCATTGAGGCAGGCGGTCACCCCGTCCGGCCCCATCTTCACCCAGCTTGCCTGGATGTTCGTGATCAGCGGGTTGAGCGCGAGGCGCGCGACCGCATGCATCAGCACCGCCTCGCGGAAGGTCGGGCCCTTACGCGCCAGGCCTTTCAGATAGATCGGTGCTTCCATATGGACAAAGGGCAGGGGGACGAACTCGGTAAAGCCGCCGGTCTTGGCCTGCAGGTCCCGCAGATTAAGCAGGTGTCGCGCCCAATTGATCGGGCTCTCGACATGGCCATACATGACGGTGGATGTGGTGCGGATGCCCAGCGAATGCGCTGTTTCCATAACCTCCAGCCACTGGGCCGTGTTGATCTTGTCGTGGCAGATGATCTCGCGGATTTCATCGTCCAGGATTTCCGCCGCGGTGCCGGGGAGGGTGCCCATGCCGGCCTCTTTCAGCTGGATCAAAAAGTCGCGGATCGAGATACCCAGCGTCTCAGCGCCTTGCCAGACTTCCAGCGGGGTAAAGGCGTGCACATGGATGTCGGGCGCGACCTCTTTTACCGCCTTGGTGATGTCGATATAGGTCTGGCCGGTATAGGACGGGTGAATGCCACCCTGCATGCAGACTTCGGTGGCCCCGCGCGACCAGGCTTCCTGCACCCGGCGCTGGATTTCATCCATACCCAGCACATAGGGTTTGCCGCGCAGGTTCTCCGTCAGCTTGCCCTTGGAAAAGGCGCAAAACTGGCATTTGAAGTAACAGACATTGGTGTAGTTGATGTTGCGGTTGACGACATAGGACACCGTATCGCCGACCGTGTCATGCCGTAGTTTGTCGGCTGCGTGGCACACGGCGGTGAATTCGGGCCCGCGCGCCTGGAACAAACGGACGATTTCGGATTCGTTTAGGCGCTCTCCGGCGACACCCCGGTCGATGATCGCTTGTAACGCTGGCTCAATGGCCTCTGGGTTCGGCGCGTTGACCAGGTCCAGCGTATGCTGCGGCGGGTCGATTTCCGCGCCCGGTGACCAGTCTTCGGTGCGGGCAAAGCCCTCCGCATCGATCGCCTGAATGATTGGCGTGCGCATCCCTTCATCCAGCCAGCGCTCCGGGTCCTTGGCATAGGCGGGATAGACGGTCAGCCGCTCTTGCAACACTTTTCCGGCAGCAGCGGTTTCAGCAGCCAGCTTGTCCAGATGCGGCCAGGGGGCCTCGGGATTGACGAAATCGGGCGTGATCGGTGAGACGCCGCCCCAGTCATTGATGCCCGCATCAACCAGTGGTGCCAGATCACCCGGGCTTAGATTGGGCGGTACCTGAATGCTCATTTCCGGACCGAAGACGATGCGAGCGACCGCCAGGGTCCACTGCAGCTCGTTCATGTCCGGTTCCGGCGCGTCCTTCATTTTGGTGTCGGGCTTGGCGCGGAAATTCTGGATAATGATTTCCTGGATATGCCCGTGGTCATTCTGGATGTCGCGCAGCGCCAGCATGCTCTCGACGCGCTCTTCGCGAGTCTCACCGATGCCGATCAGAATACCGGATGTAAACGGTACCTGTGCTTCACCCGCGAGCCGCAGGCATTCGAGCCGCACCTTGGGGTGTTTGTCAGGGCTGCCATAGTGCGGCATGCCTTTTTCCGAAAGGCGGGGTGCCGCACTCTCCAGCATGATCCCCATGGAGGGGGCGAGCGGCCGCAGCATCGCAAAATCTTCCGGCGTCATCAGGCCGGGATTGAGATGCGGGAACAGGCCGGTTTCCTCATAAACCAGCTTGGCCATGGCCGCCAAATAATCGAGGGTGGTTTCATAGCCCAGTTCGGTCAGGCCGTCGCGCGCGGCCTTGTATCGCAGCTCTGGCTTGTCACCCAGCGTGAACAGGGCCTCTTTACAGCCTGCGGCAGCGCCCTGGCGGGCGATCTCCAGCACCTGATCCGGCGTCATATAGGCCTGCTCGCCCTTCTTCGGCGGTTTAGCGAAGGTGCAGTAATGACAAACGTCTCGGCACAGATGGGTTAGGGGAATGAACACCTTCTTGGAAAAGGTGATGACGTTGCGAAACCCCTGATCGCGCAGTACGGCAGCGGTCTGCATCAGGCGGGCGGTATCGTCTTCGGCGGCCAGCCCAAGGGCTTCCTCGTGGGAAAGCCGGTGCCCAGCCTCCACCTGTTTCAGCAAAGCGTCCACGATTTTGGTCCTTTTCCCTTCAGGCTGACCGTTTTAGCCGGTCTGCGATCCCGCTCGCCAGCAAATAATCCCGCGTTTTACAGGGCGTAGGGTCCGCCAGCAGCGCCTCAAGATCTTCCGGCCTATCGATATCTAGGCCCAAACCGGCCGAATCCAATGCCCTGACGTCCAGGCCAGCTTGATGGGCTGCCGTCCGGTGTTTGGCGAAACTGCCCTCGCCATAGGCCAATTCAATGGTGTTTGGCGGCTTGAGCAGCATGGCATTGGACCCACCATCGGCGCGCGCCGGCACCAGGGTGGCCGATGGTGCAGGCCCGGCATGTTCGACCACAGCTGTAATCTCCGACGATGACGCTAGCGGCAGGTCGGCATGGACGATCAACACTCCCTTCGCGGCATAGGTCGCCAAAACATTTGATGCCTCGGTCAGGGCCTCGTTGAGGCCACTTGCCCGGTCAGCGATGGTAGCAGCGCCGTATTGCCGTGCGACGGCAACGGCTTCTTCGTCGGCGGTCACAACGGCAGTGCCCGCAAGGCCATTGGCGCTGCGCAACGCACTGAGCACATCTTCCAACATGGCGTGCGACAGTGCCGTGCGCTCGTCTTCCGAGAGCACGTCGGCGAGGCGCTTCTTTGCTCCGGTCAGACGTTTGACCGGGACAAGCGCCCAGATGTTCGGGCTCAGCGGCATGCGATGGGCCTTCTGCAATATCCGGCTTTAGCCACAGCCTCGCCTGTCATTGCGAGCCCGTAAGGGCGAAGCAATCCAGATTGTTCACGACCGCAGAAATTCTGGATTGCTTCGTCGCCTTTCGACATGCTCAAGGCTCCTCGCAATGACATTTGAAAGGGTCACCGGCTAGCGTTAGCTCTTGGCTTCTTCCAGCAGCGGCAGGAAGAAGTCCGGCTGTGAAATCCAGTGATCGTCGCTGGTGATCTCAGGCATGAAGCTGCAATCGATTACGATTTCGCTGCACCCGGCGGCTTTGGCCTCTTTCAAATGCGGCATCATGTCGTCGACGGTGCCAGTCCAGTTCGGCTGCATCAGCTGGTCCCCGATTTCGGCAATACCCGGTAACTTCGGCGCAGCAAACACCCGCAGCACGCACTCAAGCGGGTCGCGGCCATATTTCTCCTGCGCGATCTGGTTGATCTGACCCAGGCGCATCATGGCCAAGTCCGGCGGGTGACCGGCGGGGTGCCACTTGTCACAAAGCTCGGCCACGCGGTCGAAACCGGCGTCGTTCAGGAAGGCGCCGAGAACGGGCACGCCGGGTTTGCCGTTCCAGTCCTGCTGGGCGGGTTTGGGTGAAGTCGAGCCTTTGGCGAAATTGTAGAACGGCCCCTCATATTCGGTCGGATTGTCCTGCCACGCAGCGCGCAGGGCGCGGATGAAGTCGGTGCATCGGGCGCCGCGCTTTTCGAACGGCGTATCCATATGAGCAAACTCTTCCGTCGCCCAGCCCAGGCCCAGACCCAGATCGAACCGTCCGCCGGACAGTTGGTCGATGGTTGCGACCTGTTTGGCAAGGGTGACCGGACGGTGATAGCCGAACACCAGGATCGACGTGCCCAGCCGGATGTTCTCGGTGCAGCCAGCCACGTAGGCCAAAGCTTCCAGCGGGGCCAACATATCTTCATAGGCATCTGGCCATTGGACGATTTTATCGGGTCCCAGCGCAAACTGATGCACTGGATGGCTCTGGTTCGGGTTTTCCGGATAGAGAAAGTGATCCTGAACCCAAAGCGAATCGTAACCAAGTTGCTCGCACCGCAGCGCGAATTCCCGTACCGCCCGCTGACTGGAATGGGCCGTCAGCTGAGGCATATTGAAGCCAACCTTCATGAAGTCTCTCCTGATAAAATGTCGCGCCGGCCTTTCGCCGGTCTCCCCCTAGAGTGGCGTGCAGCTTTGCACATCTTTTTTGGTGCGGCCAGTGCTCGCAACCATGTTACACACCCTCAAAATTCGAAAACAAAGGAACACCTGAACCATGACTGACTCACCCAAGACGATTGCTGTTATCGGAGCGACCGGTGCGCTGGGCGGGGGGCTTGCCCGCCGTTGGGCCAAAGCCGGGCACCATGTGATCATAGGCTCGCGTGACGGTGGCCGGGCTCAGGAAGCGGCAGAAGCGCTTCAGACCGAAATCGGCGGGTCCTTGTCGGGCATGGAAAACGGCGAAGCGGCGGCAGCCGGCGAAATTGTTGCGCTGACCGTTCCGTTTTCAAACCAGCAGCCGATGCTGGAAGCCATCAAGGACGGTGTTCAGGGCAAAATCCTGATCGATGCAACCGTGCCGCTGATGCCGCCCAAGGTGGGCCGGGTCCAGCTCCCCGAAGAAGACTCTGCCGCCGTTCGGGCGCAAAATTTCGTCGGTGAAGACGTCAAGGTGATCGCTGCATTCCAGAATATTGGCGCTGAACATCTGAACAGCGACCACGAAATCGCCTGTGACGTGCTTGTATCGGGGGATGACAAGGATGCCCGCGAAATCGTCGTCGGGCTGGTTGAAGACGCCGGCCTGAAGGCCTGGCACGCCGGACCGCTTGCGAATTCGGCCGCGGCTGAGGCGCTGACGTCGATTCTCATCACCATCAACCGCCGGTACAAGATCAACGGATCGGGCATTCGCATCACCGGTACCCCGGGCGAGGCTGCATAGTTCCAGATGATTTCCGCTTTCCTAAAACCCGTTCGCGCTGAGGAGGCTGCAGAGCAGCCGTCTCGAAGTGCGGGCGGGTTTGGAACCGTTCACCCTTCGAGACGCTCTCGTTGCTCGCTCCTCAGGGCGAACGGCGTTTGAATCGCCAGAAACTCGTGAGCGGTAAACTTAACATTTTTGCATTACCTGGTGTGCCGCTGGTTCAGCCGGGTGATGACTTGTCGGCCCTGATCGCCGATGGGCTGGATAGAATTTCCGACTCCCTCGTCGATGGGGATGTTGTCGTGGTTGCCCAGAAGATCGTCTCCAAGTCGGAAGGCCGATTGTTTCCGCTCGCGGAGGTAACGCCGTCGCCCGAGGCTAAGGCGCTGGCAGCCACGGCTGACAAGGACCCTCGGTTGATGGAATTGGTACTGCAGGAATCCACCGAGGTTCTGCGGGCTATCCGCGGCGTCGTCATCACGGCGCATAAATCCGGAATTGTGATGGCGAATGCGGGCATCGACCGGTCGAACATTACGGAAGACGCCGACGGCGAGATTGCGTTGCTTCTGCCAGAAGATTCTGACGCAAGCGCTAGGGCGCTACGCGATAAGCTGAAGCAGTCGACGGGTATAGATGTCGGCGTTGTGATCGCCGACAGTGTGGGGCGCGCTTGGAGATATGGGACAGTCGGGCTGGCCATCGGCTGTGCGGGCATTGAACCGCTTTGGGATCAGCGCGGGGATACGGACATGTTTGGGCGGATTCTGGAAGTCACCGAGGTTGCCATTGCAGACCAGATCGCGTCCGCTGCCAATCTGGTGATGGGTGAGGCGGGTGAGGGCACGCCGCTTGCCATTGTGCGCGGTTATGGTGGCCCGCGGACTGACCGACCCGCCAGTGTGGCCGTCCGGGCCAAAGACGAGGATCTGTTTCGATGAGCGGCAAGGTTCTGGCGCTGTGCGGCGGGGTTGGCGGGGCCAAGCTGGCGCTTGGACTGGCTCACATTGTGCCGCCTGAAGATCTAACGGTTGTGGTCAATACGGGTGATGATTTCACCCATCTAGGTCTGCGTATCTGCCCGGATATCGATACGGTGACTTATACGCTGAGCGGCCTGGCCAACAAGGAACTGGGCTGGGGCCGCGAGGACGAAAGCTGGGATTTCATGGAGGCGCTTCGGGCGCTGGGCGGGGAAGACTGGTTCAATCTGGGGGACCGGGACCTGGCGATCCATGTTGAACGCACAGGCCGACTGGCTAAGGGAGAAAAGTTAAGCGACATCACCGCTGATTTTGCGAAACGTCTCGGGATTGAGCCTGCCATCATTCCCATGACCAACGACCAGGTCGCGACCATTGTCGATACGGAAGAGGGTGAACTGGCGTTTCAGCACTATTTTGTCCGTGACCGGTGCGAGCCGGTGGTGAAGAAGGTTCGTTTCGCGGGAGCCGGTGATGCCAAACCCTGTAAGGCGTTTCAAACGGCGCTGCAGGACCCGGATCTCGCCGCCATCGTCATTTGCCCGTCCAACCCACTGCTCAGCGTCGATCCGATTCTCGCCCTTCCCGGCCTGCGCAAAATGCTGGAAGGGCACCGGGTGCCCGTGATCGCTGTGTCACCTATTGTTGGCGGCAAGGCGATCAAGGGGCCAACAGCCAAAATGATGGCCGAGCTGGGCCATGATGTTTCAGCCGCAGGGATTGTGGCGCACTACGGTAATTTGCTGGACGGATTTATCGTCGATCAACAGGACGCTGAAATCGCCGGCAGCCTGCCCGTCGCGACCCATGTCACAAATACGGTGATGCGGACATTAGAAGACCGCACGGATCTGGCCCGTGCGGCCCTCGACTTCACCAGAATGTTGAAGCGTTAAACCAAATCGATTCCGTTCGTCCTGAGGAGAGGCCGGAGGCCTCGTCTCGAAGGGGAACGGGCCGCTCATACTTCGAGACGCCCGCTGCGCGTGCTCCTCAGTACGAACGGCCTTGGATTACGGTTAACCCTCTGGATAACCCGCATAGTCGCCGGTCAGGTCGACGGGACCACGATAGAGGGTGGAGAACACCCGCTTCTTGAACTTCCAGGCGCCGTTCTCGCGGACCAGTTCGTCGTTATAGACGCCGGCATTGCGGGTCATCTCGCCTTGCGCGTCCTTGATGTTTTCCTGGACATAGAACCGTGCGGTGGCCGTATCGCCGTTGACCTCGATGATGCCTGGCTGCACCCAATGCAAGACCCAGGGAAAGCCACTCATAACTTGCGTCCAGAAGGCCTTTAGGTTTTCACGGCCGCTAACCGGGTCCCCCAGGCCAAGCTCCCATTCGCCGTCTTCGGCCCAGGTGCTGCCCCAAATTTCGGCGTCCCGCTGCATCACACCATCTGCATAGACCTGCGCCAACTGCTGGATTTCCATACGATCTTCGAAATCGCTCATGATTTTTCTCCCAATCTCCGTGTTTAAACTTCAGGCGTGGCAGCGGCCATCTTGTCGCCGTCATAGACGATCTTTTTGGTTGGGATGAACTCCATCACCACACGTGCCGGTGAATCCAGGAACTGGACGAATTGCTGCACCTTGGCTTCGCTGACATGGCCATAAAGCTTGCGCGCGAAGTTCGGATAGAACCAGTCCTTGATTTCACGGTTCGCTTTGTCGTGAATGACCGAAATACCCTTATAGGTCACGGTCTTTCCTGCGTTCATATCGGTGCCGGCGCTGGAGATTACGACGCAGGTGCGCGGGTCACGCTTGACGGCGGGAAAGCGCAGGCGCTGTTCGGCGCCGGTCAGCCAAAGACGGCCATCCTTGGTGTCCAGATAGCTCATGATCACACCGACAGGCTCACCGGCCTTGTTAGTCCAGATAAAGGTGCACTCGCGCTGCTTGTCGCGCAGCTCATATTCGCGCTCCATATCCAGCGGATATTGTGTGACGTCTTCGTAGTCTTCGGCGTAGTTGGACTTGTTCATCCCCTGACCCTCTTGGTTGGAAAAAGTTACCCCTGCAGGTAGGGCGCCAACCTAGGCGGTCAACTGTGAAGCCGCAAGCCGAAGAGGATACACTTACATTTCGGGGTTCTTGCCGAAGGTGGGAATGCCCTCGGTCAGCGTGGCCCAGGGTTGAGCGCTGTCGCACCAAATTTGCATGCCCGCCTGCAGCCAGCTCGGGTCATCCAAGGTGCCGGCCTTGATGATCCAAATATCCGGCGCGGCCTTCAATTCACTGAACAACGATGTGCCACAGGTCGCACAGAACTTCCGGCTGACCATATTGCCGGATTCCGCCTCCAGGTCGAATTCAGCATAGCTACCCTGGAGTATCTTGAACGCTGCTTTGGGTACGGCCAGGATCGACGAAAATCCGGCGCCAGACGCGTACTGGCAGTCCCGGCAATGGCAATGGCCGAAGAAGATCGGCTCGGCGGCCGCCTCGTAACGCAGTTGACCGCAGCGGCAGCCGCCTTGAAATGGTGCTGTCATTAGTCTGTCCCTTGTTCCTGAGTTGACGTCGACGCTACCACGCGCCTGGCACCCCGGCCAGACGGCCCCGGAGTTTACTTGGCCATCGCACCGCGATAGACCCTTAGGCCACGAAGGAGAGACGCTGCATGATCGACATCTATAAGGGCATGGCCAATACGTGGGAGTGTGACGAGAATGGTCACCTCAATGTCCGCTATTATGTTGCCAAGGTACGCGAAGGGCTGGCCACCCTGTGGCACGATATTGGCCTGACCCGCAGCGTAAGAGGCGCTGCTGGTGCCGATATGGTCGTCCTCGACAAGCATTTGCGGTTCCTGCGCGAGGTGCACCCCGGGCAAGGCCTGATTGGCCGGGCTGGCGTGCTGGAGGTCGGCGATCATTGGATGCGTGTCTATGTCGAACTGGTGAACAGCCACAGCGATGCCGTCGCGGCGACCTTCAATATGCTCATCCATTATCTCGGAACAGAGACAGGCAACCCGGAAGCAATTCCATCGGATGTGCAGGATCGGGCAAAAGCGCTGGCAATGGAGCTGCCCGACTATGGCGCCCCGCGCAGCATTCCGCTGGATGGCCCCAGCATTGCTGATTCCGGCGCGCCCAGCCTTTCCGATACGGACGACATGAACCTGCATGAAATCAGCCGAGGCCTGATTCATTCTGTCGAGTGTGACGACTATGATCGGCTGCTGAACGAATACTACATCGGCCGTATTTCCGACGGCATTGTTCATCTCACGCGGCGTTTCCGGCCATCGGACACCGGCAAAGAACGCTCGCTGACGAAGTATGGCGGCGCGGTGCTGGAATACCGGCTGCGGTTCCATCAACCGCTGCGCAAGGGCGACATCATCGTGATCCGCTCCGGCCTGAAAGAGGTGCTGGAGAAGGCCAACCGTATGGTGCATTGGACGTTCAATGGTGAAACCGGCGCGCTTGTTTCGTCATCCGAGGCTGTGGGCATCACGCTCGATCTTGAGGCCCGCAAGGTCGTCGCGTTGCCGGAAGAACGGCGCAAACATTTGGAAACACTGGTCGTGCCCGGCTTGGCTGCGTAATGGCCAAAGCGCCCGCCAAATCCGACATGGTGGTCTCGGTCCTGGCCGAGGTGGGCCTGACCTTTCACCGGATGCGCACCGTGGGGCGGCCCCGCGGTGCGGTGACGGAGTGGGGCGGCGGCTTGTTCGCCATGCTGCGGACTCTAGCGGTGGAAGGGGCCATGACCGTACCGCAGATTGCGCGCACCCGGCCAGTGGCCCGGCAACGTATCCAACGGCTGGCCGATGATGCAGCGAAACAGGGCCTTGTCGAGTTTGTCGACAATCCTGCGCATAAGCGGTCGAAACTCGTCCGTCTAACGCCCGAGGGGCAGGCCTGGTACGAAGATCGGCTGGAGTTGATCTCGACCATGTCGGAGGACTGGGTCAAGGGGATCAGCGCGGATGCACTGGAAACAACGCTTGTTACGTTGCAGGCCATGGGCAGCGAGCTCATGCGGACCATTGAAGAAGATGATCTGCAGCCGCTTGACGAGGGATGAATTGACAACTAGGTTGTCATAATAGTTTTGATCCAGATACTGGTACCAACCCGTGGCTGATACACCCGACCGCGCTCTCGTTGTTATCCGCCCACCGCTGCTTTATCTCGGTGCGCTGGCATTGGGGGGCGGACTGTCCGCTCTTTGGCCGCTTGTAACCATTCCAGGATGGATCCGATGGGGTGTCGGGCCGGGGCCATTTGTCGCCGGCATTGCCCTGATGATGGCGGCCATGGGCCGGTTCAAGGCGGTGGGCACTTCAGTGCCGACCAACGAACCTACAAGGGCACTCGCTACTGATGGTCCTTATAAACACACCCGCAACCCGATCTATATTGCTCTTTCCCTAATTTATCTGGGGATCGCTGTCATGGCAGACAGCCTTTGGGCGGTTCTTCTCCTGGTACCAGTGGTTGTTATCATCGACCGCGGTGTCGTCCGTCCCGAAGAAGTGTATCTGACCGAGAAATTCGGCGAGGACTACCGCGATTACTGCGCGGAAACACGCCGTTGGTTTTAGGTGGTGATAGGGCCAATCGGCGCCGGATAGGATAGTTTTTGGACGGTCCGCGACAAGAACCGCTCAGGATTTGAGACTATGTAGGGGCTTATGCTGCGCGAAGCCCGCCGTTCGATCGTAGCGGCATGCGCGTGAACGCCGTCTATGGAGATAAGAATGTCTATGACAATGGATCGACTTGAACCTGTGCGCACCGCTGCTGCCTGGCGCGGGGACACGCTGAGCCAGGGCGATGACTGGATCTATAGGCTGTCTGAAGCGCAGGTTTCAGAACTTGAAAAGCTCGGTGTCCGATTTGTGGAAGAGAATCCGGACCTGCGCACGGTTCAGGCTTCTGATTATCCGCTCGTGGAATGCGCCGACGCGGTCAAGGAATGGGGTGAGGAAGTCGATTTCGGCCGTGGTTTTCTGTTGGTTCGGGGCTTGCGCAGTGACCTTTATTCGGACGCCTTGTCGTCAGCGATTTACTACATCCTCGGTCTCCATATGGGGGACCCGATACGCCAGAACGAAATGGGTGATCTGATCGATCACATCTACGCAACATCTGACAAAACGATGGACGACCCGACTGCAAGGCCGTCCAAAATCAGGGACGAGCTGGTCTTCCATTCCGATAGTTCCGATGTCGTGGCGCTCATGTGTCTGCGGCCGTCAAAGGCCGGCGGCGCGTCGTGTCTTGTGTCTGGCGCGCAGATCTACAATGAAATTCTGGAACGTCGCCCTGATTTGGCGTCCCTGCTGCTGGAGCCGTTCCATTGGGACTGGAAACGCCAGGATCACGAAGCCCCGGCAAACACCTATCTGTCACCGATCATCAGCATCAAGGATGGCGTGCTGAGCATGTATGCCGGCTCCACCTATATTTTTACCGCGCAGGATTATCCCGGCGTGCCGAAGCTGACGAAGGAACAGATCGAGGTCATCGAACTGTTTGACCAGATCACTTATGAGGAAGGCATGGCGATCGAGATGGATTTCCGTCCCGGGGATATCCAGTGGTTGTCGAACTACGCCGCGCTGCATTCGCGGACAGGGTTCCAGGATTTCCCCGAACCGCAGCGGCGGCGGCATCTGCTGCGTCTGTGGCTGAGCCGCGATACCGAGCGCCCGGTGGTGGACGGTTTCGGCAAGAACGCGGTGGTTCAAGTCCGGGATAAACCGCGTGATGGCGAAGAACATGAACGCAGCCACTTCAATATTCGTGAAGTCTCGGTTCCACGGGCCGATACGGTCTGATTGAAGCAGGACTGACGGCAGGTCAGCGATAAGCCCCTACTGTATCTCCACGTAGTGAGTATAGTGTCCCCCGAGCCTTAAGGCCGCACCGGGGAGGGTGCTTTATGAGCAGTGCTAATCCGGCTGTGCGGGAGCCCAGCCAGACCTATGCATGGTACGTCGTTGGCGTACTGATGATTGCCTATACATTCTCGTTCATCGACCGGCAGATCCTCAGCCTGATGGTCGGGCCCATCAAGGCTGATCTAGGAATTAGCGACACGCAGATCGGCCTGTTGCAGGGCCTGGCCTTTGCCATTTTCTATACGGCTCTTGGCTTTCCTATTGGCCGGCTAGCCGACCGTCACAGCCGCCGGGGAATCATTGCCTGGGGGATTCTGATCTGGAGTTTGATGACGGCGGTCTGTGGGCTGGCCAAAAGCTATACGACACTATTTCTCGCCCGAATGGGCGTTGGTGTGGGCGAAGCGGCGCTGTCGCCATCGGCCTATTCGATGATTGCTGACTATTTCCCGAAGGAAAAACTTGGCACCGCGATAAGCTTCTATGCGACGGGTATATTTATTGGCGCCAGCCTGGCGCTGGTCGTCGGCGGGGCAGTGGTCGAAGCAGTCATGCATCAACCGACGATGATGCTGCCGTTGGTCGGTGAGGTGTTTTCCTGGCAGGCGACATTCTTCATCGTCGGGTTGCCCGGTGTGCTCGTTGCGGCGCTGATGTTGACCGTCCGCGAACCGGCGCGCCGGGATGTCATCGCGAGTGACGACGGGACCGTCCAACATGTGCCGCTTGGGGACGTGTGGCGGTTCGGCAAGGCCCGGTGGCGCACCTATCTTGGCCATAATGTCGGTTTTGGCCTGATGTCGCTGGTCGGTTACGCGTTGCTGGGCTGGGTTCCGGAATATCTGATCAGGATTTGGGGTTGGAGCCGTTTCGATGCGGGGCTCTGGTTCGGGATAGTTGTACTGGTCTCTGGCGTGCCGGGGATCGTCTTTGGCGGCTGGCTGGCCGACCGGTTCCGGGCCAGTGGGCGCGGCGATGGTGCGATCCGCGCTGGGCTAATCGGGACCATCGGCCTTTTGCCGTTTGCGGTTGGCGCGTTCCTGTGCGGCAATCCCTGGCTCGCGCTTGTACTGTTGGGAGTCACCTTCTTCTTTCAGGCGATGACGCAGGGTGTTGCCCCGGCAGCACTTCAACTGGTGACCCCCAATCAGATGCGTGCACAGATGTCGGCATTGTGGATTTTCTGCGCCAATCTAATCGGTTTGGGGATTGGGCCCGTCGTGGTTGGCCTGTTTACCGACCGGGTCTTTGCCGATGAAATGATGCTGGGGTCATCGCTGGCTGCAACGATTGCCGTCGCGACGCCGGTTTCGATTCTGGTGCTGGCGCTGACAATGAAGCCCTTCAGGCAGGGCAGTGAAGAAGCCGAGGCCTGGGGTTAGATCATCATCTGTTGAGTTGGAAGCGCTTGGCGGTCAAACTCAACAGATAAAGATGATCTAATCTATTGGTTTCTAGAGCAAATTTACCACCTTAGTTGGAACCTCTCGATTCCAACTAAGGTGGTTTTGCTCTAGTTAAAACCGCTATTTGGGTCCGCGGAGGTCTGCAAGTACCGCTGTCAGGAATTCCCGCAGATGATGAAGCCTATGCCCGGTGTCCTGAAGGTGAACTTCCAGCCGGTCGATCTCCTGGTGTTCGGCAGCCTCTATACGGCGCACCATTTCATGCCTTAGGTCGATCAACAGCGCCTCTGTTTCCTCGATCATTTTCTTAAGATCGTCGAGCGAAATATTTTTCAGGTCGGCAGCCATGGTCGCACCTCCTTCCGGCATCATCCGCTCAGCACCAGAATTGCGCCCGGCACCAGAAAAAACACACCCAGCACATAACCTAGGGCCAGGAGTTTTTGCTCAGCGGCAACGTTTGCCAGCCATTCCGCGCCCTTCAGGGGCAGGTTGCGTAGGAAAGGCGCCCCATAGATCACCGCAACCGCAAGGGTATTGTAGAGCAGGTGAACCAACGCGATTTCCAGCGCAAAAACGGCATTGTCGCCTGAAACCGCAATAGCGGCGAGCAGCGCCGTGATGGTCGTGCCGATATTGGCGCCCAGCGTGAATGGATAGATTTCGCGCAGGGAGAACAGGCCGGTCCCCGCCAGGGGCACCATCAGGCTGGTGGTTGTCGAAGACGATTGGACAAGCACCGTCACGCCTGCACCGGATACGATGCCAGAGACGGGGCCGCGCCCTATGGCGCCGTGTAAAATGCGCTTCGCCCGGCCAATCATGACGGTTTTGAGCAATCGACCCAGCAATAGGATGGAAAAGAAAATCAAGCCGATGCCCAATGCAACGAGTGCAATGCCGTCAAATGGCCCCGGCAGAGGCGAAACAATCACCCGTCCCAGGTCCATCACCGGCGCGGTCGCTGTTTTGATGAAATTCATGCCTAAAAGGCTCATCGGGTCGCCGCTCAGCAATCCCTGTGCGATAAACGCGGCGATTTTGTCCAAGATGCCGGTTGCCAGTTCCAGAGGCAGGAAGATCACGACAGCCAGAACGTTGAAATAGTCGTGGACCGTGGCAGCGGCAAAGGCCCTGCGAAATTCGTCGTTTTGCCGCGCATGGCCAAGGCTGACGATCGTGTTAGTGATCGTCGTTCCTACATTCGCGCCCATGACCATCGGTATGGCGATCATCACCGGAAGCCCGCCGGCCACCAGCCCCACGATGATGGACGTAACTGTCGATGACGATTGGATCAGGGCCGTCGCCAGAATACCGACCATCAATCCCAGCAGGGGATTGCTGGCAAACTCGAACAGCTCGCGTGCCTCACCGCCAGCGGCTGTCTTGAAACCGCCTCCCACCACGCTGACGGCGCTAATCAGCAGATAGAGCAACAGCAAAACGCTGATCCAGTTCAGGGCCTGCCTGCCGCCAGCGGGTGAAAACGTTGTGGATTCGGTATCAAGCATGTTGGCCATGCGATTATCTGTCGTGTGGAAGCGTGACGCTACTCGGAATCAATCTGACCCGGTCGTCACATTTGCGTGTGGACCGCTCACAAAGGCGGATTGATGCATGACGCGCTCTGGGCCATGCTCGACATCGAAGAATTTGCCAAAACAGGGGATCACAATGGCGATTGATTTTCCGGACGCTAAATTTGCCGATACCAACGGTATCCGCATGGCCTATTACGAGATGGGGGAGGGGATGCCGGTGGTGATGTGCCACGGCTTTCCAGAACTTGCATTTTCCTGGCACAAGGTGATGCCGCGGCTTGCGGAAGCCGGATACCGCGCCATTGCTGTCGATCAGCGCGGCTATGGCCAGACCGAAGCACCACCGAATACAGAGGACTATGCGGTTAAGCACCTGGCGGGCGATGTTGCCGGGCTTCTTGACGCCCTGGGCCTCGATAAAGCCGTCTATGTCGGTCATGACTGGGGCGCGCCCGTGGTCTGGAATTCGGCGATCCTGCAGCGCGACCATGTCGCCGGTGTTATCGGGGTGAACAATCCCTACACGCCGGAGATTCCTGACGACCCACTGAAACTGTTGCGCGAGGAGTGGGGCGACGAGCACTACATGGTCAACTTCCACAATAAGGGACCGGATCATCCGGACTCATCGGACGTGAAATACAACGCCAATGTGGAAAAGGTGTTTCGTGGCCTTTACCGCAAGGCGCTGTTCAAAATGGATGATTTCTTAAAGCTGCCCAAGGAACAGCGCGTACTGACCATGGACAACATCGTCTTCAACCCGGATCCGCCGGGTGAGTTTGTGCTGGATGATGAAGAACTTGCCTATTTCGTCGATGCGTTTACCCGTACTGGCTTTACGCCGGGGCTGAACTGGTACCGCAATATTTCGCAGAATTGGCGCGATACGAAGGACCTGGACAAGCACATCCATGTCCCATGCCTGATGATCGAGGTGACCGACGATCCATCGGGCCCGCCGGGCTGCACCGAACAGATGCGCCCCTATATCCAGAATTTGGAAAGCACGGTGATCCAGGACTGCGGCCACTGGACCGGACATGAAAAACCGGAGGAACTCAGCCGGATCATGATCGACTGGCTGGACAGGACTTATCCGTAACAGCGGGAGCAGTGAGACGCCAGAATTAGCTCGACCTTGGCTTGTCGGCTCACAATATAAAAGTGACCCAACAAAGATAGAAGGCCGATGGCGATGTCAGGTGATGAAGTCTATGACCACGCCCGCAAGCGGGTAGAGGCGAAAATCGGGTTTTACATCCACCTCGGCGTATTCATATGCATCTGTTCCCTGATGATCGGCGTCAATCTGGCGATGACTCCGGAAAACCTCTGGTTCGTCTGGCCGGTGGTTGGTTGGGGAATCGGTGTCTTCCTGCACGGACTTTCCGTGTTCCTGTTTGCCTCCGGCGGCAAGGTCAAGGAACGGATGATCGAGAAGGAAATCGAGCGGCAGGAACGCCGTCACATTCCTTATACTGGCCGCGACGACGAGCCGGTTTAGCCTGAAGCCTTACGCCGTTCGTGCTCGCGCCGCGCGGGCGCTTGCGCCGCGGGGAGGAGGCCGCGAAAGCGGGCGTCTCGAAGTGCGAGCGGCCTGTTCACTCTTCGAGACGCTTGGCTGATGCCAAGCTCCTCAGAGCGAACGGGATTTGGAGCAAGCGAATTGGAGAACGCTTCAGCCCCTCAAATCACCCTGCCAGCCGTCATTATGGACAAAGTTTTCCACCGGCTGGCGGGCCAGCGGACCGAAATTGATATCCGGCCAACCCAGCGGCAGATAACACGCAATATGGACATCCTCGGGGATGTTCAACACCTCGCGGATGAGCGGCTCGCAGGTTTGCTGATAAGTGGTCATGCAGGTGCCCAGCCCCAATGCGCGGGCCGCGACCAGGATGTTCTGCGCGGCTGGATAAAGCGCTGACCAGACAAAGGTTTCAGACGGGGCGTTGGGCGGATAAATCGCCTTGCCGCAGACGAGCAAATGCACGGGCACGTCGGCCAGATGGATAGCCAGGTTCAGGGCGCCGTCCAGCATGCGTTTCTGCACCGGATCGATGGCATCAGCGCCACCGAACTGTTCGGTCGCCGCCGCCACTGCTGGGCGCATAACAGCCGCGATACCATCGGCCAGTTGCGTGCGTTTTTCCTGATCCGTCACCACAATGAAATCCCACCCCTGCGTGTTGCCAGGGCTTGGCGCACGGGTTGCGGCATACATGATCTTGTCGATCATTTCCTGCGGCACCGGGTCTTTTTTAAAGAACCGGATCGCCCTGCAGGTCTCCATCGCCTCGAAAACGTCCATTTCAATCTCCCCAGGTTTGATTGAAGTCCAGTCTATCCTATGTTCTCAACAACTCTATCGCCGGTCTGCCGGTACAGCGCTCCAACGAGGAATTATCATGGCTCATTTACGGAATACCCGACTGACACTGCTTCTTCTGATCAGCATCACAGTGGCTGGCTGCAATACGGTGCAGGGCGTGGGCCAGGATATTGAAAGCGTCGGCAAAAAGGGTGAGGAAGTCCTCAAATAGCCGTCAATCAAGCGTCATAGCCTGGATTGTGCTTGTCCAGTTTGCGCAACAGGGCAGGCCACGCAATTCGCTCGGCGCCCGCTGCGCTGCGGCCCTGGCTGTTGGTGTGCTCTGGCACGCCCTGGTTCGGCATATTCATATTGTCAATGCCGGCTGATAGTGCCTTGATCTGATAGGTGCAGGCACGTTCAAAGAAATAGTGCCGGATAAATGCCTCAGGGCAGCTGCGCCCATGGGTCAGGATCCCGTGATTGCGCAGGATCAGGCAGTGCTTGTCGGCGATATCCGCAACCAGGCGTTCCCGCTCATCATGATCAAGCGCGATGCCTTCAAAGTCGTGATAGGCGATATCGTTCCACAGCACCATCGCGGTTTGCGTCAGCGGCATCAGCCCCTCTTTCTGGGCCGATACGGCAACGCCGTCATCCGAATGGGTGTGAATGACGCAATTGGCTTCATCCGCGTGCTCATGCATTGCACCGTGAATAGTAAAGCCTGCCGCGTTAACGGGATAAGGCGATGCGTGCAGCGGGTTGCCATCCAGGTCGATCTTAACCAGTTCCGACGCGGTCATTTCGTCGAATCCCACGCCATAGGGATTGATCAGGAAGTGATGGTCGGGCCCAGGCACCCGGGCGGAAATGTGGGTGAACACCAGGTCATCCCATCCATAATGGGCAATCAGGCGATAGGTCGCGGCCAGTTCAACGCGGATTTTCCACTCCTCATCGGAACAGGTCTCGCGGCTGAACGGCGGCAGGTCGGTCGCATCGGACCGCATAGCAACAGACGGTTGGGTAGCCATTTGGGAGGCTCCTTCAATATAGACAGAATCAGGTGCCTCTATTGTGCCGGGCCGCCGCACCCGCCGCAACCACCACCGCGGATGGTGTTCCGCGTCCTACTCAGGCGGCCTTAGTGAGATCGCATCAGGTCCGGGTTGGGTTTGAGCGGCCGGTGTAGGCTCTGGTTTCTTACCGCTGAACAACTGCCCGATGCGGCGAAACAGCGCCTTGATCGCGCGGAACAGCCGCGGCAGCAGAAACACCATGGCCACAATGAACAGGATTAGAAACGCCGCCATGGCCCACGGATAGTTGATCGCGGCCCAAACGGCGGCAATGGCCGCAAAGTCCTCGGCCAGCGAGGCCGTCCAGTTTGAAACCGGTTCCGGCGACGTATTGATCATCAGCCGCGAGCCGGCTTTGGTTGCGTGGGTAGTTGCGGCCATCGTGCCGCCCGCCAGAATGGCGGCCAGTTCGACACCGGCGCTGACATCGCCGACGGCCCCGGCTGCCAACGCGGCACCGGCCGGTATTCGAATGAAGGTATGAACCGTATCCCAGGCGGAATCGACCCCAGGTACTTTGTCGGCTACGAATTCGACCACATACATGATCATCGCAACGCCGATCACCAACGGGTTCTGCACGACTTCCAGTTCCGGGGGCAGGGTGGCGTTGCCGGTTGCGCCCATCAGGCCCAGAACGGCAATCGTCGCATAGAGATTAACGCCACTTGCCCAGGCCGCACCCATGGCCAGTGCGATATATTGGATCGGTTCCATTCGGCTCCTCACTGATACCGCTTACGGAACAACATATAGGGATTGAGTCACGGTTTCGGAAGGTTTTGGACTAACGGGCGTTCGTTAACTTTTTCGAAGGATTATCATTTCGCATGCGTTGAATCTCCCGAATGACACCGACCCAAAGAGAGGAGAAGCACCATGCTGAACTCAGTTAAGTCACTGTCTATGATAGCTATTTTGGCGGGCGGCCTGGTTGCCGCAACGCCAGCGGCCGCCTGGGACCGCGACAACAATCCACCAGGCCCCGCGGGCGGGCGCGGCACGAATTGGGAGAACCCTGTCGGACCGGCAGGAGGGCCCGGCGCCTCCCCCAATCGCAGGCATTGGGACCGCGATAACAACCCACCGGGACCTGTTGGTGGGCGCGGGACGAACTGGGAAAACCCACCAGGACCGGCTGGCGGGCCGGGTGTCTCACCTGACCGCTGGTACCCGAAGCCTGATTGGCGCCGCACTTATTGGGGTGGAATCGTCTGGGTGTGGCATCCGTTCCACGATTGCTGGTTCCACGATGACGACCAGAACCCGCCGGGACTGCGCGGCGGCCCGGGAACCAATTGGGAAAATCCGCCAGGGCCGATTGGTGGACCAGGTGCGTCACCTGACCGCACTGTCTGCAGCTAAAAATCCAGGCCGTTAGGCAATTTACGGGGCGAGCCCTTCGACGACCAATCGGAGTGGCTCGCCCTTCACATAGCGTTCCATATTGGTCATGAAGACCTCGTCGCCGCGCAGCAGGTTCATCTCGCTCTCCGCCGCACAATGAGCAGAGACGAGGACACGCGGGTGGTCCCAGAAAGGGCTGTCTTCCGGCAGAGGCTCGGTCTCAAAGACATCCAGAATGGCGGTGGCCGGTTTGGCATTATCAAGGCTGGCAAGAAGTGCCTCTTCATCCACCAGCCGGCCCCGACCGACATTGACCAGCACGGCGTCTTCCTTCATGGCATTGAGGAATTCGGCGTTAACCATTTTGTCCGTCTCTTTGGAGTGGGGTGCGGAAACGACCACAACATCAGCGCGTGGCAGTGTCTCAATCAGTTGATCGGGTGTGATCATTTCATCGGCGGCGTCATCGGCTGCCGGTGATCGCCGCACGCCAATAATGTGGGTGCCGAAGGGCTTTGCCCGTTTGGCGGTCTCGCGCCCGATTGCGCCAAAGCCAACGATCAGCCAGGTGGTGCCAAAAAGATCGCGAAGCCAATGCCGGTCCCACGTCTTGGCCAACTGAGAGGCCCGGCGTTCGGTTGTCGGCTGGAAAACCTCAAGCACCCGGCCCAGGACGAATTCAGCAATAGAGATTCCCTGTGCGTCGCTGCGGGTCATGATTGTACCGGTGGCGGCAACCTGTCCGAAGATCGGGTGATCGAAGCCAGCCGCCCCTGACTGGAACCATTTCAAGCCCTTTGCGCCCGTCAACAATTGGAACATGACCTTTGCCGGCCCAAGCATGTAGAGATCGCTGCTGGCCCAAGCGATATCGAATTCCGCATCTTCAATGGCGACCCCTTCGCCGCGGCAGGTGAGGGTCGAATCCTGATGAATCAGGATCGGTTCAACTTCTGCCGGCAGCCGGTGGGCAATGCGGTCATAGGCGGGTTTATAGACAAGTAATTTCATAGCTTGGTCCTCCAGCTCGGCGCTCTACATAGCAAGGCAGGGAAATACATGCGAGGTTGCATGTTGCGGCACGGCACAAGACGGCTAAAATCGCCGCCCAAACGCGGGACAAAATCAAAACGGGGAGCATGCGTCACAATGCCCGATTACAAATTGCAGGAAGCCTACAATTTTGGGGACAGCATCCGCTTTCACGCCGAGCGGGTTCCGGACAAGCCGGCGACGATATTCGAAGAGCGCACGGTTACTTACAACCAGCTTGATCACCTGAGTAACCAGGTTGCCAACGGCCTGCTGGCGCTGGGCGTCAACCCGCAGGAGCGGGTCGGCTATTACGGCAAGAATTCCGACTATCACGTGCAGATCAAGGGTGGGACCAACAAGGTGAATGCGGTGCTGGTCCCGGTGAACTGGCGTCTGGCGCCGCCGGAAGTCCAGTATGTGATGGACGATGCCGATATTAAGGTGCTGTTCGTTACCGACGAATTTGCCGGGCTTGTGGAGACCATTCAAGACCAACTGCCCAAGCTCGAAACCGTGATCGTTCTGGACGGCCCCAAGGGTAATTGGGGCGATTTCGCGGAATGGCGCGATGCTCAGGATGCGTCTGATCCGGGAATCGAGGCCGGGCCGAAAGACGTCGATGTTCAGCTTTACACCAGTGGCACAACGGGCCGCCCGAAAGGGGTGATGCTGTCCAACGCCACGGTCTATCTGGGCTGGGAAGGGGGGCCGAAGGCCCCCGATGATCCAGAGATTGTCGGTACCTGGAAAGAGTACGATCCGGACGAGGTGTCGCTCTGTATCGCGCCCAACTTCCACCTCAGCGGCAATGGGTCGATCATGACCAATATCCGTATGGGCACCACCGTTGTGATTCATCCGGACTTCGATATCCAGAAATCCACCCAGGCTATTCTGGATTACAAGGTTTCCAAGATCTTCATGGTGCCTGCGGTCCTTAAAATCTTGATCGACAAGGCAAAACAGGGCGCTGATCTGAGCGCTATCAACCTGATCTCCTATGGTGCCTCGCCGATCCCGCCTGAACTGATGCGCGAAGCGGTCGAATATATCGGCTGCGGCTTCCTGCAGATGTACGGCATGACGGAGATCGGTGGCAGCGCGACGTTCCTGGAGCCCGAAGACCATACGCTGACACCCACCGAAAAAATGAAAAGTGCTGGCAAGCCGGGCGAATTCCACGAGATGAAGATCGTCGATCCGACAACGCGCAAGGAGGTGCCACGCGGGCAGTCGGGCGAAATCGCCATCCGTATCGAACACCCCATGACGGGCTACTACAAGAAGCCTGAGGCGACCGCGGAAGTGCTAGATGAAGACGGCTGGTACTATTCCGGCGATGTCGGGAAGATGGACGAGGAAGATTATGTCTACATCCAGGACCGGCTGAAGGACATGATCGTCTCGGGCGGTGAGAATATCTATTGCGCTGAAGTGGAAGCCGCGCTGTTTGAGCACCCCGCCGTGCGCGAAGCTGCCGTTATCGGCGTGCCGTCAGAAAAGTGGGGCGAGGAAGTTCTTGCCATTGTCGCGCTTGAGCCCGGCCAGGAATTGACCGCGGAAGATCTGGTCACCTTCGCCCGGTCGCAGATTGCCGGCTATAAGGTGCCCAAACAGGTTGAGTTCGTAGAGGCGCTGCAGCGCAATGCGTCCGGTAAGCTGCTCAAGCATGTAATGCGCGAACCCTATTGGAAGGGTCACGACCGCCGTGTGAGCTGATCGTCGGGCGCTGATGTTCCAGCAAGCTGGCTCAGCCCATCAATAACCGCTTCCAGCGCCAGCATCACGGCGCCATGGCGCGGTGCAAAGCCGTGCACCGGTGCCAGGGCTTCGAATGCCGCCCAGTCGCCGCCAGGCCGTTCGGTGCCGTCAAGAAGCATGGCGCGAACGCGATCAGTAACCGGCTGCAGGTCCTTCAATGCCTTGCCGATCACGTTTTTTGCGACGATGGACGCAGCGGCCTGGCCCAATGCGCAGGCATGGATATCCTGCCCATAGTCCACCACCCGGCCGACTTCATCGACTGTGAGATCGACCGTAATGCTGCTGCCGCAAGTTGGCGCACGGCGGCTGACCGTCACGTCCGGTCCATCGAGCCGCTCGGTGCGGCTGATGACCGCGGCCAAGCGCAGCACATCCTTGCTATAGAGATCATTGAGCATGGCGCGATACCTACGCCGCCGCCGGGCGTTGGTCAATCAGCGGTCAGGCCAAGGTGGCCGAGGATGAAGGCCGCCACTTGAGCGGGGTCTGACCGTTTTAGGACCGGTACGCGAACTGGTGGCAAGTCGTCCGTGTCACTGGCGACGGCCACGACATGGAGATCACGGGCGGTGAGCAGCTCGCCATCAAAGTCCGGGGGCACAACCTCGATCTTGGCATGCGGGTCGCGCTTGAACCCTTCCACCAGTACGATATCGATATCAGGCGAGACTTTGGGCAACAGATCATTGAGCTCCGGCTCTGTTTCGTCGCGCAATTCATGCACCTGCGCCCAACGCGCGCCTGATGCGACGATGACATCGGTTGCACCGGCCTCCCGGTGGCGATAGCTGTCCTTACCCGGCTGGTCGATATCGAATTCGTGGTGGGCATGTTTAACAGTCGCGACCTTGAAGCCTTTGCCAGTCAAGATCCGAACCAGCTCGACCACCAAAGTGGTCTTGCCGCTGTTCTTCCATCCGACGATCCCCATAACGTGCATGGCAGCAAATCCCGTTTATAGTGAGCGGCATCTTAGGTGGAGGCGATGCAAAGTAAAATCACAAGCGGCGTGCTGGGGGCGATCATCGCTGGGGGACGGTCGACCCGTATGGGTGTGACCGCCAAGATGAGATCGGAACTCGTGGGCAAACCGATTCTACGGCACATCACTGACCGGTTCGCACCACAGGTCGAGCGTCTGATGCTCAACACGAATGGCGATCCAGGCTGGTGGGACGACTACGACGTTGACGTAGTGCCCGATGCTCTTCCCGGGCATCTGGGGCCATTGTCGGGGCTGCTGACCGTGATGGACTGGGCACAGGCGCAGCTTCCGACCTATCCCTGGGTCGCCACCGTACCCAGCGATACGCCGTTTCTGCCGCTGGATCTGGTGCGCCGTCTTATACTGGGGATCGACATGTATCCGGACGCCGAGGCTGTGGTGGCGCAGTCTGGAGGGCACCGTCACCCGGTGGTTGGCCTGTTTCCAACCAGTATGGCCGACGATCTGCGGTCTTTTCTGGATGGGGGCGAACGCAAGACTGGTCTTTGGATTGACCGGATTGGCGCTCCGGCGATTAGCTTTTCCGATCAACCGGTTGATCCGTTTTTTAACATCAATACTGCTGAAGAGCTGGCGGAAGCGGAAACGCTCGCCCGCCAGAACGGTACTTCATAGGAGATAAGAATGCGCGAACTTGCCCCAGGACTGACAGTCTTCCAGAATTCTTATGTGGTCCCGAATATCGAAGCCGCGATGCAGCATTGGGTCCAACACTTCGGTGTCGGGCCGTTCTATTTCTATTCTCACCTCGATCTAGGGCCGGTCACCTATCGCGGCACGCCGGCCACACTGGACGCCAGCTTTGCGCTTGCCCAGGCCGGCGATATCGAGATTGAACTGATCCAGCAACACAATGATGGCGACAGCGCTTATCGCGATGTCTTTGCGCCGGATCAGGGTGGGTTCCATCATATCGGCGTCTGGTGTGAGGATTTCGACGCGGCCCTCGCGCATTATGAGGGGCTCAGTTACACTGCTGTCACCACTGGTGGCGCACCTGATATTGGCGGCCGGTTTGCCTATGTCGATACGCGGGTCGATATGGGCATCATGGTCGAGTTGGTTGAGAAGCGTCAGGACCTGGTCGACTTCCAGATCATGCTGACCGAAGCCGCGCGCGATTGGGATGGAACTGATCCGGTGCGCCCTGTCGCGCTCTAAGCTTGCTTGCCAAGGGATAGGCCAGTGCCTACGCTCGTCGTCCCTTCAAAGGCAAATTTCAAAGAAAACGGGAGACGAAAATGGGAAAGAAGCTGGTTCTCGTGGGGCTGGTGCAACCGCATGTCGATCAGGAACAGGCGTTCCAGGATTGGTATATCGGCAATCATGTTGAAGACACCTACAACTGCCCGAATGTGAAATCGGTCACCTGCTACAAGGCGGCCAGAGGATTTATGGGTGAGTCACCATCACAGTTTCTGACCATTTATGAGTTCGAGGGCGAGGACGCAGAGGCCGCCGAAAAAATCTTGGGTGCCTATCAGGCCGACCCGAACGGGTGGGACAAGCGTGAGCCCAACAACAACTCAATGCAGATTGTCGGCGCTGGCTGGTATCTCGAAGAAATCGGGTTCGGGCCGAAGTAACGCGAAGCTCAGGCGCATATTATGAAGGTCATCGAAGTCGCATCCGGGCTGGTGTTTCCAGAAGGGCCCGTCGCCATGCCGGATGGCTCGGTGATTGTCGTCGAGATTATGCGCGGAACGCTGTCGCGCGTTGCGGCAGACGGCACCATTGAGGTCATTGCTGAACTGGGCGGCGGACCCAACGGGGCGGCCATGGGGCCGGACGGCTGGATTTACGTCTGCAATTGCGGCGGGCTTGATCTGGTCACGTCGGATGAAGGCCTTATGGGACCCAACACGCCGGCCGATTACACATCCGGCCGCATCGACCGGGTCAACCCGGAAACCGGCGAGTGGCAGGTGCTTTATACTGAATGCGACGGCCATCCCCTCTGCGGCCCCAATGATCTGGTTTTTGACCAATACGGCGGGTTCTATTTCACGGACTTCGGCAAACGCCGGGAATTCGACGTCGATGTCGGCGCGATCTACTACGCGTTACCCGATGGCAGCTCGATCAAACGGATCATCAATGGCCTGACCGGGCCAAATGGCTGCGCGTTGTCACCCGATGAAAAGACCCTCTATTTCGCCGAAACGGTGCCATGTCGACTATGGGCCGTCGATATCACGGCGCCCGGCGAAATTTCCAGGACGGCAGGCATACCGGGCCGGCTGGTATATGGTCCGGGCGGGTATCAGCACTTTGACTCGATGGCGGTGGATGTGGCGGGAAACATCTGTGTCGGCACGCTCGAGCAGGGCGGCATTACCAGCATCGCGCCGGATGGCTCCAGCGCGGAATACTTCCCGTTCGACGATCAATACGTCACCAATATCTGCTTTGGCGGCGACGGGCTGAGGACGGCCTATATCACCCTGTCGACTACTGGGCGGCTTGTATCCTGTGAATGGCCGACCCCTGGGCTCCCGCTGAATTTTTTAAACAAATAGACACCCACGAAGGAGATGTCTGAAATGAGCATGAATGTACGAGAAATCACCTCGGGCCTGCGCTTTCCGGAAGGCCCGATCGCCATGCCGGACGGCTCGGTGATTGTGGTCGAGATCGAACGTGGGACGCTGTCACGCGTTCTGACGGATGGCACAATCGAGGTCGTAGCTGATTTGGGTGGCGGCCCAAATGGCGCTGCCATGGGTCCGGACGGTTGGATTTATGTCTGCAATAATGGCGGCTTTGAGTGGACCGAAAGCAAGGAAGGCTTGCTGCGGCCCGGGCATCAGCCGGCTGACTATGAAACCGGGCGCATTGACCGCGTTAACCCGGACACTGGCGAATGGCAGGTCCTCTACACGGCATGTGATGGCCGGAACCTGCGCGGGCCCAATGACATCGTGTTCGACAAGCAGGGCGGGTTCTATTTCACCGATTTGGGCAAGCGTCGTCCCTACGACATGGATATGGGCGCGCTCTACTACGCCCAACCGGACGGCAGCGCGATCACCCGGATCATCGATGGCGTGATCACGCCTAATGGCTGTGCGCTCTCACCGGATGAAAAGACGCTCTATTATGCTGAAACCACCACGTGCCGGCTTTGGGCGGTCGATATCGATGCGCCGGGGCAAGTCACCCGCGCGCCAGGCATGCCGGGCCGGCTGGTTTGCGGGCCAGAGGGTTATCAGCTTTTTGACAGCATGGCTGTTGATGCGGAAGGCAACGTCTGTGTTGCGACCCTGATCAATGGAGGGATCACCAGCGCAGCACCGGACGGGTCCAGCTTTGAACACTTTCCGTTCGATGACCTGCTGGTGACCAATATCTGCTTTGGCGGTGATGGCCTTCAGACGGCTTACATTACGCTCTCGACCACGGGCCGGCTAATCGCCTGTGACTGGCCGCGCCCAGGATTGCCGCTCAATTTCCTGAACACTTAAACCTGTAGCCTCTCGACGAGAAGCAAAGAAAAAGGGCGCGTGCCGCGGCACGCGCCCTTGTTTCGTTCGGTCCGCGAGGGACCGGAACTCGTCTTACCGGTAGATCCAGATGCCTTCGGCACGCCGGTTCTGCGGCTCACGAACACCGTCCGCGGTCGGGACCAGCGGATCTGATTCGCCGCGGCCTTCAACCGTAATGGTCGATGCATCGATGCCGTTCCGGGCCAGCTCGTCCTTCACCGCATTGGCGCGGCGCATGGACAGCCGGTCGTTATAGGCACTGCCACCCGATGTATCCGTGTGACCGATCACCTGGATCGAGACAGCGCCTTCGGCGCGGGCCCGGCTCGCCGCCTGGGAGATAACCCGGGCTGATTCAGGTGTGATCGTTGATTCATCGAAGTCGAAGAAGACCAGGAACGGTTCCGGACGACCGGGGTCCGGAGCCGGAGCGGGGGCCGGAGCTGCTGCAGGACGAAGTGCTGCTTCAGCTTGGGCCAGTGCGTCCAGGAAGCCCTGGCGGCACCGTGCGATATCCGCAGGCTGGTAATTTTCTTCCAACTGCTCCAACCAGCAGTCGAATTGTGTCTGAGCGCGGGCTGCAGCAGCGGGCGCCTTGTCGCGTGCCGTGCCGTCCAGCGCTGCCATCAGGCGGTTACGGCCGTCTGTAACTTCGCTGACAGACCCAGGCGGAAGCGCGCGTGCGGCGGGGTCAGTCGGCAGAACCGTCTGGCCAGCAGCGGCAGCAAGTGCCCGGTTTGAGTAGAAGTCGCGCGAGGCGTCATCAATCGTATAATCCGCATAGGGATTTTGCTCTTCCGTCGCCAGCTGAACGTAGCCGTTGTAAAGAGCCGTATCAAAAGCGGATCCCGAGGGGCTCGCGCCGGTGGCCTGATTGTACAGGTCCAAATTTCGTGTTGTCGTTTCACACGCACCCAGCGCCAAAACGCTAAGCCCGAGTACAAATGGTTTAAGGATGCGATTCATTGCGCACGTCCCTCCTCAAAGTTGCCGCCCTTGGTCCAGCTTCTGCGGTATTTATTACACCAGTGCTGCGTAAGGTTAAAGTTTAATTGTGGTACGTCGTAAAACGGTCATGTTCCGATTTAGTTCCCATAACCACCCTAACTCATTCGAGAAAAGAATGTAATGGTTTGATCACAGGTTTTCTACAGGCCCCCGGTCTGGCCCCTTGTCAAGGTTTCAGCGGCGTCGTACGCTCCTAACCTTCACGCATGCATGTAGGCGCGTCCGGGTCATTCAGGGGAGACGACCGTGGCTGAAACTCATACTGCTATTTGCCGCTTTTGCCATTCCTTCTGTGGCATCAAAGTCACAGTCGAGGACGGTAAAGCCGTCAAAGTGATCGGAGACAAGGATAACCCGATGTATTTCGGGTACACCTGCGTCAAGGGGCGGCAGCTGCCCAAGCAGCATTATAATCCAGAACGCGTGCTGTCGCCGCAGAAACGGGTTAAGGACCAGCACCAGCGCGTGGCGTCTGAACAGGCGCTGGACGAAATCGCCGATACACTGACTGAATTAATTGAGAAACATGGCCCCCGGTCGGTCGCGGTCTATGCAGCGACCTATTCCTTTCCCTATCCAGCCGGGTCGACCATGGCGGCGTCCTTTATGAAGGCGATCGGCTCGCCCATGCAGTTTTCGTCCGGGTCCATCGACCAGCCGGGCAAACCGGTCGCCATTGCGCTGCACGGGCGCTGGAATGCAGGACCTCACGCCTTTTCAGATTCCGACACCTGGATGCTGGTCGGCGCCAATCCTGTCGTGTCGAAATGGGGCGGCATCCCGCAATATAATCCGGCCAAGCGGCTCTATGACGGCTTAAAGCGCGGCATGAAACTGATCGTGATCGACCCCCGCCGGACGGAATGCGCTGAAAAAGCCCACATCCATTTGCAATGCAAACCGGGCGAGGATCCGACTATTCTGGCCGGGATTGCCAATATCATCATCGAAGAAGAACTCTACGATCGGGCGTTTCTGGAAAGCGATGCCGACGGTTTTGAAACGCTCAAGGAAGTTGTCTCGCACTTTACGCCCGACTATGTCGCCGAACGCGCTGACGTCGATAAGGATCTGCTGGTCGAAGCTGCGCGCACCTTTGCCCAGGCAGAGCGCGGCATGACGACAGCAGGCACCGGGCCCAATATGGCGCCGCGCGGCACACTGACCGAATATATGGTGCTGGTGATCAATACCCTGTGCGGCCGGTGGCTGCGTGAGGGCGAGAAGATGCCCAACCCCTTCGTCTTATTGCCCAAGCGGCATGGTAAGGCACAGGCCGAGCCAAAACCGAAGGCCTGGGGCTATGGCGAACAATTGCGGGTGCGTGATCTAACGGATAATGCCGGTGGTTTGTCTGCTGCCGCGCTGGCCGATGAAATTCTGCTGGAAGGCGAGGGGCAGGTTAAAGCGTTGATCAGTGTCGGCGGTAACCCGATGGCAGCCTGGCCCGACCAACTCAAGACCTATGAGGCGATGAAGGCGCTCGACCTTAATGTAACCCTCGACATTAAGATGTCGGCAACGGCCA
Source organism: Alphaproteobacteria bacterium (assembly GCA_028284945.1). GTDB lineage: Bacteria > Pseudomonadota > Alphaproteobacteria > SMXS01 > SMXS01 > JANQQJ01. The sequence goes on along the minus strand of JANQQJ010000028.1, from coordinate 117,607 downwards.
AACTGGCAGATTATGTGATTCCGCCAAAACTGGGGCTGGAAGCGCCGGCGATCAGCCAACCGAACGAAGGCATCTGGTTCTACGGCTTCTCGACGGGCTACCCAGAACCTTACGCCATGTACCAGCCGGCGATTGTCGAGCCACCGGCGGGCTCTGACCTATTGGAGGAATGGGAGTTCTTTTACGGTCTGGCGCAGCGCATGGGCCTGCAGCTGAACTTCGCCGGTCAGGATTTGGATATGGTCAATAAGCCCACCACCGACGATCTGTTCGAAATGTTGTGTACCGGATCGCGCATTCCGCTCGATGAAGTGAAGAAGTACCCGCACGGTCACATTTTTGACGATCCGTCGATCACGGTGTTGCCGAAGGACGACGAGTGCGAAGAAAAACTCGATATTGGTAACGAATTCATGATGGCCGATCTGCGCGAAGTGCTCGCTGAGCCGGTCACCGACCATGCCGGTTACACGATGGATACGACCTATAGCCACCGGTTGGTGAGCCGCCGGATGAACGATGTCTATAATTCATCGGGCCGCGATATTCCGGTTCTGGTCAAGAACCACCAATATAATCCAGCGTTCATGAACCCTGGCGATATTGCGGCATTGGGCCTCCATGCGGGTGATGTTGTGGAGATTTCATCGGACCACGCTTCCATCCTCGGCGTGATTGAAGAAGCCAGCGATGTGCGGCCCGGTGTGATTTCAATGGCGCATGCGTTCGGCGATGCGCCAGAGCACGACAAACAGGTGTTTTACATCGGCTCCAATACGGGCCGGCTGACCAATGTGGAAAAAGACTACGATCATCGGACCGGCATGCCTCGAATGAGCGCTATTCCGGTCAATATCAAACGCGTCGATCAAAGCGTTGCGGCTGAATAATCATCTAACAGGAGTTCACGTATGGGAATGTATGAGAGGTTCCGCCTCGACGGTAAGGTTGCGGTTGTCACCGGTGGCAGCATGGGCATTGGTGAAGGGATCGCACTCGCGCTTGCAGAATGCGGCGCCGACGTCGTCGTCTGCGCGCGCCGCGAAGGACCGGTTCAGGAAGTTGCCGACAAGATTAAGGCGCTGGGCCGGCGCAGTTTTGGCGCCTCGGTGGACGTGCTTGACTTCACCCAGCTGCCCAAGCTGCTCGACCGGGTGGTCGATGAGTTCGGCAGTCTGGACATTATGGTCAACAATGCCGGTGGTAACCTCGACCGCAAGATGCACCCGCTTCCCGACATTACCGAGGCGAAGTGGGATGAGCAGATGAACCTGAACAGCAAGACGAAGTTCTGGGGCACTCAGCAAGCCGCCAAGCGGATGCCGAATGGCGGGCGGATCATCAACATTTCTTCCATCGCGGCACACCAGCCGTCACCGGGTTTCGGAACCTATTCGACGGCTAATCTGGGCGTCATCGCCATGTCGCGCACCATGGCAGTGGAACTGGGGCCCAAAGGCATCACCGTCAATGTGATCTGTCCGGGCGTTTTCGTCACCGAAAGCCTGACGGAGACCATGAAGGTCACCAAGGAGCAGGCCGAGGAGATGTTCGCGTCGAACATTCCAGTCGGGCGCACCGGCCGTATTGAAGACTGCGGTGCGGCCGCCGTGTTCTTCGCGTCACCGGCAGCCGAATTCACCACGGGTCAATACATCAACGTCGCAGGGGGGCAATAATGACGGTCTCACTTAAAGGAAAAAACGCGATTGTCACCGGCGCGGCCGTCGGCATCGGCCCGGCCTATGCCGAGGCACTGGCAGCCGAAGGCTGCAATGTCGCGGTCTGCGACATCCGTGAAGAAATCACCGATCTGCCTGCCAAGCTGGAAGCGCAAGGTGTCAAAGCGGTTGGTTGGGTGGCCGATGTTGCCGTGCCTGAGGATGTCCGCAAGGTCGTTGATGGTACGATTGAGGCCTTCGGCGGCATCGACATTCTGATCAACAATGCGGGGAAATGCTGGGTCAGCCTGGCTGACGATGACCTCGATAAAACCCTCGATGATTATGAAGGCATGGTCGGCACCAACCTTAAGGGCGAGTACCTGATGGGCCGTGCTGTGATCGAGCAATTGCTGAAGCAGGGGCGGGGCGGCGAGATCATCAATGTCTCGACCGATCACCATTTCACCTGTGGCTCGCCCTTTGAGATTTGCAATGCCGAGAACTGTCCGCACCCGCCACACCCAAAACCCCGGCCTTCCGGCGGCGGCGAGGTGATGGATATCTATGATGCGTCTAAATCCGGCCTGCATGGCATTCTCTATGCCTGGGCCAAAGCGCTGCGGCCGCACGGCATCCGGGTGAACGGCATGTGCATGGGTGCAACGGATTCATGGATGATCCGCGACTTCTTCGGCTTCCCGCAGACCAGAGGCGAAGAAGACGAAGAACAGAAGGCCGAGGTGGATACCTGGATGGCGAAAGAAGACACCGCCCAGGTGGTGATGGACCTTCTGAAAGAAGGGCCGGACGGACGCACCGCGCAGAACATCAATCTGTGTGTTGGTCGCCCCACCGTGCTCGAGCCACCGCTCCCCAATATCTACATTACCGAGGAGAGCCTCAATGTCGCTTAATGGTAAAGTCGCGATTGTCAGCGGTGCGGCGCAGGGCCTCGGCGAGGCGTTTGCACGTGCGCTCAGTCAGCAGGGCGCCAAGGTTGTCGCCTTCGACGTTCAGGACAAGATCACCGACGTGGCTGCCAAGATTGAAGCCGAAACCGGCAACACGGTGCTTGGCCTGGTCGCTGATGTATCCAAACGCAAGGATGTGGAACGGGTTGTTGTTGAAACGGTCGACACCTTTGGCGGGCTCAATATCCTGGTCAATAATGCAGGCACCTGGAAGGAGACACCGGTCGATTCATCCTGGGAACAGGCGCTGGAAGACTGGGACTTCATCATGGACACCAACTTCAAGGGACTCTTGATGCTATCCCGGGCCTGTACACCGCATCTGCAGGCCACAGGCGATGGTGATATCATCAATATCAGCACCTATTACGTGCTCCCTGCGAAGTCCGACGGCACAAATCAGCCGAATACAGATCTCTACAATGCGTCGAAATGGGCGCTGAATGGTTTAACCGATGCCTGGTCGAAATATCTGGCGAAGGACAATATCCGGGTGAACGGCATGTGCATGGGGGCGACCGATACGCCGATGCTGCGCGGGCTCTGGGAGGACGGTGAAATACCGCCGGAGCTTAAAGACGTTGTCATACAGCCGGAACAGATCGCCCAGCAAATGCTCGACCTGATGGCAGATGGCCGCACAGGCGAGAATATCGGCGCCTGGGTCGGTGAACCGGTGGTTATTCCACCCCGTGCACCGGATAATCTGCGAATTGCGGGGGTGCGTTAGGACAAGGGCGCGATTTCGATGGTGGCCCTATGAGACAGTAACCTTCGTGCGATCAAAGCGCAGATTGGCGAGGTCGTCGGGCTGAATCCAGAACTGCAGGGTGCCGACATCGGCCCAGCTGAACGGGACCGCCCAATCCGTATCAAACTGCATCAGCATGTGTGCGGTCTTGGTGAATTCCGGTCTGTTGTACTGGAAATAGCCACTTCCGAACATCTGGTGCATTGTTGGGCCACCGATTGAATTCCATTCAAGCCCGTCGATATGTGGCGCAAATGTCGTGAATCCCATGTCGGAGATTACGCTGGCGGCCCCTTTGCCAGCGGTTAAAGAATACGCCACGGCTTCGGATAGATTCCTCTTCCATGGGTGCGACACCGAACCAATATAACCGCCGACTCCCTTTCGGGTTTCTTCAAGTGTCTTAAAGCATTTCTCAAAGCGCTCCTGGACAGGCGCTGGAACTTGAGCAAGCCGATCTGCCTCAATGGCTGCGCTGTGAAGATCTTCCATTTCTTGTTTGAGGCCATAAAGAACCCTTCTGGCTTGGTCCCGCTCGAACTTGCTACCTACTTTCTTGATCTTGGAGAGCAAATCTAAGTCGGCGCTACTACCTGGACGCGGAGAGTCATCCGCAAGGCCTTGGTCCATCATATCGATGCCCCACGTCAGCAGGGGCGCGGCAACATCAACGAAAGCCCATAGCCATGGGAAGCCGTCACCGGGCCAGAACAGATCGTCGCGGTGCGGATGCTTTTCGGGTTCTTCGAGTTGGATATCTACGCCGTTGTGGCTCCTGGGCACTTCTCCGTCGTAAAGGCCGACCTTTTTCAGTGCACTACGTAAAGCATATGGCCGCATTTCATCTGCCAGTTCCTGGTATCGGCCGAGTACATCTTCTTGGTCGGCAGTCGAGAAAGGACCGAGATCGGCCAGAGAGGGATGCTCCTCGGGAAAGCTCTCGAATGCGAATGGACGTATGAGCCACTTGTGGAGCGTTTTGGATCCGCGCAGAAATGTTCCCCGCCCTAGGTGTTCGATTTCATAGTCGTGATAGGTGCCATAGATCGGGATCAGGTCATCCGGAGCTTGGCGGATAGCATGCGTTGACGGGTCGGATGAGCTGTAAAGAACCGTAGCAAAGTTGTTTTGGTGAACCTCGATATAGCGCTCATTGTCGGTATCTGAGAAGAAGTATAGCGTTCCCTCAGCCGGTAGCGCGGACCGTCCAGCAAAGTCGGGCAACTCGGACACGTCGATCTGACCCAAAAACGTCATTCTGTTGCCGGTTCCCGCGTAGGTTGGCCAATCGAGATCGGCTGGCATCTTAGGTAGTCCGCCGAAATAGCTGTTGGGCTGGTTCCCGGTTGGCGGTGGATAGAGCCGGTGGAAAAGAACGGCCTCTTGCGCCAGCGAGTTGATTAACGGAATTAGGAACTCATCGAATTTTGCCGGATCGTCGGTTTGATAACCTTCATGTGGATGTCGGAACCCACGGAACATGACCATATTAAATCTCTCTACTAAAAATATCGATTACTCTTCGGAAGAGAGAAAGATGCTCTAAAATAGATAGTGCTTCAAATATTCTAATTTTATTCAATACATACAGAATGCGTATGCTGTAAATATTTCCAATTAGGCACCTTTATGTCGGTAATTGGCTCCGAAGCAGATTAGCCAGAAGCCTACCGCGAGCTCGATTAATGAGATCGGGCCCCAGAAGAAGTAGCCGGTCCATTCGGTCTCGAGGGGCAGGAGCAGCTCCGACACCGACCATATAAAGATCAGCATGGTCCCCACTATGCCCAGTACCGAAAGAGGCTTGGGGATAAGTCTGGATTTGAGGAACAGCCAAAAAAACGCGGTTGATCCGAAGCCGTAGAACGTAATCGCAACGGTCTCTGCATTGCCCTTGAGTTGCAGAAGCAGGGTCACGAGGGCGCCTCTATCAACGTCAGTCAATCCGGGGATCAATTCCGGTTCCCGCATCAGGTCTGCGGCTTGAAAGGCGATGACGCTCGCTGCGCCAAAAAGCGTGGCTTCCACAGCTCTGGATATCAACGCAAACTGCGCGAGGTCTTTGCCCGCGGAGCGCAATGTGACGTAAAGGCCGAACGCCAGGGCGAGCGTTCCCCATGCGGCGGCAAGCTGAAACAAAAGGCCAAGGTGGTATCCGTCGGCTGTGTCAGCGCCTGATCCGGTGGACAGAGCGTCCTCAAGCATGAACGCGCCGACTCCATAGATGGCGGCAACGGCGACATAGAGGCCGCCGGTTATCCGGACGGTAAAGTTCAGCCGTCGCACGTCCTCGTCGACCGTCATTTCAAAAGCCCGCTTTCATTCAGGTTGCGCCGGTCCTTCAACCACAGTTTATAAATGCGTTTTCGTATAGCAACTGGCAAAATTTGTACCATTAATATACGTTTACGTATGTTTTCTCGTTATGCGACTTTCGATTGGAACCGCGCTCGAGCCTTTCTCGCTACAGTGGAAGAAGGATCGCTGTCGGCGGCCGCGCGTGCGCTCAACCTAACCCAACCGACCATCAGCAGGCAGATTTCGGCGCTGGAAGCAGAGCTCGGTGTGCCGCTTTTCGAGCGTGTCGGACGGAAAATGACGCCGACGATGAGCGGTCTTCGGTTGGTCGAAGAACTTCGTGTGATGGGCGAGGCTGCGAACCAGGTGTCCTTGAAAGCTGCCGGCCAGGCAAAGCGCGTTACGGGAACCGTTCGTATTTCGGCAAGCGTATCGGCTGCCGGCTTCCTTCTGCCGCCGGCCCTGTTGACCCTGCGGCACTTTCAGCCGGGCATCAAAATAGACCTGGTGGTCTCGACGGATCAGAAAGATCTTCGGCTGCGTGAAGCCGACATCGCGATGCGCCATGTGGAGCCCACGGAGCCCGAATTGGTGAGCAGCAAAGTTACAGCAGAACGAGTTCGGTTCCGCCTTTATGCGACGGCTGATTATCTGAATAGAGCTGGAAATCCATTGTCCAAGGAGGACTTATCGCGCGTCGACTTTGTCGACTTTGAGCCGTCTGATCGTCTGCGACGAAGGTTGAACCAGCTTGGGCTGGAGCTTCAACCGGAAAACTTCAAGGTTGTCGCTGACGACTGGATGGTTTCCCGCGAACTGGTCAAGCAGGGTCTAGGGATTGGCTTGCTGGCTGAAGCCGTCGGCGATGACGATCCGTTACTGGAAAGGGTCCCGGTTGACCTGCCGGTAATCTCTGAAGACACCTGGATTACGGTCCATAGAGAACTTGAGATGACCCCCCGTGTGCACGCCGTCTTTAACGTCTTGTGCAAGGAACTCTGCTAACGCAAGTCCCTGAACGTCGCGCGGATGTCTTCGACCACCAGGCCGGGGACTTCCACTGGCGCGAAGTGCCCGCCCTTGGGGTGTTCAGCGACATAATGCAGATTGGTCGCTCGTTCGAGCATGTCCATCGGAATGCGCCGGCCGCCCCCAATATCCCCAGCAAAGAAAGAGAGCCCGTGTGGCGCTTCGATAACCGGCTGCCTATCGTGTGACGGAGTCCAGGGGTCGTTGGCGGCCTCGGCGTAATAGCGGACAGAGGTCCCGAAACTTTCGGTCAGCCAATAGAGCATAGTGGTGGTCAGCAGGTGATCGCAGGTGAAGGCGGATTCGACGTCTCCGCCGGTGTCACCCCAAAGCCGCCGCCGCTCAAGCAGCCAGGCGAGCAGGCCCACCGGTGAGTCATTAAGGGCAAAGGTCAGGGTTTGCGGGTCAAGGATATGGACCGCTAGGTGGCTGGAAATCTTGCGCAGGAACTTAAGCTGTACGGCCTGGTCCTCGTCGCTCATCTGACTGAAACCGGGGTCGGCGAAGTCCCATGCCTTTTTATGGCTCAGCAGGGTGAGAGGAATATAGCCGCAGCTATGAATGCCGATCATGGCGTCGGCATGTTTGTGGCCAAGCTGCCCCGTGACCAGGGTACCCCAATCGATGCCCGATGCGGCGAAACGGTCATAGCCCAGCACGTCCTGCATCAGCGTGCGCCACAGATCGGCAGTGGCCATGAAGTTCACCCCCGGCTTGCGCAGCGGCGTCGAAAATCCATAACCGGGCAGGGAGGGTACAATCACATCGAACGCGTCGGCCGGGTCACCGAGATGGGCTGCCGGGTCAGCCAGTGGTTCGATCATGTCCTTATAGTCCCAGAACACCAGCGGCCACCCATGGCTCAGGATGATGGGGATCGGGTTCGGGCCCTTTCCCTTCTTCAGAATAAAGTGAATCGGTACGTCGTCGATGGTGACCTTGAAATGGTCGAACCGGTTGATGGCCGCTTCCTCGGCGCGCCAGTCATAGCCGTCTTGCCAATAACCAACGAGTTCGCGCAGATAGGCGCCATTGGTGCCATACTTCCAGTCGTCATTGGCGAAATCATCCGCCCAGCGTGTTGCGTCCAACCGGCGGTTTAGGTCATTGAGCCGGTTCTGATCGATCTCAACGACAAATGATTCAGGCGTCATGTCCTGTTCTCCCCTCTGGGTGTCAGCCTGCGGGCCGGATTGGGCTCTGTCAAATCGCTCTTGCGCAGGATGCCTATCACCCTCAAGAATTTGAGCCGGGAAGGAGATTTGGAATCATGGCAACCGATCAGCAAGTTGACTTGTTGCGAAACAGCCTCAATGAGGCGCAGGCCACTGTACGGGCCTATGACACCAAGGCGCAGATTATGGGCGTCGGATATATCTTCGCGCTCGGGATTGTCTTCCGCTTTGGAGAAACTCTGGGCGGCACCCAGGAGACGGGCCTTGGATTTGTCATTGGGGCATGGCTTATCGTGGTGCTACCGATCCTTCTGTTCGGCTATGTTCTTTATCCCACCCGCAAGACCGCGCCGGGTGCCAACGCGCAGTCAGGCGTTGGCGCTAAACGGATTCTCTATGTGAACCCGGATGACCATGACGGTGCCGCGCATTTGCTGGAAGATTTGCAAGACGCTGAACCCGTTGCCGAAATTGCCCACGAGTTGCTGGTCGTATCGCGCCTGCGGGAAATGAAGCGGCGGCGCTTTTTGCGCGCTCTGTTCGGTGCCGGTATGTCGTTTGTTATCTTGTTTTTGGCGCAAGCCGCGCGAGGCCTTGCGTTAACGCAACCAGGCTAGGGCTTGCCGTTCCTCTCCCGGGCTCCAATTGCCGCGCGCCGAAATCGTTCCTTTACAACCATCGAATGTGTCGCCTAGGGTTTTCGTACCGAGCGGTAACGTTGTGACCGCGCCAACAGCAGTCGTGAGGGGTGGCATGCTGATACTGAGATGCATTGTTTTAGCGGGATTGATCCTGGGCCTTGGCCTGATTGCCAAGGCGCCGCCAGAACCGAAATCCACAAGTTTCTATCTCGCCGAACTGTTCGGGGCGCGAACGGCGCAGGCCGACGCGTCGGACCGGCGCCAGGCGCGACGGGTTGCGCGCCGCACGGCCAGACGGACAGCACGGCGTATAGAACGCCGACAGGACTATATCGACTCCCTGTCACCGGACTGCGTTGCCGTGGTCATCGCAGGGTCCGCATACTGGCTGTGTGACTCGGTCTATTACCGCGAAATTATTGAAGATGGCGTAACCGTTTACGTCATCGCGAACCCATAAGCTGTCAACCAGGAAACGGAGCAAACAGATGAAAGCAAAATACTTCACTGCCGCTGCGATGCTGGGATTGATGGCGGTGTTCAGCGGCCCTGCCTTGGCTGACGGCATGTTCAAGCGCTGTGCTGAAGACATTGATTTCTATTGCGGCGATGTCGAACCGGGCGACGGCCGGGTGTTGGCCTGCCTTTATGCCAACACGGCAACCCTATCTGAAGATTGCTATGCCGCGACGGACGGGATCGGCCGGTTGCTGGAAGGCTTTTTCGATAAGCTCGCGTCTGTCAATGCAGCCTGCGCCGGTGATATCAAGAGCTATTGTGCCGGCGCTGAGTCTGGTGGTGGCTACATGTTCCAGTGTTTGCGCGATAACAAAACCAAAATTTCCGAGGCGTGCGCCGCTGAGCTTCCATTGGTGACGGCACAACCTGACAGCTGACCCTATTCGTTGGCGTCCTTTTTCGGGAGGCTGAAGCCCGGCGGTTCGTGTCGCCAGTCGAACCCATTCCGCGCGACAGATTTGCCATAGCGGAACAGGGAGTTCATGAAGCCGGTGTCGAAGTCCTCTTCCTTCGGCACTGAAAACTCTTCTTCGATGTGGGCCAGGTTAAACTCGATGTCATCACGTTGCGTGGTGGCAAAAATCCGGTAGAGATCGCCAATCCCTTGCGAGCGGATCATGGCGGAAATCGCCCGTTGCAGAATGTCCAGCGTACTGCGGTCCGTCGTCACCGTGTCCTGCGCGATGCGCGCGTTCCTGATGATGAACAACCGGCGTTTGCGCGGTTTGATGCTGGTATCGGTCGCGCGGATTGATGGCGGATAAAAGAAGACCTGCGCGGAGACACCGCCATCCACATGCATTTCCTGATAGGGCAATCCGTCGACCTCGGCGTCGATCATCACCGGCGGAAAAATCCCCGGAATGGCGGCGGATGCGGCCAGAACGTCCCGGAATAGTTTGAGCGCGCCTTCAGACTGGCTGGAGGCAATCGCCCCCATGTTCCAGATCACCGGTGTCATTGAATCCAGGTCCGTCGTAATGATCCACAGCAGCCGCCCCTTGGCATACTCCGCGGCAATGGCGTCCAATACGTCACTGTCGATATGTTTTGCGATCAGGGCTTTCAGTGGGCTGCTGTCGGCCACCGCGTCCCCGAACAGACCGCCGGACAGATATTGTTCTTCCAGAATATCCTCTGGGCCGATCCGGGTGTAGACCGTCTCCAGCGTCGCGTCGTAGTTCGGTCCAAGGAAAGCAAAGGGTGCGGCCAGAGCACCCGTGCTGACGCCGGTGACCATCTTGAAGTCTGGCCGGGACCCGTGTTCCGACCAGCCGACCAGAAAGCCCGCCCCAAAGGCCCCGCTATCGCCACCGCCGGACAGGGCGAGGAAATCGGCTGGCCCCAGGTTTCGGCTCTTTGCACGGGGCGGACCCTTGCCGATTTCACGGTCCTGCGCCCGCTCACCTTCCCGGGCAAGCAGATGAATGTCGATGGGTACCCGAAACCGAATGTTCTCCTCCGCCAGGATTTCAACGGTCGCATTGGCCTCGGGCGGTACGGCGGGCAGGCGGGACAGGGTACTGCAGCCGGCCAGCAGGACGCCAAGAAGAATGGTGCCGATCAGGCGTGTCCGTGTCCGGGGCGTGTCCGATAGGGCGGTGATCCTCAACGTTTGTATATTCCCTGCTTGCGCCAGTAGAGCCTTGAGTCACGCAGAATGCCGCTTTTCGGGGCGACATAGAAGCGTTGGTGCCATCGCTTGCCGCGCCAGTTGATATTGGGGCGCTGGCGGTCGAACAGCTTGCTGTCCGCGCCGATGCCGATGTGAAGCGCCACCAGATCTTCGATGTGGTCGCGGACATGGGCTTTCACCGTGCTTCGGCCGTCGATCTTGGCGCTGATCTCGCTGAAAACCTTGTTCCAGGGGCGGTTGCAGTTGCGCTCCAGATAGCGTTTCAGCGGTGCCAGGTTTTCGTTGAGTTCCTTGCGGTAGGTGTGCCGCCGCATGCCCTGGTTCTTCGGCATGTCCTCGAAGTTGCCGCCCTTGGTGCCGCGATATGTCTTCATGCGCGACCCCCAGCGGGGCCGTTCCACAATCACCTTGAACATGTCGTCACGCATGGCCGTCTCCAGATGCTGTTTAACTACATCGGTTGAGCATCACTTTATCGAACCGGGCTCGTAGGGCGTAGGGTCGTTTTTCCAGCCATCCCAGAAAACCCAAAGCCGGTCACACGAGGGACAGCGGAGCAAGCTGGTCGTCGCCTTGTAGAGTTCCTCGCTGTCGATCATTTCTGGGAACTGGTCGTAGTCTGTGTCTTTGATCAGCAGCCACTCTATGGGGTTGGGAATCTCAGACCATCGAAGTATCGTCCCGCATTCGCACAACATTTTGGGCATTATAGCCTCCGTCACATGCTGGTTGGCGCTGGACCTGTTGGCCCAGCTCCTTTTGCTTACCCCTTCACGCAGAGCACCTGCTTGAGGGTGTGTTCCACATCGACCAGTTCGGCTTGGGCGGCCATCACCGCGTCGATGTTTTTGTATGCCATTGGCGTTTCGTCGATGACGTCCTTGTCCTTACGGCACTCGACGCCTTCGGTGGCTGCGCGGTGGTCAGCCAGCGTAAAGGTCCGCTTGGCCTCGCCCCGCGACATGACACGCCCGGCCCCGTGGGAGCAGGAATGGAACGACTGGTCGTTCCCTTTGCCCCGCACGATGAAGGACCGTTCGCCCATCGACCCGGGAATAATCCCCAGGTCGTTCTTGCGGGCCCGCACAGCGCCCTTACGGGTCAGCCACACATTGGTGCCGAAGTGGTTTTCCCGCGCCACATAGTTGTGGTGGCAGTTCACCGCTTCCTTTGAGAGCTTGAACCGGGGCAGATGCTTGCGCATCGCCTCCAGCACGCGGCTCATCATCACCTCACGGTTGGCCATGGCGAACTCCTGCGCCCAGCCGACGGCTTCGATATAGTCATCGAAGATTTCCGTGTGTTCGACCAGGTAGGACAGGTCCTTGTCGGGCAGAAACTGCCCGACATGGTACCGCTCCATCTCGCGCTTGGCCTGCTCGATGAAATAGGTGCCGATCTTGTTGCCGATCCCACGGCTGCCGGAGTGCAGCATCACCCAGACCATGCCCTCCTCATCGAGGCAAAGCTCGATGAAGTGGTTGCCGGTGCCCAAGGTACCCAGGTGATGAACCGTGTTCGCCTTGCGCAACGCCTTGTGCTTGTCGGCCAAAGCATCGTAACGCGCGGCAAACTCGGTCTGCCACCGGTTGGCAGCCCGTGCCGGCACCGTCGACCAGGACCCCCGGTCATTGGGCCCGCCATTCGCCGTCCGGCCATGGGGGACCGCCCGTTCAATCGCCGTCCGCAAGGGACCCAGATTGTCAGGCAGATGGATCGCACCCAGGCTGGTCCGCACGGCCATCATGCCACAACCGATGTCGACGCCGACAGCAGCCGGGACAATCGCGCCCTTGCAGGGGATCACGCTGCCCACCGTGGCACCCTTGCCCCAGTGAACGTCTGGCATCACCGCGACGTGACTATGCACAAAGGGCAGCTGCGCCACGTTCTGCAGCTGGACCAGTGCGTTGTCTGCGACCGGCACACCCCGCGTCCATGCCTTGATCGGCGCGCCAAAGCTCTGCAATTCCTCGTAGGTCTTCATTTTCAGTGACTCCATAAATTAGAGCATAATTTGGTGATGGCCGGCCGAAACGAGCAGCCGTCCGTCCTGTAATTGTTGGTATCCGAAACACGCTTGCGGTCATCGCCTGTGCCCAGGGGGTATTTGACCGGAGTTACCGGCCGGGTCCCTTCAGGCACACCACGAGTTCCCGCCATAAGCCGTGCGCGATAGGTGTGAAATTCAATATAGGCCCACATGGGTCGTCTCTTTTCCATAGGTTGTGCAAATACGGCCCTGGAAAAGAAAAACCCTCCCAGAGCCATGTGCCGAGGGAGGGTCGGAAGAACCAGTTTTAGCGAGTAAAGCTAGTGGATTCCGGCAATCCCCTCCCAAGGACGCACATCGCCGTAATGCGCTGTTGGGGAGACCAGCGCGGCCATGTGCTTGCTATTGAGGTTTGCCGAAACCATCGGTTCTTCTTTCCAATGTCCTGACGGAAATTCGCCAGGGCCGCGGAACCTGATCCCATTTGCTGTTCCCGTCAACCGGAACCGGGCGCTGAAAGCAAAAAAGAAAGATAATTGCGTCTCGCGGGCCTCATCCTTATGGTCCGGTCCTGATGGCGCCCCAAAAAGGGCTTTAAAGGGAACATGGAGGAACCGGGCCATCAATCCGGTTTAAGCCATGGCTGTCCCCGCAACTGTAAGCGGCGAGTCGTAATGCCATCACGCCACTGGGCATCTATGCCTGGGAAGGCGCATTGCGATACTGACCCGCGAGCCAGGAGACCTGCCATCACGTCGTCCTACCACGCACCGGGCTGAGTGGGTGGAGCGGCCGAAACCGTCGTGGCGACACCTTGAACAGGGGTTGATGCACGGCGGAGGCCGACAATGGGACGACAATTGTCCTGCATAACAACAAACGCAGCGCGCCTTTGCGCTGACGCTCTTCGTGCATCTGTCCCCAGCTTTCATGTCGCTATGGAGGACATAAATGACACGAATAAATATCTGCTTCGCCACGCTTTTAGGCGGCACTCTGGTTACCATGAATTCTTTGTCCGCTGCCGCTGAAGACGGCCTCTTCCCCGGCGACACGATTGTCGCAACAGGTGCCCGGACACCAGTGGCGGCAGATACCCTGGGGACGAGTATCTCGCTGCTGGAAGGTGAGGAAATCGAGCGGCGGCAGATCCCCATTATGTCGGATTTGCTGCGCGCGATTCCGGGGCTGGCGGTGAATCGGACCGGCGGCCCTGGTCAGCTCAGCCAGGTGCGGATCCGCGGTGCTGAAGGCAATCACACGCTCGTGCTGATTGACGGGATCGAAGCCAACGAACTCAACATCAACGGTGAGTTTGATTTCTCTGGGCTACTGGCGATCGGGATAGAGCGGGTTGAAATCCTGCGTGGCGCTCAAAGCGCGCTCTATGGTTCTGATGCCATCGGCGGTGTGATCAATGTCATCACCAAGGGCGGTGAGCCTGGGTTTGAGGCCGCGGCATCACTTGAAGGCGGCTCGTTTGGGACAGTTCAAGCGACCGCCCTGATCTCTGGCGGCGTCGAGCGGTTCACCGGCGCTGTCTCTGCCGGATATCTGGAAACCGATGGGATCAATCTGTCACGTTTTGGCGATGAAAAGGACGGATCGCGGATCATTACCGTCAACGGCAAAGCGCGGGCTCAGCTGTTTGACGGTGTCTCGGCTCAAGCCGTTCTCCGCTATGGTGATACGCGGACCGACAATGATGGCCAGGATTTTGACTTTCCGCCAACACCTACAAATGGCCTTGCGGTCGATGCGATGAATCGTCAGTTCATCGAGCAGCTCTATACAGGACTCAGTATTGACGGCTCGTTTTTCGAAAATGCCTTCGCGTTCAAGACTGCCGTTGGCTATTCCCGCAGCGAACGTGAATTCGTTAATGACAGCAACGACCTGACGGGCAATGAAGGTGAGCGGCTCAAATTTACCCAGCAGTTTACCGTCAATCTGGATACGCCCTCTGTTATGGGGGCGAAACACACGCTCACTGCGGCTTATGAACGTGAAGAACTGGATTTCGAGAACTTCGGTGCCGTGCCTGACGCGCTTGAAAACCAGCGCCGGTCAGACAATCAGGACAGTTTCATTGGTGAATACCGTGTCGGCTTTGCCGACCAAGTCTATTTGTCTGCTGGCATCCGCCATGACGACAATACGCTTTTTGATAATGCAACCACCTACCGGGTTGCTGCTGCCTGGTTGATGCCGGGCAGTGGCACCCGGCTGCATGGCAGTTGGGGGACAGCCATTACCAATCCCGGGTTCTTTGAGCTATTCGGGTTCTTCCCCGACTTCTTTTTGGGTAACCCCAACCTCAGACCTGAAAAATCGGAAAGTTTTGACGTTGGTGTCGAACAGCGTTTCTTTGACGACCGGCTGAAGCTGGATGTCACCTATTTCAATGCCGATTTGACCGACGAGATTGTAACCGTATTTGACTTTGCGACATTCCTATCCACCGTCGAGAACCTGGACGGGAAGAGCAAGCGTGAGGGCGTCGAGGTGATCATGGCCGCGCAGCTCAGTGACCAGATCTCTATTTCTGGCAGCTATACCTATACCAAGTCGCGTCAACCGGACGGCATGCGTGAGGTGCGGCGGCCCAAGCATATCGCCAATTTCAATGCGAACTATGCGTTCAGCGATGGGCGCGGCAACGTCAATCTGGATGTCTCTTACAACGGTAAGCAGCTCGATAACGAGTTCATCGCCGCGACACCGGAGTCCCGGGTGACCCTGGACAGCTATGTGCTGGTTACGCTGGCGGCGGAGTATCAGTTGACCGACAACATCGCGTTGTTCGGGCGGATCGAAAACGCGCTGGACGAAGACTATGAAGAGGTCTTTTCGTTCCGGTCTCCCGGCATTGGTGCTTATGGCGGTCTGCGTGTAAGGCTGGGGGAGTAATTTGCGACAAGCCGGTGGCATTCCCCTCACCCCAACCCTCTCCCCTAAGGGGAGAGGGAGGGACCCGCGTGAGCGGGAGGGTGAGGGGGCCTATCCAAAGTTTATTGCGTGCTTATGCCTAGCTGCTCTCATCTGGGGTAGCGGCCCTGCCTTTGCCGCATCGCCCGAGCGGGTGGCCACCATGAGCCTCTGCACAGACCAGCTTGTCATGCTGCTGGCCGATCCGGATCAGATCGTCTCAGTCCATTGGGTTACGCAGGATCCGGCGGATTCGGCGATGGCGGAACAGGCTGCCCGCTATCCTGCGAACCATGGGTTGGCCGAAGAGATTATCGTGCTGCAGCCGGACCTGGTCTTTGTCGGGCCGTTTAACTCACCTTTTGCCAAGGCGATGCTGGCGCGCCAGGGGATACCGGTGCACGTGGTTCCCACAGCGGTGACTCTGGATGACGTTCGCGCCAATATTCGAACGGTTGCCAGAGTGTTGGGCGTACCGGCCAGGGGCAGGGCGCTTATCGCCGCCTTTGACCGCGACTTGGCACTAACGCGTAACGCGCTGCGGGACGCGGACTACAGGGCGTTGGTCTATGGTGCCAATGGATATTCTGCTGGCGCTTCGAGCCTGTTCAACGAGGTAATGCTGCATCTGGGGTTAGAAAACGTGGCCGTTGACTACGGCATGGAGGGTTGGGTGAAAATGTCTGTTGAAGATGTTGTCGGCGCCGATCCTGACCTTCTGGTACTGGGCGACTACCGGCTGGACGCGCCTTCCCAAGCCAATATGGTGCTCCATCATCCGGCGCTTACGGCGATCCGAACGGGTAAACCCGTCGTGAGGGTGCCGACCACGCTGTGGAACTGTGGAACGCCCCGGCTGGCTGAGGCAGCCAGACTGCTGGCCGAACGAACCATGCCCGAGACTGCTGAAGTGTCCGGCCGGTGACGAATGCCGGCCCCTCCAGACCCTGGCTGGTTTACGCCGGCCTCATTGCTTCTGTCATTGGCCTATTCACACTCTCCCTGATGATTGGCCGGGGCGGGGTCTGGTTGCCTGCATCGGAGAATGTGGGTGCCGATGTCGCGGACATTATTCTTTTTGAGGTTCGGCTGCCCCGAGCGCTTCTGGGGCTGATCGGCGGTGCCGTTCTTGGTGCCTGTGGGGCGGCTTTGCAGGGGCTGTTGCGTAACCCGCTCGCGGAACCAGGGCTGGTCGGCGCCTCCAGCGGCGCAGCGCTGGGTGCGGTTGTTGTGTTTTATTTCGGCTTGTTCGGTGGTCAGATGGCGGTCCCCATGGGCGGGTTGGTCGGTGCCTTGGTTGCGCTGGGCCTGCTATATGGTTTGGCCGGCCGGCGGCCCGATGTGATGACGTTGATCCTGGCCGGTGTTGCGATTAACGCCTTTGCCGGGGCGCTCACGTCTCTGGCGCTTAATCTGGCGCCCAGCCCTTTTGCCGCGCTGGAGATTGTCTTTTGGATGCTGGGCTCGCTGGCCGATCGCAGCATGGATCATGTCTGGGTGGCGGCGCCCTTTGCCGCGATAGGGCTTCTCCTCGTATTGAGCACAGGCCGGGCGCTCGACGCACTCAGTCTGGGGCAGGATACGGCGAAGAGCCTTGGTTTCAGCCCCGGCTGGGCCACACTGCGTGTGATTTTGGGCACGGGGCTTGCCGTTGGCGCGCTGGTTTCGGTCGCTGGGATGATCGGGTTTATTGGGCTGGTCGTGCCCCATCTGATGCGGCCTCTGGTTGGCTATCACCCCAGCAGGTTGCTGTTGCCTAGCATGCTGGCGGGTGCCGCCGTCATGCTGGCCGCCGACGTCGTCGTCCGATTGCCGATGCAGGGGCCGGAGCTGAAACTGGGCGTGGTCACGGCGTTGATCGGCGCACCATTCTTCCTGATGCTGATCCTTAGATCGCGGCGGGCCGCCGCATGACGGTACTGAGCGCAAAAAATGTAACGGTTCGGTTTGATGAACTGGCGGCGGTCAGTCACGTCAATTTCAGGGCGACTGAAGGGACGCTGGTCGGGCTGATCGGTCCGAACGGTGCAGGGAAAACGACCCTGGTGCGAGCTCTGGCCAACCTGATTCTGTCTGAGGGGATTGTGAAGCTCGATGGCCAGCGTTTAGAAGCCATTGCCCGGCGAACATTGGCTCAAAATGTTGCCTATCTGGCACAAGGTCAGCCGGTCCATTGGCCGCTAAGTGTGCGTCAGCTCACGACCTTGGGCCGGCTGCCGCACCGCGCACCGTTTCAGCGTCACGGCTTCGACGATGAAGACAAGGTTGAGCGGGCGATGTCACTGGCCTCGGTCACCGAGCTGGCCGACCGGACCATTGATACGCTGTCGGGCGGCGAGCGGGCGCGGGCGCTGCTGGCGCGGGCGCTGGCGGTCGAGGCACGGGTTCTGCTGGTGGATGAACCGGTTGCGGCTTTAGATCCCTATCATCAGCTCGAAATTATGGAGGTCCTGCGCCGCTATGCGGAAGAGGGCGGGTTGGTCATCGCCGTGCTGCACGACCTGGTGCTGGCTGAACGGTTTTGTCACCGTTTGTTTCTGATGCGTGACGGTGGGTTGCTATGCGACGGCGCCCCGCACGAGGTGTTGACCGATGACAATGTTCAGGCGGCCTATCGGGTTGCCAGCGCCCATGGTGAACATGACGGTCAACGCTTTACGCTGCCGTGGCGGCGGATTGATGCGGATTAGCCCAGCTATTCGAGCTTAAAGGGCTCGTTGCGGAAGGCAACTGTCGACGACAGAATCAGATGGCCTTCTTCATCCGTCTCGCCACTAAGCAAGCGCGACAGGAAGGGCGTTACCAGATCCCAACGATAATAGGTCCGCACCAACACAACCTCATCACGGGTGCCGGGGTCGAACGACGTTATGATAACGCCGGTGACCTCATCTGTGTCCGGCGGCGAAAGATCGACCTCGCTGAATTTGCTGTAGTTGCGGACGTCTGCATAGGACTTGGCCGTCCCATCACAGGAAATCAGCCCCTTCATGTTGGCGCAGAACGTTTCCTTGAACAGCTGTTGAGCATCTTTTTCTTCGTCAGCAGCGGCGGCCTTCTGCAACGCTCCGGTTCTGATCTCTCGAGCCGCTTGCTCTGTGGCGTTCTCGAGGAGTGTGGACGCCATATAAGTCATGCCCAGTTCCATGATTCCGGTCACCAACAGCAGAAAAGGCGTCGCCACAAGGGCAAACTCAACTGCGACGTTGCCGGATTTCGACTGTCGAAGACGCTGAATTGCGCCGGTTGGACGGATGTTCTTCATGACAATTGCAGCCGCACGCACAATGCACCGGCTGAGTTCCTGTAGCCCCTGATCCCAAACTTGCTGAGAAAGCTAACTGAAAATGGGTGTCAGGCCAAGAAAAACTTCAAATTTTAAATAAGTTTGATTTTTTTTGGCAGTATTGAACGATTGTGTTCGGTCAAAGAATAAGGGCGGCCCCCTGGCCAGGGACCGCCCTTGATCTTGGGCCGGTTAGCTAGAGTGTCTGCTACTCAGAAATCCGGAGATTGTTGATTTCCGTCGCAATCGCCACGAACGCAGCTTGCAGGTCAGAATTGGTCGGCGAATTGAAGTATTGATCCGGACGGCCGGCACAGTTCTGGAACGTTGTTTTGGTGCTCGAATCGTTCACCCCGAAAGTGATGGTGAAGATGATCACATTGTTGTTGCGCATATCTTCGCAGACATCTTCCATCTTGTCGTCGAGGATTCCCTGAACCGCATTAAAGCTGCCGCTGCCCAGGCGCTCCTCTTCGATCCGGCCATAGGCGGTGTAGTCGGCGCCGTCGGGAACATCGTCTTTGTCGACCTCTGCACTGCTGCTGCCGGAACAGCAATTTTTGCCCGGCAGGCCGGTCAGGCGGGTTTTGCCATCATCGCCCTTGTCGCTTTTCCCCGGCCAGTCGTACCACTGATTAACGCCGTCGGTGAGCATGATCACGACTTTTTCCCAGTTGGGATAATCGTAGTCGAGCGGGAATTCGTCCGGCGTATCGCCACCCCAAAGGCCGCGCCAACGGGGTGAAATCACCCGCCAGCCCCAAGCCAGTCCAAGATTGGCCATGGTGCCACCGCGGTGCCAGGGCTGCATTTCGTCAATCGCCGCCTTCACATCCGTCTTGGACTGGATCAGCGGCGTGATCGCCGGCGGACATCCCAAATTGGGACCGGTGCCGTTGTTCTGCGCGCTGTTGGCGTCATCGATCGGCGGCCACTCATTGTCACCTATCATATAGATGAGTTCGCCATCTTCGGTGACCTTCAATTCGTTGTCGTTCTTGTCGTAGAAGATCTGATCCTTGGTGGACGGCCAAGCCATAACATCCCACAGGGCGACAGAGGGCGGGTCGTCAGTTTCGTCATAGGGATCGTTACGACCCATAACGCAGCCTTTCCAGTCCGTACCGGCAAAAAGCGTTGATTCGTCGAATGAATTCACCCAGCCGGTCCGCCCCGATCCAATGTTAACCATTGCGGCATAGGGCACCAGCGACACATAGAAGTTCTCAATTGTCTCACGTTCGCCGTACAAAATGTCGACCAGTGTATGGGCCGCGGCGATCATGGTATCCATTTTGTTGACCGATGCGCCGCCGATCCTGCCGCGCATCGAACCGGTGTTATCCATGACTAGGACGAGTTCGACGCCGCGGCCATTGCGGACCACGGTCGTGTCCGCCAGGACATTCATCGACGGCACAGAAAGCAACTGCATGAACCGTGTCGGCATGGTAGCGACAGCGGTTACGGCGACGTCGGTTTCCGAAACATTGATTGCCAACAGCGGAGCGGACATTCCCTGAAAATCGGATGGGAAATTTGCGGCGAAGAAGTTGTTGGCGGCGGTGATGGCCGCGGCTTCACGAGTGGCAACATTACCAATGGTATTCTCGTATGCCCGGCCGGCAGCCAGTGCGGAAGCATCCAATGCGTTTTGCAGTTCCACTTGACCCGAGTGCAAGCGTGAATAGTCCACGGCTGCGCCAACGAACCCCAAAACCGGTACGGCCAGGACCGCATACATAACAACCGTTGCACCGGCTGTGTCTCGTGCCCATCGCTGAACGCCGTGCCAGGTGGTGAAACGTGAGATAGCATCAGGCCAAAATTTCATCGCCTTCTTCCTCTGATACGCCGGTGCTCGCGGGTGTTGGCCCAGGTAACGACACGAGTCTTCGGCTCAATTTAAGCGGCCGTTTGTTGGACGGCTGTCGAATATACCTAACAAATGCGATTGTTTTAGTACAGTAATAAGTATTTTCTATTGTAATAGAAATTATTTTTAGTATGAAAAGAATTTATTTCAAATTTATATAGTATATTTATTCTGTTTTTTTGTTGGAATGAGGTGGTTGTTTTGTTACGTTTGCGGCTGGGGGCAACGTGTAAGGAACAGCTATGATCTTTAGTCCGCTCTCAAAACGCAGTCGAAGGTTTGCCAAGGACCGGCGCGGTAACGTCGTTATCGAGTTTGCTATGGTCGCTGGGCCCTTTTTCGTTTTGGTCATGGGCATTATCGAGCTCGGGCTGGTCTATTGGGCCAGCGGACTGCTTGACAGTGCGACCCAGGATACGGCGCGCCAGATCCGTACAGGCGAGTTGCAGCAGGCCGCTGCTGCCGAGGGACAAGAGGCCACGGCCGAAGAGCTGTTTCGTGATGCAGTCTGCGAAGCCATGGAGGGGCTGCTGGAGTGCGATACCACATCTGATAACTTCTTCTTCGACGTCCGGAATTATCCAGGCTTCGGGGATGTGGATATGAGCCCGCCCGAGACAGATGATGAAAGCGGGGCGGTTCTGACCTCTTTCAATGCCGGTTCAGAGAATGAAGTCATTCTGGTCAGGACCTACTACAAGTGGGACCTCCTGACGCCGGGCATGCAGCATCTGCTTAGTCACTATATCGATGCCGATGGTCGAATGGTGATCGAGTCGACGGTTGCGTTCAGAAACGAGCCGTTCCCGACGATCGAGTCCAGCTCTGACGCTCCTGAAGAGAGTTGATGGTCGAGGAGACCAATCGGTGATTATGTCTAAATCAACGTCGTCAAAGCTGGGCCGCCGTTCCGCGCTCAAAAAGCTCCTGAGAGACCGGCGCGGCAACGCAGCCGTTGAAATGGCGTTTGTAGCCCCTGTTCTGGTCGTGATTCTTTTGGGGCTGGTAGAGACGGTCGATGTGTTGCTGGTTGATCGCAAGGTTACGACCATGACCAACTCGGTCGCCGATCTCGTGAGCCGGGTCCGTGAAATTGATCCCAATGGACTGACGGATGTTTACTCCGCATCTGAAGCCATCATGCATCCGTTCGATGGGGATGATGCGACGATTGAGGTCATCAGCATTGTCCGTGACACAAATGACAACATTCTGGTGCATTGGTCTGCGTCGAGTTCAGGGACGCCACCATATGCGCAAGGCGTTGCATTTCCAGAACAGTTGCCGACCGGTGTGCTTGCCGCCAATGAAAGTGTGATCCTCGCACGTATCGATTACAGCTATGCGGGGCCGATAACCGACTTTTTCTTTAGCGGCTATACTCTCGATAATGAGTACTTCGCAAAACCCAGGCGATCCAGAACAGTTCTTCTTTGCGACAATCTCAGCCTGGACGACCCAAGTTGCATCTAGCTGCGACACCGGGCATTTTGAGTTTCAGTTTAGGCTAAAGTTAAGTCGGCTTCTTTGTATCGCAGGCCCGCCCAGCCGCTCAGGTTACCCTTAAAGCTGCCCGATAAACCGTCTCTCGCAGAGGTGCATTAACGGAGTCTGAGCCTGACGGCACAGGGGTGAAAATCGTCAGCTTCACTTCGAGAAAGTAGGGAGAGGGCCGGGCGCGTCAACTGACCGTAAGCGCCCAAACTGGTTGTGTAGACTGGAATCAGTAAGGGGCGCCTGCGATCTCAGTGTACATGGTTAGAACCGCTTGGCCGAGTGACCCAACAGAAACGGCAACAACCAGTACCATAAGAGCCACGATCAGTGCGTACTCAATCAAAGTCGCACCGTCCTTGCCCTCGGCGAATAATTTTAAAGCACTCGTCACAGGTAGAAACGCCATTTTTTTGATTCAAGATTTTAGATTTGAGTATTAAAGCACAAGTGGTCGAAGTATTCAAATGAATTTTTGTTTAGGCTTTATTTCAAATTCTTCGAATTTGTTCTAAGGATACGAGCTATCGCGATGCCGAAATATATAATTCCTGTCAGACCGGCATTGCGGATGGGGCCTTCGGGCAGGTAGCCTAAACGGACAGCTTTTAACAATCTGTTAACAGTGTAAGGTGCGGGAAACGCCATGGAGGCGGACTCATACAATGCTCAAAACAGCACCTATGGCTGGGGCGGGGTGGAAAAACGTGAAAATGCTTTTTGTGCAGAAATCAGGCGGAGGACTGGCCGTTCGAGCTGCGGGCCAGGGACTGACGGTTGCGGCAATGCTAGTCGTTGCCGGTTGCGCGGGCTCGCCGTCAACGTCCACACAGAAGGCAAGCACACAATCCGGGCAGCCACCGGCGCGTATGGTGGACAATTACAGTGTCTCTTTGACACTTGCCGAAGCCGCTGAGCGGTCAGGCGATCTGGTCTCTGCGGCGACCTATTATTCGCAGGCGATTTCGGAACGCAAAGGCGGCGTTAAACCCTATATCCGGGCCGGTGAGATTTTGCTGCAGCTCGGCAAGCCCGGGCAAGCCGCGTCAGCTTTCGAAAGCGGCCTGGCAGCTGGGTACAAGGACGTCGCTTTGCACAGGGGGTATGGGCGGGCGTTGGCATGGTTGGGTCAGGCTGACGCGGCACTCAAAGAATATGACATCGCGCTCGAACGGGCGCCAAACGATGTTCAGGCGATGAACGGCCGTGGCGTGGTGCTCGACATGATGGATCGGCACACCGAAGCACAACAGCAGTACATTGCAGCGATGACGCGGGCGCCCGGGAACCTGTTGGTGCAAAACAATCTTGCGCTTTCATATGCCTTGTCTGGAAAACTCGAGGACGGTATTCGCCTGCTCGAGCGGATTGAAAGTTCTGGGGTCGCCACCGTTCAGCACCGGCAAAATCTGGCCTTGCTCTATGGGCTCGCTGGCCGGACCAGCGATGCGGAGCGGCTGGCGCGGCAGGACCTGGGTAATGAGAGGGCGGACCAGAACCTCGAACTCTATGCCAGAATGCATCATCTGATGGCCGGCCGAACAGGTCAGGGTGCACAGTCCCTACCGTTAGGTGAACCTGAACAAGCCCAGGCGGAGATGCCTCCGGTGAAAAAGGCCCCGGAAGATATTAATCCGGCCCCTGCACAAACGGTACGCGCGCCGCAAACGCCATCAGCGATCAGTGAGCCAGCGACTTCTGAGGCGACAATCCCCTCGGCGGATTCTGATACTGGTCGCGCAAATGAACCCGTTGTTGCAGAAGAGGCTGCCGGCGAGACGGCTGAGATCACCGTCGGCCTGCAAGAGGAACCGGCGCCGACGGAAATTCCCATTGTCGTAGATGACACCCCATCTACCGCTGCCGGTGACTCCCGGCCGATCCCTGTCGAGAGTACTCCGTCCGACGTCACTATTGTGGAGGTCGTTGTTGAGCAGTCAGCGGGTGAACAGACTGATTTGCCTGTTGTTGTCGAACCGCCGGCGGCGGATCCTGTTGCCCAGCAGGATGAGATACTGATACCGGTAGCTGCCGACGTGTCGGATGCTGAGGAAATCGCGATCGCTGATGACCGGTCGACTGAGTTAGCGGTGGCCAGCGTTACGGAGGAAGCTGTTTCTGGCCTGCCTGCTGGTACGATCGCTCGTCCGTCAAACGGGCAGCTGCGGTCGGAGACAGTCGCTGTCGCCGCTGATGGTAATGCGGCTACCGCCTCGTCACATGTGCCTTCGGATACGGGCGATTGGAGCGTTGAAATTGGACCGTTTGAAAGCCAGGCGATAGCAGAATCGACTTGGCGCAGTATTCAGGCGGACCTTAAGGGGCTGATTTCTGGTCTGCTCTCGAATATCAGCACCACGCCGTCCGGCGCTATTCTCAAGCTTGGACCGGTACCCGACTTTGATCGCGCGCGCCGGGTGTGCAGCGAGGTTGCCGGCACCGGCACCGGGTGCGCCGTGCAACCCTATTAGATTCGGCAGACTTAGAAGGTGTCGAGGGAGTTAATGATCGCCGGCCCCAGCAGCACCGCAAACAGGCAAGGTAGAATAAACAGAACCATCGGAATGGTCAGTGTGGCAGGCAGCCGTGCCGCTTTTTCTTCGGCACGGAGCAGCCGGGCTTCCCTGAAGTCAGCGGCCAGGACCCGGAACGACTGAGACACGGGGGTTCCGTATCGTTCCGTCTGCGCCAGAGTGCTGACGACGGACTCGATGGTTGAAACACCGGTTCGACCGACAAGGTTGTTCAGCGCTTCGGTCCGGTTCGGCAAGATGTTCAGTTCAACAGAAGTTAAGCTCAATTCATCGGCGACTTCCGGATGAGATCGGCCCACTTCGTTCGAGACGCGGTCAAAAGCCGAATCCATACCCAAGCCAGCCTCGGTACAGACCACCATCAAATCGAGCGCATCTGGTAATCCGCGCTCAAGTTTGATACCCCGGCGACGCGCCATTCTTGAGACGACAACGTCAGGAATAATGAAGCCGCACAAGACGGCGATACCCATTGAAGCGGTCCGCAAGGCCGGCTGCATGTCCTGTAGAGATTCAAACATGTAGTACGCGACGAACGACAGCCCGAACATGGCGAACGGCCCAAGCATTTTAGCGGCAAAGAAGATGCCCAGGGCTTCATTGGAACGCCAGCCCGCTTGAGCAAGCGAGAGACGGACTTTTTCCGTCGTTTCACCCTTGGCGCGCCGCATCTCTGATGCAAAGGAACTGAACAGGCTCTTGCGTTCTCTGAATGACGGCTTTGACGCATCCGATTGCTTTTTGATATGGCGTTGCCGCAGATGCTCGCGGTGGGCCGACATGGCTTTCACGCGGTCGCGCATCGGATCGCGTTCGATCACAGAAAACCAAACGACAATCGTGAATGCGACGATCATGATTGCCGCACCAATGGGGACAATCTCTGCAGCCGACAAAGTATCGAAGAAGGCAACCGGGCTCAAAAGTCAAACCTCACCATTTTGGCCATGACACCGAAGCCGATAGCCATGCTTATGCCGGCAAATGTAAGAACGTCGTGACCGGTTGGATGGATGAAAAGCGTCATCATGTATTCCGGATTGATCACAACCAGAATGCCCATCACGATAAATGGCAGCAGGCCAATGATCATGGCGGACGCGCGGGCTTCGGAGGAATAGGCGCGGATTTTCAGATGCATCTGCTGACGCGAGCGGAGCAATTTGGCCAGGTTTGTCAACGTCTCACTAAGATTACCGCCGGTATCGCGCGTGATCGACAATGAGACAGCTAGGAACGCATAGTCGGTAAGGCCGAGACGCTGTACGGACCGGTTCAGCGCTTCTTCCATATCGATGCCGATCATCATCTGATCACTGACGCGCTTGAACTCAACCGATGCGGGGCCGGTCAAATCGCGGGCAATGGCATGGAGTGACTCGCTCACGGGCAGGCCTGACCGGACGCTGCGGACGATCAGATCGATCGCATCAGGCAAGTCAGCCAAGAATGCTTTGGCACGCCGGGCGCCACGGGATCGGATAACCAGGGTTGGCACAACCACGCCGATCGCCAGGCCCGCTGCTGCTGCCGCCCCGAAAGGTAAGGGGGCAGTCATCACGAGGATCAGTGTTGCGGCCAGAGACAACCCAACAACAATGCCGGCCAGGGCGCCTGGTCCGAAAGTAAGCCCGGCGCGCTCCAGTTTGAGCCTCAAAATGTCGAAGTTTGGAGCCAGAAGGCTGAACCGGCTGTCTTCGGGCAGGATTGTCTTCTTGCCCTTTTTGTTGGCCCGGATATCAAGTTTGGCCTTGGCGGGGTCGTTCTGCCGGGCCGCCTGGGCGCCAGGGGCCTCAAGCAACGCGACTTTTTCGATCCGCCGGCGCATCGTGCGTTCTTCGGTCGATCCATAGGCCAACAGAAACGCCGTCGGCACCAGGGCGAAGGCGCAAAGCCCGAGGACAATGCCTGGATTATTCAGCAGCACTTCCATCAGTGACCCTCACCCAAGGCTGCGAGCAGCGACCGATCAAGGCCAAAATGCGCTGCGGTCTTCAAGAAGTGGGGGCGCAGGCCGGTATAGGCGAATTCACCGACCAGTTTGCCATCGCGAAGTTCACCACTGTGTTCGAAGTTGTAGAGGTCTTGCATCAGAATGACGTCGCCTTCGATCCCGACGATCTCCGCGACCTGAACGACGCGGCGAACGCCATCGCGCATACGTTCAATCTGGACGATCATGTCGATGGCGTTAGCGACCTGAGTGCTCAACGCCCGCTCGGTCAGCGAAAACCCGCCCATTGAGACCATGTTTTCTAGCCGGATCAGTGCTTCACGGGCTGAATTGGCGTGAATCGTACTGAGCGAGCCATCATGGCCGGTATTCATGGCCTGAAGCATGTCGATGGCTTCAGAACTACGGATCTCACCCAGGATGATACGGTCAGGCCGCATACGCAGGGCGTTCTTTACCAGATCGCGCATGGTGATTTCGCCAGTGCCCTCGATATTGGGTGGTCGGGTTTCCAGCCGCACAACATGGGGCTGCTGCAGCTGCAATTCCGCCGCGTCTTCGATCGTCACGATGCGCTCGCCGATATCGATCATGCGTGACATCGCATTGAGAAGGGTTGTCTTACCGGAACCCGTGCCGCCCGAGATCAAGATATTGAGCCGGCATGCGGCAGCGATTTTCATCACGGTTGCCATGCTTTCGGAAATGTTATTGGTCCGAATCATGACGTCGAGGGTGATTTTCTTTTTCGCGAACTTACGAATTGAGATGGACGTGCCATCCAGCGCAAGCGGTGGCGCGATAATGTTCACGCGGCTGCCGTCAGGCAGTCGGGCATCGACCAACGGAACCGATTCATCAATGCGCCGGCCAACCCGGCTCACAATCCGCTGCGCAACATTCATCACGTGCGCATTGTTACGGAATTGGACGTCCGTTAGCTCGAGTTTGCCTTTGCGTTCGACAAAGATCTGATCTGGGCCGTTGACCATGATATCGGTGACCGCTTCATCGTCCAGCAGCGGCTCAAGCGGACCGAAGCCCACCATTTCGTCGACCAGAACCTTGGTCAGTTCCTGCTGCTCGCGCTGCCCTAGGACAATGCGACGTTCGATCAGAATTTCACTGACGAGACCGCCAAGTTCGGTTTGGAGTTCTTCCCGCGACATCCGCACGGCAGCCGAAGCATCAATGCGTTCCAAGACATCGGCAAGAATTTCATCGCGATTGGCAACAGACGACGTCCGGTTCGCGGGCTGACGCGCAGCAGGCCCGGCGTCTCCACCAGCAGGTTGAATCTGAGTGTCTGTTACATCCGTTGCCATCACCTCACTCGAGATAATGGCTCCTGGTGCAGGGTCCGCCGGCTTGGCCTCGCCATTGGACACGGAATCGGGCGACCGTCGGCCGAACATAGGTTACCCCTTCAAGATGGACTGTAAAAAGGACTTCTTCTTCGATTGTGTGGCGGGCGAGGGCCCAGCAATTTTTTCAGCAAGTTGCTCGATCACTTTGGCAGCGTCACTGCGTACTTCAGCAAGCGGCTGACCAAGATTAGCCGCACGCATAATGGTGTTGGGTTCGAACGCGATTTGAAAGTCGACAGACTGACCGACACCTTTTTCGAATTCGGCTATCGGAATTTCTGCTTTCGGGTTTTCGCCGATCTTATTGACAACCAGAACGATTTGACCGCCGGGGCTGTTTTCCTGAATGAATTTGATCAGGCGCACGGTGTCTCGCATACCGGCAAGCGACAGATCGCTCACCAGAACCGTTGTGCTGGATAGTTGGACGGCCCGGTAAACGACATCAGAAGATGACCGTGGCAGGTCCATCAAGACGAAGTGGAATTTCGACCGAAGCTCGTTGACAAGGATGTCCACCGCACCGCGGTCGCCGCCGTGAAATGCCTCAGATAGGCTTTCTTCACCGCCGACGACGAAAAGACGATCGCCGCAAGGCGTCATCACCCGTTCTAGGAACAGCTGATCGATCCGGTCCGGCTGGCGCAACCCATCTGCAAGACCTTCTGTTGCCTCTGCACCAAGAATGAGCGCCAGGTTTCCGAAATGAAGATCCATGTCGATTAGGTTGACGCGGCGTTTCGCGGCTTGCGATATGACCCAACCGCAATTTGCCGCAATCGTCGTAGCGCCAGCGCCACCACGGGTGCTGATGAAGGACACGGACTTGCCCAACCGGCCCATTGAGGACAGACCAGCGCCCCGGTCGTCCATGGCACTGACAGAACGAAGGAGGTTCTCTTTGTCGAGTGGCTTAACCAGATAGTCCGTCGCGCCCATTGTCAAAAGGTCACGGAACAGGGTGACGTCGTTCTCGGCGCCGATCGCAATCAACTTGGTACCCAACTCGCACACATCAGCGAGTTTGACGATTTCGTCCAGAGGATCGCTGGACTGGTCCACATCAACAAGCAACAGGCTCGGCGAACGGACCTGCTGCAGATAGTTGTGCGCGTCTTCGATTGAACCGCGTCTGACCGTATCTTCAGGTAGCAGCAGCGATTCCGCGATCTCCCGAATGACT
Source organism: Alphaproteobacteria bacterium (assembly GCA_028284945.1). GTDB lineage: Bacteria > Pseudomonadota > Alphaproteobacteria > SMXS01 > SMXS01 > JANQQJ01. The sequence continues at coordinate 88,308 of JANQQJ010000028.1, read as the reverse complement.
CGTTCGGTCTGATCGTCTGTCACAAAGGCCAGGAACGGGTCCTTCTGTGCAGCTGCATCCTCAGGTGACAAGGGCGTAACTTCCATGGTTACTGGCCTCCTCCTTGCTCAGAGCCAGTCCCTGTCTTTACGATCTCTTTGACCTTATCCGTGTCGTAGCGGATGATCGCACCGGAATCCCTGACACCGCGTGTTGGGCCCAGTTCGCGGTATCCAGCGAGATCCCGGGGATCGGCGACCATAAGCCCCAGGTTGCGCTCGTTGGCGCAGCCCAAAGGGCGCGCGCCGACAGGTTCGTTAGTCCACCCTTCGTCGGCTTTTTCAGCCTCATACGTGCAGTCGGGCAGGGTGACAGTGTAGCGCTGGATGGCAACACGAAGTGAATCGGTCGAGTTTGCTTCATTCATCAAGTGAATGCGTGTCGACAGATAACCACCGCGAATGAACGCGCTGCGGAGTTCATCGACAATCATTGCATTACGCGATTTCCGCTGGCCGAGACCCGAGTTCAGCGTTGTATAGATCTCGATATGATCACCGTACTCACGGCCCTGGGCCGCCAAGAAGGTGTTCAGTCCATCGATCTGAACTGAGGTCAGGCTCGTCTGACCGGGCGACAGGTCGATGCGGTAATCACTGGATGCAACTTCAACCGTGTTACGTTCCGGTGTGGCTATGTAGCCGTCACGTTGAGGAAAGTAGTCCCCGTTGGTTGAGCACGCCGCCAGCAGCAAGGCAGTCAATGCAGGCACGGCCAACCGTGTGCGGTAAAGAGGGGCGGGGTGACGTTGTGATCTGTTCATGATGCTACTCCTTGCCAACCTGCGTTAGTCCAACATGAAGCCAACGGGACCGGAGATCTTCTCACCGGCGAGCTTCTTCGAATCAGTTCCATCAGACTCTTCGCCCTCCAGTTGGGACATGAGCTTGCGCTGGAACTGCTGGTCACCGGTTGGGTAGTCTGTCGGTGTTGACAACCGCTCCGGTCCACCAACCGGGCGAACCAGGTAAGGCGTGGCGATAATCACCAGTTCTGTTTCCTGATTCTGAAAGCCCTTGGACTGAAAGAGCTGGCCTAGCACGGGCACATCACCCAGGCCCGGAACCTTGTTGACGTCGTTTGTTTGCCGGCTCTGAATCAGTCCAGCGATGGCAAAGCTTTGCCCGCTCGCCAATTCAATTGTGGTGTCGGCCCGGCGGGTGGTCAGAGCGGGGATCTGGATATTTTGCAGAATGATCGCCCCGGTGTCGGTCAACTGGCTGACTTCCGGACGCACGCGCATGCTAATGCGGTTACCGCTCAGGACCGTTGGCGTAAATGCGAGACTGACGCCGAACTCTTTGAACTCGATACCCACTTCATTATCGTCGACGCCAACCGGGATCGGAAATTCACCGCCGGCAAGAAAACTCGCGGTTTCACCTGAAAGGGCGGTGAGATTCGGCTCGGCCAGCATCGAAATCAGATTCTCTTTTTCCAGCGCGTCGAGCGTTGCCTGAAGATTGGTTGGGCCGATCCGCTGATTGATGATCGCCGTGTTTGCTTCTGCCTCGAGCGAGAAATCCGGGCGGGTGCTGAAGATATTGAATGTGGTCTGATCGGTCGGGTCGATAATGGTGATCGGTGCACCGGTAATCGGGTCGATCGCACTGATCATGTCCGGGAAGTCCTGTGCGGACCAGGTGACGCCGAGGACCCGAAGAACCTCTCTTGAGACTTCAGCGAACCGGACACGAAGGTTAACCTGTGTGGGTGCGGTGACCGACAAGCGGTTCAGAACTTTTTCTTCGGGTCCAAGGAAGTTTTGGACGAGCGTGATCAGCTCGGTGGCGTTTTGAGGATCCTCAATGGCGCCATCAACCATCACGCCACCGTCGATCGATGTCACATTAACGTCGGCGTTCGGGGCAATGGACCGGATCATCTGATTGAGGCGTGAAATGTTATGTGTCACCCGCACGGTTACGTTGAGCAACGGCCTGTCATCAGAGTCGAGGACATATAGGGTCGTTTCACCGGCTTGGCGGCCATAGATGAAGACCGTCCGTTGCGACCGTGTCTCGACATCCGCAACATCCGGATTGGCAACAAAAACAGTGGCTGCAGGGCGGTCAACCCGGACGATCTTACCTTTTTGAATCTCGACTTCGAGAACTTCTGTTGACGCCAGGACGTCAGCTGCTTGGGCACCTGGAGTAATCCCTGCCAGAAGCGCCACCAGCAGGAAGGCTGCGAGCAGGACCTCTACAAGACCTCTGATGACCCCTGGTCCAGACGTGTTGTTATTGCGCGGTATAACTATCATGGGATTTTCCTCCGTTGGGCCCCAAGCCCTCCGATTATTTTCCTTCGCCGCCGCGGACAATTTCAGGAATGAGCGACTGTTTGGTGTCGCTTGGCGCCGACAGCGCTGCTGACGCGTGGTGATCCCACACCGCGCCCCGGCGGGCGTTGCCGCTGCCGCTTTGAATGCTGCGAAGGCTTAGCGAAAGCTTGCCCAGCTCTTCAGCCAGTGCGAGGACTTCGCCCTGGCGCGGCAGAACTTCAAGAGTGGCCGTCCGGGCGACTGTTGGATCGGTCGGATCGCCACTGACAGATTGGTCAAACGCAATAACCCGAATGTCTGATAGCAAGGTCTCTGTGGCATGGCGGCGTACTTCTTCGCCATCCAAAGTCTCCAATTCGACCATTTGCGTCAGAATGACATCAACCCGGTCGCCAGGGAGAATCAAGCCGGCACCACCTGCAGCAGCGCTGACCGGGATCGAGACGGCCCTTTTGTCAGGATCGAGAATCGCTGCAAGGAACCCGCGTTCGCCCGGCTTAACAACTGCGCCAGGCACGATGGGTTGCCCCTTGGCCAGGCCGAAGCGGACAACGGCGCCCAGAACCTGGTTTTCGGCTTCCTCTTCAATTTCGTCTTCGGCCTCGATTTCCTTCCAGACATAGGTTTCTGCAAGGTTTTCCTCGGGCCATTGCTGCCATTCCAGATGCGCTTCTTTGATCAGCGTGCCGGGCGCCAGGTCATTGGCCGTTGTAAGGACCTCGACTAGGTCGGTTTGGCGCGTTACCTGCGCAACAACCTGCGGCGCTTCGACAGTTTCGCCGCTGGAAAGCCATGAACGGGTGAAAATGACGACGCCAATGACCAGAAGAACATTGACCGCCAACAAAAGTACAAATCGAGCTCGCATCGTAAAGCGCCTCCGTTAAGCCGCCTGAAGGGCGACGAGTGATCCGCCAGCGGCTATCGCCATCCCGTAAGGAACGGTCATCGCGATATCCTTGGCGGCTGTGCCGGCGTAGACGCGGACGCGTTGAGTGATCAACACGCCAAGTGCGACGAAACCGCCGGCGATTGTGATGTAGAAAGCGAGCGGGAGTGCAAATTCCAGGCCCGCCCAAAGAGCGACGGCTGCAATGAGTTTCGCATCTCCGCCGCCCATGAGATTGAATTGAAAAAGGACAAAACCAATAACGAGGTAAATTGCGCCGGCAGCCAGTCCGCTTACAGGGTCAGCGAAGCCCGCGGCCGCGTATAGAATGTATGTGAGAATGACGGCGACAGTTGCCGAGTGCGGAATAATTCTCCGCCTGACGTCTTCAACCGTGCACCAAATCAAGGTTCCGACGAGCGCGGCAAGTATCAGCAGTTGGAAGATATTGATATCTGACATCGTTCATTCGCCGTGGAGACCGAGATGGAGTTTGAGGGACGTCATCAGACGACAGCGAGGGAAAAAGGCTTCTCATTGCTGAAGGGAGCCGTAGCAGCTGATCTGCCTCTATTCCCCCGCTGTCATCCGATCCTGAGCTCCGGGAACTGGAATGTCAGGAATGTGACGTTTAGGCCCTTAGAGCTGGGCGCCGACGTCGTCGAACAGCGTGCTCAAGTTGCTTTCCAGGCCGCCAAGTGCGCCAACCAGAGCAACAGCGACGAGCGCTGCGATCAGGCCGTACTCGATCAGCGTCGCGCCGTCGGTGTTGGCCATGAACTTGTTGATGAGTTTAGACATTAGTTTCTCCAATCCTTTGGTTTGTGTTTGCGTCGACCCGGTTAACAACCAATGTCGCCATGGCCGAACACGAAGTAAAAAAACATATGACAAAGTAATAATCAAAACCTTTTTATTAGTAAAAAGGTAAATAAAAATTGAAACAAATTTTTTTATTTGAGTTTTTAAGTAATTTCTAGGCGATCACTGCAGGCGGATCACGTGAGCAGGGGGTTTTCCGCAGAAATCTGCGGTTCCAGTGGGGGCGAGGATAGTTTCCTGGCAGGGTGCGCGCGCAAGGGCGTATCAGTTGAAGCGCCGATTGCGCCGTTGTTCAGGCGCACAACTTTAGCCCCTGGTGTCGAACACCAGAGGTCTACCGAATTAATGATTTGGGCTTAGCTTGCTGTTTCGGGTGGCGTGGTATGACGCGCGGACGACCAGAAGCCTTCCAGTTTGCCAAGCGCCTCGCGGCTTGATGACATGTCATCGGGCGATAGCAGACCATCTTCCAGCTGTTTCGCATGCCAGGCGAACAGGACTTCCAACCGATTGCAGATCTCCATGCCCTTTTCAGAGCTGCGAACATGGAACGATCGGCGGTCATAGGGGGAGCGTGTCTGAACGACGTATTCGTTCTCCACCATCTTTTTGATGTTGTAGGAAACATTGGAGCCGAGATAGTAGCCGCGCTCGATCAGCTCGCCCATCGGCAGTTCGCGCTCGCCGATATTAAACAGAATCATCGCCTGGGCAGCGTTCAAATCCCGGATTTCAAGCCGGTCGATTTCCGCCTTGATTACATCAAGGCAACGCCGGTGCAAGCGTTCGATAAGACCGATGAGGTCAGAATAGGCTTCAGTCACGCAGCCGCTCCCTTTTTTGCCACGCATTTATTACTTAAGCACCACAGATTGCAGGTTTACGCGGCCAACGCAAGCCTGCCCTGGCAGTTTTGATGAGACTATCGCGCCAGCCACCGCTGTATAGGCAAGGCAGCTACATGTTTTAGGGAGTGTGTCTAGGACGTGGCTTGCTTGCGATCGTCGCCGGCACCGAAGATCTCGACGCGGTTCGGTCCTGCCTTTTTTGCCCTGTAAAGCAGCGTATCCGCGGCTCTGAGAACATCACGCAGTTCTGAATCCGGTGTCATTTGCGTGACGCCGCTGCTGAATGTCAGGCAAAGCGTTACATTCTCGCGGTCGATAGACAGGCTTCTAACCGAGGCGGCAACACGCTCAATCGGGATGATCGCGTCGGCGACCTTGGTTTCCGGCATCAATATGGCGAACTCGTCACCGCCGATCCGGGCGACAATGTCAACTTCACGAAGATTATCGACCAGCGTTTTCACAAAGACCCGCAACACCTCGTCGCCGACCAGGTGGCCAAAAGTGTCGTTGATTCCCTTGAAACCGTCGATATCTAGGATGGCCAGTGCAGCCTCGCCACCGAAGCGGGCCCCGCGGCGCAGTTCGGCTTGCGCGACAGATTCGAACCGGCGAACGTTAACGGCACCGGTTAGCGCATCTGTCTCCGCCAATCGTCGCAACTTGTTTTCAGTGCGTTTGTAGTCCGTGATGTCGACCAGAATGCCGAGAACCTCTGTCACCGGCCCACCGTTTCCGGGAAACGGCTTTCCTGCCACCTTCACATATCGGACACTGCCGTCAGGCCGGATAATCCGGGCATCAAGGTGGAAATCCTCGCGCCGGTCAATCGCCGACCGCAGGCATTCGTTGAGAAGGTCACGTTCATCGGCGTGAAAGGCCGCCAGCGCTTCAACCCTGTCTATTTCGTTGGGATAGAGCCGATAGCCGTAAATTCTATAAATGCGCGGGGACCACTGAAACTTGTTGGTTTCAGCAGATAGCCGCCAGTAGCCGACCTGACCGACTTCTTCGGCCATGCCAACCAGATCGTTGAGCTTATCTTTATCTAAATCAATCAATTGCCGTGTCCTCACACAACAGATGGGTTGGACCGGAACGACGGACAAGGTGATCCGCTGTTCGGTCAAAAATATGCGGATGCTTAATATGACATGCTGTTCCCCGGTGCCCGGCCGAGGTTCTAAAATCCGTTGTCTTTACGTTATTCATGTCTCATAGCTTTATCGCTGCTGTGACCAATCGAGTTCACGCACGATTCCTGTCTGCCGATCTTCGGCAGTTCCCCAAGCTGGTCCTGAGAGTATGCATTCCACGATTGAGTACAACTCAATTTATTTGATCCAAATTTTAGAAATACAACGCGACTCACTACTATGATTTCGATGAAAAACTTGAATATTGAGAATAGTCTTGTACAGTCGCGTAACAATTGTACTAGCGGCTTGGCCGCCTGCGGACTGGAGCATTTGAAATGTGGGGCGCAACCGGTACAATGAGAGTGGGCCGGCAATCTTGCCAAAATGTGCCATGGGTTACGGGTGCATACGGCAAGGAGGAATACTGAGTGACCGATAAGTCTCTGGTCGTCATAGATGACGATGATCTGGTAGGACAACTCGTCGTTGAAGCGGCGCAGCAAGTCGGCTTCCGTGCGCGTGCCGTGCAGGATTTCGAGGGGCTTAAGACGGCTATCGAGCCGGGTGATCCGGAACTGTTGTTGCTTGATCTGGTTCTGCCAAACGTCGATGGCATCCAAATGCTGCGTTTTCTGGCTGACAGGGAATGCAAATCGAAAATCTGGTTGCTTAGCGGCTTCGACCCGAAGGTTGTTCAAACGGCCGAGCGCTTGGGCCTCTCGCTTGGGCTGAATATTCTAGGCGCCCTGACCAAGCCGGTTTCCGTATCGACCCTGAAAGATGAATTGCGCAAGCAGCTGCGCCAAGCCGGTGATTTCACACCTGAAGACTTGAAACGGGCGATCACAGAAGAGCAATTGTTTGTTCATTATCAGCCGAAAGTTCGGCTGGCGGGCAAGCAGGAACCGGCAGACCCTAATAAAGTCCTCAGTTTACCTGTCGAGGGTGACCGATTTGAAATTATTGGCTTTGAGGCGCTGGCCCGCTGGCAAAATCAGCACGGTGCCTTGATTCCGCCGCCAAAGTTCATTTCCGCTGCCGAGGACATGCAGATCATCGATGAACTGACACAGTCGGTCTTTCGCCAGGTGATCCAGGAATTGGCTCAGTGGAAAGCGCGCGGAACCGGGCTCAACGTGGCGGTGAACATTTCACCGGCTTTGCTCGCTGACCTTGATCTGCCGGATTTCCTGGCCGATGAGGCGATGGCGCATGGGGTTGAGGCAGAACAGATCGTTCTGGAAATTACGGAGAATTCGGCCGTCACGGAAGACCCGCATTTCATGGATGTGCTCAGCCGCTTCAGACTTAAGGGTTTCGGCCTCTCACTTGACGATTTCGGCACCGGCTTTTCCTCGCTGATCCAGATTTACCGGATGCCCTTTACCGAATTGAAGATTGATCGATCCTTTGTGAGTGAGATGGACGACAGTGAAGAGGCGTTTACCATCGTTCAGTCGATCGTCAATCTGGGCCACAATCTGGGCATGCGGGTCTGCGCCGAGGGTGTAGAGACGCCGTCGGCAGCACGGACCCTGACGAATTTGGGCTGCGATTATGCACAGGGCTATTATTTCAGCCGCCCTGGGCTGATGAGCGACATTATGGCTCAGATTTCCGCGGTCCCGGCCATGGACCTTTACGGTTAGCGCGCTCCGGAACGGTTTCCTGATGGGGAACACGAAAATTCAGCGCGCGGATGCTTTAGATCATGAGTGACGGCAAGGGTCTTGGATCAGTATTGGCCCCGCTTGGCCAGAAAAAACGAATTGCCGACGAATTGATGTCGGCCCGTGCCCTCATCCAGCTTTTCATCCGCCACACCCCGATTGCGATGGCGATGTTCGACCGCGAGATGCGCTATCTGGCGGTTAGCGACCGCTGGCGCGGGGATTACGGCCTGGGTGACCGGGATGTCATTGGCCTAAACCTCTATGAGCTCATGCCCGAAGCAGACGCCATGTGGCGCGAACTCCATGATCGCTGTCTGACTGGCGAAAGCATGTCATCCGAAGACGTGTTTCTAAGGGCCGACGGTCAGCGGGAGCGTATGCGGTGGGAACTGCAGCCGTGGCGTACAGATGACGACCAGGTCGGCGGGCTTGTCATGGTGACAGAAATTGTTACGGAACGCCGCAAGGTCGAGCAGGAGGCGCGAATTCGCGACGCGGCCATGGCGTCCGCCATCAGCCCGATGGCGATGTTCGATATGAGCGGCCAGACCACCTATGCCAACCGCGCATTTGCCGGAATGCTGGGTTATGACATGGCCGACGATCTGGTTGGCCGCGGTATCGACAGCTATTGGAGCCGCAGGGAAGAAGCAGCGCTGGTCTGGCAGACGTTGATGGATACCGGCCGTTGGGTCGGGACCGTCGATGCGAAAGGCCATGAGGGGGCCCGGCGTGTCGTTCAGGTGTCAGCCAATCTGGTGCATTCGGCGGGCGGGGATCCGATTGGTGTCATGGCCTCCTGTGTCGATATCACCGCACAACGCCATACCGAAGCCGCTCTTAATGAGACGGAACGCCGGCTCGCCAGTCTGATGGACAGTCTGCCCGGCGGGTTCGTGTTCAGGTGCCGCAACGACCTGTTCTGGACCATGGAGCTGGTCAGCAAAGGTTGTTTCGAGGTTCTGGGTTACACCCCAGAAGCGTTGATCGACAATCGGTTGGCTGCTTTTGCCGATCTGGTTCACCCCGAAGATGAGAAGCGTCTGCGTGGTGAAATCCTTGAGGCGGTGAACCGCGCCCGCCCGTTTCAGGTTAGCTACCGGGTTGTTAGCCGGGGCGGTGACGTGAAATGGGTGATGCAGCAGGGCACACCGCAATATGCCGATAGCGGCGAGGTGTTGGCGCTGGAAGGTGTTGTGATCGATATCACCGAGCGTGTGGTGGCGAACCGCAATCTCGACCGGGAAAAGGAACGGGCCGAGCAATATCTCGATGTGGCGGCGTCGATCATCATGTCGCTCGACCGGGAGGGACATGTGTCCCGCTTCAACCGCAAGGGTACAGAGGTCATCGGCTTTACCGAGGAAGAGCTTGCCGGCAAAGACTGGTTTGACCTTCTGGTCGATGACAAAGAGCGCGAGGAAGCCAGACGGGCCTTTGCCGCCATCGTCGGCGGGACGGGCGAAGATTCCCCCTATCTGGAAAACGAAATTCGCGACAAGACCGGTGGCCGCCGGGTGATCGGTTGGCACCTCACCCGTATTCGCGATGATGGGGGTCGTGTCGTCAGCGTTCTTGGCTCGGGGGAAGATCTGACGGATCGGCGCGAAATCGAGCGGCAGCTCCTACAGGCCCACAAAATGCAGGCTGTGGGCGAATTGACCGGTGGGTTGGCCCACGATTTCAATAACCTTTTGATGGCAGTACAAGGAAATATTGAGTTTCTGCGTGAGGAAGTTGCTAACGGGTCGGATGCTGAGCGCTATGCGGACTCTGCACTGAAAGCCGTGGGGCGCGGTGCCGAACTGACGCAACGGCTGTTGGCGTTTTCCCGCAAACAACTGCTGCGGCCGGCGCCCACGTCGCTCAATCGGCTGGTGGCCGATATGTATGAGTTGCTGAACCGGACATTGGGGTCTCACATCAACGTGGTGACCGATCTGGATGAGGATGTCGGGCATCCATTGGTTGACCCTGGGCAGCTTGAAAATGCGCTTATCAATCTGGCGATCAACGCCCGTGATGCCATGCCAGAGGGCGGTACGCTGACGATTTCCTCATCCAATGTTCAGGTCAACGATGCGCTGGCCGCGCGCCTGCGCGTATTGGAACCGGGCGACTATGTGATTCTTACCGTGACCGATACCGGCACCGGTATGCCGCAGGATGTGTTGGACCGGGCCTTCGAGCCGTTCTTCACCACAAAGGAAGTCAAAAAGGGCAGCGGCCTCGGCCTCTCCATGGTTTATGGCTTTGTCAAACAGTCCGGTGGTCATATTGAGATGGAAAGCGAGGAGGGGCAGGGCACCACCGTCTCCATTTACCTGCCGCGGGCCGATGCGCGGGCAGAACAGACCCCCGACCTCGACCCGGAACTGGCCGAAGTGCCGGGCGGCAGCGAGACCATGCTGGTCGTGGAAGACGATGAAGAGGTGCGCAAACTGATCGTCGGGTCATTGAAGGGCCTGGGCTATGACGTGCGCGATGCCTCTTCGGCCAGCGATGCCCGCTGGATGCTGCATGAGGGCCTTAAGCCCGACATGGTCGTGACTGACGTGATGCAGCCGCGTGGGATGGATGGCATTGAACTGGCGCTGACAGTGCGGGAAGACCTGCCCGGCTGTGCGGTGCTGTTGGTGTCGGGCTATTCCGAAGACGTGATTGAACGCAATGGCCAGCTCGACGAGCCGTTCCCGCTTTTGCGCAAACCCTTTGGCCGGAAAGATCTCGCCAGCCGGGTCCGTGGCCTGCTCGACCAAAGGATTACTTCGGTAGAAACGCTGCTGAGCTAATTACAGGTTGTCGGCAAGACAGCTATTTCAGATGCTCTAGTAACAGCCGTGTCACCAATTCCGGTGCTTCATCTGTGCTGAAATGGCCGACACCTGGCAGGGTTTCGAACCGGTATGGCGTGGAAACGAAGTCGGCAGTGCCTTCAGCTGCCATGCGCCCGACAGAGGCATCGGCGTCTCCCCAGATATACATTGTTGGTACGTTTATGGCACCGAGCTCGACCTTCAGGTCGGTCTGCGCCCGGTACCATGCCAGGGCTGCTTCCAGCGCATCTGCATTGCCCAGCACAGAAAGATAAAGGTCGGCCGCGTCATCCGGCACGCCGGTCGATTTCAGATTGCGGCGCAAGCGCCTGGCATTTTCTTCGAGCAGGAGTCCCGCGGTTTTCGGATCGAGAAACGCCCGGTGGTGCCGCGACCGGTGCTTTTGGTCCCCGTCAGGCGCTCTGAGAGCGCGGACAAAGGCCTCCGGATGCGGCCGGGACAGGATCGTCAGCGAGGCAAGCCGTTCCGGGTGGCGAGCAGCCACACCCCAAGCAACCTGACCGCCCCAGTCATGCCCTACCAGATGAAACTGGTCGCTCTCATGCCCAACGGCGCTGGCAATCTCAAGCACGTCTTCGACCAAACGGTCATAGTGATAGTTTGAAAGGTCTGCGGGGTCAGGCCGCGCGCCGGGCGAATATCCGCGCTGGTCTGGTGCGATGGCGCGATATCCGGCGGCGGCAAGCGCGGGTAATTGGTGGCGCCATGTGTGCCTGGATTGTGGAAAGCCATGCAGCAGGATGACCAATGGCCCGTTATCCGGGCCAGCTATCCAGGCATCGAAAGTGAGGCCCGATATCGTCTTGATGGGAATGATCGGAAACTGGTCGGTCAAGTCACTGCCTCCCACTTGCGCAGCCGGGCAAAGTCTATTTCGGTCAGGCCCAGCGTATCGGCCTCCTCGATCAATCGAAATACCAGATCGGTCGCGGCGTGAAGCGCCCGGCCGCCGTCAAGGTCCTGAAGAAAGAAACCCAGAAACGCCGCTGAGAACGCGTCACCGGTGCCGGTAAAGTGAGCGTCGAGCTTCGGGCACTCGGCGGTCCAGTCGGCCTGATCACCGGATGCCAGATTGGTGATGGTGTGTGCCGACGGTATGTTTTTGACGATGCCGATACCCTGTGTAACGCCGGATAGACGCCGGGCGAGCGCATCTGGTTCAGGCACTTCACTGTGCGTCAGGAAAGAGGCTTCAAACAGATTGGGGACCAGGATATCGGCGCGCGGAACCAGGTCTTCGCAGATCGCCTGCGCCACCTCGTCCGGGACGTAGAGCCCCTTCGTGGCGTCGCCCATCACCGGGTCGCATTGGTAAATCACTTTGGGATTAGCAGCCTTCACGTTTTCGATGAAAGCAGCGGTTACGCGGGCGTTTTCTGCGCTCGCCATATATCCGGTCAGGACCGCATCGATTCCCTCTGCGCCGCTGCGTTCCAGAACACCGTTCAGCAGCGCGGCCAGCCGTTGTGGCTTAACGGGGCCGCCCTCAACAGTCGGATAGATTGGTGTGTTCGACAGCAAGGTGGTCGGCACCGGCCAGACAGTCGCGCCGAGCCGCTGCAGAATTGGCACGGCGATTGTGTTGCCTGCACAGCCATAGGCAACCTGAGACTGAATCGAGATTATCGACACGGGATGAACGCTTTAACGCCCTGTGAAGACCGGAGCGCGTTTTTCCAGGAAGGCATTGACGCCTTCAGCATGGTCTTCCGACTTAAAGCATGCCCCCAATGCTTCTGTGTGCGCGGTCATATGGTCGCCGACAGATCGTTCCATGCCGCGATAAACAAGCGCTTTCATCCGGGCCATCGCGAAGGGTGAGCCGTTCAGATAGGTTTCGGCTTCTTTCCGCGCTGCTGCCAGCAGGTCTTCGGGCGCGACGACAGCTGTCACATAATCGATCGCCAAGGCGTCTTCCGCCGACAGGAATTCGCCTGAATACAGCAGTCGCAGCGCCCGCTGCGGACCGATCAGTTTGGGCAACAACCAGGTGCCTGCACCCGTATCAGGCACCAATCCCCGATGAACAAAGTTCCAGGCGAACCGGGCGCGTGGGGTAGCAATCCGGACGTCGCACTGGCTGGTGAACTCGGCCCCCATACCCACGGCCGGGCCGTCTATGGCGGCAATGATCGGCTTTGGGCACTGCACCAGTGGCCACCAGCGGTCGGTATCTTCGGCCGACCCACGCAGGCCGCGGTCCTTGCCGGGAACTGAGCCAAGGTCGCTCAGGTCGGTACCGGCGCAAAACGCACCCTCAGTGCCGCCGGTCAGGAGGATGGCCCGGACGCCGTCGTCTTCACCCAGCTCAGCCACGGTTTTGATAAACGCGCCCAGCATCTCGAACGACATGGCGTTGCGCCGTTCGGGCCGGTCGATCAACAGGGTCGCAATGCCATTGCCGTCGATACTTGTTTTGATGAACTCGCTCAAATGCCTGCTCCTGTCATCTCCGTTCAGGCGGAGGGTGCCATGGCTAGGCGATGCCGTCGAGCAGCGTCCGCGCGGCCTTGAGGGCGGCTGCTGTGGCCTGATCCATATTGTAGTAGCGGTACTGCGCCAATCGTCCGACGAACGTGACATGCCGTTCTTTGTTAACCAGCTCGCGATAGCGATGATAAAGCACCTGAGTCTCCGGGCGGGGAACGGGGTAATAAGGGTCGCCGTCATCCGTCGGGTATTCGCGGACGATTGAGGTGCCGCTGACAGTTTGACCAGTCAGTTTCTTGAATTCGGTGATCCGCGTGAACGCGTGGTCGTTGGGATAGTTGACCGTCGCCACAGGCTGGTAACTGTCCTGATCTGCAATGTGTTCGTGTTCAAAGCGCAAGGACCGGTAGGCGAGGGCGCCGTAGCATTGGTCGAAATAAGTATCGACGGGACCGGAATAGACGATATGGGACGGTTTCAGGCGGTCGCGTTCGGCGAAGAAGTCGACGCCCAGTTCGACAGAAATATTGGAGTGATCGAGGATGCGCTCGAACATGGCCGTATACCCGTCGGCGGGCATGGCCTGATGCGTATCCGTGAAGTAGCGGTCGTCGCGGTTGGTCCTGTACGGGATGCGCGCCGTCACCGTTGCGTCGAGGTCGGAGGGGTCCAACCCCCATTGTTTGCGGGTGTAGCCCTGGAAGAATGCTTCATAGAGCTTTCGGCCAACGGTTGAGACAACCACGTCTTCACTGGTTTTGACCTGATCGACAGGTTCGCGAATGGATTTCAGATGCGCCTCTGCCTCGTCTTCGGTGAATGAGGTGCCGAAGATGCCGTTAATCGTGTCGAGATTGATCGGTATGGGGTGTAGCGCCCCGTCAGCCTGGGCCAAAACACGGTGTTCGTAATCAATCCAATCGGTGAACTTGCTGAGATAGTCAAACACCACGTCGGAATTGGTGTGGAAGATGTGCGGTCCATACCGGTGGACCAGCACACCATGTTCATCCTTTTGATCGAACGCATTGCCCGCAATATGGCCGCGCTTTTCCAGAACCCGGACCTTGTGGCCTGCTGACGCGAGTTGCTCGGCAACAACGGCGCCGGAATATCCCGCGCCGACGACGATGATCTCTTTCAAGACAGGCCCACTTCTGCTTGGTTTTGCTGGCGGATCAGTCGCTTACAGAGGCGGCTGAGTCAAGCGCTGAAACCCGTCAAAACGCAATCGGTTCAGGAAAATAGCTTTCGATGAGGTCACGATAGTCCTCAAGGCGGCGGGGCGATCGATAATAGGGTGACTTTGATCCCTGATCATACCGGTAAAACGGTCGGAGATAGCGTTCACGATACTCAAGGTCGCGATCGTCCATGAGATCCGTCGAGCCGTCTATGTCGATCGTGTGGTAGCGAAGCAACCAGGCCATCGGTTCAGGCAGGTGATCGCGCAAACGGAAATACGCGTATTCGTCGACGGTCCACCGGAAGGTACAGCTATCGAGGCCAGCCCTGCGCTGTTTAGGGCCGACAGGTTTTGGTACGCCCAATAGTGAGTGTATCGGATGATCCGTCAGCAACAGAAGTTTGCCCAGGTCGTGGACCAGACCCATGACCAGGAAATCCCGGTCCTCAATGCCATCCTCTTCCATTTCGTAAACCACCTGCAACACGTGCTCGAGTTGGTTGGTGCTACCGAGCGATTGATCGGAAGGATCGGTCACCTCTGCGAGGCGCTCCAGCAGATCCATCATCGGCAATGTACCGAAGACTGGTTCCAAAAAGCGGTTCGCGTACGCTTGAGCGTCTTCGGGGGTCTGCCGATAGGTGGCATCTTCCAGCGATTGCGCGCATTCGCGAAATAGGTCGTATCCACGCTGCTTGCGGCGAATGATCCAGCCACGGTCCTCAAGCCAGGCCCGGACCCAGTGCCGCCTGTCGAAGCTGTCCACCAAAGTTGGCTCCCCCATTGCCCTCGTCAGAAACTGATCGGATCTGGAAACCTTTCTTCGATCAGTGCGCGATAGTCTTCCAGACGCCGGTCGGGCGCGTAGTAGGTCGATTTGAAGTCCTGGTCGTAGTGTTGAAATGGCTTGAGGAGGCGTTCCGTCTTCTCACGCTCTTCCGGTGTCATCAGTCGTGCGCATTGGTCTGGGTAAATGCTGTGATATCGAAGCACCCAGGCCATGTCGTCACTGACGTGATCTTTGAACCGCGAATAGATGAACTCGTCATGGTTCCATTGAAAAATGCAGGCATCAAGCCCGACGCCATCGACATAGTCGCCAATAGGCTCGATCATGCAAAACACGTTCTCGGGTGCCTCTCCGGCTGTAAAGAGAAGCTTTCCGAGGTCGTGGATCAGCGCGGTCACAATCATGTCTGGGTCCGTGACGCCGTCATCTTCCATGGCTTCAACCACCTGAAGCGTATGGATCAGCTGGCTTGTGGTTCCAAGAGCCGGGTCACTGGGGTCATAGACAAAGGCGAGGCGTTCCAGCAATTCATAAACATGGACATCACCCAGTACCGGCTTTTCATGCTTTGTTGAAAGCGATTGGACATCGTCGGAAGTCTGTTGCTGATGGCGGTCCTGGATGGCGAACGCCTTTTCATGGAAATCGTCATGAAGCCGTGGCTCGTGAATGTAGCCTCGCCTCAGAATTTCTTTGCGGAATTGTTTCCTGATCCAGCGCAATGTCGCCTCTTTCTGCCGAGCGAAATGCTACGGTTCCGATGCCGAACTGGCAACCGGTTCGGATGAATCGATCTTCGCGCGGCGTTCGTCGATCATCCTGAGGATTTCGGCATCAACGTTCTCGTCGAACTTCCTGGCGAACATCCGCCCTGACCCGATGATGTCGTCCCAATCAGAGACAAGAAGTTCACGAGGGCGATACAGCGGACCCCAGATCTGAAACCGCAGATAATCGCTCAAATGCGTTTCCAGGAACTCGCCGATGACGTTGTCGGCAAATTCCGAGTTCATGATGATCGTCTGCCAGAAAATTTCTTCAGGGTGTGAGGTCCACTTGAAGTATCGGTCAATCTCTGGGCGATCTTCCAGGAGCTTCAGGCAATACTGGATGCAGTCCAGGCTGAGCGCCCACCAGGCCGACCCGCCATAGGGGACCAGACCATCGGGTATCTTGCGCTTGGGCAACAAAATGCGGGCCAGTTGGGTTGTTATGTAGAGCCGATAGGTCTTTCGGATGCCAATCTTGCCGGTGTGATAGGCGGGCCAGACCAGCGATTTGAAGTCATAGAACTGGTACTCCGTGAACCGGCGCATCTCGCGTTCCGACCAAAATGGAACGGGCATTTTGGCATAGCTGAGGAACTCCTTGCCGCGATGCGCTTCCATGAATTCGGCGATTTCCCGGTTCGACAGGATCGGATAGTCCTGACCGCTCAAAAGGAAGAAATAGTCAGGCGGGTCATCTGCTGTTTCCTCAATGATCTGGTGAAGTGCATTGAGCGTGGCGCGGATCATGCTGTAGCCGCCCCAGTTCATCTCTACCCGTTGGTTCACAAACGAGATATCCGCGGCGTGGCCATCTGGATCCAGCACGTCACGGAAGGGTTGTTCCGCGACTTTTTTGTCGATGTGGATATAGAGCCGGACACCCGGTGCACGGAGCGCGTCAACCAGGCGTTTTAGCAATTCAGGATATTGATGGGCCCGAATGATGTAGGCGATCTTCACGCGGTGCTCCTCGCCTCGTCAATCATATCAAGGATACGGCTGTCATGCGCTGGATCAAACTTGCGTGCAAAAAGCCGCTCTGCGTGTCTGATAGCATCAAAGTCATTCACCGTCAGCACCTCTGGTCGTGGCGCGCTACCCCAGTTCTGGTACCAAAGATAGTCACCAAGCTTGTCTTCAAGGTACTCCCCGACAAGTCTGTCAGCGTGGGGAGAATTGACCAACAGAGTTTGAAAAAACATTTCCTCAGGATGCAATGTCCACCGGAAGAAGTTCGCTAGTTCCGGCGACTCATCTGCCTTGCGGACCACATATTCAGTGGTTTCGCGGCTCAGACACCACCAGGCCGAACCGCCATAGGCCTCCCAACCGGGTGGTGGCCTGCGCTCCGGCAGCAACCAGCTGGCCAGTTTGGTCGCAATGTAAAGTCGAAGCGTCTTCCGGTCGCCGATGCGGCCATCTTTGTTTGCCGGCCATGTCAGGATTTTCTCGTTGTAAAAATTGAATTTGGTAATCCGTTGATGTTCCAGGTCACCCCAAAACGGTGCCGGAATCTTGGCATAGCTCAAGAAGTCTTTCCCGCGATGGGTTTCGAAGAAGTCATGGATTTCCGCGTTAGATTTAATCGGGTAATCCTGCCCGCTTAAAAGTGCGATGTAATCAGGGGACGCGTCACCGACTTCTTCCAGCATTTCTCTCAAAGACCGAAGCGTCGCCTCGACCATGCTGAAGCCGCCCCAGTTCAGTTCGGTGCGATTACGGATAAAGTGTACATCGCCAGCCTTTGAGAGGATGTCTTCGAATGGTGCTTGATCGACTTTGCGGTCAATATGAATGAAGAAGCGCGTCCCCGAATACCGAAGCGCCTCGATCAATCGGGCCAGTTGTGCCGGGTCCCGGTGGGCCCGAATGAGATAGGCAAGTTTCATCCACAATGACTCAACATGTGTGCCCCGGATGAAGGGTTGCCAGGACGAGGGGATAGGCTCCTAAACTGGCTTTTTGACGGCCATCAGTCAATTGCTTGGTTGGCCATTGTAATGCTGTGTTGGCTAAGCTTTTCGAAAGCGAATGGGCAGAGATTTCAGCCGCCGGTGGAACATGCTTGGAAAGTGTGCCAGCTCGGTTTCCGGCACGGAGAGCTCAACGTCTTGCAGACGGTCAAGCAGTTGGCTGAACGCGCTGATCATCTCCTGCCGTGCCAGCATGGCGCCGGGACAGAAGTGAATGCCGGCACCAAACGCCATGTGCGCGCCTGCATCTTTGCGATCGATCTGAAATTCAGCCGGACAGTCAAACCGGGCTTCGTCCCGATTGGCAGAGGCGTAGCGGACAACAACCACAGCCCCTTTTGGGATCACGGTGCCACCCAGTTCAACATCTCTGGTGGTTACGCGCATCAGCCCCTGAACGGGGGACTCGATCCGCAAAACTTCCTCGACGAAATTTTTAATGAACGACGGGTCAGCGCGCAGCTTCGCCATTTGGTCCGGGTGCTGGACCAACAGCAGCATGCCTTCGGCCAGTGAGCCGGTTGTCGTATCGTTGCCGCCGGTCAACAGCTGGGACATGGTGCTGAGCAGCTCATTCATATCGAGCGCCTCTTCACCGGGCAGCACCGTGACCACGTCCGATAGCATGTCATCCTGCGGGTTCTTCATCCGGTCTTCGAACACGCCGTCGAAATAGGTCTGAAACTCCAGAATTTCATCGGCGACCTGCTGCTCGCGTTCCGGTGACATCATCATGCCGATCTGATCCATCAGCGCGTCGGACCATTTTTTCAGCTTCGGTACGTCGGATCGCGGCACGCCGAATTGGTCGGCGATGACATAACAGGGCAGGGGGACAGCAAAGCTCTCGACGAAATCGGTCTCGCCGTTGTCGATGAACCCGTCGATCAGGTCGCTGACGATGCCATCGATATAGGGTACCATTTCGCGCACCCGGCTGGCGGTAAAAGTGCGATCAATGGGCCGGCGGAACCGGGTGTGGACCGGCGGGTCGGTCTGTTGCAGGGCGGGAACCGGCGCCCATCCCTTCGTCTGGTACATTTTGGTGATCGGACTGTCAGCCGCCCCAATGGCTTTCGCCCGCGCCGACGTGAACTGGTTTGAGAACGTGTCCACGTCGCGCAGCACTTCCTTTAGGTCATCGTAGCGACTGACGATATAGAACCCGGTTTCCGGCATCCGGTAAACCGGCTGCTCGCGGCGCATGGCTTCATAAAACGGGTACGGGCACTCCTGCACCGCCGGGTCGGTCAAACTGTAATCGGAGACACTCATGGTTTTTTGTACATGGCTTGGCGGTTATAGAGAGGGTCGTCTGGTTTTCGGGCGCCGGGCAACATGCCGCTATCTTTGAGCCATGAATCAGTCGCCGGGTCGTCGCGCACCCAGTCGACCAGTTCGGAGCGATAGGCGATCTTCCAGACCCCATCGCGTTGTTCATAGCGGTCGACATAACGGCCGCAGACAAACAGGTCATGCTCGGTGCCATCCTCGTCCCTGATGCGGTGAAAGGCCTGATAATAGACCTCGCCGAAGGCTTCCGTGCCCTCCACCTCAATCTGCACCTGGCCGATCATGTGGTGATTGGATAGATGGTCCTTCAGCGCGCCCTGTGCGAACTCGACAAAACCATTCGGTCCGCCTTCATAGATGCCATAGGAGCAATAGGCATCGTCCCAGAACACCGACCGGTGGATTTCCGGGTCCAGCCGGTCTTGGCCCCGCATATAGGTGCATACCAATTGATAGATTTCGTCCCGCGCGGCCATCTCGTGAAGCCGGTGGGTACCGTTTTCGGTCATGGAATCTCCCCTGTTTGATCTGAAGCATGCGTTGTAGCCTGTCCGCCGTCAAATAGGCTGATTGGAGAAGTTCTGTATGCCAGGCAGGCGAATTTTGGTGATCAACGGCCATCCGGGGCGGGATCGGCTCTGTGACGCAGTGCTGAATGCCTATGTTGAAGGGGCAACCGCCGCGGGTGCGGACATACGCGTTTTTCACTTGCGCGATGTAGAGTTCGATCCGGTTTTGCACGAAGGCTACAAGCAACGGCAGGAGTGGGAACCGGGCCTGCAGGAAATTGCCGATGGTCTTGAATGGTGTGAGCACCTGACGTTGGTTTTCCCCATGTGGTGGGGGCAGATGCCGGCGCTGCTTAAGGGTTTTGTCGATCGGGTGGTGTTGCCGGGCGTTGCCTTCAAATACCGTGAGAAGGGGCCATTCTGGGACCGCTTGCTGGCCGGGCGCAGCGGTGACGCCCTGATCACGATGGACACGCCGCCGTGGTATCTTTGGCTCAAATACGGCAATCCGCTGCCCAAATTGATCAGGGGCCAGGTATTTGGTTTTGTGGGGATCAAGCCGGTCAGATTGTTCAAATTCGGCCCCACACGCGGACAACAGAACAAGGTCTATGAAAAGTGGCTCGCGCGAGCGCGTAAGGCGGGTGAAACGGTGGTGAAGGTGAAAGCGAAATGACCAGCTCGATGAGTGGACCGCTGGAGGGATACAGGATCCTCGATGTTACCAGCATGATTTCCGGGCCATTTGCGACCATGCTGCTGGGGGATCAGGGCGCTGATGTGATCAAGATCGAACCGCCCAAGGTGGGTGATTATGTGCGTGCAGGGGGCAATCGGTCGGGCGGGCTGCACGCGACATTCCTGAACAACAACCGTAACAAACGTTCCATCACCATCGATCTCAAACAACAGGCCGGGGTCGACGTGCTGAAGCGCATGGTGCGTGGCGCCGATGTGTTCATGCAAAATTTCCGGCCCGGTGTCGTTGACCGGCTTGGTGTTGGTTATGAAGCGCTGAAGGCGGAAAACCCGAAGCTGGTCTATGTCTCAATCTCCGGGTTCGGTGAAAAGGGACCCTATTCGCACAAGCCGGTCTATGACCCGATCATCCAGGCGCTATCTGGCCTCGCATCTATACAGGGCGGATCGGATAAGGCGCGGCCGCGGCTGGTGCGCACCATCCTGCCGGACAAACTGACGGCGATGACTGCGTTTCAGGCGATTACCGCCGCGCTGCTGGCGCGGGAGCGGACGGGGCAGGGCCAGCATGTTCGGCTTTCCATGATGGATGCGGTCACCCAGTTTCTCTGGTCGTCCGACATGGGCGGTCAGACTTTCGTGGGCAAGGAAGTGTCGGAACAACGCGCGGCCAGCTTCATTGATCTGATTTACGAAACTGCCGATGGCTATATGAGCGTCGCGGTGATGAGCAACGCCCAGTGGGAGGCGCTCTGCCATGCTGTCGGTCATCCCGAATGGCTGGAGGATGAGCGCTTCAAAACCCCGGCGCTGCGCGACCTCAACATCAATGACCGGCTGGAACTGACCCAGAGCGTCCTGACAGAAAAAACCACACAGGAATGGTTCGATATTCTGGACGATGCCGGCGTGCCCTGTGCGCCGGTCCTAAAGCGCAAGGATGTCCTCGATCATCCGCAGGTCGTCGCCAATGAATCGCTCGTCGAATATGACCACCCGCATGCGGGCAGGATCCGTCAGGCGCGCCATGCCGCGAGGTTTGAAGGCACGCCCGCCGATAATCTCGGTGCGGCGCCCAAGCTCGCCGAGCAGACGGACGAGGTGTTGGCTGAGTACGGACTCAGCGCCGACGAAATTACCGCCCTTCGTTTGGAGGGGGTTGTCGGCAACTAGGGTGCGTTTAGGTCACCGTTGACCAGGCTGGGATTATCAATCGCGCAGCGGACCGAGATGTTAATGCCGTCCGACTCTATCGGGTTCCAGTTGGTGCAGGACGCCGACGCATAGCCAAAGATTGTGTCCGTCTTTGCGCAGGAGGTGCCGTTCTTCTTTCCGGTAATGTCGACCCGGCGTTTTTGGACCGTGGCGTTGCTGCAGTGGCCCCTGAACTCCTTCGACGTGCCAGAGGGTTCGATTGTGTAGCTACCCATCTTAAAGCATCTGCAGACGCCGTCAGAGTTGGGTGTGCAGTCGCAATAGTAGTTGATGTAGCTCGCTGCCCTGGCCGAATTCGTCCCGGCAAGCATGCCAATCGACAGGGCGACTAATGCAAGCCAAAGGACTCCGATTTTCTGTAATCGTCCTGAAAAGCGATGAAATGACATGCAACTGCCCTGTGTTTTTCCTTCGCGTATAAAGGATATACGCTCGCGGCACCTCTTCCGCTATCCTACACCCACAAACAAATCAGAATACAGGAGACGAAGAATGAGCAACGTATTTGGACCGGTCGTGCAGCAAGGCTATGTGGTGCCGGATATCGACAAGGCGATCGAACACTGGACGGCGCGGGGCGTTGGTCCGTTCTTTGTCGAGCACCTGAAGGATTTTGATGGTGTTGTCGACGGCGAAGCCAAGAAGCTGGAGCTGAAAGCCGGCTTCGCCTATTCCGGCGACCAGCAGATCGAAATCATCCAGCCCTGCGGTGACGAGGCCTGCATTTACGAGGAGTATCTCAAAACTAATCCGGCGGGCGGCCTGCAGCATCTTGCGGTCTGGGTCGACAGTATCGAAGACAAACTCACCGAGCTGAAGGATAAGGGCATGAATTATACGGTGCGCCAGCGTTATGGCGACGGCCATGCCTATATCGATTCCGAGGATCAGCCCGGCGTGATGATCCAGCTGATGGCGCGCGGAGAGGCGATCGAGGCCATGTTCGACATTGTCAAAGCTGGCGCTGAGGACTGGGACGGCAAAACCGACCCGGCCCGCAGCATCGATTGGTCGTCAGGCCAAGCTGTCATCGTGCCTTACAAGTCGATCGAGGCGCACAGCTTCGCCTAGACCGACAGGTCGAGTAAGGCCCGGAGCAAGTTCAGACAATTGACCGTCGTCAAGGCGGTTTGACCCGTAGCCCGCGATAATGCTCTTCATAGGGTTATCGCGGGTGCGGTCATGAAGACGCTCATCATCTACTATTCGAGAACGGGTACCACCCGAACGGTGGCGTCCGCCCTGGCGGATCGGCTAGACGCTGATTTGGCAGAAATCCATTGTGAGCGCTTCAGAACCGGAGCGATCCGCTTCCTGCTGGCGGGCTATCACAGTGTGAAGGGCAATCTGCCCGAAATCGAGGCGCCGAAGATTGCGGGTGACTACGACCTCGTTCTGATTGGTACACCGATCTGGACCAGTTACCCATCGCTCCCGGTCAGGGCGTTCTTGGCCGGAAACCCAAAGTTGCCTGACCGGGTCGGCCTGTTTGTGACCTATGGGGGACAATCGGACCCGGACATCGCTTTCGATGGCATGGCAGACGTTCTAAAACGACCTGCGGAAGCGACCTTGGCCCTTAAAACCGATCAGGTAGAAGCGCCGGGGTTTGAAGAGTCTCTGGATGCTTTTGTTGAAAAGCTAAACCCACCTGTCACCCCGGCGAAGGCCGGGGTCCAGGATAAGGGATGATCTGGATTCCGGCTTTCGCCGGAATGACATTGAGAGCTTCTAAGACAGCATCGTCTCGGCGATGGCTTTGAGGGCTTCCGGCTGGCGGCAGCCCAGCATCATGGAACCGACATGCTTCTTCTTGCCGGCTTCTTTCCAGGCTTCCAGATCGCCGACGATCTTATCCTTCGAGCCGATCAGCGCGACGCTGTCGATCAGTTCGTCCGGAATGGCTGCTGCGGCTTCTTCTTTCTTGCCGTCCAGGAACAGGTCCTGGATCTTGATCGCCGCATCCTCGTAGCCCAGGCGCTTCACATAGTCGTTGTAGAAGTTCTTCGATCGCGCGCCCATGCCACCGATGTAAAGCGCCATGCCGGGCCGCACCATGTCGCGGCACTTGTCGATATCATCACCCATGGCAACGGTCACGAACGGCGCCACATCGAAGTTATCCAGGCTCTTGCTGTTGCCGGCTTTTGCGAAGCCTTCATTCAGGTTCTGTTCCAAAACGTCATAGCGGCTCGGGTTCATCCAGATCGGGAACACGCCGTCGGCCACTTCGGCAGAGGTGCGCAGACCGCCCGGTGTAATCGCGGCGGTATAGATCGGCATATCCGGGTTGCCGTGCAGAATGCTCTTGAGCGGCTTACCCAGTCCCGTGGTGCCTTCGCCGGTATTGGGCACCTGGAATTCCTCACCCTGATAGTCGAGGCGACCCTCACGCTTCAGGATGATCCGAATGATCTCGATATATTCCTTAATCTTGGTCATCGGCTTGCCATAAGGCACGCCATGCCACCCTTCAGCGACTTGCGGGCCCGACGGGCCAAGCCCCAGAATGAAGCGGTCGCCGGACAGCGCGTTCAGGGTCATCGCGGTCATGGCCGTCATCGCAGGTGTCCGCGCCGGGATTTGCATGATCGCCGTGCCAACCTTCAGCTTTGTCGTGTTGGCCAGAACCCATGCGGCTGGCGTCACAGCGTCAGAGCCATAGGCTTCTGCCGTCCAGGCCGAATCGAAGCCCATGGCCTCGACGTCTTTGGCCATATCAAGGGCCATATCCATGGTGCCGCCCGAGTAGCCGAGCAAAAGTCCGAGTTTCATAAGGTGTCTCCCTGACATTGGACCGCTGCCTGACGAGCCTGCGGGGCATATTATGGGCAGCCGTTTACGGTGTATGGGATGCACATTACCCATATTGGCGGGTGGGGCAATGATGTTGTCCCTATGTCAGTCGAGACAGTCTGCCAAAACGCCTTGCGCGTTGGCCCGTCGTGTGGTGCAAACAAGCTCTCATGCCGCCACCTGCTTCTGACAACTCAACGGTTCTTAGCCCCGGCGTCCTGGAGATTGATCTGGGGGCGCTCGTCGCGAATTATCGCGACATCTGCGCGCGCGCCGAGGGGGCGCAGGTTGGCGCGGCCGTCAAGGCCAACGCCTATGGCTTGGGGATCGAGCCGGTGGTAAAGGCGCTTCAGGGTGCCGGGTGCAAACGCTTTTTCGTCGCCACGGTGACAGAGGGCATTGAACTCAAAACAATTGCGCGGTCTGCTGAAGTCATCGTGCTCAACGGGCTGATGCCCGGAGATGAAGGGGTGTTTCTTGAGCACCGTCTCGTTCCGGTTCTCAACGACATGGAGCAGGTCGAACGCTGGCGTCAGGCCGGGCAGGGCGCGCCCTGTATCATCCATGTTGATACGGGTATGAACCGGCTGGGGCTGGCACCGGAAGAAGCAGGCGCGCTTGCCTCAAATCTCCATGGTTTGAACCTGGTCGAGATCATGAGTCATCTGGCCTGTGCCGGGCAGATCGATCACCCGCAGAACGCGGCACAACTCGCCCTCTTCAACGAGGTGATCCCGATGTACCCCTATGTCCGGAAAAGCCTGGCGAATTCAGCGGGTGTTTTGCTGGGACCCGCCTATCACTTCGATGCGGTGCGCGTGGGTATTGCGCTTTATGGCGGCAACCCGACGCATGGCGTGGCCAATCCATTTGCGCCGGTCGTGACTGCAAAGGCCCGGGTGTTGCAGCAGCGCTGGATCGACCCACCCGCGACCATCGGGTATGAGGCGCTCTACACAGTCGACGGCCGGATGCGGCTGGCGACGGTCGCCGCTGGCTATGCCGACGGACTGCCAACGCCCCTGACCAATCACGGCCAGGGCTTTGTCGCCGGGTATCACGTGCCCATGGTTGGCCGGGTTTCGATGGATCTGATCACTCTTGATGTCACCATAGCGTCCGAAGACGCGACCACGCCTGGTGAATTGATTGAACTGATAGGCCCCAACGTCCTTCTCGATCAGCAGGCGGACGCAGGCGGACTCATTTCCTATGAGGTTCTCACTGGATTGGGCCGACGGTTTGAACGGCACTACTCTGGCGGTTAGAAACCGTAGAGAATCGTTGCCTTGGTCTCGGTGTTGGTTTTCGATGCGCCAGCCGGCACATCCGATTCCCATTCGACGTTGAATGACAGCTTGCCGGAGATGCTGTCGGTGATCTTCGTCTGAACCGCGATGGTATTCTCAAGGCTCTCGCCGCCTTCTGTGACGAGGACTGTGGTCTCGTTGTTCAGGCTAAAGGTTTCTGAAATGTCCCAGTTGAAGATCGCATTGGCCCGGCCGCCGAATTGGGAGTCAGTCATGCCGGTGGCCGTCAACTTCATCTGCTCATAGATCACGCCGCCTTCGACATCGAAGAAGTAGGTGTCCCCCTGGAAAAGCCGGTAACCAACGCCGACGGCTTCCTGCAGTTCCCAATCAAACCCGCTAAACCTGTCGTCGTCATATTCGAACCGACCGAAGGCATAGAGCCGCTCACTGAATTTGTAGTCGAGCTGGTAATAGGCTGCGAGCGCCTGTTTGGTCGTCGCGCCGGCGGTGCGGGTGAAGTCGAAACTGGCGCCCAATTTGTGCCGCCAGCGGGCGCGCTCGTTGACCAGATCAAAGGCAGAGGTCAGCGCCTTTTCATCCGTATCGCCCGTGGTGAGCGTCGCCCCGAGTTCAACTGAACCGCTCCAGCCGGAGAATGAGAAAAAACCAACAGGCTTGGCTGGTTCGGCGGGCGGGTCTTCCGCCGGCGGGGGAGGCGGCGCTGGTGCCGCAGCGACGGCGCTTGGTTGGGCAGGGGTGATTTCACTGGCCAGAACATCGATCTCGGCGATCCGGTCGGGGTAGGCATCGCGCGCGAGCATTAGCGCTGTATCGAGATATCGGGTTGTGCCTTCGGCTGCATCGCGTGCCGCAGCACTTTCCAGCATGGCGCGCACGCCTTCGGGCAGCGGATCCGCTGCCAAGCTAGAGACCGGGCCGAGCCCAATAAGGAGAACAATAGCAATCGCAAGGCGTTGCATGACGCACCTTTAACTTGATTGGAATAGCCTGTCTCTACGGGGTTACCCCCGCTTTGGTTTACCTGCCGGCAAATTCAGGCGACCGTTTTTCAATAAAGGCGGTGACCGCCTCCATATGGTCGTCGGTTTGGTGGCAGACGGCCTGGAAGAATGAGCATTGAGCCAGGAAGTCCTTCAGCTCGGCCCGCTCGCTTAGTTTCAAAAGCCGTTTGGTGTAGCGAACGGTGATCGGCGGCTTGGAGGCAATCTCTTTGGCCAGCTCCATGACGCGCGGCATCAGTTCGTCTTCCGCGACGACTTCCATGGCGATGCCCAGCTCGACCGCTTCATCGCCTTTGACCAGGCGTCCTGTGAAGGTCATTTCAGCGGCCCGCTGCGGCCCGACCACGCGGGGGAGGAACCAGCCGCCACCATCGCCCGAAATCAGACCCAAATTGACGAAGGTTTCGCCGAAGCGGGCATTTTCAGAGGCAATGCGAATGTCGCACATCAGGGTCAGGTCGCAGCCTGCGCCGATGGCCGGGCCATTGACGGCAGCAATCACCGGAACCTCGACGCTTTGAACGGCAAGCGGAATACGTTGAATGCCGTCGCGGTAGCTTTGAGCGACGGCGCCCACATCGCCGGCGAAATCATCGCCGCGTTCCTTCATCGCCTTGATATTGCCACCGGCGGAGAATGCCGAGCCTGCGCCCGTAATCACCAGGACGGAGACTTCTGGGCAGGCGTTCACCCAGGCGCAGGTATCGACAATGTGGTCGATCATCTTGTTGCCGGTCAGCGCATTGCGCATGTCATGGCGGTTGAGTGTCAGTACGGCGACCCGGTCTTCCAGTGTCAGGATCGCGTCTTCGAGATGCGGCATTTCGGTCATCAATTCTCTCCCGGTAGGATTTGCTCGCGACTATAGCGACGGCGGGCCAAAACTTAAGGGCCTTTTGCAGTCCGGCATGTTGTCTATAGTGCGGGGCCATGGATGAAGCAGCGACGCAATACGCTACAGACGCCAAGACTTTCCTGGGTCATCCCCGGGGATTGGTTGTTCTGTTCTTTGCCGAGCTTTGGGAGCGGTTCAGCTATTACGGCATGAAGGCGCTGCTGGTGTTCTACCTCACCCAGCACTTCCTGTTCGCCGACGACCCCGCCTTTGCGATTATCGGCGCCTATACCTCGCTGGTCTATTTGACACCGCTGCTGGGCGGTTATCTGGCCGACCGGTGGTTGGGATATCGCCGGGCGGTCATTCTGGGTGGGGTGCTCATCATGATGGGGCATATCGGCATGGCGTTCGAAGGCGATGCCAGCACCTATGCTGCCGATGGCTCGCTGGTTCAGGATTTGAACTCGCTGCAGATCTTCTATCTCGCGCTCGCGCTGATTATCGTCGGGACGGGCCTGTTGAAGCCAAATATTTCAACCATCGTTGGGGCGCTTTATGAACCCGGTGACCCGCGCCGCGATGGTGGGTTCACGATCTACTATATGGGCATCAATATCGGCGCATTAGCTGCGCCGCTGCTGTGCGGTTGGCTGGGTCATACCTATGGCTGGTCTTATGGGTTTGGCGCGGCAGCGGTTGGCATGGCCGCCGGACTGATCGTCTTCATCGCGGGGCGCTCGTGGCTGGACGGGCAGGGAGAACCCGACGATCCTGAAAAACTGCAGATGCCCGTCTTTGCCGGGCTGAAAATGGGCCATCTGATTACAGCAGCAAGCTTTGCCTCGGTCCTTCCGTTGTGGTGGCTGGTTCAGAATAGTCATGTGGTTGGGCAGCTCCTGGTCGTGGTCGCGGCCATCGCCATTGGCAGCGTGCTCTATTACGCCGTTGCACATTTGGAGCGGATAGAGCGGGACCGCGTCTTTGCTATTCTCGTGCTGACCGGCCTGGCGACATTGTTCTTTGCCTTCTTCGAACAGACGGGCACGTCAATTTCGCTGTTTGCCGAACGGGCGGTCGAGCTAACCCTGTTTGGACTCTCCGTCGCGCCGGCGCAAATTCAGGCGATCAACCCAACCTTTATTATTCTATTGGCCCCGCTTTTCGCGCTGCTTTGGTTGCGGCTGGCGCGTTGGAAGGCCGAGCCGAACATCCCGGTCAAATTCGCCTTCGGTCTAATCCAGATCGGCCTCGGCTTTTTCATGTTTGTCGTCGGCATCGACCTGGCGCAAGACGGCCACAAGGTGGGCTTTGCCTGGCTGGTGCTGGGATATCTGTTCCATACGTCGGGCGAGCTTTGTTTGTCGCCGGTCGGTCTGTCGGCGGTCACGAAGCTCGCACCGCAGCGCATCACCAGCCTGATGATGGGGATCTGGTTTCTTTCGTCCGCCTTTGCCAACTATGCCGCGGCGCTGATCGCGATGACCGCGAGCGTCGACGAACCACCCGGGACAGAGGTTGCCGTGGATGTTGCCCTGCCAATCTATGACGCGACCTTCACGTCTATTGCCTGGGTTGCGGTCGGCGCAGGCGTTGTTGCGGTGCTGATATCACCTTTACTGAAAAAGCTGATGCATGGCGTGCGTTAGCCCTGTGTGACTCAAATCAATCGCAAATTTGACGGGGGTGCTTATGATCCGGGCAGGGTCAGGGAGCCAGACAGGGGAGAGTTATGACCAAACCCGCTTACATGATCATCGGAATCGACATCTATAACGAAGGCGCGATGGGGCCGTATCGTGAAGGAACCATGTCGCTGCTGCAGCGCTATAAGGCAGAAGTCATCGCCGGAACCGAACAGATCGAGCATGTCGATGGCAACTGGCCGCGCAAGCGGATCGTCGTGATCAAATTTCCATCGATGAAGCACGCCAATGCGTTCTGGACGGCGCCTGAATATACCTCGCTGAAATTGCTGCGGGAGGACTCCAGCGAACAGGACAACATCTTGGTCGAGGGTATGGCCGATGAAGATCCAGACGCGCCTGCAGATGAGGGCACGCCCTATTACATGCTGGGCCTGAACGACATGAAAAACGCCGATTGGGTCCCGGAATATCAGGAAAAGGTACCGCCAGTTGCGAATAAATTCGGTGTCGAGGCCCTGGCGGCCGGTGACCAGTTCCAGGTGCTGGATGGCGAATGCCCGCGCAGTTCACTGGTGATGCTGAAATTCCCGTCTGAAAAGGCTTTCAAGGACTTCTGGTATGGCGACGAATATGCCGCCATGAAGAAGCTGCGCGAGGACAACACCGAAAGCGACCACATCGCCTTCCCGGGTATCGTCGAATAAGCAACGTCAATAGTCCGGCCTTGTCCTGACCCGGCGCGCCCGCTAGCGTGCCGGCATCAACTGGTTTTCTGAAATGGGGAGAGGGATATGGGTCGCGTAGAAGGAAAAGTCTGCCTGGTAACCGGCGGTGGTTCGGGCCTCGGCCGGGCGGATGCCATTCGGCTGGCGGAAGAGGGCGCCAAGGTCGTCGTCACCGATATCAATGTGGAAGGCGGTGAAGAAACAGCCCAATTGGCGGGTAACGGCGCCATCTTCCTGGAGCAGAATGTCGCTGACGAAGACCGTTGGCCGGAGATTATCAAGGCAACCACGGATCAGTTCGGCAAGCTCAACGTGCTGGTCAACAATGCCGGTATTGTCCTCGTCGCGACCGTGGAAAGTACCACCACAGAAGAATGGCGCCGGATCCACTCGATCATGACCGATGGTGTGTTCTGGGGCATGAAGTACGCCCTGGGCGCGATGAAAGAGAACGGCGAGCGCGGCTCGATCATTAACGTGTCATCGACCGCAGCACTGGTCGGTTATCCCCCGTTCTTCGCCTATGCCGCCGCAAAGGGCGCGGTGCGATCCATGACCAAGTCAGCCGCCGTCTATTGCCAGCAATCCGGTATCCCTGTCCGGGTCAATTCGATCCATCCGGGCGGGATCGATACGCCGATGATCCGCGCCGGTGCGGGCATGGACCCGGATGCCCCGCCACCCGCGCCGCCGGCTGATGCCCCGCCGGGCCCTGGTATTGGCGATCCGGTCGATGTGGCCAATACGGTGCTTTTCCTGGCCTCAGATGAATCCAAATTCATCAATGGCGTCGAACTGCCTGTCGACAATTGTACGGTGATTAGCCCTTAGTGCTTAGGGCGAGCCGAGAGCCACTTCCCTGATCGGGTCTGTCTTGCCGTCCCACGTGTCGGTGGCTTCGCGGAGAGCTTCCCAGACCACACCAGCGCCTTCGGGCGCATCGACCAGTTCGACCATGCAATTGAGCTGCGGGCGCGTATCGATGTAGCAGAATCGTCGGCCATTGGCCTGGCTGACCGCGCCGCTTGTTGCGATCGGGCAACCGAGCGCTTCATAACGGGCGACCTCGGCATCATAATCGTCTGGATAAAAGCAGATGTGGTGAAAACCCTCTTCGCCCGCCGGGACGACGTCCCGATAGGCAGAGGGAGCATCATTGTGTTGCACGATCCATTCCAGCTGGACATGTCCGGCAAAGGCAACGGCAGCCGTTAGGTCCAGTTCGGCCGGTGTACCGCGATAGGTGACGCTGTCCAGCGGGATATGTGGCATCACGAAAACCGGTCCGATATTGAGAAACTGGCGCCATCGATCGACTGCCTCCTCAATGTCACGCACGACATAGGCATTCTGGGTAATCACCTGATTCTGATGCTGTTTCATATTTCCCCCTTCCGGAATGACAAATTTCGGACCGGAATTGTACCAGCAAGCCTGACTGTGCTAGGATTTTTTCAAGGAAAAGAACCAGGAGGGTGGGCAAATGGTTCGATTTGCTAAGGTAGTGTTTGCGGGCGCGCTCCTCGCGCCTTTGCCGGCATGGGCTGATCTGTCTGACTCAGACGAGCTTCATCCCGGCCTGGCGGAGTTGCTCGGCGGTATTGAGGTGCCATTCGCGGAGCCAGAAGACGAACAACCACTCGTGCTGGATTTGGACCTTGAGCGCGATCTGCATGAATCACAGGACTTTGTCGCCTATCGCGAGGAACGGGGCGCCCGTTGTCCCGGCTGTGCAGAGGGGCAGGTCACGCCCACCAACTTTTATGATCCGACATTCCTGCGTCGCCTTGGCTATCGCTGGCTCGACAAGACACGGGTGGGCCTGGCGTTCAATGCGGGTCCGTTCAGCTATGGCTTCTGGGGCGACGTCCGCGAAATCTATAACCTATCTGCTGAGGACAGTGGCCTGGTCCCGACGCTGAGTTCGGTTTCCGCAAACCAGATTGATGTTGTCGCTTCGGAACTGGTGATTCGCCAGCCTGTGCAGGATGCTCCGACCAGTAGTCCTTCGGTTGTTGAGCCGGAACCGGTTGTCGCATCGATTGATTCGACGATCACACCGACATCCGGGCCCTCATTGTCGCCGGTTTCCAATGCTGCCAGCAGTGTAAGCCTTGCGGGGTCTTCGGCGGTTCTGACCAATTCCTCGGCAAGTCTCTCGCGCAATGTCGCTACCGTGTCAGCAGACCGCGTATCTGACATTTCTGTGGTGGACAGGGTTAGCGTGCCCAGCCGGCCATCCTTGTCGTTAAATCGTCCCGACCCGCTCGGCGCAACGCGAGTGGCGTCGTCGGTGCCTGTTGTGAGCCCTGCCACATCTTCTGCGCCCGCCACGACAACGCCAAATGTGGTTGCGCAGGCGCCTGGTCCGTCCGTTGGGCCGGCTGCCACGCCTGAATTTGCCCCCTCAGACAATCTTGGCAGGACCCAGTCAGGCGCGGATTCGTCTTATACGGAATATATCGGCGGCTTCTTTATCGCTGCGCCGTTCTAGATCACGATCGGTTTAGGCGGGTTCACCTAAACCGATAAACGTGATCTAGATTCAATGAGTGAGAGCGGGATCGGACGGAAAACCGGTATCCGCCAATCGGGTCAAGTCCGAGGGCATGCTTTTCCTGACCCCGCTCTAGCAGTTCTGCCTAGAAACGAAAAAGCCCCGCTAAAGGCGGGGCTTTTTATTTCGCTATAAGCTCTGACTTATTCGTCAGGTGCGACAACCAGTTTCAAGCCGTCCAAGTCTTCAGTGAACTCGATCTGGCAGCTCAACCGCGAGCCCGGCTGCATGCATTCCAGCTCTTCAAGCAGTTCGGTTTCTTCGTCGCTGCGCTCGCCGGTTTTTTCGGTCCAGGCGTCGTCGATATAGATATGGCAGGTCGCGCAGGAGCACTGTCCGCCACAGATGGCTTCTAGCTCATAGTCGTTATCGCGCAGGTTCTCCATCACCGAGATGCCGATTTCGCCCTCGATTTCGCTCTCAACGCCTTCGCGGTTGGTGATGTGAATCTTGGCCATGCCTGTGTTTCCTCCGACGCGTGAATAGATCGGGCCGCTTCCTAGCCAAAGCCCGGGCCGAATGCAACCGATTCCCGGCTACAGTTCCTTAAGAGGGGTTTCTGCATCGGCCAGCAGAGCCGGATCGATCTTGCGTCCCGCGGCGATAATCTTCTTCGACGCCATGAAGTCCTTGACGTTGTTGATTGTGTTGATCGCCGTGAAAACCCCGTCCCGCAGGTAGATGATGGAGAATTTCCTGTCTGCCGGGTCGCCACGAACCACAACCTCGTCGCCAGGCTCGGACAGGCCGACGATCTGCAACTTCAAATCATACTGGTCAGACCAGAACCAGGGCACCTCGGCATATTCCTTCGGCTCACCCAGCATACTGCCCACGGCGGTCTTGGCTTGATCGACAGCGTTTTGCACGGATTCCAGCCGGAGCCTGCGGCCAAGCAGCGAATTGGGATGATTGGTACAATCGCCTGCGGCCCAGATCGACGGGTCACTGGTTGCCGCGAACTCGTCGACGACAATGCCATTGTCGACCACCAGCCCGCACTCCTCAGCAAGTTCGACATTGGGAACCACGCCGACACCAATGACCACGATATCGGCATCGAACGCATTCCCATCGGCGCAGACGACTTTTTCGACCTTACCGTTCCCTTCAAACGCGCTGACACCCATGCCTGTTTTGATGTCGACGCCGGCTTGCGTATGGACGTCATTGTAAAACGCGGAAACCTCAGGACAGACCACCCGGCTCATCACCCGGTCAAGGCCCTCGACGACCGTTACCGTACAGCCCATCTTTACCGCGACCGCTGCAACCTCGAGGCCGATGTAACCGCCGCCGACGATGACCAGTCTGGAAGACGGCGTCAGCCGGTCCTTGATCGCAAAGGTGTCGTCAATGGCGCGCAGATAGAAAATGTTGTCCAGGTCGGCGCCCGGCAAGTCGAGTGTTCGCACCCTTGTGCCCGTGGCGAGCAAAAGCTTGTCATAAGAGAGGACCGCCCCGTCGTCGAGCGTCACTGACTTTGCGGCTGGATCGACAGACGTCGCGCGCGTGTTGGTGCGCAGTTCAACGTCCTTGTCCTCATACCAATTGGGTTTTTTCAGATAGGTCCGTTCGACCTCGATATCACCGGCAAGAAGCGCCTTGGACAGGGGTGGGCGCTCATAGGGCACATAGGGTTCGTCGCCGATCATGATGATCCGGCCCTCGAAGCCTTTTTGCCGCAATGTCGTTGCGGCCTGACCGCCGGCATGTCCTGCGCCGATAATGACAATTGTTTCGCTCATGTTTCTCTCATGATGTTCTGGCCACGCGGGCCGTTCGCCCTAATTGACTGCGTGCAGGCCTCTTATCCTGTTCGGGCCAAAAAATCTATGTTATGGCTGCCCGCCAAGACTAAACTTCGACTTCTCAGGGGGAGATCACAATGGGAATGCTTGACGGCAAAGTTGCTGTTGTTACGGGTGCGTCGTCACCCGGCGGTATTGGTGAAACCGTTGCGCGCAGGCTTGCGGGCGAGGGCGCCAAGGTGGTTGTTGCCGCGCGCAATCTGGAATCGCTTCAGGCGCTGGCCGCCGATATCGGCGGCACGGCCGTTGCATGTGACATCGGCAAGGAAGACGACATCAAGGCGCTGGCACAAGCTGCCGCCGATTCACATGGCAAGATCGACATTGCCGTCAACTGTGCCGGCATCAATGTCGGCGGTGCCATTGCCGAGCTGACGACAGAAGAAATCCTACCCGGCACGATGATCCATTTTGTCGGCACGATCCTGTTCATCCGCTATATGGCAGAGATCATGAATGATGGCGGGTCGATTGCCACCGCGTCGACCCTGACGGCGTTCCATGCCGGTCCCGGTATGGCGATCTATTCCGGTACCAAGGCCGGTGCCGATCAGGTGGTCCGTGTTGCTGCCGTTGAATATGGCGCACGAGGCATCAAGGTTAATTCGTTCAGCCCAGGCTTTACCCGCACGCCGATGACCGAGCCGTTCTTCGGCGCGCCGGGCCTCGACATCGAAGGCGCGTTCGCTCGAGAAACGGCGATGGGCCGGATTTGCACGGTCGACGATATCGCCAATGGCGTGTTGTTCCTCTGCAGCGATCAGTCCTTCGTTTCCGGCCAGAATATCCAGCTCAATGGCGGTGCATCGCTGGGCCGGTTGCCCAAGCCGCACGAGATGGCAGCCGCTGCCGAATAACCCGCAGAACAGTTCAAAGACTTCACACAATAAAATCTAAACAGGAGACAGACTTATGGATCTGGGTATCAAAGGTAAAAACGCGATTGTCACCGGCTCGACCAAGGGTATTGGCCGCCGGGTCGTCAATCTGCTGGTTGAAGAAGGTGTCAATGTCGGCATCTGCGCCCGTAATCAGGAAGAAGTTGATGCAGCGGTTGCCGAGCTTTCGGCCGGTGGCGTCAAGGTCGTCGGCGGCACCGTCGATGTCATGGACACTGAAAACTATGTCGCGTGGCTGAAGGCAACAGCGGAAGAGCTTGGCGGGCTCGATATGTTCGTCCCCAACGTTTCCGCTGGTGGCGGTTTCGATCCGAATAACTGGGGCCATAACTGGGAAAACAACTTCAAGGCCGACATCATGGGCACCGTTGCCGGTGCCGAGGCGGTGACGCCGTTCCTGGCCGAATCCAAGGGCGCCATGGTGTTTATGGCGACGACAGCGGCCGGTGAATTTTTCGCCGCGCCGCAGTCCTACAGCTCGATCAAGTCCGCGGTTGTGAACTATGGGTCCAACCTTGCCCAGTTCCTGGCGCCGCAGGGCATCAATGTGAACGTCGTTTCGCCGGGGTCGATCTATTTCGAAGGCGGCGACTGGGACATGATCAAGCAGAACATGAAGCCGTTCTATGATCAGGTTCTGTCGACAATTGCCATGGGCCGTTACGGCACGCCGGAAGAGGTGGCCAATGTCATCGTCTTCCTGCTGAGCCCGCTGGCCAGCTGGGTTACCGGCGTTAACGTCACGGTTGACGGTGGTCAGACCAAGCGCACCAAGTTCTAAGACCTGCTTTGGCTTATGAAAGGGAAAGGGCGGTTCCAAAGGCCGCCCTTTTTCTTGCCTTCGGCGTGAACCGTCATAGGTGATTGTTTAACCTAGACCGCCATAGCGACTATGGTATGTTCCGCGCCACAATCGGCGCTTGACCGGGCTTTCCGGCCTCGCCACTATTCCGCTCCCCGCTCAGGGTCAGACTCAAACAGGGGCGGGTCAATCGATGAGGGAGACATCACTTGCAGTTATCACGCGACGAACTTCTCCGTGCCTATCGCCAGATGAAAACGATCCGCGAATTTGAGGATCGGCTTCATGAAGAGATCCCGAAAGGTCAGATCCCCGGCTTTACGCACTTGTATTCAGGTCAGGAGGCAATCGCTGTCGGCGTTTGTGAAAACCTGAATGATTCCGATGCCATTACCAGCACCCATCGCGGCCATGGCCATTGCATCGCCAAGGGCTGTGATGTCAAAGGCATGATGGCAGAGATTTTTGGCCGCGCGACCGGCCTGTGCGGCGGCAAGGGCGGATCGATGCATATCGCCGACCTGACCAAAGGCATGCTGGGCGCAAACGGCATTGTCGGTGGTGGCCCGCCCATCGCCATGGGCGCGGGTATTGCATTCCGGAACCGTGGTAAGGGCGAAGTCGCCGTGGCGCTCGCCGGTGACGGCAGCTGTAACTCCGGTCCGGTCTTTGAAGCCATGAACATGGCTGTCATGTTGAACCTGCCGGTGATCTTCGTCTTTGAAAACAACGGCTATTCCGAACAGACCGCGCCTGCTTATGCCGTGGGTGGCGGCAAGACCGATATGGTCCGCCGGGCTGAAGGCTTCGGCATGCCGGCCGCCAAGGGTGATGGCACCGATTTCTTCCAGGTCTATGAGATGTTCGGCGAAGCCGCCGAGCGTGCACGCTCCGGCGGTGGCCCGACGGCGCTCGAGTTTGAGTGTCTGCGGTTCTTCGGCCACTTTGAAGGCGATCCGCAGCGCTACCGCGCCAAGGGTGAAGTCGAAGATGCCCGCGAGAACCTGGACTGCCTGAAGAACTTCCGTGCCAAGGTGACTGAGGCGGCGCTTCTGGACGCCGCTGATCTCGATGCGATTGATGCTGAAGTGCTTCAGCTGATTGATGAGGCGGTCGAAGAGGCCATGGCGGCGCCGTTCCCGGATCCGTCCGAGGTCACCAAAAACGTCTACATTTCTTACTAAGGCCCGGGGAGTATCATCATGCCAGTAATGACTTATCGCGAGGCGATCTCCGAAGCCTTGATGATTGAAATGGATCGTGACGAAACCACGATCATTATGGGTGAAGATGTCGCCGGTGGTGCCGGCGGTTCGTCCGGGGAACGCGACAACCAAAGCGGTATCTTCGGCACCTATCCGCAGTTCCACGCCCGTTACGGTGAGAACCGGTTCATCGACACGCCGATCAGTGAAGCCGCGATTGTCGGCGCTGCTGCAGGCGCGGCACTTGGTGGCCTGCGTCCGGTCGTCGAAATCATGTTCGCTGACTTTATCGGCTACTGCCTGGATCAGATCAT
Organism: Alphaproteobacteria bacterium; assembly: GCA_028284945.1. Lineage (GTDB taxonomy): Bacteria > Pseudomonadota > Alphaproteobacteria > SMXS01 > SMXS01 > JANQQJ01. The sequence continues at coordinate 51,041 of JANQQJ010000028.1, read as the reverse complement.
GAACCAGTCGGCGAAGTTCAGGTACATGTTCGGTGGGACGGCACGGACGCCCATGGTGCTTCGGACAGCCTATGGCGCTGGTCTCTCGGCTGCGGCACAGCACTCCCAGGCGATCTACCCGATTATCACCCACATTCCGGGGGTGAAAGTGGTGGTTCCGTCGAAGCCGGCAGATGTGAAGGGCTTGATGCTGACGGCGATGCGCGATGATGATCCGGTGATCTTCTTTGATCACAAGGCGTTGTTCGGTGTTTCGGGTGAGGTGCCGGAAGGCGACGAAGGCATTCCGTTCGGCGTGGCCTCGGTCTCGCGTGAAGGCGATGATTGCACCGTCGTGGCCTTAGGCCGGATGGTTCATTTCGCCGAGACTGTCGTCGATGGTCTTGCCGACGATGGCATTACCTGTGATGTGGTCGATCCGCGGACGACGTCTCCACTGGATGAAGATGCGATCCTGGCCAGTGTTGAAAAGACCGGCCGGTTGGTGCTGGTTGACGAATCGACACCGCGCTGTTCCGTCGCATCGGACATTTCCGCGATGGTCGCGCAGAAGGGCTTTGATTTCCTGGACGCCCCGATCGAGATGGTGACGTCGGCGCACTCACCTGTGCCGTTCGCCCCCAATCTGGAGCAGGAATTCCTGCCCAGCACGGATGAAATCGAAGCAGCAATCCGCAGAACGCTTGATTACTAAGGCTAGCGTTTGATTTGTCTGGCCGCCCCGGGGGAATAAAACATCCCTCGGGGCTTTGCCGTTCTAAACAGCGAAGCGAAGACAGTTAGAGAAGGAGAAACCGTCATGGCCGACATCAAAGCGATCGCCATGCCCAAATGGGGCCTCGAAATGTCAGAGGGTACGCTGGCCAAGTGGCATGTCGCCGAAGGTGAAGCGATCACCAAGGGCCAGGTGATCATGGATGTCGAGACGGAAAAGATAGCGAACGAAGTCGAAGCCGATCTTGAAGGCGTCTTGCGTAAGCAGGTCGCGGGTGAAGGCGATGTGATCGCTGTGGGCGGCTTGCTGGGCGTCGTCGCGCCTGAGGACGCAGACGATGCGGCGATTGAAGATTTCGTTGCGAATTTCAAATCGATCGCGGTGGGCCGTGTCGAGGCAAGGAAAAAGGAAGACAAAGCAGAAGCGGCTGAGGCCTCAGCACCTGCAAAGAAAGCGGCTCAAGCCGATGTGAAGGCATCGCCCCGGGCCAAGAAGCTGGCCAAAGAGCTGGGTGTCGATATCGCCGAGGTGCCGACTTCGGGTAAGCGAATTTCCGACAGGGATGTTCAAGCCTATTTTGACGAGCAACAGTCCGGTGGCGGCGAACCTGCAAAGGAGAAAGGCCGCGTCCGCGCCTCTCCGCGCGCCAAGAAATTGGCCAAGGAATTGGGTATCGATATTGCCGATGTAACCGGCAGTGGCCGTGGTGGCCGGATTTCCGAAGACGACGTGAAAGCCCACGCAGAATCTGGTGGCGGAGACGCTGCGCCCGCTGCCGTCAACGAAGATGTCCGGACCACACCTGCCGTTCGAAAACTGGCCAAGGAACACAATATCGATCTGGCCACGGTGCAGGGAACCGGCAAGGGTGGCCGCATCACCAAGGAAGATGTTGAACGGGCTGCCTCGGGCGCGTCTGCTGCGCCGGTTGTGCCAGGCGAAAATCCCTATCAGCTCATCGAACTCAACAATATGCGCAAGACCATTGCGCGCCGTCTGACGGAAGCCAAGTCCAGCATCCCGCATATCTATCTGACGGTAGATGTCGAACTGGACCGTCTGTTGGCGCGCCGTGCCAAGGTGAATGCCGGCGCCGACGCCAAAGCCTCGGTGAATGACTTCATCATCCGCGCTGCTGCACTGGCGCTGAAGCAGGTGCCGGAATGTAACGTGCAATGGCATGACGACGGCATCCATATGTTCCAGCACGCAGATATCTCGATGGCCGTTGCGCTCGATGGCGGCTTGATCACGCCGATCGTCCGGGCGGCAGACACCAAGTCGATTCACGAGATCGCGGCTGAAACCAAGGATCTTGCGACGCGCGCCCGTTCCGGAAAGCTTTCGCTTGATGAGATCCAGGGCGGAACGTTCAGTATTTCCAATATGGGTATGTTGGGCATTCGCAACTTCGATGCGGTCATCAATCCGCCGCAGGCCGCCATTCTGGCTGTTGGGTCGGGCGAAGAACGTATTGTGGCCCGCAATGGCGCCCCCGCTGTCGCGACCGTCATGACGGTGACCATGTCGTGTGATCACCGGGCGATCGATGGTGCTCTGGGCGCGCGCTTCCTTGAGGCGTTCAAGGACCTGCTTGAAGAGCCGTTGGCGCTGGTCATTTAGGGTATACTCCCCCTTAACGTTTAGGGGAGGACGGCGCTCATGACCGCCAATCCGCTGATAGCTTTCGGCACATGGCTGGCTGAAACACCGAATCTGTGGCCCGACGAGGCGCGAGATTGGGCGCACCGGGAATTTGTCGACACGGTCGCGGTGATTATTCCCGGCGCGGCGGAGCCAGTCGCGTGCAAAGCCTTCAATGTGGTGTCCGACTGGGGAACCGGCCCTTGTGCGGTGGCTGGCCAATCGAAACGCGTGGCGGCGCCCTGGGCGGCCCTGGTGAACGGGGCCGCCGGTCACGCCCTTGATTTCGACGATAATTTCGATCCCTCCAAGACCCATCCGTCTACCGTTCTCGTCCCGGCGCTTATGGCGCTTGGCGAGCAGGAGCGGAAATCTGGATCTGACTGCATCGACGCCTATATTGCCGGGTTGCAGATCATGGGCCGGGTCGGGCAGGGGCTCAATCCACCCCACCGGAACCGCGGGTGGCACGCGACAAGTACCGTTGGCGCGGTTGGTGCTGCTGCAGCCTGCGCGCGATTGCTGAAGCTGGATGCCGATGGCTGTGCCCGCGCGCTTTCGCTCTCCACCAGCATGGCAGCGGGGTTCATGTCGCAGTTCGGGACGATGGCCAAACCGCTGCACGCGGGCCTTGCCGCCAAAGCAGGGATTATGGCCGCCAGCCTGGCGCGCGAAGGCATGTCCGCCGGCATGGGCGTTATGGAAGGCCGAACGGGCATGCAGAAGCTTATGGTCGGCCCGGACTACGAGGAGCTGCGGGACAGCCTGACCAATTTCGAACATGGTCACAGCCTGCGCTATGAGACCGAAAGCATCGGTGAGCCGCTGCTGATTACCGAGCATAAATTCAGGGTTAAGCGCTTCCCGTCCTGCGGTGTGTCGCATCGCGCCATGGATGGGTTGCTCGACCTGATGGCCGAGCATGACTTCGGCAAAGACGATGTCGAAAAACTCAAAATCCGGCTGCCGCAACTGCATCAGAACAACCTGATGCATCATGATCCGAAAACCGGCCTGGAGGCCAAATTCAGCCAGGAATACACCATCGCCTGCATCCTTGTTCAGGGGACCTGTGGATTGGACGATTTCACGGATGCAGCGGTCATGCGGCCCGAAATCCGTGAGGTTTATGACCTGCTGGACCTCGAAACCGTTGATCTGCCGGAGAGTCAGTTTCCCACAGAAGTTACCGTGACGCTCAAGGATGGGCGGGTGTTAGAAACCGCCGTCGGCCTGCCACGTGGCAGCAAGGAGGCTCCCTTCATGTGGGACGAATACTGGCTGAAGTTCGACCAGTGCTGCCGTGGACATCTAAGCGAGACGCAGGCCAAGGACCTGCGTGATACGCTTGAGCGTCTGCCGGACCTGGTCTATATCGCCGATCTCGCCGAACACCTCGCTACACCGATTTCCCGGGTCGCCTGACCCATTCAAAATAACAATAGAAAGTCCGTTTATGGCTGACTCACAGACCGAACCGGGAATCCTCGCGCTTGTCATGGCGGCCAGCCGAAAAGGCCCGGCAGATTCGGTTGCTCAGCTTCAGGGTCTCTCACACAAATGTTTTGTCACCATCGACGGTATGGTGATGCTGGAACGGGTCGTCGGCGTGCTGATCGAAACAGGCCGCTTCGACCGGATTTTCGTTTCCATTGAGACCGAGGCTTCGCTGCGGACGGTGCCGCAGCTCGCGGCATGGATGGACGAAGGCAAGATGGCTTTTGTGGAAAGCAGCGGCAATATTGCCGACAGTATTCTGTCGGCGGTCAACGTGATCGATAACCCGCTGCCCCTGTTCATAACGACTGGTGACAACGCGCTCCACACCGCTGAAATTGTGAGTGAATTTGTCGATCAGTTTCGCGCCGGTTCTGGCGACGTAGCTGTATCTTTCACCGGCCGCGATGTGGTGCTGAAGGAGTTTCCGGAACCCGGCCTGGCCTTTCATGAGTTGAAGGATGGCGGCTGGTCCGCGTGCAACCTCTACGGTCTGCGTAACGAAAACGCGCTCAATGCCGTGAAGGTCTTTGAGGGCGGTGGCCAGTTCGGCAAGCGCCATATGCGGATCCTGAAAGCCTTCGGGATCATGCCCTTCATTCTCTACAAACTAAAAGCGGTGGGCGTACATGCGCTGATGGCGCGGATCGGCCGCGGGCTTGGCGTCACGGTCGATTCGATCATCCAGGATTACAGCTGGGGCCCGATTGACGTGGATAATCCAGCTTCATTCAAACTGACCGAAGATGCGCTGATCAGACGGCGGCAGGCAGCCGAGAAGCAGTCTTGAAACTGCTTTTGGTGCGGAAGCGATGTGAGGGCTGGGCCCAGTGAGTGATCTGGACAGAACCTTTAAGCGGCCGAACCTTACCTCCGTGACGGGCCGTTTTGTGCGGGTGGACGCGCTCGATCTGGCGCGCGATGCGCAAGATTTGTTCGCGGCGATTGGCGGCCCAGAGAACGCGGACCTCTGGCGCTGGGTTCCCCTGGGACCGTTCGACACCGTCGACGCCCTGGTTGAGGCATTTGAGGCCGGGCAGAGACTCGGCAAGTGGCAAAGCAACATCATCCGTGACGCCGACACCCATGCTGCATTGGGTACCGCCAGCTATATGCGGATCAGGCCAGGGTCTGCGTCTGCTGAAATCGGCTGCGTGATCTATGGGCCCTCGCTGAAGCGCACTCCCGCGGCAACAGAGGCGATGTATCTTCTGGCGCGGCATATCTTCGATGATCTGGGCTACCGCCGCTATGAGTGGAAGTGCAATAACCGCAATGACGCTTCAAAGCGGGCCGCTGAACGGCTGGGCTTTCAGTTCGAGGGCGTGTTCCGTCAGGACATGATCGTGAAGGGCGAGAACCGAGACACGGCCTGGTTCTCCATCATTGACAGCGAATGGCCGCAGGTGAAGACGGCATTTGAAGCGTGGCTTTCGCCTGAAAACTTCGGCGCAGACGGGCAGCAGGTCCAGTCTCTCTCGTCGTTTCGGCCCTAGATCACGATCGGTTTAGGTAGGTTCACCTAAACCGATAAACGTGATCTAGATTCAATGAGTGAGAGCGGGATCGGACGGAAAACCGGTATCCACTTTTCCTGATCCCGCTCTAGTCCTGGTTCAGCCCCAGTTCGCGCTGTTTTTTCTTGGTCAGGCCACGCGAGACGATCTCGTGTGAGTCGGTCAAGTAGGCTTTCAACTCATCTTCCGTCAGGCCGCCAAAATACTGAATCCACTTCATGCCTCTGGTGGCGAAATAGGGCGCGGGCCGCAGACCCGGCCCATCGCGCAAAATTTCATAGGCCAAATCGGAAACCTTGAACGTAACCCGAATGCCGTCGCCATCGTCCCAGCCACCGATCGCGAAGACCTTGCCGCCCACTTTCCACACATGCGCACCGCCCCATTGCACGACGTGCGTTGTCGCGGGAAGGGAGCCGCAAAAAGCATTGAAGTCTTCGTAGGTCAAGGTGTGCCAGCCTACGTCCCAGAACGCCTAAAGCCGCGCGTCGACGGCGTCCTTCGGCAGGACTGACTTGACGTCATAGAGCACGCTGCCGGGCTTGCCGAGGGCACGGATACCCTCAGGCCCCATCTCCTTGAACGTATCATGGGCGACGGCCAGGATGGTGCCATCATATTTGCCGGTTTCCAGCGCGTGTATGGGCCTCAGGCCATATTCACGTTCCACCTCATCCGGGTCGACCCAGGGATCATAGACATCGCAGGCGATATTGAACTGACCCAAATGCTCGACAATGTCTGCAACGCGTGAGTTGCGGGCGTCCGGGCAGTTTTCCTTGAAGGCGAAACCCAGAACCAGGATGCGCAGGTCATTGGACAGCAGGTCGTGCTGGCCCAGCAGCCGGACGAACTGATTGACGATGTACTTGCCCATGCGGTCATTGATCCGCCGGCCGGCGAGAATGACCTCCGGGTGGTGGCCGATTTCTTCGGCCTTGTGGGTGAGGTAATAGGGATCGACGCCGATACAGTGCCCGCCGACCAGGCCGGGGCGGAACGGCAGGAAGTTCCATTTGGTTCCCGCTGCCTCAAGCACATCGAGTGTGTCGATATCCAGCAGGTTGCAGATCATTGCGAGTTCGTTGACGAGCGCGATATTCAGGTCGCGCTGCGTGTTCTCGATCACCTTGGCAGCTTCAGCAACCTTGATCGAGGCCGCCTTGTGCGTCCCCGCGGTGATAATCTGGCCATAAAGCGCATCGATAAAATCGGCGGTTTCGGGCGTCGATCCCGAGGTGATTTTCTGGATATCCGGCAGGCGCTGGTCGTTCTGGCCGGGATTGATCCGTTCCGGGCTGTAACCGACGAAGAAGTCCTGATTATAGGTCAGGCCGGATTCTTCGGCCAGGATCGGGACGCAAAACTCTTCCGTGGCACCGGGATAGACGGTGGATTCATAGATGACCAGGTCGCCGGCGCTCAGCACGCCTGCAATGGCGCGGGTGGCAGCGGCGAGAGGCCTCAGATCCGGCTGGTTGTGGCTCTCCACGGGGGTTGGGACGGTAACGATATAGACATTAGCGTCGCCCATATCAGACCAGTCTGTCGTTACGCTAAGGTGTTCGGCTGCCGCGGCCAATTCGTCGCTGTCCGTTTCACGGGTGACGTCACGCCCCGCTTTCAACTCGGCAACGCGTTTTTCATTGGTATCGATGCCGATGGTGTCGAATTGCTGTGCGAACTCCACGGCCACGGGCAGGCCGACATAACCCAGTCCAACCACGCCGATCCGGGCATCTTCCAGCTTGAGCGGGAAGGGGGCTGTGTTTGTGGTCGGGGCAATCTGGCTCGGCATGGCGTGCTCTATTGCTGTTTCTACTGCTGCTGTTGCGTCGGCCAATAGCCGGACAGGATACGTTCGCCGCGTTTTCCTTCGTCGACCTCATCGAGCACGCGCTTGCCGATGCCCGAGATATTGGCGTCATGCATGCGGTATTCGAAAAGCGGCTCCGGTAAATATTCGCCGTGCCAGCCCTTGCCGACAATGCGGGTCCATTTGTGGTGTTTGGTGCCGCGCCGGATGCTTTCATCATAGGGCGCGGAATCGGTAACGATCGATGCCAGACAAACAGCCGGTTCCGGTATGAAGCTATAGATTTCAAGCAGTTCCGGCTTGAACGCTGTGGAGCGGCCCCGGTCGAGGTGTTCACCCGTGGCAGAGATCAGGTTGCAGTCCGTATAGATAAAGCCGATGTGCTCATTTTTTTCGCGGGCCGCCTTCAGCCCCGCGATACAGCGGCTGGCATATTCCGGGGTCAACCGGTCATCGGAATCCAGGATGATCAGATATTCGCCTTCGATTATCTCCAGGCCCCGGTTCATGGCGCCCAGCTTGCCCACATTGGCATCAAGCGCGATGATCTCAACCCGCGACAGACCGGCATCCGCGACCGCGGCTTTCATCGCTTCCACCGAGTTATCCGTGCTGGCGTCGTCCACCACGATGAGTTCGATCGGCGCATAGTCCTGTGCGGCGACGCTGGCGATGGATTCCGCGATATAGCCGGCATAATTGTAATTCGGGATCAGGACCGATAGCAGGCCGGGTTTCTGGGCTGACATAGGCTCGCCTTTGGTTCAGCGCTTACGCGCTTCTAAACAGGTTGTTGGGTGCGGCATCCAGTTGCGCAACGAGCGATCCGCATTCTTCGGCGATCATCTGCTTGTCGGCATCCGGCATCGCAGCCCGCTTTTCCGCACCATCCGGGCGGAATTGGGTTTTATCTGAATCGTCCTTCGAGTGGTACTGGAATTGTTCGGCCATAAGCGCCAGTTCTGCCGCATCCGGCGTGAAGTGCAGCCCCTCGCCGATGATTTTGGGGAAGTTTTCTGCGTTGATATTCAGATAGTTAATATGTTTCAGGCCATCTTGCTCTGCGCTCAACGCAACCCTGAAATACTCTGCGAAGCATTTGGACAAATAGGCCGCATCACTCATGTCGCGGGTCGCCATGTGGTCGCCGCCGGTCAAAAAACCCGCCTGAACGCGACCCTTGGCCCATAGAGCAGCCGTGGTTTCTTTAAAGACCGAAGCGATAACCTCGACCGGGTCGCGGTAGAGGAACAGGCTGGGCAGGCCGGGGAAGGCTGCGCGCGCGAACTCCATGTAAAGGCTGTTCCAGCTGATGAATTTGATAAAGGACCGTTCCTGGCCGTCGGCCCGGCGGCGCGCCATGGCCAGTACCAGATTACGGAACATGGCCAGATTCTCCGGGCTGGGATCTGCTGGCTTTGCCCAGTTATCGGTAATGGTCGCCCAGAAACCGCGCTGGAGCGGGCCACCCTGGTTGATGACCACATTGGCATCTGACCGGGCCAGGGCCTTGGCCAACAGGGTCGACCCGCAACGCGAGATATGAAAGATAAAGCCGGCCGGCGGTGCTGCGTCGTTCACCACGGCATTGTCTGCCAGAATGTCAAAATCCGTGGTGAATGCACCTGCAATGGCGTCGTCATTGGCCAGCGTTTGTACCGTGTACATATATTGCCATTCGCGGAACGGATGATCGCCCAGATCGGCCCACAACACCTTGCCGCCGTTTGCCGGGTCAATCGCGACCGGCACGATACCTCGGTGGTGCTGGATGTGTTCCAGCGCCTCAAAATGGCCCAGATGGGTCTCAGTCACGGCCGGGATCAGGTCGGTGACAACCTCATGATCCGGCAGGGCATATAGCGCTTGCAATGCGCAGGCTCCTTGAGCGTCGAACAGCCCGGCGTGTATAGGCCCGGGCGCGATACGGGTCAATTAGAGCGATCTGTCTGGGACAGGTTTCGCCTTATCGCTTTTTGATAGATAGCTTCCTGAATCTGGCGAAACAGTCGGGCCGGAAGCAGGCCATAGGACCAACGCCTGCCCCGGTTGGTTTCAACAGGCCGTAAGTCCGGTCCAGGCCAAACAAATCGATTGATTTCGCTGACGATAATCCACGCTGGTTCGTCGTCCAGGCCCAGACGAGCGCGCGTGGTTCTGGGGATAGCAATGCCGTCGGGCTTGTTTCGCGGCTGTGAATGGGTCACCGGCGCGACAGCAACAATTATGTCGCCGTCTTCAACATGCTGACTGAGGACGACGGCACAGGGCCGATCTTTTTCACCTTCCTCCCTGCCTTCGGCAGCGTGCCGATGCCAGAGATAGGCGTAACGAATGAGCAGGCCGGGTTGCGGAGGCGGCAGTGGCAATGTTTCTAACCATCAACCTCATTGTCATAGTTGCTTGCCTCTTCGGGCGGCTCGGCCTCCAAAATCGCTTTCAGCGTTTCGTTATCCAAGTCCTTGACGAGCAGAACTTCCCGGTCGCGCCGCTTGAGGCGTTTGAATTCTGCCGCTGACAGTAAGACCATGTCTTCTCTGCCATGGTGGGTTATCACCACGGGCTCGCGTAGCGCCTGGGCGCGAACACGTCCATACTGGCGTTGTATCGCCTTTGATGTGATGGGATCCATATATGCTCCTTTCCGTCTAACTCGTATTATACGTATTTTTCGTATAATTGGTAGATGGCGAGCAGGAAATTGCACTGATTGAAGCTGGAGGTAGCGAATGGACAAGGAATTCAACTACGACGACGTCAGCAGTTACCAGCTCGACGAAGCCGATGAGCGGGCGCTGATCGAGGCGCAGAACGAATGCACCTTCATGTGGTCGACCAAGGATGGTTGGCCCGTGGGCGTCATCATGTCCTATATCTTCAAGGACGGGTGTTTCTGGCTCAGCGTGTCGTCGCTGCGGGTGCGGGTGCAGGCCGTGGCGCGCGAACCACGTGTGTCGGTCAGCATTACCAGCAAGGGCTCGAGCATCAAAAAGCCCTGGAGCCTGACCTATAAGGGCACGTGCGAGGTCTTGCAGGACCGGGAAACCATCGACTGGTTCCTACCGGCGCTGGCAGAGCGGCTGCGCTGGGGCGACCCTGAGGCACAGAAAGAATTCGTCCGCCTTAACGACACGCCCAACCGGCGCGTGCTGAAGGTCACACCGGTGAAACGCATCGGCTTTGATGGCAGTAAGATGGCAGCAGCCACAGCGGCGGCGCGGGGCTGATTCCCCCTCCCTTTGGGAGAGGGTTAGGGTGAGGGGCGGTTTTTCTCATGGGTCGTGAGCCAAAATCGGTCGCGTGCGTGATGCACTTATAGCCCGTTCGCCCTGAGGAGCGGCGTTAGCCGCGTCTCGAAGGGAAACGGGCTGCGTCCGTACTTCGAGACGCCGTTCGCTTCGCTCGCGGCTCCTCAGCACGAACGGCCTGCTGTCTACTCCGCGGCGCCTTTTTCCGCTGCCAGTTCGGCTTCAAGCTGGTCGCGCAGGGCGAACTTCTTGATCTTTGATGTAGACATCGGCCATTCGGTCACAAACCTGACGTGCCGCGGAATCTTGAAGCTTGAAACCTTTCCCTTGAACGAGCCGATCAGCTCGGCCTCGGTCGCTGTCTGGCCTTCATGCAGTTCGACAAAGGCGGCGGGAATTTCCACCAGCCGGGGGTCGGGAATGCCGACCACCTGGGCCAGCTTCACCGCCGGATGTTCCTGCAACAGGCCTTCGATTTCGGCGGCGGCGACATTTTCACCGCCGACCTTCAGCATGTCCTTGAACCGGCCATGGAACATGATGGTGCCGTTTTCGTCGAGCGAACCGATGTCACCAGTGTGCAGCCAGCCGTCCTTCAGTGCCTCGGCGGTTTTTTCGGCGTCCTTGTAATAGCCCATCATGATGTTGGGCCCGCGGGCGCAGATTTCGCCGCGCTGGCCGGTGGCGACTTCCTCGCCGGTATCGGGATCGCAGATTTTGACCTCTTGGCCAGGCAGCGGCGAGCCCAGCCGCGTAATGCGCTGCTCTTCCGGCGCATCAAGCGGCGTCGAACAGATTGAGCCGGAGGCTTCGCTGAGGCCGAATGTGCCAACCTGGATCGCGTCCGGCATGGCCTCTTTCAGCTTGGCGGCGAATTCCGGTGGCTGGACCGCCAGATTGCTGTTCATCACCCGCACATGGCTCAGATCGGTATCGTCGAATGTGGGATGGTTGATCATGTCGGAAATGATCGTCACGAAGCACGGATAGGTGACAGTGGACTTGGTGTCTTCCAGCAGCTTGAGCGCGGTCCCTGCCTCGAAATAGCTCATGGTCACATAGGCCGCACCCAGATCGAAACAGGCGCAGATCGGGAAGGTGGCGGCGATATGGAACATCGGTAGCGGAGACCAGAATTTGTCGTCGCCCGTCATCTCATAGGCTTTGGCCAGCGCGCGGCCATTGGCGATCAGCGAGCCGCCGGAGATCATACAGCCCTTCGGGTTGGACGTGGTGCCGGACGTATAAAGGATCATCGCCATATCTTCGGGCTTTACGCCGTTACTGGCTGCCTCGACAGCGCTGTCGGCAACGTCGCCGGTTTTTGCATTCACCACCGCTTCCGGCAGCATGCCGTCGGCCATGTCATCGCCCAGGACGATGACATTGCGCAGCTTCGGCGCGACGCTGATCTCAAGCGACCAGGGGTCTGCTGCACCTTCCAGGCCGGGCAGGCCCTCGCACAGGCGCTCGACAAAATCCACCCCTTCGGCGACCTGACCGGTGGTCACGATGGTAACCAGATCAGCATTTTCCGTTAGATACTGAATTTCGTTGGCGCGGTATCGTGCGTTGATCGGCACCATCACGGCGCCGGCCATGGCGATGCCGAACATCACTTCGACAAATTCAACCGCGGTTGGCAAAAGGATGCCGACATGCTCGCCCGGCTTGACGCCCAGGGCGATCAGCTGTTTGGCGCGGTCTGTCGCGGCAGCGTGCAGCGCCTGGTAGGACAGGTTCTGGTCCGGGAAGATAATCGCGTCACGCTGTGGCCAGGTGTTTGCGGCATGGCTGAGAAGCGGGCCGAAGGTGTTTATTTCGTTAGGCATCGTTATATGTCCCTTATTGCCGTCATTGCGAGCGTAGCGAAGCAATCCAGGACTTCGCAGGGCGCGTTGACTTTTCTGGATTGCCGCGTCGCACCTTGGTTCCCTCGGTGCTCCTCGCAATGACGATAACTCGCGTGCATTCTATTTCTCGCCGTTCAAATAGCGGTCTAGTTCATTGTGGAAGTGGCGTACCCGCTGTTCCTGTTCGCTCCACAACGGACCTTTGAACGCGCGGCTGCGGATGCCTTTTTGCACCACGGGAAGCAGTTCGGAATCCTGATCGAGCACCAGGCCAAGTTCCGGCGGTTCGCCAATGTCCTTATATTCCACGTCCGGCCGGTCGGCGGCCATGTAGTCCGTACCCTCGGGCAGCCCCATCCAGTCAGGCACCTTGAACCGCGGGTCGTCGACATACCGGACCAGCGTGATGTTGTCATAGACGAATTTTTCCGGGTCTTTCGCGTCGGGCATGAACCGCATCAGGAAGGCGCCTTCCGGGTGCATGCCGAACTGGACATTGGGGAAAATCCCGGTGGCGAAGCTGTCGGTAAGCTGCACATCGGACAGATTGTCCCAACCCAGATTGAATTCATCGGAAATCTTGCGTTTCTGGTCCCACAGGGTGGGGCGCACGTCGGGGGCTTTGCCGTGAAAGCCTGCAGCGTCCAGCCCGGCGTCGGCCAGCATCATCTGCAGACCTTCGTTGACCGACTCCTGGTCCGGGAAATGCGGGCTTGGCTTGCCGATGGGTACGATCATCCGGCTCATGCCGTTGGGGTAGCAATCAAGCTGGACGTCAATGTCGCCCATTACCGGCTGGGTCTGCGGGTGAACGCTGCCCAGGTGATAGGTCTCGTAAAACGCGTCAATGCCGGTCTTCCAGTTGGCGGCCCATGAGGTGCGGGTGTGGCGGGCCACGTGCATCTTATCGACCTGGAAGGATTCCATGTGGCCGGCGACCGGGCCCAGAACCTCGCGCACGGGCGGCGCCGTATCGTCCATGTTGATGAACACCACACCGGCCACGATCTCATGGCGCACCGGCACCATATCCGGCGCACATTCCAAGACCTCCGGCTGGAAGGATTCTGAATCCGTCACATGGGCCAGCTCGCCGTTAATCGACCATTGCCAGGAGTGGAAGGAACAGGTGAAGCGGTTGCCGACATGGCCGAAATCCTGCAGCACGAGCCGGTTACCCCTGTGCCCGCAGATATTGTAATAGGCCGCGACGTCTTCGGGGCCTTCTCCCGTACGCACGACCACAAAGGATTCGTGCAGCAATTCATAGGTCATCACGTCGCCGACTTCGGGGATGTCGCAGACAACACCGGCAATAGTCCAGACCCGGGTCCAGAGCTGTTCCCATTCCCGCGCCATCTGATCGGCGCTGTAATAGCGTTGCGGGTCCTTGGTGTCGGTTCCATTGTTGACATAAGGCGCCTTGCGGTCCGGATCGGCGTCACCTGCGTCCGGGTTTAGAACCGGCCCGCCATCCCTGAGGTTATAGTCCATCGTCTGCTCCTGATGATCTCCCGGGAGGAAACTACCACAGCCAAAGTCACTGATGAAGGTCGTTGACCATGGGTTTGCGACGGTTCAATCTGAGCGCGGATCAGGGAGGACACATGACAGGACTATTGGAAGGTAAGGTCGCGATTATCACCGGTGCGGCAAGCGGCATCGGCAAAGCGACTACCGAGCTATTTACGGCAGAGGGCGCGAAAGTGCTCGCGGTCGACTTGCCCGGCTCGCCGCTTAATGATGTGCATGGCAACGACGCCAATGTGTCGTGCCTGGAGCAGGATGTAACGGGTGAGGGGGCCGCCGACACGATCGTCGGCGCCGCGCTGGAGGCCTTCGGTAAGATCGACATATTGTTCAACAATGCAGGCACGGTCGGGCAGGGCGGCGAGGTCGAATCCCATGACGAAGCCGACTGGATGTTCGTGACCGAACTCAACCTGCATTCCATGTACCGGATCACCAAGGCCGCGATTCCCGAGCTTAAGAAATCGGGTGCCGGCAGGATTGTTAATGTCGGGTCGATCCGGTCAGAATTTGCGGATTCAGGCGCCGCGGCCTACACGACGACCAAACATGGTGTTGCTGGTTTGACCAAGGTTCTGGCGGTCGAACTGGGGCAGCATGGCATCACGGCCAATTTTGTGCAGCCAGGTGCGATCCTGACTGGAATTACCGAGCCTGCTTTTGCAGCGATGCCGGAATATGGCGAGTACTGGAAGAACCGGGCGTCCACGGGCCGGTTAGGACTGCCGGAAGATATTGCCAACGCGGTGCTCTACCTGTCGTCCGACGAGGCCAGTTTTGTCAGCGGCATCGGTCTTATGATCGATGGCGGCGCGACCTCGCATTTTTAGGAGACCGATAGATGCCTAAAGAAAACAGACTGGCCGGTAAGGTCGCGATCATCACAGGGGCCGCCAGCGGTATTGGCGAGGCGACGGTGACGCTGTTTACCCAACAAGGCTGCAAGGTTGTGGCCAATGACATTCCCGGTTCGCCGCTGGAAGACTGCCACGGCAATAACCCTGACGTGGTTTGTATTGCCAAAGATGTCACCGATGAGGATGCGCCGGACGCGCTGATCGGCGCTGCCATCGACAATTTCGGACGGCTCGATATCCTGTTCAACAATGCCGGCGTCTGTCCGCCTGAGCCCATTCTTGAGCAATCACCGGGCCAGTGGGAGCATGTGCTGGATGTTAATGTCGGGTCGATAAACCGGTTGACCTTGGCCGCCGTGCCGCACTTGCAAGCCAGCGGCAATGGCCGGGTGATCAATACCGGATCGATCCAATCTCAGATCGCCGGTGAGACTCTGACTGCTTACACCACGTCAAAGCACGCGGTGGCCGGGCTGACCAAGCAGCAAGCGCTGGAGCTGGGACCGATGGGGATCACGGCAAATTTTATCCAGCCGGGATTTGTCGTGACCGGTATCTCCAAGGGCTATACCGACCAGATGACCGCTGAAGAAAAGGACGAGTTCGAGGCCTATTGGGCGAACAAAGCACCCGTGGGCCGGTTGGGTCAGCCGATCGATATTGCCAATGGCGCGCTGTTCCTGTCGCTGGACAGTTCAAATTTTGTTAACGGTATTGGTCTAAAGATCGACGGAGGCGCAACAATGCGGCTCTAATTTAATCGCTATGGTTGTGGTATAGGAGGGGCATGTCGCCCATTATGTAAGTAAATAAAACGAGAGGGGGTCCTCATGATCAGGTATTTGGCCTTTGGCGCAGCCGCTTTATTGCTGGCTGCCTGCGGTAATGATGATACCGCGACGGATGCGAGCGCGGATGCATCGGGGCACAACGACGCTCATGTTGCGTCGTTCAAATCTCAGTGTCTCGATGAGGCTGGCCATGAAGCATTCTGCGAATGCGGCATAGACGCGCTTCACACGCACCTACCGCCCGAACATGTCGATGTGGGCGAAGATGGGACCGCATCAATTTCCATGGAGGCGCCGGATGATGTGCACGACGCCGTGTCCGATGCCGCCTTTGCGTGCGAGCAGGAGCATTTGAACGAAGTCCGCGACCAGCAGGCGGATGAGGCCGTGGATCACCTGGCCTATTTCAGGAATGAGTGCGTGCTCCATACCGGTCACAACGACTATTGCGACTGCAGTATCGCGGCGCTCAAAGAAGTGTTGCCGCATGAGCATGTCGAGAAAGAAGGCGCCCACGCGGGCATTTCACCAGATGCCCCTGAAGACGTGATCAGCGCGATTTCTAGCGCGCTTAATGAGTGTGAGGTCCAGCACCCGCTGGATCAGAGCTGACCGGAAGCAGGAGAACCATGAAAATGAAACGCTTTATCCTCATGATTGGTTTGGCCTTGGTCGCAAGCGCCTGGTCCATCCCAAACGCCACTGCCGGGTCCATTACCGTCCATAACAAGAATTGCGGCAACCCGGATGTCCATATCCAGATCGGCGATCCAAACCAGTATTACTGCTGTACCCATGGCAGCTATCTGGTCCGCAAGGACGACCTGCCGGCCTGGGGCGAAACGGAAAGCAAGACCTATAAGTCGCGGATCGATGTGAAAGCCTATTGCCACCGGCAGGGCCTGTTTCACCCTAAGGGCAAGGATTTCCTGTGCACCTATAACCACTATGCCCGCGGCATGCTGGTGATCAACGAAGGTGACATCAACGGCAACGAAGACACCAGCGTGACCTGCCAGTTAGACGGCGCCTTGTGCCGCTGCAAGAAGGATTGAATGTTATGGGAACGCTGATCAAGTCTCTCACCATTGTCCTGCTTGCCGGATTTGCTTTGGTGAGCGTCACGCCGCCCGCCATAGCTGGATCAATGCAGATCTATAACCATGATTGCGGAGCCAAAAGGAACCGTGATGGCACCAAGGTTCATATCCGGGCAACCAACCAGGCCGGGATCCCGGAAAACCGGACCTGCACAGAGAAGTCCGTATCCGTCGGCGCCAACAGCTATGTGACCGTGGATCTGGCGGTCAATAATCACGAAGGCGAAGTTTGCGACTATCTGCATCTTGCCGATGGCATGGTCGGTGGGTCCAATGCCGATGATGTTAAGGGTAACGAGGATGCACGGATTACCTGCCGCAAGCAGGGCTTCCTGAAGATGTGCCACTGCAACAAGAACTGACATGGCCGGGTCTTTAAGCAACGTCGCGCGTCGTTTTATCGTCCTAGTGGTGATGGGAATCGCTGCTTCGGTGGCGGTGCCCTCTGCCATGGCCGGCTCGATCACGATCTTCAATCACGACTGCAGCACCCATAACGCGCTGGGCAACACGGAGGTGCACGTCTGGGCGCCCAATGAAGATGGCGACATTACCGAGACCTTGTGCACCGACCATGTGATCGTCGTTGCACCTGGCTCATATGCGCCGACGCTCAATCTGAAAAGCCATGGTTATGGGGGCGAAGTCTGTATGTATTCGCACCTGGCCCGCGGCATGGTCGGCGACCAGAAACATGCTGATGTGGACGGCCGTGAGGACAGTTGCGTGACCTGCCGCAAGGAAGGATTCCTTAAACTCTGCCGCTGCAAGAAGGTGAGTTGCGGGTAGTCCGTGCCGGCGGGAGCCGGTTGAAGTAAGGCCCAGCCCACGCCGCCATCGATGGTCGGCGCGTCGACTACTTAAGTGATTCAGCAGGCCTAGTCGACAAGGTGCGTGTGTCGCCGTTGTCAGGCCACTGGAAGTAGAAGTCTAAGAAGTCATCATACAACTTAAAGATTATTATGGTATACATCTTAAGGTTGTTTTTACTCTTGCGGGATTTCGTTAAGTCCCTATGTCTTGGAAATTCAGGGCCGGTCCGCAGTCACGCGAAACGGGTCTGAAGAGGGCAAAAAGGGAGTTCAACCCATGAGGCATTTGTTTGCCAAGACCGCGGTAGCGGTATTCACCTTGTCAACGCTTGCCGCCGGTTCGGCATTTGCGGCAGACAACGAGCACGAAGTCTATATCGAGTGCGTACAAGACAATGACCTCAAGTGTATTACGCTAACGTTGCAGATTGAGGACGTTTCCGGACACTGGAATTCCTTTTCGCGGGAGTACCGCAACACAATGCTTGACCGGGTCACCCTGTCTCTTGATGACTGGTGCAGTGCGGATACAGACACCGTGCTGAACCGCTACGGAGTTAATCCTTTCACAAAGACTGTCAGCAATGGGCACACAAGGTCCAAAGGCAACCCGCCCATGATGCGATCATTCACAGTACCCGCGGGGTGTCCGTATCGCTTTCACGCACGCGAGCCCTACACCTGGGAACCGGACGTCATTCACACCTACGAATTTCCAGCAGGGGATATGCGGGAAAGCTCATGCGTGAAGTTCAACATCCACTACGATTCCCCGGACGGAGAGTGTGACGATTGATGCAGCCGGACGGCCCGGATGCCGCATGTCCGCTGATTATTTCTTGAACGGCACTATCACAGCACCGCTGAAGTCCTGATCGCACCGGCGGCGGAATTGGTAGTCGCGCGTTTGAGGCGGCGAAACCGTCACTTGCCCCACACCCACGCCAATGGCTTGCCAGGTACCCTTGACCTGCCCGTCGATAATGCCTTGCATCTGGATGCGGTGGTCATCTTCCTGACAGTTGCTGGTGACCCGCATGGCGCCCCGCGCCAGCACCTCGACCGTAATCCCGAAACCGGAATAGGTGCCGATGACCTCGTCACCGGCGGGCTTGTCGTCACCGAACGCTTCTTCGCGGGAAATCTCGTTTTCCGGTGAGAATGGATCATCCGGATCACTCTCTTCCTCGTCGCCACCCAGGGCTTCTTCTTCTGAGATTTCGTTCTCGGGATCAAAAGGATCAAACGGTTCTTCTTCAAAGGGCGGGCAGTCTTCGCCTGCGTCTCTTCTTGTTTTCCACTGCTCGAGGATTTTTGCAGCATTGTTTGCCTGGTGCAGTGCGTTCATACCCAAGCGGTGAAACTCATCGGCTTGTTCAGAGGCGCTGAAACCTTTCGACGCGGTCTCCGAGGCGGACTTTATGTTGTCCACCGCCTCACCAAGCTGATTCAGGATTTTGATCCGTTGGCCAAAACCACCCTTTTGCATATAGAGCGAAGCCGCTGCATTGATCGACGCCTCCGCCGACGTAATCTGGGCATTTACGAGCTTGTAAGTCGTGTCGTCGTAGTTCTGGTCGCGTTCCCGCCGGGCCAGATCCGACCGGCAGAAGTAGTAGCGGGAGGCCTCGCTATATTCGATCAGCCGCTGGGTCAGGTCCTCGATCTTGCACTCTTGAACAACGTCGTTACTGATGGCCCGCAGCGGCCCCGGCGCTGTGCCGCAGGAGTATCGAATTTGCGCGTCCGCCGGTCCGATACCCGACAGTGACAGTGCCATTGCCATGAAGACGGCAGATAAGACTGTTATCTGAAGACTATACATAGGTTCCTCCCCAAGCCGCGCCGATCAATCAGCAGGTTGATTAGAAATCTAGTAGTTCCGGACCCGAAATGCCAACCGGAGAAGGTTTTTTACTGCTCCAGCCGCCCCAGGATTGACACGCTGCAGACGTTTCGGTTGGGAATACCGCCCAAATTGTGGGTCAGCCCCATGGTCGGGTCTTTCAGCTGGCGGTCACCGGCGCGGCCATTGATCTGGGTATAGACCTCATAGGCCATGCGCAGGCCTGAGGCGCCGATGGGGTGGCCGAAGCACTTCAGACCGCCATCGATCTGGCAGGGCACATCGCCATCGGCGTCGAACTTGCCGTCCAGAATGTCCTTGGGCGCTTCGCCTTCCTTGGAAAGCTGCAGATCTTCCATCACAACGAGCTCGGTGATGGAAAAGCAGTCATGCACCTCGGTCATGCTGATTTCCTTCACCGGGTCGGTGATGCCCGCTTCCTCATAGGCACGGGACGCGGCCATGCGGGTCGTCATGGTGTAGCTGCCGTCCCAGCTGTTATGCGCCATCTCGACACCGTTGGAGGCGGCAAGCTGCATCGCCTTCACCATCACCGGGTTATCGATGCCAAGCTCCTTGGCCTTTTCGGGCGTGGCGACAATGGCAGCGGCCGAGCCGTCGGAGACGCCGCAGCAGTCGAACAGACCCAGCGGGAACGACACCATCGGTGCGTTCAGGATCTTGTCCATCTCGACCTGATTCTGCAGGTGGGCCTTGGGGTTCTTCGAGCCGTTCTGATGGCTCTTCCAGGAGACATGCGCCATGGCGCGCTTCAGGTCGTCCATCTCGATGCCGTGCTTGGCGGCATAGGCGCTGGCCAATTGGGCGAAGGAGCCGGGCGCCGTCGAGTTCGGCTGCCACAGATCCTCAAAGGTGCCCTTGGTGCGCTCGGGCAGGCCGCCATAGCCGGTGTCTTTCAGCTTTTCGACACCCAGTGCCAGGGCGACATCGCAGGCACCGGCCGCGACCGCATAGACTGCGCCGCGCAGCGCCTCGGTGCCCGTCGCGCAGAGGTTCTCGACCCGCGTGACAGGGATGTTCGGCAGGCGCAGCGCCTGCGACAGCGGAATGGCCGACTTGCCGACATTCTGCTCGTCGAAGAACACGCCCAGCCAGGCCATCTGGATATCGTCCTGGGCGATGCCAGCGTCTTCCAGCGCCTCGGTATAGGATTCCAGCATCAGATCGTCCGGGCTCATGTCCCAGCGTTCGCCGAACTTGGAACAGCCCATGCCGATGATGGCTACTTTGTCGCGGATACCTGCCATTGGTTCGTCTCCTTCGGCTCTCTTCCGTCATTGCGAGCGGAGCGAAGCAATCCAGCCTGCCCGCCGCTTGGTGACCGTCTCCGGATTGCCGCGTCGCGCCCTAAAGGCGCTCCTCGCAATGACGGTCATGTTTCCTTCTTCAACTCCGCCGGCGCGGCTTTCCAGAAATAGCGGCGGAAGCCGCGCTTGTCGTCGAAGTCCTTGATGCGGAACACCATCTTGAGCGGCGATCCTACCGAGATGGTTCCTGCATCGAAATCGGTCAAGTCCATATAGACATTGCCCCCTTCTTCGAAGGCGACATTACCATATTGCAGCGGCGGGTTGGGGGAGTAGGCCAGGTTGTCCTCGGTAAAGGTTTTGACCTCGGCGGCCATATCCGCGAAGGGGAAGTCTTCCTGGGTGTCGCGCGCCCCGCAATTGGGGTTCACGCAAATCGCCGTCTTCGGGAACTGGACCGTGCCGCACTGGGTGCACTTGCCGCCCATGAAGGACGTCACCGCATCGCGCTTGCGGTAGAAGGTACTCTGGGCCGTGCGGTTGTCGCGCTCGGCGCGGATGCCCCACTCATAGTCCAGCAGCCCGTTGAAGGAGAGGAAGCGGGGATAGTTATGGTCCTCGACGCCGCGGGCGAGCGCCCCGGCCACGCCAGAACGGGCAGGCAGGGATTTCAGCGCCTCGGTCGTCCTGAACAGCAGCACATCGGCGCCCTGGCCGAAGCCGACGACCATGATGATCTGGCCCGGTTCGGCCTCCTGCAGCGCATGGGCCAGCATCAGGACTGCATGGGCGGTGCCGGCTTCGCCCACATTGGCGGCCAGATTGTCGCGGACGGTATCCGGGTTGATGCCGGACTTCTTCGCTTCACGCGCCGCTAGATTGCGCTGGGTCGCGGGCATGATGAAGTGATCGACCTCATCGGCCGACACGCCGGTTGCGGCGAGCGCCTTGCCGACGGCTTCGGGCACGATCTGGTCATAGCCCATATCGCGGATCCAGCGTTCTTCCAGCGCGTAGTCATACTCCGCATTGGCGTCCCGGTAGTGATCGACAAGGTCCCGCGCCAGCGAGGCGCCGCCCAGATAAGTCGCAATTACGTTTTCGGTGCCCAGCAGCAGCGCCGCTGCGCCGTCGCCATTCTGCATTTCGAGCGCGCTGCCCGGCTTGGTCTTGCGGTGATCGGCGGCCAGGAAGAGCGAGGGCCCTTGGGTCGCGCCGTCCAGCGCCTGTATCAGTCCGGAGGTGCCTGCGCGCTGACTGCCGCCTGCATCGCTGGAGCGGACGTCTTCCGACAGCGTCAGCGCGGCGCGGATCACGCCTGCATTGTGCCGGTCGGCGAAAGGATGGGTGGTGGAGGCGAAGCTGATCTGGCTCACCTGCGTGCGGTCGAGCCCGGTCAGGCAGTCGCGCGCGGCCTCGACGGCCATGGTGAGCGCGTCCTCGTCCCAATTGCACATGCTCTTGGTGCCCCGGCCCATGCCTTTCAGCGCCGGGTTCATCCAGGCATTGGCGGCGGCGATGGCCGCGCGACTGAGGCGGCGTTTGGGCAAATAGGCCCCATAGGCAGTGATGCCGACATCGCTCATGTGATGGTCCCCGCGTGCTCCCAGAAGTCGCCGCGACTCTTATAGAAGCGAGGCAGACGGTTCAAGCCGAGAGGGGTTGAGCACGGTTCAATCGTCGCCACCTAAGCAGTAGGAGATAAAAAAAACGGGGACGTTGGATGATTGCATTTGAAAACGGTCGGTTACCA
This sequence comes from Alphaproteobacteria bacterium, assembly GCA_028284945.1. Lineage (GTDB taxonomy): Bacteria > Pseudomonadota > Alphaproteobacteria > SMXS01 > SMXS01 > JANQQJ01. Next base: position 28,794 of record JANQQJ010000028.1, on the reverse strand, counting down.
CGGGGCGCCTATACGGATCAGAGCTGGTTCGAGAAGGAACAGGCGGCGATTGTCGAGCCCGCCTGGACCTTTGCCTGCACCCCGGGCGATCTGCCCAAGCCTGGTGATTATCTGACGCTCACTGTCGGCCGATATCCGCTCGCGATCCTGCGGGACAAGCGGGGCGACCTGCGGGCTTTCCACAATGTCTGCCGCCATCGCGGCGCGGCGCTGCTGGAGGGGCGGGGCCAGGTGGGTACGGCTTTGGTCTGCCCCTATCACCGCTGGACCTACACGTTAGAAGGCGCGTTGCGCGGCGCGCCCGACATGGCCGAGTGCTTTCCCGGGCTGCAGAAAGGCGACCTTGGTCTCAAACCCGCGGCGCTGGGTGTTCTGGGCGGGCTGGTCTTCATCCATCCTGACCCGGATGCGGATTTCGATGCTTGGACCGCGCCGCTGTCGGGCCTGACCTGGCCGCATGATCTGTCGGCGTCCGATGCCCGCGAAGACGACCCGCTGGTCTATGACGTTGCCTGCAACTGGAAGGTCTTCGTCGAGAACGCTATCGATGGCTATCACCTGGCTTATCTGCACGAGCACACGCTGGGCGGCCCCAAGCCGGACCAGAATGTCTGGGAGCGGGCGGGGCCGCACATGCTGTGGTATGCGGCGGAGGGCGATGGCCGCTCATCGATCCCTGCCGCCGTACACAAGATGTTCGAGTCGGCCTGGGCGTCGTCGCTCAATGCGGCTGAGGCCGATGATTTCGCCGGCGTCTACTATTTGTGGCCCACCACCATCATCACCGCGACGCCTTATGGCCTGGCCACCACTATGTTGGAGCCAGTGTCGCCGGGCCGGACGCTACTTCACGTGCGCAGTTGGCAGGAGAAGGGCCTGCCCCACATCAAGCTGGCGGACGTGCCCGGCTATGATCCGGAAACCGGCACGATCCGGTCGGAAAAGTGGACGACACCCGCGCTGGAAAGTGGGGATTTCCAGTCTGAGGATGTCTGGATCTGCGAGCAGATCCAGCGGGGCCTGAACTCACTTGCTTATGACCATGGTCCGCTGTCCCAAGGCCCCGGTGCCGAAGATCCAATCCGCTGGTTTGCCGAGCAAGTTCGCGAGGCAATGCCGGACTAGGCGGCGCGCTCCTACCGGGCTAGACTGTTTCGGAGGGGTTATGACGGGTCGTCGCATGGGTTTTCGAAGGTTGAGGGACAGGCTGGGGCTGGTATGTACGGCCCTTGTGCTTTTGTTTGGTGTAACCGCAACCAGTTTTGCGGCTGATCCGACGCCCGAACAGCTTCGGGACCGGTTCTCAGACGTCCAGCGGGAGATCGCGAAAATCCTCCGCGATATTGAGCGCACGCAGAGCGGCTTCAAAGCGCAATATGATTGCCCGCCGTCAGAGTCCAAGAAGCAGGACACGGACGACCTTGACCAGATCAATGGGCGGATCAACGCGGTCGCGGCGCAGTTAGGGGGCCGGGGGCGCCGGTCCGGTCTGGCCGAGCAGAACGAGGCGTTGGGCACCGCGGGCGAGGGGCAGGGCCTAGATCGCTTTTTTCAGGACCGTGCAGCCAATGACACGCTGACCATTCCGGAATCACTGATTCGACAGGCGCTGCGCGATATTCAGACCGCGCGGACCAATCTGGGTAATGCGCGGCTGGACCTTAATGGCCGGCCAAAGACTCCCCGTGACTGCGAGGCCCGTTTTGATCCGATTGGTACGATTACCTGGTCGCCGGGGACAGGCGATCCCGGTGCTCAGATCAACAGCACGGTCAGCGCGACCACCCGGTCCGGCAAGGCCGTGACCATTACGGCTGTGACGGCCAATGTGTCTGCTGTCAGCTCAGGCGGCGCCAATATTGGCGGTTTGGGCGGGGCCGCGGTGAATGTCAGCTTCAAGATCGACGATGTGAAACGGCAGGGGCCGCATCAGTTGACCATCACCGTGACCGGCCGCCCGGCCGGTATGTCCGCCTCTGCAGGGACGACCAGCAGCACCCACCGGGTGACGGGTTATATGGTCAACAACGTTGCACCGACCGTGACGACCCTGCCTACGGGGCCGGAGAAGGAGCCGGGAGAGGCCCTCAGCTTCGATGGTCAGTTGGTGGTTGTCGACCGCAATGCTGACGACCGCAACGCCAACGAACTGACAGCGGGGAAAATCACCTTCCAGGGCCATCCGCCGGAGCTGGATACCAATCCGGGCAATGCGTTCCAGACCAATGCGCAGGCCCGCAAGGTGGGTGCGCATGATGCGACGACCGGCACCTATACGTTTGAGATTGCGCGCAAGGCCAACGCCAAGAAACCGCATAAGCACGGCAAGTTCCCCGTCACGCTGAAGATCGAGGATAAGGATGGCCGGTCTGTAACGACAGCGCCCATCGATATCACGATCAAGAATGTCGCGCCTGTCTGTACGCTCCGTGTCGCGCCGAAACGGAAGTATCACGCCAATGATGGCATTCAGGTCGTGCTCTCCGGTTCCGTATCGGATGAGAATGGCAAGGATGACATCGAGAAAATCGAGGTCGATGCGCGGCAAGCGGGCGGCGCTCTCTATACCAAAGCCAATGGCAATCTCGTGCTCACCGATAATGGGGATAGCGGCTTTACCTTTGTCACCAACCCGGACAAGTTCGGGCACCCCAATGCGCGCGGCACCTATCCGATCCCTGCCTTTGCCGAAGACAATGGCGCGCCGGAGCAGGGCCAGAACGATCCGGAAAAAGGCACTTGCGACAAGGATATCGAGGTTGGCAACGATCCGCCCCGGGCCAGCGGTTCAGGCTATATCTATGACATCAAGCCGGGCGATCAGCGCATCATCTGCCCGAACGAAACCTTCCGGGCAGGTGCGATCTTCGTAGACCCGGAAGGCGACCCCCTCGACGTCAAGGCAGAGATCGGCCAGATGCGGGGCAACAACTTTGTGCCGATGGGCGGCAAAGTCCAGATGACGGGAAGTGCCGGCAGCAACACCTATATCGCTGATTTGAAGGCACCGGCGGTGCCCGGCACCTATGTCATCCGGTTTTACGCCAAAGAGACCAACCAAACCCCGCCGCTGACGGCCGAGCAGGAAATTGGCCTGGTGGTTTCGCCCTGTCCGGACGAAGGCGGTGGTGTTGCACTTGCAGACCCGCCGCAAACAGAGCCGCCGGTAGAGGAAGAAGACAAGCCCGAGCCTCCGGCCCTATGCGGCACAGCACAAGTTCAGCAGAATCAGCAGGTGGCCGGTTGGCCGCTCAACGTTTGGGACTGGCTCGATCCGATGTCACCAGCGGAGGCAGCCGATGCTGCTCAAGGCACCACCGTGGCGACGGACACGATCCTTGTTAACGAGCAAGCAGGTGACCAGTCCGGCATCGCTCAGGCTGATCAAAAGCCGCGCGAGATGAATCGGGTAAAGATCGAATCCCAGAACGCGCCGGCAACTCTAGAGGACATGCGTTTCGGTTATTCGGGGACGGACGAGTGGAAGCTGTCGGTCGGCATGCGCTATTCGGCGACGGACTACGTTGAAATAACGCTCGACCCAATGATCAACTATTCGGATTACACCGTCGGCGTGAAAGAGGATGACAGTAAATTCGACGTGTACGAGATCTTCGGCGAACTCAACATACCTGTGATTGAAGGCGCATCCTTTTCGGAATTGTTTGACCTGGGCGAATTTGCTCGATCGTACGGCGACAGCGCTAATTTCTCGCATGGCACGGTCCTGTTCGGATCGACGGGTCCCAGGGGTGCGACACAATACACGCCCAGGGCACCGTCAATTAATGAACTGTTCGGCGGTGAGGGAAACTTCGGCGACTTCGATGTTGGCGAGATATTCACCGACGGCTTTGAGAGTGGTGATGTGTCATCTTGGTCGAGTGAGATACCCTCAAGCAATAGCCGGACCTCGACCAGCCGGGATACGACCAGTCAAAACGGGTCTGATTCGACCTTTGGAAACCGCGTTCGCCTTAACTTCGATACGTCGTTTACGGGCCAGGACAGGCTGAGAACGCGGCTTGAGCAGTCGCCCGGCGTCAGTTTCGTGGAAGACGGGTTCTGCCGTCAGGCGTTGAATCCGGGAGAGCTCCCGATGGGTAAGGCGCATTTCCGTCAGCCGGCGCCATCGGTTGAGGGCTTCCTGAAGGACCCGGATGCAGGCCGGACCTGGGACGCGGCCACAGATGGTAGCCAGCCGCAGATCGGTGACCTGAACGACGATGGCAGCAACCTGCCGCAGCTGTTCAACCAATTCGCACCAAACTATCGTTGTGGCGTGCCGCTGGAGGTCATGCTGGCCGACAGTGCGTGTAATTCCTCGACAACCACCATCTCGCCGGCAAAGTAAGCGCAATAGGCTCTACCCGACGCCGCTCATTTCAACTAACGTGACGGCACACTTCAGGGGAGAGACTTATGTCAAACGCAGACGATATTCTTGAAATCCAAATGCTGGCGCAGCGCTATGCAGACGCCGTTATGCGCCATGACGCGGACGACTGGGGCGCCTGCTGGGCCGAAGACGGTGAGTGGGACCTGGGCATGCCGGAATCGGTCAAGGGCCGCGACAACATCGTCAATATGTGGAAGGGCGCCATGGCGGGCTATCCGTTTGCCGTCTTCCTGGTCCTGCCGGGGATCGTTAACGTAGACGGTGAGGGCGCCACCATGCGGTCCTTCGTCGAGGAAAACCTGGAAAACCCGGACGGCGAAGGCATGCGGGTCTATGGCTGCTATGACGACGTGCTGATTAAGGAAAACGGCAAGTGGGTGTTCAAGGAACGCCATTACAACGTCATCTATCGCGGCGCGGTGAAGTTCGAAGGCGACAAGACCGGCTGGAGCGGCTGATATCCCTTAGCAAGTTAACAGCCGTTCGTGCTGAGGGGGCCCTTTGGGCCCGTCTCGAAGCACGGGCGGATCGCCCGTCGAGACGCTCGCTGACGCGTGCTCCTCAGGGCGAACGGATTGGATAGCAGATGGGCGATCAGACAGTTGACGGACGCGCGCCTTCAGGCCGGGCGACGGATATGGAGTCGTTCCGCGAGGTGATGGAGGGTTTCATCACCAAGGAAGGCGTCGCCGCCGGTCTTGCGCTTCAGCTGCGGCCAACGGATGTGGTGGTCACACCATTCGGTAAGTCGGGGACCACATGGCTGCAGCAGATGGCGCACTGCCTGCGCACGCGCGGGGATATGGATTTCGACGATATCAGCCGCGTGACCCCGTGGATCGAGACGTCGACCGATCTGGGCCTTGATCTCACCGCGGAACAGAAGGCCCATCCGCGCGTGTTCAAAAGTCATCTGGATGCGGATGCGATACCCAAGGGCGGGCATTATCTGAACTCGTCACGCGATCCGCAGGACGTGCTCTATTCCATGTTTAAATTCATGGAAGGGTGGTTCATCGAACCCGGGACCATGACGCCCGACAACTTCGCGCGCGGATCGTTCCTGAACCCCGACAGTGGCCGTGACGGTTATTGGAAGCACCTGAAATCCTGGTGGGCGCGGCGCAATGATCCAGACGTACTCTTCATGGCCTATGAGCACATGAAGGAGGATCTGGCCGGTACGATCCACCGCGTTGCCGCGTTCATGGATATCGAGTTGGACGACGACCTGCTGGCGATTACGCAGGAGCATGCGTCACTGCCCTTCATGCAGAAGCATAAGGACAAATTCGACGATAAGTTAATGCGTGAGCGAGCGGCGTCCATATGCGGGGTGCCGGTCGATAGCGATTCTTCCAAGGTCCGGACCGGCAAGACCGGCGACTCTCGCCAGAAATTCAGCGATGACGTGGTTGAGGAACTTGATGCCATTTGGCAACGCGAAATCACTGCTGATTTGGGGTTCCCGGATTACGCATCCATGATCGCAACATTGAAGTGACACTCACCGTCATTGCGAGCCCGGGTCAGCCGGGCGAAGCAATCCATGCACTGTTGCAGTTTGGTCCCACGGGTGATGGATTGCCGCGTCGCCTCTCACAAGCTCGTGGCTCCTCGCAATGACAGGACACTTTGGGTATCTTTTTGAACTAGATGAGGAAGGGGAAAAACCATGGCGACATTTCTGGCGAAGATCAAAATCTTCGAAGGCAAGGAAGCTGAATTCGAGGAAACCGCGCGGATGATGTTCCGCGAAACCCATGCCAATGAGCCGACCTGCCGGCGCTATGAATATTGGCGCGGGGCGGAGCCGCGCACCTATTACTGCATGGAATCCTTCGACGATTTTGTCGGTTTCATGGAGCACCAGACCTCCGACCACCATGAGGCGCCGGACTTCGGCTCCATGCTGGAAGAAATCGAATTGGAGTGGATCGACCCGATCCAAGGCGCGTGCGACCTTGTCGAGACCAACCCGAAGGAGCTTCCCGAGGATGCGTCAGACCTGATGAAGGAATATGCGGCCACACATCCGCTCACCATGCAGGACTGGTGGTTGGCGCTTCGGAAGTAGGGCACAAACCGAAAACGCGTCATTCCGGGGGTTAGACGAGCCCAATCCCATGAAGGGATTGGTAAGCGAGGCTTACAACCCGGAATCCAGTCAATCGGTGGAGCAGCTTAGGCGTCGGCCTGGATTCCGGATCGCGCCGCCTTCAGCGGCTTGTCCGGAATGACGGTATTTGGCTAACCATGCACCACAAGCGGGTCGTCGAGCGAGCGGCCCTCGCGGGCGGCCTCATGCAGGGCCGAAATTTCCATGCCAGGCCCGGCTTCGATGAACTCGATGGTTTTGCCGTCCGGGTCGCGCATCACGCAGAACTTTGACCCCGCGATCTGGCCCTCTTCGGCCAGTTGTGGCTCGGTGTGAAAGTCATAACCGGCCGCGCTCATGCGCTCGTAAACAGCGTCCAGATCATCGACCTTGAAGCAGGTGTAGACATAGCCGACGTCGTCCTGGCGGCTGTCGTTTTGCCGCCGTGTTGGAGTGAATTCCAGAAGCTCTATCGCGAAATCGCCGACTGGCAAGAGCGCCGCCTTGTGTACATGTTCCGGCATGCGCAGGATCGTACCGGAATTAGGCCCCGAGACTTCAATCACCAGCCCTGGCTCAAGCCCGAACGCGGTGCGGTACCATTTGACCGCTCGTTCCAGGTTGCTGACCGTGATTCCGACATGATGAAAAGTGACTGATTCCGGCATTCGCTGAGTCCCCGCTTGTAGAGCGCCGAGGCGGCTCCCTATACGTCCCACCGCAAGGGCAGGCGATCGATCCGGGCGACGCCGCCGCCGGCCATTACCACGTCGTCTTTATTGGCGATCTCGAAGTCCGGAATTCGCTTCAGCCATTCCTGCAGCGCGACCGAGATCTCGACAATCCCGAGCACTGATCCCGGGCACTTGTGGGCACCCCGGCCAAAACCTGCTTGCAACGCACCGCGGCGTTTGAAGTCGATCTTCATGGGGTCGGGGTAAATGCTCTCGTCCATATTGTGCAGGATCAGCGGCAGCAGGATGGGATCGCCTTCCTTGATCTCCTGACCGCCAAGCGTTGTGTCACGGGTGGCCGTGCGGGGGATGCTGACCATGGCAAAGCGGCGCAGCAGTTCTTCCACCTTGAACCGAACATTCGGCAAGTCGCTGGCGATGTCGTCCCGCAGCGCCTTTTCCTTGGACATTTGATACATGGCATAGGTCATGCTCGATGCGGTGGTGTGGAAGCCGGCGACGAAAAGCTGCTTGCACATGTGCATGGCTTCATCGTCGGTGATCGGCCGGTCGCCCACATTGGAGTGTAGCAGGCCACTGAAAAGGTCCGTCCCCGGCTCCTCCCGGCGGCGTTTCAGATGGGGCCTCAGATACCCCTCGATCTTTTCGAGCATCAGCTCCACGGATTCAGGCTTGGTCTGATCGCCGCTGGTGGCCAGCTTGCGCAGTTCCTCGCGCTCTTCCTCAGGCAGACCGACCAGTTCGTGGAATGTGGCTACGGGCAGGATGTTGGCAAAGTCACGGACATAGTCGCATTCACCCTTGTCCATGAAGCCCTCGATCAGATCGGCCGCGAGCGCGCGGACGGGTGCTTCTTTCGGGCGGACGACCTTGTGTGACAGGAGCGGATTGAGAATCGCCCGGTACGGTGTCTGTTCCGGCGGGTCGAGGGTCAGCGGGATAAAGTCGTAGAGTTCACCGACTTCTTTCGGCAAGGCGATGTACTTGCTTGAGAACCGGTCCGGGTTCTGCAGGACCTCGTTGATCAGGTCCCCTTTCATGGGGATCCAGTGGCCGCCGTTAAAGGGCGTCCAGCGCATGTCCGGCCCATCGGAATCCTGAATCTCTTTCCAAGCTTCCTGATAGGCCATGCCCGGCTTCAGGCGCGGGTCGGCAGCACCGCCAAACAGGTGATAATCGATCTCGACGACGGCCTCTTCCGGCACGTGGGCCGGACGCTCGACGCGGAATTGTTCGTTGCCAACCGATGTTTCGACATTCATGTCATACCCTCTCTTTTTTGCGCTGATCGCCAGCGTTCCATCGCCGGGTCGAGCATCAAATGCTCTGGCGGGTTCGCGACGTGCTTACGAATACGCCGGTCAACTTCTTCGTGCCAGTGGTAGAGACGACGTTCCTGATAGCTCAGAGAAATACCTTTAAATCCAGGTGACTGGACGGATTTCTGAATATGTTCTGCGAACTGGGTGTCCTCAAACAATATACGGTCCCAATTGGCAATGCGGGTGTTCCAAACGTCCTGGTTCGGCATCTCGCCGTCGCCCCAATCGGGCGCAAACCAGTGGGACTCAACCCGCATCTCGTTCATGCCTTTAGGCCAGAAGGTGAGCACGGGAATGCCCGCCGCATGCGGCGGCGAGACGAAATTCGGGAAGATATTGAACGACAGATTATGGACCCGCGGCACGTCGGTCACCGTGTCCATGTGCTGCAGGCCTATGGTGCCTGGATCGCGCCAGCCCTCGCGGCGATTGGGCGTGCACATGATCGAATGGCCCTGATCCCAAAGCTGTATCGCCGTGCCGCGGGAGTCGATAAACCGGTCGACCGTGTGTTGGTGGATCGACTTGACGTGATAGGTCTCTAGAAACGCATCCATCAACACCTTGATGTTGCACTTCACGTCAAAGCCGTGATGGTCGACATAGCGCAGCCGGTCGGGCTGAAACTGCATCAACTGCGTTGCCATTGGCCCCAGATAGTCCATCAGGGGTTCCGCCTCCGGGTCTTCCGAGACAAAAACCCAATTGCCGAACATCTCGCAGCGGACGGGCACCAGCGATTTGCACGACATGTCGACATTCACGAAGTCGCGCTTGTCGCGCATGTTCAGAAGCTCGCCTTCCAGATTATAGGTCCAGCCGTGATAGGAGCAGACCAGCCCGCGCGTATTGCCCGCATCGTCCATCACCAGCGGGGCGCCGCGATGGCGGCAGGTGTTGTAGAAGGCCCGGATTTGAAGGTCTTCGCCGCGCAGGATCAGAATCGGCGAGCCGGTATTCTGCCAGAGCAGGTAGCTCCCGGCCTCGGGCAGCTGGTCGCTGTGGCACGCATAAAACCAGCTCTTCTTCCAGACGGCCTGCCACTCGGCGGCCCAGAAATCTTCGTCGACATAACGGCCGGATGGAATATCCGGCAATTCGAGAAAGTCTTCCGGCGGGCCCGAGCGGGACTTCTCATAGGACATGGCGCGCAGAATTTCGCGGTTCAGCGCCTCAATGGCGTCCAGGTCCAGATCGATTTTGGCCATGAAATTTGCCCGTATTCTATCGGTGTGAACCTAGCGCAACGGGCCCCCGATTTCCATGCACTCGTGACTGTCCTCACCTCAGATCGTCATTCCGGCGAAAGCCGGAATCCAGGCCAACATTGACGCTGTTGAACTGTTGCTCTGGATTCCGGATCGCGCCGCTGCGCGCCTTGTCCGGAATGACGAAGAAGGGGATTACCCGTGCTTCCCGGCGTCCCAGCCTTTCGGGCCCAGGGTTTCTTGCGCGAATTGCAGCGGGGAGCTTTCCAGTTCTGTGGCCATGGTGTCGTTCCAGCGGTTGAAGAACCCAAACATGGAAATGACCGCAACGATTTCGACGATCTGGTCGTCGGTGAAATGCTGCTTCAGGTCGGCGAAGTCCGCATCGGTGACGGCGTTGGGCACCTGGGCGGCGCCTTGTGCCACCCGCAGGGCAGCGCGCTCGGCGTCTGTGAACAGGGGATTGGTCTCCCAATCCCACAGCGCGGCTTCTTTTTCAGCAGAGATGCCCACGCCATGAGAACTGTGGCCGGTATGGGCCATGCAATAAGCGCAGCCGGCGGATTTGCTGGTCACCTGGCTGACGAGGTTTTTCAGTTCGGGGCTCACACTGCCCGGCGCCATCACCGTGCCTGCCCAAGCGAGCAGGGCCTGCGCCATTTCCGGCTTGCGGCCCATGGTCTTAAAGCTATTGGGCACATAACCCATCATGGCTTCCATTCCCGATAGCGTTTCGGCCAGGGGGCCAAGCTGATCGTCAGGCAGCGGGTCCATGCGCGGCATTGTTACTCTCCGACGAAGTTGAGTTCGATTTTCACGCCATCCGGATCGTGAACGAACAGTTGCTTGATGTTGAAGTCCGGCACTTCATTCGACCTGAATTTGAGGCCACTGTCGTTCAACCGCGATTTCATGGCGTCAAAGCCGCTGCATTTGAACGCCACATGGTCTAGTGGTCCGGTGTTGCCTGCTGGCGCATCCGGCATCGCCATGATGTGAATCACCGCCTGGTCGCCGCAATACATCCACGCCCCCGGAAAGCCGAAGTCAGGCCGCGGCCCATTCTCGAAACCGAGAATATCTGAATAGAACGAAATACACGCGTCCAGGTCGCGCGTGTTGATGTTGACGTGGTCGAGCATCTGAATGGTCATGCTGACGTCCCCTTAGACGGTTAGAACCTACCTTGGGGCAAGTCTAGCCGTCTGAATCTTTCAGCGTAACCCTTACCGGGTTCCGGTGGGGGCGCGGCCGATTGCCCGTTGGCGGGCCTTCAGGTTATCGCGATCGACGATACATTTTGCTTCGTATGTCACGCCAGCACTTGCCACCGGCACACCGCTGATGAATCGCGGCCGGTATCTCCACGTGTTCCTGGCCAGCTCCATAGCGGACTGACCAAATGTTTCAGGTTGTGCCTCGACAATTGTGACGCCGGAAAGGCGACCATTTTTCTCGACCGAAAACCGCAATATGGCGCTTGAGTCTCGGGTAGCGTTTGCCGAACATCTGGGAATCTCAACAATTACAGACTCTGGGTCTGCGTCGAAATTGGGGTAATCAACAGCTGTGGCTTCAAGAGCGGCTGTTACGTCGCCCATCATTTCAAAACCGGACGCCAGAAACTGTCTCATTGTGGAAGCGGCTGGATAGTCTTGGACATTGGCGCTCTCGTAAATTCCGATTGCGATTTGCGCGTGCTCAATCCCGTCTTTCCAATCTTCTTGTTGATAGTAGTAGTCGACCAAAATTCGATGTGTGTCTGCGACGATCGGGTCTTCGGAGCCGAAGACCTCTTCGCGGATCGAAAGCGCACGGCGGGTGTAACTTCGAGCTTTGGCGAATGCGCGGCGCTCACTGTTTGGCGATCCGTATCGGAACCGAGTGATAAGGTTGCCAAGCATGACGAGCATTTCGGCATGTTCAGCCGTTCGGCTTCCAAACAAGCGTTTGGCGTCGCTCACCGCCGCCTCATAGGCGTTCACTGCATCTCGCGATCGCCCCATGCGGGCTCGCGCCTCACCCATTGCGATTTGGATGTCCAGGACATCCCGATAGTCGCCAGATTTCTCGAGTGTTTTTCTCGCCTTTCGCAATATCCTGTTCGCCGGCTTGGGGCGGCCCAGCTGGACCTCGGCGAGCCCCCAGTACTTGCGTACAAGTCCCGTCAACCGATGGTCCTTGCCTTTTTCAGCCTCGACTCTTTCCAGGAGAACAGGGGCCTCCGTGGCTGTGAGTTCGAAATAGCCTCGGTCAAGGTAGGTTTCCAAGGCATTTACATCCGCTGAAATGTCGCTATTTGCAGACCCTGGACTGATCAGAACGATAAGTAAAATAAGGATAACTAAGGTGCGCATAACTGGCCTCACGCTAAAAATACTGGTCACCGTATCACTCTGATTGTGCGCATTAAACCATGTGCCGGGTCAACCACGCCGTTTGACGGTTGCGCGGGTGGTGCACTAAGTTCTGCCGCGTTTCGGTCGGCCAGGACTATCGTTCATTGGATATCAGCGAAATCGGGGTTCTTGCGAACCCTGGCAGTACACGAATGGTGAAGGGAATCAGCAAGCTGCGCGACGCCGCAGCGGCTTATCCCGATCTTCACTATCGCGAACTGTCCGACATAGCCGATGTGGCTTCTATCCTGGATGAATTCGCCGCACTGGGCGTCCGTCTGTTGATGATCGCCGGTGGGGACGGAACTGTTCAGGCGGTTGGAACACATCTCGTTGTGGAAAAGCCCTTCGGACAGCAGCCCATACTCGGCATTCTGCCCGGTGGTCAGACCAATCTGACTGCAGAGTCCCTGGGGCTGGTAGAGTCCGCGCCGGATTTGCTGGACGCCATTGTCAGTCAGGTGAGCGAGGATACGCTTCAGACGATGCCGATGCCGTTTCTCAGCCTGCAGATGGCACCTGACCGAAAGCCCGTTCTGGGTATTTTCTTTGGGGCCGCGACGATTGTTCGGGGGATGCAGTTCACGCGCCGGGCAATCTACCCACTGGGGCTTCCCAACGGATTGTCGCACTTCCTGGCAATTATCTTTCTGGTTCTCAACATGGCGTGGCCATTCAAAACCGCACGGTCACCCATGCGGCGCGAGGACATTGCGGTTCGATTTGGCGATACGGCGAGCTCGCCGCGGCCTTATATGATTCTGCTGGTAACCACACTGGATAAGCTGATCCTTGGTATCCGGACATCGTCGCCGGTGGGTGAGGGGCCGCTGCGGTTCACCAGTATCGATTATTCGGTGCGGGCCGTGATCCGGGCGCTTCGCACGTTCCTGTTCGGCCGGCCGACCGCGAAACTGGTCAAGGGTCTAGTCCGGCGGCGGGCGGCATCGATTGAGATTGCGACCGATTGTCCGGTCACACTCGATGGGGAGTTCTTTGATCCAGTGCCGGGTCATCCCGTCCGGCTGGAGGCAACAGAGCCGTTTGCCTTCGTGCATATTCCTGATCAGGCCTAGTGATATGGCTGCCGCCGGTGTCACTGTCATCGATCAGATCAGGCGGGAACTGGATCAACCCATCTTCGACGCGGCGTCTGCTGCTGCGGCAGATATTGTCGCCGACCGGGGCGACACCGTTGCCGCGGTCTTGTTTTATGGCTCATGTCTGCGGCTTGGTACCGACGAGGACAAGATCCTGGATTTTTATGTTCTGTGCGACGATCTGTCGCAGGCGAATGACAGCTGGTTTCTTGGCCTGATGAACCGGATGGTGCCGCCGAACGTCTATTACCGTGAAGTCGATATCGACGGCCGCATCGTGCGCAGCAAATACGCGCTGATGTCCCTTGATGGTTTCAGTGCCGCCATGCGCGCCAGCCGGTTCAACGCCAGTTTCTGGGCGCGTTTTGCCCAGCCAGCGGCCCTTGCCTATGCCCGTAATGACGCGGTGAGGGCTCAGGTTGATAAAGCGCTGGTTGATGCTGTGACCACAACGGCGGCTAAGGCCTTACCGATGTGCCCACCCTCTTTCAGCGCGGACGATCTGTGGGCGCGGGCGTTCGAGCTGACCTACCGGGCTGAGCTGCGCGCCGAGGATGCCGCCGGCAAGGGGCGTGAAATTTTCCTGGAATACGCAGACCGTTATCGCGCCATCACGCTTGACGTTTTGAAATCGATGGGCGCTGTTGGTCACGACCCGGTGGCCGGTCAATACGACTGCGAGATCCCCGGATCGCGACGATCACGTGCCGCGTTTGTATGGCGCCTGCGGATGGTTTACGGCAAGGCCGTCAGCCTGGTCCGGTTGATGAAAGCTGCCCTGACGTTCAGTGGGGGGCTGGATTACCTGGCCTGGAAAATTCGACGTCATTCTGGCGTCGATATTGAAGTTAGCCCGTGGCAACGGCGCCACCCCTTGATTGGGGGGCTTTGGCTCTATGTTCAAAATCGCGGCGGTGGGGGGTTTCGTTAGTCGACAGGCTCGAGCGCTGGCATGCCGACGCTGTTCATCCGCGCCACTTTCTCAAACGTCTCGATGATCGTGTCGACCTGCTCAGGCGTATGGGCCGCACTGAGGCTGCAGCGAAGCAGGCAAAGGCCCTGGGGCGTTGCTGGCGGCATGGCCAGATTCACATAAACGCCATTGAGCACCAGTTTTTCCCAGAACCTGACCAGAATGTCCGGACTGTCTACTTTGACCGCAACGACCGGGCTGCAGTCGGCGCCAAGGGTAAAACCGGCCCGGCGGAGGCCTTCATGGAGTTGCTTCGCATTGCGCCACAACCTTTCACGGTGTTCCGGCTCGCTGCCGAGAATTTCAATGGCTTTGGTCGCGGATGCGACAACCGATGGCGGCAGTGACGCCGTGAACATATAGGGCCGGGCGGCAAGACGCAGGATGTCGAACTTCGGGTGATTGGAGACACAGTAGCCACCGATGGTACCGACGCTCTTGCTGAAGGTGCCGACGATAAAGTCGATATCATCGTCGAGGCCCATGTCCTGCCCGACGCCACGGCCGGTTTCGCCAAAAACACCCAGTGAATGGGCCTCATCGACCAGCAGATAGGCGCCGTGCTTTTTCTTGACCGCAACCAAATCGTCCAGCGGCGCCCTGTCACCCAACATGCTGTAGAGGCCCTCGACGACGATCAGGACGCGCGAGCCTTCCACGCCCAGACGGGTCAGGCGCTTGTCGAGGTCGGCGGCGTCATTGTGTTTGAAGCGGACAATGGTCGCGCCGCTCATCCCGCAGCCGTCATAGATGCTGGCATGGCTGTCGGCATCGAGAAGGATGTAGTCGTCTTTGCCTGCCAGTGCGCCGATGACCGCCAGATTGGCCAGGAAGCCGGTACTAAAGACGATGCATTGGTCGGTGCCGTATAGATTGGCTAGGGCGTCTTCGAGCTGCTTATGTCCGGCATAGGTGCCGTTCAGAACACGCGACCCCGTGGTGCCGGTGCCGGCGGCGTCGAGCGCTTCATGGGCGGCGGCAATGCAGCGCGGATCGAGCGTTAAACCTAGGTAATTGTTGGTCCCCGCCAGAATGGTGCGCCGGCCGTCGATCATCGCCTCAGTGGGGGAGATGACCTCGTCCATCACGATGCCGACAGGATTTGCTTCCTCAAACGGCATTGCCTCGCGGGTGCTGGTCAACGCCTCAAACTTGTCGAACAGGTCGGCCATTTCAGTCGCCCAGCAGCTTGTCGACCGCCGCGGCAACCTGGCCGACGGTTTCCAGGTCCGGCAGCATATTGAGCGGGATGATGATGTCGAAGTGGTCTTCCATATCGGCCACGAAATCCATCACGGTCAGCGAGTCCCACTCCAGGTCGCTGGCGAAGGTTGATTCCGGGATCACGGTGACGCCCTTGGTGTTGTAAGGCACTATCAGGGCGGCGATCTGATCAAAGGTCGTTTGGGCGCTGGTCATGGAGGGTCCGGTTGATAGGTGGATCGCGCCTTATAGCACCATTGGCCCAGACGAGCCTATATGGAACCTATTTCAGGTACCCATGCAGCTGATACCAGTCCCGGGTTTCGGGCAGCCCTCGTTCCGCCTTGATCCATGGCGTCCATGATGACTTCTCGATCAATGTCTGATCGGTCGAGACCCAGTCCGGGTGGGCCAGTTCACGGGCTTTACCAGGCGTCAGCGACGGTGTGCGCCTGATGATCTGGGCGGCCAGAAGGTTAAGCGCGCCTAAGGATTGCAAGACGAAGCCTGGTATGTGGAGCGCCCGTTTATCAGCATCATCCGAGATGTATCGCAACACGTCGTCCAGCAGATAGCCCTTGGGCGCGCCGTCATGCACATCGACGGTCAGGCCCGATAATCCAGGTTCCTGCAGCGCGGTCACGATCGCACGGCAGAAGTCGTGGACATGGATCAGCGAGGTTCGGTTGCCGGACCGGCCAGGTAGAATTGGAATGCGCGACAGCGCGGATTGAAAAAAGAACAGTGTTTCTTCGTCGCCTGGTCCATAGATGCCGGGGGCGCGCAGAATGGTCCAATCCGGTTGAGGGTGGGCCTTTCTGACAGTTTCTTCGGCCTCGGCCTTGCTGGCGGCATAATGGGAAAGCCCTGGTTCGCACGCCGCGAAAGAGGATATGTGAATAAATCTGGTGTCGGTAGGCTGACCGGCATCGCGCAACGCATCCAGCAGCATCCATGTGCCCCGGACATTGGCGTTGTAGAAGGCCTGCTTGCGCCGGGCCTTGATCAACCCGGCCAGATGGATCACCCCGTCAACCCCTTCTACCAAAGTCCGAAGCGCGGTGGGATCACCCAGGTCGCCATAAATCCAATCGACATTGTCATTTTGCAGGGGCGGGTCCCGCCGTGTCAGGGCGTTGATCCTGTAGCCCTTGTCGATCAACGGGTTCAGCAGGTGTCCACCCACGAAGCCGGTGGCGCCGGTCAGGGCGATTCGGCTGCCAGGGGGTGCAACACTCACGCTGTTACCGGCCCGCCGCGGCCTTTAACTGTACCTGTTGATCCATCCATGCGTCAGGGTCGCTGCCTTCTAAAGGCTCCAGCTGCCCGGCCAGGTATTTGTCGCGGGCTTTCGACCGGCTGAGCTTGCCGGACGACGTGCGGGGCAGGCTGCGCGGTTTTACCAGTGTGACCCGGCAGGTAATCCCCACTTCTTTTTGCAGCCGTTTTTTGATTTCGGTGATCAGAGCAGCACGCTCGTCGAGATCGCTTATGCGGGCCTGAACCAGAATGAGTGCGATCTCTTCGTCGGCGGTACCCGGCACCGAAATCGCTGCGCAATCCCCGCTGCGCAGACCGTCAACCTGTTCGACCGTCCATTCAATATCCTGTGGCCAGTGATTGCGGCCATTCAGGATGATCAGATCCTTGGCCCGGCCGATAATGTAAAGCGCACCGTCCAGCATGTAGCCCATATCGCCAGTGTCCAGCCAGCCGGCGTCATCGAGCACATTGCGGGTGCCCTCAGGGTCCATGTAGTAGCCAGACATCACCGAGGGGCCACGGACGTAGATTTTGCCGATGCCGCGCTCGGGACAAATTCCGCCATCGTCGTCGCGTATCTCCAGATCGAAGTCTGACACGGGGATTCCGCAGTTCACGACTTCGCGCGTCTTGACGTCGCTTTCGCCTGCTGCCGTTGGGATAGCGCGGCGTTCCTCGGACAATTTGGCTTCGTCGACAATGTCGACTTCAATGCCGCGCCCCGTCGGCATGAAACTGACCGCCAGCGTGCATTCAGCGAGCCCGTAGCTGGGCATGAACGCGCTGGCCGGGAAGCCGGCGGGGCCGAATGTATCGACGAATTCGCGCATTGAATCAGCCCGGATCATTTCCGCACCAAGCCCGGCAACGCGCCACGCACTGAGGTCGAACTCCGCAATGCGTTCTGGCCGTGCGCGCCTGGCGCAAAGCTCATAGCCGAAGGTCGGGCTATAGGCCATGGTGCATCTGTTTCGGCTCATGAGTTCAAGCCAAAGCATCGGGCGGCGCGCAAAATATTCTGTCGGTAGATAGTCCGCCGAAACCTGGCCTGTCATCAGGCTCAGCATCGCGCCGACCAGGCCCATGTCATGATAAAATGGCAGCCACGACATCATCCGGTCGTCGTCCTGCAGCATCACGCCCTGATAGAGATTGCTGCGGCAATTGGTGACCGCAGCCTCCTGGCTGATCACAACGCCATGCGGAAACCGCGTACTGCCGGAGGAATATTGCAGATAACAAATATCGTCGGGTCCCTGAGGCCGAAGTTCTTCATCACCCTCGGGCATGGCATCGACATCTTCGTGCGACGCGACCAGAGCCAGATCAAGGCCAACCGACGCCTGCGCCAGAAGGTCCTGCATGGCACTGGCGCCCACTACAGCCGAGGCGCGGCAGCTCTGCATCTGTTTGTTGAGTTGATCGACATAGCCTTCCTTGCCGCCAAACGACGTTGGCAACGGCAGCGGAACAGGCAGCAGGCCGGCATATTGGCAGCCAAAGAACGCAGCCAAAAACTCCGGCGACGTATCCGCAATCAGGGCGACACGGCTTCCCGGCTCAAGCCCGTGGTGAACCATGCGGTGCGCGAATGAATGAGCGCGGGCCCGTAGCTCAGAATAAGGCAGGACACTCTCCAATTCGCCGCGGGCGGAGTAAAAGTTGAACCCGCGAATGCCCTGCGCGGCATAATCCAGCGCGTCGATGAGCGTATCGAAATCCGCCGGTCGGCGGGGCAGGGTCGGATCAAGTGTTGGAGTGGGAGTCAGCATCTGGCGTTAGGATCGCTTCCTATTGCATGACGGCGTGAGCCTTGTTCACTGGCTCTTGCGAACGGACTTTAGTCTATTTCTTGGCCCTTTTGGCCTAAAAAATGGCATATCTTGCGTTCCGGCACGAAAGTGGACGCCGGTTTACGGAGACACGTCGCCAAAGGCAACCCCGTTTGTGCAATCGCAAAAAATCCAGGAAACCAGACGGCAAACGGCAGAGGCGGCCCAAACAGCGGCCCGCATCGCCGGAATACCTTGAACGGGCGGCACAATATTATCTGGCGCGCTATGCCAGCAGCGTCTCGAATTTCAAGTCGGTGCTGCAGCGCAAGATAAAGCGGCGTGGTCTGCCGGATGGAGTCAGCGACGGCGAAGCCCAGCAGTGGATCGAGGCGCTCACGGATCGATTCGTCGCCGTCGGATTGCTGGATGACGCAGTTTACGGGCGCGGAAAGCGAGACAGCCTCAGGCGGCGCGGAAAATCCGGGCGGGTGATCGAAGCCGAACTGCGCCGGAAAGGACTGGCGGCACCGCTGATAGAAACGCTGCTGCAGGAGCCGGGGGAGGCCGGCGTCAATCCGGATATTGAGGCCGCCATTAACTTTGCACGCCGTAAGCGCTTGGGCCCGTTCGCACGGCGCGAGCCGGCCGACCCTCGCCGGGAACAACAGCGCGCGCTTGCTGCATTTGCCCGGAACGGATTTGCCTACAGCCTCGCCCGCCGGATTTTGGATGCCGAGGACGAGGCCGTTTTGGCGGCGATGTTAGAGGATGATCCCCAGCGCTAGTTGGGGTTTCTCTTGCCTCGCGCGAAATCCATAAGTTAGAACGGATTGTCTTCCGTTCGGAGGGGGCATCTTCAAGCAGCACAAGGGGTCGACGATGGCCACGACCGTCGCCAATTCATTCGTCAAGAACTTCCTCGGTAATTCGCCCGATTGGTACAAGATGACCATCATCGGTTTTCTGGCGATCAATCCGGTTATCCTGTTCACCCTGGGGCCTGTGACGACAGGCTGGGTGCTGGTGATCGAGTTCATCTTCACCCTGGCCATGGCGCTGAAGTGTTATCCGCTGCAGCCGGGCGGGTTACTCGCGATTGAAGCGGTCGCCATGGGCATGACCAGCCCTGGCATGGTCTATCACGAGATCGAAGCGGCGCTGCCGGTCATCCTGCTCTTGATGTTCATGGTGGCAGGTATCTTCTTCATGAAGGATCTGCTGCTTTTCATCTTCACGAAAATCCTGCTGAAGGTCGAAAACAAGCTGATGCTGTCATTGCTGTTTTCGTTCGTTGGCGCGGTGCTGTCTGCGTTTCTGGACGCATTGACCGTCACCGCGGTCGTGATTGCAATCGGCGTCGGGTTTTTCTCGATCTATCACCGTGTGGCGTCTGGCAAGCAGTTCCACCATGACCACGACCACCAGGACGATAATCAGGTTCATGACCTCCATCGATCTGACCTGGAGGCGTTCCGCGCCTTCCTGCGAAGCCTGATGATGCATGCCGCTGTCGGGACCGCGCTTGGCGGTGTGTGTACGCTGGTCGGCGAGCCGCAGAACATCATCATCGGCGAACGCGCCAATTGGGACTTCATCGAGTTCTATTTCCGCATGGCGCCGATTTCCATGCCGGTTCTGGTTGCCGGTCTGTTGACGGTCATTTTGTTGGAAACGACGAAGATTCTTGGTTACGGCGCGCAACTGCCATCTGCCGTCCGCAATGTGCTGGACGACTACGACAAGGTCCAAACCGAAAAGCGCACGCCGCAGGACGTGGCTAAGCTGGTCGCACAGGGTGCTGTCGGCCTGTGGCTGGTGGTGGGCCTGCTGCTTCATCTGGCGGAGGTCGGCCTGATCGGGCTGTCAGTCATCGTCTTGGCGACAACCTTCACCGGGATTACCGAAGAGCATCAGATCGGCAAGGCGTTCGAAGAAGCGCTTCCCTTTACGGCGCTATTGGTGGTGTTTTTTGCCATCGTGGCCGTGATTGGTGACCAGGGGCTGTTCACGCCGGTGATCAACGAGGTGCTGAAGATGGAAGGAACCGACCAGTTGGTTGCGTTCTATTTGGCCAATGGTGTGCTCTCGGCGATCAGTGACAACGTCTTTGTGGCTACGGTCTATATCAACCAGATCACAGAGGCGCTGCGCGACGGGATTATCACCCGCGATCAGTTCGATGTGCTTGCCGTGGCGATCAATACCGGGACCAACATCCCCAGCGTTGCGACGCCCAATGGACAGGCAGCATTCCTGTTCCTGCTGACCTCGGCCTTGGCGCCACTGATCCGCCTGTCCTATATGCGCATGGTCGTGATGGCGCTGCCCTATACGATCATCATGACGCTGACCGGCCTGGTCGCAGCGTACTATCTGCTCGCGCCGGTCACCGACTATATGTATGAGGCCAATCTGATCACGCATCACAGCGAAATGCCCGGTGAAGAATCATCCGGCGGCGGGCATTAGATTGGGGTTCAATTTCCTCACCAAAATGTGAGTGACACCGCATAGGGTGTGATCCGGCTCTGCAGTCCCTGCGTGATAATGTCCCATTGAATATCAGTGGGATATGCACGTGTCTTTAGTGAACAACATAAACGGTCATGGGCCGGCGTCTGACAGCGGCGATGTCATCGAGCTCGAGGGTACCGTCAAGTGGTATGACTCGACCAAAGGGTATGGCTTCGTCATTCCTGACAGCGGTGGCAAAGACATCCTGCTGCATCATTCGGTTATGGGTGCGGCCGGCGTTACATTTTTGCCTGAGGGCACCAAAATCCGGTGCCGTGTTGCCGAGCGCGACAAAGGCCGGCAGGTGGTCGGTATCGTCAGTTTTGATACCAGTGAGGCCTCGGCCTTGCCTCTGGTGCCGGTCCGGACGAACGACCCTGGTGACGCTGATGACAGCGGCGATTTTATCGACTGCGACGTCAAATGGTTCAACCGGGTCCGGGGCTATGGCTTCGTATCCGAAAACGCCAATTCGGAAGATATCTTCGTCCATATGGAAACCCTGCGGCGCGCGGGCATACCGCAGCTTCAGCCGGGCGATCAGGTGCAGGTCCGCGTCGAACAAGGGGGTAAGGGGCTGCAGGCCGCCGCCATTCGTTTGTCGCAGTAGCCGTCCTATATTGTCCTTATGAGAGCCTTCCTTCTGCGCGGCATCGCCGTGCTCATCGTCATTTGGCCGGTCACCCTTGCCGCTGAACCACTTCAGCCGCTGTCGATCAAGACAGAGGCGGGCGCTGTATCGTTCGAGGTCGAGATCGCTGACACGCCGGCCACCCGCCGCACCGGCCTGATGTACCGAAAATATCTGCCGCCCGACCGGGGCATGCTGTTCCTGTTCGATCAGCCAGAATTGGCCTCATTCTGGATGAAGAACACGGAAATCCCGCTCGACATCATGTTCATCAGCGAGACCGGCCGCATTGAGAAGATTGCTGAAAACACGGAGCCGTTTTCGATGGATCACATCCGTTCTGACGGTGATGTCGCGGCTGTGTTGGAGATCAATGGCGGCTTGTCGGAAAAACTCGGGATCGCGGTGGGCGATTTTGTGCAGCACCCGTTCTTTGGCGTTACTCCCGCGCTGCTGCCTTGAGCAGGTGATATTCGTCTATCCGGATCAATCTGCAAATTGTTAATGATTAGGTCTATGGGTGGACTTGATCTTTGATCACTAGCCGCCTCTGACTGAGGAACCTATTTAGTTCTAGTTGAGTTGAATGAGTTTTGCATCAAAGGCCATGACTAGATAGCTACTTATAGAATAGAACTCTCGCGGTGACGTGAGGGTGCGAGACCATGCGAATTTTCTGGTTTTTTAGAGGTGTGCCACCAGTGCGCCATTGATAATCCATCATAAAGAACCAATCCCACGGTGTAACAATATTATGAGCCACGTTGTCATCGAGAATGAATGAGTAATCTCCCCCGTCTAGTCTTCCCCAGCAATAACGCCCCGGTTCATGGCGACCCCGAGCTCCGAATCTGTCATCTACCCACTCACATCCGATAAAGCCATCAATTACACGCACCTGATCGTGCGGATTTAGTTCATTCTGAAGTATTATACGAAACCGTCCGCCATCGAAATCTAGTACAGCATCTGGCACTCTTACATCCATTCCACACCAATCATGAATGTCTGAACAGCCAACTAGATATCCGGCGACGAGGTCGCTCGACTGCAAATTTGGATCTTCCAAGTCCTTTGGGATGCCGCTTGTTATGAATTTGATTGTTGCTGGCGCATAGGGCAGTTCTTTAGCTGCATCAGGAATCTCTGTACCCCCAGCCTCCTCGTCCGCGAAGACAGAAACTGGTAACATAAAGAGCGCGATTACCGATAAGAGTCTGAGCACAGTTTACCTCCAAAAAAATCTACGTAGATAGATGTTTATACAATTATAGGTCGCATTTTTCAATTTTTATCATAACTTTATTTGTGAAAATCGCAACTATAGAGAGAAAAATTGGAATCTTCCTGCGGCCAATTGAGATAGGCGAATCCACCTTGGGGCTCAGTCTGGCGCCAAACAGCGCTTTTGACGGGAAATATGAGGTTGATTCGGGCTGGGAGAAACCTTTGGTTGCGTGCCAATTATGCTCAGATGTTGCTGCATATATTTGTCAGGTAGTAAACTATATACTCCTTATTTGTCCCAAATCGCCGCTTGCTCAAATAGCACGAAAGCCCTAATTTCCGCCGCTCGGGGCGTAGCGCAGCCTGGTAGCGCAATTGCTTTGGGAGCAATAGGTCGGAGGTTCAAATCCTCTCGCCCCGACCATAACCGATCGTGATTTTGAGCAGTATTGAGGTCTCGACCATGCGTGCGAAAATCTATCGTCCGGCCAAGACGGCGATGCAGTCCGGCATGCGCAATACGCGCCATTGGTTGCTTGAGTTCGAGCGTGCGGCGCCGCGCCGGGTGGACTCGCTGATGGGCTGGTCAGGCTCTGCCGATACCAGCCGTCAGGTCCGGCTGAAGTTCGACAGCAAGGAAGATGCGATTGCCTATGCCAAGCGCAACGATCTGGAATACGACGTTCAGGAACCGCGTGCGCGCACCAGAAACATCAAAGCCTATGCGGACAATTTCCGGTACGATACGCCCGGACGTTAAGACCCATGGCCCCGTAGCTCAGCTGGATAGAGCAGTGGCCTTCTAAGCCACCGGTCGCAGGTTCGAATCCTGCCGGGGTCGCCATAACGGGGAAGAGTAATGACATCGCAGAGCAGCGATATCCACTTGGCCTATGTCACGATCACCGGTCCCGACCGGGTCGGCCTGATCTCTGCCGTGACCGGGACGCTGTTCGATTTGGGCGCCAACCTGGCCGATACGAACTTTGCGGTCCTGGGCACCGGTTTTGAATTCAACGCAGTCTGCGAGCTGCCGGGCAATATTGAAAATGATGAAATCACCCGCGGACTGACCGCGCTGGCCGAACTGGATGGTGCCGACATCACTGTTGAGCCGTTCGAATTTGCCGGTGCCGCGGCAGACAACGCGCGGATCACCCATATCATCGACGTCAGCGGTGGTGATCGGCCTGGCCTCATCGCCCGGCTAACAGAAGCGTTTCAGGAGTTCGAGGCCAATATTGTGCGGATGAATTCAAGCCGGGATTCGGGCGACTATGTCACCCGGTTTGAGGTCAGCATTCCCGCTGCCCGTGCCGAACAGTGCCTGGCGGCGGTCAGCAATTCCGCCAACCAGCTTTCGCTAAGTTGCGAGGCGGAAGAGGTTTAATTGTTGGCCGAGGCCGAATAGGTCTTGGCCTTCATATCTTCGATCTTGTCTAGCATCGCCTGAACCAGGCCAGCCATGCCCTTGTCATTGACGACGGAGGAAAACTCCTCCCGCGTCGTGATCATCATGCTGAAGCTTTCCAGATTCAGGTTGATGATCTTCAGGCCATTATCAAAACGCCGTAGACGCCAGCGGACCGTATAAGCATCCCCGCCGCCAATAATGTCCGCGTCGACAAAAATGTCGCGCTTGCCGGCCTGTTGCTGGCCACTGACAATCTGGCTTTCCAGATCAATGCCGGTGAGCCGGGATGTGATCGTGTGCAGCAAATAGTCGTCGAAAACATCCAGATAGGCGCTGCGCTCTTCAGGCGTGGCCCTGCGCCAATGCCGCCCCAGCGCAAGCTGTGCCAGATAATCCAGGTTGAGCGCACTGCGCATCATCTCGCGAAAAGCGTCGTCCCGCTGTTCGGGTGTCGTGCCGGGGTCGTTCAGAATTTCAATCGCGTCGTCGCCCAAGGTTTGAATCATGGCGCCGGCTTCAGCCAGATCTTCCGGGCTGACTTGAGCGGCCGCGGGCAAAGCGCCTGTGCTGAACATGGTTACCAGGAACAGCCAGGCGAGAGGTTTTCTGATCAAAAGCCGTCTCCAAGAAGCGTTGGGCCTAGAACAATGGGCCTATAGAACATTGATGAGCGCGCGGTCGGCGCGTCTCGATGAAAAGATAAGGATTCAGCCGCTGCCGTCTAGGGGGTCGTATTCTCTGGCGCTGGCGGAGCCCCGGTTTCCGCCCTCAAGAAGGTGATCAACTTTTCGCGATCTTCGGGCTTTCTGATGCCGACAAAGGCCATATTGGTGCCGGGGACGGCTTTGCGCGGCGATTCCAGATAAGTGTCCAGCCTGGCGTCATCCCAGACGATGCCGGACTCCTTCATCGCTTTGGAGTAACGGGTAAAGCCTTCTGCTGTGGCGGCTTCACGTCCGAACATGCCCCAAAGGTTGGGGCCGACCTTGTTCCGTTCGCCTTCACCCAGCGTGTGACAGGCCGCGCATTTGCGGAAGACCTGGGCTCCCTCTGCAAGCAGATCAGCGTCCTGTGCGCCGGCTGTTGACGATATGGCTACAGCGAGAAGGACGATCGCTGCTCTGATCCCGATCATTCGGCGGGTACCCGCGTGGGCTTGATTTCGCCGCTCTGGACCCGGCGCATATAGGAATTCAGATCGGCCCGGACCTCTGGCATTAGAATGTAGAGTCCGGCGATGTTGACGAAACTCATCGCGAAGATCATCGCATCGGAGAAGTCGATGACAGAGCCCAGTTCCATGGCTGCACCGATGACGACAAACCCCAGGAAGATGGTCTTATAGGTCAGGTCCATCGCCCGCGAGTCGCCAAACAGATAGGTCCATGATTTCAGGCCGTAATAGGACCAGGTGATCATGGTCGAAAACGCAAACAGAATCACCGCCATCACCAGAATGTACTGAAAGCCTGGCAAGATGGACTCGAACGCAACGGAGGTCATCTCGATGCCCTGCAGGTCGGTCTGCAAATAGGTGCCGGTGACGATCACCACCAGGGCCGTCATGGTACAGACGACGACCGTATCGATGAACGGCTCCAGCAGGGCAACCAGGCCTTCTGTGACCGGCTCGTCGGTTTGAACCGCAGAGTGGGCGATGGCGGCTGATCCGACGCCGGCTTCATTGGAGAACGCGGCGCGCTGGATTCCCTGAATCAGGACGCCCACGAGCCCGCCTGCGACGCCTTCGGGCGCAAATGCGCCGACGAAGATCAGCTCGAAGGCATCGGGAATCTGCGGAATGTGCATCAGAATGATCAAAAGCGCGCCGAGCACATAAACGCCGCACATAAAGGGCACGAGGATGCGGGTAACGCGCGCAATGCTGCGAATACCGCCAATGATCACGAAACCGACCAGCCCGGCGACCGCCAGGCCGAAAAGCCAACCGAAATTGCTGTCATCGTGGAATCCCAAAAGGCCTTCCAGGATGGCCGAATCAAATTGGTGATAGGCCTGATTGGCCTGGAACATGTTGCCGCCGCCAAATGAGCCGCCAATGCACATGATGGCAAACAAGACCGCAAGGATCTTGCCGACCTGAGGCCAGCCTTTCTTGGCCAGGCCGTCACGCAGGTAATACATCGGACCACCGGAAACCGAGCCGTCGGCGTTGATCTCGCGGTATTTCACCCCCAGCGTGCACTCGACAAATTTCGATGACATCCCGAGCAGGCCGACCAGGATCATCCAGAACGTCGCGCCCGGCCCGCCGAGTCCGATAGCGACCGCAACACCCGCTATATTGCCCAGCCCGACGGTGCCTGAAAGCGCGGCTGACAAGGCCTGGAAATGGGTGACTTCGCCATCATGGCTAGGGTCGTGATAGTCGCCCCGCACAATCTTGAACGCCTGCGCGAAGCCACGAAAGTTGATGAACCGGTTGTAGAGGGTGAAAATAGTCGCGCCGATGACCAGCCAGACCAGAACGATCGGCAGTCCGACACCGTTGATGTCGACCGCAGCGAAAACCGCGGATGTCACCGCGTCGGTAAACGGGGCGACGGCACGGTTAATTTGTTCATCGATTGTCATGGCATCACCGTTACGGGGACAGGGGCATGTTGCACCAAGCCGTTGGTGGTGCTGCCAAAGACCAGGGCCTCAAGCCGCGATTGCCCATTGCGGCCGACGAAGGCCTGGCTGACGCCGTGGTCTTTAATCAGCGTCATCAGAATTTCCGTGGCATTCCCGTGGTGCACGACCGTCTCTGCGGCGATCCCATGGGCATCGGCCAGGGCGAGCGCGGGGTCGATAATCTGCTCCTGCGCTGTCGCAATCTCCGCCTTGCGGTATTTGGGGCGCTCAGCCAACTCTTCCGGGCCCATAAAGTCATAGCCCGACCAGTCAATGATATGGGCGAGCATGAGTTTGGCGCCCGTGGCCGCCGCCTGTTCAGCAGCATAGCTCACGGCTCGATTGGCCGGACCGGAGCCATCGACCCCGACAAGATAGAGATTTGCCATGCGGTGTTCCCCTCCGCGGTTAAGACGCGATCATGCTAACCGCCCTGACCGGTCAATCCAGCAGTTTCTCGGGCAGCCATAGGGCGAGTTCGGGCCAGGTGATGACCATCGCCAGTCCGATCAGCTGCAAGATGACGAAGGGAATAACCCCGCTGTAGATCGACTGGATCTTGATGCTCTTTGGTGCAACGCCTTTCAGGTAGAACAGCGCGAACCCGAATGGCGGCGTCAAGAAGCTGGTCTGCAGGTTGACCGAGACCAGGATCGCGAACCAGGCAAGTACACCGGCAGCGGGCACATGGCCGCCGAAGTCAAGGTCTGAAACCAGCGGCGCAAAGATCGGCAGCACGATCAGGGTGATCTGCATCCAGTCTAGGAAGAAGCCCAGCAGGAAGACAACCCCGAGCAACAGAAACAGCACGCCCCACGCGCCGATCCCCAGATTGTCGACAAAGACCCGGATCAGTTCATGGCCGCCCAGAAAGGCAAATACGAACGAGAAGGCTGTCGCGGTGACGAAGATGCCGAACAGCATCGCGCCCGTTAGAGCGGAGCGCTCCAGCACGTCCGTCAGCACCGATAGTGTCAGGCGCCGGTTCAGTGCGGCGAGGACAAGCGCGCCAAAGGCGCCGACACCGGCGGCTTCGGTCGGTGTGGCATACCCGGCGAAGATCGATCCCAAAACCATGACGATAAGCGCCAGCGGCGGGACGAAGCTCTTCAGCATCAGGACAATCAGTTCGCCCATGCTGTCGGGCCCCAAACCGGCGGGCAGGGGCGGGGCGCGTTCCGGCCGCAGGGCCGATGCGCTCACGATATAGATCATGTAAAGGGCGGCCAGGATCAGCCCGGGAATGATCGCGGCCATGAAGAGTGTGCCCACCGAAACATTCAGCAAATTGCCCATGATCACCAGCATGATGCTGGGCGGGATCAGAATGCCCAGCGTCCCTGATGACGCGATGGTGCCGGTCGCCAATGCCGGGTCGTAGTTCCGCTCCATCATCGGGGGCAATGCCAACAGGGTCATCAAAACGACGCTGGCGCCGATAATGCCGGTGCTGGCCGCCATGATGACACCCAGCACCATGACCGAAACTGCTAATCCCCCCGGAAGCTTCCGGGTCAAAATCTGTAGGGCGAACAACAGGTTATTGGCAACGCCGCTTTTCTCCAGCATGGTCCCCATGAAGATGAACATGGGGATCGCGACCAGCAGCAGGTTGGAGACCTCATTGCCGAAAATCCGCAGCACAATGGTGAAAAACTGCTCGAATTCGAACAGGCTGAGTGACATGCCGATCAACGCAAAGATCATCGCTGTGCCGGCCAGGCCGAATGCGACCGGGAACCCGCTGAACAGGAACACCGCCAGCAACGGGAACATCAGCATCGGCAGGACTGTCAGAAACCCTTCCATGTTACAGGCCGTTCGTGCTGAGGAGCCCTAATCGGGCTCCTCAGCACGAACGGCCTGTAACATGGAAGGGTTTCTGACAGTCCTGCCGATGCTGATGTTCCCGTTGCTGGCGGGGTTCCTGTTCAGC
>JANQQJ010000026.1 GCA_028284945.1 Alphaproteobacteria bacterium | reverse complement strand
CCAACTAAGCTGGTAAATTTGCTCTAGAAACCAATAGATTAGATCATCTTTATCTGTTGAGCTGGAGCGCCGTCCGCTTCCAACTCAACAGATGATGATCTAGGGCCCGGCTTCACAACCAGTAAGCGACTGTTGCGGCCGGCCATGTACTTGCGTCGAGCGGTTTGGTTTCAAATTCAGCCAACAGACACAACCAGGATTTCGGCCGTCATTGTTCAATGCCGCCGCGGCCCTCTGGTGTCAGCACCGCTGAATCGAAGATCACATGCTCTTCGATCGCCATCCCATCTTTGAGGCGGAAGCGATCGACGCCGCGGTATACGCGCCGCTCCCCGTGGATTAAGGCGGATGTTTCCCAAGCAATGTAGAGCATGTCGCCATTTCCGGCGCAATCGAGTGGCGTAACCGTCATACCTTCCATCTGCAGGAGCATCTCGCCCATCCAATCCGCATATTCAGCGCCAGACATGATCCCTACACCGGTAAAGTGGATCTTCGCGTCGGGAGCGATCACTTCGGGTACTCGAGCGCCAGACGGTGCTGCCCAGAACGACTTAAAGCGCTCATAAAAATCTTGCAGTTCAGGAGTTAGATTCGTGTCTGGCACGGTATTCTCCGTAGAAGAAATTCATCGTCGAGACCAATTATGTGCGCGACGCACATATAGTCAATTGAAAAATGTGCGCGACGCACATAAACTAAGCCCATGATTGATCGTACGGCTAATCTTTTGGGCACCGTGGCGCTCGCGGTCGCTGACCGCATCGAAGAGATCGCCCGCGAGATTGTCAGCCATTCGGGCGCAACACCCGCAGCGCTTGTCGTGATCGGATACGGTCTTGGGCCCTCAAACCATCAGCTACGCCATGTGCTTGGCCTGTCGCACCCCGGCGCGGTGCGCCTCGTTGATCGGCTTGTCGCCGATGGATTGGTCGAACGACGCAGAGGGCGCGACAAGAGGGCGGTCGCTCTTCACCTCACGGACAAAGGCTATAAGTTCCGCGAAACACTTCTTGGAGGTCGTCTTGCCGCGATCAGACCGTTCCTCGTGCCACTGGACCCATCGGAACAGGAGGAGTTGGCGACCCTTCTTCATAAACTGCTTTCATCGATGCAGCCCAGCGATTTGGAGCGCTGCCAGCTATGCCGGCTCTGCGACGATAGTGTTTGTAGTGATTGCCCTATACCTGCTGACTTTAGAAAAACTCAGGAACCTGACGAGCAGCTTTCATAGTTGGGAATGGCTTATGTCTAGTGAAAATCTACCCAGATAACAGCAGTCCCAAGCGGCAGGTTCGGGAAATCTCGCTATTGGCGCAACCTCGCCGTCCTGATGGCGCAATAGTCGGGCTCCGTTGATAGGTCCGGACCCTAAGCCGCGCTCCGTTTTTGCGCTTCCCACCCCAACATCGCAAGCTTCCGTCCGGTGCCCCAGTGATAGCCGGTCACGGCCCCTGTTTCGCGGATAACACGGTGACACGGGACCAGCCACGATACCGGGTTTGCGCCAACAGCCGATCCAACAGCCCGGGCGGCCCCCTTCGGCATCCCCAAATGCTGGGCCAGTTGTCCATAGGTCGTGACGTGACCGGAGGGGATTTGCAGAAGCGCCTGCCAAACCTTGACCTGAAACGGTGTGCCGGGCACGGCCAGAGCCAGCAGATTTCTTCGCGTGCCTTTGGCCGGTGCCGTTTCCCCGGAAAACACCTCAGGCATGAGATATCCCGTCTCGCAGGAGGATTCGACAAACCGGGCTGCCGGCCAACGGCGCCTAAAATCATCCAGGGCAGCTTCTTGGCCGTCTTCATTGACGAAGCCCAAGCCACAAATGCCTGCATCCGTAACAGCCAGCAAGCATTCGCCAAACGGGCTGTCGTGAAAGCCATAGCGAATGTCGACACCCTTGCCGCCACGCTTGTAGTCGCCCGGGGTCATGGCCTCGAGCGTGACGAACAAGTCGTGTAGCCGCCCCGGACCGGACAGGCCGACGTCATAGGCCGTATCCAATACCGATTCTGACTCCCGAAGCCGCTGCTTCGCTGCCTGAAGCGTCAGGTGCTTCAAGAACTGTTTCGGGCTGACGCCTGCCCATGCCTTAAAGACCCGCTGGAAATGCGCTTCGCTAAGGCCCGCCGCACCAGCCAGTTCAGATAGTCCGGGCTGGTCAGTCTGATGCGCCGCGATGTAGCGCAACGCCCGTTCAATCGTTGTGTAGTGTGGCTCTGTCATGGGTGGACTCTGACAGGCTGGCACGGCGGCAGCCACCCGATTCTTGCGGCACAGGGCTGTCCGCTCGGATAGTCTTGCGCCATGCAATTTGTCCCCTTTGAGCGGCTAACGCTGGAGCAGCATGGAGAGGCGGCCCGAATTCTGGTCGATGCCTTTGTTCATATGCCGTCGGCCTGGAATACGCCCGAAGAGGCAAATGAAGAAATAGCCCTATTTCTGGAAGACGATGAATACCAGGCCTGGGCCCTGACTGATGATGAAAAGGTCTTGGGCTGGGTCGGTGCGGTTCAACATCATGACGTCGCCTGGGAACTGCACCCGCTCTGTGTTGACCCGTCAGTGCAAGGCCGAGGGATCGGCCGCACCCTGGTTCGAAAACTGGAAGAAGCCGCACAACAAACCGGCGTGATCACCATATGGCTGGGCACCGATGACGACTTTGGCGGTACATCAATTTTCGGCAAAGACCTATACCCGGACCCGCTTTCAGCCATGAAAGATTTGGCGCCTGCAACAAGGCATCCCTACGTGTTTTATGAACAGCTTGGCTATGTGGTCACGGGCGTATTGCCAGACGTCAATGGCCTGGGAGAGCACGACATCATGATGGCGAAGCGGATCCGGCCTTAGTTGTTTGTTCAAGAAGAGTTTTAAGCTCTTTGACCTCGGTGCGCAGCGCCGTCAGTTCGGCCATCAGATGTTCTTCCTCGTCATGGACTGCGTCCTCGATCGACTGCTGCATGGCGGCCTGCTCTTCGAACTGCGTCGATTGCAGTGAGTTGACAATAATCGCAATGAACATGTTCAGGACCGAGAAGGTCACAATCAAGATGAACGGCACAAAGAACAGCCAGGCCAGCGGAAATTCTTCCATGACCGGGCGGACGATCCCCATCGACCAGCTCTCCAGCGTCATAATCTGGAACAATGTATAGGCCGATGCACCCAGGGTGCCGAACCAATCCGGGAAGGCGGCACCAAACAGCTTGGTCGCCATCACCGAACAGACAAAATAGACCAGCCCCAGTAATGCGACGATCGATCCCATGCCGGGGATCGCCGTCACCAACGCATGAACGACCGTGCGCATCTGCGGCACGACGGATATCAACCGTAGAACACGCAAAATCCTGAGCGAACGAAGCACCGCCAGCCCGCCATCAGTGGGCAGCAGGCTGATGCCAACAATCACAAAGTCGAACACGTTCCAGCCATTACGGAAGAACGCCAGACGGAACGCGACCAGTTTCATCAAGATTTCAATGACGAAAATACCCAGGATGATTCTGTCTACTGCAACCAGAAACGGACCGTAAACCGCCATGACCGACGGCACGGTCTCGAGCGCAATCACCACGCCGTTGATCAGAATCAGCGCGACAATAAAATACTGGAAACGTTGGCCCTCGACGAACCGCCCAATAGACTCAGCAGATAACAAAGCACCCTCTTCGTAACGCACAAGAAGGGGAAGCGCCCGCAACGGGCACCTCCCCACCTGTCAGAACATATAGGGCGGATTTTGCAGTTTCGAGACGGATTTCTTCCGTATCTACTCGGCCGCCTCGGCAGGCACCGGCTCCTGATAGGTCAGGATGGGTTTGCGCGCTGCCTGCGTCTCATCCAGCCGGTGGACCGGCGCAAAGACGGGGGCGTTCTCGAATCGGTCAGTGTCGCCATCACGAGCCGCTTGGGCCAACGCCCTCATAGCGCCGATAAACTCATCAAGGCTGGCCTTGCTTTCCGTCTCGGTCGGTTCGATGAGCATCGCACCATGGACAACAAGCGGGAAGTACATGGTCATCGGGTGGAAACCCTCGTCGATCAGCGCCTTGGCAAAATCAAGCGTGGAGACACCGGTATCCTTTAAGAACCGGTCATCGAACAGCGCTTCGTGCATGCATGGACCCTCAAAGGAGGCGGTGATCACATCCTTCAATGTCTCCAGGACATAGTTGGCGTTAAGCACAGCATCTTCAGCCACCTGTTTCAACCCGTCGGCACCGTGGCTGAGCATGTAGGTGAGTGCGCGCACAAACATACCCATTTGCCCATGAAATGCGGTCATCCGGCCCACGCTCTCCGGCCCGGTGGTTTCAGACAGGGTAAAACCACCCTCGCCGCCCACCACCCAAGGCGGCGGCACGAAGGGCGCCAAGGCTTCAGAAAACACAACAGGGCCCGACCCGGGGCCGCCGCCGCCATGCGGCGTCGAAAACGTCTTGTGCAGATTGATGTGCATCGCATCCACACCCAGATCGCCGGGGCGGACCTTGCCGACAATTGCGTTGAAGTTGGCGCCGTCACAATAGAAGAAGGCACCAGCCTCATGCACCCGCCTGGCGATTTCGACAATATCGGTTTCAAACAGGCCGCAGGTGTTGGGATTGGTGAGCATGATCGCCGCGACATCGCTATCCAGCTTGGCGGTCATGGCGTCCAGGTCGACGCGGCCGCGCTCGTCGGCGGGTATCGGGTCCACCACATAACCGCACAGCGCTGCGGTGGCCGGATTGGTACCATGCGCCGAATCAGGCACCAGCACCCGCGCACGGGCATCACCCCGCGCTTCCAGCGCTGCACGGATGGTCATCAGGCCGCACAACTCGCCATGTGCCCCGGCCTTGGGCGATAGAGCAATACCGGGCATGCCGGTTAAGGTGATTAACCAGTGCGCCAGCTGGTCCATCAGCGCCAGCGCGCCCTGCACTGTTGACTCCGGTTGAAGCGGATGGACATCAGCAAACCCAGCCAGGCCAGCGACTTTTTCATTAAGCCGCGGATTGTGCTTCATGGTGCAGGACCCCAGCGGGAAAAACCCCATATCAATGCCGTAATTCTTGCGGCTAAGACGCGTGAAGTGGCGCACCACTTGGGGCTCTGAAAGGCCGGGCAAATCAACCGGCGCTGCGCGCTCCAGACCACCCAAGCGGTTCACACCGCCTTTGGGTTTGGGCAGATCCACCCCGGTTTGATCCGGCGCACCGACCTCAAAGATCAGGGGCTCGACGAGCCGGAGCCCCTGATGGCCGGTAAATGTCTTTGGCGCCTGGTCGCTTACGGTGCCTGGGGCTGAGGGTCTGCCCTGCCGGTTCATTGCACGGCCTCCTGCAAAGCCGAGGCCAACGCATCAATATCCTCATCGCTGTTCAGTTCGGTTGCTGCCAGAACGAGTAGATCATCCAGTCCGGAGTAAAAACGCGAGGCGGGCACCCCTGCGATAATACCTTGCCCCGCCAGCCGCTCCACCACTGCCGCCGCGTTGGAGACGCGGCACGTGAATTCATTAAAAAACGCCGAGTTAAGGACCTCCACGCCATCAATTCCGTCAATCGCGTCGGCCAGCGCCACCGCATTCTCATGGTTCAGCATCGCCAGCCGCCGCAGGCCGGCCTCTCCCAGCAACGCCATATGAATTGTGAAGGCCAATGAACACAAGCCAGAGTTCGTGCAGATATTACTGGTCGCCTTCTCCCGCCTAATGTGCTGTTCACGGGTGGACAGGGTGAGCACGAAGCCGCGATGGCCTTCTGCGTCGACGGTTTGGCCGCACAGCCGCCCCGGCATCTGCCGCACATAGCGGTCACGCGTTGCGAAGAGCCCCAGGTAGGGCCCGCCGAAATTGAGCGCGTTGCCGATCGACTGCCCTTCACCGACCACAATATCGGCCCCCATTTCCCCCGGCGACCGCACCGCGCCAAGAGAGACAACCTCCGTCACAACTGCGATGAGTAGCGCGCCAGCCGTATGGGCCGCTTGTGCAATAGGCTCCAGATCGATCAGGTGTCCAAAGAAATCAGGGTTCTGTACGACGACACAGGATGTTTCTTGGTCGATAAGGGCCGCGATGTCCTCACCCGATTGAGGCACCGGCGGCAAACGCAGGATGTGGTCGTCGGTGAACCGGGTCATCGTCTCAATCACATCGGCATAGTGCGGATGCAAATTGCCGGAGAGGACCGCCTTTTTCCGCTTGGTGATCCGCCGCGCCATCAACACAGCCTCACCGCAACCGGTCGACCCGTCATACATGGAGGCATTGGCAACCGCCATGCCGGTCAGCCGGGCCACCTGAGTCTGAAACTCAAAAAGGTACTGCAGCGTGCCTTGACTGATTTCGGGCTGATAGGGCGTATAGGCTGTCAGGAACTCACCGCGCTGGATAAGATGCTGCACGCTTGCCGGCACATGGTGCCGATAAGCGCCAGCCCCCAGAAAGAATGGGCCGTCACCCGCCGTGACATTGCGATCGGCCAGCGCCTGCATGTGACGCGTAACCGCGATCTCACCCTGATGATCAGGCAGATTGAGCGCTTCGGTTAATCGGGCCGACTCAGGAACATCACAGAACAAGTCGTCGACGGCTGCCGCCCCGATGGTGGCCAGCATCGCTTGCCGGTCATCGCCGGTCAGCGGCAGATAACGCATTAATCGAGTCCTTCCACAAATGTCTGATATTCAGCCTCACTCATCAGCGTATCGAGCTGTGCGGCATCGCTGACTTTAACCTTGAAAATCCACCCATCGCCCAGCGGCGCCGTATTGACCAACGCTGGGTCACCATCCAATGCAGCATTCCCTTCGACCACTTCACCGGTTACAGGCGCGTAGATTTCACTCGCCGCCTTGACCGATTCGATGACCCCGGCTTCACCGCCCTGGGCGACTTCGGCGCCGGCCTCAGGCACTTCGACGAAGACCACATCGCCCAAAGCCTCCTGCGCATAGTCGGAGATGCCGACCGTGGCAATATCACCATCGACCCGGACCCATTCATGGTCTTTCGTGTAGCGTAGGTCACTCATGTTAGCTCCATCCCTTGGGTACAAATGGCAGGGCAACCACCCGCGCCTTGTGCACCTTGCCTCTGATTAACAGTCCCAGTTCCGTGCCATCCCCGGCCAGGGCGGGGGGTACATAGCCCATAGCGACCGGCCCGCCCACGGTTGGGCCGAACCCGCCGGAGGTAATCTCACCGACCGGGTTTTCTTCATGATCGACGATGACCGTATGCGCCCGCGCGGGGGCGCGGCCCTCTGGCTTGATCCCGACCCGCAGACGCGGTGGCCCTTCGAAGATTTGCTCCATGATCACATCTGCGCCCAGAAAGCCCTTTTCTATTTTCCGGCGCTTGCCGATGGTCCAGGTCAGCCCGGCCTCAACCGGTGTTGTGGTTTCATCCAGGTCAGTGCCGTAGAGACACAGCCCTGCCTCCAGCCGCAACGAATCCCGCGCGCCGAGCCCTGCAGGAGCGACCTCATCCTGGTCCAACAACAACCGGGCCAGGCGTTCTGCCTGATCATGGGGCACAGAAATTTCGACCCCATCCTCACCGGTATAGCCGGAGCGGCTTACCCAGCAGTCGATTCCGTCGAGCGTCAGCGCAGCAGCGCTCATGAATTTCTGTTCTGTGATGCGAGACTCAAATCTGGCGATGACCTCAATTGCCTTGGGCCCCTGTAGTGCCAGCAGGGCACGATCTTCCAGAACCTGAACGGAGCCGCCCGGCATATTGGCTTGCAAATGGGTTATGTCAGCATCTTTGCACGCGGCATTGACCACCAGATAGAGATCGTCCGTACGGCGCGTGACCATCAAGTCATCCAGCACGCCGCCGGCCTCATTGGTGAAAAGCGTATAGCGCTGCCGCCCGGGCTTCAGGATGGCGATATCGCCCGGCACCAACCGCTCCAGCACCTCCACCACGCCCTCACCGCTGAGCACGACCTGGCCCATATGCGACACGTCGAACAGCGCTGCTGCTTCGCGGCAATGCGTGTGCTCGGCCATGATACCGGCCGGATAGCGGATCGGCATGTCATAGCCGGCAAACGGTCCCATCTGGGCACCAAGTTCCAGATGCAACGCATGTAACGGCGTTTGAAGGGTTTGGCTGTGATCGTCCATTCAGTTCCTGACAGTCAAGCGGCCAGCCATCCGGGCGGATGGCTGCTGCCCCCTCTGTCACGGAACCTGAGAGATTTGACCGGGTTCTACCGGCTTACTCCTTCGGTGAGGCACAGCAAATATGCCTGCTTTCCAGAGTGTCCGTACCCGTGCGGTCCTGGTGCCTGAAAGTTTCCGGGGCGGTTGCTTCTTCGGCGTCGACCGAACCATCAGGCTCCAGCCGAACTCTCCCGCAGGGGCGTTAGACGATTTGGAAAATAGCAGGCGGTGGGGTCGAGTCAATCGACCCTTTCCGATCTTCGGTCAGGCGCGCATTCGCTGCAGTAAACCGCGGAATTCGATCAGCCCTTCCAGGCTGGTATTGGCCATGTATTCAATCGGCGGCACTTTACCGAGTAACCGATTCGGCGTGTCGAGCCAGCGAATCCATTCAGCATCGGTCCAATAGACGGCCTGGCGGACCCGGTCGATAGTTCTGACGATCGCGATCCGGTCGAGGACACTGCGGGGCACGCCAGCGCAATAGCCCCGCTTCCAGAGATAATACGACTTCTGATCCGGATAGCCCAAAAGTGCCTGGGCATGACAATTGCGAATGCCCCAGGCGTTCATCAGTGTGAAGAACACCTGCAGGTCACGCTCTGCCTCAAGCGAGTCGGGAAGAAGCTCCAGACCTTCGTGCCGCATCTACGACCTCCAGCTATGCCCCTGCCCAGCAACCCGTTTAGTGAATTTTTTGAGGCCCGATATTGTCAATTCTCGGGCCGCATATGTTGGCCAATTCCTTATCAACAATGTCGCCTTTAAATACGGCCAAATTGAGGCGTGGGACCTGATTCAGGTCACATAGACCCGCAAACTATGGATGACCAACGTGCATCCAGTGCTTATCCCCGCTATTCACAGACACACGGTGTCAGCCATCCCTGCAGGGACGGCAAATTTCCGGTGCCGCGAATCAGGACTCAGCGGTTGACG
Organism: Alphaproteobacteria bacterium; assembly: GCA_028284945.1. Lineage (GTDB taxonomy): Bacteria > Pseudomonadota > Alphaproteobacteria > SMXS01 > SMXS01 > JANQQJ01. Next base: position 11,896 of record JANQQJ010000026.1, on the reverse strand, counting down.
TTGTAGGAAAGTTCCTCGCGCGTCAGCTGGAAGCCGATCAGAATCTCCAGGTCAAGGATCTCGCCTTCCGGGCTCAAGGGCACATAGGCTCTTATCCCTTCGCGCTGAGCGGATCGCCCCTGGCCGGCGAAGCTGTGAAAGCTTGAATAGACCGTCTTTTCCAACACAGCCTCATTGCCGCGGGTGACCGTGACGAAATACGGGAACTCGACCGAACTGCCGCCAGATGGTCCACGGATTGCCGTGATATCGAACGTAATCAAGGCATTAAGGCCGCGCTCATCCTCAGAGTCCTCGCAGATCATGGATAGGCCACTGATCTGACCTTGATAGGCAAGGTCCGTGGCCTCGCGGCCGCTGCCAGCAAACCGGGTGATTTCCCCGGTATAGGCGACAATGCCAATCGGCGGGCACTTCTGCTTCAGCGCCTCAGGGATTTCAAGGTCGACCTGACCGCCGAAAATACCGCAGGCCGATAGCAGCAGCGCAATACTGGTGACGGCGGCAAGCCGCGTGATGCCGCTTAAACGACTCATGGAATGGCTTTCTGTTTCAGTCGGCTCAGAGTTTGCTGTGTGTCCCGTCACACAGCGGAGATTTGTCAGTCATTTTGCAGCCACAGAACCAGACTGTCGTGTCTTTACCGGCCTTGTATTCCAGCGGCTCGAAATCCGTGCCCTTATGGCTTCCATCACAAAATGGTTGCTTAGCGCTCTTACCGCAAGCGCACCACCAATAGCTTTTGCCGGATTTTACATCGACGGCATAAGGCTCTTTCTGTGCAATGACCGGCTCTGCCATGGGGGCTCCTTCTGCGCTGCTGTACAAACCACCTGTCGCGGCGGCATATTAGAGCCTGCTCAGGGCTAGGACAAGCAACCCGGCCTGGCAATCCGCACCGACCCCAATTTCAGGCAAACCGTTCCCGATGGCTGTCTATACCCATGTCGATGAAGACGCACTGTCTGCCTTCCTGGCGAGCTATGACCTTGGCAGCATCCTGACATTTAAAGGGATTGCCGAGGGCGTCGAGAACTCCAACTACCTGCTGCAAACCGATGGCGGCACCTTCATCCTGACGCTCTATGAAAAACGGGTGGATGAGGCCGAGCTGCCCTTCTTCTTGGACCTGATGAGCCATCTCGCCGCCAAGGGTATCGCCTGCCCGACCCCGATTGAAGGCAAGGATGGTAAGGCCCTTAGACCCCTGTGCGGACGCCCGGCGGCGCTGATCTCCTTCCTGAAGGGCCTGTCCGTCATGCGGCCGGACCCAATTCATTGCGCCGAAGTGGGTAGCGCGATTGCGGATATGCATCTGGCGGTCGCCGATTTTGCGGGCGCACGGCCCAACAGTCTGGACCTGAACGGATGGCGAGAGCTCGCCGGCCAGTGCAGAGGCAAAGCGGATTCAGTTTATACCGGCCTTGAGGCCATGATCGGTGAGGAACTTGATTACTTGGCCCGAAATTGGCCGGCCAATCTGCCGCAAGGGGTGATCCACGCCGACCTTTTTCCCGACAATGTGTTTTTCATCGGGGAAAAGCTGACCGGCGTGATCGATTTCTATTTCGCCTGTAACGATGCGCTGGCCTATGACCTGGCAATCGCGATCAACGCCTGGTGCTTTGAGCCCGACGGGTCGTTCAACGCAACCAAGGCGCGGCGCCTGATGAATGGCTACAAGGCCCACCGCGCGCTGGAACCGGCTGAAATCAAAGGCCTGCCGACCCTGGCCCGCGGTGCGGCACTGCGGTTCCTGCTCACACGGCTCTATGACTGGATCAATCAGGTGGAAGGCGCGATGGTGAGACCCAAGGACCCGCGCGAATACATCAAGAAAATGCGCTTTCACCAACGCGTGAAGGGACCCGGTGAATATGGCCTCTAAAGTCACTGCCTATACCGACGGCGCATGTTCCGGCAATCCGGGGCCGGGCGGCTGGGGCGTCTATTTGAAATATGGCGATGCGGAAAAGGACCTTTGCGGCGGTGAGGCAGAGACCACCAATAACCGCATGGAACTGACCGCCGCCATCGAGGCGCTGAAAGCCTTAAAACGCAGCACTGCCATCGATCTCTATACCGACAGCACCTATGTGCGCGACGGCATCACCAAATGGATCCACAATTGGAAAAAGAATGGCTGGCGCACCGCTTCAAAGAAGCCTGTGAAGAATGTCGACCTGTGGCAAGCGCTGGACGAAGAATTGGCCAAACACGACGTGGCATTCCACTGGGTTAAAGGCCACGCCGGCATTGATGGCAACGAGCGCGCCGACCAGTTGGCCAATCAGGGCATGGATGAGGTGCGATATCGCTAATCTGCTGCCCGAACCCTCAAGATCACGCCATCGACACCGGTAACGGTGACCCGCGTGCCTTCTGCCAGATCTTCGCCTTCGACCCGCCACGTCGTGTCATCGACCTTGAGCTTGCCCTTACCGTTGATGATCGCGTCATCGAGCGTGAAGGCCTGACCGACATATTGCTCGCCCCGGCGGTTCAGTGTCGCATCGTCGGTTTCAATCGGATTGCGCTTAAGCCACATCCGTCCCAGTACGATGCTGACCACCGAAAGGGCTGCAAACATCCCGATCTGCCAGGTAACGGCCAGGTCCGGCACAAAAACCATAACGAGACCAACCAGGAACGCGGCGATGCCGAGCCAGAGGAAAACCACCCCTGGCACCAACATTTCGATCACCACTAGACCAAGACCGATCAGCCACCAGGTCCAATACTCCATCTCTGTGAACGCTGATAAATCCATGGCCTAGTCCCTCTGCACTTGGGGCACATGGCCGGCCCTACCGCTGCCATTGCCACCCGGCCCACCGTCATCCTTGAGGTCCTTGAATAGCTCCCCAATACCGCCGATGGAGCCAATGACGCTGGACGCCTCGAGCGGCATGAACACCAGTTTCTGGTTGGGCGAGATGGCGAACTCTTTCATGGTCTTGATGTATTCCTGCGCCACGAAGTAGTTGATGGCATTCTGGTTCCCTGCGGCAATCGCCTCTGAAACAAGCGCCGTTGCCTTGGCTTCCGCCTCTGCCTCGCGCTCCCGCGCCTCGGCGTCACGATAAGCAGCCTCGCGGCGGCCCTCAGCATCGAGAATAACCGCCTGTTTTTCACCCTCTGCCTTGAGGATTTCCGCCTGCCGGAAGCCCTCTGCGTCGAGAATATTCGCCCGCTTTTCACGTTCAGCCTTCATCTGGCGGGCCATGGCGTCAACCAGGTCTGCCGGCGGCTCCATATCCTTGATTTCAATACGCGTGACTTTCACGCCCCACGGCGTTGTCGCGTCATCGACGACCGTAAGCAGCGATGCGTTGATCTTGTCGCGCTGGGACAACAATTCGTCCAGGTCCATCGAGCCCATCACCGTACGGATATTGGTCATCACCAGGTTCAGGGTCGCATGTTCAAGTTGGCGCACCTCGTAGGAGGCCTTTGCGGCGTCCAATACCTGAAAGAAGACAACCCCGTCGACCCGGACCATGGCGTTGTCTTTTGTAATGATTTCCTGCGATGGAATATCGAGCACCTGCTCCTGCATATTCATTTTGGAGCCGATGCGGTCAAAGACAGGGACGATGAGATTCAAGCCCGGCCTTAGGGTTTTCGTGTATTTTCCAAATCGCTCAACTGTGTATTCTTCGCCCTGGGGTACAGTTTTCACCCCCAGAAATATCAGAACGAGCACAAATACCAAGAAACCAAAAACTAATTCCATCAGGTTTTCCCCTTACTTGTTATAACTTAACGAATTAGTCCTCGTAATTTTCTCTATATGGGGATGGAATGGCGAAAAAAAAGGGAGCCAGGCCCCCTTTTTCTCATAGAATATTTGCAATTGCTAGAGCTGCGACAGCGCAACCTCGGCGCTCGAGACTTCCAGCGCCCCGCCTTCATCGACATTGAGCTGCGTGACCACGCCATCTTCAGCGATCAACGAAAACCGCTGGGACCGCTGGCCCATGCCGAAACCACTGGCATCTAGGCCCAGTCCCAGTGAATTTGTGAATTCGCCATTGCCGTCGGCCAGCATCACAACCTTGTCGCCAACCGACTGGTCTTCGCCCCAGGCGTTCATGACGAACACGTCATTAACCGACATGCAGGCAATGGTGTCGACGCCCTTGCCTTTAATGTCGCCCGCGTGGTCGACGAAGCCAGGCAGGTGCTTCGCCGAACATGTCGGTGTGAACGCGCCGGGTACGGCAAACAGCACGACTTTCTTGCCGCCGAACAGATCGGCGGTCGAAATCGGCGCTGGGCCTTCGCCGGTCATCTGCATCAGTGTGCCTTCGGGGATTTTGTCTCCAACTTTGATGGTCATCGCTTCCTGATCCTTGATCTTCGAAATGTAAAATGGGTGCCGACTCCAGGCCGGCGCTGCGCGATCATATCAGTTTTGCGGTGAAATGCTCCCGGAATCGGGGAGGCTGAGTGCGCTACTGTGTCGACGCCGTATCGACGGGCGGTTCGACTACAAAGCTGTGTTCAACGGCCCGGCCATCCTCGTCCCACAGCGTAACACCAACGGTTTCGCCGGCGAGCGGCGCCGCGCCGTGGTTTGACCAAAGCGGCAGCGACAAACGAACCTGACGCCTGTCCATGCTCATCCTGACACCGGGCACGCCGGTTCGATAAGCGGGGGGCAGTTCGAGTGCGACATCGGGCCATTGGAACTCGGTCTCGCTGGTGGCCAGCACTTCCAGCCGCTGCAGGCTGCCATTCTGCTCCAGGACAAGTGAGCTAAGCGTCAGGCCCTGCTCACCATTCTGGCCCGGCACCTGATTTCGAAATCGGTCAATAAGCTTGGCGTATCGTGTCGCCTCTGGCGTCGCGGCGGGTTGAAGCTCCAAAGTCAGGTGCGCTTCAGCCGGGATACAGATTTCCTTGCAGACGCCGAAATCGACTTTCACATCAAGAGACACCGGTTGATCCGGATCGGCAACCTTGACGGTGATCGGAATGACGACCTGTCCCTCATAGCCATAAGTTTCCAGTTCAAAGTCGCTGAACCGCTCGGGTTTTGGCCAAACGACCGTCGCTGACTCCAGATTGGTGGATTGCCTCCAGTCGAATCGTGTCGGCACACCCGCCTGCCCCGGTGACCGCCAATAGGTCTTCCAGCCGGACGGTAACCGCATCTGGACACCTATCTGAACCGTCCCATCGGGGCCAATACCGTCGCTTGCCGCAATCAGCCGCACAGAGTGATTGTCACCCCGGCTCCAGCCCGAGGCCGTGTCAGCCAGGGCGCCGCCAACATCTGCCATCACGAGTGCCAGCAGTGCGGGTAACATCAACAGAGTTTGTCGCGTCATCGGTCTCATTCGCTGTAATATAGGGTGTGTTACGTCAAATTCACTTCACGACCCCTTGAGCCATGCGAAACGAGATGCATCTATAGATTATGACGAAAGATCCATTCCACAGCGACCTGAGCACAGATTCCGACTTCTTGCGCGGTAAGCTGTTGATTGCCATGCCAAATATGGGGGACCCGAGGTTTGAACGCAGCGTGATCTGCATGTGCGAACATTCACCGGATGGGGCGATGGGCATTATCGTCAATCTGCCCGCCGATCACGTCACGTTCACCGGCCTGCTCGGGCAGGTCGGGATCGATGCGCCGAATGACTGCGCCGAGCTGAGCATCTATACGGGCGGCCCGGTCGAACCCAATCGGGGCTTCGTGCTGCATTCAGCCGACTACGTACAGGACTCCACCTTGGTTGTTTCAGAGCTGTTTGCGCTGAGCGCCAGCCTCGACATTCTCAAAGCGCTGGCCGCGGGTACGGGTCCGCGCCATAGCCTGGTCGCCTTGGGCTATGCCGGATGGGGGGCCGGGCAGCTGGAAAGCGAAATTCAAGCGAACGCCTGGCTGCACACCGAAGTCGACTCGGACCTGCTCTTTACAACTGATGCGGCCCTTAAGTGGCCACTGGCAATGGCCAAGCTGGGCGTCGATGTCTCCCAGCTTTCATCCAGCGCCGGGCACGCTTAAAAGGCGAACTTCGCCCCGACTGCCTCAAAATCTGCAACCTGACCCAACGGGCCAACCGCTGCGGCCACCGCACCGGCATTGTCGGTAAGGCTTCTCGCTGCCGCCATCACATCATCGACCGTGACCGCGTCCAGACGCTCCACCAACTCTTCCAGGGGAATAATCCGGTCATAAATCAGCAGTTGCCGAGCCATTTGTTCAGCCCGAGAAGACGAGCTTTCAAGCGCCATCAGCGTACTCGCTTTAAGCTGGGCGCGGGCGCGGCTGAATTCGCCCTCGTCAATGTCACGTCCTACCGCCTGCATCTGGTCGGCAATTACTGTCACCAGTTCATTGACCTGTTGCGGGCCCGTGCCTGCATAGACCCCGAAGAGCCCAGTGTCTTTCATGGAAGAGGAGAACGAATAGACGGAATAGGCAAGGCCGCGGTTCTCCCGCACTTCCTGAAACAGGCGTGACGACATGCCGCCTCCCAATATGGCCGACAGAACCTGCATGGCGTAGTAGCTGTCATCGCCATAGGAGACACCGGGAAACCCAAAAGTCAGATGGACCTGTTCCAAAGAGCGGTCAGCTGTCGCTGAACCACTAGCATAGATGGCAGGTGCCGGTGGTTTGGCCGAAGACGGTGCCAGGTCGCCTAAGTGCTCACCGGCCAGACGGACAAGTTCATCATGATCGACCTTGCCGGCGGCGGACAGGACCATCGATCCGGCGCCATAGTGGTCAGCCATATAGCCGGACAGGGTTTCAGCGGAAAAACTCGACACGGTCTGCGGTGTACCAAGAATCGACCATCCGGCTGGCTGGTCCGGATAGGCGGTTTCCTGCAGTAGATCGAACACCAAGTCATCAGGCGTATCGTGGGCTTCGCCGATTTCTTGAATGATAACGCCGCGCTCGCGCTCCAGTTCGCCCTTTTCGAACGTCGAATGCTGCAGAATGTCGCCCAGAATATCGACCGCAAGCGGTAGATCGTCGCCCAATACCCGCGCAAAATAGGCCGTCTGTTCACGCGAGGTGTAGGCATTCAGATGCCCGCCGACATCTTCGATCTGTTCGGCGATGTCGCGCGCACTGCGGGTGCTTGTCCCCTTGAATGCCATATGCTCCAGCATGTGGGAAACACCCATTTGATCAGACGTTTCCGAGCGCGCACCCACATCCACCCAGACGCCCAGTGACGAGGTCTCCAACCCGGGCATCGATTCCGAAACAACCCTGAGGCCGTTCGGCAAAGTGGTTTGTCGAACGGTCAACCAGCCAGCCCTTCGACATAGTTCCGTACAACACCCAAATCATTGGGCAGGGTTTCGTAGCGCTCTTCGCGGTCGAATAGATCGGCCATATGTGGCGGCAGACCGGGCCGCTGCCCCGTCGCGCGTTCAACAGCGTCGGGGAACTTCGCCGGATGCGCCGTGGCCAACGTGACCAGAGGCACATGTTCGTCGTTACGCTGTTTGCGGCCGGCGGCGATCCCTACAGCAGTATGCGGGTCAATAAGTACACCGCTTTGCGCCAGAACGTCGGCGATCGCGCCGCTGGTCTGGGCTTCGTCCACCCGGGCAGCTGTAAACTGCTTATGCGCCTGCGCAAGCTGATCGGGCCCCAGTTCGAGCGACCTGGACTGGACAAATCGCTGCATCAGCGAGTTAACCTCGGCACCATCGCGGCCATAGAGATCGAACAACAGGCGCTCGAAATTGCTGGAGACCTGGATATCCATGCTCGGACTCATGGTCGGCTGCACCTGCCCACAGGAATAGTCGCCCTGGTTCAACGCCCGCGACAGAATGTCATTGATATTGGTCGCCACCACCAGCTTGCTGATCGGTACACCCATCTGGGCCGCCACATAGCCGGCAAACACATCGCCAAAATTGCCCGTCGGGACCGAAAAATCAATCGGGCGGTCTTGCCGCCCGCCCAGCGCGATCACTGTCTGGACGTAATAGACAATCTGCGCCATGACCCGCGCCCAGTTGATCGAATTGACGGCGGCAAGGTTCACCCGGTCACGAAACGCCAAATCCCCGAACATGGATTTGACCAGCGCCTGACAATCGTCGAACGTGCCTTCGACAGCGATGTTGACGACGTTATCCGAAAGCACAGTTGTCATCTGGCGGCGCTGCACTTCGGACACCCGGCCGGCCGGATGAAGCATGAAGATCTTGATGTTCTCCCGGTCGCGGCAGGCTTCAATGGCTGCTGATCCCGTATCCCCCGATGTCGCGCCGACAATGGTGATATGGGAGCCACGCCGGGCCAGAATAGCTTCAAACAAGCGTCCCAGCAGCTGCAGCGCCACATCCTTGAAGGCAAGGGTCGGCCCGTGAAAAAGCTCCAAAAGCCATTCATTGGAGTCCAGCTGCTGTAAGGGCGTCACAGCAGCATGGTGGAACACATCCGGCGCGCGGTAGCTGGCGTGGACGATCTCGTTGAAAGCATCATGGTCAAGGCTATCGCCGACAAAAGGTGTCATCACCTTGACGGCCAGATCGGCATAGGAAAGACCTGCCCAGTCACTCAGATCCTGACCTGAAATCTGCGGCCAGGCTTCCGGTACATAAAGGCCGCCATCACGGGCCAGCCCGGTCAGGACCACGTCCTCGAAATTGAGCGCGGGCGCAGCGCCGCGTGTACTGACATACTGCATCAATCGTCCTTCCGGCGGTGATACAGCACGAAAATGACAATCCCGGCAATCGCCAGTGAGAACCACTGGATGGCATAGGACAGGTGATTGTCCGTCAGTTTGACGACGGTCTGCCCCCCTTTCGGCCATCCACCGGGGTTCAACGTCTCATCGGCATCGACAAATATCGGCGCCACGTCAATATCGTGCGCCGCGGCCATTTCACCGAGTGCGGCCTCGTAAAAGGTCTTTGTCACGGGGTCGTTGTCGAACACATATTCCCGCGCCAGCCAGCCTTGCCGCCACGGCAGCCGGGCAATGCCGGATATGGAGACAGTGCCGGTGACCTGGCCTTCAAGCCGCGTTTCCGGATCCTTATTGTCAAACGGCACCCACCCCCTGTTGACCAGTACCGTGGACTGCCCCAGACGTTCCAGCGGCGTGATCACCTGCCAGCCGAAATTGCCGTTGCGCGACTGCGCCTGCAGAAAAGATTCCTGGTCGTGCCTGAATACGCCGGTCACGGTGACGCGCCGATAGTCCCAGGCGGCCGGGTCTTCTATCTTGCCCGGCAGAACGACCGGGTCTGCCTCCAAACCGGCCTCAATCGTGGCGATCAGGTCATGCTTCCAATCACGGCGCTGCACTTGCCACACGCCGAGCGCCGTGCACAACAGCACTGCCGCGGCCGTGATGATGACCGGTAAAGGCCGTGGTCGCTGCAGAAAGATCGCCATTCTATTCCCAAAAATGCGTTCGGCCCCGCCTAGGGCGGGACCGACGCTTCAGATCACCAATGATCAAGCCAGGCGTTAGTGCGCCCCCGTATATCCGCTGCCGACATAGATGCAGAAGAACAAGAAGATCCACACCACGTCAACAAAGTGCCAGTACCAAGCCGCTGCCTCGAACCCGAAGTGCTTCTCAGGTCGGAAATGACCGCGGTGAGCGCGGATTAGGCAGACGGTCAAGAAGATCGTGCCGACCAACACATGGAAGCCGTGGAAACCCGTCGCCATGTAGAACGTCGAGGCATAGATGCCGTCGGTAAATCCGTAAGCAGCATGCGAATACTCATAGGCTTGTAGCGCAGTGAAGCACACACCCAGAATAACCGTGCACCACAATCCGTTCTTCAGGCCCTTCCGATCCCCTTCGATCAACGCGTGATGCGCCCAGGTTACGGTCGTGCCGGACAGCAGCAGAATCAGCGTATTGATGAACGGCAGATGCCAGGGATCGAATGTCTGGATCCCTTCAGGCGGCCACTGCGACCCGATGAATTCGGTCGGGTAAAGCGCGGCATTGAAGTAGGCCCAGAACCAGGCAACAAAGAACATCACCTCAGAGGCGATGAACAAAACCATGCCATAGCGCAGGCCAAGCTGGACGACCGGCGTGTGATCGCCGCCATGGGATTCCTTAACGACGTCCATCCACCATAGCGCCATGGTCAGAAGCGTCAGAATTGCGCCGATGGGCCAGAGCCAATCACCCATGTCGTGCCATGACATAACCGCGCCAAGCGTCAGCAGGAAGGCACCTACCGAGCCGGTCAGCGGCCAAACGCTGGCGTGGACCAGATGATAATTATGTTTCACTTCGCCGTGGGCGTCGGCCATGGTCTATCCCCTGCCTCTCTCGGTCCTATTGCGCGTTTAACAGCGCTGTGGACTCTGTGTCGTCGTCAGTTTGGTTGTAAAACGTATAGGACAATGTGATCGAGGTTACATCGTCCATATTCGGATCGGTCATGAATTCCGGGTCGATGAAAAAGCTGACGGGCATGTCAACTTCCTGTCCCGGTGCAAGCGTCTGCTGCACAAAGCAAAAACAGTCGATTTTGCTGAAGTAAATGCCGGCCTTGGGCGGCGTCACATTAAACACCGCCATACCGGTAACCGGCGTATCGGCCTTGTTGCGCGCCTTGTAGAACGCCAGGCGGTTCTCACCCACATTCACATCAAGCGATAGCTGAACCGGCTGAAATGACCAGGGCAGGTTCCTGGCCTGATCTGCGTTGAAACGGACCCTGACCTCCCGGTCAAAGGTCTGGTCCGGCGCCACATCGGCCACCTGTGGCGTACCACCATAGCCGGTAACGCGGCAAAACAGGTCATAGAGCGGGACCGCGGCAAAGGACATACCGACCATGCCCGCCGCGAAGGCAGAGGACAGGATCACCGTGCGGCGAATATTGCGCTTATCCGCCGGCATTCAGCGACTCCTGGACCTTGACGAACGATGCCGCATAGAACAGCGCGACCATAACGAAGAGAAACCCCGCAATGGCCCAGTTTCGGCCCCGGCGCTTCTTATGTTCCTCATGCAAAGGCATCAGACGATCCCCAGCGCATGGTCGAGCAAGAGCGCGGCGAAGAGACCGAACATATAGAGAATGGAGAACAGGAAGAGCTTCTTGGGCGCTGCTTCGTCGTTCCGGACGACCTGAACCGCGAGATAGAGAAACACCACCCCCATGGCCACGGACGTTACGCCGTAAAGCCAACCGGCCATGCCGACCGCGACCGGCGCTATGCCGAGCGGGACCATAATCAGGCTGTAGATCAGGATCTGACGGCGGGTTTCTGCTTCACCGGAAACAACCGGCAGCATCGGCACGCCAACCCGGCCATAATCCGTCTTGACGAACAGCGACAATGCCCAGAAGTGCGGCGGCGTCCACATGAAGATGATCGCAAAAAGCAGCAGCGGCTCCCACGTTACCGAGCCGGTCACCGCAGCCCAGCCAATGACAGGCGGCAACGCGCCCGCTGCCCCGCCGATTACGATATTCTGCGGTGTCCGGCGTTTCAGCCACATGGTGTAAACCACCACATAGAAGGCGATGGTAAACGCCAACAACGCCGCTGACAGAACGTTGATGAACAATCCCATAATGACGACGGAACCAACCGACAGCGCCAGGCCGAAGCCCAGGGCGTCACCGGGCGTGACCTTGCCAGCGGGCACCGGCCGACCGCTTGTCCGGTCCATCCGCGCATCAATATCGGCGTCGTACCACATATTGAGCGCGCCGGAGGCCCCAGCCCCGATAGCGATGCAAAGAACAGCTATCACGCCTAACACAGGGTGGATCGCACCGGGTGCCGCAACAAGCCCGGCCAGACCGGTAAACACCACCAGCGACATCACACGCGGCTTTAGAAGCGCGAAGTAATCTCCGGCACTGGCCATGGATTCAGACGTGGCATCGCCCACCTGATCCAGTGTTGCTG
>JANQQJ010000025.1 GCA_028284945.1 Alphaproteobacteria bacterium | reverse complement strand
GTAGGCGCTGCTGCCGTGGCTGGTCTGGGAGCGGCACATGAGGTAGCTCAGTTGGCCATGGGCCGCGGTGTCGAGCTGGGCGCATTCGCCGAAAATCTGGCCGCACGGCTTGACGCCGCGACCGACTATCGAGCCGCCTATCGCCCCTATGTCTGGCCGGTCGAAAAACTGGACGACATGCGCATCGCGCCATTCCACATTTTGGCGAGCGAGGGTGCCGTCCATTCTGACAAGCCGCATCTTTGGCACATGGAGCAATGCCATCGCCTAGCCAAGGCCGATCCTGATCTGCTGTTCGGCACACAGAACCGTGCGCTCAAAGTGGACGACGAAGCGGCCGTTAGGGGGCTGACGAAGTGGTGGCTGGACCATACCGCCCAGGGCGGGGAGGGTATGGTCCTCAAGCCAGCCGACTTTGTTACACGCGGCGAGAAAGGCCCGGTGCAGCCGGCCGTCAAATGCCGCGGCAAGGAGTATCTGCGGATTATCTACGGGCCGGATTATGACCTGCCGGACAACCTTGACCGTCTGCGCAGCCGCGGTTTGGGCAAGAAACGATCACTGGCATTGCGCGAGTTCGCACTGGGCATGGAGGCGCTGGAGCGGTTCGTAAAACATGAACCGCTCAGCCGCGTACATGAATGTGTCATGGCGGTCCTCGCCCTCGAAAGCGACCCTGTCGACCCGCGGCTGTAGCGCAGGAGAGCTTACCCATATACGGCGACACTTAGGGCAATCAATGTAATGCTTGTCATGCTCTGGGGAGCGCTCGGGGAGCGGAAAATGCCGGTTTCCAGCGGAACCGGGTGGGACTGCTGGGAACCGATTCCAACTCCAGCCGAATACTTCCACCTTCACCAAGGGTTACCCGATGGCACTCCCAGGGACCGAAAAAGTCGCTCTTGCCAGGGTTGGGGGCGTGAGTTCGAAGCTCATCGCCCGCTCCAATTTTTCTTCAGTGAAAACAAAAAGAATTTTAAGGCCAGGTGATCCCAGCCGCCAAGTACACGCGGTCCACCTTGGTCTCTAACGACTCCGACTTTATCTCGAAGGCGTTTAAGTGGAGCCCTTCGCGTATGCCGAGCGGCTGGCATCTCTCGAAACGTCACCCGGATTGCGTTACCGCTGGCGGGTCGACCAAGTCTATCGCCAAAGCGCTCCCTTCGTCGAAATCAGAGACAACTCTTTTGAGAGGGAAACATCGATGTGGGATTAGCAACGAGTTCGAGGCACGAACGCCTGGTCAGACGATCACGGGACCGCGCTCTACATGCTCAAATGCACATTCATTGATCCCGTGTCTATCACGGCGGACCTGATAACCCGACGGAAAAGCCACAATAATGACGGTATAGCCATTGTCGCCCCTAGCAGGCGGGTGGCAAAAATCCCAAATTACTCTTGATGGATTTTGTTGCTTTTCTCTCTGGGCCAGACAACGTCGGTGCGATCGAGCGCTTTTATGCGGCACATCCGCATCCGCACGTGGCGGTGCGTGCTGAAAAACTCTGTGAAAGCGCGGGGTGCGGGGACTTTACTATTGTACGCCGCGGCGACGAAATAGTCGGCTGCAACGGCATCTTCAGCCATAGAGACGCTATCGGGCAGACCTTGATCGAGCTTGGGCAGTCGCGGGTCACTTTGGGCGGCTACGATCTGTACAGGTCTATGGTCTATGTCTGCGTTCTCAAAGCCTTTGTGGATCATCAGAAGGTGGACTTCCTTTTTGGTCAGGTGGATGAGTCCAATCCGTTCGCCATCGAGCGCGCATTGGAGATGGGGTATGAGCGTTTTCGCCCGTCGGACAATCTGGTCGCGGTCGCCACTGGTGCATTGCCGGAAGACAAGCGGGCAGACACCTTAGGGGTCGAGACCGTTTACCTCCAGTTTCCACGCGGCAATCTTCACCTCGCGCAGATCTACATTGCTGAGAGGTTGAACAACGACCGGCTCGCCGTGGCGGGAACAAGGGGCATCGCTGAGGTGCACCTCAAGCCAGGGGCACAGGGTGTTATCGAGAAGGGCTTGGCCCTCTAAGCCCCTGGGCTAGCGATTGAGCCTGAGCCGCTGGCAGCCAACCACCAGAAACAGGGCGCGGGCGGCGTCTCCCCTCCACTGATTTAGGGTAACAGAAGGGGCGTTTCACGGCGGACCTAACAACAAACCGGAAAAGCTAAAATAATGATCGTATGGCCAGCATCACCTCTGGTAACGTTGGCGCGGATGCACCAAATGAAGTTTCATGGATCTTAGTGCTGCTTTCTCTGGCGCAGACGATGTCGGCGCAATTGAGTACTTCTATGCCCAGCACCCGCACCTTCACGTCGCGTTCCGCGCTGAAAAATTCAGTGAAAACGCGGCGAATGGGAATTTCATCATGATACGCGGCGGCGATGATATGATCGGCTGCAGCGGTATCTTCAGGCATCAGGACGCCGACGGGCGGACCATTGTCGAACTCGGCCAATCGCGGGTCACGATAGGTGGCTACAATCTGTATCAGTTCATGGTCTATATACGCGCTTTGAAAGTATTTGCGGACCGTCCGGGTGCAGACTTCTTTTTCGCTCAGTTCGACGAGTCCAATCCGGGCTCGATCAAGCGGGCGTTGAAGATAGGCTACAAACACTTTCAGCCAAGCGATGGCCTGATCGATCTTGCCACCCAGGCCTTGCCAGAAGACAAACGGGCCGACGCGCTGGGCGTCGAAACCGTCTATCTCGCGTTTCACCGCCGCGACCTCCACATTGTGCAATCCTACATAGCCCGGGGGATGAATAAGGGCCGTTTCATCACGGAAGGAAAGAAGGGCCCGTCGGAGATGCGCATTGAGCCCAGTGCGCAAGATGTCATTAAGAGGGGGCTAGCGCTCTAACGCTACTGGCTACCGGTCAAGCCTGAGCCGTTGGCAACCAACCGCTAGAACAAGGGCCAGCACGCCCGAGCCTACAAAGAACATCTGGCCATTTTCACTCAACAAGCCGGGAGTCATCTCGTGAGTGATCGCGGCGAGCAGGATGAAGATGAGATTGAGCATTGCCACACCGACAGCCCGGGTTGCGTCGTCGAACAGGCGCGGCAGGATCTGGAAGACGGTGGTGCGCAAGCCGAATGAAAACGCAACCTGCAAAACACCCAGAAGAGCAATGGCGACCGCGCCAGACGATACGCCAATCAGAAGCTGGGCGACGCCCATGGTGGCGAGCGACGCCCAAAGCAGCAACTGGGTGTGTCCCCGTCGGATTGGAATGAGTGCCACGAGACTGAAAAAAAGCCCCACCAATGAATAGATGGCGAGGAGAAACAGGGCGCGGGTAGCGTCGGTCTCGCCAAAGTAATCCAGCACAAGCGGCCCGTAGCTGATGATGGTTCCGTGACCGGCCAGCGTTCCAGCAACAACAATCAACAGGCCCACATAGATCTGTCTCCGGGTGTTGGCATATTTGAGCGCATGGAGCATCGCCGCAAGCCCGGGCTTGGGGTCGTTGCGCAGATCCTCCAAATTGATTTCAAGGCCGAAATGCTCGCAGGCTGCGCGAGCCTGCGTCTGATCCCCGATCAGCCTGAAGAAGACCGGAGACTCTCTCATGAACAAGAGCCCGATAAACTGAAGCGTGGCGGGAATTGCCCCGGCTGCCACGGCCAGCCTCCAATGATGGCCCTCGATCAATTCGGCGTTAAGCACCAGTTCCGCCATGTAACCGGCAGAAACCGCAACCATGATGAGCGATGATAATGGTGCCTTTAGGGCCGGCTTTGAGACTTCCGCGACATAGATCAGCGCAACGACAAATATGTATCCGGCGGCCACGCCCGATAGTGCCCTTGCCGCTAAAAGGGTCGCGAACGACCCGTCCGCCAGGGGTAGCAGCGGCGCCAATGTCATAAATACAGCAGCAACCAACAGCGTGCGGCGCCGACCGTAGCGGTCGGCTAGAATGCTCAGCAAGACACCAAAGATCTCGGCAAAATCGAACAGCGCGATCAGATCGCCGAGCTGGCTGTCGGACAGGTCGAGCGCGCTTTGGATCTCTAGGATCGCGCCGCTATAGACACCGATATTGTAGCCATAGATAAACCCGCCCAGGCCCGCAGCGACAACTGCCGTGAGCAGGACATGAGGCGGCAGCCGCCAAAACATCATACGGCTTCAGCGGCAGAAACAGATCGACCTTCGCTTACGAAGATTGGGGTTGTGAGTTCGAATCTCATCGCCCGCTCCATTACCCTTCGAGAATTCCAGCTTTTTTGGAGCGGCCGGTACGGCGCTTCAACACGCGGCTTTGCAAGCCGCCCGGCTAATTCAGAAAAATCTTGATCGGGTTATCGTTCTGGCGCCGCACATAGGAGTCATGACACGAAGCCTTTTCCGAGGCCCAGAACCAGGACCCGCCCTTTTTCTGCACGCCAAAATAGATGTCCGTATTGGTCTTGCGCTTTACACTGCCAAAACTGGTGAGCGCAGCGCTTTTTGCCGTGACAACGAAATCATCCACATTGCCCGCCTTATGGGCCTTACCCGTGGTTTTCTTGGTGCCGACATTGGCGATGGTGATGTTCGACGTTGTGTCGTTAAAGAGCTTGATGTGGTAGGTGCAGCTGGCACTGGCCGCCGTTGACCCGGCCGCAAAGATCATGGCGCCAATCGCAAGTGCTAAGGTCGTTCTATACATAACAATACGCCCCTCATATCCGGGCCCCAGCCCGGGCCCCTATAGACATAGTGTACCGTTACCGGGCCACAAGCCGCCAGCAAACCATGTCATGTTGCCTAAACCGCCCGTTTCATTCACCCTGAGATCAGAATAAAGCATGAGGAGAACATCGTGGGTAAATATCGGGTCTTGATCAAGAGCAACGCTGTTGCCGGCAAGGAAGCGGCTTACGAAGAGTGGTACAATTCGATTCATCTGGGAGAGGTGCTGGCGGTGCCGGGCTTTAAGTCTGGGCAACAGTTCCGCAACCCGCCCGAGGCCGACGGGTCTTCACCCGCCCACAGCCATGCCGCCCTGTTCGAAGTGGAGAGTGACGACATCAACGCGACGCTGGCCGGGCTGGGCGAGGAATTCGCCAGTGGCCGGATGACGCTGACCGACGCACTCGACACGGCGACCACGCCTGAAACCGTGGTTTATGCGCCCACAGGTGCCGAACAGCAGGCCTAACCCGGTTTCCATTCCCGCTCATAGCGGTTGAGGTCATCCTGCAGCGGATTGCGGCGCAGGGTAAGGCCGCCATTGGTCTGCAGCGTATCGCCGGTCTGGAAGCATTCATCATTGGCCAGCCACACAGCGGCCGCGGCGACATCGTCACAGGTGCCGTACCGCCCAAGGGGTGTGGCGTCGGCAAAGGCAGCCTTCATCCAGTCCGGGATATCACCGCCATAGGCACCCGCATGCATCGGCGTATCTGTATGACCGGCGGCGATCGTGTTCACGCGGATATTGTCCCGGCCGAACTGGTTGGCGACAGCGCGGACAACCTGATCGATACCCGCCTTGGTGCCCATATAGGCGTCGAACCCGCCATCCACCGTGGTTGATTTCTGCGCGACGGCGGAGCTGATCTGGATGATCGACCCGCCCTTGCCGGTTTCTTTCATGGCGGCGACCATAGCCTGCAGGAAGAAAAATGAGCCTTTGAATTGCAAGGCGATCAACGTATCGAGATCGTCCTCGCCAAATTCCAGGAACGGCCCGCCGAGTGCCAGGCCAGTCGAGTTCACCGCAATGTCCAGCCCGCCCATCTTGTCCCGGGCAAAGTCGGCCAGCGCAAACAGATCGTCCCGCCTGGTAATGTCGCAGGTCGTCGAATAACCGCCGATTTCTTCGGCAAAGGCGGCTGACGCATCACCATTGCGGCTGGCGACGGTAACTTGTGCGCCTTCAGCCCGGTACCGCCGCGCGATCACCTGCCCCATATTGTCTTTGAGTGATGCGCCGATAATGACCGCGCATTTGCCGTCGAGTTGTCCCATCATCCCCTCTCCCGATCATTGAATTCTTCCCCAATTTCGATTGTGCCCCTGTTCAATTGAAATTACCACTTGGGGGTAGGGAAATCGGGAGATGCCGGTGGCAGACGACATCAAGGCGCTGACAAAAGGCCGGGTTAGTCCGTCTGCACAGGACTTGTTGCGCAAAGAAGGCCGGCCAGTCCCCGAAGCGTTCGAACTGGAAAGCCCGAAGTTTCTGGGCAACGAGGACATCGACTTCAGCCGCTATACCGACCCGGATTTCTTTGCCCGGGAAATGGAGCTGATGTGGACGCGGACCTGGCAATGGGCCTGCCGCGAAGAACATATCCCCGAACCGGGGGACCATTATGTCTATGATATCGGTCCCCATTCGGCACTGATCGTGCGCGGCCAGGACGGCGTGATCCGTGGTTTCATCAATTCATGCCTGCACCGGGGCACCAAGTTCCGGCCCGGCAGCACCTGCGGGTCGTTTGACGAAATCCGATGCCCCTTCCATGGCTGGACGTGGGACCTGAATGGCGCGCTCGGACGCGTCCCCTATGAGTGGGATGTGCCGCATATCCAGGGCCGGGATTTTTCCCTGCCGCAGGTGAAGGTCGGCGTCTGGGGTGGATTTGTCTTTATCAATTTCGATGAAGACGCGATGCCGCTGGAGGACTACCTGGCGCCGATCCCCGAGCATTTGGAGAACTTCGGCCTCGGTGACCGCTTCGTTGAATTGCATATCGAAAAAGAGCTGAGCTGTAATTGGAAGGCAGCAAAAGAGGCCTTCGTCGAGAACTACCACACCCAGGAAACCCATCCGCAGCTGCTGCTCGGCAGTGACGATGAAGGCACCCAATATGACATCTTCACCGATCACGTCTGCCGGTTTTTCTGCCTGTTTGGAGTCCCCAGCCAGCTTGTCGACCCAAGGCCCAGCGCCCAGGAACTCGTCGATCAGATGCTGACCGGCGACCGGTCGCTGGTCGGGGACGAGGCGGTCATGCGCGAGGGCGAAAGTGCCCGTGTGGTTATGGCGCGTGTGCTGCGCACGCAAATGGAAGCTGCCTATGGCGCTGACTTGAGCCGGTTTACCGACACTGAAATGATCGATGTCTCGCAATACGGCATCTTTCCCAGCGCGATCCTGTTTCCGCAGCTTTCACTGCCGATGATGTATCGGTTCAGGCCCATAGGCGAAGACCCAAATCGCAGCCTGTTTGAACTGCTGATCCTGAGACCCGTGCCCGATGATGGCCCACGGCCCTTGCCCGCCGAACCCATGCGTCTCAAAGAAGAAGACAGCTTTACCACCGTGCCCGGCTTCGACCCAATTTTGGGCCATGTCTATGATCAGGACACCGGCAATTTGCGCGCCCAGCAGGAAGGCATTCGGGCGGCCCGCAAAAAAGGGGAAACGCTGCTGAATTATCAGGAAGTGCGGGTTCGGCTGTTACATCAGACCCTGGACAAGTATCTTGCAGCTCATCTGTAACCTGCGTTCAGGAACGAGATCATGGCCCAAGCTGCCAAATTCTGGGACCGAATGGCCGAGCGCTATTCGAAAAGCCCCGTAAAGGACGAAGAATCCTATCAAAAGAAACTGGAGATCACGCGCGGCTATCTCCACCCGGAGTCGGAATTGCTGGAATTTGGCTGTGGGACCGGGTCGACCGCGATCGTCCACGCGCCTCATGTCAAACACATCCGGGCGGTCGACGTGTCATCGAAAATGCTGGAGATCGCGCAGGCCAAAGCCGACGCCGCGAATATCACCAACATAACCTTCGAACATGCGGGCATGGATGATCTGAGCGCGCCCGATGGGGCCTACGACGTCATTCTGGGGATGAGCATCCTGCATCTGTTGGAAGATAAAGAGGCTGCAATCGCCAAGGTCTACAAAATGCTGAAACCTGGTGGCGTTTTTATCTCCAGCACGGTCTGCATCGGCGAAAAGATGGGCTTTATCAGGCTGATCGCACCCATCGGCAGGGCCCTGGGCCTGCTACCAACCCTGAGAATCTTTACCACCCAGCAGTTGGAAGACAGCGTCACAGCCGCCGGTTTCGAGACCGAGCACCGTTGGCGCCCGCATGAAGGCATGACGCTTTTTCTGGTGGCGAGAAAGCCTGATCCCCAGTCTTAACTGGCAACAATTCCATCATCGTGAAGCTTGCCGATTTCGCCATCGGTATAGCCGATCTCGGTAAGGATCTCGTCGGTGTCCTCTCCCAAACTCGGTGCCCGTTTGGGTTCGATGCGCTCCGCATCAGAAAACGCAATGGGATTGCCGGGCGTCAAATAGGTCCCGATGCCGGGATGCTCCAACATGGAGAACATCGGGTTATCGAGCGAGCAATCCGGATCCTCGGCGACCGCCTGTTTGAAGGTCCTGTACTGGCTCCAGGTGACGCCATTATCGTCCAGCGCTTTCGACACCGCCGCAATCGGACGCGCCTCGAAAAACGGCTTTAGGGCTGCTGTAATGGCATGGCGGTGTTCAAACCTGACACCCTCCAGCCCCAGATCAACGCCCAGTTTGGACGCCATATCGTCAAACACTTGTTCCGTTTCGGTCGCCTTTTTGAGGTTCCGCCACTGGCGTGATGTCAACGCGACAACGATGACGCGCTGGTTGTCGCTGGTCACAAAATCCTGCGCATAGGCTCCGTATAGATCATTGCCCATTTTGGGCCGGTCAACACCGTTGACGGTGACCTCGCCAATGATGCCCAGATTGCCAAGCATGGCGAGCGCCATGTCCTTGAGCGCCAATTCGACCAACTGCCCATTGCCGGTCAAGCGGCGATGCCGTTCAGCGGCCAAAATACCCAGCGCTGCCTGCTGCCCGGTGATGCAATCCCAGGCCGGTAGCGCATGCCCAACCGGTTCTGTCGAGCCCTCCGGGCCGGTAGCAGCAGGAAATCCTACCGCCGGATTGACTGTATAATCGACCTGCGGGCCGCCATGGCGGTCGCCCTTGATCGACATCATGATCAGGTCTTCGCGATGTTCTTTCAGGCCTTCATAAGACATCCAGCCGCGCAGCCGCAGATTTGTCAGGAAGATCCCCGCCTGTTCACCTGGCGCGCAGACCAACCGGGTCACGACCTCGCGTCCCTGGGGTGTCGCCATATCAACGGCCAGGCTGCGTTTACCCTTGTTGAGGCCCGCCCAGAACAGGCTGCGGCCATTTTCTGTCACCGGCCAACGGCCGTGGTCCAGGCCGCCGCGGATACGGTCGAAGCGGATCACGTCGGCGCCCATTTGAGCGAGTGTCATGCCCGCCAACGGCGCGGCAACAAAGGCCGCCCCCTCGACAATTCGAAGACCTTCCAGAATTTTGACCATGTACGCTCCCTGTCACCGGGCCTGCTTTTATTGCGCGGCCCATTTCATTGTTGCTTTCATACCGATCGCGTCATCGCCGTTGGCGGTGAGCAGATCGAGTGTGTCGTCCTGCTGGACCTGTCCGTTCAATGTGACCGCGTCGAAATCGAATAGCGGCCGCATGCCCCGGAAATCGAACTCTGTCGGCGTGCGATCCGGCACATGTCGGCACGCGGCGTCGAATAGCAGGATCGCCTGCAGCGGTCCGTGCACAACCAAGCCCGGATACTTCTCCACATCCATCGCATAAGACCGGTCATAGTGAATGCGGTGGCCGTTGAACGTGAGGGCAGAAAACCGGAACAGCACGACCGGGTCGATCGTCGCGGCCTCGTGCCAATCACATTCGGGCAATTGCACCGGTGCTGGTGGATTAAAGACATCGGGAATGTTCATGTAGACGATGTCCTGCTCTTCGGTCATCGCCAGTTCGTTGTTGGCCCAAATCTCGTGCTCAACAGTCACAAACACCATCGGACCGGTTTTGCCAGTCTTGGCCGCAACTTTCTGGATAGTTGACGTTTTCGTCGCCCGGTCACCGATGCAGATGGGCGCATGAAATCTACACCGGCTGCCGGCCCACATCCGCCTGGGATGTTCTATCGGTGGCAGGAAGCCGCCGCGCTTAGGGTGGCCATCCGGCCCGACCTGCGCCATGGGCGCTAGCGGCAGGAAATAGAGCCATGTCCAAAGCGGTGGAAGCGGTGCCCCCGGTTCACAGGAAATACCGGTTTCCCGGTTGAGCGTCGCAGCAAGGGCGCGCGCCGGATAGGTGCCTATATCCTCACCTAGTGTTTCCTGGCGGCCAACCCATTCCGCCCACTGGTCTTGCATGCAGCACCCCTCCCAAGGCTTGCGCCGTACCAATCGATAAAGCTTAGTTTTCTATTGAATAGGGTATACGGTCGAACCCCGGGATTGGATGACAAAAAACTTTTGTGCCGCAATCGGACCTATTGACGAATCAGGATCATCCGATTGACAACCGCATGGGCGCCCGCCTCAAAGGCAATCACTTCCATGGTCTTGTCATTGACCAATCGACCCCGGTGAACGGTTTCATCGTCATGATCGACCCAGGTAATCGAGCTGCCATCCCAGTCAATCACGCCCAGGATGGCCTCTGACTGGTTGAACCCGACGCCTTCAGCCCCTTCAAACTCCGGTCCTGTCGGCGCGTTACGATAGGTGACGACCCCCTTGAAGACGCCGCCAAACTGTTCCTTGATCTCCAGGGTCGCCGTGCCCGGCGCCATGGTGTCCAGCGCGCCGCTCCATTGGCCGACCTCACCGGTGACCGAAACCCAGGTGCCCAAAATATCCGGCGCCGATTGGGCCTGCGCCATGGCTGGCGCCGAGACTGCGGCCAATATGGTAAGAAATCCAAGAATTCGACGCATGACGCTCTCCCCGCGTGAGTATTTGAGGTTGCAGTTCTGTGGTTCGTAACGCTATTGCATCCCCATCCATATCGGCAAGGTCGACGGAACACTCTATGGCGCAATATCCGGTATTTGCCGCAAAGCGGTCGCTGATCGATGCGGTATCGCGCGACGTGTTGATCACCATTCTGTTCGCGGTTGCTTGCTGGGGCCTGAATAGCTGGTACGCAGCCACCGGCTCGACGCTTAGTTTGATCGTCGCTTGGGTGGCGACTTTCATCATGGCGTTCCTGTTCACCTATCTGGTGCATGAATGGGGCCACTATCTGGGGGCTCGGCTCGCGGGGGCGGACATCCCGCTGGGACCGGCCAACGGTATCCTGCTAGGCCTGTTTGACAATGCGGCTCATAGCCGCCGCCAGTTCCAGTGGATGGCCATGGGTGGCGAGGTCGGTTATTTGCTGCCCGCCGCTGTTCTGATCGCGCTGTTCTGGAACTGGGTGCCGCTTCAGGGACTGGCGCTCGGCGCGGCCGCTTTTATCGTTCAGGCGCTTTATGTCGACGTGCCGATACTATGGAAAATTCATCGCGGGGCCGATATTCAAGCGACGCTGGACGCGGGCCTGACGCCGAAAGTCATCCTGTCCAAAACGGCAATCGGCTGGACAGTCTTAGGTGTAGCATTGGGCGGCTACGCCGCCATGGGTTAGGCCTACTCTGCCGCCATCGGCGTTACCCGTTTGAAAGCTGTGCGGGCACATCCATGCTCTGGTGAAGAATGCGGACGATCAAAACCCGATCTTCTTCGACGGAATAAATTATCAGGTGCTTCTCATGATGATGGATGCGTATGGGAGGATCAAAATCCTCCCGCTCAGGCGCCATCCTGGGAAACTCGGACAGGGACTGAAACGCGTCGTCCAATCCATCCAAGTATTTTCGGCGCTGCTCTTCGCCCCAACGCTCTTGAGTATAACGGCCAATAGCTCGAAGGTCTTCAATGGCACGGTTGCTGACACGAAACCGGGCCACTACTCCCCATCCAGTTCCGATTGCAGTTTCTTCATGTCGAAACTCTCGGCAACGCCACTCTGAAAGCCTTCAGTGATGGCTCGTTGAAGTGCGGCGTGCTTGGTCTCGTGCTCTTCAAGAATACGCAGGCCCGCACGAACCACCTCGCTTGCCGAGCCGTAGCGGCCGGCTGAAACTTGCTCCTCAACGAAACCCAGAAAGTGATCTCCGAGGGTAATGCTGGTCGTCTTGCCCATCAGATTCTCTCACTCAAACTCAAAAATACCAATATATAGTATATAATAGTATTTGATCAGTTTCCAACGCAGCAGGCTTGTTGCGCCGATTATTCGGTGAGCGAGCCAAGCCTACTCTGCGGCGATCGGCGTTACCCGTTCATCCCTGACAGGCTCTGCTTTGGTGAAGGTCAGCACCCCATCATCCAGCGACCCGGTGCGGAACATCTTCTTGTCACTGGAATAAAGCTGCGGGTTGATCCAGGGCTCGCGGTCACCCTGTTTGGGAAACATCTGGATGCCGCGCTTGAAGTAGTTCGGCGAGAAATCGCCAATCCAGTCGCGCTGCGGCATGTCCTGGTCGCTGTCGCGCAACCGTGGTGTCACCTGGCTGGTGCCGGTCCTGTCCATCTCGTTGATCAGCCGGCAGACGAACTCGGCAATCAGATCGGCCCGCAGGGTCCATGACGCATTGATATAGCCAAATGTGGTCGCCATATTCGGCACGTCTGAATACATCACACCCTTATAGGTCCAGGTTTCGGCGAAATTGACCGGGCTGCCATCGACCGCAACCTCGATACCACCAAGCTGCAACAGGTTCAGGCCTGTGGCCGTCACAATGATATCCGCTTCGACAACCTCCCCCGACGACATTTTGACACCGTTCGCGGTGATTTTATCGATCGTGTCGGTCACCACCGAAGCCTTGCCTGCATTGATTGCGTTAAACAGATCATTGTCCGGGATCAGACACAGCCGTTGGTCCCAGGGGTTGTAGCGGGGTGTGAAATGCTCGGCGATATAGTCTTCCGGCAGCTCTTTATGCGCCATCTCCAGCAACAGTTTCTTGACGGATTCCGGGTCTGTCCGCGTCTTGTTGTAGACCATCTGTTGCCGTGTTGTGTTCTTCCAACGCGTCAAGCCATAGGCCATTTTGCTAGGCAAAAATTTGCGCAGCGTGTTGGCAATGGCGTCTTCTTCCGGGCGTGACGCGACCCAGGTCGGAGACCGCTGCACCATGGTGACGTGATCGGCCTTGTCTGTCATGGCAGGCACAAGGGTCATCGCCGTCGCGCCGGAGCCGATCACCACAACCTTCTTGCCCGAATAGTCCAGATCTTCCGGCCACTTCTGCGGGTGAATAACCTGACCCTGGAACTGCTCAATCCCGTCGAACTCGGGCGTGAAGCCCTCGTCATAAGAATAGTATCCACTGCACATGGACAGAAAATTGCAGCTCAGCGTTGACCGCTCACCGATCTCAGCGTTTTCGACCTCCACTGTCCATGTCGAGGTCTCGGTCGACCATGCCGCCGATTTGACCTTGCTGTGGAATCTGATGTGGCCGGTGATGCCGTTTTCATCGGCTGTTTCCTGCACATAAGCGCGGATCGACGGCCCGTCAGCGATGGCCTTTGCATTGGTCCAGGGTTTGAAATTGTAGCCCAGCGTATGCATGTCGCTATCGGAGCGGATGCCCGGATAGCGGAACAAATCCCACGTGCCACCGATGGCATCACGGCTTTCCAGGATCGCATAGGTCTTGCCAGGGCACTTGTCCTGAAGGTGATAGGCTGCGCCGATACCCGACAGGCCTGCGCCAACGATAATGACGTCAAAATGTTCATTCGACATAAGGATTACTCCTGAAGGGCCAGATATTACCACCCGGTTACATAACCTACCGCAGTTCGGGCGGGTCCGTACAGCCTAACCTGTGCGCAGATGCCGCGGTTCCCGGACCAGAAAGACGGTTACCAGCACCGCAATCAGCTTCAGGACAATCGCGATCACGAACAGCGCCTGATAGGAGAAACTGGTGACGAAAATTCCCGCCAGAATGGGGCCAATCGCGAACATGGTCGAGTTTGCCATGCTGGCAACGGCAATGAGCATGGGCAGGTTTTCCCGATGGCCAAACTCCAGCAGGATGTTCTGCGAGGCGATCATGAAGCCGCCCAGTCCGATGCCGATACCCCCGAAGACCACTGACAGCAAAAACATGCTGTCGGCCATGAACATCAGAACCAGCGAGCCGGTCCAGATCGCGATCGAGCAAACGAACACAAGCTTGTTGCCAACGTGATCCGCCAAATAGCCCCAGGCGGGCGTTACCACGGTCTGAAGGACCAGGAAAGCGACGGTCAGCAAGCCAATGTCCGCGCCGCTTAGTTCGACCTGGGTGCCAGCATAAAGGATATAAAATGGCACCGCAGCGACAGCGAGCGCAGACAGGCTGGCCGCAAATACATAGCGGGAAAAACCGGGGCTGTTGCGCACCAGCGTCGGCAGTTCTTTCAGCCGCGCCGACAGCTTGGCGCGCTGTTGCACCGTGGGGGGTTCAGGCTCATGCACCGCAAATAAGGCCAACAGGCCGATGGCTGTCAGCACAAACGCCAGCAGGAACGTCGTCGCGTAGCCATTGCCCAGCGTATTGTGATCGATGAAATAGGACCCCCCTGCATAGGCAACCCCGGCCGAGACGATCCCGGCCATGAAATTCCGGAAGCCCATCATGCGGCCTCGGACCCGCAGCGGCACCAACTTCGATACGGTGTAGTTGAACGCAACCCCCTGCATGCCACTGAACAGGCCGAACAACAGCAAAAAAATGCCGGTGGCAATCAGCGTCCATTCCTCCGGCAACAAAAGTCCTGCTAAGGCAATGCCGAGGACCTGGGCCCGCATCAAGCCGCCCACGCGAATAAACAACGGCACGATCCGCTTGCGGTGCGAGATCAAATTCCCGCCCGGAAGCGCTGCAATCGCGGAACCGATATGCTGCGCAGCCAGGACCAGCCCGACGACGATGTCTGAGCCAGAGAGTAGAAAAATATAGGCGGGCAGAAATGTCGGCGCGTTGAGCAGCCTGAACCCAGTCATCCCGAACAGGCCATGGACGAGCAGCGCGATGTAATTGCGCTTCAGGCTTGCCCTCACCTCAACATTATACGCTGCCTCAGCGGCATGTGATCCCTGGTCTGAAGCAGCCGCCTGCGGCTTCAGATCACCCGTGTGAGCGTGCTGTGGCATGAATAAAGCCGATTATAGAGCAGGAAGCGATGACAACACAGAGGGGTAAACCGGTCACTCAAATCCGCGGACTGCGTTGAGAGCACAATTCAATCGCCTAATTCTTGCACAGCGTCATCGATGTGCACATAAATTATGCAGACTGGCTGTATGACGACAAAAAAGGCAGCAAACCTCAAGACGTGGTGATTGAATTTTAACCCGCGAGATCAACCATCATGATTCACACAACCCATTGATATTAATGACATTTGTCATAAACCTTGGGCGTGAATCTAAAACTGGCACGATCCTTGATTGGTAAGGGGCAGAAGGCAGGCCAACTGCTTTCATAAAAAGAGAAACGCCCCTTAAAGACCAATAGAGAGGAATTAGTACAATGACACGGTTGAAGACGATGGCCCTGGCGGGCGCGACAATGGGCATGCTCGCCGTCAGCAGCCCTTCTTTCGCAGAAGGCGAGAGCGATTGGTCGTTCTCCGGCAATGTCGCCATCACCAACGATTACGTGTTCCGCGGCTTCACCCAGACCAATGAAGATTTCGCCATTCAAGGCGGTCTGGACCTCGAACACTCCAGCGGTTTCTACGTCGGCACTTGGGCCTCGAACCTCGAGTTCCTTGATGGCAACGGCAACAACTCGACGTCATTCGAAATCGACTTTTATGGCGGTTATGCCGGCGATTTCGGCAACAGCCCGATCTCCTATGACATCGGCGCCATCTACTACATGTATCCGGGTGACCCGGCCAATAGTGACTACGCCTATTGGGAATTCTACCTGGCCATCGCGGCTGATTTGGGCTTTGCCAGCATCGGCACTGGCCTCACCTATTCACCGGACTTCTTCGGTGGTACCGGCGACATGCTTCACATCCCGCTTGATCTGGAAGTGCCGATCCCCATCGGCGACGGACCGTTCGGCATCAGCTTCAGCGGCCAGCTTGGCTATAACGAACTACTCGACAACGGCCAGACCTGGGACGGGATCACGGACGACTATCTGAACTGGAACCTGGGCCTGACCATCACCATCGAAGATTGGTTCGACCTGGACTTCCGCTATCACGATACCGATCTGAACGCAGCCTTCTGTGCCAAGCTGTGTGACGAGCGCTTCACCTTCATGATCAGCCGGTCAATGTAACACCGGCCCGATATGTAACATCTGACTGAAACGAGTTTCCTTCCCCTTGCCCTGGCGCCGGCTGATCCCGCGCCGGGGCAATTTTTTGGAAGGTCTAAGAGGACCGGCTCACAATATAGGCGCGCCAGCCGCCAAAGTGCGTTACGTCTTCGGCGTCCGCGACAGCCCAGGCTTCGCCCAGGAAGCCCTGAATCATGCGCCCATCGGCAAGCGCCACCGTGCCGATGCCCAGTGGCGACGGAATCAGCGCGACAAACCGGCCATAGGCATCGGGCGTCATCCGCCAGACCTCAGCAACAATGGTCGAGCCTTCTGTGCCAGGCTGGCGGACCAGTGCCGGTTTCGAGGGCGCTGTATCGGGTAGAGCGAAGAGCCGATAGTCACCGGCAATGGTGACCTCTTCCACAAACTGTGCATCAAGGTCGGTAAGCTGATGGTTCAGCGGCATGCCGGTCAAATGGGCGCCGACGACAAGCACCTCGATGACGTCGATGTTCGCCTTCTCGACCACAGTGTCCGAGAGCGGCCAGGGCGTCGCGCCAACATTGCCACCCAGCGACCGGTGCAAGCGGTCCGATATGACGGCTAAATCGGCATCCGTATGCGCCGGACCGATCAATGTGACACCGAGCGGCAGGCTGTCGCCTCGGAACCCTGCCGGCACCGCAACGCCACAGCAGTCCAGCAGGTTTACGAAATTGGTGTAGAGCCCCATGCGGCTGTTAAGCGCGACCGGGTCAGCCTCAACCGCGTCAACCGTGTAGGTGGTCGGACAGGTCGGCAGACACATAATGTCCATCTTCTGCCATTCGTGATCGGCACGCTTGCGCAGCGCTTCCAGCGCATACTGCCCTTCGAACCCGTCGACGGCGGAATAGGCCTGCCCGCCTTCAATAATGCCGCGCACCACCGGATGGATCGCCCCCGGTTTGGTTGTCAGGAAGCCCTTGATGGCGGCTGTTCGTTCTGCCACCCATGGACCGCTATAGAGCAGCGCCGCTGCATCGCGGAACGGCGCATAGTCAAACGGCACAGCCGTCCCGCCCAACGCCTCCAACCGGGCGACGGCCGCGTCATAGAGCCCCGCCGCCTCATCATCAGCGAAGAACTCCCGGTCCTGGCCGGCCAAAACACCAAACCGGAAATCTCCCGAGGGCAATAGTGCGACGTCATCAGCGCGGCTGTAGGGATCATCGTGATCCACCGCAGTCGCGATCCGGCGCACTCTGTCGGCATCACCGACCGTACCCGCAAAAACGGTAATGCAATCCAGCGAACGGCAGGCGGGCACCACGCCCGACGTGCTCAAATGGCCTTTGGTCGGTTTAACGCCGACAATATTATTAAGCGCCGCAGGTACGCGGCCAGACCCGGCCGTATCCGTCCCCAATGAAAACGACACCAGACCAGCCGCCACGGCAACCGCCGAACCGGAGCTCGACCCGCCGCTGATGTATTGATCGTTGAATACGCTTCGGGGCGCCCCATGCGGCGAGCGCACGCCCACCAGGCCGGTGGCAAACTGATCCAGATTGGTCTTGCCGATGACCAAGGCGCCCGCCTTAATCAGCCGATCGACAACCACCGCATTCTTATCAGGCGTGTACGCGAATTCCGGGCAGGCCGCCGTGGTCGGCAACCCGGCCACATCGATATTGTCTTTGACTGCAAAAGGAATGCCAAACAGCGGCATGTCATCAATGTCGGCACCGTCCAGCGCTTCGGCCTGGGCCAACAGATCGCAGCGGGAAAACCGGCTGATCCAGACAGCCTGGTCCGGATAGCTTTCTATCCGGTCGCAAATGTCTTCGATCACGTCGGCCGGTGACAAACTGCCGTCACGATAGCCGGTCAACAGGTCGGCGATCTGTAGACTGGTGACCGTCATGCCGGGGTGAGCACCGCAACCATGTCGCCGGCTTTGACCGGCCGGCCAGGCTGGCAGCGGAATTCCTCCAACACGCCGGCCACCGGGGCGGTGATTTCCAGCTCCATCTTCATCGACTCGACAATCACCAAGGTGTCTCCCGCTTCAACAAGTGCGCCAGGCTCCGCGACCAGCTTCCAGACATTACCCGGCACATGGGATTCAATGGCCATGGCCCCGGACGGCAGGTCCTCGTCGTCAGGCTGATCGGGCACCTCGTCCTCTCCGACGAAGCTGGCTATGCCTTGATCAACCCAACGCTGGCGCTCTGCTTCGAACGCAGCCTGCTGACGCGCCTTGGCGGCGTCAATAGAATCAGCATTGGTGGCAAGAAAAGCGCCGTATTCGGCCAAGTCGAAGGTGGTTTCTTCGATCTTGAGCGGATAGTCCCCGTGCGGAAAGTCCGCTCGGGCCTGCAGCAGCTCGTCGCCCGAGACGGGAAAAAACCGAATCTGATCGAAATGCCGCAGCAGCCATGGACTGCCCGGCTCAAACGGCGGCGGCTGCCGCCAGGTATTCCAGACCTGAATTGTCCGGCCGAAGAGCTGGTATCCGCCCGGGCCCTCCATGCCATAGATGCACATATAAGCACCGCCAATACCGACGGCGTTTTCAGGGGTCCAGGTTCGCGCCGGATTGTACTTGGTGGTGACCAGGCGGTGCCGGGGGTCGACAGGCGTGGCGACGGGAGCGCCCAGATAGACGTCCCCCAGACCAAGCACCATATAGCTGGCATCGAAGACCGTGCGATAGACGTCCTCTTCCGATTCAAGCCCGTTGATCCGGCGGATGAACTCGATGTTGGATGGGCACCAGGGCGCATCCGGGCGGACCAGTTCCTGATACTTGGTCATGGCCAACTGCGCCGCCTCGTCATTCCATGACAGTGGCAAATGCACGATCCGTGACGGGACTTTTAGATCGTCAACGGCCCCAAGCTCCTGCTCCAGTTGCTGTAAAACGCGCAACAGGTCGACCTGTTTCAAGCGGCTGCTGTCGAAGTGAACCTGCAACGAACGAATGCCCGGCGTCAGATCGATGATGCCCGGCAGATCAGCCGCCACAATCGCCTGCATTAGCGCATGGACGCGCATTCGCAGACCAATGTCCAAGATCATCGGTCCGAATTCAATGAGCAGATTATCGTCGCCCGTCTGACGGTAACACACGGATACAGGCCCATCTTCTGACCGGGCCAGCACCGCATCCGACCGATGGGTAATCGAGGGCGGCCGTCTTTGGCCAACCTCCAGCCTTTCAATCATCTGATCCTGCGCCGCCTTTTGCTGGTCGGCGGCGCCGAGCGAAACCGGCCTGAACCGGACACTGTCTCCTGGCTTCAACTGACCCAGTTTCCAAAGGTCAGCCTGCGTCACCACCGCGGGACAGACGAATCCGCCCAGACTGGGCCCATCGGGGCCCAGCAGGATCGGCATGTCGCCCGTGAAGTCGATAGCGCCGACGGCATAGGCATTGTCGTGAATGTTAGAGGGATGCAGCCCTGCCTCGCCGCCGTCAGGCCGGGCCCATTCCGGGCTCGGGCCGATCAGCCGGACACCGGTGCGCGAACTGTTGTAGTGCACCTCATAAGACGCAAAGAACAGCGTATCGATGTCGCTCTCGAGGAAGAAATCCGGCGCCCCATGGGGACCATAGAGGACATCAATATCCCATTCGTTTGTGTAGTCCGGGATCAGGTCGGTCGGCAGCATCTGCCTCGAACCGGATGCCTCGGGGTCGGCCAGCCGCAACACGTCGCCGGTCTTGAGAACGCCTGTCGCGTGACCGCCAAATCTGCCCAGACTGAAGGTGGACGCGGACCCCAGGTAAAGTGGCGCGTCGAAACCACCCGCTACGGCGAGATAGGTCCGGTTGCCCGGCCCCTCGATTTGTCCCAAAGCCAGCGTCTGGCCGGCTTTAACCTCGACTCCCTGCCAATATGGAATTGCGTCACCATCAAGCGTCGCGGCCATCTGCGCGCCACCCAAGACAATGGTGGTATCGCAGCCGAACCGCAGCGTCGGCCCGGTCAACGTCAGTTCTAAGCCAGGCGCGCCTTCAGGGTTGCCGGCAAGGCGATTGGCTAAGCGGAACGACAGCGCATCCATCGGGCCGCTCGGCGGCACGCCGACTTCCCAATAGCCCAGACGTCCGGGCCAGTCCTGAATGCTGGACTGTGCGCCCGGTGTCAGCACCTCGACAACAGCCGCTGTGGCTTCAAACCCGTTCAGCGTTGAGGTGGTTGCAGTTCCCTCCCGGAACGCTTTCGAATCGATGATCTCTGCCAGATATCCCAGATTGGTCTCGATGCCGTAGATCGAGGATGCGGCCAGCGCATCGGCCATAGCGGTCACCGCCGCGTCGCGGCTGGGGGCCGCCACGATCAGCTTAGCGAGCAGCGGATCGTAATAGGGTGAGACGTCAGTCCCGGTTTCGACCCAGCCATCAAGGCGCACGTCGCTTGGAAATTCCACTTTGGTCAATGTGCCCGCGCTGGGCTGGAAATCACGGGCGGGGTCTTCAGCATAGATCCGGACCTCAATCGCCGCCCCTACCGGACCATTCGCCTCGTTGAAATCTATCGGATCGCCCGCCGCCTGGCGCACCATCCATTCCACCAGATCGACGCCGAACACTTCCTCGGTGACGCCATGTTCGACCTGGAGACGGGTGTTGACCTCGAGGAAATAAAAGCCTTCGTCGGCAACGTCATAGAGGAATTCGACCGTACCGGCTGACTCATAGTTGGCCGATTCGCCCAACGCGATGGCCGCCTGGTGAAGCTCCACGCGGACGCCGTCCGGCAGGTTCGGGGCCGGCGTTTCTTCGACAACTTTCTGGTGCCGCCGTTGTAGCGAACAGTCGCGCTCCCCCAGCGCGGCGACATGCCCAGCGCCATCGCCGAAAATCTGCACCTCGATATGGCGCGCCTGGGCGATGAATTTTTCAAGAAAAAGCCCGGCATTGCCGAAATTGTTCTGACTGAGTTGCCGAACCGCTTCGAACTGGTTGGCGAGTTCGCCTGCGTCATGGCAAAGCCGCATACCAATGCCGCCGCCACCGGCCGTGCTTTTCAGCATCACCGGATAGCCGATGCTGTCGGCGATCGAGAGCGCCTGATCGACCGTGTCAATCAAGTCGCTGCCAGACAGCAAGGGCACACCGCTCGCATCGGCTAGGGCACGCGCCGTGTGCTTCAGGCCAAAGTCGCGCAGATGATCCGGGTTCGGGCCGATGAACCGCACACCGGCTGCCGCCAGCGCTTCGGCAAAGTCGGCGTTCTCACTCAAGAAGCCATAGCCGGGGTGCACCGCCTGCGCGCCCGTCTCCGCACATGCATCCAGCAACGCAGGAATATTCAGGTAACTCTCTGCCGCAGGCGCCGGGCCCAGCCGGACCGCCTCATCAGCGATCTGGACGTGCCGGGCATAACGGTCGGCGTCCGAGTAGACCGCGACCGAGCCAATACCCATGCGCTTCAGCGTCTTGATAATACGGCAAGCGATCTCGCCGCGATTGGCGACCAGAACCTTATCGAACATGACCTATTGGTCCCAGACGAGGGTTCGGATCGGCGACGGGTTAAAGCCGTTACACGGATTGTTCACCTGCGGGCAGTTCGAGATCACCACCAGCACATCCATCTCGGCCTTCAGGTCAACATAGCCACCCGGATCCGACAAGCCATCGACGATAGCGAGCGCGCCATCCGGTGTAATCGGCACGTTCATGAAGAAGTTGATGTTGCTGACGATATCGCGTTTGGACATGCCGTATTTCCCGACCTCTATCAGGAAGTTCTCGCGGCACGCATGCATATATTTGGTGTCATGGCCAAAGCGGACCGTATTGGCCTCGCAGCTGCACGCGCCGGCGGATGTGTCGTGGTTGCCGCAGCTATCGGCCACCACGGTCGCCATCACATTGCCTTCGTTGGAGATCAACTCGGTCCCGGTCTCGACATAGGCCTTACTCTGGGCCAGCACCGTGTCTTGCGCGCTGTAGCGCTCCACCGTGTTATGCGGGTTATAGAGCAACGTATCGACCGCCTGCTGGCCTTCCAGGTCGATGATCCGCAGCACCTGACCGGCTCTGAGGGTGACCGACCAGGGCGCGCGCGCCGGAACCGTTTCGTCCAAAATGGCGGCGTCAAAATCACGTTCGATTAGGTGAGTCATATCGCCCTCCCTGAGTTGAACAACGGATCGGTGTTTTCGAATGCGCGCACAGCCTCGTCCGTCGCGGTGCGGCACAGATCATCCGGCCCAGGTGGCGGCGACTGCCAGACAATCGCCTCAACCGGCTGGGGCGCGTAGTCCGGTGACGGGTCGAGCGGATGCGGGCAGTTCGACAGCGCCACAATCAGGTTCATCTCGGCGCGAAGATCGACATAATCGCCTTGCTTGGTTGCACCGGGTTGCCAGACAAGTCCGCCAGCATCGTCCGTGCCGACACCGGCAAAGAACGTCATCACAGGGGGCACGTCTTTGACACCCATGCCGAATTTCGCAGCCGCCAGGCGGAAATTATCACGGCTGTTCCGCAGCCCGGCCTGGCCATATTTGCGCTGATTGCTGAAGGGTGTGGAACAACCGGCAATCGCGTCATGGGCACCGCAGGTATCATCCGTGATTGAGGCAAGCGCCCGGCCCATATCCGACAACAGCACCCGGCCTTTACCAAGCTTCGCCGTCCATTGGATTTTGACCGTGTCACCAGCGTTATACCGCTCCGAGATATCGTCGGCGTTCCACAACACCGCAGAGACGGCGCCGGTCCCACCGCTGTTCAGAATTCTGAGTGTCTGGCCACGGGGGATTTCCGTTGCCCAATACCAGCCGCCTGGAATGGTCTCGGTATGGATGATCAGGTTTTCCGCCATCGAGGCGGGGGCCAGTGCCCCTTCAGCCTGATCGGCAAAGGATTTACCCTGCCCCTTGGCCTTTAGGGTTTCATAGCGAGCCCGGTATTCGTCCGGGCTCAATTCATCGAGAGTGCTCATATCGCCTCTCCCATGGTCTGCGCCGGGCCGTCCCGGCTACACGCCCCATGGGATGCACCTTAGTGCGGGCCGGGTCGTCCCGGCCGGGGCTGTGAGCGTTAGATATCATCTGTGGCCTCTGAATCAACAGTTTCATGGGCCTCCAAATCACTCAGTTTCGGCGGCCAGACATCGAGGTCGTGTTTGATGACAGCGCCATAGCGCTCCAGTTCCTCTGGCCGAGTCCGGTCTTTTTCGAGCGCGATCACGCGGGTGCCCAGGTGAAATGCCTCTGACAGATCGTGGGTAACCATGAAGACGGTCATCTTCGTTTCCTGCCAAAGACGGCGCATCAGCACGTGAATTTCCGCCCGGATACCAGGATCGAGCGCCCCAAAAGGTTCGTCCAGCAGCAAGACCTTGGGCCGCATAATCAGCGCCTGGGCGATCGCAAGACGCTGCTGCATGCCGCCGGAAAGCGCACTGGGATATTGCTTCAGGGCATGTCCAA
The DNA here is from genome assembly GCA_028284945.1 of Alphaproteobacteria bacterium. Classification (GTDB taxonomy): domain Bacteria; phylum Pseudomonadota; class Alphaproteobacteria; order SMXS01; family SMXS01; genus JANQQJ01. The sequence goes on along the minus strand of JANQQJ010000025.1, from coordinate 59,153 downwards.
GACCGACCTCTTCAAGCATCGACCGCGCCTGATCCATGGCCGTTCGCTTTGCACCACCAAAGAGTTTGCAGCTCAACCGCGAGGTCTGCAGCTCCAGGCCAAGCAGAACATTTTCCTCGACCGTAAGATGCGGGAAAACAGAGTAGCGTTGAAAGACGACCCCGCGTTCGGCCGTCGGGTCCGCCGGCAGCGGTTCGCCTTCGATCAGGATCTCACCGCGCGTCGGCACCTCCGCGCTCATCAGCATGCGCAGCAAGGTCGACTTGCCACAACCGGACGGACCGACAAGCGCGACAAAGGAATGTGGTTCAACGTCGAGGTCGATCCGCTCGAGCACGACGTTGTCGCCATACTCCTTCCAGATGTTGCGCAGGGTTACAGCAGTCATCAGCCACTCCGGCTCGCGGCGAACCAGGGGAAGGCCTTTTGCTGCAGCTTGAGCAGGCACCAGTCGATGAAGAAGGCCAGGAATGTAATCCACGCAACATAGGGCAGGATAACGTCCATCGAGAGATACCGGCGCATCAGGAAGATGCGGTACCCCAACCCGCTTTGCGAGGCGATGGCTTCCGCGGCAATAAGGAACAGCCATGCCGCGCCGAGCGATAGTCGCAGCGCATCGATCAGCCTGGGCAGCATTTGAGGCACCACGACACGCCAGGCGATCTGCCAGGTGGAGGCCCCCAATGTCTGGGCTTTCACCATCAGCTCGCTGGGGATTTCCTCAACCCGGAGGATCATGTCCCGGATGATAAAGGGGGCGATACCCAGCACGATCAACGCGATTTTTGACGTTTCACCCAACCCGAGAACGATAAAGAGAATGGGCAGGATCGCCAGCGGGGGAATGACCGAGAGCACGCTGAAAAACGTGCCCAGGCTGGCCCGCATATAGGGTAAGAGCCCGGTGATGATGCCGAAGAACCCACCAACCAATGTGGCGATCAGCAGCCCGCTGACAAATCGGATGAGGCTCGCCGAGGTGTCGACCCACAGAAGGATCTCGCCCGTGCGCTTGTTTTCCGTAAACGCCATCCGCTCGATAGCATCGCCAATGCTTGAAAATGATGGCAGCAGCTTATCGCTAGGGTTTTCAGCCAGCCGGGCATCCGACCCCAAACTATAGGCGATCAGCAACAGGACGAAGGGCAACGCTGCGAGGAAAACCCCCACCCGCCGCTCAGGGCGGCGATTGATCAGACGTTGACGCACAGACGTTCTCCCCCGTCCTGGACGCTGAATCAGGCTTTATTCAGCCGCGACCGCACCCGCCATAAACTCATAGTCGAAGCGGAATTTGACGTTGTTCTCATCGCCAAGAATGGTCCCGTCGGAGAATTCGATGCCGACAATGTCAGCACTCGGCGCGCCGTCGCCCATCAAGCCGTGGTCGAACAGGAAGGTGCGGACCGCTTCCATGGTGTCTGTCAGGCCGTCACTCTTGGCGAATTCAACGGCGGCTGCCGGGTCATAGAACATCTGGGTCGAGGCCAGTTGCATGTCATAGCCGGCCAGGTCGGTACCGGAGGCCTCGCCCATGGCTGCGCGGGCCGCCGCGCCTTCAGGCGTGTCCGATGCCATGATCGCCATGGTTTCGTACCAGGCACCAACCAGCGCCTTGCCGAAGTCAGGGTTGGCCTCAAGCACCTCGGTATTGACGACGGTCAAATCGATGATTTCACCGGGAATGTCACTGGAGTCGAACACTTTGTTGGCGCCGGGCATCGCCGCGATCTCAGCGACCAGCGGGTTCCAGGTCACCACGGCCGTGACATCATCGGTCTGATAGGCGCCGACCAAGTCAGCATCAGACGTGTTGACCACACTGACGTCTTTTTCGGACTTGCCGATGCTTTCAAGCGCCCGGGCCAACAGATAATGGGACACAGAAAGTTCGACCAGATTGACGGTCTGCCCTTCAATATCTGTCAGTTCGCTCTTGTCCTTCAGGATGATCGCGTCGTTGCCGTTGGAGAAGTCACCGACGATCAGCGCCGTTGTGTCGACACCACCCACCGACGGAATGGCCAGCGTATCCATGTTGGTCGCGGTCACGCCGTCAAACGCGCCGACCGTGTATTGATTGATGGATTCGATATAATCGTTGAACTGCACGACCTCGATCTCGATGTCGTATTTGTCGGCCCACTTCTTGACGATCCCCTGATCAGAGGCCCAGCCCCAAGGCATCCAGCCGACATAGATCGACCAGGCAAGCTTGAAGCTCTCTTTCTTTTCCGCCGCGGCCGGCGTTGTCACCATGGTGACCGCAACAATGGCCGCCATGGCCAGTGATAGAATCTTCGTCAGTTTTGGCATCTCGCATTCCTCTCTACGCGTTGTTACCGGTCTCGGTAGAAGGATTGGCGAGGCACTGATGTGTGATGCCAATCCACTGCACCACCGTGACCTCCCGGGCTTTTGTCCCGCCGTGTACCTGCCCGCTGTTGACCGGACCGGCGGCGGCTCTCGGACCAGTCACGCTTCAGAAGCGCCGGAACCCTAGCCGCCATTCACAAAACAGGAGATGCATCATCCGTGCCAAGTGGCAAAAATGGCGGAAATCTGGGGTTTTTGGTCAAACCGCCATCCCGAGACGCGAGTAGACGGACCGTATTCGTGCAGCATATGCACAAATTTTAAACAATTAGTAATTACGCATAATTTTTCATCAGCCTAGCCGCCGAGACATGCGATTGCCCGAACGTCCGCCAGATGCCTATGATGGCGTCAGGGGGGAGATTGATCATGCTGAAAGTTTTTGGATTTGTCCGGCGCAATGCCGATCTGACACATGACGAGTACCGCACCGCCCATGTGGGCTATCACAATTCCTATGGACGGCGTTTACCGAATATTCGCGGCTATCTACTGAATGTGCACGCCAATCGAAGCCTTACGGATACGCTGGGCGATCTTGGCGTGGCCATGTCCCGCGATATGCCGGACGGCTTCGATGACGAATGGGATGGTTGGGGCCAATTGATGTTTGATTCACTCGACCACTACCTGAGCGCCAAATCGCCGTCGCGCGACCGGGCCGGGCCGGGTGGCCTGATCGACGACCCGTTGGTCGGCGATGTCGGCGGAGACGGTGACTACCTCTATTCAGGCTCGCCCTTCCAATTCAATATCGATGAACATGTCGCCATGGAGGTCAGCCGGCCCGAACGCAAACTGTTCAAGCTGGCCCAGTTCGGCAAGCGCCCCGAGGGCATGAGCGAGGCGGACTTCAAAACCGCGTGGACCGGAGACTACGCCGATAAGATGAACCAGATGGATGGCCTGCGCGGCCATATCATCAATTTCCGTACCGATCTGGACGTGATGACTGGGTTCTTTCCGCCCACGGCAGAGGCCTTTACGCCGGAAGGCAAGGTTCGGCGCGATCATTTCTTCAGCCATTGGGACGGCATGGCTGAGCTGTGGTTCGACACACCGGAACAGCTGGTGGCGGCCCGCAGCGGCACCGATCTGGGGGCCAGCCTGGAGGCGATCGAGAAGGATCTGTTCAGCGCGCTGTTCTACCGCGAAGTCGATGAAACCGTCGCGGTTAATCCCAACCGCCTGCCCGCGCCTGACTTTTATTTTCGGTAAGGTTGCTTGCTGTCAGCGATCAAAGACGCTCAAGGAACGCCGACGCACTGCGCCGAATGTCTTCTTGCTGGTCCGGCGCCATCCTGTCCCATGTTCTATAGGGCATACGCAGCCGCATATTGTCGCTCAGTGTGTCACGGTGTCGGTCCAGAAAATCCCAATAGAGCGCGTTGAAGGGGCACGCATCGGGGCCGGTCTTTTGTTTCACGTCGTAACGGCAGGTTTTGCAATAGTTCGACATCTTGTTGATGTAATTCCCGCTGGCGGCATAGGGCTTGGAGGCCAGAACGCCGCCATCGGCAAACTGGCTCATACCCAACGTATTGGGCACCTCGACCCAGTCGAAGGCGTCGGCATAGACGCCCAGATACCATTCATGCACCTCGTGGGGATCGACCCCGGCCAGCATGGCAAAGGTTCCCGTCACCATTAGCCGCTGGATGTGGTGCGCATAGGCAGCGCTTATGGTCTGGCTGATCACTGATTTCAGGCAGGCCATATCGGTCTCGCCGGTCCAGTAAAAATCCGGCAGCGGCCGACCGTGCCCCAGCGCATTGCTGCACAGATAATCCGGCATTTTCAGCCAGTAGACGCCCCGCACGAACTCGCGCCAGCCGATAATCTGGCGGATAAATCCCTCCACCGCATTGAGCGGCGCGTGCCCGGATTGGAAGGCCGCTTCCACTCGGCGGCATACCGCAAGAGGCTCGAGCAGGCCCATATTCAGATAAGCGGACAACCGGGAATGAAACAGATAGTTTTCGCCGCCGACCATGGCGTCCTGATAGGTGCCGAAGTCGGGCAAGGCGTGGGTGATAAAATCATCAAGCGCGGCCTCAGCCTGGGTCGCGGTCACGGCCCAATCAAACCCGTCAAGCGCGCCGAAATTATCCGGGAACTCAGCCTCAACCAGTTCGATCACCTGGGCGGTCGTCCGATCCGGTGACACGGAGTAGGGCGGCGGATAGCGGCGCGCCGTATCCGGCGGCTTACGATTCTCCTTATCGAAATTCCACTGGCCACCGACCGGATCGCCGTCATCCATCAACAACCCGGTCCGCCGGCGCATGTCGCGATAGAAGTATTCCATACGCAACTCTTTGCGGCCCTCTGCCCAGGCCTCAAATTCAGCGTGGGTGCAGAGGAACCTGTCATCTTCAAGGACGGTTACCGGCGCACCTATGTCCCACGCCCTGATCGCTTGCCGCAGGTGCCAGTTGCCTGGTTCGGTAACGCAGACTGCTTCAGCGTCATGCCGGGCGACGCTATCCTTGATAGCGCCCTGTAATGATGATGACCCGCCGAGTTCGCTGTAGTCGACTGTCCATCCGCCCTCACGCAGCGCATCGGCGAAGTGGCGCATTGCTGAGAGCACCAACACGATCTTCTGCTTGTGCCGGTTGACGCGGATTGCGGGCGCCGGCCATTCGACCATCAGCACAACGTCGCGTGCCTTGTCCGCCGCCCTTAAAGCGGCCAGGTCGGCCGACAGTTGGTCGCCGAGCACCAGAATGATTTTGCGCGCCTTTTCAGTCACCATCTTTTAACGGTGCCGAAGGTCTAGCAGATGACATTTTGTTCTGTTCTCGAATCCGCCTAGGCTGTCGCGCATGAGCATTCCTATCGGCATTACGCTGCGCAATATGGGCAAAGAGTCGACGCCCGGCCTGTTGGCGCATTGCGCGGCTGAGGCTGAAGCAGCCGGGCTGCACTCGATCTGGGTGACCGACCACATCGCGATTCCCCCGGATGATGCGGAGGGTTCAGGCGGGCGCTATCTCGATCCGCTGGCCACCCTGGCCTGGCTGGGCGCACAGACAACCGACATCATGCTGGGCACCGGTGTTCTGGTCCTGCCCTATCGCCCGGCGCTGCCCCTCGCGAAATGGATTGCGACAGTCCAGGAACTAACCGGTGAACGGCTCATCCTGGGCGTCGGAATCGGCTGGATGAAGCCGGAGTTCGACGCGCTTGGCGTACCCCTGAAAGACCGCGCCAAAATCAGCGAAGACGCGATCCAGTTTTTGAACGATGGCTTTGCCAGCGATGTGATGACCGCCAACGGCCAGGACTTCCTGTTCAAGCCGAGGCCCAAGCGGCCGCCCATCTTGATCGGCGGGTCAGCGCCCCATGCAACGGATAGGGCGGTGCGGCTCTGCGACGGCTGGTTCCCCATGAGCAACGATCCGGTCGCCCTGGCGCCCGAAATCAAGGCCTACAAGGGTCAGGCCAACGCAGCGAGCAGGCCCGCCAGCGTGACGACCTTTGCCCGGATGGACGACCCCGTCACCTATCGCGACAAGGTGCAGGCGCTGGAGGATGCCGGCGTCGACCTGATTATCGCCAGCATCCCCTACGATACGGCTGATGAGTTTTCTGCCGGTCTTGAAGCCATGCAGACCGCCCTGTCCTAGAGCAAAACCAGCTTAGTTGGCATCCAGAAACTCCAACTGAGTTGGTAAATTTGCTCTAGGAACCAATGGATTAGATCATCTTTATCTGTTGAGTTGAACCGCCGGGCGCTTCCAACTCAACAGATGATGATCTAGGGCCCCAAATTATCGACCGGTCCGTCCATCGACCAGAACATGTCGCAATCACCGTCCTTGAACGGCGGAACCATGAAATAGGTCTGATTCTCCCGCTCAGATGTCGCGCGGAAACGAAAACAGTTTTCACGCAGTGGACAGTCAACGCCCATGCACATGGTGATATCTGCCATAATCGAACGCCTTCCGATGCCAATCCATGGCATAGTAGAGGCCATTGATGACTGATCGAAGTTAAACGCGCCGGTGAACAAGCTATCTCACGACACCATTGAAGCGGCAGCGCTGCCGGGTTTCAAAGAACACGGTTTTTCGGAACCGGTACATCTGATGCCTACGGCGGATGCGCACTGGCTTGCGCAACATCTATGTCGAACAAATTCGGTGCGGGCCCCAGACTGGCGAAAAGCGAAAGCCGTCATAGATCCGACGATTTTCCGCCTCGCGCAATCCGATGCCATTGTCCGCCGTCTGCAACCTTTATTGGGCGACGACATTGTGCTGTGGGGCGCGGACTTCGTTTCACTGAAACCCGGGCAACGCCACGCCTGGCACGTCGATATCGAGTCCGGCCTGGCTGACGGTCCCTGCGTTAGTGTTTGGATCGGCCTGAAAGAAACTTCAGCCCGCTCCGGCCTGACCATGGTCAGCGGTTCACACCGGTTCCCAAAAATCCTGCAGCAAATGGCAAGCGAAGACGAAACACCTTATGCCGCGGCCGCCGACGATCAGGTTCTCGCATGGGCACACCTGCTTGATCCCGGCGCAACTTTAGTGACGCCCGATGCAGCAGACGGGGATGCCGTCTTCTTTGATGGCCGGCTGTGGCATAGGTCGGAAAACAAGTTCGCCACAAGAATACGCCGTGCCCTTTTGCTGCAATACGCTTCAGCCGAGACGGCCATCCACATCCCCGACATGGACGTTCTCGACTGGCCCCTGAAACTGAAGGCGGTGCCGCGCCCACCGTCGATTCTGGTTTCCGGCCAGACATCGGGACAAGCTAATCGAATCGTGCCGCCACCGGCCCTGAAGGACAGAGACATGCAATCGCTTTCCACGCTGCTGCACGAATATCATCTTCCGCTGGAGGAAGACCCGGAGAGCGGCTGGAAAGCCTATAACGCCTTCTTCGCTCAGACCGCGGCACTGGACGTGATTGGCTGCCACACGTCTGTTTTGAGGCCCGGCCATTGCCCGCACCCGCCACATATTCATCCAGAAGAAGAAATCCTGATTGTGCTGGACGGGGAAGCCGAGGCCCTGCTTGCGACGTCCCCCAACGACCCTGCACCCAAAGTGGAGCGCCTGTCTCCGCATCAATTTGCCTACTATCCCGCAGGACAACACCATACGATCCGCAATACCAGCGACAAGCCCGTCACCTATCTGATGTTGCGGTGGCGCGGCTCTCCGTCAGGCGCGCAGTGGCCGCTGGAGACCAAACGCTATGACGCCTCGGTTAACCCGAAACCCTATCAACCCGGCCTTGCCCTCACGGTTCTAGCCGACGAACCGACCGGGATGTTGAGCAAACTGCATATTCATCTGTCCGAGATGGCGCCAGGCGAGGGTTATGAACCACATATCGACGCTTATGACGCCGTCATCCTGACCTTGTCCGGCACGATCGAAATTCTGGGCTCGCAGGCCCCAGCCAACACGGTGGCGGCCATCGCAGCTGGCGAGCCCCACGGCATCCGCAATAAAGGCACTGTGCCGGCGCGCTATCTGGTATTCGAGCTGCACCGCAACAACGCCTTCATACGCGATATGCCGCCATGGCTGCGCAAGGCCCGACGCCTTAAGGGCCGTGCACGCCGGTTTGCCGGCAAGGCCTTGCGAAAAATGAGAGCACGCTAGCCAGGTGCTGTGGTTGGACAGCGGCCCATACGCTGTTTAGTCTCAAGCGACGAAATTCAGGGGAGACTGAGATGGCGGTGAGCGTAGAGAAAAATGCGTTTTCAGGAATGGATGAAGCCTATGACGTGTTGAAGGCCCGCAAACTATGGCCGATGACATCGTGCAATGCCTTTCTGGAGCGGGAGACGCCGCACTGGCACCCCTATGACAACACGATCCTGGTGATCGAAGGCGAAGCGAATTTCTATGCGGGCGCGGATCAGGAACTTGTCCACGCGACGCCCGGCGACATCATTAATGTGCCAGCGCGATCGCTTCATGCGGTCGAAGCGCCGACACCCGTGACGTTCCTCGTCTGTTTCGACCGGCCCGTCCGGCGCGACGAAATCGTCAACAACCCACCCGAGGCGCTGGAGGGTTAGGCTCGCATCACCTCCAGCGCACTGTATTCCATGCCAGCACGGGCAAAGCGCTTCAATTCCTTGACGCCCAGCGCTGATGCGGGCGTGAGAATACCAGCACGATCAGGGACATCGGCGTTAGGGTCGGACAGGATCATCCCCGCCTCGCCGATCATATTGGCGGTGGTGCGGTAGCCTGGGTGCCCGGCACCCTTCAAGGACATGGTGACTTCATTGCCCGCATCATCGCGCGCCCGGCCCTCAAGCCCCCAGTCCCACCCGTCCAATAATTCGAGTGAGGGGCCTTCGCCCGGTTTGGGCGCCATGCGATCCATCATCGCCCGCATCATCTGACGCGGAAAGTCGAGCGGCGTGTTGGCGACCCAGCCCATCATGCTATTTCCGGCCGCAGCCATCATGGCTGTCGGGGCCCGCAGCCAGTCTGACCCGAACGCAGCCGTGCTCATCCGTTCGCGGTAGAGGATATCGGCGTTGATCGGCACGCCTTCCTGCCGCAGCAAAGAGAACGTCCGGTTGATCACCGCCGGAGTCAAAAACGGCGATGGCACCATGGGCATCGTATAGGGCTCAAGGTCTTCGGGTTTGGGCATCAGATCATGGCGCATCACCCGTCGCACCGTCTCGAGCGCCGGATCATCGGCGGGGTTGAGCACTGCCGGGTCGGCAGACAGGCCGGATTTATCTTTCTCCAGCATCACCCGCATGGTCTCTGCCGTGCCACCGGAGATCATCTCACTCATGCCCTTGGCGCCTTCCGGCGGGGTGCCGCTGATCGCCAGCACATCGATCCGCGTGGGGGACTCGCCGAATTCTTCGATGAACCCTTCCGCCAAGCCCAGCGCCAGCAAATCAAATGGCAAGGATTCATAGCCGGAGATCGGCGCGATTCTGGCACCGGACTTAACAGCCTCGTCGTGAAATTGATCGATCAGCCCGCGCACGAACACCAACTCACCGGTCAGGTCGAAATAATGGGTGCCCGCCCGCGCGCAAGCACCGACGATCTTCTCTGCCCGCTCAAAATAGGGTCCGGCAATATTGACGACCACTTTGGCGGTCTCGGCGAGTTCGGCGCAATCATCGTTGTTTTCACAATCGACAACGATCGCGCTTGAGGCGCCGTGCTGCTCTACCAGCGCATCAAGCGCCTCTTTGCGCCGGCCGGCAACGGACCAGGTTCGCTCGGCCTCTCCGGCCCTGCCACCGAGATATTCACTGACAAGCCGGCCGGTATATCCGGTCGCGCCCAGAACGACGACATCCACCTGATTCATTTGCTTCCCGCCTCTTTTTTGCAGTCTGTCCTGCTTGGGTTAGGGTACCCCGCATGGATTTGGACAGTATACGACAACGTCTGGCGGATGAGATCACTGAACTGGAGACGACCAGCGCCTCCAGCGCGGCGTCGCGCAGCAGCGTCACACTTGACCAGCAAAGCGTCGGGAGGCTGTCACGCATGGATGCCATGCAGCAACAGAGCATGGCGCTGGCCGCTGAAAAACGCCGTCAGACCCGGATTACCCGGCTGAAGGCGGCGCTGCGGCGTATTGACGAAGACGATTTCGGCTACTGCGTGACCTGCGGTGACGAGATCGAGGACCGGCGCCTGGACGCAGATCCCAGCACCCCGGTCTGCGGTGGCTGTGCGGGAACCTGACCCTAATTAACCGGGTTCTGGTTGTGGCGCAGACCCTCATAGATGTCGCCCCGGACACCGTCGATAATGGTGCTCACCGCTTCGACCGGCGTGCCAAGGGACTCCAGGACCGAAGCGCCGAGTTGCAGGCTCGATTCCACCGTTTCCGGGATGGCATGGCAGGCGCCGATGGTCTGCAGGTCAAGCGCATCTGATGAATCCTTGGCGCGCACATAAATGTCGATCCCGGGCCAGTTCTGCGTTGCAGCCTGAAGTACCTGCCGGGCACCCTGGGGATCGTCCAGGGTAATGACCAGCGTCGAGGCTCTGTCGGCCCCGGCGCGCTCCAGAACATCCTGGCGGCGGGAGTCGCCAAAAAATACAGGCATGTCTTCAGATCGCAACCGGGCCAGATTAGCCGTATTCAAATCCAGGGCGACGAACGGCACTTTTTGCGCGCTCAACAACCGGGCGATGGTTCGGCCGACCCGCCCGAAGCCGGCGATGATCACGTGATCTTCCAGTTCATCGAGCTCTTCCGGCGATGCCGCGATCTCGGAGAAGTCACGCCTGGGCCGTAGGCGTTCGCCCACCCACTCACTGAACACGGCTGCAAAAGGCGTTGCCAGCATGGTGATCGCGGTGACGATCAGCACGAATTGAGCGACCGAACTATCGACAATGGCGCTGGCAATTGCCGCTGAAATGATCACAAAGGCGAATTCACCACCCTGACCCAACAACAGCCCGACCCGAACAGACAACGCGGCGGGCAATTTAAATGCCATGGCAAGCCCTGATGTGATCAACGCCTTAAGCAGATAAAGACCGACTGCTGCCACTGCGATCCAGACCCATTCCTGAACCAGGAATCCCAGATCGATGCGAAGGCCGACCGAGATAAAAAACAGGCCCAGAAGCAACCCCTTGAAGGGCTGAATATCGGCTTCAATCTGATGCCGGAACTCGGTCTCGGCCAACAGCAAGCCGACCAGAAATGCGCCCAGCGCCATCGACAACCCCGCCACACCGGTCGCGAGCGACGTGCCCAGAAGCGCGAGCAGCGTCACGGCAACAAAAATTTCAGGGCTGCGTGTACTAGCCACCAGCCGGAAAATCGGCCGCAGGATCAGGCGGCCGACAATCAATATCACGGCAACGGCGACAACCGCTTCAGCCATGGCGATACCAAAGTCGGCGATGGGCGATTCTGACGCCTCGGCCCCCATGGCCCCGACCAGGAACAGCAGCGGCACCACAGCCAAGTCCTGAAACAACAAGACCGAGAAGGTGACACGGCCATGCCGGGACGATATCTGCTCGCGTTCGACCAGCAGCTGCACCACAACCGCCGTGGACGACAGGCCAAGGCTGAGGCCGATCAGCAGACTGGCCGGGCCGGGAACACCGAGCGCCAACAAAATGCCGCCTATCGCACCGCCGCAGATCAGCACCTGGAGCAACCCCAGGCCGAGAACATAGCGGCGCATCTGAATGACCCGGTCGAGCGATAGCTCAAGACCAATTGTAAAAAGCAGGAAGATCACGCCCAGTTCAGCCAGCGCATTGATACCCTCCACATCGGTAACAATGGCAAACCCGGTTGGGCCGACCGCCATGCCAACGATCAGGAACCCGATGATCGGGCTGACGCGAAGCACCTTGGAGAGCGGCACGACAACGACGGCCGTAACGAGAAAGGTCAGAAACTCGTTGATGTAGGGAATGTGGACTTCGTGCGGCACCCGAGCCCTCTGAAAATCAAATCAATGCTGCATCGCACTATAGAACACGAACGCGCTGACAAGAACCTTGCTTGGTCAGCCGTCCCCATTTTGTCATGCAGCGTCTATAGTTTGTGACGCAAAAAGGAAAAGGCAGGACAATTCATGACCAGTCGTTGGGAGCGCAGGCAGCATCACCTCAATCTCGTGGTCGATGTCGCGACGGCGCGGCTTGAGGCAGATGACAAGGAACCATGCGCTGATTTCATCCGCTCGTTTTATGCCGGCGTTGCGCCAGAAGACATGTTACCGCGAGAACCTGACATGCTGTTCGCCCAGGCCCTGTCGATGTGGCGCTTTGCCGCAAAGCGGGAGCCCGGAACCGCGAAGCTGCGCGTATTCAATCCCTCGCTGGAAGAAAATGGCTGGCAATCCCATCACACAGCGATCGAGATCATCAACGACGACATGCCGTTCCTGATGGACTCAGTGACGGCCGAACTGACGGACCAGGGCCGCGAACTGCATATGGTCGCCCATCCGATTCTGAAGGTGGCCCGCGATGCTGATGGCCAACGCATCGACGGGCCAGCAACGGCAAACGAATCTTACATCTATCTCGAAATCGACCGGTTGTCGGAACCAGAGGTCATGCGGTCGATAGAAGAACGCCTGAGCACGGTCCTATCCGACGTGCGGTGCGCTGTTGCCGATTGGCGTCCGATGCTGGGCCAGCTCGATGCCGCGGTCGACGCCCTCAAAAAGAACCCTGGCCCGGCAGCCGGACAAGACGTCGACGAAGCCGTTGCCTTCCTGGAATGGCTCGGTGCCAACAACTTCACGTTTTTGGGCTACCGCGCCTATGATTACACGGTTAAGGATGGGCAAATTTCGGGCTCCGTCGATATGTCCGCTGCTTTGGGTCTGCTACGCGATCCAGATTGCCACGTCCTGCGTGGCTGGGACGGTGAGGGCCCGGCGACCAGGCGGCCGCAATCAGTTCTGAGAACCCCGGATCCGCTCGTGATCTTGAAAGCCGACCGCGCTTCGACCGTCAGCCGCCGGTCGCAAATGGATTACATCGGGGTGAAGCGTTACGACGCGGCCGGCGCGTTGATTGGCGAACATCGGTTTGTCGGCCTGTTCACCTCCCTCGCCTATAGCATGCGGCCGCACGATATTCCGCTGGTCAGGCGCACAGTTTCACGGGTGATTGAACGGTCCGGATTTCCCCGCGGCAGCCACGACGGCAAGGCGCTGATCAAAATCCTGGATACATTTCCCCGCGACGAACTGTTTCAGGCCAGCGCCGAAGAACTTTACCCGACAGTAATCGCAATCCTGCGTCTCGAAGAACGTCCACGATCCAAGGCGTTTGTCCGGCGGGGCCGTTACGGTCAGTTCCTCAACGCGCTGATCTTCGTCCCACGCGAAAGCTTCGATACCGAGCTTAGGCAACGCATTGAGGCGTTGATCGCCGAAGCCTATCGCGGCACCAGCGTTGCCTTTCACACCCGGTTGGACGATTCGCCGCTGGCGAGGCTGCAGCTCTTGATCCGCACCGAACCGGGCCGAACCCCCAAGGTCGACGAAGATGAACTGGACCGGCAAATTGCCGCGCTGACCCGAAGCTGGTTCGATCATCTGAAAGATCAGCTTGTCGACCGCCATGGTGAAGAAGCTGGCAATCGACTGGCGGGCCGATATGGCCGCGGTTTCAGCGTCGCTTATCGGGATACCTACAGGCCCGAATTGGCTGCGGTTGATATCGGCTATCTGGAGCGTCTTGAGACCACCGACTCAATGGCCTTCAACGTCTGGCGCCGCCTTGAAGACAACCGCACCGGTATAAGGATCAAGATTTTCCATGGCAGCAGGCTGGTCCCCCTCAGTGACTGCGTCCCCAAATTGGAGCATCTGGGCCTTCAGATTGTTGAGGAGCAGACCTATGCCGTGTCACCACCAGGCGAGGCGCGGCATCTGTGGGTCCATGATTTCTATGCCGTAGACACGTCAGGAGAACCGCTCAATCTAAGCGCGATCAAGGGTCCCGTCGAAGAAACCCTCGCCGAGCTTTGGGCCGGGCGCGCTGAGGATGATAGCCTTAACCAGCTTGTATTGAGTGCCGGGCTCGACTGGCGCCAGGTCACAGTGCTGCGGGGCTATCTCAAATATCTCCGCCAGGCCGGCATCACCTTTTCACAAACCTATATCCGCCGGTCATTGATCAACAATCCCGGGATCGCCGCTGACCTTGTCGCGCTGTTCGCCAGCCGGTTCGATCCGGACTCCCATGACAGAGATGAAACCGCTGAGATCGCCCGCCGGATCGACGGCAAACTCAATGATGTCCAAAGCCTTGACGAAGACAGGATTATCCGTCGGTTTGTGAACCTGATCGAATCAACCCTGCGGACCAACTACTACCAGACGGATGCGTCGGGTGACGCGCGGGCGCAACTGTCTTTCAAACTCGATAGCGGTAGTATTGAAGAACTCCCCCTGCCCCGGCCCGCCGTCGAAATCTTCGTCTATTCGCCGTCCGTCGAGGGCGTCCACCTACGGGGCGCTGCCGTGGCACGGGGTGGGCTGCGCTGGTCTGACCGGCCGGAAGACTTCCGGACTGAAATTCTTGGCCTGATGAAGGCGCAGATGGTTAAGAATGCGGTTATCGTGCCCGGCGGCGCGAAGGGCGGCTTTGTGCCCAAAGAGCTACCGGCCGACGGCACCCGTGAAGAAATCCAGGCAGAAGGTATACGCTGCTACCGATCCTTCATATCCGGGCTGCTCGACATCACCGACAATATCGATGGCGGCAAGACGGTGCCGCCCGCACAGGTGGTCCGTTATGACGGTGACGACCCCTATCTGGTGGTCGCGGCTGACAAGGGCACGGCCAGCTTTTCCGACATCGCCAACGACGTCGCGCATGACTATGGCTTCTGGCTTGACGACGCTTTCGCCTCGGGCGGCAGCCAGGGCTATGACCACAAGAAGATGGGCATTACCGCGCGGGGCGCATGGATCAGCGTCCAGCGGCATTTCCGCGAATTGGGAAAAAATGTCCAGACCGATCCGATTGAGGTTATCGGGATTGGCGACATGTCCGGTGACGTGTTCGGTAACGGTATGCTGGCATCAAGCGCCATCAAACTAATCGCGGCCTTCGACCACCGGGATATCTTCCTCGACCCTGACCCAGATCCCTCGGGCAGCCACGCAGAGCGTCAACGATTATTCGATCTGCCTCGTTCCTCATGGGCGGATTATGAGTCCAGCCTGATTTCAGAAGGTGGCGGGGTCTTTTCACGGTCGGCAAAGTCGATCCCGTTGACGCCTAAGCTGAAGGAACGGTTCGGCATTGCCGAAGACGCCCCGACACCCAACCAACTGATCAAAGCGATTCTGGAATCAAAAGCTGATCTTCTCTGGATCGGCGGGATCGGCACCTATGTGAAGGCAGCCGGGGAAACGAATCTCGAGGTCGGCGACCGCGCCAATGACGGTCTTCGGGTCAACGGCGCCGACCTGCGCGTCAAAGTCGTTGGCGAGGGCGGCAATCTGGGCCTGACCCAGCGCGGCCGCATTGAATTTGCCAGAGGCGGCGGCCTCATCAATACGGACGCGGTCGATAATTCCGGCGGCGTCGACTGCTCAGACCACGAGGTCAACATCAAGATCTTGCTGGGTGGTGTAGTCGCGGCAGGCGACATGACGGCCAAGCAGCGCAACAGCCTGCTTGAAGACATGACTGACGAGGTGGCCGACCTGGTGCTCCAGACCAACTACCGGCAGACCGAAACCCTATCGACCACCTGCGCCCGCGCGCCTGACTTGCTGGATGCGCAAGCGCGGTTCATGCGCCGGCTGGAGCAGGAAGGCGCATTAAACCGTGAGGTGGAATTCCTGCCCGCAGACGATGAGCTTGCCAGCCGCGCAAGCAATGGCGAGGGGCTGACGCGGCCGGAAGTGGCTGTGTTGCTGGCCTATGCCAAGAATTCGCTCTACGACCGGCTGATGCGCAGCGACCTGCCTGACGATCCCTGGATCAACAAGGACCTGGTGACCTACTTCCCGCCCCAGCTGCAGAAGAAATTCACCAGGCAAATTCGCGATCACCGCCTGCACCGCGAATTGGCCGCCACCATGGTCGCCAACGAGATCATCAACCGGGCGGGCATCACCTATGTCACCCGCGTTGCTGAAGAAAGTGGTGCGACCGTCGATCAGATCGCCGCAGCCTATATCATCGCGCGCGAGGTGATGGCGCTCGAGCCAATCTGGAACGAAATCGACGCACTGGACAATAAGGTGCCGGCTTCCGTGCAAACCGACATGTTCCTGGAAGCCAAGGAGCTGCTGCATCGCAAAGCCACCTGGTTTCTGACCCACCTGGAACAGCCGCTGGACATCGAAGCAACCATCAGGCGCTTTGAGCCCGCGACTGAGGACCTGGCAAAATCTCAGGCCCTGCAGCAGCAGGCCGCGCATAACGGGGTCGAAAAAGCGGCCAAAACGCTCCAAAAGGCCGGCGTCCCGCAAGATCTTGCGAACCGTGTGGCCAATCTGTCGCCGCTAGCGTCCGCCTGCGATATAGTATTGCTGCATGAGCAATGCGATCATGACCTCGATACGGTCGCGCGTGCCTATTTCCACATCGGAGAACTTGTCGGCTTCGACTGGTTGCGCGCAGCAGGCGAAGAAGTCCCGACGGCAGAGCATTGGGACCGGCTTGCCGTTAACAGCATCGTGGAAGACCTGTTCGATCAACAACGCGACCTTGCAGCGCAGGCGATGGCGCAAGGCGGGACGGACGCGTGGCGCAGCACCCACAAGGCCGCGCTTAGCAGGGTTCGCCAGCTTGTTGCCGAGTTGCAGACCGGCGGGACGCTCACTGTCAGCAAGCTGGGTTACGTGGCGCGCCAACTGCGCGGGGTGTTCGCGTCTGTCTAATGCCGGAAGTGGCGCATGCCGGTGAAGACCATGGCGAGGCCCGCCTCGTCCGCAGCATCGATCACCTCCTGGTCGCGCATTGAGCCCCCAGGCTGAATCACCGCGGTGGCGCCGGCGGCCGCGGTTGCCAGCAATCCGTCTGCAAACGGAAAGAATGCATCGGACGCGGCCACACATCCCTTGGTCAACGGTTCTGACTGCCCTGCTGCTTCCGCTGCATCTTCGGCTTTGCGGGCGGCGATCCGGGCCGAATCCAGCCGGCTCATCTGCCCCGCGCCGACGCCAACCGTCGCGCCATCCTTGGCATAGACGATGGTGTTCGACTTCACATGTTTGCCGACCCGGAATGCGAACAACATGTCGGCCAGTTCCTGATCGCTCGGCTGGCGTTTGGTGACAATTTTAAGATCACCCCGTTCAACACGGCCCGCATCACGGCTCTGAACCAGATACCCGCCGGATACCGACTTGATCATCTGACCTGACGCCGTCGGATCGGGCAAACCTCCCGTTAGCAATAGCCTTAGGTTCTTCTTCTTTGCCAGGATCGCCCTGGCGTCCTCGTCGGCGTCGGGCGCGATGATCACCTCGGTAAAGATCTTGGCGATCTCTTCTGCTGTTTCCCCTGTCAGCGTGCCGTTGAGGGCGATGATCCCGCCAAAAGCGCTGACCGGGTCACAGGCCAGCGCCCGCTGATAGGCCTCAACATGACTGGCTGCCGTTGCAACGCCGCACGGGTTGGCATGCTTGATAATCGCCACTGCGGCGCCTTCCGACGGATCGAATTCACCCACCAGCTCGAAAGCTGCATCGGTGTCGTTCAGATTGTTGTAGCTGAGTTCCTTACCCTGCACCTGCGCCGCGGATGCCACACCCGGGCGGTCGTCGCCGGAAACATAGAAGGCCGCTTCCTGATGTGGGTTTTCGCCATAGCGCAGCGTCTGGCGGCGTTGGCCCGATACGGTCATCCGGTCCGGGAACGCCTCGCCCAATTGGCTGGCGAACCAGCCTGATATCGCCGCATCATAACTGGCGGTGCGGGCATAGGCGCGCGCGGCGAGGCGGCGGCGCAGGTCCAGCGTGGTTGCGCCGTCATGCGCTTTCATATCGTCGATTACCGGCTGATAGTCGTCTGCCTCGACAACAACCGTCACGAAGGCGTGGTTCTTGGCCGCCGAGCGAATCATCGCCGGGCCGCCGATATCAATATTCTCAATGCACTCGTCAAAACCGGCGCCGCGCGCCACCGTCTCTTCGAACGGGTAAAGATTAACCACCAGCAGATCGATCCCGCCAATGTCATGCGCCATCATCTGGTCAGCATGTTTGTCGCGCAGCCCCAGCAGACCGCCATGAATGCGGGGGTGCAGGGTTTTAACCCTGCCATCCATCATTTCGGGGAAACCGGTATAGTCGGCCACTTCCTGCACCGGTACACCGGCCCCTGCCAGCATCTTAGCCGACCCGCCGGTCGAGAGGATTTCCACCCCCTGGTCCGCCAGAAATTGCCCCAGTTCAATCAACCCGTTCTTATCGGAAACGGAAAGTAGCGCCCGCCTTATCGGTTGGTCTGTCATAGGTCTCGATTTCTCTTGTTAGCTTATCTTGAGAAGGTGCCAGTTGACTTGGTGAGTCTGCTGGCCTGCATCGCCGCTGACGACGATCTGATTTGTCCGCTTTATGTGCCCGCGTTCGCCCAGATAGACACTCTCCTCTACGGAAACCCCTTGGGTCGACTCGAACCGCCAGGCGGCGCCGCTGGGTAGCACCAAGCCCACCGCGGCGCCATCGACTGTCGGTGTCGCCTCGATATCCGGATGAAGATGAAACCGGATATCGAATTTCAGGTTCTTGCCCTTAACGCGCGAAACAGCTTTTAAAGCGTCAGTGCCTTCGACTTCCTTGCCGTTGCGGAAGACGCGCACCACGCGCTCATGTTCATAGCCGTAAAGCGGCGCGTAGCCATTGTGGGTGACGTCCAGAGAAACCAGTTCCTCCATCTCGTCTCGGATTGCGGTCACGCGCTTTGGCGGGCGGCCAATACGCTGATTATCCAGGATCGAACTGGAATTCCGGTTGTCGATCACCAACGTCGAATGCGCGGCTGTCGTCCGGCTGACCTTTTGCCAGCCGTCACCCGTGGTCAATTGCTCGCTGGATCCGCAATTGACGATCACCCGGTTATCGCCCACCGACAGTTCGAAGCTGTTGACGCCGGCATGGGCACCGATGCTCAGATCATCTTCAGGCGGGCCACCGGCATCCATGATCAAGAGCAGGTCCTGACTCTGCACCCGCTGGAAGCCGGTATAGATCGCCCCGCCCAAAGGCTTTCCTTCGGCTTCCGCGGCGACCAGTACCTGTTCGACCTCCTCGGGCTTTTCCTCGAAACTGCCATTGAACAATGCGAGCCCGCCATCATTGTGGCGGAAGAAGCGCAGCATGGGCGCCATCCGGTCGATCGATCGCTGGATTGTCGATGGAATATCCTGATTGGCGCTGCGCAGATCGATCTTCAGCGCGACCAGCGCCTTGAGCGCCTCGAACTGATCAGACGGGCTACGGCTTGCGATGCCGCCATCGGGTAGGATCAGACGGTCCAGTTCGCGCGAAAGCAGCTTCATGCCTTTGTCAAATCGTTTGGCGCCTTCTGGCAGGCAGAACCCGCTATAGACCAGCCCGATCAGTGCCTGCAGCCTGGGCCATCCATCGCGTGTGTGTTCCGCCGTGCGGGCCAGATGCCGGGCCTGGCGGGCCATGCTGTTCATCACTGCGCTGTGGTGGACGAGGTCCTGCCGATTTACCGCAACCTGGGCGTTGCTCATCCACGAGATCAACCGTGCGGCAATGACCTCTGGCTGCCAGGCCATCGGGTGCCAATTGTCGTAATCTTCCAGCCACGACTTGATCAGCGCTTCCACATGCCGCTGGGCGCTCTCTCCGCCATGCACCTGAAAGTGCCGCAGCCAGCGGAAGCCATGCAGCGAATCCGCCCAGGCCTGGCTGGGCGGCGGTAGGCGCCAGGGATTTTGATTGAGCGCGCTGACGGTTTGCCCGGCAAATCGGTACTCCCCGCGAAACAGCGCATTGGCCGTTTCTGCCTCGCCGCCCCAATGGTTCTTGGGGCTGTATTTGATCTGGACCGGATGGCTGCCCTTGAGCACACGGCGGTAGATTGCCGTGCCGTAATAGGCATGCTGTAGCCGCTGCCGCATGTTGCGGGACAGGGCGCGGGCCGGATCGACAAATTTGCTGTCCTTGGGGCGGTCCGGCATGCGTTGATGTCTAGCCCTTCGAACCGCGAAGCGCGCGGATGTTTTCGGCGTATTTGTCCGGTCCGCCCCTGAAACTGGCCGTGCCCGCGACCAGCACATCGGCGCCGGCGGAAATCGCAAGTGGTGCGGTCTCGGCATCGATACCGCCGTCAACCTCAAGATCGATGTTGCGGCCCGTCTGATCGATCATCGCACGGAGTTGTTCGATCTTCTTCAACTGGCTGGTGATAAACGACTGCCCGCCAAAGCCCGGATTGACGCTCATCACAAGAACCAGATCCAGGTCCTCAATGACATGATCGAGCGTCGACGCGGGCGTTGACGGATTGAGCGAAACCCCTGCCTTCACCCCGGCATTTTTGATCAACTGGAGGGTTCTGTGCAGATGCGGTCCGGCCTCTTGGTGCACCGTGATGATGTCAGCACCAGCGTCGACAAAATCCTGCACATAAGGATCGACGGGCGCGATCATCAGATGCACATCGAAAGGCAGGCCGCTATGCGGCCTGAGCGCTTTAACCACGCCTGGACCGATTGTCAGATTCGGAACAAAGTGCCCGTCCATCACGTCGACATGGATGTAATCGGCACCGGCTGCCGCAATCGCACGGACCTCTTGGCCCAGGGCCGCGAAGTCTGCGGATAAAATAGAGGGCGCGATCCTGACGGGTTGCTGCATGGATCGTGATTAGCAACTTGCCTGTGCGGCTGCAAGCACCGCACACCGTTGCCGGAAGGAAAGTCAGCCTGCTTTGCGCAATCGGGCGGCAAAAAACCCGTCCAGCCCCCCTAATTCATCCAAATGGATCGGCAGCGTGCGAAGGTGGCCGCCCGAGTCGATCAACTGATCAAGTCCGGCAACCTCATCCGAGGTGACGGGTTCGCAAGAATAGTCCTTATGCTCGTGCAAGAACCTGGCGATTTGTTTCGGCCCCTCTTCAGGCTGCAGCGAACACACGCAATAGACCAACACACCACCCGGCTTCAGCATGGCGCTGGCATTTTCCAGAATGGCTTTCTGGACCGGCAGGACGGTTTTGATATCCCGCTGGGATTTCAGCCAGGGGACATCCGGATGCCGGCGGATGGTTCCTGTCGCCGAGCACGGCGCATCGACCAATACAGCGTCCACCGGCTGGTCTGGCGACCATTGCGCTGCATCCGCCTGAATAACATCTGCTTCCAGATTCAGCCGTTTAAGGTTTTGGTTCAGCCGTTTCAGACGTCCGCCGGATCGGTCGACCGCGATGACAGACGCACCAGCGGAGGCCAACTGCGCAGTCTTTCCACCCGGTGCAGCGCACAGATCGACGACCTGCTGCCCGCCAATCTCGCCCAGTAGTGAAGCCGGTAGCGCGGCTGCCGCGTCCTGAACCCACCATTTTCCGTCACGATAGCCCTCAAGGGCTTCAACGCGGCCCGCACCACGCAAGCGGACCGTACCAGTCGGGAGCGCCTCGCCGCCCAGTTTTCGGGCCCAGGCCGCCGGGTCTTCACCTGCCTTTAGCGTCAGATCCAGCGGCGCTTCGCGCAGGTGGGCTGCCGCGAGCTGCCGGGCAGTGCGCCCGTCATAGGCCCTGGCCCAGCTATCCCATAACCAACGCGGCGTATTGAGTTTGGCACTGTTTTGGCGCGACCGCCGCTCTGCGCCCTCTGTCGAGAGGCGGCGCAATACCGCATTGACCACCCCCTTGAATCCCTGCACCCGCTTGTCGCGCTGATTGTTCGCCAGGTCGACCGCGCTGTCGATCGCAGCGTGAGCGGGCGTATTCATAAAGAGCAATTGAGCCACCCCAAGCCGCAAAATATTGCGGGGGGTGACCATTTTGGGGGGTAGCGGCTTCTTCAGGCAGCCGTCGATCAGATCATCGATCTGCCCAAGTCGGCGAAGCGTGGTTGCAACAAGCTGACGCACAAAGGCCCGGTCGCGGTCGTCCAGCGGCTCAACCGCCCGGGCGAAGGAATCGTCCAGCGCCCGGCGTTTTTCAAGCACGGTTTCCAGGAGTTCAAGAGCGGTCTGGCGGGGCGCATCCATGCGCGCCCTCCTAGTCCCTGAATGTTACGAAGGCAAGCACGCGGTTACGAAAAAGCTACGCCCTGCCATCGGCCAAGGCCTGAAGCGCGGCAACCCGGTTCGCCGTATTGGGGTGGGTCGAAAACAGCTTGTCCATCGATTGACCATTGAGCGGGTTGACGATGAACATATGCGCGGTTGCCGGGTTGTCTTCCGCGGCCTGATTGGTCAGGCGCTTTGACCCCTGCTCCAATTTCTGCAAGGCCGAGGCCAGCCAGAGCGGCCGCCCACAAATCTCCGCACCGGTTTTGTCTGCGGCATATTCACGCGTTCGCGAAATCGCCATCTGGACCAGCGCCGCCGCGATCGGTGCGAGAAACATAACGAGAATGACACCGATAATACCCAACGGGTTGTTACGATTGCCGCTAAACAGGAACGCAAAGCTGGCCAGCATTGAAATCGCCCCGGCGATGGTCGCGGTGATGGTCATGACCAGCGTATCGCGATTCTTGATATGCGCCAGCTCATGCGCAATCACGCCGGCAAGCTCCTCATGGGTCAGAATGCGCATCAGGCCGGTGGTCACGGCAACAGCTGCATTCTCCGGGTTTCGGCCCGTGGCGAATGCGTTCGGCTGGTCTTCATGAATGATGTAGACCGCCGGCATCGGCAGACCGGCATGATTGGCCAGCGTTTCAACCGATTCGACAAGATCGGGCGCAGAATTCCGGTCGACCTGCTGCGCGTTGTGCATCCGCAGGACCATCTTGTCGGAGTTCCAATAGGCAAAAATGTTCATACCTGCGGCGATCACGAAAGCGATCGCAGCGCCGCCCATGCCGCCCAAAAGGTAGCCAATCCCCAAAAACAGCCCTGTCATCGCGGCCATGAGCAGGGATGTGCGGAACCAGTTCATCTGTTATGCGTCCTAACGATTGTCGATGGTGTTTCGACGTCTTATGTAAGAAGCGATCAGCGCCAATCAATGTTTCACGGAATCCGGCCATGAGCGAAGCATCTGAACAAAAGGCCGAAAACCCGGCAGATAAAGCCCCGGCAGACGGCAAGAAAAAGCCGAAGAAACAGGCTGTAGAGCAAGGCGGTCCAAAAGGCCCAGAACCCACACGCTATGGCGACTGGGAACGCAAGGGCATCGCCGTCGACTTCTAGCCCCTTTATTGGCTGGTCGACAGCCATCACACGGCTTTCTATGGTTTTCCCGACTTTCAATGGGAGGACCATTCATGATTATTTTCGCCAAGCTGACAGCCCTCGTGACCGTGGCCATGGTGGCCTATACCTTCATTCTCAGTGGCCGGGTCGGCGCGCTGCGCGGCAGCAAGGGCATCGAAGCACCTGCCACAACCGGCGACCCCGAATTCGAGCGTGCCTATCGAATCCATTACAATACGATCGAGAATCTGATCCTTGTCCTGCCGGTCATGTGGCTGGCAGTCGGCGTTGCCGGCGATCTATGGGCTGCGCTTCTGGGCGTTGCCTGGTTGTTGGGCCGGGTGATCTATGCCACGGCCTATATGAGCGACCCGGCCAAACGGGGCACCGGCGCGATACTGACCGTCGCGGCGACAGGTGTCCTAACCATCATCGTTCTGGTCGGCGTGGTACGGGGCTTTCTGGCCTGACCCTTCGCCTACCGGTTCTGGCGGTTGTCGATCAGGTCGTCGACGACCGCTGGATCGGCAAGGGTGGACGTATCACCCAGATTGGAGAAATCGTCTTCAGCGATCTTGCGCAGAATGCGCCGCATGATCTTGCCAGACCGTGTCTTGGGCAGGCCGGGCGCGAACTGCAGCAGGTCGGGTGCGGCAATCGGGCCGATTTCCTTGCGCACCCAGGTGATCAGTTCCTTCTGAAGGTCGTCGGTCATCGCCTCGCCCGCATTGAGGGTGACATAGGCATAGATGCCCTGCCCTTTGATGTCGTGCGGATAACCGACCACGGCCGCCTCGGCGACCTTTTCATGGGCGACCAGCGCCGATTCCACCTCTGCCGTACCCATACGGTGGCCTGAGACGTTGATCACGTCGTCGACGCGCCCGGTAATCCAGTAGTAACCATCCTCGTCACGGCGGCAGCCGTCGCCGGTGAAATAGGTGCCGGGATAGGCGGAGAAATAGGTGTCCTTGAATCGCTGATGATCGCCATAGACGGTGCGCATCTGGCCGGGCCATGAATCAAGCAGGACCAGATTCCCGCTGGTCGCGCCTTCCAGCGTGTTGCCGTCGGCATCCACCAGCGCCGGCTTCACCCCAAAGAAGGGCCGTGTCGCCGAACCGGGTTTCAGCGCTGTCGCACCGGGCAGCGGCGTGATCATGATGCCGCCGGTCACGGTCTGCCACCACGTATCCACAATGGGGCAGCGTTCGTCACCCACCACCCGGTGGTACCAAAGCCAGGCTTCTGGATTGATCGGCTCACCCA
Organism: Alphaproteobacteria bacterium; assembly: GCA_028284945.1. Lineage (GTDB taxonomy): Bacteria > Pseudomonadota > Alphaproteobacteria > SMXS01 > SMXS01 > JANQQJ01. The sequence goes on along the minus strand of JANQQJ010000025.1, from coordinate 34,675 downwards.
CCGAGCCCAGCAGGCGCAGCGACGACCGGGACGTCTTCTTCACCGGGTCTTCGCCATCGCGCATCAGCGCACGGATCGCCGTCGGCGCGGTGTAGAAGATGTTCACCTTGTGCTTGTCGATCACCTGCCAGAAGCGCGAACTGTCCGGATAGGTTGGCACCCCTTCGAACACCAGGGTCTGTGCGCCGTTGGCCAGCGGCCCATAGACGATATAGCTGTGGCCGGTCACCCAACCGACATCGGCGGTACACCAATAGACATCGCCTTCGTGATAATCGAAGACATATTGGTGGGTCATCGACGCATAGACCAGATAGCCGCCTGACGTGTGCAACACGCCCTTGGGCTGGCCGGTCGACCCGGATGTGTAGAGGATGAAGAGCGGGTCTTCCGCGTTCATTTCTTCCGGCGGGCATTCCGGTTCCACCTGTTCGGCAGCCTCGTGGTACCAGACATCGCGGCCCGCGCTCCATTCGATTTCGCCGCCGGTGCGCTGCACCACGATCACCGAGTTGACGCCCGGGCATTGTTTCAGTGCCTCGTCCGTATTGGCTTTGAGCGGAATCGGGCGGCCACCCCGCACGCCTTCATCGGCTGTAATCACACAAGTGGATTCGCAATCGAGAATGCGCCCGGCCAGGCTGTCCGGCGAGAACCCGCCGAACACCACAGAGTGAATCGCCCCGATCCGCGCGCAGGCGAGCATGGCGTAGACCGCTTCGGGGATCATCGGCATGTAGATCGTCACCCGGTCGCCCTTGCCGACACCGCGCCCGTAGAGCACATTGGAGAACCGGCAGACTTCGTCATAGAGCTCCTGATAGGTGATGTGCCGGGAATCAGCCGGGTCGTCGCCTTCAAAAATCAGCGCGGTCTGGCCGGCCCGTTCGGGCAGATGCCGGTCGACACAATTGGCGCAAACGTTGAGCGTGCCATCCTCGTACCAGCGGATGCTGACATCACCGTCATACGAGGTGTTCTTGACGCGGCTATAAGGCTTGATCCAGTCGATCCGCCGGCCGTGTTCACCCCAAAACGCTTCAGGGTCGTCCACCGACTGCTGATACATTTCCAGATAGCGGTCGTTATCGACCAGCGCCCGCGAGGCCCATTCTGCGGGCACGGGCAAGACTTGCTCTTCCGACATCGAAGCGAATCCCCTGACAAAGTTTCAGCGCTGATGATAGGGGCCGCGCGGTGGCGCGGACAACCCGGTTCACGAGGTTATTTGCGGCAAAGGCGGCGACCCCGCTGGCGACGGGCGTTGCGGTGCGGTTTGACGGATCATCGCCTGCAAGATCGTCTCTGCGCATTGGCGCAAATTGTCTGCAATATCCGCCGCAAGAAGCGCCTCGGGCTCCCCACTGCTCGATTGAGTCATGCTGGCCTGGCGGCAATTGATTGCGGATGGTCCACTTGGATCGATACGGGCAGAGATATGGTAGCGCATGAAGATATCCGCACTCCGGCGGGTTTCTGCGACACCCGAGATATTTTCAATCCGCACGTCAATACTGACCGGTGCATCTGATAACCAGACGCCAAACCCCGGTGCCTGTTGTTCAATAACGTCAACCATATAGAGCTTGAAGACCGCCGCCGCGTCAGGAAACAGCCGGTAACGCGCCTCGTCTGCCGCCCCCCTGATCAGCAGGTCTTCAGAAGGCCTGGCATCGCGAACCGCAATTTTCTGCATCATGGCGGCCGCGGCACTTTTCGGTTCTGGGAAACTGAGCAAAAGCAGGGTGGAAGACCGGGCACAGCCGATCACGGCAAGTGCCAAAACCCCGGCGAAAACCCATCTACCTACCCCACGATGATCTCGTCTCCCCGCCGGATGACATCGACCGGCGTCAGAAATTTGCCTTTGCACGGCCCCTTGATGCAGTAACCATCTTCGACCCGGAACAAGGCACCGTGGTTGGCACAGTGTATATGCTTCTTGTCGTAATCGAGAAATTTTCCCGGCCGGTAATCCAGCGGTAACCGGACATGCGGACAAGAGTTTTTGTACGCAAACACCTCGTCGTCCCAACGCTGCAGGAACATTTCGAACCGCAGATTTCCATCCTTGAAAACGAAACTCTTGGAGTCGCGGGGGCCGAGTTCGCTGACATCGCACAGCACACTGCCCGGCGGTGGCGCGCCGGGCACATCGTCAAGATTGAGTGGCTTGGGCGGCTTCATTAGGTCAGGGCTTCACACCGCCCATTTTACAAATGATCTTCCAGGATTTGGCATCCACCGGGCTGACCGACAGGCGCGAGTGGCGCACTAAAGGAAGCTCGGAAAGACGCTCATCGGCCTTGATCTCGGCCAATGTCACCGGCGTGCCCAGCGGCTCGATGGCCTTGAAATCGACCATGCCAAACCGGCCTGATGAGTCCGTATGATCTGGATAATAGAGCTTCACGACCTCGACAATGCCAACGATCCGCTTCTCATTGACCGAGTGATAGAAGAAGGCTTTATCACCCAGCTTCATGGCCTTCATATTGTTAGCGGCCTGGTGATTGCGGACCCCGTCCCATTCCGCCGTGCCGGCCTTGACGTGATCGTCCCACGACCAGGTGTTGGGTTCAGATTTAATCAGCCAATATTGCATCGCTATGGAGTCTCCTGCGCCAATTCGCCCAAGATTAACCGGACGCGATTGATTTCGAGTTTTTCAAACACGCCCTCCAGCCAATATGGATCGGCTTCAGCATATTTGCGAACCGTCGCCATGTCGTCGGCCTCAAGGATCAGCATACTGCCTTTCAGATCGCCGGTCTCTTCATCCAACATCGGCCCGGCCACCACGGTCTTTATCGGCGCGTCGTTCCAATAAGCCAAGTGGCGCGGCCGAACCTCCATCCGCCGCTCCAGCGAATTCGGCTTATCCGGCGCGTAAACGATGTAGTGCATCTTTGTCTCCTAAAGCGTTTCCGTTCTAAAGGGCCGGCTGAGCAGCGCGTCGATTTCTGCGCTGACCATGGCGCCCTGATTGAGGACCCGGTCCATCGCCGTGCATATGGGCATTTCGATGCTGTGTTTTTCAGCCAGGGCCGCGACAGCACTGGCGCTGAATACACCTTCAGCGACAGAATTCCGCTCCCCTAAAATATCGCCGAGGTCCCGGCCTTCCCCCAAAGCTTTGCCCAAAGACATATTGCGCGACTGGGTGCTGCTGCAGGTGAGCACCAGATCGCCCAGGCCGGACAAGCCCATCATGGTTTCCCGTTCGCCGCCAAGAGCCAGCCCCAGGCGGACCATTTCCGCCAGGCCGCGGGTAATCAGCGCCGCCGCTGCATTGCTGCCCAATCGCGCACCGGCAACAATGCCGGCAGCAATCGCCAACACATTTTTGACCGCCCCGCCAACCTGTGCGCCGACCACATCATGGGACTGATAAGGGCGAAAGCGCGAATGGCCAAGTGCTTCTACCAGCGCATTTCCTATGCCTTTGTCATCGGCGGCCAAGGTCACCGCGCTGGGGAGATTCCGGGCCACCTCCGATGCGAATGTCGGGCCCGACAACACGGCGAGCGGCTGGCGCGGAGCGACGTCACTTAGAACCTCGCTCATGACCATCAAGGTGTTTTGCTCGATGCCCTTGGAACAGATGACCAGCGGCGTCACCGGACCGGCCGCCTCTACCACCTGTTTTCCTACCTCACGCAGATGCTGTGCTGGAGAAACCAGCAGAATCGCATCGGCATCGGACGCCTCAGGCAGATCCCGAGTCGCACGAATCGCCGGGTCCAACGGAATGTCGGGCAGAAACACGTCGTTGACGTGACGGTCATTAATCGCTCCGACGACGTCGGCTTCCCTGGCCCAGATGACCACATCGCGGCCGGCGGTCGCAGCCGTTGCCGCAAGCGCTGTACCCCAGGCGCCACCGCCGATAACACCGATTTTCTGCATCACCCGACCAACCTCCTGACCGCCGTTATGCCCGCCCGCCCACAGCGGCGCAACCGCCCTGTCACGTAACTAAACAGTGAATCTTGCTTTGATTTTTCAGCAGGGCTGACTAATCTTTACTGCATGGCGACGGCCCTGAAATCGCTGGAAGAGACAAAGCAACGCATCATCGATGCGGCGGCGCAACGATTCAGCCGGTTCGGATACGGCAAGACCAATGTGGCGGAAATTGCCCGCGACTGCCGCATGTCGCCCGGCAATCTCTACCGCTATTTCAGGAACAAGGCTGAGATCGCCGAAGCGATCATGCGCGAGGGTCTGGAGGAAGTGCTGGGCGAGCTTCGCGCGGTGCTTGGCTCACGAAAAATGGCGGCATCCGAACAGCTTCGTGAATTTCTGATGCATGAGCTGCGCTATACCTATGAGCAGCTTGAGACCTACCCGACCCTGATGGAACAGGTGCGCGACCCCGATGCCCACGGCCCCTTGCTGTCGCAGGAATATATGGAACGGTCGCGGGTTCTGATGGCGGAAATCCTGGCCTCTGGCGCCGCGACCCGTGAGTTCACCATCGACGACCCAACGGCCGCAGCCGCCTATATCCAATATGCGACATTCAAGTTCCGCTTCCCGCAAATGCACTCAGATGTGCCTCTAGCAGAGCTTGAGAAGAATGCCGAAGGCGTCATCGACCTGATTCTGAAGGGTCTACGCAGCTCTTAACCCATTCCATTTATTGATGTTTTTAACCTGCGCATTCGTGCACAGCTATTGTGCGCAAAATAATGAATAAAAATGAAAAAATTTATTGATCACGCATTCATCCATCCCACATAGTGTTGCGTAAGACGAGACTGAAAACGGCGAGACATCGCAGCAACGCACCGGCCACCGCCCCTCCCCGAGCATGCCGGTCGAGTAGGAGAAAAGAGATGAGCAATTTCGAGCTGAATATCGGAAGCCTGATTCAGGATTTCGCGGCTGGCAGCCTGGCGCTCGCCCTGGTCGTCATCCTGATTTAACCCCTTAAGCCTTCACCCCAGCCCCGCCAACAGGCGGTGCGCCGGGGTCGAGCGGCCAGCGCGCCCGGGCCGGTGCCGAGACATCGTCGACCAGCCCCAGCCGCAACCGCTCAACCCCCGCCCAGGCGATCATTGCCGCATTGTCGGTGCATAGCGCCGGGGGCGGACAAACCAGATTGAAACCCTTGTCGGCACATAGGTTTGACAAACGGTTTCGCAGGAACTGATTGGCGGCAACCCCTCCCGCCGTCACCAGAACAGGCCGCGGACTAAGGGCGGTTTTGGTTCCCAGGTCCCCAACTGGACCCTGTTGCCGGTGCGCGCCCCCCTCCCCAAGCATGGCCGCACCGGCAACTTTTTCTTCGGACACGAAGGTCTCCATCGCCCGGCCGGTCTTGGCGGCCAGCACGTCGCCGATAGCTGCTTGAAACGAGGCACACAGGTCGGCCCTGTCCTTATCTGTCATAGGTTCGAGTTTTTCTGCCTCACGCCGGACGGCGGTCTTGAGGCCCGACAGCGAAAAGTGACAATCATCTCGATTGAGCAAGGGGCGCGGCAAATCGAAACGGTCTGGATCGCCATCTACCGCCGCTGCTTCTACCGCAGGCCCGCCGGGATATCCCAGACCAAGCAGTTTGGCGGTCTTGTCGAACGCTTCGCCGACCGCATCGTCAATGGTTGTGCCCAATCGTGTGAAATCACCGACCCCGCGCACGATCAACAACTGGCAATGCCCACCAGAGACCAACAACAGCAGATAGGGGAACGCCACGCCGTCCGTGAGCCGGGCGGAAAGCGCGTGGGCTTCCAAATGGTTTACCGCAATCAAAGGTTTCTGGTGCACGCTGGCAATCGCCTTGGCGGTCATCAACCCAACCATCACGCCGCCGATCAATCCCGGCCCGCTGGTGACTGCGACGCCATCCAGGTCGGCAAAGCCTGTGCCCGCCTCTGCCATCGCCTGTTCGATCAATCCGTCCAACACTTCCACATGCGCACGTGCAGCGATTTCCGGCACCACCCCGCCATAGGGGCTGTGCTCATCGATCTGGCTGCGGATCACATTGGACAGGATTTCTCCCTCCCCGCTGACCACCGCGGCCGCCGTCTCGTCACAGCTTGTTTCAATGCCCAGAACGCGCATGGTTGCGAACGCCCCTTTAAGTCTTAACAGGCGCCTGTTATAGCGTCATTCATGCCGACTGACACACGAACCGACATCATCAAGATTGGCACGCGGGGAAGCCCGCTTGCCTTGGCTCAGGCCCATATGGTGCGCGATGGGCTGCTGGCGTCCCATCCCGGCCTGACAGGCGACCAGGTCGAGATCGTGACCATGTCGACCAAGGGTGACCGGATCCTCGACCGGCCGCTCGCTGACCTCGGCGGCAAAGGCCTGTTTACGGAAGAGATCGAGGCCGGGCTTTTGAACGGCTCTCTGCACATGGCTGTGCATTCCATGAAGGATCTGGAGACCGTGCTGCCCGACGGTTTACATTTGGCCTGTATGCTGGAACGTGAGGATGTTCGCGATGCCTTTTTGAGCCCTAAGGCCGCCAGCATCAGCGGCCTGCCTGCCGGGTCGCTGGTCGGAACTGCCTCACTGCGGCGGCAGGCGCAAATCAGGCGCATGCGCCCAGACCTGCGCGTCGATATCTTCAGAGGCAATGTTCAAACAAGGCTGAAGAAACTACGGGACGGTGTCGCCGATGCCACGCTGCTCGCCATGGCCGGACTTAGGCGGTTGGGGCTGGAGCGCGAAGCGACGCAGATCATCGAAACCGATCAGATGCTGCCAGCGGTTTCACAGGGCGCCATCGGCATCGAGACCAGGATTGATGACGAGGCGACCAATGCCCTGCTCGCCCCGCTTGCCCATGCCGAGACCATGACCTGCGTGACCGCCGAACGCGCCATGCTGGCCATGCTGGATGGGTCCTGCCGCACGCCGATTGCCGGATTGGCACGGATCAAGGATGGACAGCTCACCCTGCGCGGTGAAGTGCTGCGCCCTGATGGCAGCGAGGCGTTCACAACCGAACGCACCGGGCTGCCGAGTGATGCCGCCGCCATGGGCGCCGATGCCGGTGAAGAGCTTAAACGCCGCGCGGGCCCCGGTTTCTTCGATGGCTAGCCACCGATGCGGATTTTAATCACCCGCCCCCATGATGACGCCGAACCGCTGGCTAATATGCTACGCGGCCAGGGCCATGAGCCACTGATCGAGCCCATGCTGACCATCAAGATCGGTGCACGGCCAAAGCTCGATATCAAGGGGGCGCAAGCCTTGCTGTTTACCAGTGCGAATGGGGTTCGCGCGGCCGCAAAAGCGACCGATAACCGGGTTCTGCCAGCGCTTTGTGTGGGCGACGCCACCGCCCGTGCAGCGAAGACCGCTAAATTTCAGACGGTCAGGAGCGCAAATGGCGATGTGCCAGCCCTGGTGAAGCTCGTCGACGCCCACTGCACCCCGGACGAGGGCACATTGGTTCATGTCGCCGGGACCGCCATTGCCGGGGATCTTGCCGGCAACCTGGAAAGGCTTGGCTACACGACGGAACGGGCGGTGCTCTATGAGGCCGAAACCGTGACCACCCTGTCACCCGCAGGGCGCAAGGCCCTTGCTGAGGGGACGATTGATGCCGTTTTGTTGTTTTCCCCACGAACCGCCGGCACCTTTGCTAAGGTCGTCCGCAATGCAGGGCTGGAGCCGGCCTGCAAGGCGGTTGCCATGATCTGCCTGAGCGAGGCTGTGGCAAGCGGATTGAACGGGCTGGCAAACCGTGAAATGCATATCGCCAAAGAACCAACCCAGGACGCGTTGCTGAACCTGATTGCATGACAGACGATCCCGACATCATCGACGTCACGCCGGACCCCGAGCCGGAAGAAACGCCAAAGAAGGACCCGGAGAAGCCGCGCCGCGGCCGGTTCGTGATCATATTGCTGTTGATTGTGTTGATCGGTGGCGTGGCGGGTGGAGTGTACTTCAAGTCCGATATTTTGACCGCTCTGGGTTTGCCGGCACCGGAGCAGGCGACGACCAACGCAGCCCCTGACCCCGCGCTTCTGAAACAGATTGAAGCTTTGGAACAGCGGCTTGCAGAGTTGGAAAACAGCCCCGCACCCGAAGCGTCGCCCGCCGTCGATCTTCAACCGCTGGAGACCCGGATTTCCGCCTTGGAAACTGCGCCGCCATCCGGCGTGACCGCCGGTGTAGACTTGCAGCCACTGCAGGATCAGCAACGCCAAATCGCCCAACAGCTCAACACCACGGCCCAACAGGTCGCCCAGCTTTCATCCCGGGTGACGGCTGCTGAAAACAAACCTACGCCTGTCCCGAACGATGCATCCGAAGCTGAGGTTCAGGCACTCACGGACCAGCTTTCTTCGCTATTTGACCAACAGATCGCGCAGCAGCAGCGCATTACGGCGCTGGAACGCGCCGGGACGCAGGACATATTTCAACCGGTCTCTATTCTGGCCCTGTCCAGACTGCGCCAGGCCGTCGAAGCAAGCGTTCCCTATGAGGCGGCGCTAACCGGCGTCAAACGGCTGTTTGAGGCGCGGGGCAGCATTACACGCAGCGGTCAACAGGCGGTTGATCAACTCGGTGCCTCCAGCGCCACCGGCATTCCCTCCATGACCAGCGTGAAGACTGAGTTCGAAACGCTGGTGCCCGAAATCATGGCGGCCAGAACCCTGCCGGAAGAGGCGGACTGGTTGGACCGCACCTGGGCATCAGTCCAGAACGCCGTCACCGTCCGCCAGACCGGTGAAATTGAAGGCGACAGCGTCGACGCCATTGTCGCGCGGGCCGAACAGGACATGGAACGCAACGACCTGGCCGCTGCCGCAGATGAACTCTCCAAACTCACCGGCCGACCGGCCAACGTCGCGGCCCCCTGGCTGGATACGGCACGCATAAGGCTCGCGTCGCTCAAGGCGCTGGACACTTTGGAAGCCGCCCTGGCCGAGGATGCACCACGATGACCGACTATCAGGCGACATATGACCGCGCGGCCGCTGACCCGGAGGCTTTCTGGGCTGAAGCCGCCGGGCTGGTCGACTGGGACCGGCCCTGGGACAAGGTCTTTGACGACACCAACGCGCCATTCTATCGCTGGTTCACCGGCGCAAAGCTGAACACCTGTTACAATTGCCTGGACCGGCATGTGGCTGGTGGACGAGCCGACCAAACCGCTCTGATCTATGACAGCCCAATCACGGGTAATGTCCAGAAGTTCACCTACTCCGAACTTCTGGAACGGGTCCGCAAGGTCGCAGGCGGTCTGAAAGCGCTGGGTGTCGAAACCGGTGACCGGGTGATCATCTATATGCCCATGGTGCCCGAAGCGTCGATCGCTATGCTGGCCTGCGCGCGGATCGGTGCGGTGCATTCGGTGGTCTTTGGCGGGTTTGCCGCCAATGAACTGGCGACCCGCATTGACGATGCTGAACCCAAGGTGATTCTGTCAGCGTCATGCGGCATCGAGCCGGGCCGAGTGGTTGCCTATAAGCCACTGCTGGACGAGGCCATCGAAATCAGCACGGCCAAGCCTGCACATTGCGTGATCCTGCAACGAGATCAGCAGCCATGCGATCTGATCGAAAATCGGGACCTGGACTGGGCCGGCTGGGAAGCGGGTTCCGAGCCGGCCGATTGCATCTCCGTTGCCGCCACCGACCCGCTCTACATCATCTATACATCCGGGACGACCGGGCAACCGAAGGGCATTGTCCGTGACAATGGTGGGCATCTTGTCGTGCTGGGATGGAGCATGCGCAATGTCTATGGCGTCCAACCCGGCGAGACCTTCTGGGCCGCCAGCGATGTCGGCTGGGTGGTCGGTCACTCCTACATCACCTATGGCCCGCTGATGAACGGCAACACCACCATCCTGTTCGAGGGCAAACCGGTCGGCACGCCCGATGCCGCAACTTATTGGCGGCTGATCGAGCGGCATGGCGTCAAGGTCATGTTCACCGCGCCCACCGCCCTGCGCGCGATCAAACAGCAGGACCCGGACGGCAAGTTGATCAAACAGTTCGACCTGTCCCATTTCGAAGCCCTCTATGTCGCGGGTGAACGCGGCGACCCGGACACCATCCAGTGGGCCGAAGACGTGCTGGGCGTGCCCATCATCGACCATTGGTGGCAGACCGAGTCAGGCTGGCCCATCGCCGCCAACTGCAAGGGGCTGGGTCTTTATCCGGTCAAGCACGGGTCAACCGGCAAGCCGGTCCCGGGCTATGACATTCAAGTCGTCGACGAGGCCGCAAAACCCATCGCCGCCAACGAAACCGGGGCGATCGTCATCAAAACACCGATGCCGCCAGGCTGCCTACCGACCCTGTGGGGTAATGACGACGCCTATATTGAAAGCTATCTGGCCGATTATCCCGGTTACTATAAGACCGGCGATGCCGGTTACATCGATGACGACGGCTACCTCTGGGTGATGACCCGCACCGACGACATCATCAATGTCGCGGGACACCGGCTTTCGACCGGAGCCATCGAGGAAGCACTAAGCGGCCATCCTGACGTGGCCGAATGCGCCGTGTTCGGGGTGAACGACGCGCTGAAGGGCCAGGTGCCGCTGGGACTGGTAGTGCTGAAAGCCGGGGTCAACAAGCCCCATGACGACATTATCGCTGAACTGATCACGCGGGTGCGTACACTGATTGGCCCGGTGGCGGCGTTCAAGACCGCGCAGGTGGTCGACCGGCTGCCGAAGACCCGGTCCGGCAAAATCCTGCGCGGGACGATGCAAAAGATTGCCAACGCCGAAGCCTTTACCATGCCCGCCACCATCGACGACCCGGCAATTATCGGCGAAATCGAGGTTGCGTTGGCCGATATCAAGCGGGGGGCCACATGATCCGCCTGTTATTCGGCTTAGCGATCCTGCTGCTGCTCGCGGCGGCAGCCGCGTGGCTGGCGGATAATCCAGGACAGGTCTCGATCGCTTTCGAGGGTTACACCGTCGAAACATCCGCGGCCGTGCTGATGCTGCTGGCTGGGCTGCTGATCGTCGTGACCGTTGCCGCGACCCAGCTTTGGCGCTGGCTGCGCAAGGGATATTGGGAGCACCGCACCTTGAGCCGCCACCGGCGCGGCTACAACGAGCTGGCCTGGGGCCTGTCTGCCCTTCTGGAAAGCGACGGCGCGCGGGCCAAGCGCCACGCGAAGAAGTTTGAAAAACTGGTCGGCACGACGCCCCTGTCCAACGTTCTGGCCGGCCAGGCCGCCCTGGCCCAGGGCGACATCAGGACCGCAAGACAGCATTTCGCCGCATTGGAAGGCGACCGCCGGACCCAGGCGCTGGCCTTACGGGGGCTGATGGCCGCCGATGCCCGTGAAGGCGATACGGGCGCCATGCTCGGCACGGCCAAGCAGGCCGCGGCACGCCTGCCCAAGGCCGAATGGGCGCAATCCGGCCTGTTCGAAAGCGCACTGGCGCTGAATGACTGGAAAGCAGCAGAAACCGCGCTCAGCGCGGCAATGAAGTCAGGCCGCGTCGGCCCCGCCGAAGGAGCGAGGCAGAGCGCCATCCTCAATCTGTGCATGGCGCGCGACGCCTGTAACAAGGAAACCGCGATGCACCTGGCCCGCAAGGCCCTCGATCTGGACCCCGAGTTGATCCCGGCGCGGGCGCTGCTGGCCAATCTGCTGATTGATGCCGGCAAAAAACGCCGCGCCAAATCCACACTTAAAGACGGCTGGCGGCGTGACCCTCATCCCGACCTGGCCGACGCCTGGATGCGGTTAACCGATGAAAAGACCGCCGCGCTGCGGTACCGGCATCTGGGCACACTTGCTGGCGACGGCGGCCACCCGGAAGCCCACGCCGCGCTCGCCCGAATGGCGCTGGAGGCGGACCTGCCCGGCCCGGCGCGCACGCATATCGATGCGCTGATTGAGGCCGCGCCGCAGCAGCGGGCCTATCAGTTGCTGGCCGACCTGGAGCGTGCCCTGGGGCACGAGGAATCGGCCACGATTGCCGAACAGAACATCATTGATGCCGCGCCCGACCCGGCTTGGCACTGTGATGTTTGCGGTCACAGCGAACCGCAGTGGGAGCCGCTATGCGGCGGCTGCGGTGCCTTTGCCACCCTGCATTGGGGCGGGCTGACCGGTGCACTGAAGCCCCCCAGCAAGGCGCCGGACCAACTTCAATCGGAACCGGTGCCGCTATTGACCAGCGGGTCCTAGAAGCGCCTCGATGATTAGAAGATGAAGCAAGAGTGTGTCTGTAAGCCCTGACAAAGATCGCATCTTACTAATCGTCGATCTTGACGAGACACTCATTTATGCAACTGAGACTGAACTCGACCGCCCTCCAAGTTTCCAGTTGTTCAACTATCACGTCTATGTTCGCCCCTTTGCTGAAGAGTTCCTTCAGGATTGCGCACGCTGGTTCGAATTAGCTGTCTGGTCTTCAGCATCAGACGACTATGTAGAAGCTGTTGTAGAACGAATTTTTCCAGACCCTTCAGTGCTCAATTTCATCTGGGGACGAAGTAGGGCCACCCTTCGCCCCTTATCCCAACATGGAGAGGAACCTTTATTGTACGGATCGGATCATCTGCATTATCTGAAACCGCTTAAGAAAGTTGCAAGACACGGCTGGCGTTTAGAACGGATATTGATCATTGACGACACACCGGCGAAATCGAGTAGGAACTATGGCAATGCAATCTACCCAAGCCCATTCTTAGGGGATCCTTGTGACAATGAACTCAAGCTTCTCAAGAAGTACCTCAGGACTTTGAAAGACTGCACAAATGTCCGACGGATCGAAAAGCGAAACTGGCGTTCCTCGGTACAGGCCGATTAGACCAACAAATATCATCGATGGGGAACATAAACGAGAGGGCTTGCTGCACCGGGGTTCGCGAAGTATGGTGCCGCCCGCTTCTAAAGGGCCGCTGTAGCTCAGGTGGTAGAGCAACGCATTCGTAATGCGTGGGTCGGGTGTTCGAGTCACCCCAGCGGCACCATTTCCCTCTCCCACGATCTGTCCTTCAATACAGACGAGGCCTCGCATTCTGGATATCAGCAGCGGCGACACTACTTTACAGAGACAAGAGGGTTAAGATATTCACCGAGCACGCATAACGTTTCTTGGGGGCCCGGGTGCCGCATCCGCCAGCCGAACAGACTGAAGACTCCATGACTGCATCAGGATCGCCAAAAGGCGGCGCCGACGTCGTGCCGATTGACGCGGCGCGCAAGCCGGAGGCTCGCACGGGCACCTTCGATCTGGACGCCGCGCTGGCGCAGGGAGCAAACGCCAACAATGCGCTGCATGCCGAGCACATCAATCCGCGCTTTGCCAAATCGTTGGGCCTGATCGGGTTCGACAAGACCTATGTGCGCGGCGAGGGTGCCTATCTTTGGGATGCGGAGGGCAACCGCTATCTCGATATGCTGGCAGGCTATGGCGTTTTTAATATGGGCCGAAACAACCCGGTCGTGCGGGATGCGTTGGCAGATTATCTCAGCCGCGATGCCGCCAGCCTCGCGCAAATGGAAGCGCCGGTATTATCCGGTGTGCTGGCCGAACAGCTGAAGGAGCGGGTGCCCGGCTACGACTATGTCTATTTCACCAATTCCGGTGCCGAGGGCGTGGAGACCGCGATCAAATTCGCGCATCAGGCGACCGGCCGCCCGGACATTCTCTATACATCTTCCGCCTTTCATGGCCTGACCAACGGCGCGCTGGCGCTCAATGGCACCGACGTGTTCCGCGAGGGTTTCGACCCGCTGTTGCCGGCCACCCACAAAACCGCCTATGACGATCTGGACGCGCTTGAGGCTGCGCTTAAGGCACACAATGTCGCCGCACTGGTGGTCGAGCCGATTCAGGGCAAGGGGGTCCAGATCCCCGCCGATGACTATCTGAAGCAGGCAGCCGATCTTTGCCATCGGCACGGCGCCCTGCTGGTCGTGGATGAAGTTCAGACCGGCCTGTGCCGCACCGGCACATTCCTGGCCATGGAGCATGGCGGCCCGGTCGATGCCGATATTGTGGTGCTGTCGAAGGCCCTTTCCGGCGGCTATGTGCCGGTGGGCGCGGTGCTCTATCGTGAGGCCGTCTACAACAAGGTGTTCTCTTCCCTGGAAAAATGCGTCGTCCACTCCTCCACCTTTGGGCAGGGCGGCATGGCGATGGTAGCGGGCCTCGCCGCGCTTCATGCTCTCGATGAAATGGACGCCTGCGCCCACGCGCAGGAAATGGGCGACCGGCTGGGCAATGGTCTGCTGGCCATGAAAGACCGGTTCGAATTCATCGGTGACGTGCGCTGGCGCGGCCTCATGGTCGGCATTGAATTCCAGGCGCCGAAGTCACTCAAGCTCAAATCGGCCTGGTCAACCGCGCATATGCTGAGCAAGGACCTGTTCTGCCAGGCGATCACTATTCCGCTGTTGCGCGACCACCGGATTTTGACCCAGGTGTCCGGCTACAATATGGACGTGATCAAGCTGATCCCGCCGCTCACCATTTCCGAGGCCGATGTCGACTGGTTCCTGACCGCGTTCGAGGATGTGATGGAAAAGGTCCACAAGTTCCCAGGACCCGCGTGGAGCGCGATCTTCCAGATCGGCAAGAACGCGCTGAAGAGCAGTTAAGCCTAATTTCATCCCTGCCCGTTCGCCCTGAGGAGCCTGCGAACGCAGGCATCTCGAAGGGTCCCTGCGAACGGGCCGTCGGAAAAGCCGTTCGCAAGAAGCCTTCGAGACGGTGCTTTCAGCCCTTCCTCAGGCCGAACGGCTTTTTGGTCAGCATACTTAGGGCCCAATCGGCCGGCCGGGCGTGCCGCGGTCGAAATCACCCTGGCGGAACTTGGGCGAGTCGATTTCCATCGCAGGGCCATCCCGGTTCTGGGTGCCTTCGTGCACACAGACCCGCTCAGCAATGCGCCACTCGTCGCCGCGTTTTTCGTAGCGGTCGAGATAGCGGCCCCACCAGGTATCGATCCCTTCATCGCCTTCGCCGAACAGATAGGTGACGTTATAGATCTCGCCTGTGGCCGAGACACCGTCATCGCCCAGTTCGATCTTGTGGTTGAAGATGCAGTGCATGGTGCCGCGCCATTTCAAATGGCTGACCATGCACATGTCGACGAATTCCATCGCATTACCGACGAAGACGCCGTGATCGTCGGTGGCATCCGGCCAATAGGCGGATTTCATGACCTCCGGGTCGAGCCGGTCGACCCCGCGGCAATAGCGCTTGGCGCAATCTTCAATCGCCTGAATGTCAGCGAGTTGTTCATTGGTATAAGGCATATTTTGTATCCTTTGTTCCCTCAAGCGTCATTGCGAGCGACCCGCTGCGCAGGCGCTTGCGCGGCGAGAGCGAAGCAATCCAGTTCGTGCAACCGGCACTGCCTCTGGATTGCCGCGCCCTCCGATGGAGGGCTCGCAATGACGGGGATAGAGTCCCCGCTCCGCCGCGAACGATCACGACGTGACCTTCTTCTCAAACTCGATATGGAGCTTCGTCTTGATGCGCAGGCCGAAATTGGGCTGGTGGCGCATGTCGTTTTCCGGTTTCAGCCGGAAATCTTCGATCCGGTCCGTGAACGCCTTGAACGCCCAATAGAGTTCGCGACGGGCCAACGGCGCGCCCAGGCAATGATGCACGCCGGAGGAAAAGCCCAGATGGGCCCCGGCATTCTTTCGTTCCAGATCGATCTCATGCGGACAGTCGAATTTTTCAGGGTCCCGGTTGGCCGCGGCAAAACGCATGTGGAGCATGGAGCCCGCCGGGATTTGAACGCCTTGAATCTCCACGTCTTTTTTGACCAGACGGCTCATGCCCTGAGCCGGACTTTCCAGCCTGACGACCTCCTCACAGAACGTGCGCAGAT
Source organism: Alphaproteobacteria bacterium (assembly GCA_028284945.1). GTDB lineage: Bacteria > Pseudomonadota > Alphaproteobacteria > SMXS01 > SMXS01 > JANQQJ01. Next base: position 18,860 of record JANQQJ010000025.1, on the reverse strand, counting down.
ATTTGTCCGGGTCTGACTTCAGCTGTTCCCAGACCGGGCGGTTCATGCCTAAGAGCATGAGCCCAGAGGTGATCGCGTTGGTGGTCGTTTCCGACCCGCCGACAAAGGTGTCCTGCATCATTTCGGCCATCAGCTCATTATCAGTGAGCGTGCGGCCCCATTCGGGGATCTCACGGTTGACCAGTTCAGAGAGCAAGGTGTCATCCGGCTCCTGCCGTAGCCTGTCGAAGACCTTCTTGAAGTAATGCTGCGACTCGATTTCCTTGTCGACGCACCACATCTGTTCTTCTTCGGTGAGGCCAAAGCCAATGCCCTTCATCCAGGCATCGGTCCATTCCTTGATTTTCCAGATATCTTCGCGCGGCGCGCCCATTTGCTGGCAGATGATGATCAGCGGCAGCGGCACCGCGAACTGCCAGAAGAACTCACACTCACCGTCGTCGATCCAATCGTCGATCAGGTCATAGGCAAGTTTTTTGACGTCCGGGTCCATCTCGCGGATGCGGCTGGCGGTGAATGCCTCATCGAACATGGCGCGCATCTGTTTGTGGTTGGGATCATCCCGACCCGCCAGCGAGACACCGGGCACCCAGCCATGTTCCTTGAACCGCAGATAGGCCTTGCGGGCCACACCGGTCAGATTGTCCCAGTCATTGGTCGGCCGCCAATTAGAGAACGTCTCCGGATCGCGGATGATGGTGCGGCAATCCTCATACCGTGTGATGATGTACATGCCCGTGACCGGGTCTTTCCACACCGGCGCCTCACGCAGCATCAGGTCATAGGTGGGATAAGGACACTCCAGCACCTCGACATCAGCGAGCTTCAAATCCTCGACACGTTCCGGCACCACCGGGTCAAGCATGCGGTTTACGGGGGCCATGGGGTTATCCTTCAATGACTTTCTAAGTATCGGCCCCCTCACCCTGATCGGCCGTCGCGCTGCTCGGCCTCACTTCCCTCTCCCCTCAGGGGAGGGGGTGGTTAGTAGCGCAGCGAGAACCGGGTGAGGGGCATCTGAATCTCTATTGCGCGGGTTCGAGCACCGGCGCCGGGGCCGCCGCCGGCAGCACATCCGCCACCTGCCGGTTGAACGGCTCTTCAACCGTCAGCCCTTGATAGAGATGCCCGCCTTTCATCACCGCGGTAATCTTGCTGTGATCCTGCAGCACAGTGATGTCGGCCAGCGGGTCGCCATTGACGATGACCAGATCGGCGTATTTGCCCTCTTCCAGAGTGCCGATCATGCCTTCGGGATCAGCCGCCGCGCCGCCCTGCGCCGTGGCGCAAAGCAATGCATAACCGGGCGTAAACCCAAACAGGTCGACATAATATTGTAGGTCCTTGGCATAAGCGCCATGTGGCGCGATCGAAATACCATAGTCACCGCCGATCGGCGTTTTGATGCCCGCCGCCTGATACTTCTTCATGGCGATCTTGGTGGCCTCAATCTCACCGGTATAGTGTTTGTAGTTGTCGCTGTCGGGCCCAAAACCAAAACTCGCCATATTTTCGACAAAAGTCACTTCCCAGGCGATGGCGGGGCCGACAGAGACCTTATCACGCACCTTCTTCAGCATATCGATGCCTTCGTCATCGACATAATTGCCATGCCCGATCAGGTCGACGCCGTGACGCACCGCCTGTTTGACCGCATCAGCGCCACGCGAATGGCAGGCGACGCGCTGGCCATGGCGATGCGCTTCATCGACAACAGCGGCCACTTCCTCATCGGTAAAGGACAGTTCGCCCGCCGGTGACTGGCTTCTGAAGCCTTCGCCGTCCAAGAAAATCTTGATGATCTCAACACCATCAACGCGCTGTTTGCGCACAATCGTCCGTAGGTCCCAGGGGCCGTTGGCAATCATGCTGAGGCCACCCGGAGAATCCACATTGCTGGCTGTCGTACCAATGTCTTTGCCGCCCGGCCGCAGGCGCGGTCCTGGAATTTTGCCCGCTTCAATGGCTGCTTTGAGGTGAACGTCAACCTTGTGCACGGAACCGAAGCTGATCGCCGAGGTGAAGCCCGCTCCGAGCATCATGCGTGCGTTGCGAACAGACGCCATCATGGCGGCTTCAGAGGTCGGCTGGCCCAATTCAAACGGGCTATTGTCGGAGAACGACAAGTGCGAATGGGATTCGGTCATCCCTGGCATGACGAACTGCCCGCCCACATCGTAATGCGGCAGGTCAGCCGCTGCCTTGGGCAAGTTTCCAGCAGGCCCCGCATAACGGATCATCTCGCCATCGACCCAGACGGCACCGTCTTCGATCGCTTCTTCGCTGGTTCCCGTAAACAGCTTGGCGCCTGTCAGCACCAGTTTTTCAGCAGTCATTGCCATTCTCCTCAATCAAGCCGCTTGCTGCTTATCCATGCGCAGCAGTTTGCGGGCATTGCCGCACAGGCTGGCTGCGAAAGCGTCGGCCTTAGGCGGCGTATCCCAGCCACCGAAATTTGTTCCATAAACAAGCCGGTCCTCACCGACCACGTCGATCAGCATCTGGTGTGCGGCTTCGCCATCGACATGGGCATCGAACCACATGCGTTGAAGGACTGCTTGAAAGCCGTGTTCCTTGACCGAATCCGGCGCCCAGTCGCGAAATTTTGACATGCCCTCGAAGCGCGCCAGCAAGAACGCAATGGCGCCACCGCCATGCGACATGCAGATATCCAAATCCGGATGCCGGTCCAACACACCGCCGAAGATCAGCTGGGCAATCGCCATGGTTTCCTCATACGGATACCCCAACAGAAGCGTCATGTCGAACCGGCTCATTCGCGGATCATCGGGACCCGTGACACCACCGGTCGAGGCCGGATGGAAGAACAGCGGCACATCGAGATCGACCAGCAGCCGGTAAAAGTCGTCCAGTCGCGCATCATCCAGATCATAGGGATAGTTGGTGCCGACATAGGGCGCGACCATGCCCAGATCGTTGATACAGCGGTTCAGTTCTTCCATCGCTGCATCGACATCCTGCATCGGCAGCGAGGCCGATCCCAGAAACTTGTCCGGATGGTCACTGCAGAGTTTCGCCATCGCGTCGTTCTGCACCTTGCAGAAATGGATCGCATCCGCGGCATCGATATGGTGAAACCAGGTCAGCGGGTTGGCTGACAGCATCTGCATATCGCAGCCATGCTGCTCCATCGCGTCCAGCCGCTTATTCACATCCATGAAGATGGTGCCGGTGTAGTCCATCGGCTTCATCTGATAGCCGCCGAACCGGAAATAGGGCACGCCCTGCTCGTCCTTGGCGAGTTCGGGCCCATATTTCCCCGCCTGTCCGAAGCCTTCTTCGAACACCGTGTGGGCGTGCAGGTCGATCACCAGGTCATTCATGATGGATCAGTCGTCCCAGAATTTGTCACGGGCGCTACCGTCTTCAAGATAGACGGGCATGCTCTTATGGGTGTCATAGGCGGCGTTGATCGACTCGACGATCCCGGCGTTGCCCAGCACCTCGACCATGGCGGTATAATTCGGGTGCTTGAAATGCTCGACCAGGTCATTGCCTGTGTCCCAGAGCTCATAGACCTGAATCACGTTAGGCACGCCAGGATCGGGGGCAAAACAATAGTCCTGACAGCCCTTCTCTTCGTTCCGTGTCGCCATCTGAATAGGCGTTGAAAGCTCGACCGCCCGGTCACGGGCTGCCTGGTCTTGGAATACAAGCTTGGCTACGACGATGATCAATTTAGTCTCCCCCTTGGATTGATGTCTTCAGTCTCGCAAAAGCCTAGACCGTGGGAAACAAAAAGTCAGCACGCGTGATTTTTCTTGTGCGGACGACTGAAATCCAGAACCTTGGCCGCGAAACCACCCGGCCAGAGGAAACACCCATGAAATTCGGCGTCAGCATCTTTTCCACCCACTTCAGCGCAACTCCTACTGAAATAGCAATTGAAGCGGAGAGGCTAGGATTTGAATCAATGTTCGTGTCGGAACATTCGCATATCCCGGTCGACACACAGTTCGCCCTGGGTGGCGAGGTGCCGATGGCCTATCGCAGCATGTTTGACCCGTTTGTCGCTCTGGGCGCGGCGGCCGCAGTGACCAGCAAAATCAATCTGGGCACGGCGATCTGCATCGTCCCGCAACATGATCCAATCAACTGTGCCAAAGCCGTTTCCACCATTGACCAGATATCGAACGGCCGGATGATTTTCGGCGTCGGTGCCGGGTGGAACCCGCCGGAGATGGAGAATCACCGGGTCGCCTTCCAAGACCGCTTCAAAATTACCCGCGAGCGGTTGGCGGCCATGAAGCAGTTCTGGACCCAGGAAGAAGCCGAATATGATGGCGACCTGGTCAAGATCACCCGCTCGTGGCAATGGCCAAAACCGGTTCAGCAGCCCCACCCACCGATCCTGATTGCAGGGGCTGGCCCCAATATTCTCAAACGGGTTGTTGCGCTGGGGAATGGCTGGCTACCGGTCTTTGCGACCGAATGGCATGATTCGCTTGCAGGCAAGCTGAATTCGCTCGACGCGTTGCCTGAGATAAACGCAGAAACCCGCAGGCTGGAAGAAGAAGCGGGCGTGGCGCGCACGTCGATCAGTGCCATGGGCCTGCCACCCGAGCCCAAGTTTATCGACTTTCTGGAAGAACATGGTGTTGAGCGGATGGTGCTCAACCTGCCGAACGACAATCGCGATGCCGCCTTTGAGCAGATGCATGCCCATGCAGATGCCATCGCGGCCTACCAGAAGTGACGCCAAAAACAATCCAAGCTGCTTGTTTTTTGCAGGCAAGCCGGATACTGCTTGATCCCGCAGGTAACTTACTTAAGCCATCCAACTCAGGGGAGACACATGGCACAGACTCATGACCACGAAATTGTTTCGATCTATCCGTTCACGGATGAAGAGATCGACACCCTTATGAACACATCCGTCGAATGCGTGCTGATGTGGGGCACCAAGGACGGCTGGCCGGTCGGCGTGACCCACGCTTTCGTCTGGCACGATGGCAAGATCTGGATCACCTTTGCTGAGCACCGCCACCGCGCGGTCGCGATCAAGCGCGACAATCGGGTGTCGGTCAACGTATCCAGCCATGGCTATCCGGTCGGCATGCCGGTCACGGATGACCTGCCGGGCGGCGCGATCACCTTTAAAGGGACAGCTGAGTTCTTCAACGACGATGAGACCAAGCACTGGTTCTATACCGCGCTGTCGCAAAAGCTGAACCCGGACAACAAGGCCGGTGAAGAGTTCTTCTACAATCTACTCGATTCGCCGCTGCGCACGATCATCGCCGTCACGCCGGTGAAGAAAATCATGTATAATGGCAAGAATGCCGGCCGCCACATGGCGGGCACGATTTCCGAGGAAGAACTCGGTGAACGTCTGAGTGGCGATGCGGAGCGCATGAACAAGTACCGCGCCGAAAAGGGTCTCGACCCCCGCTAGCGGCTCACAGAAAACCAGATCGCATGGAGTATTGGTCATGAACAAACGTTTTCACCCGTTACTCCATGTGATCGGCGTTTTCGCAATTCTCGCTGGCACCCCCGCCGCTGTCGCTGATGAGCCGGCTGACGCCGCACCGCTCGCCGGTACGATCTGGCAAAGCCTTGAGGCGCATACGCGGGCGACGATCAACCAATCCGGGGCAACGGACCATAAGGTTGGCAAGAATCTCTACGTCCACTTTCTCACCGAGAAAGGCGGCGCCTATACGATCAAGATCAATTGGTGGAACGTGAGCGCCGGGCACAACGTGACCGAATATGCGGTGCTGCTGCCTGAAACAGCCGACACCTTCTATTACATCGAAGCCGACCAGCCTGAGGGCGCCGACTTTCCCGGTATTGTCGGCCACGGCACATTCAGGCTGACGGGCGCGGATACCGCACAGCTTACCCAGTCAGGCTGGCTGCAAGACGGCTCCGCCAGCGGCTTTGTGACCGATTTGAAAAAGGTCCAGGGAGTGCCGGATATCCCGATCCCGCCGAGCTATCCGAAACCGGAATAGTCTTTATCTAGCCACCCCACTATCGTCACCCCGGCGGAGACCGGGGTCCAGAGCGACGCCTGCAGACGGTGTAGAAGGGCCGGTATGACGCTTCAATTGAAACTGGCTTAGAAGTATCCATCCTCACGTAGCCGCGACATCTAGTCATCCGACTCAGGAATGGAGACGCAAAGGTCAAGCGCATAGATATTGTAGCGTAGCGGATTGGAGCTCGCGCCCACAGTCGGCCTGCCCTTGAAGACAAGTGAGCATCCGTCTGGCGATAAATCGCCTGCGTCGGTGACACCCTCCCACAGCTTCCTCATGGATCTATCAGTCCGGTAGAGATAGACGCCGCCTGCCATGTCACCAATGGCAGTCTTTCGGTAAGGAATTAGCCGTACAAAACCGCGAGCAGTCATGAATAGTTGCGTCATCCTGCTTTCCTGCGGGTGCAAAGGCAGCGATGTCGTAGCAATACGTGGCGTATCACCTTCGAGTTCCAACCACACCACAGGCACTTCACCGCGATAGCGAGCACCAGGCATGCTCTTGCCCATATCGCGGCAACCTGTCAGCAGTACAGCATCACGGAACGGCAAGTCCTTAAGGCAAAATACACCGTAGGGATTGTCGGATAGCTTTAACGGCCCCTTGCCGGCATCGGTATAGTAAAACATACCGACATCGCCGCCTTCCCGCTCCCGGCCGGTATGGAGGTAGCCCCTTCCACGGCCCAGGTCGGACCAGAGCGCCGCACTAGGCACATCCTGCAAGAACTTGGGCGCGCGGATTAGGGCGCAATCGAATGGACTTTGGCGAAGGTCGGTCTGGTAGTAGGCATCATCGCCGTACCATCGGTGCCTCGGCTTTTCGATGCGGCGCAAAAAAGTCTTCTGGTCGGATTGCAGGTCCTCTAGACGTCCATGCAAATACGAAACGACCCCGGGCTCCTTCGTATCTCGATCATATCGTTCAAGCGATGTGACGATGAGAATGTTCCCGTTTGATGCGCATCGGAGTTCTTTAATCGGCCCGTCAATCTTCGCGCGTGAGACACCGTGCCCTTTTGTCCAGATCTCCACGAACGGCGTCTTGTCTTCATAGCCGAGCCACACGGCGCGCTTATTATCAAGCCAATGGGCTTCCGTCGTGCTGAATTGGTTGTCTGCTAACGTCTCAACACGCGCCGCAATGCTCTCATCCAATGAGACCGGATCGTCCATCGACTGCTGCAGACGCGCCGCCATTCTACGGTGGGACTCAATGACAGACGCATAGACCCCAGGCCAGACATCGACAGGTTGGAGCCTTAGTGTCCGTCCGAATTCGTCTTTGGGTGCGTCCTTTGGATGTCGGCCAACACCCACGCCGCAAATCCAGAGCGGTGTGGCGGTTCCCGCGATAATCTTCGGGTCCTCAACAAGTTTCTCAAGAATCTCTCCCGCCCGTGTCGGATGATTCTGGATATATGCTCCAACGTCAGGTGCGTTCTGGGCATAGAAATACCGAGCGTCGGCAGAGGTCGTATCAATACAGATGAGCCCGTCAAAAAGCAGGCGTATCTGACCGTGCAGATACCACTCGATCGCGGCATCCGGATCCCCCGCCGCAAGAAACGACCGCGCGATGTAGGCCATGTAGAACGGCGACAGTTCGTTGTGATAGGTGATCATGTCCGCGCGAAGTTGCGCATCTTCGGCAGGCAGGCTCGCGATCCTGTCACGCAGATCCTTCTGAAGCGCCAGGTTCGCTTCCGTAGTGGGCATCTTCCGCACGATTCCGTAGCCGGAAATGTCTGCCTCCAGCACGTCTTCGTGTGGCGGCGCCCAGTTTCGCGCCTCGGCTTGGACCGCCGATAGGGTCACCGAGAGGACGCTGGTCAACAGAAGACGAATACAAGCGCTCATCGCGAAACCAAGCTCAAAAATCCATCCGCATGCGGCTTTTTGGGTTCAGGATTTCCTGCAGCTCCACCACATTGCCGTCCGGGTCGCGGGCATAAGTGGTGCGCACACCGCGGCCCAGATGCGTCGGCGGGCAGTGGAACTCGACGCCGGCGGCTTTCAGCCTTTCATATTCAGCCGGCAGATCGGTGACATCGAAGCATAGATGCGTCAAACCATGATTGTTGACCGGGCGCGGTCCATCGGTTGTGGTGACATTGGGCGCTGCCTCCGGCGCAGCATATTCAAACAATTCAATGTGCAAATTGGCCGCACGCAGCATCGCCACCCGGCCCTTGGCCCCCGGCAAGGCGGTGATGGCCTCAATCTCCGCGCCGTCAAACGGCACCTCGAAGACCACCTCAACGCCCAACAAGTCGCGGTAGAAGCGCAAAGCCCGGTCCATATCCGGCGTCGAGATCGATGTGTGGTGAACACCTCTAATCATGCGTCTTCTCGTCTGTAAGGAAGCTTGGACCGGTCGCGCATGCCCGCGAACTCACCATTTTCAAAGATGTAGTAGCGGTCTGGCGGCGGCCCATAGACGCCTTCCTTGGCGATCCCTTCCAAGGATTCCAACCCACCGCCCTTGGGCATTTGCAGGATTTCGATGATGTTGCCGAACGGATCGCGGCAATAATGGATGCGGGATCCGCCGGGCCGCGCATTGGTCAGCGGCTTGATGATCGAACCCCCGGCAGCCAGGAACTTTTCAAGGACTGCCTCAAAGTCGCTGACCGTGAAGCACAAATGGGTATATCCATGGTCCGCCGCGACCCGGTCACCCGGTTCATATCGCGACTCCGGCGTGCGGTAACACCAGATCTCGATGCAGATATTCGCACCGCGCAGCATGTAGCTGTCGGCCGAGCTTTCATCCATACCGACATAGGCGTTGACGTCCTTGTTGCCCTCATCCCAGTTATCGACGCCGATAACCTCGAAGCCGAATACGTCCTCATAGAATTTGCGGCCCGCCTCCAGGTCCGGTACGTGAATGCCGACATGGTGCATGCCGTAAACGACTGGTTCGCTCATGATCTCCCCCTGAATGTCATCTGGAGGAGATGATAGAACGGGTTAGGCGCGCGTATCCATGAAATCGAGCGGGAGGGTCAGATGTTCATCGAAGATGAAATCCCGGTGCGCATAGAGGATCGGGTGCTTCGCCCCTTCAACAATGTCGCCAACATTGCCATAGGCGTCCCGCATGGGGCCGGAGACCGGGTTGCGGTCTTCCGACATAGGTTCCAAGAGCTGCGAGAATGTCGCCCAGTAGATGTCGGCCGCTGTCAGCCCATCGCCAACAAGGTACTGGCTGCCCTTGGCTTTTTGGGCGTCAAGCGTATCGCGCAGGAAATCCAGAATCTGGACACACCGATGCGGCGCCTGTTCATAGGGCTGCGGCGTGTGGCCATAGCGCTTGCGCAGCATACGCATGGTCTCGCCACCGACATCTTCCGGCGCTTCAGGCGGCGGGAACATGATGATGCGGCGGCACCAGCCAAAACCCCACTCGCCCGCCAGTTCGTTGGAAATCCCGAATACCTGGGCACGGAGCCCCGGATCTTCCGGCAGCAGCGCAGGCTCGGGCGCCAGACGTTCCGCGAGCATCAGAATTTCCGCCCAGCCTGCGCGCGGCGGCTCGTTCTCCCAAACCGCAACCGGCGCGTTGCCGTGACCGGTCCAGGCGACCAGGTCCGGGTTTTCCCCGCCGCCATATTGCGCGACAGGCGTATAGGGAATGTCTTTGACTTCCAGGATATTCTTGGCGGCTTCGCTCCAAGGGCCGCAGACATTGATCGTCAGTGCCAGGCGCATGCCATCCATGTGTTGTGCATCGCGTGCTTCAACGAATTCCATGACCGGTCTCCTTAAGCCGTGACGTTCATAAGGGTGTTGGCGTGGTCCAGCATGCCGTCCAGCTTATCGGGCCGGTGGTTGGGCATCTGGATGACCAGCCGGTCGACACCCAGATCCGCATAGGCCCTCGCATCGTCTTCGGTTACGCGGCCCGGCGGGGTGATAACCAGTTCGAAATCAGGCCCGCGCGACTTGCCTGCTTCTGCCAGCGTGGCATCAAGCCCCTTCAGCACCGCTTCAGTGTTCTCCGGGCTGAGCGCAAAACCGTACCAGCCAGCGCCGAACCGCGCGGCACGCTTAAACCCGGCCTTGCTGTGGCCACCGACAATAATCGGGATATGCGGCTTCTGCGCTGGCTTGGGATCAAGTTTGGCGCCCTGCACATCAAAGTGTTTGCCGCTGTAGTGCACGACCTCTTCCGTCCAGAGCTTCTGGGTCAACTCAAGGAATTCATTGGCGCGGGCGCCACGGTCTTCCCAGGTGTAGCCACAAGCGATGACCTCTTCCTTGCACCAGCCGATCCCCACTCCGAAGTCCATGCGCCCACCGGTCAGGTAATCCAGTGTCGCGAATTCCTTGGCTGTATAGATCGGGTTGCGCTGACCGATCAGGCAGATGCCGGTGCCGAAGCGGACCGTCTTGGTATGGGCTGCCATGAAGCCGAAGCTGGCGACACTATCCATCAAGCCGCCACCACCGGCCGGAACGGGAATCTTGCCGTCCGGCGAGCCGGGATAGGGAAATTCCATCTCGTCGAACAGCACCACATGCTCGCCGACCCAGATCGAATCGATGCCTGCCGCCTCGGATTTCGTTGCAAAGTTGACCATGGTTTCCGGCGTCGAGACCGGTGACAAAAACGTCGAAAAGACGCCAATTTTCATGCTTTCGCTCCCCTGAATAATCGTCGCATCCTGCGCCCGCGGCAGCATAGCCGCCTTACCGGGGCCATGCTAGGCTCAGCCAAAACGGGACGTGTGGAGATCAAATTATGTCGGAAGAAATCCTGGTCGAGGGCACCGTCGCGCCCGGCTTTGAAGCGGTAAAAGCCGCTTTTGCGAAGAATCTGGCCGACGGGCTGGAGGTTGGCGCCGGGGTTGCGGCATATCGCGACGGCGAGTGCGTCGTCGATCTTTGGGGCGGATACGCCGACGAAGCCAAGTCCAGGCCCTGGCAGGAAGACACCATCGTTAATGTCTTTTCGTCAACCAAAGGCCCCATGGCCATCGCGATTGCCATGCTGGTTGACCGCGGGCAACTTGCCTATGACGACCCGGTCGCCACGCACTGGCCAGAATTCGGCGCTGCGGGAAAAGACAAGATAACTGTTGCGCAACTGATGTCGCACCAAGGCGGCGTCTGCGGCCTGCGCGAGGCAATAACCGTCGACAAGTACGAAGACTGGGATTTCATGTGCGAACGGCTGGCCGCCATGGAACCGTTCTGGACCCCGGGTGACGGCAGCGGCTATCACGCCATCACCTACGGCTTTTTATCCGGGGAGTTGTTGCGGCGGATTGATGGCCGAACCCCGGGCAGGTTTATCGCCGAGGAAATCGCGGGTCCGTTGAATGCCGACTTCCAGGTTGGCCTGCCCGAAAGCGAAGACTCTCGCATTGCGCCCATGATCAAACCGAAAACCAGAGTGCCGCTGACTGGCGATGCACCGTCAGATCATGTGATCGCTGCACTGGCGAATCCGGTCATGCGTCCCGAGGACGCCAACACACGCGGTTGGCGGGGGGCGGAAATTCCAGCCGCCAATGGTCACGGCACCGCGAAAAGTCTGGCCCGGATCTACAACGCCATGTCACTGGGCGGCGCGCCCCTTTTAGGGTCTGATGCGCTGGATCAGGCAACCGCCGAGCAGTGCTTTGGAACAGACCGCAACCTAGGCCTGGAAACCAGCTGGGGCTGCGGCTTTATCCGTAACACAGGCGGCGTCTATGGCCCGACCGATGGCACCTTCGGCCACAGCGGCTGGGGCGGATCCATGGGATTCGCCGACCGGAAAAACCGGCTATCGGTCGGCTATGTCATGAACCAGATGGACGTCAATCTGCGGGGAGACCCCCGCAGCGCGGGTCTGATCGCTGCGGTGTATTCGAGCCTCTAAGCTAAAGTCCGTCCGCCTAGAGTGACCGGCGCAAGAGCGCTGGATGTATCAAAAGGCCCCCCGAGGAAACTCAACCCCGCGCTGGCCGTAGCATGGGCGTCATAATCGGTTGGCCGCCGATGTCGATGGTGCCCAAAGGCTCGAACCCGTAGCGGAGATAAAGCGAGACGTTTCGCGGATTGGATGATTCCAGATAGGCAGGCATGCCCTCTGCATCGGCTTGCGCTAGCGTGTGGGCCAGTAAGGCACCGCCAAGCCCCTTGCCCTGCTTGCCCGGATCGACCCCAAGAACGGCAAGATACCAGTGCGGCTCTTCCGGGTGATAGGCGGCCATGTCCGCCATCCCGGCACCCATTTCTTCCAGCCGCTCGGGATCGACGGTCGCCATCATGTGGCGTTCAATGGGGTCCTGATCCACATGCTCGCCGGGCGGGAGCCAAAGCGCGACACCACCGCCGCATGCGGTGCCATAGGCAGTACCGAGTTCAAACGCCTTGCCGCCGAAGCGTTCGGCAAACCCAGGAAATCCTGCCAAATATCCCACGGCATCCGGATACATGGTACGCGCCGCCGGGTCGCCCGAGAAAGCGAGCATGACGGTCTTTAAGGCCGCATCCTGGTCACTTGTAGCGATCTTGCTGATCTCGTTCGCTGCATCGGTCATGATTTGCTCCTTTGCGGCCCATTCTAGCCGGTCGTGCGGCTCATTCAGGTGATATGCGGCACAGTCCCGCTTATTTCACCTGACCGCCATCGACGACAAAGACCTCGCCGGTGGTGAAAGCCGACCGCTTGGATGCAAGGAACAACGCGGCGTCGGCGATTTCTTCAACTTTGCCGAACCGCTGCAACGCCACCTCACGTTCAATCCATTTATCCCAAACGTCCCTGCGGTCCTTGATGATGCTCTCCCAGCTGCCGCCCTCAAACAAGATGTTGCCCGGAGCGATAACATTGACCCGGATGCCATCGGGGCCGACAAACTTTGCCAACGACCGTCCGGCATGATTGATGGCCGCCTTGGAAGCGCTATAGGTCAGCGACGTTCCAAGCGCATCGACGCCCGCGATGGACGAGATCATGATGACGTTAGCGCCCTCTCGTTCCTCGGGTGACCGTCTCATCATCCGCCGCACAGCCTCTCGCGCGACAAACATGGAACCGGTCAGGTTCTGCGCGACATCGGCGTCCCAGTCTTCGTCGGTCACATCAAAACCTGAAGGGGCGCGGCCGATCCCCACATTGGCGACGGCGCAATAGATGGGCCCGAGCTGTGCCTCCGCCGCATCCAGCGCCTTGATCACGTCGGCGGACCTGGTCATGTCACCGGCAACCGCGAGAACGTCACCGCCCAGCCTTTCGGCTGCTTCTTCCAGCGTGCTTTGTGTCCGGCCCGTGATGCAGACCTTGGCCCCTTCACCTACAAAAGCCTCGGCCATCGCATAACCAATGCCGCGCGATGCGCCTGCAATAAAGACGACCTTGCCGTCCAATCCCAGATCCATAAACAATTCTCCCTGATTTACCGGTCCCGGTCATAAACCGATTCCCGGATAAGTGACAGCGCCGCTAGCCGCAGCCGGTTCCCGCCGCTACTATAATTTACAATGTCACAACTTGACCCCGCCATCGACGCCGAACGGCGCCCCAGCGAGTTTCTCTGGTACCTCGGCAACAACGCCTGCTACTTCCTGAATATCGGCATTGGCATGGTGATGACGCCTTATATCGTCACCCGCGTGCTCAATGCCCCGCCGGAACTCGTCGGCACCACCCAGGCCGTGATCATGCTGCCGCTTCTCGTCCTGCTACTGTTCGGTGGAGCCAAGGCTGACCGCAGCGACCTGCGCAGCTGGATGATGAAAGTCCATCTGCTTCAGTTGCTGCCGCCGACGATGCTCGCGGTCCTGCTCTATACGGACAGCCTGACCCTGCCTTTGCTGATTTTCTATGGGGTCTGCGCGGCCTCGCTGGGGTCCTTCGCCGGACCGACCAGAGACAGTCTGCTGACACGGGTTGCCGACAGCAGTCATCCCGGTGGCATACAGCGCGCCGTGGGCTTTGCCATCGGGGCGCAGACCGTCGCTCAATTTATCGGCATTACCTTTGCCGGATTCGCCGACAGCATCGGCATCGCGGCCCTGCCGACGTTGATTACGATAAACTTTCTGATCGCGTTTGCGTTGATCAGCCGGTTGTCACCCGCGCCACCAACCAATCAACCCGACGCCACAGAGCGGGCCATGGCCCGCTTCCACACGCAGCTTGGTGATATCAAGGAAGGCCTCGTGGAAGTCTGGGGGATGTCCCGCATCAGGCCTGTGATGCTACAGATGTTTTTTGGCAGCCTGCTCTTCATGGGATCGATCATGGTCCTGATGCCGGTGATGATCCGCGACATCTATGACGGCGATGCGATGGATTTCTCGCTCGTTTTTCTCTGCCTGTTCGGCGGCATCGGCATTTCAGCGACGACCCTGGCGCAACGGCCCATCAAGCACCAGGGCAAGGTGCTGATGATCGCCATGTCGGCCGGCGGCATCGCCATGGTCTTCATCCATTTTGGCCCGCCCTTATGGGCCCTTTATCTGGCGGTGTTTTTCTGGGGCCTGGTTGGTGGCGTCACGAACGCTATGAGCCGCACCATCGTTCAAAGTTCGGCGCCGCCCAGCCACCGGGCACGGTCTCTGTCGATTTTTCAGGCGGCACAACTCGCAGGCGGGCCGATCGGTTCATTCGCCATGGGCTATCTGATCGGCTGGCTGGGCCCGCTCGATGCGGCACTGGTCCCGGCTGGGCTGCTGGTTATCGTCTGGCTGGGACTGTTCTTCTTCACCGGGCTCTGGCACATCCAGTCTACAGACCGGCCGTCAACAGAAGTGCCCGCTGGTCCGCCAGAGACCTAAACCGGGTCCCAGGTGAACACATCCGGCGAGCGTTCCAGCTCATGAAAGCTGGGCCGCAGAGTCGGAATCGCCCGCTCGAGACAGCCTTCGACCGTCCAGCCCTCGCCATCATGGACGCTACGGATCGGCCGCGGCTGGCTGAACAGAAAGATCTCGTTACGCCGGATGCCAAATATTTGGCCGGTGACGTCTTTTGCCTGATCCGTCATCAGTGAGACACAGAATGGTGCGATCTTTTCAGGCTTCATCCTCCGCATCTTCTCCATACGGTCGCGGTTGTCTTCTGTCTCTGGGATCGTGGCGACCATGCGCGTAAAGGCAAAGGGTGCAATGGCATTGGACCGCACCCCAAAGCGCGACATATCAAGCGCGATGCACTTGGACAGACCGGCCACGCCCATTTTCGATGCCCCATAGTTGACCTGGGCATAGTTGCCAATCAGCCCACTGGTCGAACTCATATGGATGAAACAGCCGCTTTCCTGCGCTTTGAAATGCGGCGCGGCCGCGCGTGAGACATAAAACGTGCCAGCCAGATTAACCCGTTCGACAATATCCCAGTCCTCTAATTCCATGCGGTGGAAGATCTTGTCCCGCAGCACCCCGGCATTGTTGACTACCACATCGATGCGGCCCCAGGTGTCGATCGCCTGCTGCACCATGGCGGCCGCATCATCCGGGTCGGCGACACTGCCTGTATTGGCCGCGGCTGTACCGCCCGCGGCACTAATCTCGTCGGCGACCTGTTGTGCCGCGCTTGAGTCCGCGCCTTCACCTGCCTGAGACCCACCCAGATCATTCACCAGCACCCGGGCGCCATGATCGGCGGCAAGTCTGGCGATGCTGGAACCAATCGCGCCGCTTGCGCCGGTCACCAGAACCACCCGGTCCTGCAACAGTTTTTCCGAGGCCATGTCTACGTCTCCGCCCTTGTTGATGCTATTGCCGGATGCATCCTAGTCAGAAGTGCGGCGTGCTCCAAACGCGTCGCAAAGCCGACCAAGTCGCCGTCGTTCGAAAGTGGTTGTCGAAGCCGCGTCCGAGTGCTTTGCTCTTTTCAGGGAATAAATCAGGGGAAGACGAATGAGCGAAGACACCCAGCCGCAGGCCATGGAGGCCATGCCCGATCCGATGACCATGGTGGCGGCGATGCAGCCGGACAAGCTTGCCGTCATCGATGACCGGCCGGACGGCACGCTGATCAAGTGGACCTTCGCCGAGGTTGAGGCGCTGTCGAACCAGCTGGCGCGGGGCTTATTGGCGGCGGGGCTGAAGCCGGGAACCAGGGTGATCAGTTGCGGACGAAATTCACCCTGGCTGGTCGCCTTCGGGATTGCGTCGCGCAAAATCGGCACGACCTCTGTACCGCTGAATTATCGTCTCGCACCGGAAGAAGCAGCATATGTGGTTGATAATTCCGATGCCGAAATGGTATTCGCGGATGCTGAATATGCACCACTTTTCGCTGAAATCCGCGGTGACATCCCCCAGGTTAAATCCATCGTCATTTTCGACGGCGAACCCGGTGCGGATATGCTGTCGGTCGACGCCCTCGTAGAGGGCCAGGACAGTGGTGAAATGCCGCCTGCACCGCAGCTCGGTCAAGCCCTGTCGATGATCTATACATCGGGCACGACCGGTCGGCCCAAGGGCGCCGTGCGGGGAAATGCGGGGGACCCGGAACTGCTTCTGAAGATGATCGAGCTGATCGGCTATACGCCCGACGACGTCTATATCACCACCGGGCCGCTCTACCATTCCGGCCCGTCTTCCTTCATGGGCATAGGATTGATGATGGGTCAGACGGTGGTGTTGCAGCGCAAGTTCAATGCCGAAGACTGGCTGCGGCTGGTCGACAAATACAAGGTCTCGTCGACCTTTTCGGCACCCACGCCCATCCGCCGTATCTGTCAGTTGGATGACGAAATTCTGGCAAAATACGACGTCAGCTCGATGCGGATTCTGATCGCCAATGCCGCACCCTGGTCCTACGCGTTGAAGAAACTCTATCTGAGCAAGTTTCCCGACGATTCCCTGTTCGAGGTCTATGGCTCCACCGAACTGGGTGTGAACACGATTCTAACGCCGCCTTATCAGCTGTCGAAGCCCGGGTCTTGCGGCAAGCCGGCACCGGGGGTCGAGATCTTCCTGTTCGATGACGACGGCAATGAAGTAAAGGAACCACACAAACCAGGCGAATTGTTTGTCCGCAGCGCCAGCGTCTTCACCACCTATCACAAGGCCGATGACCAGTTCGAAAAAGACCGCAAAGGCGACATGCAGACGGTAGGCGATATCGCCTATTTCGACGAAGAGGGTTTCTATTTCATCTGCGACCGCAAGAAGGACATGATTATCTCAGGCGGGATGAACATCTATCCTGCGGAAATCGAAGACGCGCTAGAGCACCACGACGACATTATGGATGTCGCCGTGTTCGGGATTCCCAGTGAGGAATGGGGCGAAAGCGTCCACGCCGTCATCGTGGCCCGCCCTGCGAGCGGGCTAATGGACGACGATGTGATGGCCTATGCGCGCGAACATCTGGCCAGCTACAAGATGCCGCGATCCTTGGAATTTCGAGAAGAAATCCCCCGTACAGGGTCCGGCAAAATCCTGAAACGCGAGCTGCGGGAGCCGTATTGGAAGGATCATAACAGTCAGGTGGTTTGAACAGACAGGTTGATTCAGCGCAACGCGGCAGCACAGGCCCATTGCCTAGAATAAGATACCTGACAAACGTTGAACCGAGAGAGTAATGCGACAGACACCCTATGAGATGCTGGGCGGGGAAGCCGGCATTCGCGACCTCGCCGGCGCGTTCTACAACGCGATGGACCGGATGGAAACAGCACACGATATCCGCGCCATGCACGCGGACAATCTGGATGAGATCAAAGACAAATTGTTCGAGTATCTCTCCGGGTGGCTGGGGGGCCCCAGACTCTATTCGGAGAAATACGGCACCGTCTGCCTGACCGAGCCGCACGCCCCTTTCGAAATTGGCAGTAAAGAGCGGGACCAGTGGCTGGCCTGCATGGATCAGGCGCTGGTTGATGTGGGTGCCGATGACGAACTCCGCGGCCTTCTAAAACAACCCTTCAAAATGATCGCCGGCACGGTTCAGAACCAGAGAGACTAGCGAGACGCTTGGCGTTCGACGCTAGATTGGCTATGATTCAGCCATTGGTTGAAGGCACTTGACCTGAAACCAGCAACATGGGCCGGCAATAACGTGAACGCCAACAGCGTTATCGCACTGATAGATGATGACCAGACCCTCGCAGATGCGATGGTTCGGTACCTGAAAGGATCGGGGTTCGAGGTGCAACGCGGTGCCTCTTGCGCTGATGCGACGGCACTGGCGCGTGCAGGCGGGATTGACCTTTTCATTCTCGACCGTAACCTGCCCGACGGGGACGGCTTGGCGGTCGCAAGAGAGATCAGGACGGTGTGCGGCGCTGCTGTGATCATTCTGTCGGGTCTGGGGGACGTAGACGACCGCGTTCAGGGCCTCAACACAGGGGCCGACGATTATTTGGCGAAGCCCGCCGCACCGGAAGAACTGCTCGCACGGGTCCAGGCGGTCATTCGCCGATCGCAGGAGAACCGCTCCGTTCCCCGGGAGACCATTGTCAACTTCCGGTCGTTTAGTCTTGATAAGGTCAACAATCTGCTTGTCGGCGCAGACGAGTTAAGCCGGCCGCTGACGGGGATTGAATCGCTGATCCTAACAATCCTAACCGGCGCGAAAGGTGACATTATCGACAAGGACCTGCTAAGCCAGTCTGCGCTCAATCGCCCGTGGCAGGCCGATGACCGAAGCCTCGATGTCCATATTTCAAGGCTGCGGCAGAAGCTACGCGATATCGGCGTCACAGAGACGGTCATCCAAACCGTCCGGGGACAGGGTTACCGGTTTACCGCTGGCTAGAGCAAAACCAGCTTAGTTGGAATCGCTGAGATCCAACTAAGCTGGTAAATTTGCTCTAGAAACCAATAGATTAGATCATCTTTATCTGTTGAGCTGGAGCGCCATCCGCTTCCAACTCAACAGATGATGATCTAG
>JANQQJ010000007.1 GCA_028284945.1 Alphaproteobacteria bacterium | reverse complement strand
AGTTCGAGAACGGTATTGGCGCCTTCTTCGAATATCAGGGTGCCTTCGGCTCAGGTTATGATGCCCACTCGCTGCAACTCGGCGCACGCGTCAAGTTCTGAGTTCCGCAGAGATTCTGCTTGCCAGTCTTCAGAATAGACCTCGCACATGGGGAAAAAAGCGCATCACTGGCGACACGGTCTTCACGTAATCCATATTATGCGTCTAAATCGAGGTAGTGTGTTGAAATCGCTACGTCAGCGCCTCGATCAATTTGCTTGCTCGAGCCAGGTCGCTCTCATTGAGCCTTGATAGTTGGTTGTTGATCTTTTGAAGGAGCTGACCCCGCTCACCAGCTGGCACAGTAAGCATCGCAGGTGAGAACAAGACCGCCTCAGGAATTTCCAGCGCCTTGGTGAGTCTTTCAATGGTCTCAAACGACGGAGCAGTAGTACCCCGCTCGATGCGGCCAATCATTTCTGTTGAAAGGTCGGCCTGCTCAGCCAGCTGGGCCTGGGTGACCCGCCTGGCTTTTCGATAGTGACGCAGGTTGCTTCCGAAGATTTCCTTTAGAGTCACGTGTCCGCCTCCACTGGCGGCAGGCTGCTCTCATGGGTCGCTGTTCTAAAGGGATCTAGAGGGCATATTTTTATAAATACGTATTGAAAAGTACTATTTTATGAGCATCAGTACTGAGACTACACAGTGCTTGGGTGCGTTAACGTATGAACAGCAATCCAGAACTCTCGCGATTCCGCCAGGCCTTCTTCGCAAGGCACTGTTGCTCGCTAAATTCATGCCCGGATATCGAGGAAGCGGCGTGAAAGCGGTAGAAGCGAAATCCGCACGCTATATCAAGCTGGGCGAGAAGGGTGTATGGGATCGGCGTTGTATACGTGAAGAAGGGACAATGCGTCTTGGGTACTATGAGGTGCCGCACGAACTGGCCCTTGCGCGCGACTTTGACAAGTTGAAGCAGCTTTTCGTCGACCATGGATTCAAGGGATCGACACCGGCCAATCATGCCCGCGCTGTCTTTGATTTCTACTTCGCTGAACCGGACACGCTCTGGATCACCTTCTCGGATGGCTACCTTTGGTGGTGCTTTGCCGAGCCTGAGGTGGAATACTTCATGAAAGAGGGCATGGAAGAAGGAGAGGGGTCGAGACTCCGTCGAACAGTCGATGGCTGGCACAACACCAGCGTTGGCGGTACGCCGCTTCTGATACGAGACCTTAATGGCGCCCTAACCGGCGTGGCCTCTTATCAGATGACCGTATGCAGCGTGAAGGCGTTTGAATACCTGCTACGTAAGATCAACGACGAAGAGTTGCCAGAGGTTGCCGAGGCCAGAAAACGCCGATCAGGACTATTGGACAGCACCCAGTCGCTGATGAAGCTGCTGACCTGGAAGGACTTCGAACTACTGGTCGAACTGGTGTTCTCACAAAGCGGCTGGCGCCGAACCAGCGAGACCGGCGGATCGCAGAAGACCGTCGACATAGAGTTGGAACTTCCAAGCACGGGCGAACGGTCATTCGTTCAGGTCAAAAGCCGAACCACGCAGAAGGAACTCGATGGCTATGTCCGGGATCTCGTCGGGCGGCCAGAGGGTCGGATGTTCTACGCCTATCACAGCGGGCCCAAGAACCCGTCTTGTGAAGAGCCGCGGGTGACGCTACTCGGGCCCGATAGGCTTGCCGAGATGAGCCTGAACGCCGGGCTCTTTGACTGGTTGCTCAACAAAGTTGACTAAGGTCGCGCTCCAGCAAATGGGTGAGCTAGTGGCACGGACGACCGCTTTGTGATGGCGCTTGCCCGTACCTCCGGTCACCAGTATCCTGCGCGCAAGAACCGTCGAGGGCGATTACTTCTCAGTTGCGGGACAGAATTGCGTGTTCGCCCATGGCGAAAAGAGGTAGTCGCTGAGGAGCCTTGACATTTGGAATCAGTTGGCCGGGTGAGCTGCACGCAGGCCTCAATCATAGAGCCCAAACCATGGTCGCACATAAAGAAAACGCTGAACCGACGGATCGTACCCTTCCGCCTTTGTACGACGAGGGCGCGCTGCTGCTGTGCCTCATCGAACGCCGGTTGTCGGACCTGACGCATCCGTCCCACTATGTAGGGCCCGATGAACTGAACCGCGCCTTGAAGGCCAATGCCGACAAGCCCTTGCCCCCAATTGTCGACGAGTACGCGCGCGACATGCGTGAGGGCAGAGTCAATTCGCCGCGCGGCCGTGGATACCGAGGCGGCCTCGACAAGTTGTGCGAAGTTTTGATCGTCGCCGACTATCGAAGAAGGCTTGCGTGGCTTAGACAAAGGCGGCGGAGTATCGGCCTTAAGGGCTGGAGCGGAATTCGAGACGCAGGTTGGTGGCAGGGAGCGCCGCACGCGCGCGCCGCCAAGATGACAGCTTGCCGCTGGGGCAAGCGCTTTAACATGGGCTATCGGCGCATTTTGAACCTGGCTTCAGAAGACGAGTATCGCGTTCATTAATGTGAATGAATGGGGCTGAGGCCCTGGTCATGTTTGCGGCTCCACAAGTAAGGAGTTGGAAACGTGTCTCCAAGAACCCCTGAATCCGAAATCCGGGAGTCGCTTCCCAGAAACCTGCGGCGCGCCTTCAGCAGACTGGAAGTTACAGTCCAGCTCATTGCATCGCTGACGCCCCATGCGAACAATCCGCGGACGCACTCGAAGCGTCAGGTCCGGCAGATTGCCGATAGCATCGAGGCCTTCGGTTGGACCCTGCCGATCCTAGTCGATAACGATGGCATGATCATCGCTGGCCATGGCCGACTCGACGCGGCAAAGCTTCTGGGCCTGGAAGAAATCCCGACGATCCGGCTCGACCATATGACAGAGGCGCAGAAGCGCGCCTACGTCATTGCCGACAACCGCCTGGCGGAACTGGCCGGCTGGGATTTTGAGGTCCTGGGCCATGAGCTTGAGGCCCTGATCGACCTTGACATCGATGAAGAGCTCACCGGCTTTGCCGGACCCGAGATCGACCTGATCATCGAAGGTCTATCGGACACACCCGAAGACGACCCGGCCGACCGGTTGCCGCCTTTTGATCCTGAGGCGCCTGCCTTCTCCATGCCGGGCGATCTCTGGGTGCTGGGCGATCACCGGCTGCTCTGCGGCAACGCGCTGGTATCCTCCAGCTACACTGCCCTGATGGCGGGTAAACGGGCCCGGATGGTCTTTGCTGATCCGCCGTACAATGTACCCGTTGATGGCCATGTAAGCGGTCTGGGCAAAAAGAAACACCAGGAATTTGCAATGGCGTCTGGCGAGATGACCGTGGCCCAATTCATTGCGTTCTTGGATTCTGCTTTCGGGCTCATGGCCGTCTACAGCCTCGAGGGGTCACTTCACTTTATCTGTATCGACTGGCGGCATCTGTTCGAGCTGCTGACTGCTGGGCGGTCCGCTTATGACGACCTCAAGAATCTGATCGTATGGGCGAAGACGAACGCGGGCATGGGGTCATTTTACAGGTCTCAACACGAATTGATCGCCGTCTTCAAAAATGGGACAGGGCCGCACATCAACAATGTCGAGTTGGGCAGGCATGGCCGCAACCGGACCAATCTTTGGACGTATGCCGGCGTCAACAGCTTCGGTGAGGGCCGCGACGAGGCGCTGGCGGTGCACCCGGCGGTCAAGCCTGTTGCCCTGGTTGCTGACGCGATCCTCGACTGCACGAAACGCGGAGACATTGTGCTCGATCCGTTCTGTGGATCCGGCACGACGATCATGGCTGCCGAACGCACGGGCCGGCGCTGCTATGCGATGGAAATAGATCCTGCCTATGTCGATACCGCGATCCGGCGCTGGCAGAACTATACGGGCGGTGACGCGGTTCTTGCGGCCACTGGCCAGACCTTCAACGAAATCCAGGAACCTCGGGAGGACAACACTGAACGCAAGGAGACAGAACATGTCTAAGCGCAAGACCGGCCACGACCGGCCCGATCATGAGAAGCTTGAGGAACCGGATGCAGTTCCCGTCGAGCCTAATCCAGAAGCGGGCGGCGATGGTGGCGCCGAAGTTCTGGCGGATGACGGATCCATCGATACAGGCGACGACTATGAGGTCGGTTATGGCAAACCACCCAAGGAACACCAGTTCCCTCCGAAAACGTCGGGCAACCCGCGCGGTAAGCCCAAAGGCCGCAAGAACACGAAAACACTGTTGCGGGATGCCCTGTTCGAGAAAGTTGAGGTCCGCGATGGGGGCAAGACGAAGAGGTTCTCCAAGTTCAAGGTGCTGATCGTCGCGCAGATCAACAAGGCGATGAAGGGCGATACCAGGGCCTTCACGGTGGTCATGGCACACGCCGAACGGCACGGGCTGAATGACGAGGTCGAAGCCGCGATGGAGGACATCGGCACCAATGACACCGCTATCATCAAGGCATTCCTGGATCGGCAGAAAAAGAAGAAGGGCTCCGATGATGACGGGGAAACGTCATGAACGTGCCGGCCGATCAAGCCGTCTTTGACGCCATTCTCAGGACGGACTTTCCAAGCTTTCTGCAAAAGGCATTCGAGACCATCGCTCCCGGCGATACGTATCGGCACAACTGGCATATCGACGGAATATGCCATGAGCTCGACAGGGTCCGCCGCGGCGAAAGTCGGCGGCTGATTATCACGCAGCCGCCACGGTCGTTGAAATCGATCTGCAGCTCGGTTGCATGGGTGGCCTGGATGATAGGGCAAAACCCGTCGCTTCGGTTCGCCTGCGTGAGCTATTCGAATGAGCTTGCTGCCCTGTTGGCGCGCCAGTTCAGGGCAGTGGTCACCAGCGATTGGTATCGGCGGACTTTCCCTAACGTGCGGGCCCTCAAGGTCACACAAACCGAGTTTGCGACCACGAAGGGGGGTGGCCGGGTCGCGATCTCGGTCGGTGGCACTTTTACCGGTCGCGGCGCCGACATCATCATCGTCGATGACCCGATGAAGGCCGATGAGGCGCTTTCTGATCTGAAGCGCAAGGCGGTTCTTGAATGGTATGCGACCGTGCTCATCTCGCGGCTTAACGACAAGGTGACCGGGTCGATAATCGTCGTCATGCAGCGCCTGCATGTGGATGATCTGGTCGGATACTTGTTGCACGGCGCCGGTGCCGCCGCCTGGGCTCATCTCGATCTGCCGGCGATCGCCGAGGAAGACCAGGTTGTCGAGATCGGCGATGGCCGCGTTCATCACCGCAAGGCGGGTGAAGTATTGCAGCCCGATCGTGAGCCCCTCTATGTGCTTGAGCAGATCAAGGGTGAGATGGGGTCAGCCGCGTTCTCTGCGCAGTACCAGCAGCGGCCGGCGCCGCCCGAGGGCAACATGATCAAGCGAGCCTGGTTGCAGTACTACAGTCAGGCCCCCGCCCATGACAGCGACGGGCGGATTATCCAAAGCTGGGATACAGCCTCAAAAGGCGGCGTGCAAAACGATTACTCTGTTTGCACGACCTGGCTGATGAAGGCAGATGCGTACTACTTGATTCACGTATACCGGGCTCGGCTCGACTACCCGGCACTTCGGCAGCGCGTTATCGAACTGGCGCACAGGTTTGCGGCGCATTTTGTGCTGATCGAAGACGCAGTGTCCGGCACACCGCTGGTTCAGGAGTTCAAGTACGAGCGCAAATTGGGCGTCAGAGTATCCGGGATCCGGCCCGATCGCGACAAGGAAAGCCGTATGGGCGTGGCTTCCGTGGACTTTGAGGCAGGGCGCGTCTTTCTGCCGCGTGAGGCGAATTGGCTCGAGGCCTTTGAAGCCGAGATGCTCGTCTTCCCCAACGGCAAGTACGACGACCAGGCGGACAGCGTCTCGCAGTTCCTCGGCTGGGCAGCGAAGCACCGGCTCAAAAGGTCCGGGGTTGGGTCGAATGTCGGCCTCTATTAGGTCCACAGTGCGGCGCGGCTAATGGCCGCCCCGCGGATGTCTACTCATACATCACGCACGGTCTGTGGAGCGTCCGAATTGGCCCGGAGGGGCGCCGATCTGTTCCTGTTGACTTGCTGACACCCGCGAGCCTGTGTGCGCGTCATGGCGGACCACGCAGACATGGATGATGACCGGCGCGACCTGATCCGGTGGCTGTTCGTTACGGCCACAAAAACGCTCGAGGACGCGCATATCGTTGCTGTCGACCAGGGTGCCGGCAGGGGTGAGGCGGCCTATAGGCAGGGCGCTGAGGCGCTTCAGCGGGCCGCTAACGACCTTGAAGCGATTGCCCGGACCATCCTGGCCCTGACCATTGCCGACGCGCCTGGTGCAGGAAGTGGCGATGAAACATAAGCGCAGAACGGGCTGGACTTCGCTGCCCAAACGAGCGTGCATGGTGACGAAGAAGATATGAGTCGGGCCGCAGGGATCGAACCGCGCAGCCTGACGCCCCGCCCGCCGGTGAACGGCGGATGCCGCAATAGGCGGCTGAGGCGGGGCCTCTGGAGGTGGAAGTGCCGCAATCACCGCGGCACGGAAACCGAAGGAGGCAACCATGCCCAAACTCACGGATACTCAACTCGTCATTCTCTCCGCCGCTGCGGCGCGCGACGACCGCGTGGTCCTGCCGTTGCCCGATAGCCTGAAGCCCAACAAGGCCGCGCTCACGCGTTCGATCAACAGCCTGCTGAAGCGTGACCTGATCACTGAACGGCCTGCCAAGCCGGGTGAGCAGGCCTGGCGAGAAGATGAAGATCAGCGGCTGACCTTGATCGCTACGGCCGCCGGACTCGAGACGATCGGCATCACCGGTGATGCGCCGGATACCGCTGCAGAGACGGATGCCAAGCCGACATCAAAGGCAGATCGCGTCATGGGTTTGCTGAAGCGACCTGAAGGCGCCGGCATCGCCGACATGCAGGCGGCGACCGGCTGGCAGCCTCACAGTATCCGCGCGTTTCTATCGGGCCTGCGCAAGAAGGGCATTGAGATAGGTCGGACCAAGGACGAGACCGGCAAGGCGGTCTACAGCATCGCGGGCGCCTGAGATGGCGGTCGAGGAGGAGATTGCTGCACTCGACGACATGTCTGATGCCGACGTGAAGGCGCGGTTCGAGGCGCTCTACAAGCGCCCACCGCCGCCCCGTATGCGCCGCGAGATGCTGATCCGGGCCGTCGCCCACAGGATCCAGGAAAACGCCGCTGGGGGGCCTGATAGGTCGCTCAAAGCCCGTCTGGATCGCCTGGCGGTCGAGCTGGGGCGCAACGGTAGGGTCAGTGTCAAAAAGCCATGGAGTATCAAGCCGGGCACGAAGTTCCTGCGCGAATGGGACGGGGTGACCCATGAGGTGACCGCGACCGGTGACGGGTTCCTGTTCAAAGGCGATACCTATCGCAGCCTGTCTCAGGTCGCCCGGGAGATCACCGGAACAAGGTGGTCCGGCCCGCGCTTCTTCGGCCTCAAGGACCAGGCATGACCAAGCGGAAAATCCGATGCGCGATTTATACGCGCAAGTCGTCCGAGGAAGGGTTGGAACAGGACTTCAATTCCCTTGATGCTCAGCGGGAGGCCTGTGAGGCCTATGTGAAGAGCCAGCGGCATGAAGGTTGGGCGGCGATCTCAACCCGCTACGACGACGGCGGGTTTTCTGGGGGCACTATGAACCGCCCGGCCCTGGAGCGGCTGCTAGAGGAGATCGAGGCGGGCAAGGTCGATGTGGTCGTTGTCTACAAGGTGGACCGGCTGACCCGAGCGCTCGCCGACTTCGCCAAGATCATCGAGCGGTTCGATGAGAACGGGGTATCCTTCGTCTCCGTCACCCAGCAGTTCAACACCACTAGTTCCATGGGCCGGCTGACACTCAATGTGCTGCTTTCCTTCGCTCAGTTCGAGCGCGAGGTCACGGGCGAGCGCATCCGAGACAAGATCGCTGCCTCGAAGAAGAAAGGCATGTGGATGGGCGGCAGCGTGCCCCTGGGCTATGAGGCGAAGGACCGGTCGCTTGTCATCAACCAGGAAGAGGCTGAGCGCGTGCGTACGCTCTTCCAGCTCTATCTCGAACTCCGCAGTGTTCAGAAGGTCAGAAATGAAGCCGAGCATCTCGGCATTCGCAGCAAGACCGGGGTGATCATAGAACCGGGTGCCCTGTATCGGTTGCTGCAGAACCCGGTCTACATCGGCAAGATCCGACACAAGGACCAGGTATACGAAGGGCTGCACGATCCGATCCTCGATGAGGACACGTGGGACGCTGTTCAACAGCAGCTTGAGAAGAACCGCGTTGATCGGAAGAACGGGACAGGTGCGCGGCATCCCAGCTTGCTCGCCGGCAAGCTGTTCGATGACGCCGGACATCCATTCACGCCGAGCCACGCCGTCAAGCAGGGAAAGCGTTACCGCTACTACATCGAGCGCACTGCGGTGAGGGGCGGAGCCGGTGGATGCCCGAAGAAGAAGCGTATCGCGGCCGCCGAGATCGAAGGCCTAGTTGCCAATGCGGTGCGGGGACTGCTGCGAGCACCGAGCGAGCTGGTTGAGGCGCTTGCCGCCGAAGACCTGCCGCCGGGTGATGTACGCCGGTTGGTCGAGAAAGCTGCTGGTCTGGCAGGGCAGTTCCGCGACGACCCTGCTTGTGCTCACGCACTACTCCGTCAACTATTGCACAAGGTGGATCTATCAGATTCCGCAGTTCGCATTGAGATAGATCGTGCGGCACTCGGAGAAGCCGTTGGGTACTCAAACCCTGACGGTAACCCGACCCCTTACGTGATCGACGTTTCGGCGCAACTTCGGCCGCGTGGAGTGGAACTCAAGTACGTGATCGAGGGGCCTGGTGAAAACCGAGCCCCAAACCCTGACCCAGCACTCATCAATGTCGTTGTTCGTGCGCACCGCTGGTGGAAAATGCTGCTAAGCGGTGAAGCCAAGACGCTTGGCGAACTCGCCAGCATGGAGGGTGTCTCAACGCGCTATCTTCGCAGAATTCTAGGGTTGGCGTTTTTGGCACCCGACGTGGTTTCGGCGATACTGGATGGCAGGCAGTCGGTATGCCTGAACGCGGAGGAGCTAACGCGGCGAGAAAACGTGCCGCACACATGGTGTGCACAGTATAAGGATCTGGAAGTAAACACATTTCGGGTTTGATCGTTGTTGAGACTGCAGAAAGCCATCAAACTTATAACCTGAAATTCGCAGGTTCAAACCCTGCCCTATAAACGAATTTTTTCAATGAGTTAGTCGAGATTTTGATAGGCCCCAATGGGGCCTGTTAGCGTCTCACATCTCTTACACACTTTCACACGCGACGAAGGATCATGAAGAGCCACACGATTTGCGATGGTAAAGTCCACCTACAAAAGCGCGATACCAGCTGATTTTGACAGTGCTCCTCCTATCTCGCCGGTCGAGACTGGCGAACCTCAACCAAGCAAGAGTGCCATCAACTCGCCAAGGAATTTGCCGAGGACTGGTGTCTGATCCTCAGGGACAAAAAGGCCCCCACGGTGAGCTGACGACCGGCAAATCCTTCGCACAGGCCGCGAAGGTTTTCGAGGAAGAGCATGAAGCCATCACCCAGGGCCGCCGCAGCCCAAAATGGGTGCAAGGCCACAAAGACCGCATCCGCCTCTACCTCATGACGTACTTCAACAAGATGTCCGTCACCGAGTTTATCTGAAACTCACTTTGTGTCGGCCATCATAGCCTGAAGAGGCCTCGCACCCACCGCCAGAACCGAGCAAAGGGCCTGCGATTAAGCCGATCCTTCTCGACGTAATATGCCTCTCGCCGAGCTTCTTCAGCTTTGCGGCCAGCAAGGACTTGCGCTTCGCTCCATTGCTCGCCCCAACGAGTCTGACTCTCAATGATGGAGTAGTGCGACCTACATGGAAGCTGCCAGTTGCCGATCGAGGGCCACAGGCTAGGAACTCCGTCCTTCTCAGAAAATTTCCATTCTGTTGGCCCCAGCGGCGTTGTCACTTTAGTGCCGCAGCCACATGCGCACAGATGGGCAGCTACATCGAACTCCTCTGATACATACAGAATGCCCGGTTCAAGCGATTTAGGTATGTACTGCACGCGCTGGAGACGGAACCTGTCAATCATAGTTCTTCTCCCAGCATCGTCAGATCATTCACTTTGAAGAGCATGTGGTTGAATGCGTTTTCATCGAGGTAGAAGCCTTTGATCTGCTTGTAGCGGATCACCGCGATGCAGGCATTGAGTGCGTTAAGCTCCGCTGTTTGGACATTGACGCGGTACTCGTCATTCCCGTGATCAACAAGCTCTGCAAGATCGCGATCCCGCAAGGCCTCGGCATTGTCTGCTGCGAAGTAAGTGGCCCGTAGCATGCCGTTCAATGCGCCCTGCTTGCGGTCAAGTCCCAATCCGACATCAATGAAAGAAATCGATTGCG
Organism: Alphaproteobacteria bacterium; assembly: GCA_028284945.1. GTDB lineage: Bacteria > Pseudomonadota > Alphaproteobacteria > SMXS01 > SMXS01 > JANQQJ01. The sequence goes on along the minus strand of JANQQJ010000007.1, from coordinate 60,762 downwards.
CGATCAGGAGGTCGAAGATACCTGCCCGCGATGATCCTTTATCGACACATACGAATGCGAAAGTGACCTCCTTGAGCTCGTCTGCACAGGACGCATCGATATGTTTTGCAACAAGCGTCACGCCTTCACGAAAGTTTTCGTATCGTCCTTGATAAACCGCTGCTTTCGGTTGATCGAATTTCTCCTCATCAAGCCTGCCAGGTGATCGGAAGGCGTTGTGGACGTGGTACGGATCGCGGTCGTACCCCAAGATGCGCTTTACGGGTGTTTTCACCATCAGGTCGAGCACATAGGAGCCGGTCCCGCCCAAGCCGATGATGGCGATTACCTCATCCTTAAACAACGCTGACAGGTCGCCGATCTCAGCGAGGCTTGTTAGCGTGTCTTGAAATTTAAAAACCGATTCTCCAGCTACCTTCTCGGTGCTCCTGAAGGTGAACGGGTTTGCGCCGTCGCGTTCCATCGCCGGGCCTGAAATAATTCTTACATAACTCTCGATCTTATCGAAATGATCGGCAAAGCCATTTTTAGGCTTGTTAGAGAACGAGCGCTCGACAACAACATCGGAGCTGTCCAGGGTGATGGAGTGCGGCCCGCCGCCGAGGTTCTTGATCGGCTTGCCGTCAATGCCGTGCGGATGCGACCCTGCAAAGTATATCTGGTGGTCGTGCTGCGCAGCCCGCTGTTTATTCACAAACTTTAGTTTGCTTACGATTGCGCCGCTCTGCAGCTGCCCTTCGCTGTCGATATAGGGAACGTCCCTTACGACAAGGTGGTTGCTGTCCAACGCAATGGCGTACCCCTTAACGAGCAGCTTCTTAATGTCATTGTTATGACTGACCAGTTCGTGAAACATTGAAAACCATTCCGTCTTTAACCTTGACCGTGCCGCCGGGGGACAGGGTTCCTTCCGGCTTATTGCCGTGCCCACGTTTGTAGGTTACCGAGTACGTCGTCTCCGGGTGCTGCGGGTACCCGGGGTCCGCGAGAGTCACCACCTCGACATAAGTCAATTCACCTTTTTCGACTTCATGCGGGGTCCCGTCGATGACGATCGTGACCGTTTTCTTCTCTTCTTGAGCCATTTAGGCCTCCATTTGTCTCAGAGCTTCAGGTGCGGTGCCGGATGGCCCCGTTCCTGATTCCCTTTTGCTCGACCTGGTCAAAAATGTCAACTAAAAGATCATTAATGATGTTTGTAATACAAACATTTTGTTTGTCTAATTGACACGAGGCGCGTTTGTATATATTCAGAAGTCATGGAATCTGAACAAATCTACAAGAATTTGGGAATGCGAATCAGGGACTTGCGCAAGGCGCTTGGGCGCACGCAGGTCCAGTTAGCCAAACAAGTTGGCATTTCCCGCGCATCACTGGCGAATATCGAGGCAGGACGCCAGCAGGTGCTCGTCCACCACCTATTTGGTCTCGCCGACGCGCTTCAGCTCGAATCCCCCGCGGCTTTGTTACTGCTTCCTCGCCCCAAATCAAAAAGAGATGGCGCGGAATCAGACTTACGAATTTCTGGCGACGGCCTGACTGAAAAGCAGCGGCGGGAGGTGCTAGATCTCATGGGTGGTGCGCTGAATAGCCACGACGCGGGAGCCGAGGGAAGAGAGGACGAATGAAGCAGAGCAAACGAAAATCGATCCAGAGCCAGGTAGGCGAGCTCCTGGCGGAGCACAACGTGACTTCCGCTCCTGTACCTGTCGAGCGCATCGCGAAAGCACTCGGTGCACAGCTGCGTTTTTCGCCGCTCGACGATGAATTGTCCGGGATGGTCTATGTGAAGGATGGCACGCCAATCATTGGCGTCAACGCCCTGCATCATCCGAACCGGCAACGTTTCACGATTGCGCATGAATGCGGTCATCTGGTGTGCCATCGCCGTGCAATCACTAAGGAAATCCACGTCGATAAGAGTTTCACGACGATGCTTATGCGCGATTCCAATTCCGCTACCGGCGAAGACGAGATGGAGGTTGAGGCCAACCTTTTTGCGGCAGAACTTTTGATGCCTGCTTCGTTTCTGGCGCTGTCGCTAAAGGAATACCCAATCGATATTGATGATGAAGCGGCGATCACCGCTCTTGCCAGAAAATATAAGGTCAGTGCTGCGGCCATGCGGTTCAGGCTTGGAAATCTGTTCGCCTAAGTAAGCCGAATTGATGGAGGGGCGATATGAGTTTCGTCTTCTATGACACGGAAACCACGGGGACGAATACAGCCTTTGATCAGATACTTCAGTTCGGGGCGATCAGGGCTGACCATGACCTGAACGAGTTGGAACGCTTTGAAATTCGGTGCCGATTGCTCCCCTATGTCGTGCCAGCGCCCGGCGCTATGCGCGTTACCGGCGTGACCGTGGAGCAGCTAACTGACCCAGACCTTCCCAGCCATTACGAAATGGTCCGGTCGATCCGGGCCAAGATGAACGAATGGTCCCCGGCCATATTCATCGGCCATAATTCACTCGGTTTTGATGAACACTTGTTGCGCCAAGCCCTATACAAGACCCTCCATCCGCCCTATCTAACCAACACGAATGGCAATTGCCGCACAGATAGCTTGCGCATGATTCAGGCCGTGGCACGTTTCGAACCGAACGCCCTGACTATTCCGCTTAACGATCGCAATCGATACAGTTTCAAACTCGACCAGCTCGCGCCAGCCAACGGCTTCGATCATGCCGACGCACATGACGCTATGGCCGATGTCGAAGCCACGATCAATATGTGCCGCCTAATCGCTGATCGTGTTCCTGGTCACTGGTCAGGGTTTGTGCGCTTTGCGCAGAAGGCCGCAGTAGCCGATTTTGCTACCGAGGAGGACGTGTTCATCCTCACCGATTTCTATTATGCGAAACCGCATTCATGGACCGTTGCCCATATTGGCGTGAATCCTGACAACGGGTCAGAGATGTTTGTTTTCGACCTTGCCCATGACCCCGAAAAACTCGCGGTATTATCCGAGTCTGATTTGATTGAGCGATTGGGAGAGCGTCCGAAGCCAATTCGCAGCATGCGATCCAACGCCGGCCCCATTCTCCTGCCATATGATGATGCACCGGAAGACTTACGCAGCGCCGGACCGGATCTTGATGAGCTGCACCGGCGATCCGCGCGCCTGAAAAACGATAGCGAACTTTGCGAACGGCTTGTCATAGCCCTGCTTCAGACCCGAGAAGAACGCAAGCCTTCAGCGCACGTCGAAGAACAAATCTATGACGGATTTGCCAGCAATACCGACAAAGCCCTGATGGAACGTTTTCACGAAACGGATTGGCTTGATCGCGTGGCGTTGGTTGGGCAACTTGCCGACGACAGGCTGCGTTCACTCGGGCAGAGGCTAATTTATTCCGAAGCGCCGAATGTGATGGAGGAGACGGCGAGGCTTGCATACGACGCTGCAATTACCCGTCGCCTGATGGCGGAGCCCGAAACCGTACCATGGTTGACCCTGCCCAAAGCCATAGAAGAGGCTGGGGACATGTTGGCTGTTTCGACGGGCGCAGACGCGGCCCTGCTTGCGGACTTGCTCGACCTTTTGCATCAGCGTGCGGATGAGGCAAGCGCCTTGGCTGACTGAATTTTCGTATCTGCTTCTTGGTAGGTGTTTTGGCACGCACCGCCTCGCTGGACCCGCTCGACGTTCATGCGGCGGCTGGCTGGCAAAAACGTGCAAATGTCGCTGTTAGCCAGCGATGGGGTTTGGCGCGGTCGGCCCAAGCTCTTGAATGAACTGACTCGCGTGAAGTATCGCTGATCCATACTGTTGCTGCGCAGGTGTGATCCCGACTGACAATGCATCTCTAACCGGCATCTCCTGGCAGTACGTCAGGATTAGTGTGCCTGGTTTATCGTCAAGGGGGGCTGCTTTCACGCGCGTTATACCGACATAGAACAGTCGTCGCTGCTCTTCTAGGTGTTGAGCCTGCTCTGCGGGCGTAAGGCCGTCGTCCGGAGGTCGCGGTAGCAACCCTTGGACGCACCCCGCGATGATGGTGACGGGAGAGCTTAGCCCCTTGCTCTTATGCAAGCTCATAATTCGCACGTCTTCGATCTCGGTCGGGATTTCAGGCTGGCTGATTGCCGTCGAAAGGTCACGAATGAAGGCTTCGCGATCATCCTCTTCCACCTCCTCGAGAACGGTCAACGCGAGAGCGCGAATGTCCCGTGTTGCATCTTGCCCGTCAGGGAAAAGGTGATCGACCACGGCAGAGAGATCAGGCAATGCTTCTAGGTCATCCAATTCTTGGACAATTTCTCTGAACGACTCGACGATGCCGGTTGTATATGCAAGGGAAAGTGCCCCACTTTCCAGTTGGGTCATAGCGTCCCACGGCGACGCGCCTGTATTCTCGCAGTGCTCACGCACGCGGCGATATCCAGCGGCATGCCAGTTGTTTCCGTTGACTCCGACGAGCCAACGCAAGGCGACCCGATCCTGTCGATTTACGAACAGTTTGAGCAAAGCGAACGCGCGCTGTGCGTCGTCACGACTTAGTTCCGTCTCGGCATAGTACGACTTGGTCGGAACATCGCCCGCGACAAGAGCCTCGTATAGAGGCATTCCGAACGCTCTGCTTTGAGTGAGTACAAGGATATCTCCCGCCGGAACCCCATCGGCGATCATCTGGGCGACAAGCGCCGCGACTCCATTAACCTCCTGCGTGATGTCGTGGTACTGGATGATCCGAACGTCACCCTCTCCGTTCGCAGGCATCGGGTTAAGCGGACGCGGTACTGGCCGAAGCGCGTTATGATCGATCAAGCTGTTCGCTATCGAGACCACACGAGTTGGGCAGCGACGACAATCGTCCAACCCGAGATCGTCAGCGCCCGCGTTAGCATTCAGCCACTCCCGAATGCCGTCAGGATGGGCATGTTTGAAGCTATAAATCGATTGGTCATCGTCACCGACAATGCACACCTCTGCTGCGTCAGAAAGTAGCTCAATCACTCCTTGCTCCGCGCGATTTAGGTCTTGGTATTCATCGACCAGAATATGGGCGAATTCGCTTCTCTCCGCAGCAGCAGGATTGGAATGCAGATATTGATGAAATTGCGGAATGACCTCGCCAATCAACATCGCTTCGTGAAAGCGAAGCCAAGCCAATAGATCGGCCTGGAAAGCGGCATCTGCTGCAGACGGCGCGTATCCCGGTTGCTGATGTTGTAGGCGCGCCCATGCTGCTTCGTAGGCCATTCTCAGCTTCTTGACCTCTTTCTTGCCCCCATGAGCAGCCATCAGGTCGCAAATCAGTGGCTCAAGTTCAAACTCGTTCAGCGGTCGCGGCACACGTCCCGTAGCACCCAACACATGGTTTCGCATGAGCATTCGCAGCGCGAGGCTATGAAGAGTGACGCCTTCAAGGTCGTCGCAACCGGGAGCCCCCATCCCCACCAGCTCGCGATGTAAATCTTCGGCGGCAACTCGTGTGAAGGTGACGGGAAGAATCGCGCCGGGTGCTACGCCACTCTCTAATAGTCGGGCAACTCGACGCTTCATAGCGAAGGACTTGCCCGTTCCCGGTCCTGCCACAACCCGCACGCGTTGATTTGTCGAAGCGGCAATTTGGTAAGCCGGAGTTGCAGGATTCAAATCATCAGACCAGGGCATTACATCTCCAAAACTAGTTTTATGTACGTATTACTGAACGACATAATCTTGGTCCTTACTTCTCGAACCAATTCTTCACATCTACCAATGCGTGTGCTTCCCAAGCATTAATCAACATAGACTACCACCCAAAGGCAACAGCATTCTGCCTTCAAGGCCATGTCCTGGAAGCGACCGCCCGTCTTCTCTTGAATCAAGTCGGGGGCGCGTCCGGCGTAGCCGAACCGGGCTCTACTCGCGCCTGCGGCGCTTTGCTGCGCAGGGTCTCGGCCATTCGGTGACAATCCCTCGCGCATTTAGGCGGCTGCGCCGCCTCTGTTGAACGGCCCTTGGCGCTTCTTTTTTGCCCTTTTTTTTGGGGCCTGTGGCCCCTTGGCCGTCAAGGCCAGGCCGTTCGTTTCTCTCCGGGCGTCTGCGGGGCGTTCCCCGACCTTCCTCCCCCTTCCTTTGTCAGTCTGGGGTCGTGCAGGCCGGGTAATCCCCTTTTGCCCGCGTCCGGCCTGTGACGGCCCAACCCCCGCTCATTGCTGCTTGGCTAGTCCGTTTGCAGCAACAGCGCAAACGCGATTAGCCAAAAGGAGAAAGGCAATGAAAGCTGATGTTTACACCCGTGTAACTGACAAGATCGTCACCGACTTGGAGAACGGTGTTTGTACATGGCTCAAGCCATGGAACGCCGAGCGCGCCGCAGGGCAGATCACAAGGCCGCTTCGGTTCAACGGCACCCCCTATAACGGAATCATCGTGCTCATGCTCTGGGAATCTGCGGTCGAGCCAATGCTGCGATGCCTGAAGCTATCCCCCCACACTGTCGGCTGTGAGACGCCAGCTTCTCACCCAATGACCCGAGACCCTTTTCCCGTCCGGTTCAAGGGAAAGTTCCCTGGTTGATTTTTGGCCTCATGCGGCCTGCGTTTCCAGTCAGTTAATGGCAGCGAACACGGCAGGAGTGATGTTGCCGAATGCCGTATGTGATCGTTGCCGGTTGGCCTTCATGGCCGTCCGCAGATTGCTGTCAGTGGGCCGGACGCTCCGGTAACATGGGGGATATTAGCTGCAGTGATTAGGGGAACCGACGAATCCCGATGGAGAGAAACTGGGGGAGATTCTTACCCTGCAACGGGGCGGAGAATTCTCTGTTTGAAGGGTGTATGCAGTCGGGGGGTCGTAAGGTGCCGAAATGTATGCGCTATTTCGGCTTGCTATACATCAAAATAAACCAATAAAAACAATAGATTATAGGTGGCGGAGAGAGCGAGAATCGAACTCTCGGTACCTCTTTCCAATATAACCCTTTGAATTATTTAAGGAAATTCCGATGCGTTTGTTGGCGGAGAATTGTTGAGAGCCAGAATGCGCTCCTAGCAAGGCGAAACGGATCTCTCGAGCACGCATGCAAGAGTGCGCAGCTTCTTATGATGCGTCCTCTATGCCCTTGATCAAAGTCCATTCCAGACCAAAGCGTTCCAAAAGCTTCTTGACCCTGTCTGAGTCATTCTTGGTTTTCCGCTGGGTTCTTGAGGCGGCGAATAGAATCTTGCCCGCCGCACTCATCGAAGCCGACCGACGGCAAACCCGAATGACCTCCGCTAGTTGAACCACGTCCAGTCGGTCCAGTTCTGCTGCCGCCTCTTCCCCCATGACATCGGCAACCAACCGGAAGTCACTGTCCGATTCGCCGGCGGACCATTGCGTCTTGAGGCGTTCGATCTCCTCATCGACGAGCCCCACGGTAATACGCCCACGGGGCGCGAGTGTCGCGAGCCGCGTGGCTGATGCGCTGAGATCCCGGAAGTTGCCGGACCAGCGACTGGCCGGATCCGTTGCAAAGGCTACATAGCGCCGCCACGCATTGGCGGCGAACGCTATTTTGTCTTCGCCCCGGGACATCAGCTTGCGGAGCTCGACCTCCAGGTTCGGCTCTATGTCTTCCGGTCGTTCTGCAAGGCCCGGAAGCTTGAAGGTCCATAGATTGAGGCGCGCGAGGAGATCGGCGCGAAAGCGACCCTCGCGAACCTCGACAGCCAGGTCCTTGTTGGCGCCGGCGATCAGTTGGAAGCTGCTGGTGACTTCGTGGTCCGACCCCTGCGGGTAGAACGTTCCGTGCTCTACCGCATCCAGAATCATCGCCTGTTCGTCGAGACCGAGTTCGTCGATTTCATCGAGGAAAAGGACACCCTTGTCCGCCTCCCGAAGAACGCCGCGGCGTTCGGTGGGCATGCCTGCGAAACCTCGCCTGTGTCCGAACAGGAACGACATCGCATGCTCACCCTTTATGGTGGCGCAATTGATGTCGATGAACCTGCCGGAAACCACATGACGCGCCTTCTTAAGGTCGTAGATGCGACGTGCGAGCGCTGACTTGCCAGCACCTGTGGGGCCCAGCAGAAGCAACGGCGCGCCGGATCGAATGGCAACCCTCTCTATGCGTTCGATCATGGCGTTGAAATCCGCATTCCGGGTTTCGACCCCCCCTTTCAGATAGGAGGTCGCGTTCTCCGATTCAGTCTCGAACCGCTGTGCAAGCCGGTCGTATTTGGAGAGATCGAGATCGATGATTGAATAGGAACCAGGTCCCGGCTCGCGCTTTCGCGGTGGCGCGGTTTGCAATAGGCGCCCGGGGATGTAGCGGGACTCTGTCAGGAGAAACATGCAAATCTGTGCAACATGGGTCCCGGTCGTCAGATGGACGAGGTAGTTCTCGGCGTCCAGATCGAATGGGTAGGCAAGCGCGAAGTCCTGCAGTTTTTCGTAGACCTCCTCGAAATCCCAAGGGTTTTGGATCGCTACCTCGCGCAGACACACTTCCGTTTCCGGCGAGACATGCGCGATATCGGAAACCAAGTGCTCAGCGAGACTCAGCGCGCGACGATCATGAAGCAGTTCGAGGCGGTCGATCAGCAGGTCCCCATGCTGGCAGAGCGAAACGGTGGGCCGCCAGCGGTTCCAGCGGTCCGACGCCTTTCCGGCATCCAGGACGGTCCCAACGAATCCAACGGCAACTGTCTTCCTACTCATATATAACGTTATATATTAGTATCGATAATAATACAAAAATACCCGTTCTAACTAGGCCGTATTATCGTATTAGTCATTAATTTCAGTTACTTAGTGAAAATCAGATTTTTTGTTCTAATGCAACTTTCTTAACGGCACTCTGTTCTCGTGAACGAAGAGAAGAGAGCAGAGAAATGGCAAACAAATCCGTGTTTGCGTCGTTGAGGGGCCGCCTGATCCCGGCGACGAATAGCTGGAACCGGGCGGGCGGTCCCGCCTACACCCACGATGCGCGCCACCTTTTGGCGCAGTTGGCGATCACTGGAACTTTCGCGGACGTGTTCTACGCAGACGCGACGTTCCAGGCGGAGGAACTCTACCTCGCGGCAGTCGAGGTCGAACCGCTGTTTATTGCGCAGGCGGCGATCTACGCGCGCAAGAACGGTCACATGAAGGATGCGCCGGCCTACTTGCTGGCGGCCCTGTCGACCAAGGATCCGGTGCTGTTTGCCCGTACCTTTGATCGGGTTATCGACAACGGTCGGATGCTGCGGACGTTTGTGCAGATCATGCGGTCGGGCGCGGTGGGCCGCAAGTCCCTGGGAACGCGGCCGAAGCGGATGATCCAGCATTGGCTGGTGAATGCCTCGGACCGGATGCTGTTGCAGGCAGCCGTAGGTCAGTCGCCGTCGATTGCCGACGTCATCAAGATGGTCCACCCGAAGGCGGAAGACGCTGCACGCAATGCGTTCTTCGCGTGGTTGATCGACAAGCCAACCGACATTGACCTGCTTCCGGCAGAGGTGCAGGTTTTCATCCGCTTCAAGGATACGGGGCAGGGAGCAATCCCGGATGTGCCGTTCCAGATGCTGACCGCCCTGCCGCTGTCGAAAAAGCACTGGGCGAAGATCGCCGAGCGCGGCCGGTGGCAGATGGTGCGCATGAACCTGAACACCTTTGTTCGTCAGGGCGTTTTTACGATCGGCAAGATGGATCGCAAGATTGCTGAAAAGCTTGCCGACGCGGAAGCGATCCGCAGGGCGCGGGTCATGCCGTATCAGCTGATGATGGCGTATTCAGCGGCGGATGAGCGCGTGCCGATGGTTGTTCGACAGGCGCTTGAGGACGCGATGGAGATCGCGCTCGAGAACGTCCCGGCGATCAACGGCTCGGTCGCGGTCTGTGTCGACGTCTCGGGATCCATGAACTGGCCGGTCACCGGCTACCGCAAGGGCGCCTCGACGAAGGTTCGGTTCGTGGACGTTGCGGCGCTTGTCGCGGCGGCGATCCTGCGGAAGAACCGGCAGGCCATGGTGCTGCCGTTCGATGACCGGGTGCATGAGGCCCGGTTGTCCACGCGCGATAGCGTTATGACCAATGCCGGCAAGCTGGCCGCTTATGGCGGTGGTGGCACCAACTGTTCAGCGGCGCTTACGGTCCTGAACAGGCGAAAGGAGGCACCGGACCTTGTTGTCTTCGTATCGGACAACCAGTCCTGGATGGACCGAGCCTCCGGTCGCGGGACTGCCATGATGGCCGAGTGGGAGAGGCTGAAGTGCCGTAACCCGAAGGCGAAGCTTGTCTGCATCGACATCGCGCCTTACGGCACTACGCAGGCCAAGGCCCGTGAAGATGTTCTGAACGTCGGCGGTTTTTCCGATGCGGTGTTCAAGACCCTCGCGGGGTTCGTTGAAGGCAAGACCACGGCCGAATACTGGGTTGAGGAAATTGAAAGGATTGAAGTCTAGAACGAAGAGGAATCGGTCGGGGCGAATGCGGACGGAACTACATCGATCCATAATCGCCAGGTCGCGGGTTCGAATCCCGCCGGGTCCAACATGAGGGCCCGTAGCTCAGCGGTAGAGCGGGAAGCGTTTCGTCAACCTTTGTCGCCCCGACCGACACCCTCTGTTTGAGGAAACAATCGAGAACCAAAGAAGAAAATGGGGAATGCCTGCAGGACTACATTGGGAGAGCGAAAGCTCCGGTTCGAGTCCGGCCTCCCCTGCCGGAAGCCCCGGCAGACGGAGAGATGTCTTGCAACTACCTTGTCCCCAGCCTGTTGAGAAAGGGAATTACGGCCCTCGCGAATGTCGGTGGAACTACATCGTTTGTTTCGACCTGCGTTTCACCTAAACCTTGTCGCGAGGGCATCGTCTGGAGGAAAAGAAGTGATGACTGATGAATTTGACGTAATCCGGGGTGAAAACGGCGCGCCGATCAAGATGTGGACGCGTGGCGTTCCTGTTGACGAGCGCGCCAAGGAGCAGCTGCAGAAAACGGCCCGGCTGCCGTTCATTTACAAGCACCTCGCGGTCATGCCGGATGTTCATGTCGGGATCGGTTCGACCGTCGGCAGCGTCATACCGACCAAGTCGGCAATCATTCCGGCGGCCGTTGGAGTCGACATCGGCTGCGGCATGATGGCAGCCTGTACGACTCTGGTTGCGTCCGACCTACCGGATACTCTGTCGCCGCTTCGCACGGCGATCGAGAAGGCTGTTCCGCACGGCATGAGCAAGAGCCGCGGCAGCAAACGCGACAAGGGCGCGTGGGGCGAACCGCCGCAGGCAACCATCGAGGCATGGAAGGGCCTGGACGAGCAGTTCAAGCGCATCACCGACAAGTACCCGCGGCTGACAAAAACGAACAATCTGGTTCACCTGGGAACCCTGGGTACCGGTAACCACTTTGTAGAGGTCTGTCTCGATCAGGAGGACCGGGTCTGGTTCATGCTGCATTCCGGGTCGCGCGGCGTCGGTAACGCCATCGGACGCCACTTTATCGAACTGGCCAAGAAGGATATGGAGCGGTGGTTCATCAACCTGCCGGACAAGGACCTCTCCTACTTTCCGGAAGGCACCGAGCACTTCGACGACTATGTCGAGGCTGTCGACTGGGCACAGAAATTTGCGATGGCCAATCGCCAGGTGATGATGCGCCATCTTGTAGAGGCGGCACGCGAAGTGATCGCCAAGCCCTTCGGTGCCGACGTTGAAGCGGTCAACTGCCACCACAACTACGTCACTCGTGAGAACCATTTTGGGGAGAACATCTTTGTGACCCGGAAAGGTGCCGTGCGGGCGGCGAAAGGGGCGATGGGCATCATCCCCGGTTCCATGGGCGCCCGGTCCTACATTGTGCGCGGGCTCGGAAACGAGCAGAGTTTTCATTCCTGTTCTCACGGGGCAGGCCGCGTCATGTCGCGGAGGGAGGCCAAGAAGCGCGTCTCGCTTGAGGAACATATTCAGGCGACGGCCCATGTCGAATGCCGCAAGGACGCAGGTGTCATTGACGAGACACCGTCGGCCTACAAAGACATCGACGCGGTCATGGAGGCACAGAAGGATCTCGTCGAGGTCGTCCATACGCTTCGCCAGATTGTCTGCGTTAAGGGCTGACGGGTACCAGAAATGATCGTTATCGACGGCTCCCAAGGTGAAGGCGGCGGGCAGGTTCTGCGCTCCGCCCTCACCCTTTCCGTGACGACGGGTCAGCCTTTTCGCATCGAAAAGATCAGGGCCAAGCGTGCGAGACCGGGCCTGATGCGCCAGCATCTGACATGTGTCGAAGCGGCTCGGCAGATCTGCGGCGCACACACGGAGGGGGCCGAAATGGGCTCCAGCGACCTCACTTTCACGCCGGGCGACCCGCAAGCCGGCAGCTATGAGTTCGCGGTTGGGACGGCCGGCAGCACTGGGTTGGTCTTCCAGACAGTATTGCCCGCGCTCCTGACCTGCGAGGACGTTTCCCATCTCGTGCTCAAGGGCGGGACGCACAATCCGGCGGCGCCTTCCTATGAGGCGATTACCGAGAGCTTCCTCGCGGCGCTTTCAACGGCGGGGATTGAGGTGGAAACGGAGCTTGTCGCCCACGGTTTTTATCCGGCCGGGGGTGGTGAGTGGAATGCCAAGATCCATCCCTCGACGCTTACGAACACGCTCGATCTTACGTCGCGCGGTTCCCTCAAGAGCATCAGCGCTGAAGCGATGGTTTCGAATTTGCCGGGCACGATCGCTGAACGGGAACTTGCTGTGATCAAACGGCGGCTCGGCATTGAGGACGAACACCTTCACGTCAGGAGCTATTCTTCCCTTGGTCCCGGCAATGCCGTAATCGTGCGGCTCGAATTCGAGAACATGCACGAGGTGTTTGTCGGCTTCGGCCAGACAGGCGTGACCGCAGAAAAGGTCGGCGAGCGTCTTGCCGAAACAGTCAAACGCTTCTTGAAGTCGGATGCGGCCGTTGGTCACCATCTTGCCGACCAGTTGCTGGTCCCGATGGCGGTCGGCGCTGGCGGCCGCTTCACCATGCTCAGACCTAGCCAGCATTTCGAGACGAATTCCGACGTCATTCGCCGGTTTCTTGATGTCCAGATCTCCTATGAAAGTGACGAGAATGGAACCTGGCACGTCCAGGTCAGCCGATAGGTGAACCAGGCATTCAAGCGGTCGCCAGATATAGTACCAAGGCCTGGATCTAGGCTCCGAGAGCTCGACATCGATGCGGACACTATGGGAACCGACGAATTCCGATGGAGAGAATGTGGGAGAGTTTCTGACCCGCGGTAGGGGCAGAGAATTCTCTGCATGTAGGATGTTTGTCTTCTGACGGGCATAAGGTGCCGAAATGTGGGCACTATTCCGGCTTCCTATTTTTACAAATAACCTATTTAAAACAATGGTTTATCGGTGGCGGAGAGGGTGGGATTCGAACCCACGGTACCCCTAAGAGCACAACGGTTTTCGAGACCGCCCCGTTCGACCACTCCGGCACCTCTCCGCAGGGGCTCAAAACCCGGTCGAGTTTGGGCGGCGCGGACCATAACCACGGTGTGCTGCAAAGTAAATCCCGGCCCTCTAAAAACGGGTGCTGCAATTGTTGACTTGGAGGGGCGAGCCGCTATATTGCGCGCTCTTTCGGCGGCAGGGCCCGCGGGAAACCTTTTTCCTGTGCCAATAGGTGGATATGGCTCCCGCATAACGGAAAGCAAGATAATGTTCGCAGTAGTGAAGACAGGCGGCAAACAATACCGGGTTTCCGCTGGTGACGTGATCAAGGTTGAGAAGCTGGCTGGTGAAGCTGGCGATTCCATCACACTCGATAATGTGTTGATGGTCGGTGAAGGCGAGAGTGTCACCGTGGGCTCCCCCCTGGTCGATGGCGCCGCGGTAACCGCAGAGGTTCTGGAACAGGGCCGCGCCGACAAGATCGTGGTGTTCAAGAAGAAGCGCCGCCACAATTATCGCCGCAAGGCCGGGCATCGTCAGGACATTACGGTTCTGCGTGTGACCGACGTTGCCGGTGGTGGAAAGAAGAAGGCTGCGAAGGCAAAGGCTGAGCCGGCGCCTGCCCCAGAAGAAGCAGCAGCGGCGGATGATGCACCCGCTAGCACGGAGGAATAGAAATGGCCCATAAAAAAGCAGGCGGTAGTTCCAGGAACGGCCGCGATACCATTGGCCGCCGTCTTGGCGTCAAGAAGTTCGGTGGCGAGCACGTCATTCCCGGCAATATCATCATTCGCCAACGGGGCACCAAGTGGCATCCGGGCGAGAATGTCGGCATCGGTAAGGACCACACGATTTTTGCCGTTGCCGAGGGCAATGTGAAATTTACGGTTGGCCGCGGTGGCCGCCAATATGTGGGTGTGGAGCCGTTGCCGGCGGAGTAACCTGATCTGCTGGCCGTCCGCGCCGCCCATACAGAGTTGATTGAAGGGGAATGGACGGCCATTCCCCTTTTTTCGTTTTTGAAGCGCAAACACTGAACCATGAAATTTCTCGACGAGTGCAAGATCTATCTGCGCAGCGGCAATGGCGGCAATGGGTGCATTGCGTTCCGCCGGGAAAAATATGTTGAGTTCGGCGGCCCCAATGGCGGCGACGGCGGCAAGGGCGGTGACGTCTATGTCGAAGCGGTGGAAGGCCTGAACACCCTAATCGATTACCGCTACCGCCAGCACTACAAGGCCGGCAGCGGCGTCCCCGGCGCGGGCAGCAACCGCAGCGGGCCCAGCGGCAAAGATGCGGTGCTGAAAGTGCCTGTCGGTACTCAGATTTTCGAAGAGGACAAGGAAACCCTGTTGGCGGACCTTACGCGGGTGGGCCAGCGCGTGCGGCTGCTGAAAGGCGGCAATGGCGGCTTCGGAAATGCGCATTTCAAGACCTCAACCAATCAGGCGCCCCGCCATGCCAATCCGGGTCTGCCGGGTCAGGAGATGTGGGTCTGGCTTCGGCTGAAACTGATTGCCGATGCCGGGCTGGTTGGTCTGCCCAATGCGGGCAAGTCATCGTTCCTCGCCGCCGTCAGCCGGGCGCGGCCCAAGATTGCCGATTATCCTTTCACGACGCTGGTGCCCAATCTGGGCGTCGTCGGTGTCGATGATGCAGAATTCGTCATGGCCGATATCCCCGGCCTGATCGAAGGGGCGCATGAAGGCACAGGGCTCGGCACCCGGTTTCTCGGTCATGTCGAACGGTGCAGGGTTCTCCTGCATCTTGTCGATGGGACCGAAGACGATGTCGCGTCGTCCTATCGGACCGTGCGCAATGAACTTGACGCCTATGGCGATGTGCTGGGCGACAAGATCGAGTTAGTGGGCCTGAACAAATGCGATGCTCTCAGCGATGAAGAAGCGGCGGAAAAGGCTGAAAGCCTGGCCGCTGAAAGCGGGCGCCCGGTGATGAAACTGTCTGCTGTTTCGGGCGATGGCGTCGTGGCGGTGCTGCGTGCTTTGCGCGCTGAAATTGACCCTGTGCGAGACGAAGATCCTGCGGTGGAGGAGACCGCAGGGTCCTGGCAGCCGGTATAGCCATGGCCTACGACCTTTCACAGGCACGCCGTGTTGTTATCAAAGTCGGCTCGTCCCTGCTGGTGGATGAGGGCGGTGCCTTGCGCGAAGACTGGCTTACAGGCCTGGCGCAGGATATTGCCGCGTTGCACCGGCAAGACGTCGACATTGTTCTGGTCTCGTCGGGGGCTGTCGCGCTGGGCGCGGGCCACCTGGGTGCGGAGTTCAGCCGCCAGCGGCTCTCGGATGTACAGGCAGCTGCGGCGGTTGGCCAAATCAGGCTGGCCCATGCCTATGAGGCCATCCTGGGGGAACAGGGACTGACCGTGGCCCAGGTTCTTTTGACGCTGGACGATACGGAAACCCGACGCCGTTATCTCAATGCGCGTGACACGGTGGATGCGTTGCTGCGGATGCGTGCGGTGCCGGTGATCAACGAAAACGATACTGTCGCCACCAGCGAAATCCGCTATGGCGACAATGACCGGTTGGCGGCGCGGGTTGCACAGATGATGTCGGCTGACTGTTTGGTCATTCTATCCGATGTCGATGGGCTCTATGAACGCGATCCCGTTGAGGCAAACGCTGCCCTGATTGACCATGTCGCCGAGATCACGCCGGAGATCGAGGCGATGGCCGGTGCGCCCAAGGCTGTTGGGGTCGGTTCCGGCGGGATGGTGACGAAGATTGCTGCCGCGAAAATTGCGACTGCGTCGGGCTGTCAGGTGCTGATCGTCAGCGGCGTGCATGATCGCCCGCTTCAGCGATATTCAGAAAATGGTATCGGCACCTGGTTCGAAGCATCAGGAAGCGCAGCATCCATGCGCAAGCAGTGGCTTGCCGGGGCGCTCAACCCCAGCGGTGTGTTGGTGGTCGATTCCGGCGCTGAACGGGCGCTCGGGGACGGCAAGAGCCTTTTGCCTGCGGGAGTCTGTGGAATCAGAGGTCAGTTTGAGCGGGGTGACCCCGTGACGGTTGAAAGCCAGGACGGCCGTGAACTGGCCCGCGGCCTGGTCGCCTATGCGGCGGGCGACGCCGAACGCATAATCGGTCGGCACAGCGATGAAATAGAAGCTATTCTGGGCTATCGCGGGCGCGGCGAGTTGATCCACCGGGACCACCTGGTGTTGTTGTAAGGAGAGCGTGATGAGCACGGTTGCGACGGAAACCGAACAATCCATCGAAGAGTTGATGCAAGGGTTGGGCGATGCCGCCCAGGCAGCGGCCCGCGAGCTTGCCTACACGCCGACGGAAAAAAAGAACGACGCGCTTTTGGCGGCTGCCCAAGCCATTCGATCGCAAACTGCCGACATTTTGGCCGCCAATGCGCGTGACATGTCATCAGCGGAACAGCGCGGGCTCAGCTCGGCATTACTTGATCGGCTCAAGCTTAATGAAGACCGGATCGAAGGCATGGCGACTGGATTGGAGCAGATTGCAGCGCTCGACGATCCTGTGGGTGCTGTCATGGACGAATGGTCCCGCCCCAACAAACTGCAGATTTCGCGCGTACGCGTGCCGCTGGGTGTTATCGGCATCATCTATGAATCGCGGCCCAATGTGACCGCGGATGCGGGCGCCCTATGTTTGAAAGCGGGTAATGCCGCAATCCTGCGGGGCGGCACCGAAGCCTATCATTCCAATCATGCGATTATGGCCTGCCTGGCCGACGGTCTCGCGGCTGCCGATCTGCCTGCTGCCGCGATCCAGCTGGTGCCGACCCAGGACCGGGAGGCGGTTGGCGCGATGCTGCGGATGGCGGGCACCATTGATGTTGTCGTGCCGCGTGGCGGCCGGTCGCTGGTAGAGCGGGTTCAGAACGAGGCCCGTGTGCCTGTGTTCGCGCATCTGGATGGCATTTGCCATACCTATATTCATGCGGCGGCTGATCTGGAAAGGGCACGCGCAATCGCGCTCAATGCCAAGATGCGCCGAACTGGCATCTGCGGCGCGATGGAAACGCTGATTATCGACCGTGACGTCTTATCCACTCATCTGACGCCTATTGTCGATGACCTGGTCGAAGCAGGGTGCGAGCTGCGTGGCGATGCAGAGGCATGTGCTGCGGATTCGCGCATCAAGCCGGCCAGCGAAGAGGATTGGGGCACCGAATATCTGGACGCCATTTTGTCGGTGAAAACCGTCGCCGGGATTGACGAGGCGATGGACCACATCGCGGCCTATGGCTCGGCGCATACCGAAGCCATTGTCACGGAGGATGCGGAAGCAGCGGCGCGTTTCCTGAACGAGGTCGGTTCGGCAATTCTGATGCACAATACGTCGACTCAGTTCGCTGATGGTGGTGAGTTCGGTATGGGTGCCGAAATCGGCATCTCAACTGGCAAATTGCATGCCCGTGGACCTGTCGGCGTGGAGCAACTGACCAGCTTCAAATATGTCGTCAGGGGCGAGGGGCAGGTTCGCCCTTAAGGGGTGGCCGCACCTGATCTTGCGTGCCGGACAGCACATCAACCCTCTGTCGCCGATCTGGACGGGACGGCGCATCGGATTGCTTGGTGGCTCGTTTAACCCGGCGCATCAGGGACATCTGATGATATCCCGCCAGGCGCTGCGGCATTTGGATTTGGACGAGGTCTGGTGGCTGGTTTCGCCGCAAAATCCGCTGAAGAAGGCGGTGGATATGGCGCCGCTGGCTGACCGGATGGCAGGCGCGCGTGCTGTCTTAGGCAACCACCGCATTCGGGTGACGGATATCGAAACACGGCTGGGAACCCGCTATACGGCAGACACGCTTGCTACCCTTGTCGACAGGTTTCCTACCACACGGTTTGTCTGGCTGATGGGAGCGGACAATATGGCGCAGATCCCAAAGTGGCGGCGGTGGAAAGATATCTTTAACCTGACACCCGTTGCGATTTTTGGCCGTCCGACATATTCTTTGGCGGCAATGTCCAGTAAAGCGGCCCGGTGTTTTGCACGAAGTCGCGTTCCAGCACAGCGTGCTCGGGAACTGGCCGACATGTGGCCACCAGCCTGGACGTTTATTCACTATCGGCATGATGCGACCTCGGCGACGGCGATTCGGGCTGCCGGGTCCAAACAAGGAGCGGTTTGAATTAGTACCGACCGAGAAACGACGATCAGCGACCCGCTTGCGTCGCTGATTTATCAGTCTCTGGACGATGATCAAGCTTCTGACATCGTCGTCATTGATCTACAGGGAAAATCCAGTTTGGCGGACTTCATGTTGATTGCCAGCGGGCGATCGCAGCGTCATGTCGCGTCTACAGCGGATCATCTGGTGGAGCGGCTCAAGGAAGCCGGTCACAAGGGCATCAAGGTCGAAGGCCTGCCCGCGGCAGACTGGGTATTGCTGGATGTCGGTGACGTGATTGTTCACCTGTTCCGGCCGGAAGTTCGTGAATTTTATAATCTGGAACGGATGTGGGCGCCGGGCCTGACCAATGACGACGCGCCCGACGAGGTTGGCGCGGCGTCCTGACCGTCAGATGAATTTGACCATCATTGCCGTGGGCCGGGCGAGATCCGGCCCGGAGCAGGATCTCATAAAGGAATACAGTAAACGACTTCCCTGGCGCCTTGACGTGATCGAGGTGGAGGAAAAGCGCAAGCTCGATTCAGTGTCCCTGCAGCGCCGGGAAGGAGAGTTGCTTCTGGCCAAAACACCGGACCGTGCCTTTCTGGTGGCGATGGATGAACGGGGCAAGTCCTACGACAGCCGCCAATTTGCTGCCCAGTTAACCGAATGGAGCGATGCAGGTGCTCGTCCTGTCGCTTTCGTGATCGGCGGGGCTGATGGCCATGGAGACGCGGTCCGGGAACGCTCTAATGCCTTGCTGTCCTTGGGAAAACTGACATGGCCCCACATGCTGGCGCGCGCTATGCTGGCCGAACAGCTTTATCGGGCCTGGAGCATTAGTACCGGTCACCCCTACCATCGTGGCTGAGAAGTGCTATTTAGACCCGCACAACGCCTTTGAGTGAACACGGATAGAACCATGCGGCCTGCAGTGCTTTGTATTCTAGATGGATGGGGCTTTCGCCCGGAGTCCCAGGACAATGCCTGGGCGCTGGCGGCGACACCTAATCTCGACCGGCTGTTTGAGATCTGTCCGCATGCATTGCTGGAAACCTCAGGCGAGGCCGTCGGCCTGCCCGCCGGTCAGATGGGTAATTCCGAAGTCGGGCATATGAATCTCGGCGGTGGCCGCGTGGTGAAGCAGGATTTGCCGCGCATTGATGATGCGGTTGCTTCAGGCGCCCTCGTACAGAACAAGGTGCTTCAGGATTTGATCGGCAAGGTGCAGGCGAGCGACGGACGCGCCCACATTATGGGCCTGTTGTCACCTGGCGGCGTGCATTCCCATCAGGATCATATCGTCGCGCTGGCACGGATTATAAGCGAGGCAGGCGTGCCTGTGGTCATTCATGCTTTCCTGGATGGCCGGGATACCCCACCTTCCAGCGCGCGGGACTATCTCGAACAGGTTCAGGCGCAGATTGAAGTGCTGCCTGACGTTCATTTCGGCACCATCACCGGGCGGTACTACGCCATGGACCGCGACAAGCGCTGGGATAGGGTAGAGATTGCCTATCGGGGCCTGGTCGACGGCGAGGGGGCACCGTCACTGAATGCGCTTGATGCTATCGATGCCAGCTACGCCGATGACGTCACGGACGAATTCGTGCTGCCTGCGGTCATTGATGGGTATCACGGCATGGCTGACGGTGATGCACTGATCATGGCCAATTTCCGTGGTGACCGGGCGCGGGAGATTTTGACCGCGTTGGTAGACCCGGTCTTTGATGGGTTCAACCGGGCGCGGCAGATCGACTTCTCGGCTGTGGCAGGGATGGTCGAATATTCCTCGGCGCTTGCAGACCTGATGCCCGCAATGTTCCCGCCGGAAAGGCTGACGGGCACGCTGGGCGAAGTGGTCGCCAATGCGGGCTTGCGCCAATTGCGTATCGCCGAGACGGAGAAATATGCCCACGTCACCTTCTTCTTCAATGGCGGTGAGGAAGCGGTGTTCGACAATGAAGACCGCATCCTGGTGCCGTCGCCCAAGGTTGCGACCTATGATCTGCAGCCAGAAATGTCGGCTGGTGAGGTCACAGACCGTCTGGTCGAGGCGATTGGCAGCAACAGCTATGACCTGATCATCTGCAACTTCGCCAATCCGGATATGGTTGGCCATACCGGGGTTTTGTCAGCAGCGATCACGGCGATGGAGACCATTGACCGTTGTATGGGCCGGCTTGACGATGCGGTGCGGGCCGCTGGCGGTGCGCTGCTGATCACCGCTGATCACGGTAATCTGGAAATGATGCGCGATCCTGAGACCGGTCAACCTCACACGGCCCATACCGAATTCCGGGTGCCGATCTTGGTTTCGACGGCTGAGGCGGCGCTTTCGGTCAAGGATGGCCGGTTGGCGGATGTCGCGCCCACCCTGTTGTCGCTGATGGGCCTGAAAGCGCCTGCAGAAATGACTGGCACGCCACTGGTCTTGCTTTCGGGATCGGCAGCAACGACTGCCGAGGTCCGTGCCCGCGTCTAGACTGATCAGATGCACCTTCGTCGCTGCTGTACTTGCCGCGGCGGCTGGCGCGGCGTATGCCGAGAATGCGCCGGAAGATCAGCTGAAAGCTGTTACCGGCGAAATCGCCAAGTCCGAAGCTGAGCGTGCCCGCTTGGAAAAAGAAGTAGCCGCGGTTGAAGCCGAACGCCGGCAGTTACAAAAACAGCTTGTTGAGGCCGCTGGTGCGTTGCGCGCCCAGGAAGAAGAGATTACGGCGTTGGAGCGAGACCTAGAGGCGCTGCGTGCGCGCGAAGCTGAAGCATCGACAGCATTGCGGGAACAATCGATTCAGCTCAGTGAATCACTAGCTGCAATGCAGTTGTTGTCGCGGCAACCGACGGCGGCGCTGATCCTCCGGCCCGCCAGCATTCCCGACACGGCGCGGACAGCGATTTTGCTTGACCATTTGCGTGATCACTTGACCCGTGAGGCTGCGACGCTGCGCGAGCAGGTGACCGTGGTGCGGGCGCTGCAGGCGTCGATTGCTGAGGAGCAGGCGGCGTTGCAGGCGGAATTGACCAATCTCGATGCCCGTCAGGACGACGTTGCCGGACTCGTCGCGGACCGCAAGACGCGTCAGGCAAAGCTGCGGAAAGACATCGCTGCCGAACAGTCACGCCAGCAGGTTCTTGCTGAAGAGGCTGAGTCGCTGGAGGCGTTGATCAAGAAGTTGGAGGAAGAGGCCGCTGCAGCGGCTTTGGATCCCTATGCGGGAACGGGCGAACCCCTTGATACGCTGCCTTTTTCATCGGCGCAGGGTAGTTTGCCACTACCCGCAGCTGGCCGCATTATCCGGGGTTTCAGTCAGCCTGATGCGACGGGGCGCCCGTCAAAAGGCATCTATGTCGAGACCAGGCCTGCAAGCCAGGTTACGGCGCCATGGGACGGAAAAGTCGTGTTTTCCGGGCCGTTCCGGGACTATGGCCTGCTCTTGATCATCGATCACGGAGAGGGATATCATAGCCTGCTCGCCGGGATGAGTGTTATCGACGTGGTGGCGTCACAGTGGGTCCTGGCAGGTGAGCCAATCGGACAGATGGGGAAAAATGTCGAGGGTGCGGCGGACAACGCCAATCCAAGACTATATATAGAGTTGCGGCAGGACGGACGGTCCATTAACCCGTTGCCCTGGCTCGCCGAGACCGACAGAAAGGTAAGCGGATGAAAAAGAGAATTTTGGCCAGTATTTGCCTGGCCGCGCTGGCAGGTATCATCGTCATGACGCCGGTATCTGAACCGCTTGCCGACCGGTCGGAGACCTATCGGCAGTTGAACCTGTTCAGCGACGTGTTCACACGGATTCGCAGTAACTATGTCGAGGAAGTCGATGATGCCGAGATGATCGAGGCAGCGATCAACGGCATGCTGACCTCGCTTGATCCACATTCAAGCTTTCTGAACGCCGAACGGTTCGAAGACATGCAGGTCCAGACCAAAGGGGAGTTTGGCGGCCTGGGTATTGAAGTCACCATGGAGAATGGCCTCGTTAAGGTGATCTCACCGATCGATGACACACCGGCCGAACGCGCCGGCGTCGAGGCGGGTGACTTCATCACGGCGCTCGATGGCGAGCCGGTCATGGGACTGACCCTGTCGGATGCCGTCGACATCATGCGTGGTGAGCCGGGCACCAAACTGACCGTAACCATCGCCCGGCGGGGGGAGCGCGCACAGTTCGATATCGATATCATCCGCGACATTATCAAAATCCAGTCGATTCGGTCCCGTGCTGAAGGCAAGACCGGTTATGTGCGTATCACGACCTTCAACGAGCAAGCCGAACCTGGGCTGAAAAAGGCGATTGCCGAATTGACCGAGGAAATCGGTCCAGAGATGAACGGTGTCGTGCTTGATCTGCGCAGCAACCCCGGTGGGCTTCTCGATCAGGCCGTGGCCGTGTCTGATGCATTTCTTGACCGTGGCGAAGTGGTGCAAACCCGTGGGCGCGATCCGCAGGATGTGCAGCGCTACCACGCCCGTGGTGGCGATCTGATTGGTGGTAAGCCACTGATTGTGTTGATTAATGGTGGGTCGGCATCAGCGTCCGAGATCGTTGCCGGCGCACTGCAGGATTATAAGCGCGCGATTATTGTCGGCACCAAATCCTTCGGTAAGGGCTCGGTCCAGACGATCATTCCGCTCGGCCGCGATAATGGTGCAATGCGGTTGACGACAGCGCGGTACTACACGCCGTCGGGGCGGTCGATCCAGGCAGAGGGTATTGAGCCCGACCTGCTGGTCGAACAGGCCAAGATCGAAAAACTGAATACGGACGACCGGCCGCGGCGTAGCGAAGCAACCCTACGGGGACATCTGGAACAGGGTGAGCAAGATGCCGAGGATGCCGCAGCGGAGGACGAACTACCGCTGACCGAAGCCGATCTGCCGGAAGATGAAGAGGACAAGACCAGCACCGACCGAGCAGCCGAAGACTATCAGCTTGCCTACGCCCTCGACCTGATGAAGGGCCTGGCATTGGTCTATAACCGGACGACGTCAGCCGCCTCGCTGCAGTAGGACCCATGGCCAGTGAACCGACGGCTTACCGGCCCTGTGCCGGGGTGATGCTTGTCAATCATGACGGGCTGATCTTCGTGGGCGCGCGCATTGATAACCCAGGCGACGCCTGGCAGATGCCGCAAGGCGGTATTGACAAGGGCGAGGACCCGCTGGCAGCCGCTTTCCGCGAAATGGAAGAAGAGATTGGGACGGCAAAAGCCGAGCTGGTCGCCGAGTCATCCACCTGGCTGACCTATGATCTGCCGCCAGAGCTGATGGGCAAGATGTGGAAGGGCAAGTACCGGGGTCAGAAACAGAAATGGTTTCTGATGCGGTTTACCGGCAGTGATGCGGACATCAATATTGAGACCAAGCACCCGGAATTCCGGGCCTGGAAGTGGGCGCAAGTCCGTGCTCTTCCGGACTTAATCGTGCCGTTCAAACGCGACCTTTATGCAGCGTTGGTCAGTGAATTCGAGCCGCAAATCGCGGCGATCAGGCGGTAGCGGCCAACTGATTTATGTGCCGCTGGCGGCGTTGAACCATCCACCAGGCAAGCTTTGTCGCCGTGCGCGACACCAGACTGTTGGTTTTGAAGCCGACAGCCATCATCATCATTCTGGCCGCTTTTTCCAGGTGGGGTTGCTTATAGATGCCCACCGATCCCAGCTCATAGGCCAGCATGCAGTAATCCCGGTCATAGGGAGTATCGCCGTGAGGCGCGATGTTTGCGGCGTAATAGGCGAAACCGAATTCATCGTCATTACGCTCTGAAACGCGGTCTGACAGAATCCGGCAGCGCGCCAGCTTCGAGAGCTTCGGCTGACTGGCTTCATAGGCTGAAAGATGGCGGCGAAACAGCTTGTAGTGCTTCACTTCATCGGCCGAAATATTGTGCGCAATCTGTTTCAGCACCGGTTCGTTGGTCTTGTCTTTCATCGCGGCATAGAACGATGTTGTGCCGCTTTCCACGACACACCGGGCGAACAATTCACCCATCAGAGAGCCCCTGATGGACTCGTCCGAATCCAGCGGTAACTGTTCGTAATCGGACCGGAATATCCGCAGGGCTTCGTCGAAATCAAAGTCCGGATCAGCGGTTGCGGCCCATTGTGCCAGTGCCGCGCCATGTTGTTCCTCTTCACGTCCCCAGACCCTGATCGCATCGCACAGGGCGGGATCGTCCTTAAAGACGTTGCAAAGATAGGTAACATAGTCCGGCGCATTGGCTTCGACCAATGCAGCGGCTTTTACGACGGCGAGCATCTCGTCGTCGACAAGGTCAGGACGAAAGTCGCCCCACTCGATATCATCAAGTGTCCAGTTTTGACTCATGGCTCCCACCGCGGCGCAGTTTAGCAAACTGCGACAACTAATCTAGGGCGCTAAGAAGCTCATTCAATTGGTTGTATACGTCTTGCGCGTGCTGTTTTTCGTCGTCGGACTTTGCGTCTTCGACGTCTTCAGCGGCATCCTGAACCCGTTGAGCGAGCGTTTCCCGGTCGAGTTCAGACAGCATGATCGCTTCTTCGGCTAGAATGGTCAGGCGGTCCAGCGCACAATCGACAAAGCCGCCACGGACAAACATTTTGGTCGGCGCGGCGCCTTCTGTCTCATAGACGTCGACTACAGCGGGCTTCATGGTCGAAATGACCGGCGCATGGCCGGGAAGGACCGTGAAGTCACCTTCGCTGCCCGGCACCATCACCGAGTGAACCTCGGCAGTCATCAGCAGCCGCTCGGGCGAGACCAGTTCGAATGCGATCGTGTCGGCCATGGGGCCTCCTTGAAGGTCCTGTCGCTCTAGGCGGCTTCAGCCGCCATGCGTTCGGCTTTTTCGACCGCCTCGTCAATGCCGCCGACCATATAGAACGCTGCTTCGGGCAGGTGATCATATTCGCCGGCGCAAACAGCCTTGAAGCTCTTGATCGTGTCTTCAAGGGCGACCAGCTTGCCCGGCGTGCCGGTGAAGACCTCAGCGACAAAGAACGGCTGGCTTAAGAAGCGCTGAATCTTACGGGCACGGGCCACGATCAGCTTATCCTCTTCCGACAGCTCATCCATGCCCAGAATGGCGATGATGTCCTGCAGGTTCTTGTAGCGTTGCAGGATCTCCTGCACCTGACGAGCGACGCTATAGTGCTCTTCACCCACGACTTGCGGGTCGAGGATACGCGACGTGGAATCGAGCGGATCAACGGCAGGGTAGATGCCTAGCTCCGAGATTGAACGCGACAGCACGGTCGTTGCATCAAGGTGCGAGAACGATGTCGCGGGCGCCGGATCGGTCAGGTCATCGGCAGGCACGTAAATCGCCTGCACCGAGGTGATCGATCCCTTGTTTGTGGTGGTAATCCGCTCCTGCATGCCGCCCATATCGGTGGCCAGGGTCGGCTGATAGCCCACCGCCGACGGGATACGGCCCAACAGCGCCGACACTTCAGAACCGGCCTGGGTAAAGCGGAAGATGTTGTCGACGAAGAACAACACGTCCTGACCTTCCTCATCGCGGAAATATTCCGCCACGGCTAGGCCGGACAGGGCGACACGGGCGCGCGCACCCGGCGGCTCGTTCATCTGACCATAGATCAGCGACACTTTTGACTCGCCTTCCAGGTCGATAACCCCGGCATCCATCATTTCGTGGTAAAGGTCGTTGCCCTCGCGGGTCCGCTCGCCAACACCGGCGAACACGGAATAACCACCATGGGCCTTAGCGATGTTGTTGATCAGCTCCTGGATTAGCACGGTCTTGCCAACGCCGGCGCCGCCGAACAGGCCAATCTTACCGCCACGGGCATAGGGTGCCAGCAGGTCCACGACCTTAATGCCGGTAACAAGAATCTGTTGCTCTGTTGCTTGATCGACGAATTCGGGCGCTTCGGCGTGGATCGAACCACGCAGCTCTGTGTCGATGGGGCCGCGTTCGTCAATCGGCTCACCGATCACATTCATGATACGGCCCAGGGTCGCGGGTCCAACGGGGACGGAAATCGGCACGCCGGTGTCGACCACTTCGTCGCCGCGGACCAGGCCATCCGTGGTGTCCATCGCGATGGTCCGGACGGTTGATTCGCCCAGATGCTGCGACACTTCCAGCACCACGCGGTTGCCGTTGTTGTCAACTTCCAGCGCGGTCAGAATTGCAGGCAAATGGTCATCGAACTGTACGTCGACAACAGCGCCGATAACCTGGCTGACGCGGCCTTTTACATTGGTGGTCATGGTTTCACTCCAGTCGCACGTCTCGGTTACAGCGCTTCTGCGCCCGAGATGATTTCAATCAGTTCGGTCGTGATGACCGCCTGACGGGTTCGGTTGTAGTTCAGGGTCAGCGAATCGATCAGATCGCCGGCATTCCGGGTGGCGTTATCCATCGCCGACATGCGCGCACCCTGCTCGCTTGCAGCGTTTTCCAACAGCGCGCGCAGCACCTGAACCGACAGGTTCCGGGGCAGCAGGTCGCGCAGAATGGTCTCTTCATCGGGTTCGTAGTCGTAGACGGCCCCCTGCAGTCCCGCTTCCAGTGCCTGTTCGCCTTCGGGAATCTCCGGCAATTGGGCTGGAACCAGCTGCAGTTCGGTCACGATCTGAGAGATCACCGACTTAAACCGGTTATAGAACAGGGTGCAGACATCGAATTCGCCGGCATCGAACATTGACAAAATCTGCTCGGCGATTGGCTGCGCCTCGGCAAAGCTGATCCGGCCGGTGCCGCTCAGCTCGACGGTCTCCAGCATGAGATGACCATAAGCGCGCTGCAGTTGCGTCGCGCCTTTGGTGCCAACACATAGTACTTTGACGGTCTTACCCTCGGCCTGAAGCTGGTCGATCTTGCGCATCGCACCGCGTGCGATGGATGAATTGAACGCCCCGCACAGGCCGCGTTCTGCCGTGGCGACAACAATCAGGTGAGTCTCGTCCTTGCCGGTGCCGACCAGCAGCTTCGGCGCATCGGGCTGGTCCATCATGGCGCCAGCCAGCGAGCCCAGCACTGTTTCCATACGCTCTGCATAGGGACGGGCAGCTTCCACGGCTTCCTGCGCCCGGCGCAGCTTGGACGCGGCGACCATCTGCATGGCACGCGTGATCTTTTGCGTCGATTTAACGCTGTCGATCCGATTCCTCAGGTCCTTGAGGCTGGGCATGAAGTCTTGTCCGCTGCTTGCTTAAAGGATCAGGCGATAAGGGATCAGGCAAAAGTCCTGGTATATTCTTCCAGGATTTCTTTCAGCTTAGCTTCCGTGGCATCTGAAATCTGCTGTTCGTCGCGGATCGCGGCCAGAACGTCGGCATGATTGGCCCGCACTTCGCTTAACAGGCCTTCTTCATAGCGGCCAATCGCTGAGACCTCGATGCCATCCAGATAGCCGTTCACCCCGGAGAAGATCGATACAACCTGATCCTCAACTGCCATCGGCGAATACTGGTCCTGCTTCAGCAACTCGGTCAGGCGCGCGCCACGATTGAGCAACTGCTGGGTTGATGCATCGAGGTCAGAACCAAACTGCGCAAACGCCGCCATTTCGCGGTACTGGGCGAGTTCCAGCTTGATCGAGCCGGCAACCTGCTTCATCGCCTTGATCTGCGCGGCCGAGCCCACACGAGACACCGACAGGCCAACGTTAATGGCCGGGCGGATGCCCTGATAGAACAGCTCGGTTTCCAGGAAGATCTGACCGTCGGTGATCGAAATCACGTTGGTCGGGATATAGGCCGAGACGTCACCGGCCTGGGTTTCAATGATCGGTAGCGCCGTCAGCGACCCAGCGCCGTTGTCTTCGTTCATCTTGGCGGCGCGTTCCAGCAGCCGTGAGTGAAGGTAGAAAACGTCACCGGGATAGGCTTCGCGGCCCGGCGGGCGGCGAAGCAGCAGCGACATCTGACGATAGGACACGGCCTGTTTCGACAGATCGTCATAGACCATGACCGCATGCATGCCATTGTCGCGGAAATATTCACCCATGGCGCAGCCGGAATAGGGGGCCAGGAACTGCAGCGGCGCGGGTTCCGAAGCCGTCGCGGCCACGACGATGGAGTATTCCATCGCGCCCGAGTCCTCCAGCGTCTTAACGATCTGGGCCACCGTCGACCGTTTCTGCCCGACCGCTACATAAATGCAGTAGAGCTTCTTCGACTCGTCATCACCGGCATTGACCGTCTTTTGGTTGATGATCGCGTCGATGGCGACAGCGGTTTTACCGGTCTGGCGGTCGCCAATGATCAGTTCGCGCTGGCCACGGCCAACCGGGACAAGGCTGTCAATGGCTTTCAGGCCAGTCTGTACGGGCTCATGCACGGATTTGCGCGGGATGATGCCCGGCGCCTTAACGTCCACCAGGCGGCGTTCGGTGGCCTCGATGGGGCCTTTGCCGTCAATCGGGTTGCCCAGCGCGTCAACAACGCGGCCCAGCAGGCCCTTGCCCACCGGCACGTCCACGATGTCGCCGGTCCGTTTGACCGTATCGCCTTCCTTGATAGTGCTGTCATCGCCGAAGATAACAACACCGACATTGTCGATTTCCAGGTTCAGCGCCATGCCCTTGATGCCGCCGTCGAATTCGACCATTTCACCGGCCTGAACATTGTCCAGACCATAAATGCGGGCGATACCGTCACCGACCGACAGCACCCGGCCAATTTCTGAGACTTCGGCCTCGGCGCCGAAGCTAGTGATCTGTTCCTTGAGAATTTCCGAGATTTCTGCGGCGCGGATGTCCATCACCCAACCCCTTTCATGGCAAGCTGGAGATTCGATAGCTTGGTGCGTAGTGAATTATCAATCATGCGAGACCCGACCCGAACGACCAGGCCGCCCAGCAGGCTTTCATCGACGGTCGATTCGATCTGTACATCGCTGCGAAGTTCGCGTGTCAGCGTTTCGCGCAACGCGTCGGCCTGTTCAGGCGACAAAGGCTGCGCGGAGATGACTTCGGCGGTGGTCTCGCCCCGGTGGTCGGCCAGCATCAACCGAAACGCATCGATCATGTCGTTGATGGCAAAGAGGCGGCGGTTCCGGGCGACGACCCCGATGAAGTTCTTGGTCAGGGTGTTGGCGCCGGCCTTGTCCAGAATGGCGGCCATGCCGGCACCTTGTTCCTCGCCCGAAAACAGCGGGCTGTTGACCAATTTTGCCAGGTCAGCGCTCTCAGCGATGAGTGTTTTCAGGGCGGCCAGGTCCGCATAGACGGCGTCCAGCGTGCCGGCATCCTTTGCCAGCTCAAACAGCGCTGAGGCGTAACGTCCTGCAACGCCCGACGTCATGGAATTTTGGGTGGCCAAGTCGGTGCCTCTTTGAGCGACGTTTCCGTTAGGCAAATGCCCGTGAAACCGGCGGAATTCCTAGGGTTTAGTACCCGTGCGACAGGCTGCCGGGTACGCGACGGCGCGAGTGTTACCACAGCGGTTTGCGCGGTGCAACAGACTCCGGGTTGGCGTGGCTGCGGGGCTGCCCTGCACGGTCTGATGGGCCTAAAGAAAACTGTATGGATCGATGTCGACCGTGACGCGGACGCTGGATTTTTCCGGCACCTGCGCGAGCCAGTCCTTCAGCACCGGCTGCAGGCTGACGCCGCGTTCCGCGCGCACCAACAGCCGATAGCGGTAGCGCCCCCGCAGCCGGGCAAATGGCGCCGGCGTCGGGCCCAGCACGCTTAGCCCGCGAAGGGCAGGGGCCGCCTGCGCCAATCGCCTTGCGTGGGCGGAAACCTGTGCTTCGTCGCGGCCCGACAGGATCAGCGCCGCCAATTTGCCAAAGGGTGGCCACAGACCCTCGCGCCGGGCATCGGCCTCGGACCGATAAAAGGCCGGGCCGTCGCCGCCCACCAAGGCCTGCATCACGGGGTGTTCGGGCATATAGGTCTGGATCAGCACCCGGCCCGGGCGGCTTTCACGGCCCGCGCGCCCCGCGACCTGCCAAAGCTGCTGATAGGTGCGCTCGCCGGCGCGAAGATCGCCGCCAGACAAACCAAGGTCCGCATCGACGATGCCGACCATAGTCAGCATCGGGAAGTGATGGCCCTTGGTCACCAGTTGCGTACCGACGATGATGTCCAGCTCGTGATTCTCGATTCGTTTGATGAAGCTCTGCACTTCCTGTGGCGACTTTACGGTGTCGCTCGCGATGACAGCGACCCGTTGATCGGGGAAAAGGCCGCTGACTTCTTCTGCCAGCCGCTCGACGCCGGGCCCATAGGGAACGATTTTGTCTTCGGCCCCGCAACTCGGACAGGCGCGCGGCATCGGTGTTGAATAGTCGCAATAGTGACACTTCAACCGATTGCCGAATCGGTGAACCACCAGCGGGGCGGAACAATTGTCCCGCTGCAGCCGGTGGCCGCAGGCTTTACAGATGGCGGCTGGCGCGTATCCGCGCCGGTTCAGGAATAGCAACGATTGTTCGCCCGCATCTGCGGTTTCCCGCAGCGCCTCGACCAAGGCGGGGGACAGAAAATGCCCTCGGTCTAGCACCTGGCCGCGCATGTCGACGGTCTCTACCTCAGGGAGCGTGGCGCCGCCATGCCGTTCGCGCAGGGTGACGTGGCGGTACTTGCCGTTCCAGCAATTGACCGTGGTTTCCAGCGACGGGGTCGCCGATACCAGAATCGCGGGGCAATCGGCCAGTGACGCGCGCAATACGGCCATATCCCGCCCCTGGTAGATCACTTGATCCTCCTGCTTATAGGCGGGGTCGTGTTCTTCATCGACGATCACCAGCTTTAGATCGGCAAAGGGCAGAAAAAGCGCCGACCGGGCGCCGACAACGACGCGGGCGCGGCTGCGGGCGACAGCAAGCCAGGCAGCTTTACGCGCTGTGCCACTCAATGTGGAATGCCAGGCCAGAGGCCGCGCGCCAAACCGGTCCTCGAACCGGTCCAGCAATTGATTGGTTAGTGCGATCTCGGGGACCAACACCAGAATTTGTGCTTTGTCATCCGCCCGCAGCGCCGCTGCGATGGCTTCAAAATAGACCTCGGTCTTGCCCGAGCCGGTTACCCCTTCGAGCAGTGTTGTTGAGTAGGCCTGTTCTCTAACGGTGTTTACAAGTGCCAGAGCAGCCGATTTCTGGTCTCCAGACAGGGTTGGTCCCGGCGTATCCGGTTCAGGCGCAGGCAGATCAATGTGGCTGGGGTCTCGCTCGTGCCGTTCCAGCACATTCTGATCGGCTAGTCCCGTTATGACTCCGGTGCTGACAGCAGCGGCCTCGGCCAGATCGACGGCGGTGCGGGGCGGTCCGCTTTCCAGAATCTCCAGTACCCGTTTCCGGGCAGCTGTCTCTCGCGCCGGCTGCGCCCCGGCCCAGCTATAAAGCACCGACATGCGGGACTGTTTAAACAATGAGGGCGTGCCGATCGCCATACGCAGTACCGATCCCAGAGGTGCCATGCTGTAGCGCGCGACCCAGTCGATGAACCGGCGGCTGCTTTCCGGCAGGCCCGGCAGGTCAATGACCTGCTGAATCGGCTTCAGTTTCTCTGGGTTGGGTGGCGGACCCTCGTTGCCGCTATCCCAAATCACACCGATTCGCACGCGCGGCCCCAGTGGCACCTGGACAAATTGGCCCGGTTGGACCGTCATGCCATCAGGCACCAAATAGTCGTAAGGCCCCGGTAATGCGAGCGGGATCAGGACTCGCGCGGTCCGCGTCGGTGATTCTTCTGAACCGGTTCTTGGCAGGGTCCGGTGCCTTTCCTAAACTGCGCCGCCCAACAATTTTGGCGGCGTCCCAATGGTGCCGCGAACATAGGAAATCGATCCATGAAATTCTTCGTCGATACCGCCGATACCGCTGAAATTCGTGATCTTGCGTCCAGCGGCTTGCTGGATGGGGTTACCACCAACCCCTCGCTGATCGCCAAGGCGGGCGGAGACTTCTTCGACATTCTGAAAGATATCTGTGATGCGGTCGATGGTCCGGTCAGCGCTGAGGTGACCGCGGTGGACGCTGCCTCGATGATCGCCGAGGGCGAGAAGCTGGCAAAACTGGCCGACAATATCGCGGTCAAAGTGCCGTTGACGCTGGATGGGCTGAAAGCCTGCCGTCACCTGTCCGATCAGGGCACCATGGTGAACGTTACCTTGTGCTTTTCAGCCGTCCAGGCCCTGATGGCCGGCAAGGCTGGTGCCACCTTTATTTCGCCGTTTGTGGGGCGATTAGATGATATTTCGCAAGATGGTATGAAGTTAATCGAAGATATTCGTCAAATTTATAATAATTACGAAGAAATAAATACTGAGATTCTTGTTGCAAGTATTCGCAATCCGACGCATGTTTTACGCTCTGCGCTTCTGGGAGCTGATGTCTGTACTATTCCGCCTGCCGTCCTTCGGCAGTTGGTGCAGCATCCACTGACTGACCGTGGGCTTGAGGCTTTCTTGGCTGATTGGGCTAAGACAGGACAAAGCATCACGTAAATGACGCAGTTATCTAAAGAATCGATTGTTACATATCTGAAAGAACACCCGGAACTCCTCACAGAGCTTCTGCCGGCGCCACAGAACCGTGGCCAGAAGGTCGTTGATTTTCAGCGGCACCTGATTGATCGCCTGCGCCGTGAAGTCACGGTTCGGCGCTCGGACAACAGCGAGTTGGTCGATACGTCCCGGAGCAACCTGACGAGTCAGCAGCGCGTGCATGAAGCCGCACTGGCGATTTCGCAGCCATCGACGCTGGCTGATCTGGCGTGGATGGTGGCAAATGAGTTGCCTGACCAGCTGGATGTCGATGTGTGCGTATTGTGCATCGATCATCGCGCGGCCTGGCCGCAACGGCAGATGAGGTCGGCGCTGTTGCTGCCGCCCATGCTGCTTGCATCGCAGTTCCCGCCGGATGCGACCGTAACGCTTGGTGAGACCGGTGCGGCCGCTGAAGAAATCTTCGGCCCGATGGCCGCCAAGGTGAAGTCACAGGCGCTTGTGCGCCTGGATCTGGGGGGTAACGAGTTGGTCGGTGTGCTCGCTTTGGGGGATATGAAACCCGATACGTTCGAGCCTGAACACGGCACCCAGCTCTTGCGCTTTCTGGGGGACATGCTAGCCATTCGACTGAAACAACTCATTCCCGAGGCGTTTCCAGTTGAAGAGGCCCGGTGGCAGAACCCGGAGATCGGATAGACCAACTTCTCGCCGCTCTGCCGGCAGACGAAACAGCTGCGCCGTTGGCGCGCAACTGGCTACGGCATTTGGCGACCGAACGGCGCCTGGCGGTGCATACCATCACATCGTATCTGCGCGATTTGAAGGACTTCATGACATTCTGCCAGTCCCATCTGGGTCGGCCGGTCAGCCAGGCTGCGTTGGCTGACTTGACCGTCCCGGACTTCCGGGCCTGGCTGGCAGCTCGCCGTCGCAGCGGCCGCTCAGCCCGGTCCAGCGCCAGGGCGCTGTCTGCCATCCGGAACTTCTATCGATTTCTTGACCGGACCGAGGTGTTGTCCAATGCGGCGATCGGGGCGGTCTCTTCCCCTAAAATCGCGCATTCAGTACCACGCCCGCTGTCTGAACCCGGGGCGGCCGCTGTGCTGGATGATATTGGCAGCCTTAGCGACGATGGCTGGGTGGCGGACCGCGATACGGCGGTTGTCACCCTGCTTTATGGCTGCGGTCTGCGGATATCAGAAGCATTGGATCTTAACCGTCGGGATGCGCCCGACGGCGACTCGATGGTTGTTAAGGGCAAGGGCGGCAAGGAACGTCTGGTTCCGGTATTGCCCGTGGTGCGCGAGGCGATAGAAGCTTATCTGGCTGATGTGCCGTTTGACCTAAAGCCCGACGATCCGCTTTTTGTCGGCGTGCGCGGCAAGCGGCTCAACCCGGGAATCATCCAGAAGCAGATTCGCGTATTGCGTGGGGCGCTTGGCTTGCCGCCGTCGGCAACGCCCCATGCGCTACGCCATTCTTTTGCGACTCACCTGTTGTCCAGCGGGGGCGATCTGCGGACGATCCAGGAGCTGCTGGGGCACGCCTCGCTCAAATCGACCCAGCATTATACCGAGGTTGATGCAGACCATCTGTTGGCGGTCTATGACGCTGCCCACCCCAAAGCGCGGGGCTCTTGATTACATATGAACCGGGCTGCCGGTGACGGCAAGGGCCGCTTCCTTCATGCTTTCGGTCAGGGTTGGGTGTGCGTGCATGGTGAGCGCGATGTCTTCCGACGAGGCATCGAATTCCATCGCCAGTACAGCCTCTGCGATCAGATTGCCGGCATCGGCGCCAATGATGTGCACGCCCAGCACACGGTCGGTCTTCTTGTCCGCCAGAATCTTGATGAAGCCCTCCGAATGCAGGCCGACCTTGGCTTTGGCGTTGCCCATGAACGGGAACTTGCCGACATTGTAGTCGACACCTTCGTCCTTGAGCTGTTCTTCGGTCTTACCGACAGAAGCCACTTCAGGGGTCGTATAGACCACACCAGGGATTGCATCGTAGTTCACGTGGCCCACATGGCCCGCGATCACATCAGCGCAGGCGTGACCTTCGTCCATGGCTTTGTGGGCCAGCATGGGCCCGGCAACCACGTCGCCGATGGCATAGATATGGCCAACATTGGTTTTCCAGTGCTCGTCGATCTCGATCTGACCCTTGTCGTTGGCTTTGACGCCGGCGGCATCGAGGTTGAGGCCGTCGGTGTATGGTTTGCGTCCGACGGATACGAGTACGTAATCGCAGTCCAGCACTTCTGCGTCGCCGCCATCGGCGGGTTCGATGGTGACCTTGGCCTTTGTCTTAAGGGCCTCGACGCCGGTCACCTTGGTGCCGGTCTTGATCGTCATGCCCTGCTTGGTCAGGATTTTGGTGAATTCCTTGGCGATCTCGCCGTCCATGCCCGGGACGATGCGGTCGAGATACTCAACGACAGTGACGTCAGAGCCCAGACGCGCCCAGACCGAGCCCATTTCAAGGCCGATATAGCCGCCGCCGATGACAACCAAATGCTTGGGTACACCCGGCAGCGACAGCGCGCCGGTGGACGAGACAACCCGGTCTTCGTCGATCTCTACGCCCGGAATAGAGGCGGGCTCGGAGCCGGTCGCGATGATGATGTTTTTGCCCGTGACAGTTTGCTTGCTGCCGTCTTCGCCGGTGACTTCGACCGTGTTCTTGTCTTTAAAGCCGCCCCAGCCTTTCAGATAGGTGACCTTGTACTTCTTGAACAGGAACTCGACGCCAGAGGTCAGGCCCTTCACCGTCTCGTCCTTGTAGGACATCATGGTATCGAGATCGAGTTCGACCTCCGCTGTCTTCACGCCCAGCTTGGCGTGGCTGCTGCCCGCGTCATGAAACACTTCAGAGGCATGTAACAGCGCCTTCGATGGAATGCAGCCGACATTGAGGCAGGTGCCGCCCAGCGTCCCCCGGCCTTCGATACAGGCCACATTAAGGCCCAGCTGGGCCGCGCGGATCGCTGCGACATAGCCGCCAGGGCCGCCGCCAATTACCACAACATCATAGCTGTCGCTCATTCTCTTCCTCGCTGACTTCTTATCTGTTTTTAAAGATCAAGGAGCATCCTGTGCGGATCCTCCAGGCATTCCTTGACGCGAACCAGGAATGTAACCGCCTCACGGCCATCGACAATACGGTGATCGTAGGACAGGGCAAGATACATCATCGGACGGATAACCACGTCGCCACCGCGCGCGACCGGGCGTTCCTCGATCTTGTGCATCCCCAGAATGCCGGATTGCGGCGGGTTCAGGATCGGCGTCGACATCAGGGAGCCGAAAACGCCACCGTTTGAGATGGTAAATGTGCCGCCTTGCAGGTCTTTCAAGGTCAGCTTGCCGTCGCGGGCCTTCTCGGCTGCATCGCCGATGGCCTTTTCGATCTCGGCCAGGCTCAAGGCATCGCAGTCACGGATAACCGGAACCACCAGGCCCTGCGGCGCGGAAACGGCAACGCCGATGTCATAGTGGTCCTTATAGATGATATCATCGCCGTCGATCTCGGCATTGACGTTGGGTATCTCTTTAAGGGCGGTCACGCAGGCCTTGGCGAAAAATGACATAAAGCCCAGCCGCACCCCGTGCTTTTGTTCGAACAGGTCACGGTACTGCTTCCGCACGGCCATCAATTCGGTCATATCCACCTCGTTGAAGGTGGTCAGCATTGCTGCGGTGTCCTGCGCTTCTTTCAGGCGCGTTGCGATGGTCCGCCGCAGCCGCGACATTTTAACGCGTTCTTCGCGTGGGCCCTCTTCGCGGGGCGCACGGGCCTCTTGCGGTGCCTCAGCTGGAGATTCCAGATACTTCAGCACATCGGCTTTCGTGATGCGCCCATCCCGGCCTGTACCCGTCACCTGATTGACGTCAACGCCCCGCTCTTCGGCCAGCCGGGCGGCAGCGGGCGCCAGGCCTGCGGGTTCTTCTACCGATGCGGGTTTGGGTTTTTCCGGTTCAGGGGCCGGTTCGGCTTTCTTTTCCTCCGATGCCTCTTTCTTGGGGGGTTCTTTCGCGGGCTCCGGGGCTGACCCGGCTTCACCCTCGCCGAAGTGGGCCAGAAGCGCACCAACTTCGACTGTCTCGCCTTCGGCGACGACGATTTCCGACAGAGTGCCGGATGCCGGTGCATTCACTTCAACCGCGACCTTGTCGGTTTCCAGCTCGACCAGCGGTTCGTCCTGCGCAACGGCCTCGCCTGGTTTCTTGAACCACTGTCCGACGGTTGCTTCAGTGACCGACTCGCCGAGTTCGGGAACGATGATTTCTGTCGACATAGGGTCTTGCGTCCTTCTTGGCGTTATCCGGTCAGGGCCTGTTTTACGAGCCGGGCCTGCTGGCGGGCATGACGGCTGGCGAGCCCTGTTGCAGGAGAGGCCGCGGCGTCGCGCCCTGCATAGATGGGCCGTGTAACGAAATGATCCAGCTCTTCCAGAATCTCTTCGATCTGCGGTTCTACAAAGGTCCAGGCGCCCATGTTCTTGGGTTCCTCCTGGCACCAGATCACTTTGGCATGTGGGAATCGCTCAAACTCGGCTGTAAGCGCTTGCACGGGAAACGGATAGAGTTGTTCCATGCGCAGCAAATAAACATCATCCAGCTTCTGTTTCTCGCGCTCTTCCAGCAGGTCGTAATAGACCTTGCCGGTGCAGATGACGAGGCGGGTAATCTGTTCATCGGCCTTGAGCTCGAGGAAGTTGCCAGACCCGGCTTCGGTCTGGGCGTGGTCCCACATCACCCGGTGGAACGACGTGCCGCGGGCCATATCGCTGATTTTCGAGACGGCCAGCTTGTGCCGAAGCAGGCTTTTGGGCGTCATGATGATCAGCGGTTTGCGGAAATTCCGGGTGAGCTGCCGCCGCAGAATGTGGAAATAGTTGGCCGGTGTGGTGCAATTGGCGACCTGCCAGTTATCTTCCGCTGAGAGTTGCAGATAACGCTCCAGCTTGGCTGAAGAGTGCTCCGGCCCCTGGCCCTCATAGCCGTGGGGCAGCAGCATGACCAGCCCACTCATCCGCAGCCACTTCAGTTCCCCTGACGACACGAACTGGTCGATGATGACCTGGGCGCCATTGGCGAAGTCGCCGAATTGCGCTTCCCACAGGGCCAGCGTGTTGGGTTCAGCCAGACTGTAGCCATACTCAAAACCAAGCACGGCAGCTTCGGACAGCATCGAATCGATGACTTCGAATTTCGCGTCTTCCCGAACCGAATCGAGCGGTGTATAGCGCTCGCCATTTTCCTGATCGGTAAATACCGCATGCCGGTGGGAGAACGTGCCCCGGCCTGAATCCTGGCCTGACAGCCGCACGCCGTAGCCCTCATCAAGCAGCGAACCATAGGCCAGTGCCTCGGCGGTGGCCCAGTCAATGCCTTCGCCGTCTTCAAGCATCTTGCGTTTGCGGTCCAGCAGCCGGCCAAGCGTGCGATGGATGGTAAAGCCCTCGGGCACTGTGGTCAGCGCTTCAATCAGACGCCGCAGCGTTTTTTCGTCCTCCTCTGTATGACCCCGGCGGACACTGCCGCGGGCGCGTTTGAATCCAGCCCAGCGGCCTTCCAGCCAGTCTGCCTTGTTCGGCTTGTAGGAGTCGGCGAGATCGAATTCTTCTTCCAGGTTCTGGCGGAACGTCTCGCGCATCTCCGCGGCTTCCGGCTCCGTCACCAGCGCTTCCTCAGCAAGGCGGCCAGCATACAGGCTGGCAACGCCTTCATGGTTCTTGATCCGCTTATACATCAGCGGCTGGGTGAACATGGGCTCGTCGGACTCGTTGTGGCCGAACCGCCGGTAGCAGAACATGTCGATGACGACGTCTTTCTTGAACCGCTGCCGGAACTCGACGGCGATCTTGGCGACATGGACGACGGCTTCCGGATCATCGCCATTGACGTGGAAAACCGGCGCCTGAACCATTTTGGCCACGTCCGAAGGGTAGGGCGACGAGCGCGAATACATCGGCGAGGTGGTAAACCCGATCTGGTTGTTGACGATGAAGTGAATCGTCCCGCCGGTGCGGTATCCCTTCAGTTGGCTCAGGCCAAAGCACTCCGCCACCAGCCCCTGTCCCGCGAAGGCTGCATCGCCGTGCAACAGCAGGCCCATCACGCGCGACCGTTCCGTGTCGCCTTTCTGTTCCTGCTTGGCGCGCACCTTGCCCAGTACAACCGGATCGACGGCTTCCAGATGCGACGGGTTGGCGGACAGCGACAGGTGCACTGAATTACCGTCAAACTCCCGGTCGTCAGAGGTGCCCAGATGGTATTTCACGTCACCGGAGCCTTCGACTTCGTCAGGGGTGGAAGAGCCACCGTGAAATTCGTTGAAGATCGCGCGGAACGGCTTCTGCATCACGTTCGCCAGCACATTAAGGCGGCCCCGGTGCGGCATGCCGATCACCAGCTCATCGATGCCCAGCGCGCCACCGCGTTTGATGATCGCTTCCATCGCCGGGATCAGTGCTTCGCCGCCATCCAGCCCGAACCGCTTGGTGCCGGTATATTTGGTGTTGAGGAACTGTTCGAAGGTTTCCGCCTCGATCACCTTTTGCAGGATCGCGCTTTTGCCCATCTCGGTGAAACTGACATATTTGTCCGCGCCTTCGATCCGCTCCTGAATCCAGCTTTTTTCGTCCGGCTCGGCGATATGCATGAACTCGACGCCGATCGTACCGCAATAGGTACGCTCTAGAATCTCAACGATTTCGCGCATCGTCGCGGTTTCCAGGCCCAGCACATAGTCCAGGTAAATCGGCCGGTCCATATCGGCGTCGCTGAACCCATAGGATTCCGGGTCCAGTTCCGGGTGTTCGGGGCGGTCAGCCAGTCCCAGCGGGTCAAGATTGGCGTGCAGATGACCGCGGACCCTGTAGGACCGAATCAGCATCAGCGCACGCAAAGAGTCGACTGTGGCGGCGCGGAGTTGTTCTTGAGAAAGCCCGCCTTTTGGCGCGGGTTCGGCCGGCGCCGGCATACCAGGGGCGAGCGCGCCGGTCAGATCGCCGTTCACCGCCGGTGGCCAGTCGCTGCGAGCCCAGGATGGCCCGCCATTTGCCGTCTTGGATGCACCGTCGGTCAAACGGTCGAAATATTGGCGCCACTCGTCGCCGACCGCGTCAGGATCCTGCGCGTATCGGTCATAGAGTGTTTCGAGAAACGGCGCGTTCTGGCCGCTAAGGATGTCGTCGAGCTCCAGGTCCATCCAGTCCGACGCCGGTGCTGCCGGCGCCCCTTCCATCTAGCTGGGCAGCCGGCAGTTTTGCCGGATTAGCCCTTAAGCAGGTCCACAAGCGTTGTCCCCAGCGCGGCCGGAGAGTCGGCGACGGCGATGCCTGCGGAGCGCATTGCCTCAATCTTGTCCTCCGCACCGCCTTGACCACCAGAAATGATGGCGCCGGCATGACCCATGCGCCGCCCGGGAGGGGCGGTGCGACCGGCGATAAAGCCTACCACGGGTTTCTTAATGTTTGATTGCTTTAGAAAATCCGCGGCTTCTTCTTCGGCAGACCCGCCGATTTCGCCGATCATGACGATCGATTCAGTTTGATCGTCAGCCAGGAACTGTTCCAGCACGTCGATGAAGTTGGTGCCATTGACCGGATCACCACCAATACCAACGCAGGTGCTCTGACCCAGTTCCACAGCCGTCGTCTGCGCGACCGCTTCATAGGTCAGTGTGCCGGAGCGCGACACGACGCCGACTGAGCCTGGCTTGTGAATATGGCCTGGCATGATGCCGATTTTGCATTGGTCGGGCGTGATGATACCGGGGCAGTTCGGGCCGATCAGCCGCGTACCGCTGTTCTGCAGCGCACGCTTGACCTTGACCATGTCGATAACGGGAATGCCCTCGGTGATGCAAACAGCGAGACGGATGCCCGCATCGATGGCTTCCAGGATGGCATCAGCGGCAAAGGGCGGCGGCACATAAATGACAGACGCGTCAGCCCCGGTCTGTTCGACCGCATCGGCCACCGTGTCAAAGACCGGCAGGTCCAGGTGCTTGGTGCCGCCTTTGCCCGGCGTTACACCGCCGACCATCTTGGTGCCATAGGCAATGGCCTGTTCTGAGTGGAAGGTGCCCTGTGAGCCGGTGAAGCCCTGGCAGATCACCTTGGTGTTGCTATCAACCATGATCGCCATGACTAGTTCTCCTCCCGGACGGC
Source organism: Alphaproteobacteria bacterium (assembly GCA_028284945.1). Classification (GTDB taxonomy): domain Bacteria; phylum Pseudomonadota; class Alphaproteobacteria; order SMXS01; family SMXS01; genus JANQQJ01. The sequence continues at coordinate 19,691 of JANQQJ010000007.1, read as the reverse complement.
TTTGGCGACTTTTTCAGCCGCATCGGCCAGATCGTCGGCCGAAGTAATCGCAAGGCCGGAATCGGCCAGTATCTGTTTGCCCAAATCCACATTGGTGCCCGCCAGGCGGACCACCAGGGGAACGTCCAGGCTGACTTCCTTGGCCGCCGCGACGATGCCTTCTGCAATCACGTCACAGCGCATGATGCCACCGAAAATGTTGACCAGAATGGCTTCAACATTGGCGTCTGACAGGATGATCTTGAACGCTTCGGTGACCCGCTCCTTGGTCGCGCCACCGCCGACATCCAGGAAGTTGGCCGGGGATTCGCCATAGAGCTTGATGATATCCATGGTCGCCATGGCCAGCCCGGCACCGTTGACCATGCAGCCGATATTGCCATCGAGTGTGATGTAGTTGAGCTCGTGCTTGGCCGCTTCCAGTTCGATGGGATCTTCTTCATCGGGGTCGCGCAGGTCTTCGACGTTCTTGTGCCGGAACAGCGCGTTGTCGTCGAAGTTCATTTTGGCGTCGAGCGGGATTACTTCGTCACCCACGGTAACGACCAGGGGATTGATCTCCAGCATGCTGGCGTCAAGGCCGACAAAGGCGTTGTACATATTCTGCAGCAGCTTGACCGTCGCGCCGACCTGTTTGCCGCTCAGCCCCAACGAGAAGGCGACCTGGCGGCAGTGATAGGGCATCAGCCCTGTCGCCGGATCAATGTCGATGGTGAAGATTTTTTCCGGCGTTTCCGCAGCCACTTCTTCGATGTCCATGCCGCCCTCGGTCGAGGCCATGATGGCCACCCGTGATGATGCACGGTCGACCAGGAACGCCAGGTAGAGCTCGCGGGCAATATCGCAGCCGTCCTCGATATAGACCCGCTTGACCTCTTTGCCCTCGGGGCCGGTCTGGTGGGTGACCAGGGTCATACCGATCATCGCCTCGGTGGCGCTTTTGACGTCTTCGATCGATTTAACGACCTTGACACCGCCGCCTTTACCGCGTCCGCCGGCATGAATCTGGGCTTTGACGACCCAGACCGGGCCACCCAGCTCATTGGCTGCGGCTTCGGCTTCCTGGACGGTATAGGCAATGCCGCCACCCAGAACAGGGACGCCATATTCCTTCAACAAGGCTTTCGCCTGGTATTCGTGGATATTCATGTGGTTGCTCTTTGTTTCCCTTGGTTGGGATGGTCAGAAGGGCTGTATGCGACTGTTACGCCAGCTCCGGGTCGATCTGCTTGCAGGCATCGACAAGGCCGCGAACGGCGTCGACCGAATTCTGGAAGCCGGATTTTTCTTCGCCTTCCAGTTCAATCTCCGCGATGCGTTCGATGCCGCCAGCGCCGATGATGGCTGGCACACCGACATAAAGGTCGTCGACGCCATATTGGCCGGTCAGATGCGCCGCACAGGGCAGCAGGCGCTTCTTATCCTTCAGATAAGATTCAGCCATGCTGATCGCTGCGGCTGCCGGGGCATAGAAAGCTGAACCGGTCTTCAGCAGGCCGACGATCTCGGCGCCGCCGTCGCGCGTGCGCTGCACGATCTCGTCCAGCTTCTTCTGCGTCGTCCAGCCCATCTTGACCAGGTCCGGCAGCGGAATGCCCGCAACGGTGGAATAGCGGGTCAGCGGCACCATGGTGTCCCCATGACCGCCGAGGACGAAGGCGGTGACATCTTCAACCGATACGCCGAACTCCTCGGCCAGGAACAGGCGGAAACGGGCTGAGTCGAGCACGCCCGCCATGCCGACAACCTTATTGTGCGGCAGGCCGGTAATTTCGCGCAACGCCCAGACCATTGCGTCCAGCGGGTTGGTGATGCAGATGACAAACGCGTCCGGGGCATGGGTCTTGATGCCATCGCCGACCGCGCGCATGACTTTCAGGTTGATGCCCAGCAGGTCATCGCGGCTCATCCCCGGTTTGCGGGGCACACCGGCTGTGACGATGACGACATCGGCGCCGGCGATATCGGCATAATCCTGGGTGCCGCTATAGGCGGCGTCAAAGCCATCAATCGGGCTCGATTGCGCCAGGTCCAGGCCCTTGCCCTGGGGCAGGCCTTCGACAATATCGAAAATGACAACGTCGCCCAGCTCTTTCAGGCCGGCGAGATGGGCTAGCGTGCCGCCGATCTGTCCGCCGCCGATCAGGGCGATTTTCTTGCGAGCCATAGAGGCCTCCGGTTGATTGGGTATCCGAAAAGATCGGGCGCGGGTTTAACGCGATTCCAGACACGCTGCAAGCGCTGGCGGGCGCAGTCGGGTAAACGTGTCTGCCCGCTGATGCAACTGGGTTACAAATAGATGCCAGCGGCAATGCCGAGCACGAAGACAAGCCCGGTCCAACCCAGCGCGATCACCATATAGCCCATCACCTGCCGGACGTGCAGGCCGGCGATGGCGAGGATGGGGATAATCACCAGCGGCTGGATCAGATTGGTCCACTGGTCGCCCAGCGCCACGGCCATGGCGGTAAAGGGTAGATCGGCGCCGATCTGGACAGCCGCTTCCATCATGATCGGGCCCTGCACCGCCCATTGACCGCCACCGGACGGGATAAACAGGTTCAGGACACCGGCGGAGAAGAAGGCGGCGAAGGGCAGGGTTTCAGCACTAGAGACCGATACAAATAGATTGACCAGCATCTGCGCCAGCCCGGAGGCTGCCATCATCCCGGCGATCCCGGCATAGAGCGGGTACTGGATCAGGAACGGCCCGACGATCCGCGCGCCATTGGCGACCAGCTGGACAAACTGGATTGGTGAATGCGACAGCGCCAGCCCGGCCGCCAGGAAGATGAAGTTGACGACGTTGAGCTCAAGCGCGAAAGGGCCATTTTCCCAGAAGTGGTTGCCAAGCCAGAACAAAGCGCCTGCGACCAGAATGAAGTTCAGCGGCCGCCAGTTCTCCAGCCAGGCGGCGGGCGTATCCTGGCTGTGAAGCTCAGGCTCGCGCGCATCATGGCTGTTTTCTTCAGGGTCTGCGCCCAATAGCCGCTCGGGCAACTGCTCGCAGTCTTTCTCATCCGGCGCCAGCCGTGCCATCACAACGGGCAGGCTGAAGAACAGAACCACCACGATCCCCAGGCTGAAGCCCGTCAGTGCCGTATCGGTGAACGGAATGACACCAATTGTATCGACCAGAAAGTGGTCGTCGGTGGCGATGGTGAGAGGGATGGACGCCGTAATGCCCTGGTGGAACACGACAAAGCCCGCATAGGCACACGCCACCAGCAACGGATAGTGGATCACGATGCCGTTGCGGCGGCAGCTTTCACCGACGGCGCGGGCCATAATGCCCCCGGCCACCAGCCCCAGACCCCAGGAGATATAGGTGCAGATGAAGGCAACAATCGTTGTCGCCATATAGGCGGCACGCGGCGACTTCACCAGTCCCGCAAAATAGAGCAGCAGGCGCCGGACCGGCGGGGTGTGCGCCAGCACATGACCGAGCAACAGGGTCAGTACGATCTGATTGGTGAAGCGCAACAGGTTCCAGATTGAATCGCCCCAGGCCTGGGTTGTTGCGTCGATGGGGTGCCCTGCCGCCGTGATCGCCAGCACGAAGATCAGCAGAGACAGCACGATGGCGATCACAAACGAATCCGGCATCCACCGGTTCAAAACCATCACCAGGAAGTTGGCCAGTCGGCGCAGCATTACTCAGTCTCCCCACGCCGTTGTGGCGTCCTCAAAATAATCGTGGCTTTCCATCTCGATCAGGCGTGAGACGGTGCGCTGGAATTCAAAGCTGCCATCGCCGTCAGGATAGAGCTCTCCGGGGCTGCATGCCGCCGATGCCACCAATTTGACCTTGGCTTCATAGAGCGTGTCGATCAGGGTGACAAAGCGCTTGGCCTCGTTGCGGCGGTCGCGGCTCATTTGCGGAATGTTTGACAGGATGACTGTATGGAACGCCTCAGCGATGGCCAGATAGTCCGCAGTACCCAGCGGTTTTTCGCAAAGATCGGCAAAATCGAACCGGGCGACGCCTTTAGCGGCTTCCGGCACCGTTAGCGAGCGGCCCTGCATCACGTCGAGTTTCATCGGGTTGCCGGCCTTTTGGTCGGTCAGGGCGTGAAAGGTTTCGTCAAGTTCGCGCTCTGCCTGCACGCCCAGAGGCACATGATAGACCGGCATGCCTTTGATGCGCTCCATCCGGTAGTCGGTGGGCGACGCAAGGTGCAGCACATCAAGATGTGATTTCAGCATTTCGATGGTGGGCAGGAACAAGTCCCGGTTCAGCCCGCCTTCATAGAGCGTGTCCGGCGCCCGGTTGGACGTGGCGACAATGACGACACCGGCATCCATCATGTGTTCAAAAAGCCGCCCCAGGATCATGGCGTCGGCCACGTCGGTGACCTGAAATTCGTCAAAACACAGCAGCATCGCCTCTTTGGCGATCTTCTGTGCCAGCGGTGGGATGGGGTCGTCGCCAGCCATGTTCTCGGCTTTGCGTTCGCTCTCCGACATGCTCCGCCAGCGATGCACGGTGCTGTGAATTTCCAGCATGAAGGCGTTGAAGTGGACGCGGCGTTTGGGTGCAAAGCAGGTGGTCTCGAAGAACAGGTCCATCAGCATGGACTTTCCGCGGCCGACGCCGCCATAGAGATAGATGCCCTGCGGCGCGTCCTGCTTTTCGCGGCGGAACAAAGTGCGCCAGCCACCTTGTTCGGCCGGCGTATAGGAATGCAGCCGGTTCTCCAGCATCTGCAGTTTTTCGGCCGCCAGGATTTGCGCCGGATCCTGTTGCAGAACGCCTTCGGCAACCAGCGCCCGATAGCCCGGCAGGGGGCCGTCAAACCGGCCGGCTTCTATGTCTTTGAGCAGTTGCATGCACCCTCAACAGAAACGGCGGCCTCCGGACCCCTGGGAAGACCGCCGTTTGCTATGTACAGGCGCGGTGAAGCCCGCGCAACGCTCTGCTGCTTAACAGCAGCGGGTATGCGTCTCCAGTGACGTTTCCTCCACCTGATCATGAATGCGCTCGCGGGTCAGGAACAGCTCCCACGGAATGTCCTGTGGATCGTGGGTCCAGCCCTTTTCTGATTTGGCATAACAGCAGGTCGTGGCGCCTTCTTCGGCGAAAATTCCCGCCTGTTTGGCGTTGGCATAGAGCGTCTCAAGGTCGTCGTCGTCATCAGTCTCAATGCCCAGATGGTGCAGACCCGTCGTCGAATCGCTTTCATTGAGCGCGAAATTGAGCCGGGGGTCATCAAGCCACCATTTGGCAAAGCCTGGTTTGATGACGTCGGGCTCGCGGCCAAACAGGGAGCCGTAATAGGTGATTGATTCTTCAACGTCTTTGACGGACAGGCTGACGTGAACCGTTTTCATGATGCGGTCTCCTTGATCGGGGGTGGCGTCATCGAGGGCGTGCCACAGGCACCGCCACAGCAGTCTTCCATCAGGTAATCCAGCAGGGCGGTCATTTGCCCGAACGCCGGCTGATAGATGATCGACCGGCCTTGCCGAACGCTCGTGGCCAGGCCGGCCCGCGATAGTTCTTTCAGGTGAAAAGACAGAGTCTGTGGCGGCACATCCAACGCTTCGGCCAGGTCACCAGCCGGAAGCCCCGCTGGACCCGCCTGAACCAACAGGCGGAACACATCCAGACGGGTCTCATGTGCCAGTGCAGCTAAGCCCTCAATGACAGTTTGTTTTTCCATAATTCGAAGATAATGGAAATATGGAAATAATCAAGTAGATTTTCGCCATTCGCTTTCTCTCTTGCACGGCGTCCGGGTTTTCGGTCTGCTACCTGTTGGAGAAAAGGGGGATCGGAATGCCGCAAGATTTCATGGATGGCTGCGTCGCCATCGTCACCGGGGGCAGCACGGGCATCGGCTATGGCTGTGCCGAAGCGATGGCCGCGGCCGGATGTACGGTGGTGCTGACGGCGCGGACTGAAGCCGATGGGAAAAAGGCCGAAGCTGACCTTAAGGCCGAAGGCCTGCCCGTGGTCTATGTCCGTCAAGACGTTGCGTCGGAGGAAGATTGGCTGCGGGTTCTGGGCGAGGTTGAGGACCGATTTGGCCGCCTTGACTTCCTTATCAACAATGCAGGCATTTCGCAGTTGTTTCCGATTGAGGAAACAACGGCTGAGTCCCTGAAAACGCTGATCGGTGTCAATCTCACGGGTGCCTATTACGGGGTCAAACACGCGGTGCCTCATATTATAGCTGGCCACGACAAACGCGGCTTCCCCGGCATGGTGGTCAATGTGTCGTCGGTCTTGAGCCGGATTGGGCAGGCAGGTGCCGTGGCCTATTGCGCCAGTAAAGGCGGCATGGCGGGGATGAACCAGGTCTATGAAAAACTGCTGGCCGATCAATCAGATAAGGTGCAGGTTAAGAGTATTCTGCCCGGCTACACTATGACGCCGCAGGTCGACAAGGCCATTGGTCGGGACTCGCCACTGGTGACCGAGCTAGCGGAAACAATCCCACTGCGCCGCTGGGGCGAGCCGGAAGAAATCGCCGATGCGCTGATTATGATGCTGAACCCGGCGGTTCCGCTTACGGATATGGAAGTTCTGGTCGATGGAGGGTTCCTTGGCAGCTAAAGCGCTTAACAAGTCCCTCAATGGCCGCGCCATCACGCTCGTCGGCGTTGCCGGCGATATCGTTGACCAGTGCCGACAGTCTCTGACGGACCAGGGGGCCAACGTCACCGTGGTTGAGCCGCCCATGGCGGACCTTTTTGTCGAAGAAAAGGTCGATGCTGCGCTAGACGGCGTGAGCATGGAGGCGGACGGCATCGTTTTCATTCCCGGCGCCTTTACTGATGCCGTCGATTCCTATGTTGAAGAGTGTATCGGCGCATGCCTGTTTGCGCTCAAACTGGCGATGCGGTCACGGGCGAACCGGCCGGTCGATTTTCTCTGCCTTGCCGGGCCGACAGGCGCCGGCGAAGAGGCGGAAATCGCACAGAGCATCAGGGATGGCGCGCTGCGGCAGATGGTCAAGGTCGCGTCGGCCGAGGGCGGGCCGATGGATCCACCGATGACCGCCAATGTGGTTTTTGTTGCGGAAGAAGCGGCTTTGGCTGACATGCTCAATCATCTATTGGGTGCGCCCCAGAGCTATGTGACGGGGATTTCGCTGACCCTGTCGGCCTAGGGATTCGCTGATGAAGATCGCCAGGTTCACGCTGCTCTGCGTCGTTTTCCTGGACATTATGAGCCAGGGGCTGGTCATCCCGATCCTGACCACGCTGATGATGGACCCGGCCAGCGGGTTTCTGCCAGCCGGCACCGATGCCCCCAGCCGTCAGGCGACCTTTGGCCTGGTCATGGGTATCTTCTTCCTCAGCTGGTTTCTGGGCGCGGCCTATATCTCCAAACTGTCCGACTCCATTGGGCGCAAGGCGGGCATTCTGGTCTGCCTGTTTGGCGCGCTGATTGGCTACGGTCTCACCATTGTAGCGCTCGATATGCAAAGCCTGCCGCTGTTGATTCTGGCGCGGGTGATATCGGGCTTCACGGCCGGCAACCAGCCTATTGCCCAGGCCGCGTTGGTCGATATGAGCGAAAACGAGAAGGAAAAGACCCGTTTCATGGGGCTGGTTCTGGTCGCGCTCAGCCTCGGTTTGGTGGGAGGGCCGTTGATCAGCGGCGTGCTGTCGGATACGGCCCTGGTCGGGCAGTATGCCTCGCTCGATCTGCCGTTTTACTTTGTTTCATTACTGGTACTGCTCAACATCCTGATGGTCGTGGTCTTTTTTCATGACCAGCCGATGGAGCGCCAGAAGTTCGTGTTCAGGCCGCAGGAAGTTGTACTGACGCTCTGGCATGCGGCGCAACGCCCGGTGATCCTGAAACTATCCCTGGTATTTTTTTGCGGCCAGTTAGCGCTGAATGCTTTTTTTGTCTTTCTCGATAGCGTCCTGTTCGCGCGGTTCCAGTTCGACACATTGCAGAATTCCATTGCCCTTGTTGTGTTTGGCGGCGCGATGGGGTTCAGCAGCGCTTTTCTCGTGGGCCCGGTCAACGAACGTTATGCAAAACCAACCATTATCGCGGTCTGCCTGGGTCTGATGGCGATCAGTCAACTGTTGTTCGTGTTCAATCCATCACCTGTGCTGGCCTATGTGCTGATTGTGCCGTTTGTGGTGCCCTTCGCAGTCTACTACCCGACCATGTTGACGCTGTTTTCGTCCGCCGTGGGCGAAGACGAGCAGGGCTGGGTCATGGGGGTGACGGTCGCACTCTTTACCCTGGCCGCCGCGATCATATCGCTGGCCGGTGGCCGGCTGATGGCGTTCGGCACGGATGTGCCGTTCATGGTCTCTGTTGCGGTGCTGGTTCTGGGGGTGCTGCTGGTCACAACCCTTTGGCGCGGAGACGACTTCCGCGCATTGGACCAGCGTTAGGTCGGATTAGCGCTCAGGTACGTCGCTCGACCATCATTCTCTTGATTTCTGCGATGGCCTTGGCCGGATTCAGGCCCTTCGGGCAGGCCTGCGCGCAGTTCATGATGGTGTGGCAGCGATAAAGCCGGAACGGATCTTCCAGATCGTCCAGCCGCTCACCGGTATACTCATCCCGGCTGTCGACCAGCCAACGATAGGCCTGGAGAAGCACTGCGGGGCCCAGGTAGCGGTCCTGGTTCCACCAATAGCTGGGGCAGGATGTCGAGCAGCAGGCACACAGAATGCACTCGTAGAGACCATCCAGCTTCTCCCGGTCTTCATGGCTTTGCAGCCGTTCGGAATCAGGAGGCGTGGCGCTCTTGGTCTTCATCCACGGCTCAATCGACGCGTATTGCGCATAGAAGTTGGTCATGTCGGGGACCAGGTCCTTGACGACATCCATGTGCGGCAGCGGCGTGATCTGGGCGCCTTCTTTTACTTCATCAATGCCGGTGGTGCAGGCCAGGCCGTTCTTGCCGTCGATATTCATCGCGCAGGAACCGCACACGCCCTCGCGGCAGGACCGGCGGAAAGTGACGGTCGAATCCATCTCATTCTTGATCTTGATGAGCGCGTCCAGAACCATCGGGCCGCAGGTATCCAGATCGACCTCATAGGTATCGACCCGTGGGTTCTCGCCGTCATCCGGGCTCCAGCGATAGACACCAAGCGTCTTGGTGTTGGTCGCCCCTTCTGGCGCCTTGTAGTGCTTGCCCTTTTTGATCTTGGAGTTTTTGGGCAGGGTGAATTCGGCCATGCTTCGGCTTCCTTAACGTTAACTTGCGGCGGTCCTAGTAGACGCGGGCCTTGGGTTCGATATAGCTGACATCGTTGGTCAGCGTGTAGCTGTGCACCGGCCGGTAATCGATTTCGACCTTGCCGTCATCGAACCAGGCCAGGGTGTGCTTCATCCAGTTTTCGTCGTCCCGGTCCGGATAGTCTTCGCGGGCGTGGGCGCCGCGGCTTTCCGTCCGGTTGGCGGCGGAGTTCATGGTGACAACCGCCTGACGGATCAGATTATCCAGCTCAATGCTCTCGATCAGGTCGCTGTTCCAGACCAGCGAGCGGTCTGTGACCCGGATATCGGGCATCTGCTTCCAGACTTGATCGATCAGTTCGACGCCTTCGTCCAGCACCTCACCGGTGCGGAACACGGCGCAGTTGTTCTGCATTGTGCGCTGCATATTGAGGCGGATTTCAGCCGTTGGCGTCCCGCCTGACGCGTTACGGTAGTGATCAAGCAGCGAAATCGAATTCTCGCCTGCATCAGCGGGTAGATCGGCATGCTTTTCGCCCGGATCGATGATTTCACCAGCCCGGTGGGCTGCCGCGCGGCCAAACACGACCAGATCAATGAGCGAGTTGGAGCCGAGGCGGTTGGCGCCATGCACTGAAACACAGGCTGCTTCGCCCACGGCCATCAGCCCCGGGACGACCGAATCCGGTTCGCCGTCTTTCAGGGTCAGCACCTCACCGCGATAGTTGGTCTGAATGCCGCCCATGTTGTAGTGGACGGTCGGCAATACGGGGATCGGCGATTTGTTGACATCAACGCCAGAGAAAATCCGTGCCGATTCAGAAATGCCCGGCAGCCGTTCTGCCAGCACATCAGGATCGAGATGATCGAGATGCAGATAGATATGGTCGCCGTCGGGGCCAACGCCGCGGCCTTCGCGGATTTCGATGGTCATGGAGCGGGACACCACGTCGCGCGATGCCAGGTCCTTGGCATGCGGTGCATAGCGTTCCATGAAACGCTCGCCCTCTGAATTCACCAGATAGCCGCCTTCGCCGCGGGCGCCTTCCGTGATCAGGCAGCCCGCACCATAAATGCCGGTGGGGTGGAACTGGACGAACTCCATGTCCTGAAGCGGCAGGCCCGCGCGCAGCATCATGCCGCCGCCGTCGCCGGTGCAGGTGTGCGCCGAGGTGCAGGAGAAGTAAGCCCGGCCATAGCCGCCTGTTGCCAGCACGACCATATGGGCGCGGAACCGGTGCAGTTCACCGGTCGCCATGTCGAGCGCGACAATGCCCTTGCACTGCCCGTCGACCATGATCAGGTCGATGGCGAAGAACTCGATGTAGAATTCCGCGTCGTGCTTCAATGACTGCGAATAGAGCGTATGCAGCATGGCGTGGCCGGTCCGGTCGGCGGCCGCGCAGGTGCGTAGCGCGGGCGGGCCTTCACCGAATTCGGTGGTCATGCCGCCGAAAGCACGCTGATAGATCTTACCCTCTTCTGTGCGTGAGAACGGTACGCCGTAATGTTCCAGTTCATAGACCGCTGCCGGTGCTTCGCGGACCAGATATTCAATAGCGTCCTGATCGCCCAGCCAGTCCGAGCCCTTGACCGTATCGAACATGTGCCAGCGCCAATTGTCCTCGCCCATATTGCCGAGCGACGCGGCGATCCCGCCCTGTGCGGCGACAGTGTGTGACCGGGTCGGGAAGACCTTGGTGATACAGGCTGTTCGCAGGCCTTGCTCGGCCATGCCCATCGTCGCGCGCAGGCCGGAGCCCCCGGCGCCAACGACAACGACGTCATAGGTATGGTCGTGAAACGTGTAGGCTTGGCTCATTGAAACTTAGCCTCCAAAAGCGATCTTGAGCACGGCAAACGCGGCTGCCACGCCGACCGCCAGACAGAAGAATGTGTTGAGCAGAAGCGAGACCAGTTTCAGGCCCTCGCCATGGACATAGTCCTCAATGACAACCTGTACGCCGAGCTTCAGGTGGATGAAGCCCGCGGTGATCATCAGTAGCATCAGGACCGCCACAATCGGCTGGCCCAGCCAATCGCGCATGTCGCCGTAGCTTGCGCCCGTCATGCAGACAATCGAGGCGGTGAACCAGATGACCAGTGGGATCAGGGCAACAGCAGTGACCCGCTGCAGCCAGAAATGTTCCGTACCGTCTTTAGCAGAGCCCAGGCCGCGGACCCGGCTGATTGGTGTGCGAAGGCTCATCGATCAGCCCCCCATCACGCTATAGCCGATAACCCAGGCCAGCAACGTCAGCGCGACCGATCCGATAACAGCGGCCCAGCCGCTTTTGGTCGACGTGCCGACATCGAAGCCATAGCCGGCATCCCAGACCAAGTGACGGATGCCGTTGAGCAAGTGGAACATCAGCGCCCAGGTAAAGCCGAACAGGAACAGCCGGCCGATAATACTGCCGGAGAACGCCTGTGCTGTTGCAAAGGCGTCGGGACCGGAGGCCGCGGCAATCAGCCACCAGGCGAGCCACAGGCCACCCAGGGCAAGCGCCACGCCGGTCGCCCGGTGCAAGATCGAACTCGCCATGGTTACCGTCCAGCGATAGACCTGAAGGTGGGGCGAAGTAGGTCGCGAAAGATTGGCCATAGAGATGATCCCGTATGGGTCTGGGACAAGAATGATCGGGCATCATAGCTAGGGCGAAGGGCAGGTCAACGGCAGCGTTGGGGTCTGCATGGCTGATCTGCACGGGCCTCAATGCCGCGCGCATTGCCATAATTCAACCGGTAGGCAAAGGCTACGCCCTGTCCTACACTTATCGCTTGGATAACGAGTTCGGGACAATGGCAAGCACGACGCTTTCAATCCGCCAGGCGACAGAAGCAGACGCAGAGGCAATCGCCCAAGTTCAGGCTGAGACCTGGCAGAGCACCTATGCTGATCTGTTGCCGGCGAAAGCGATAGAAGCGCAGTTTCATCCGCGTTCGGTTGGGTTTTGGCGGCGCATGTTGCGTGGCCCGGAAGGGAAATTCGTGCTGGTGGCGGACGCGGATGACGAGGTCATCGGCTTTGTATCCGGCGGTCCCAGCCGTGATCCGAAGGCCGGGTTTACGGCTGAAATCTATGCCCTCTATGTCCTGGAGATATGGCAGGGCTGGGGGATTGGCCGCGCGCTGTTCGAGGCCAGCCGCGATCAATTGGATGCCGAAGGGCACGACAAGCTGATGCTTTGGGTGCTGGTCGGTAACCTTGCAACGGGCTTCTATGAGCGCTTGGGCGGCCTGACCATTGCAGAACGTGACGACCAGGTCGGTGGTGCCAAAGTCCGCGAACGGGCTTACGGGTGGTGGCTCGGCTAGGAGACGGCGACGACTTGAGAATTGAGCGTATCCCTCGTCACCAGTCCCCAAGAGTCATTCCGGCGTAGGCCGGAATCCGAGCGATGAACGCCACCGAGAAGATTTTCTGCGTTTATATTATGGCGAACCAACGCAATGGAACGCTCTATGTCGGCGTGACTTCTGATCTGCCAAAACGCGTCTGGGAGCACAAGAATGATGTCGTGCATGGATTCACTTCAAAGTACCGAGTCCACACCCTCGTCTGGTATGAAACCCATACCAGCGCTGAAGCCGCGATAACGCGGGAGAAACAGATTAAGGAGTGGAAGAGGGCATGGAAAATCAAGAGGATTGAGGAGATGAACCCCCACTGGCAGGACCTCTATGAAAGCCTAACTGGATCCCGGCCTTCGCCGGGATGACCTTTGGGTCTGTCGGAAGTCATTTTAGGCTAGTAAGCCTTCGCTTCTTCCTTCGTCAGCTTCTTAATCATTTTGACCGGGCATCGGCGTGGTCCGATGTTCCCCCCGACGACCAGGTTGACATCTATTCCCCTGCAAATCTGGCCGGGACCGCGCTGATCGAAGGCGAGGGTCTCGGAGAAGTTCAGATTCGGGCAATGCCCCAGGGTCTCGAACAGAAATCGTTCATTGGGGCCGGTATGGACCAGAATCTGGTTGCGTCCCGCCCGGTTGAAGCCGGACACCTCACGCAGCCAGAAGCATTCTTTGCCTTCAGGGGGCGCCGCTGAGGCTTGGGTGGTGGTATCGGCGTCGGTCTGCGCGCAGCCGGCCATCAGAACAGTTACGGCGAGCGCGCTTAAGGTCTGTCGGATCATTGGCATCTCTCGTCTTAGCATTGCATATACAAGAGATGGGTGGGCTGGGCGCCTGCGCAAGGATCATCCCCCACGCAGTCAGGTCATCTGCGCGGCATCAAGACCCAGTAGTCAAGCTCGAGCACCAGGCCGGGATGGTCTTTCCCGCCCTCGTCCTTGTGCGGAAATTCTGTCGCCGGCTGGTTTTTGAGGCCGACCGTATGAATCCGCAGCGCGCCGAGGTCCGTGCGGCCCGGCAGCTCGGCTTTATCGAGTATTTCCGACCAGGCAAAGATCGTGTCGCCACCGAAACTCGGTGCAACATGCACGCCGCCATTGAGCGCGGCAACGAAGCTGGCATTGGCAAGACCGTTGAAGCTGATGGCGCGCGCCAGCGAGATAATGTGGCCGCCATAGATTAGCCGGCGGCCGGACTGGCTGTGGGCCTGGACAAACTGATTGAAGTGCACACGGGCCGTATTCTGGTAAAGCCGGGTGGCCATCATATGCTCGGCTTCTTCGATGGTGATGCCGTCGACATGGTCGATCTTTTCACCGACCTTATAGTCGTCCCAAAGGTCGGTTGAGCCGGATTGAGTGGTGTCAAACCCGCTCAGGTCAAGACCATCGGGCACGACCAGATCGGCTGGTGTAACAGCCTCGGGCAAGTCGGGGACCAAGGTTTCCGGCGCGGGCGCCTCCGGGTCGCGCTTGCGCACCATCACCCAGCGCACATAGTCCAGCACCGGCTCACCGGACTGGTTCTCGCCGGTGGAGCGGACATAGACAATACCGGCCTTATGACTCGACAACTCACGCAGACCAATCACGGTCGATTTCGCTGACAACGTGTCACCCGGATAGACAGGCCCAAGTAACCGGCCATCGGCATAGCCCAGATTGGCGATCGCATTCAGCGAAATGTCCGGAACGGTCTTGCCGAAGATAAAATGAAAAGTCAGAAAGTCGTCTAGCGGCGCGGCTTGCAGACCTAAGTCCATCGCGAAAGGGTCGGACGAATTGGCGGCGAACCGCATGCCGTAAAGCGCCGTGTAGAGCGCGACATCGCCTTCGGTCACGGTCCGGGGCGTCGCGTGAACGATCTCCTGGCCGATGGCAAAGTCTTCAAAAAAATTGCCGGTAGCGGTTTTTGTCATTTTGTTGGTTCCCTTGAAATCCGTTCGGCCTGAGGAGCAAGCTTGTCGAGCGTCTCGAAGGCTCCATGCGAACGGATTTCCATGCTTGTCCGTTCATACTTCGAGACGCGTTTCGTGTTGCTCAACGCCCTCAGCACGAACGGACTGTTTCTATCCGTTCGCCTTTTCCAGCGACTCGATCGCTTCGGCCAGAGCGACCAGCCGCTTGGCGTTTTCCACGTGCAGGTTTTCGACCAACTGCCCGTCGACAACCACTACACCCTTGCCCTCTTTTTCCGCTTCGGCAAAGGCTTCGATCACCTTATAGGCATGGGTGACTTCGTCGGCGTCGGGCGCGAACACCTCATTGGTCGGGGCCACTTGCGACGGGTGGATCAGCGTCTTGCCGTCAAATCCAAGTTCGAGCCCCTGAACGCAGGCGTCCCGGAAGCCCTGCTCGTTTTTCAGATCCAGATAAACCCCGTCTAGCACGGCCAGGCCTTCGGCGCGCGCCGCCAGAATGCATAGTGCCAGGCTGGTCAACATCGGTAGCCGCATAGGCGTGTGCCGCGCATGGACGTCCTTGACCAGATCAGACGTGCCCATGACCAGGGTGCTGATCCGTGGCGAAGCGCTGGCGATTTCCTCCGCGCGCAGAATGGCCCGCGGCGTTTCCATCATGCACCAAAGCGCTGTGGTTTCCGGTGCACCGGCTGCGTCCATACGGGCCAGGGCGTCGTGGACCATCTGGGCGGATTCGACCTTCGGAATCAGGATCGCGTCGGGCGCAGCGGCGCTGGCCGCCTTGATGTCATCTTCACCCCAGGGTGTGTCGAGCCCATTGGCGCGGATGATCAGCTCGCGGCCACCATAGCCACCGCCGGTGACCGAGGCGCAGACCTGTGCCCGGGCTTCTTCTTTCGCATCGGGCGCGACCGCGTCTTCCAGATCCAAAATGATCGCATCGGCAGGAAGGCTTTTGGCCTTTTCCTGCGCGCGGGCATTGGAACCCGGCATATAAAGCACGCTGCGGCGGGGGCGAAAGGTCGCGGCCATGTCAGTTCCTTTTCGGTTGGGTCCTAAGACGCCTTCTTCAGGTGGCGGGTGCCCAGCAGCTCGGCGATTTGCACGGCATTGAGCGCTGCGCCTTTGCGCAGATTGTCCGAAACACACCAGAGGTTCAGGCCGTTCTCCACCGTCGGGTCCATGCGGATCCGGCTGATAAAGGTGGCAAAGTCGCCCGCAGCCTCAACCGGGGTGACATAGCCTTCGTCCTCCCGCTTATCGACTACCATGATGCCCGGTGCTTCACGCAGGACCTCGCGGGCGCGTTTTTCGTCGATCGGGTTTTCGAACTCGATATTGACTGCCTCAGAATGGCCGACAAAGACCGGCACCCGAACGCAGGTTGCCGTAAGTTCGATATCCGGGTCCAAGATCTTCTGCGTCTCGACCACCATTTTCCATTCTTCCTTAGTCGAGCCGTCATCCATGAAGACGTCGATATGCGGAATCACGTTAAACGCGATCTGCTTGGTGAAGTTGTCCTTCTTGATCTCGTCATTGACGAAGATCGCCCGGGTCTGGCGGAACAGTTCGTCCATCGCGTCGTTGCCTGCGCCGGAAACCGACTGATAGGTCGACACGACAACCCGCTTGATGGTCGCCATATCGTGCAACGGCTTCAGCGCCACAACCAGCTGGGCGGTCGAACAGTTCGGGTTGGCGATAATGTTCCGCTTGGTATAGCCGTCAATGGCGTCCGCGTTGACTTCCGGCACGATCAAGGGCACGTCCGGGTCCATCCGGTAGAATGAGCTGTTGTCGATCACCGTGCAGCCCGCATCTGCAATCTTCGGACCGTATTCCTTAGCTACGCCGGACCCGGCGGCCATCAATGCGATGTCTGTGTCCGAAAAGTCATAGTTTTCAAGCGCTTGAACCTTCAGTGTCTTGCTCTCACCGAATGACGCTTCCTTGCCCTGACTGCGGCGGGAGGCAAGCGCCACGACTTCATTGGCGGGAAACTGACGTTCCGCCAAAATCTGCAGCATTTCACGGCCGACGACGCCAGTGGCGCCGACGACGGCTACCTTGTAACCCATTGGTCTTCTCCGTACCGTCAGGCGGCGAGGTTGTCGAGCGCCGCCAAAATCGCATCACCCATGCCGGTCGTTGACACGTCGGTCATCCCCGGCTGCATGATATCGCCCGTGCGATAGCCTGAGGCCAGCACATTTTCAACGGCTTTTTCGACTAGATCGGCCTCATCGCCCAGGTCGAAGGAATAGCGCAACGCCATCGCGAAGCTCATGATCGAGGCGATCGGGTTGGCCTTGTTCTGACCTGCGATGTCCGGTGCGCTGCCATGCACCGGCTCGTACATGGCTTTGCGCTTGCCGTTTTCGTCCGTGCCGCCCAAAGAGGCAGAGGGCAGCATGCCCAGCGAGCCGGTCAGCATGGCCGCCGCATCAGACAGAATGTCGCCGAACAGATTGTCCGTGACGATAACATCGAATTGTTTCGGCCAGCGAACCAGCTGCATGGCACAGTTGTCCGCATACATATGGCTCAACTCGACATCCTGATATTCGTTGTCGTGCACCCATTGGGCCTCTTCGCGCCACAGAATACCTGATTCCATGACATTGGCTTTCTCCGCGCTGGTGACCCGGCTGTCGCGGGCCTTGGCGATGTCGAATGCGACGCGGCAGACCCGGCGGATTTCTTCGGTTGTGTAAACCTGGGTGTTGACGCCCTGACGCTGGCCGTCCGGAAGGTCGGTGATGCCGCGCGGTTCGCCGAAATAGACTCCGCCGGTCAGCTCGCGCACAATCATGATATCAAGACCGGCAACCACATCGCGCTTCAGCGACGAGGCATCGGCGAGCGCTTCAAAGCAAACGGCGGGCCGCAGATTGGCGAACAGTTCCATTTCCTTGCGCAGCCGCAGCAGGCCCTGTTCCGGGCGGATAGAGAAGTCGACATCGTCCCATTTTGGGCCGCCAACCGCGCCCAGCAGCACCGCATCGACCGCCATGGCCTTATCCATCACCGCATCGGTGACCGGCACCCCATGCGCGTCGATACTGCAGCCGCCGACCAGATCTTCATCCAGGTCGAAGCTTAAGGAACGGTTGGTTTCAAGCCAGCCGATGACGCGGCGGATTTCGGCCATTGCCTCAGCGCCGATACCGTCGCCGGGCAGGACCAGAAGGGACCTGTTGCTTGCCATTGTCTATTCCCTAGAAAGAAGTTGCTCTAATCGCTTCCTGGCCCGTTCGCCCTGAGGAACGAGCGGAACGAGTGTCTCGAAGGGTGAATGGACCGCTCGTACTTCGAGACGCGTTTACGGGCAAGCCCGAAACGCTCCTCAGCACGAACGGTATTGTGTGGTCGCATAAGAAGTGTGCTGGACTGCAATGCTAGCTGGCGGCGCTGAGCCAGGGCTGTTGCGCCTGTCGTTTGGCTTCGAATGTGTCGATCGACGTGGCTTTTTCCATCGTCAGGCCGATATCGTCGAGGCCGTTCAAGAGGCAGTGCTTGCGAAACGGGTCGATATCAAAATTGATCGTGCCGCCATCCGGACCGGTGATCTCCTGAGCTTCCAGATCGATGGTCAGAACGGCATTGGCGCCACGCTCGGCGTCATCCAGCAGCTTCTCGACATCGTCCTGTGGCAGGACGATCGGTAAAATGCCGTTCTTGAAGCAGTTATTGTAGAAGATATCGGCAAAGCTGGGCGCGATAACGCAGCGAATCCCGAAATCCAGCAGAGCCCAAGGCGCATGCTCGCGCGATGAGCCGCAGCCGAAATTGTCTTCAGCGACCAGCACCTGCGCCTCACGGTAGGCGGGTTTGTTGAGGACAAAGTCAGGCTTTTCAGAGCCGTCATCGTTGTACCGCATCTCGGCGAACAGCCATTTGCCCAGGCCCGTCCGCTGGATCGTCTTCATGTGATCAGCCGGGATAATCATGTCGGTATCGACATTGATCAGGGGCAGGGGTGCTGCGACGCCGGTCAGCTTGGTAAACTTGTCCATCATTCTTCCTTACGCCGCTGATGCGGCAGATCTATTCCTTGCGGATACCGATGATTCCGAAGGTGCCTTCCTGTCCCTCGGCCCCGTCGGTCAGCCCAACGTGGTAGAGCCGTTCCATGCGTGGCTTTTCTTCGTCGGTCGCATGCTCTTTGGCAATTTCAAGCGCTCTGCGAATGGTTGCGGCCCAGATTTCATCGGATATCAACGCCATGCTCACTCTCCCTTTATCCGGCATGGAGGTTACTGATAGTCGCGCACGTCAGCCAGATGGCCTGCAATGGCGGCGGCGGCGGCCATGGCCGGGCTCATCAGATGGGTCCGCCCACCCTTGCCCTGGCGGCCTTCAAAATTCCGGTTGGAGGTCGATGCGCAGCGTTCTCCAGGTGTCAGCTTGTCGGCATTCATGGCCAGACACATGGAACAGCCCGGTTCGCGCCAGTCAAAACCGGCCTCGATCAGAATCTTGTCCAGGCCTTCGGCTTCGGCCTGTTCCTTGACCAGACCGGAACCCGGGACAACCATCGCGCCGACCGTGTCGGCGACCTTGCGGCCCTTGGCGACGGCGGCAACGGCGCGGATGTCTTCAATCCGGCCATTGGTGCAAGAGCCGATAAACACCCGGTCGATTTTCACGTCCTGAAGCGGCGTGCCGCCTTCCAGGCCCATATAGCTGAGCGAGCGTGCTGCGGCCTGCCGGCGGTTCTCGTCGTCGAAATCGGCAGGATTGGGCACCGCCCCGGTAATCGGCAGTACATCCTGCGGGCTCGTCCCCCAGGTGACTTGCGGGACAATGTCGGCCGCATTCAGATGGATCTCTTCATCGAAGACAGCATCGTCGTCGGTGCGCAGGGTGCGCCAATAGGCTTCAGCGGCTTCCCAAGCGGCGCCCTTGGGCGACATCGGGCGGCCCTTCAGGTAGTCGAACGCTTTTTCATCGGGTGCGATCAACCCGGCGCGCGCACCGGCTTCGATGGTCATGTTGCAGACTGTCATCCGGCCTTCCATCGACAGGCCTTCGATGGCCGATCCGGCATATTCGATGACGAAACCCGTGCCGCCAGCGGTGCCTAATTTGCCGATGATGGCCAAGACAACATCTTTGGCCGTTACGCCGACGGGCAGGTCGCCATCGACGGTGACCCGCATATTCTTCGACCGCTTCTGGATCAGCGTCTGGGTGGCCAGCACATGCTCGACCTCCGACGTGCCGATGCCGAACGCCAGCGCGCCAA
>JANQQJ010000001.1 GCA_028284945.1 Alphaproteobacteria bacterium | reverse complement strand
GGGTACGATGCCAGTATCTCGTAGGCAGCGCCGGAGTGAGACAAGTGGCTGCGATAAAGGTGGAACTGATCGACCTGCCACGCCGGTGACCACAACTGGCCGCTGGCTTCCAGAACTCTATCCAGACGCACACGGCTGCCCTTGAAACGGGCGAGTGTAATATGGGGACTGTACCGCCGCGTCTCCGGCGATAGGCCTGCCCGCACCACGGCTTGTTCGATCCTTTGCGCCAGGTCGGCAAGCGGCGCTTCCGGACTCACGCCTGCCCAGAGCGCGCGGGTCTTGCGGTCATTGCCGAACGTTCCCAGACCGCTTAGTTGAATATCGAAGGGATCGAATTGCAGGCGCCCCAACGCGGTATCGACATCCTCGGCGCGGTCCTCGCTCAACTCACCCAGAAAGCGCAGCGTCAGGTGAAGCTGGTCTTCCGTCTGCCAGCGCGCGCCAGACACGCCCCCCATGACGCCTAACAGGCGATGGCGTACTTCTGACGGCAGTGAAAGCCCAACGAACAAACGAAGCATGACAACCGAGCCATCTGCTTAGGAAGCAGTGTTGATGAGGACGGGATGAGATACAGGCAAAATTGTCATCATGTCCTCCAACAGGGGTTTGGGCCGGTCTAGGGCGCTGGTTCGGTTTCCAGCAGTGTTTTAACCAGTGGGGCGATGCGTGTCACGATCACATCGACACCCTCATTGTTAGGGTGCATGCCGTCGCTGAGATTGAGATCCGGGTTAGCCGCTACCCCGTCGAGGAAAAATGGATAGAAAGCGACCTCGTACTGTTCTGCTAATGCGGGATAGAGCCCATTGAACTCGGCTTCATAGTCAGGCCCCATATTGGGCGGCGCCTGCATGCCAACCAAAAGGACGGTGACGTCACGTGCCTGGAAATACTCGATAATGGCTTGCAGGTTTTGTTTGGTCAGCGATGGCTCGATACCGCGCAGGGCGTCATTGGCGCCCAATTCGATGATCGCTAGATCAGGCTGACCATTGGGCACGTCACTGACTGCCCAGTCCAGCCGGGTGAGGCCCCCACTGGACGTGTCGCCTGATACGCCTGCGTTGATTACCGTGGCATCAACACCGCCATCGCGTAACGTGGCCTCCAGCCGGACGGGAAACGCATAGTCCGGGTCGAGCTCGTAACCCGCAGTCAGGCTGTCGCCTAGAGCAAGAACATAGAGCGAGTCATCTCCCTGGGCGCTTGCACCGTAGGAAAGGGTAACGAGCGCCAAGACGTTTAAGAATTTGATAAACTTCACACTGGCCCCATATCGGAAAGCATCGTTCGCAGCCCTATGACGCATATGATCCGCCTAGAGGACATTCACCTAACACTTAATAGCCTTGCCGGGCCGGTCAACATCCTGCGCGGGATTGATCTTGAGATTACCCGTGGCGAGGCCGCCGGTATGGTCGGTGCATCGGGGTCGGGCAAGTCCACCTTGATGAGCGTGATCGCCGGGCTGGAAAAGCCGACCAAGGGCACCGTGGAGATCGATGGGCAGGACATCACCTCTATGAATGAGGACCGGCTGGCGGCCTTCCGGCGCGGTCGAATTGGTATCGTCTTCCAGTCATTTCACCTGATCCCGACCATGACCGCGCATGAGAATGTCGCCGTTCCCATGGAACTGCTGGGCGATCGAGATGCCTTCGACAAGGCGGCCGAAGAACTGAAGATTGTTGGGCTGGCCGACCGGATGGACCATTATCCCAGCCAATTGTCTGGTGGCGAGCAACAGCGCGTGGCGTTGGCGCGCGCCTTGGTGCCAGGCCCTGGCCTGCTGCTGGCCGATGAACCGACAGGCAATCTGGATGCCAGCACGGGTTCGGACATCATCGAACTGATGTTCGGATTACAGGCCGAACGAGACACCACGCTGGTTCTCATTACCCACGACCCTGGCCTTGCCAGCCGCTGCAACCGGGTGATCCGGCTGCGCGACGGCAAGATTGAGTCCGATGAAGCGCCGCAGCCCCGGCTTGCGGGGACGTCAGCCTGATGCCGCTGCCGCTCACCTTTGCCCTGCGCGAATTGCGGGGTGGGCTGAAAGGCTTCGGGGTTTTCCTGGCCTGTATTGTTTTGGGCGTCGCCTCTATCGCCGCCGTTGGTGCCGTGCGCGAGGCTGTGCTGGCGGGCATTGGCGAACATGGACAGGTGATTCTGGGCGGCGACGTTGAAGTCCGGCTGACCAATCAGCCGATGACCGACGCGCAGCTTGGCTATGTCGCCGGGCAATATGACAGCAGCCTCGCGGTTAATCTGCGCAGCATGGCGACAGCCGGTGATGGCCAACGCACGACCATCGAGCTGAAAGGTATCGACGACGCTTACCCGCTATATGGATCCGTCGAGCTCTCCCCCGCCATGGATATCCAGGAGGCCCTGGCTAAACGCGACGGGTTTTGGGGCGTGGTGGTTGATCCTGTCGTATTGGCAAAAACCGGCGCTGACGTCGGCGACACGTTGAAGATTGGCGCGACAGTATTTGAAGTGCGCGCCGCGGTCGTCAAAGAGCCCGACCAGGCTGCTGACGGGTTTACGCTTGGCGCTCGCGCTATGGTGGCCGAAGCCAGCTTGGAGGACACCGGCTTGATCCGGCTAGGCAGCTTGATCCGGTACAAATACCGGCTTGCCCTGCCGGACAACGTCGATCCGGACGTCGTCACCCGCGATCTGCTGGACCGCTACGCCGAGGAAGGCTGGCGCATTCGTGACCGCAGCAATGGCGCGGCCGGTCTGCGCCAGTTCATGGAGCGCTTGAGTGTCTTTCTCGCGCTGGCCGGGCTGACAGCCTTGGTCGTCGGCGGGGTTGGTGTCGCCAACGCCACCGCCGGATTCCTGGCGGGCAAACGTGAAACCATCGCAACATTCAAGAGCCTGGGGGCTAGCGGATCACTGGTGTTCCGCGCCTATCTGGTTCAGGTGATGCTGCTGGCCACCGTTGGCGTGATTCTCGGCTTGATCCTGGGGGCGATTATTCCGGTCGCCGCATTGGCCGCATTGGAGGACATGCTGCCAGTCCCAGCCGAGCCCGGACTCTATGCACAACCGCTGATCCTGGCCGCGGGCTACGGCTTCTTTACCGTGCTGGCCTTTGCGGTCTGGCCGCTCGGCAAGTCGCGCGACGTGCCGGCCGCCGGTCTGTTCCGGCAGATGATTGCGCCGATGCGGGGCCGCCCGCGCGCGCAGTACATCGCTTTGGCGGTTATCGCCGCGTTGGGTCTGGGCGGTCTGGCGATGGGCTTTTCCGACAGCCGGCTGTTCACTGGCTGGTTTCTGATCGGCGCATTGGCGAGCTTCGTCATCCTTTATTTGGCCGGTCTGGCCCTGTCCAAGGTCGCGTCGATCATTCCCCGGCCGAAAAACACCATATGGCGGATGGCGCTGGCCAATCTGCATCGGCCCGGTGCGGCGACTGCCAATGTGGTTCTGTCCCTGGGACTGGGCCTGACGCTGCTGGTCACAATCGCGCAAATCGAATCGAACCTGTCCGCCCAGATCAAGGACCGGCTGCCCGATGACGCACCGGCCTATTTCTTTGTCGATGTTCAGCCAAATCAGATCGATGACTTCGAAGCCCTGCTTCAAAACCACGCCGGCGTTACCGATGTAACGCGCGCGCCCATGCTGCGCGCGGCCATCACCCGGGTGAATGGTGTGCTGGCTGAGGACGCCAAAGTCGCACCCGAGGCTCAATGGGCGCTGCGCGGTGACCGGGGCCTGAGCTATGCGACAGATCAACCCGAGGGCAACCAAATCACCGAAGGCGACTGGTGGCCCGCCGACTATGACGGTCCGCCCGCCATATCCTTTGACGCCAACCTGGCCCAGGGCATGGATTTGGGCATTGGCGATACGGTGACATTCAATGTGATGGGCCGTGCGATTGAAGCGGAAATCTACAACATCCGGGAGATCGACTGGTCAACCATGGGGATGAATTTCTCGGTGATTTTCGCCCCCGGCACGCTGGAAAAAGCACCGCACTCGCACCTGGTGACTGTTCGGATGGACCCTGCGGAGGAAGAGAACCTGGAAAAAGCAGTCTCGCAGGCCTTCCCCAACGTGACCGCCGTTCATGTGCGTGACATTCTGGAAACCGTGAATTCCATGCTGGGTGATATCAATCTGGCGATCTCCGGCGCAGCATCAGCCGCCCTGCTGGCCGGTATTCTGGTGCTTGCAGGCGCCATGGCCGCCGGCTATCACGACAGAGTGCGGGATTCGGTCATTCTGAAGGTTCTTGGCGCTACACGGGCCCACGTCGCCAAGACCTATCTGGTCGAATACGCGCTAATGGGCCTGATTACCGCCGTTATCGCCATGGTATTGGGCACGCTTGCCGCCTGGCTGGTCATGACGCAAGTGATGCAGGCTGAGTGGCTTTGGCAGCCCGAAGTGCTGGTTGGCACCGCCCTGATCGCCATGATTGTCACGGTCGCGATCGGATTTCTGGGTACATGGCGTGCGCTGGGCGAGAAACCAGCCCCGGTTCTCCGCACTGAATAACCGGCTTTCTGCGACCGGTTTTCCTTGAATTGGGGCGTTGCCGCTTCAATATTACGGTCACTTGGTTTGAAAATTTACAATCTGCAACCTCGAAGGAGTGGTTCGGAAAATGGCTGAACAATATGGACGGCGCTATTCGGTGGGCACTGGCACCGCCACATCAGCGGAGTTTGATGAGGGCCTGCGCTCTCATATGCTCAAGATTTACAACTACATGGCATCCGGCGTGCTGCTTACCGGTATCGTTGCCATGGTGTTTTCGGGCATGGCGGTCAACGAGACCGCGGCTGGCCGTGAGCTGACCGGGCTGGGCCAAGCGATTTATGCGTCGCCGCTGCGCTGGGTGATCGCCCTGTCGCCGCTGGCGATGATCATGGTGATGAGCTTTGGCATCAATAAGCTCAGCACATTCGCGCTTCAGGCCTGTTTCTGGGTATTTGCGGCGCTGATGGGCGTATCGATCTCCAGCATCTTCCTGGTCTACACGGACGCCAGCATCGCGCAGATCTTCTTCGTTACTGCAGGCGCTTTTGCCGGCCTGAGCCTCTTCGGCTACACCACGAAGAAGGACCTCAGCGGTTGGGGCTCGTTCCTGATCATGGGCGTGATCGGCATCGTGATTGCGATGATCGTCAACATCTTCGTCCAGTCGAGCATGATGGGCTTTATCATATCGGTGCTGGGCGTGCTGATCTTCGCCGGTCTGACCGCCTATGACACCCAGCGCATCAAGGAAATGTACTTCCAGGGCCATGGCCACGAGACGATGGCCAAGCTGTCCATCATGGGCGCGCTGAGCCTTTACCTGAACTTCATCAACATGTTCCTGTTCCTGCTGCAGTTGTTCGGCAACAGGGAATAAGACACGGCCAAATTCTTGGTTTGTTGGAAGCGCCCGGTTTCGACCGGGCGTTTTCTTTTTAGGCGCCTCAGTCGACAACTTTGAAACGTTTGCGGTCGAAGAATCGCAGCAGCGCAGACAGATCGTGCCCACGGCGCAAGATCTGCCCGCCCATGCCGATAATCGCAAAGGCGCCCTGTTTCCGGGCCAGTTTAGGGCATTTCACAATACTGTAGAGCGGCATTTCACTGGTGCGGCGGAAGACAGAAAACACCGCCTGCTCCCGCCCGCCGTTCATCGCATAATCACGCCATTCGCCCTTGGCCACCATGTGGCCATAGACGCGAAGGATCTGATTGAGCTCACCCCGGTCGAAGAAAACATCTGGTTTTGCGCCGGGGCGGTGTGCGGCGAGAGTCGTAATATTGCGCATGCCCCATTTAAGAAAGAGAAGGCGGTCTTGTCCAGCGTTAGGGCGACATCGGTAAATCTGACAAAATCATGAAAAATCGACAGAAAAGCGACATTGCCCCAGGGATGCCCGAGGCCTGCCCCATTCCGGCCACATTTCAGCGTACATTAGCAGGTGTTGGCCTCGTCAGCCCGGTCGCACATCTAGCGGAATTGTAGCCCCCAAGCCCAGTCCGCCGGTAGCGACCGGGCAATTTCTTTTTTGGGCCTCCACTACCTTGATCCCCCTGCCTTATTGCTTATCTAGCCGAACGAACGGGCGCCATTGCCCGATGGCAGATTAACGAACAGGGGCAGCATCCATGTCGACGACCGATACCGTCGAAACCCACGAATTTCAGGCCGAGGTCTCCCGCCTTCTTCATATGATGGTGCGGTCGGTCTATTCGGACACAGAGATCTTCTTGAGAGAATTGATCTCCAATGCGTCAGACGCCTGCGACCGGCTGCGCTACGCCGCGCTGACCGACGACTCCTTGCTGGATGGCGAGGCGGATTTCAGAATTACCGTGGCGCTCGATGCCGGCGGCCGGACGATCACCATTTCCGACAACGGCATCGGCATGGACCGAGATGACCTGATCGCGCATCTGGGCACCATCGCCCGGTCGGGCACCGCCAACTTTATGGAGCAGCTAACCGGCGACGCGCAAAAGGACGTTTCCCTGATCGGGCAATTCGGCGTCGGCTTCTATTCGGCCTTTATGGTCGCTGATCACGTCGATGTGGTAAGCCGCAAAGCAGGGACGCAGGACGCCTTCAAATGGTCCTCAGACGGTCAGGGCGGCTATACTATCGAACCTGCCGACCGAGGGGCCCGGGGCACCGACATCACCCTTCATATCCGCGAGGGTGAGACGGAGAGTGCATTCCTCGACATCAATCGGCTGCGGCAGATCGTCACCACCTATTCCGACCATATTGGGTTCCCGATCCATCTTTCCGAGGCGAAGGACGGCGTGGTCGATGAGGAAGAATCGGTCAATAAGGGATCGGCCCTGTGGACCCGCAGCAAGTCGGACGTGACCGAGGAGCAATATACCGAATTCTACCGCCATGTCGGGCACGCCTTCGACGAGCCTGCGGTGACGCTGCACTACCGGGCCGAGGGCATGATCGAGTATTCGGCGGTTCTGTTCGTGCCGGAAACCCAGCCGATGGACCTGTTCGACCCGGCGCGCAAGCCGCGGGTGAAGCTCTATGTCAAACGTGTCTTTATCACCGATGATACCGGAGAGTTGATCCCGGGTTATCTGCGGTTCCTGCGTGGTGTAATCGACTCAGAAGACCTGCCGCTCAATATCAGCCGCGAGATGCTTCAAAACAATCCCGTGGTCGCGCGGATCCGAAAAGCCGTGACCGGACGGGTACTGTCGGCCCTGGAAGACAAGGCCAAGAAGGAACCCGAAGCCTTCGACAAGATCTGGAACGCCTTCGGCCCGGTGATCAAAGAAGGCCTTTACGAAGACGCCGAGCGGCGCGAACCGTTGTTAAACCTGGTACGGTTCCGCAGCACCGCCAGCGACGGATGGACCAGTCTGGAAGGCTATGTCTCGCGCATGAAGGAGGGTCAGGACGCGATCTACTATGTTTCGGCCAGCGATCCGGACGCAGCACGCAACAGCCCGCATCTGGAAGGGTTTGCCTCGCGCGGGATCGAAGTGCTGCTGTTCAGTGATCCGGTGGACGACTTCTGGCTTTCGATGGTCGATGCGTTCGATGACAAGCCCTTCAAGTCTGTGACCCAAGGTGCAGCAGACCTCTCCACGCTTGGCGAAACGGACGCCAGTGACGAAACACCGGCCACAGAGACCGATGCACTGATCGCCGCCTTAAAAGAAGCGCTGGGCGACGCTGTTGCCGATATTCGCACCACCGAT
>JANQQJ010000043.1 GCA_028284945.1 Alphaproteobacteria bacterium | reverse complement strand
CCGCCTCGATGCTGTTCAGCCGGTCGGTGTTCGATTTGACCAGCGCCTGTTTCATATAACTGGATTCGATGGCCGCGACCGCGCCGCCCATGTCCTCGATCCGGGCCAGTTCGGCCATGATGTCGGCTTTCAGCGCATCGACCTTGGCCTCGATCACCTCCGAACCATCAAAGATGTCGGCATATTCTAGCAGGTCGGTTTCTTCGGCGACAATCTGCTGCAGGCGCAAGCTCCATTGCTGGTCCCAGGGGCGCGGCAGGCCCAGCGCCTCGTTCCAGGCGGGCAGTTGTACGGCGCGGGCGCGGGCGTTCTTAGAGAGCGTCACCGCCAGCATGGATAACAGAATGCGATAGACATTATTTTCCGGCTGCTGCTCGGTCAGGCCCAGCGAATTGACCTGCACGCCATAACGGAAGCGGCGCAGCTTGGGGTTCTCGACGCCATAGCGCTGCTCGGTCAGCTCGTTCCACAGCTCGGTAAAGGCGCGCATTTTCGACATTTCGGTGATGAAGCGCACACCGGCATTAACGAAGAAGCTGATTCGCCCGACGACCGTCGGGAATTCGTCTTCCGGTACCTGACCGGACTCCTTGACCGAATCGAGCACGGCGAAGGCGTTGGCGAGGGCAAAGGCGACCTCCTGAACCGGCGTCGCGCCCGCTTCCTGAAGGTGGTAGGAGCAGATATTGGTTGGGTTCCACTTCGGCACTTCGCGATAGGTGAAGCTGATGATGTCACTGATCAGCTTGAGCGACGGCGCAGGCGGAAAGATATAGGTCCCGCGGCTGAGATACTCCTTGATGATGTCATTCTGGACCGTGCCGGCGAGTTTTTGCCGGTCAGCGCCCTGTTCCTCGGCAGCGGCGACGTAGAGCGCCAGCAGCCAGGCCGCCGTCGCATTGATCGTCATCGAGGTGTTCATCTGTTCCAGCGGGATCTGGTCAAACAGCGCCCGCATGTCGCCCAGATGCGAAATCGGCACGCCCACCTTGCCCACTTCGCCCTTGGCGAGCGGATGGTCGGCGTCATATCCCGTCTGGGTCGGCAGGTCGAACGCGACAGAAAGCCCGGTCTGGCCGCGGGCCAGATTGGTCCGATAGAGCTCGTTCGATGCCTTCGCGGAAGAGTGACCCGAATAGGTGCGAATCAGCCAGGGGCGGTCGCGCTTGATCGTGTTCCCCGAATCGCTCATGCCGTTCTCCCGAATTTTCTTACAGTTACTAAGGGGTAACTGTTTACATTATTTCTCCGTGGACCCTGTCACGGAAATATCATAGTAAATGCTGCACCGCAAAAAGAGATGTGAGGTGCCGGTGACGTGTCCGTTTTCGGCATCCGGGGAGAGAGTATATGACTGCACAGCCAGCTGCTGCGAATGATGACGCGACGGAATCACAGGAAAATGTGGTTTTGAAGGACTTGTATGAGGTCGGAGAAATTCCGCCGCTGGGTCATGTCCCCAAACAAATGTACGCCTGGGCGATTCGCCGCGAGCGGCACGGCCCTCCGGAAGAGGCTATGCAGCTTGAGGTGGTGGATACCCCCGCCATCGACCCCGACGAAGTGCTGGTGCTGGTGATGGCCGCCGGCGTCAATTACAACGGTGTTTGGGCCTCGCTGGGCACACCGATCACGCCATTCGACGTTCACGGTGCGGATTTCCACGTCGCCGGGTCCGATGCATCAGGCGTGGTCTATGCCGTGGGCAGCCGTGTCACGCGCTTTAAGATCGGTGACGAGGTTGTGGTTCATTGTAACCAGGACGATGGCGACGATGAGGAATGCAACGGTGGCGACCCGATGTTCTCGTCCTCCCAGCGGATCTGGGGCTATGAAACGCCCGACGGGTCCTTTTCGCAATTCTGCAAGGTGCAGGCGCGCCAGCTGATGCAGCGCCCGCGCCACCTGACCTGGGAAGAAAGCGCCTGTTACACGCTCACGCTGGCGACCTCTTACCGCATGCTGTTTGGCCACCGTCCGCACATTCTGCGGCCTGGCCACAATGTGCTGGTGTGGGGCGCCTCTGGTGGGATCGGCTCGATGGCGGTGCAGCTCTGTGCAGCGGCCGGGGCCAATGCCATCGGTGTTATCTCCGATGAATCCAAGCGTGACTTCGTCATGTCGTTGGGTGCGAAAGGTGTGCTCAACCGCAAGGACTTCGATTGCTGGGGACAGCTGCCGCCGGTCGGCGATGCCGAAGGTTACGGGCAGTACATGAAAAAGTGCCGCGCCTTCGGTAAAGCGATCTGGGACATCACCGGCAAGGGTGTGGATGTCGACGTTGTGTTCGAGCATCCGGGCGAAGCGACCTTCCCGGTCAGCTGCTTTGTTGTGAAGCGCGGCGGCATGGTGGTCTTCTGCGCCGGCACCACCGGGTTCAACCTCACCATGGATGCGCGGTTTGTCTGGATGCGCCAAAAGCGTATTCAGGGCAGCCACTTTGCCAACCTGAAGCAGGCCAGCCAGGCCAATCAGCTGGTGATCGAGCGCCGTATCGACCCGTGCATGTCAGAGGTGTTCGCCTGGAATGACATACCTCGTGCGCATACGAAGATGTGGAACAACGAACACAAGCCCGGCAATATGGCGGTGTTGGTGTCGTCGCGTTATCCGGGGATCCGGACGATCGAGGATGCGATCGAGGCTGGAAACGAGCCTGGTCTAGCCAGCTGAGTCGTCCGTAGAACATCTGGACACCCAGAAGCCAAGAACGAAAGGAACGGCCCATGAGCACGGCCACGGATCAACTTGCGGCGGAAATGTCAGCAGGCCCACTTGTCGATAACCTTGTCGCCACGTGCGGTCAGGCGCTTGAAGCGGCTGATGCGCTCGCGCTCGTTGTCAAACAGGCGGTCGCTGACTTGATCGTGCGGGATGGCCGGGTCGACCGGAAGCTGCTGGAAGCGCATCAGTCGGTGGCGCACGGCTATGGCTGGTATGCGACTTATGTTGAGGCGCTGCGCCAGACCCTGGCCTGGGCACGGCAGATGCAGAACGAGGGCACGTTTGGCGAGTTGGAACAGCTGATCCTGCAGGCCGGTTATGGCGAATATTGTGCCCAGTTGCTTGGCGGCCTGCCGATGAGCCAGGGGGAATGGGCCCGCCCGGCAGAGTTGGGCGCTGACGACGCGTCGATCGCGGCCTTTGCTGGCAACCCGGCGGTGAAGACGCTGATGGCCGGCGGCAATACAGAAGCCGTTCGCGCGCGGATCGCTGAACTGGTGGCCGACAGTGTTGCGTCAGGCAACTTTGGCGAATTGGGCCTGGATGATGTGCTGCAGATGGTGCGCGACCAGTTCCGCCGTTTTGCCGAAGAAGAAGTGCTGCCCGAGGCCCATGAGTGGCACCTCAAGGACAACCTCATTCCCGACGAAGTGGTTCGTCACATGGGTGAATTGGGGGTGTTCGGCCTGACCATTCCCGAAGAATATGGCGGCGCCGGTCTGGGCAAAACGTCCATGTGTGTGGTGTCTGAAGAACTGAGCCGCGGCTATATTGGTGTCGGGTCGCTCGGCACCCGCTCGGAAATTGCGGCCGAACTCATCCTTAATGGCGGCACCGAAGAACAGAAGCAGCAGTGGCTGCCGAAGTTGGCCTCGGGTGAAATCCTGCCGACTGCTGTGTTTACCGAGCCCAATACCGGGTCTGATTTGGGGTCGCTGCGCACCCGCGCGGTCAAGGACGGCGACGTCTATAAGATCACCGGCAACAAGACCTGGATCACCCATGCCGCCCGCACCGACGTGATGACCATGCTGGTGCGTACCAATCCCGATACCAAGGATTATCGCGGTCTTTCGATGTTCCTGGCGGAAAAGCCGCGCATGAACGACGAGACCGATTTTCCGGCCGAGGGCATGACCGGCGGCGAGATCGAAGTGCTCGGCTATCGCGGCATGAAGGAATATGAACTCGCCTTCGATCAGTTTGAAGTCAAAGCCGAAAACCTGCTGGGCCAGGAAGAAGGCAATGGCTTCAAACAGCTGATGACGACCTTCGAATCGGCCCGCATTCAAACCGCCGCACGGGCGGTGGGTGTGGCACAGTCTGCCATGGAGCTGGGTCTGCAATATGCGCAGGACCGCATTCAGTTCGGCAAGCCGATCTACAGCTTCCCGCGCGTGTTCGGAAAAATCGCCTGGATGGTGGTCGAGATCATGATGGCGCGCCAGCTCACCTATTTTGCCGCGCGCGAAAAGGATCAGGGTATGCGCTGTGATCTGGAAGCCGGCATGGCTAAATTGCTGGCCGCCCGTGTGGCTTGGGGCGCGGCGGACAACGCGCTGCAGATCCACGGCGGTAACGGCTACGCGCTGGAATATCCGATCAGCCGGGTGATGTGCGATGCGCGGATCTTGAACGTGTTTGAAGGTGCTGGCGAAATTCAGGCCGAGGTGATCGCTCGCCGCCTGTTGGAGACGAACTAGACTGCCATGTCCGCCACCCTCATCCCCATTATCATCCTGTTGCTCGCCGTCCTGGGCGTGCTTTTCGCGGGGGTTGTCGGGATGGTCCGCAGCGGCGGCGCAGATCCGAAGCGCTCCAACAAACTGATGCGGTGGCGGGTTATCCTGCAATTCGCCGCCGTCATTTTGATGTTCCTGTTCCTCGCCACGCAGGCTTGAGAGGGCTGATGGTCAAGCTGACCAAAATCTATACCCGTGGTGGTGACAAGGGGCAGACCTCGCTTGTTGATGGCTCCCGCGTGCCCAAAGATGCGCTTCGGGTCACCGCCTATGGCACGGTCGATGAGGCCAATGCGGCAATCGGGCTTGCCCGGTTGCATACAGAGGGTGATATCGACTCGCTGCTGTCGCGGATTCAAAATGATCTGTTCGATCTCGGGGCGGACCTGGCGACCCCGGGCGATGATTTCTCATCCGAGGCCGCGCTGCGTATTCAGGACCCACAGGTCGACCGCCTTGAACAAGAGATCGATGCGCTGAACGCGGATCTTGAGGAGCTCACATCGTTCATTTTGCCAGGTGGCTCGCCCGCTGCGGCCAACCTGCATCTGGCCCGGGCCGTTGCACGCCGGGCCGAGCGCGACATGGTGGCCCTCGCGGCGCAGGAGCCGGTCAATCCCGCCGCAATCAAATATATCAACCGCCTGTCGGACCTGCTGTTTGTGCTGGCCCGGCATGTCAATGACCAGGGCCGCGGCGACGTACTGTGGGTGCCCGGTGCAAACCGCTGAAACCCTTGGGTTCCCAAGGTCGGTCCGTTGACACTGTTGGGCCCATGAGTTAATGGTGCACCGCGAAAAACAAGACTTGGATCAAGTCGGGAGAGCCCCCAAAAAATGAAAATTCTCGTGCCCGTGAAGCGGGTCATTGACTACAACGTCAAAGTCCGCGTGAAGGCCGACAACACCGGTGTCGACCTTGCCAATGTGAAAATGTCCATGAACCCGTTCGACGAAATCGCTGTCGAAGAGGCGATTCGCCGCAAGGAAGCGGGCGAGGCTGAAGAAATCGTTGCGGTTTCCATCGGCCCGGCCCAGGCGCAGGAAACCCTGCGGACCGCGCTTGCCATGGGTGCAGACCGGGCGATCCTGATTGAAACGGACGATAATCCGGAACCGCTGGCCGTTGCCAAGCTGCTCAAAGGCGTGGTTGAGGAAGAAGGCCCGCAACTGGTCATTCTTGGCAAACAGGCCATCGATGATGATTCGAATCAGACCGGCCAGATGCTGGCCGCGCTGCTGGGCTGGCCGCAGGCGACCTTCGCCTCCGAGGTGAAGTTGGCCGACGGCGGTGTTGAAGTGACCCGTGAAATCGACGGCGGGCTTGAGACCATTGCTTTGACCTTGCCTGCGGTTGTAACGACCGATCTGCGCCTCAACGAGCCGCGTTATGCGTCGCTACCCAACATCATGAAGGCGAAGAAAAAGCCGCTCGATACCAAGGCCCCGGCGGACTATGGCGTCGATACGGCCCCGCGCCTCAATGTGTTGAAAGTTGAAGAGCCGCCCAAGCGGTCCGGTGGTGTCATGGTTGAATCGGTTGAAGAGCTCATCGAGAAGCTCAAGAACGAAGCAGGAGTACTCTAATGGCGACGCTGGTCCTTGCAGAACATGACAATGCAGAATTGAAGGCGGCGACGCTTAATGTCGTGAGCGCAGCGGGTGAACTGGGCGGTGACGTCCATGTGCTGGTTGCCGGCAGTGGCTGCCAGGCTGTGGCAGATGCCGCGGCCAATGTCGCTGGTGTTTCAGCGGTCGTTCTGGTTGACGATCCGGCCTATGAACATCCGCTTGCTGAAACACTGGCGCCGCTGATTGTCTCCATGGCCGATGGCTATGATAATTTCCTGGCGCCATCGACGACTAACGGCAAGAACGTGATGCCGCGGGTTGCAGCGATGCTGGACGTTGCGCAGATTTCGGACGTTCAGGAAATTGTTTCCGCCGATACCTTTGTGCGGCCGATCTATGCCGGTAACGCACTGGCGACCGTACAGTCTTCGGACGCCAAGAAGGTCATGACCATTCGTGGCACGGGCTTCCAGGCTGCTGCGGCAGAGGGTGGTTCCGGTGCTGTGCAGGCCGGTGCTGCTGCGGACAATCCCGGCAACTCGCGCTTTGTCAGCCAGGAGCTGTCCAAGTCTGACCGTCCAGAGCTTACCTCCGCGGGTATCATCGTCTCCGGTGGCCGTGGCGTGGGTTCAAGCGAGAACTTCTCGATTATCGAGGCCCTGGCCGACAAGCTAGGCGCCGCTGTTGGCGCGTCCCGTGCGGCGGTCGATGCGGGCTATATCTCCAACGACCATCAGGTCGGGCAGACGGGCAAGATCGTTGCACCAGAGCTTTATATCGCGGTCGGTATTTCCGGGGCGATTCAGCATCTGGCGGGCATGAAGGATTCGAAGATTATCGTCGCTATCAACAAGGACGAAGAAGCGCCGATCTTCCAGGTTGCTGACTATGGCCTGGTGGCTGACCTGTTCCAGGCTGTTCCTGAACTGGAAAACGCATTACCGTCCTAGGACCAAGGTTGAGAGATCGGATAAGACCCGGATCATGATGGAAAAAATCGGCGTTATTGGAGCGGGGCAAATGGGCACGGGCATTGCCCATGTCTGCGGGCTTGCCGGTCTCGACGTCGCGCTGATTGATTCCAATCCTGACCAGCTTGCCAACGCGCTCGAAATCATTGACGGCAATATGGGCCGGCAGGTGGCCCGGGGCCGTATCACCGCTGATGACCATAAGAACGGGCTTGCCAATATAAGGACGGTTGGCGGCCTGGCGGATCTTGCAGATTGTGATTTTGTCATTGAGGCGGTGTCGGAAGACCAGGATGTCAAAATCGGCATCTATAAGGAACTCTGTCCGACGCTGAAGCCGGAAGCCTTTATCGCCACCAACACGTCTTCCATCTCCGTGACCCGCTTGGCATCGGCCACGGACCGGCCGGAGCAGTTTATCGGGCTGCATTTCATGAACCCGGTGCCATTGATGGAACTGGTGGAGATCATCCGCGGCATTGCCACTGTCGACGAAACCTACCAGGCGGCCAAAAGCCTGGCCGAACGGTTGGGAAAAATCACCACCAATGCCGAGGACTTCCCGGCCTTTATCGTCAACCGTCTGCTGGTGCCGATGATCAATGAGGCGGTCTATACGCTTTATGAAGGTGTCGGCAATGTAGAGGCCATCGACACCGCCATGCGGCTCGGCGCCAACCATCCGATGGGCCCGCTGGAACTGGCTGATTTCATCGGCCTCGACATCTGTTTGTCGGTTATGCAGGTGCTGTTTGACGGCCTGGCCGATTCGAAGTACCGGCCTTGTCCGCTATTGGTGAAATATGTCGAAGCCGGTTGGCTGGGACAAAAAACCGGCCGTGGCTTTTACGACTACTCGGGCGATACGCCGGTCCCCACCCGTTAATCTCCTACATCACCGCGTCGATAAGCGCGATCGCCTCGGGGCTGTCCCACTCCGCAGGACCCTCCAGCCGCCCGATTTCGCGGCCCTGCGCATCGATTAGAAGCGTTGTCGGCAGGCCACGCACGCCTAATGCGCGACCGACGGCGTTCATCGGATCATAGAATTTTTCCAGCGCTTTCAGGCCCCACTCTTCGAAGAAAGGGTCAACGGCGCGTGCCTCGGCCCGGTCGCTGGACAGCGCAATAACCAGAAAATCCTTGCCGCCTTTTTGTTCTTGAAGCCGGTTGAGGGACGGCATTTCATGTTTGCAGGGGCCGCACCAGGTGGCCCAGAGGTTAAGCAGGACAACCCGCCCTTCGAAGTCACTAAGCCGTAGGGTGCCGCCGCTGGCATTCTGGAACGGCTCATCCGGCACCGGCGCCAATTCGGGTGCGAATTCGAAGGCGCTGACACTGTCCGTTGGCGTATGGTCAGGCGGGTGAATCCCGGTTTCCTGGTTGCCTGCCGGACCACAGCCGACATATAAGGCGGCGCTTAGGACAATAGCGAGTTGAGAAAGGCGCTTCAGGGGCAAGTAAAGGCTCCTATCGCAAAGGCATGGAACGATGAGCGGCGGCAACGGATCCAATAAGCTATGGGGTGGACGCTTCGGCGGGGCACCGTCTGAGATCATGGAGCACATCAATGCATCCATCGATTTCGATCGGCGACTCTATACCCAGGACATCGCCGCATCCCAGGCACATTGTGCGATGTTGGTCGAAACCGGCATTATTTCAAGCGCCGATGGGGCCGCCATTGAAAAGGGGTTGGCCCAGATCCTGTCCGAAATCGATGCAGGGGAGCTGAATGTCGATCCCAAGCTTGAAGACATTCACATGCATGTCGAGTCCAGGCTTACGGAGATCATCGGGGAGGCTGCGGGAAGGCTGCACACCGCCCGGTCCCGGAACGACCAGGTTGCGACCGATTTCAAACTTTGGGTCCGGGACGCTATTGATGGAATCGACCGGGCCCTGGCTGATTTTCAGCGGGCCCTTCTGGCGCAGGCCGACCAGCACGCGGAAACCGTATTGCCGGGCTTTACTCACCTTCAGGTCGCTCAGCCGGTCACCCTGGGTCATCACCTGTTGGCCTTTGTCGAGATGGCCGGGCGGGACCGGGGCCGGTTTGCGGATGCACGGACCCGCCTGAACGAGAGTCCACTGGGCGCGGCCGCGCTGGCGGGCACGTCGTTCCCGATTGACCGGCAGGCAACCGCCAAGGCCCTCGGCTTCGAGCGGCCTGCCGCCAATTCGCTCGATGCAGTGTCGGACCGGGATTTTGCGATTGAATTTCTGGCGGCAGCCGCCCTTTGCGCGACCCACCTGTCACGATTGGCTGAGGAGCTGGTGGTCTGGTCGAGCGCCCAGTTCGGCTTCGTCAGCATGAGCGACGGGTTTTCAACCGGCTCGTCGATTATGCCGCAGAAGCGTAACCCGGATGCCGCAGAGTTGATCCGGGCCAAGACCGGCCGGATCGCAGGCGCGCTCAACACGCTGTTGATGGTCATGAAGGGGCTGCCGCTCGCCTATTCCAAGGACATGCAGGAAGACAAGGAACCGGTGTTTGATGCGGCGGATTCTCTAGGGCTTTGTCTGGCGGCGATGACGGGCATGGTCCGCGATATGACGGTCAATACTGAAGCCATGCTGGCCTCAGCAGCGACCGGTTTTTCTACCGCGACAGACCTGGCCGACTGGTTGGTGCAGAATCTGGATATGCCGTTCCGCCAGGCGCATCATGTGACCGGCGCGCTGGTCAAACTGGCTGAGGACAAGGGCTGTGACCTGCCAGACCTGCTGCTTGAAGATATGCAGTCGGCCGAACCGGGGATTACTGCCCAGGTGTTCGATGTGCTTACCGTCGAGCGGTCTGTCGCGAGCCGGACCAGTGAGGGGGGTACCGCACCTGCCCGTGTGCGCGAGGCGATCAACAAGTGGAAGGAGCGGCTGGCATGACCCGGATTGCAATAGCATCCCTGTTGGTTCTGACCCTGGCGGTCAGCGCGTGTGGCCGCAAAGGCGCATTGCAGCCGCCCCCCGCGCCGCCTGCTCAAGAAACACCGGCCGGCTGATGCACCACTTCGAGTATCGAAACGGTGTGCTCCACGCCGAAGGGGTTCCCGTTCCCGACATCGCGCGCGACGTCGGTACGCCTTTCTATTGCTATTCGACAGCGACGCTAACGCGCCACTATCAGGTGTTCTCAGACGCCTTTTCGTCAATGGATGCGTTGATCTGTTATTCGGTCAAGGCGAACTCCAATCTTGCGGTCCTGAAAACCCTTGCACGGCAGGGCTCTGGCGCCGATATCGTTTCCGAAGGCGAGTTGCAGCGTGCGCTGATGGCGGGCATGCCGGCCGACAAGATTGTCTTCTCCGGGGTCGGTAAGACGGCGGGTGAGATGGCTTATGCCCTTGATGTCGGCATCCACCAATTCAACGTCGAATCAGAGCCGGAGCTTTATCTGCTGAGCCAGGTCGCCCAGCAGAAGGGTATGACTGCTGCGGTCGCGCCCCGGATCAACCCGGATGTCGACGCACGGACCCACAAAAAAATCACCACGGGGACCCAACAGAACAAATTTGGGCTGCCCTGGGAAAGTGCGGGTGCGGTCTGCCAGATGGCCACGGATCTGCCGGGAATTGAGCTTGTCGGCCTCGACGTTCATATCGGCTCGCAATTGACGGATCTGGAGCCCTATGAAAACGCCTTCAGCCGCGTCGCTGAGCTGGTGCGTGAATTACGGGAAGCCGGGCATACTATCGACCGTGTCGATCTCGGCGGCGGGTTGGGCATCCCCTATCACCCGGAAGATGCCGAGCCGCCGCATCCCGATCAATATGCAGCGATGATCGAGCGCATCATCGGGCCGCTGAATTGCGAAATCATCCTGGAGCCCGGACGCCTGATCGCCGGCAATGCCGGGATCATGGTGGCCGAGGTTATCTATGTGAAAACCAATGGCGACCGGACATTCGTGATCCTTGACGGGGCAATGAATGACCTGATTCGCCCCAGCTTTTACGACGCCTATCATCAGATCTGGCCGGTTACGGAACCCGCCGAGGACGCGGTCAGCCTGCCGATCGATTTTGTCGGCCCGGTTTGCGAGTCGGCCGATACATTTGCCGTTCAGCGCATGAGCCCGCCTTATCAGGCTGGTGACCTGGTTGCATTCTTGTCTGCAGGTGCCTATGGCGCTGTGATGTCTTCCAGCTATAATAGCCGTCCGCTGATTCCCGAAGTGCTGGTTGACGCGGACCGGTTTGCTGTCACGCGGCGGCGGCCGGATTTTCAGGAGATGCTGGCCGGCGAGTCCATTCCCGACTGGCTGTAAGGAAGCGAAAGAACAACGGGCCGATCTTGTCGCAGGATACTACCGAGAAACCAACGCGCCGGGCGCGCATCCTGTCCAACCTTCGCTGGTTAGTGGTCTTTGCTGTTTCATTTGTTCTTTTTTATCAGGCATTTGGCCCGGATCCGGTCCGACAGGGACCGGCCGGCGGTGGTGCACTGCCATTGACCACGACAGACTCAGTGCCACCTTCGATACACGCCTTCTCGCATCCGGCGGCGCAGCATTTGGCCGCGCTTGGACATGCGTTGATGGAACGCCCGATGGAACGGCTCTATGTCGCACGGGAGATCGAGGCGTTGACCGAAACGCCGGAAGCACTGGGCGATGATCCGTCCGCTTATCTGACGCTCCGCGCGGCGTACTGGCAGCTCCGCCGGGACCCAGAAGTCAGCGGCAGTATTGATACCGCACGGATTCTCTGGGATACCGCCGAACAGCTCGAGATGCAGAATCACGTTTCCAGCGCCGCGCGTTTTCTGGATGGGTCGCGCCAGCTTCGCTGATACCTGGTCCGTTCTTTAAAGTTTCAGGTGCACCGCCTGAGAAAACTTCCTAAGACTCACATGCGAAAACAGGAATTACGGGGAGCATGCACATGGCTGTTTCAGCCGAACTTCAAGCGACAATCGACCAGCTGATCGCGAACAACGAAGCCGCCGCCGCGGCTGGCCTTGAGCCCAGCATCGAGGGCGTCCGCGACATGATGGAAAATGTCCTTTACACCGCGCCGATGCCGGACGGCATTACCACGACAGCGGTGGACGCAGGCGGCGTCCCGTGTGAGTGGGTCGTAGATCAGGATGCCGACCCCAACCGGCGTCTGCTCTATGTCCATGGCGGTGGATATGCGGCCGGGAATCTGAACACACACCGGGTGCTGGCCGCTGATATTTCGAAAGCCGCCGGTGTCGCCGTGCTGAATGTCGATTACCGGCTGGCACCGGAAAGTCTTGCGCCGGCACAGTTCGACGACGGTATGACCGCCTATCGCTGGATGCTGGAGAATGGTCCGGATGGTGCCGGGTCGCCGACCCATTGTTTTGTTGCGGGCGATTCAGCAGGCGGCGGTTTGACCATTGCGCTGTTGATGGGAATCCGCGATGCAGGCCTGCCCAAGCCGACAGCCGCGGTTGCCATGTCGCCCTGGGCCGATCTGTCCTGTTCCGGCGATACGTTTGAAAGCCGGGCGGCAACCGACCCCATGATCCAAAAGCCAACGGTTGACTGGTTTGCCGACCTGACGGCGGGCAACAATATCGATCTGAAAGATCCCAGGATCTCGCCAGTGTTTGGAGAGTTCCATGATCTGCCGCCGTTCCTGATTCATGTCAGTGAGGATGAAGTGTTGCTGTGCGACTCGCTAATGGTGGAAGAAAAGGCCCGCGCAGCGGGCGTTGATGTCACCATCGAGCGGTGGCCGGGCACCATTCACGTTTGGCATGCGCTGGGCCGCGCGGTGCCAGAGGCTGCAGAAGCTATCGACAAGATCGGCGCCTATATCCGCTCAAAAGGTTAGCCTCTTGGCCTCACCGCAATTCGAGATCGCGCATCGGCGCTGGGTCTTCCTGAACCGATGGGGTTGGCTCATCGGCATGAAGATCACGGCCAAGAACCTGCGCAAGGTCATGGCCAAGTCGCCGCGTTCTCCGCTGCCAGAGGGCGCCACGGAGACCCGTGTGGAGGCAGGCGGGGTGCCTGCCGCCTGGGTGGTGGCAAAGGACGCGGATCCGGCGCAGCGTATTCTCTATCTACACGGCGGTGGGTATGTCGCTGGCAGTATCGACACGCATACCGCGCTGGCGGGTTTTCTGTCTGAAGTGACCGGGATGGCGGTTCTGGTGGTCGACTATCGGTTGGCGCCGGAACACATGTTTCCTGCAGCGGTTGACGATGCCGATGCCGCATTCGAATGGATGCTGGCCAATGGGCCTGATGGTCCGGGCACGGCAACGCGGAGCGTCGCAATGGGTGATTCTGCTGGCGGCGGGTTGGCGTTAGGTACCGTGCTCGCGCGGAAGGACAGAGGCGCAAGCCTGCCCGATAAGGTCGTAACCCTGTCGGCCTGGGCTGATATGACGGTGAGCAGCGCAACCATGCAGACCCGCGCCAAAGCCGACCTGATCTGCCGCCAGGACTGGCTCTATGACTGCGCGCAACTCTATGTCGGCGATGACCGGCAGAATCCTTATGCGTCGCCGGTGTTCGGTGACTTCAACGGGTTTCCGCCGACCTTGCTGCAGGTGGGTGATGCAGAAGTCTTGCTGGATGATTCGCGCAAGGTCTGCGAGGCAGGGCGGGCAGCGGGCGCCCATATGGTGCTGGAGATCTGGCCAGAGATGCTGCATGACTGGCACCTGATGGCACCGGCGGTGCCGGAAGCCAATGCGGCGATTCAGGAGATCGCTGATTTTCTGGCAGAGCAGGCCTAACCGGCGCTGGCGACAACATCGCGCAACAGGCCGCGCATGGCGCGCCAATCTTTCTTGCCTATGCTCTTGACGACGCTTCGCTGAGCGGCCTCCCAATGGGGCCGCGCCTCATCGAGTTTTTCACGGCCTTCCTGCGTTAACTCGATCATGCGGCGCCGCCGGTCGCCTGCTGTTTCCGAGCGCAAATAACCTGCCGTCTCAAGCGGCTTTAAATTGCGTGTGACCGTTGT
Source organism: Alphaproteobacteria bacterium (assembly GCA_028284945.1). GTDB lineage: Bacteria > Pseudomonadota > Alphaproteobacteria > SMXS01 > SMXS01 > JANQQJ01. The sequence goes on along the minus strand of JANQQJ010000043.1, from coordinate 35,196 downwards.
CCGGTCTGCTGTCAGTGCTTCGGCCAGCTCATTTACCGAAAGCTGTCCTTTGGCTTGGTAAAGTGTAGCCAACACGGAAAATTGCGTGGCTTTCAGCCCGGTCGGTTGCAGCGACCGGTCAAACTGTTGCGTCACGATACGGGTTGCGCGTCTTAGTTCCAGGCAGGTGCAGTTGGACAGTTTCATCGCTGATCCCGGGATGTTGGTGCATAAGCACGCGACCAAAGTCTCTGCCCGCCCCCAAATGCGACGTGCCGGCCGCCAGCTTCACCAAAGTGTAACACAGGCAGGTGCACCCGCACCTGAAAATACGACCAGGGACCTAGAATCTGACGCGGTAGCCCGGCGGGCTGATGGATGTATTGCCATCGGCCATGCCTTGGATCATTGGATCGTGGCCGAATTCATGCGGCTGCCCCAGCTCTATCGCACTGGCGGTATTCAGCGCATCGCGGTGGGCGTCGTCCATCGTGAAATCCAACGATCCGATATTGTCTGCCAATTGTTCAGACGTGCGTGCACCTAAAATCGGGCTGCTGATCCCGGGCTGTGTCGCGGCCCAATTGAGTGCGACCTGCGCGGGCGTTCGGCCGATCTCTTTCGCGACATCCTTGACGGCCTCTGCAATGCCCAGTGTCCGGTCATTAAGCCGCCCCTGGCCCACCATGAGGGTTTTGCGGGAGGCGGGGAATCCGCTCTCGGTCATTTCCGGCTCGGCGTTGGCGTCTTCCTTTTTGTATTTTCCGGCCAGAATGCCCTGCGCCAGCGGCGACCAGGGTGTAACGCCAAGGCCCAGCTCGGCACACATGGGGATCAGGTCCCGCTCGGCGGTGCGTTCTATCAGGCTGTATTCCATCTGGAGTGCTGAAAATGCGGTCCAGCCGCGCAGTTCGGCGAGCGTATTGCACTGGGCAATCTTCCAGGCCGGGGCATTCGAGACGCCGATATAGAGAATCTTGCCCTGCCGTACGGCGTCATCCAGCGCGCGCATGACTTCTTCCGGCCGGGTCCTGAACTCCCAGATATGGACCCAGTACAGATCGATATAATCGGTCTTCATCCGGCGCAGTGAGCCTTCCAGCGACTGCATCATATTCTTGCGGTGATTGCCGCCGGCATTGGGGTCGCCGTGATTGTTGTTGAAGCCGAATTTGGTTGCTACGACCCAGCGGTCCCGGTCGTCAGCGACGAACTCGCCGACAAGCGTCTCGCTGGTCCCGTCGGTATAGCCATCGGCGCTGTCGATGAAATTACCGCCCTTATCGGCATACATATCGAATTGCCGCCGGCTTTCCTGGGCATCAGCGCCCCACCCCCAATTGTCGCCAAAGGTCATGGTGCCGAGGCATAGTGGCGATACCCTGACGCCGCTTTTCCCTAGCAGCCGATAGTCATCAAGTGCGGTCATGATCGTCTCCCCTGAAACCTGTACCCCCAAAGATAGGCGGCACATGGTAGGAAGGCGAGCCCGAAGCATGGGCGCTTTCGCCGATAGGTCTGGTATTTGACCTTGCATTCGTCTGACGACGACCGGATAACCGCGTCCTTGTCGATCAAGAGGGTTCGTCCCTGATGTTTCTCGCCGCTGGCATTATCAGCCTGCTGATCGGTCCGCTCGTCTATCACGCGCTGCGGGGTGCCGGCGTTGTGCGCCAGAGGCTGGACCTGCTGGTCACGGCCGTTGTGACCATTTTGGCGGGCCTGATCCTCTGGGACAAAGTGCCTGAAGGCGGCTGGCCAACTTTGGTCTGCGCGGCGATCGGATTCGTACTGCCGCTGCTTGCAGAACAGATGTTGCATCGCCAGGAACGCGGCATCCATCTTGCGACCCTTGGCGTTGGCGTGCTTGGCCTGCTGTTGCATGGTGCCGCCGATGGCGCCGCCTTGCTGACCGGGCACCATGGCCACGAGACGACCCTTTCGATTGCTGTCATCCTGCACCGGGCCCCGGCCGGTCTGGCGATCTGGTGGCTGGTACAAACCAGTTTTGGCCGGACGCCGGCGCTGGTTGTTCTGGGCCTTATGACCCTGGCGACCATTGCCGGTTACGTAGCAGCGTCACAGGTTGCCGACCTGACGACCGCGCAGAGTTTTGCCTGGTTCCAGGGGTTTGTTGCCGGGTCGCTGTTGCATCTGACGTTCCACCGGCTGCGCTTTGATGACAACGGTCATGGCCATCATCACCACTAGGCAAACCGGTGCATTGGCCTTTCTTTTGCCCTAAGCCGCTGTTAAGCCTACCGCCTCTCTATCCCGATCACTGCTCTCCAAGGATTTTCGATGAATGCTCCGTTAAAGGCGATTTTGCTGATTGGTGCTGTTCTCGCCGTCGCTGCGTGTGAAGACAAGCTGGCATCAACACCTGATATCAGCGATCCGAATGACCCGGTTGTTGCCCGGGTCAATGGCGAGCCGATCCGCGAGTCGGAAGTCACGTCTTTCTATGAGGCGTTGCCGCCTGACTTCAGACAGATTCCGCAGGCCCTGGTGCAAGAGCAGCTGATCGAGCGATTGGTTGAACGCAAGTTGGTGGCCGCTGCTGCTGTTGAGGCAGGTGTCCAGGAAACCGATGCTTTCAAAAAACGCATGGCCGAACAGCGTGAAAACGTGCTGCAGGAAATTTATCTGAACGAGGCCATCGAAGATCGAATGACCGAGGACAGGATTGCCACGGCCTATGATGCCATCGTTGCGGACTTCGAGCCGAGCCCGGAAATCAAGGCACGGCACATTCTTGTCGACACCGAAGAAGAAGCTGTTGCGGTGATCGCGGAACTGGACGCTGGTGCAGATTTCGCTGAACTGGCCGCGGAAAAATCAATCGGTCCGTCGGCAGAACGTGGTGGTGATCTTGGATACTTCACCGACGGGACCATGGTCGAACCGTTTTCGAACGCGGCATTCGCCATGCAACCCGGATCCTATAGCAAGGAACCTGTTCAAACCGAGTTTGGCTATCACGTCATCCTGGTCGAAGAGTCCCGGGATTCATCGCCCGCACCGCTTGAAGAGGTTGAACCGGAGATCAGGCGGCGCGAGACCGGTACGATCTATAGCGAGATCATTGCCGATCTTCGAAAAGATGCTGAGATCGAGATCGGCAATGGAGAGGCAGCGCCCAGCATGCCCCCCGCATTGGAAGAGGCGCCGATGCAATCCGAAGAGGAAGCTGGCACGGAAACCGGCGCGCCCTGATCCTATTCGCCTGATTCTATTCGATTGAGCTCTTAGCGGTTGCGGCGCCGGTCTTTACGGGGCTGGGGCGCCTGATAGGCCATGGCCGCGTGATAGGTGCAATAGGGCTGGCCGGTCATCGACTTCAGACCACAGAAGTGGAAATCGTCATCACCCGGATGGCCAATTGGCCACTTACACATGCGCTCGGTCAGGGAAAGAATGGTCACGACTTCCGGTTCCGCCTCGGGCGCCGGGGCCGCGGCTGCGGGTTTCTTCTTCTTTTTGGGCTTTGCCGGGGCCGCTTTCGCCTTCTTTTTGGCCTCAGCAGGCTTTTTCACCGGTGACGGCCGCGACGACAGACCCAGCCTGTGGGCTTTGCCGATCACCGCATTGCGGGTTACGCCGCCCAGTTCTTCGGCGATCTGGCTTGCGCTATGGCCTTTTTTCCAGAGCTTTTTAAGAAGCTCGACCCGGTCGTCGGTCCAACTCATGCTGTCTTGTCCTGATGTCGATTGGGGGCGGCACTCTATCGGAGGCAAACCCGCTGGTCAATTTTCGCACCTGCACAATGCGAATTTGCAAATAGGCGTTCGCTTGCCGTCTTCAAGGGGAGGGGGTAGAAGGCGCAGCTTAAGGGAAGACGCCATGCATCAGGAAATCAAACCACCCGCCTTCGCGGTCCGCCGCATCGGGGCGGTGAACTGGGTCGGCCTCTGGACGCTTTATGCGAAAGAGGTCCACCGGTTTATGAAGGTCGGCCTGCAGACTGTAATGGCGCCTGCCGTGACCACCCTGTTGTTCTTTGCCATCTTCACGCTTGCCTTCGGGGCCAATGACCGGGTTGTCGGTGATGTTCCTTTTGCCGAATTTCTGGTGCCCGGCCTGGTGATGATGGCGATTGTCCAGAACAGTTTTGCCAATACCTCGTCTTCGATGCTGATTGCGAAGGTACAGGGCAGCATCGTTGACGTGCTGATGCCGCCACTCAGCGCCGGTGAGTTGACCGCTGCATTCGTTCTGGGTGGCCTGACAAGGGGTTTGCTGGTTGCTGTCGTGGTCGTCATCCCGCTCAGTTTCTTTGTCGATGTCAGCCTGCCGCATCCTTTGATCGCGCTCTATTACGCGGCGGGTGCGTCGCTGTTACTGTCGCTTCTGGGCCTGATTGGCGGTATCTGGGCCGACAAGTTTGATCATCTGGCGGCGGTGACCAACTTTGTGATCATGCCGCTGTCGTTTCTGTCGGGCACATTCTATTCCATCGAAAAACTGCCGCCAGTCTGGCAGACGATCAGCCACTTTAACCCGTTCTTCTATTCGATCGACGGGCTGCGCTATGCCTTCATCGACCGCTCCGATGCGTCGATTGTGTTCGGGATGATCGTTTTGGCCGTCCTCAACGTTGTGCTTTATCTAGCCTGCTATCTGATTTTCCGAACAGGCTTTCGCCTGAAGGATTAGGACCCGGAAACCCGCTCCGGGATTCCCGTTGACAGCCCAAGCGGCCCTCCCGATACTCCTCGGCTTTTTCCGGGGCCACAGAAAAGCGCAGAAAGCCAATGATTACGCCCGTCATGCCGACCTATGGAAGATTCGATCTCGCCTTTGAACGGGGCGAAGGAACCTATCTGTATGACGAGAACGGCACCCGATATCTCGACTTCTGTGGCGGGATCGCTGTTACGCTGATTGGCCACGCGCACCCACACTTGGTCGCCGAGGTGCAGGCGCAGGCCGCCAAGCTTTTGCACACGTCGAACCTTTACCGCATTCCGCAGCAGGAAAAGCTGGCGGAGCGTCTGGTCGAGGCGACCTTTGCTGATACGGTCTTCTTCTGCAACTCGGGCGCCGAGGCAGTGGAATGCGCGCTCAAGACTGCGCGCCGCTATCATTTCGCCAATGGGGCGCCGGAACGCTATCGGCTGATCACCATGGATGGGGCGTTCCATGGCCGGACGCTGGCCACCATTGCCGCCGGCGGCCAGCCGAAACATATCGAAGGCTTCGAACCGGTGCTCGATGCCTATGACCGGGTGCCGTTTGGCGACCTGGATGCCCTTGAAGCGGCCATTGGGCCGGAAACGGCAGGCGTTCTTTTTGAACCGGTGCGTGGTGAAGGCGGTATCAATGCGATCCCGCATGAACTGCTCGCGGCGATCCGCATTCTGTGTGACAAACACGGTATTCTGCTGGTGTTGGATGAGGTTCAGTGCGGCATGGGCCGTACCGGCAAGCTGTTTGCCCATGAATGGGCCGGCACTGCACCAGATATCATGGCGACGGCCAAAGGCCTGGGTGGCGGTTTCCCGATCGGTGCCTGTCTGGCGACCGAAGAGGCAGCCAAGGGCATGGTGCCGGGCACCCATGGCTCCACATTCGGTGGTAATCCGCTGGCGTGCGCTGCTGCCAATGCAGTGCTGGATGTTGTTCTGGAACCGGGTTTTCTCGACCGGGTGCAGGAACTTGCAGGCTATCTGGGCCAGAAATTGGGCACACTTGCTGCCCGTCATCCGGATGTCATCGACAGCGTCCATGGTGTCGGTCTGATGCGGGGCATTCGCTGCACGGGGACCAATGGCGATCTCGTTGCGGCGCTCACGGAGCAACATATGCTGACCGTCGGCGCCGGGGATAATCAGGTGCGGCTCTTGCCGCCGCTGACCATTACCGAAGACGAAATCGATCAGGCGGTCGACGCGCTGGACCGTGCTTGCGCCACTGTCTCGGGGGCGAGCGGATGATAACCCCCAGGCACTTTCTCGACCTGCACCAGATCGATGCCGGTGAGCTTCGGTCTATTCTGGAACGCGCCAAGGCCGTGAAGCGGGCGCGTGCCGGCCTGCCCAAAGGGACAATCGACCCGGATGCAGCTCTGGCCGGCCATATGCTGGCCGCTGTCTTTGAACGGGAATCGACCCGCACGCGCGTCTCATTCGATGTCGGTATGCGCCAGCTTGGCGGTGAAACACTTGTGCTTACGGGCGAGGAAACCCAGCTTGGCCGTGGCGAAAGCATTCCTGATACGGCGCGGGTTCTGTCCCGCTATGTCGACATCATCGTGCTGCGGACGCTGTCCCACGACTATTTGCTGGAACTGGCCGAATATGCATCGGTGCCGGTCATCAATGGCCTCACACAATTGTCGCATCCCTGTCAGTTGATGGCTGATGTCATGACGATCGAAGAACATATCGGATCGATCCAGGGCAAGACGGTCGCCTGGACCGGGGATGGCAACAATGTTGCAGCCAGCCTGGTTCATGCGGCCGTGCAGTTCGACTTCGAGCTGCGGATCGCCACACCTGACATTTATGCCATGCGCCCGGACGTGCTGGACTGGGCCGCGTCGGCGGGCGGGCGTGTCACGGCCGGTAATGACCCGGCTGCTGCTGTCAGTGGCGCGGACTGTGTCTTTACCGATACGTTCGTGTCGATGGGTGACCTCGACCACGATGAGCGCTTGGCGGCGCTGGCCCCCTATAGTGTTACCGAAGACCTGATGGCCAAAGCCAGCAGCAACGCGATTTTTCTGCATTGCCTGCCGGCGCATCGTGGCGAAGAGGTCGATGCCGCCGTGATCGATGGCCCTCAATCTGTTGTCTGGGACGAGGCGGAAAACCGCCTGCATGCACAGAAGGCGATCCTGCTGTGGTGTCTGGACAAGTAGGCGCTGCAGAGCCCATCGCCGATGACGCGGTTCTGCCGTTTCAGATCGATGGGCAGGAGGTGCGCGGCCGCTTGGTCCGGTTGGGTCCAGCGGTCGATGAGATTCTGACCAAACACGACTATCCCGATGCCATCTCCGAGCTGTTGGCACACGCCCTCACGCTTGCGGCCATGCTGGGCAACACGATCAAGTTCGACGGCAAACTGACCCTTCAAGCCAAAGGCGATGGACCGGTCAGTTCCATCGTTGCTGACTTCCGCACGCCTGGCGACCTGCGCGGCTGGGTCAGCTATGACGGAGCGGCGTTTGACGCAGCTGTTGCAGAGGGCATCGACCCGGGCCGTGAAGTGCCGCAGCTGATGGGCGCCGGTTATCTGGCGTTCACTGTCGACCAGGGCCCGGATACGGATCGGTACCAGGGCATTGTGGGCTTGGAAGGCGGCACACTCGCCGAATGCGCCCAGAAATATTTCGATGATTCAGAGCAATTGCCCACGGCAGTCAAGCTGAGTGTCGGCCGTGCCGCAGGGGTTTGGCGAGCCAGCGGCATCATGGTGCAATATCTGCCACCGGCGGGCCGCCCGGTTGATGAGCGCGACGACGAGGCCTGGCGCGAGGCGGCGATCCTAATGGCCAGCGTGCGTGATGATGAACTTGTCGACCCGGACTTGCCATCCGAACAGCTGCTCTACCGGCTGTTCAATCAGCCTGGTGTTCGGGTGTTTGACAAGGAACCGCTCGGCACGTTCTGTCAGTGCAGCCGGGAGCGCATCGAGAATGTTCTTAGCCAGTTTGATCCGGCTGAACTCAGTGACATGGTGATCGACGGCAAGATCATTGTGACCTGTGAATTCTGTACCAGCGAGTATAGTTTCGATCCGCCGAAAATTTCCTAGTCCGATAACGCAGCGATCAGTTTCTCGATAAAGTCAACGCCGGCCTCCAGTTCACTAATAGCGATGAATTCGTTCGGACGGTGCGCCTGATCAATAGAACCGGGCCCGCAGACCACGGTGGGAATGTCGGCAGCCTGAAAAATGCCGCCTTCTGTGGCGAAGGAAACGGCCTCGGTCTGGTTTTGCCCCGTCAGCGCGAGCACCAGTTCTTCAGCCGGCGACCCCTGTTCGCGCATCAGGGCGGGCGCCCGGGCGATTTCTTCAGTCACAATTGACGCCTCGGGGAACCGTGCGCGCATCTCCGGCAACACGACGGTTTCGGCGAAGTCGGTAAACCGCCTGATGATTTCAGTATCGTCGGCCTGGGGGAGCGGCCGATACTCCCAGATCAGGGAACAGGTATTGGGAATGATGTTGATGGCGGTGCCCCCGTCGATCACTCCGACATTGAGCGACGTATAGGGCGGGTCAAATTGCCCGCTGTCGTCTCCCCGTTCCTGCATCTCCGCGAGCAGGACACGTAAAAACTCGACAAGGCGGGCCGCCGCGAAGTTCGCGCTGACACCGAAATCGGTCTTGCTGGAATGGGCCTCGCGGCCCGTGATGGTGGTTTTGTAGGCGCAAATGCCCTTATGCGCAGTCACCACCTTCATGCTGGTCGGCTCGCCAATGATGCAGGCGCGGGGCAGGGGATCCATGTGGCTGATCTTCTCGATCATCCCATGCACGCCCCGGCAACCGACCTCTTCGTCATAGGAAAAGGCAATGTGGATCGGCTCGCGCAGCCGGGCAGCGGCAATTTCAGGCGCCAGCGCCAGGCAAATCGCCAGAAAACCCTTCATATCCGCCGTTCCACGGCCATAGAGGCGGCCATCGGTTTGCACCATCTTGAACGGGTCGGTGATCCAGTCCTGGCCGTCCACGGGTACAACATCTGTGTGTCCGGACAGAACGATCCCGGGCACGCCGGGCGGGCCGCCCAATGTTGCCAACAGATTGGCCTTGTTACCGGTTTCGTCGCGAATAATGTCGGCCTCTATGCCTAAATTGGCCAAATAATCCGCGATGAATTCGATCAGATTGAGGTTTGGATTGCGGCTAACCGTGTCAAAAGCCACAAGTTTCTCAAGAAAATCAGACGCATCCTGTGCTTTTTTGCGCATGGTTTTTAAGCTTTGAACGTGCAATGGATAGGGTGATCAGCATAGCCGGGCTGACTATATTTTGTCAGAGCCCTAACATATTGGTCCGGGGACGAAAACTCCAAGGATGGGTCGCGTGAAATACGAAGACGTCTCCAAGGCAATTCAAGAGCGGTTAAACGGCCGCAGCACATTGCTGCGGACGCGCGTCTTTATCCCTGTGTTGATCATCGCAACCGCCATTTTGGCCTTTATTGTTATGAATATGCTCGCGCCGACGGTAGAGCCTGCGGAGCCGCGGGAACGCAGCTGGCCGGTATCGGTGGCGACCGTCACGTTTCAGGACATCAGACCGCAGCAGACGCTGTTCGGTGAGGTCATCGCGGGCCGGGAAACAGAGTTGCGCGCGCTTGTTGCCGGCACCTTGATCGAAACAGGTGAGAATTTCCGCGATGGCGGTGTGGTCAAGGAAGGAGATCTGCTGGTTCAAATCGACCCGTTCGACTATCAAGCGGCGCTCGATGACGCCAGGGCCCGGTTGCGCGAGGCAAAGGCCAAGCTGCAGTCAGAGCGGGACGGCCTCAAGATCGATCAGCAGCAGCTTGATATTGCTGAACGCGATCTGGAGCGGGCGCGTCAGCTTCACGAAAAAGGAACAGTATCGAACGCGTTTCTGGACAACTCGGAACGGACATTCAATACCGCCCAATGGGCCGTGACGTCGCGGACCGCCCGGGTCGAAATCGAAGCCGCCCAGGTGCAGCAGCGCGACGTGGCGCTGCGCCGTGCTGAACGTGACCTTAGAGATACCAAGCTGATTGCCCCGTTCGATGGCTATGTCAGCAGCGTTAGTGCCGAACTCGGCAAGCGCGTTGGCATCAATGACCGGATCGCCGTGATGGCCGGCTCAGAGCGGCTTGAAGTCAAGTTCAATATTACCGATGCGCAATTTGGCCGTCTGCTCGAAGTTGGTGAAGAAGTAATCGGCCGCACGATCACGGTTACCTGGCGTGTCGGTGGCCGGCCGCTCGCCTATCAAGGTACGGTCACCCGGGTGGGCGCGCAGATCGAGGCACAAACCGGTGGCGTTGACGTGTTTGCTGTGCTGGATGCGGCACCGGAAGACATCCGCCTGCGGCCCGGCGCATTTGTCGAGGTCCGGTTTCCTGACCGGGCCTACGAACAGGTCGCGCGCCTGCCGGAGGGCGCGGTCTTTGATGGCGATCATGTCTATGTGGTTGCCGACAATCGGCTGGAGCGCCGCGACGTCACGGTTGCCGGCTATGCCGGTGACGACGTCTTCCTGACGGGTTCTCTGGAAGATGGCGAAAGGGTCGTTATCTCTCGATTTGCCGAGATCGGCGAAGGCGTGCTGGTACAGGTCCGGGGCGAATAGATGCAGGCCAAGATCGGCATCATCCGGACCTTTGTCCGCCACCCGAACGCGGCGAACCTGCTAATGGCGCTGATGATTCTGGGCGGCCTGTTTTCAATGTCCCAGCTGAACCGGCAGCTTATGCCGACCGTGGGGATGGATGCGGTCACGGTGAATTTCATTTGGCCAGGCGCCACGGCTGAAGACATCATCGCCAACGTACTGGAAACCATCGAGCCGGAAATCCGCTTCATCACCGGGATTGACGAGTTCAATGGCTATGCCTCTGAAGGGACCGGCGGGTTCTTCATCAATTTCAAGGAAGGCACCAATATGGCGCGTGCGTTCTCCGATGTGGAGAACGGGATCGCCCGGGTGGAGGGCCAGCTGCCTGAAGATCTGGAGAAATTCAGTATTTCACAGATTGAGGTTCAGGAGCCGGTCTCAAGGATCGCGCTGTCGGGGCCGTTCCCCGAACGGGCACTGAAAGCCTATGCCAAGGAAATCCGAGACGATTTGCTGGCGCGGGGCATCGACCGGGTAAATATGCAGGGTGTCCGCGACAGTGAGATCTGGGTGACGCCAGAGCCCAGTATTCTGCGTCAGCTGGATCTGAAGATTGAGGGTGTCGCCGCGAAAATCCGTCAAACGAGCCTAGATCAGCCGTCAGGCACGGTCGACGGGGCCTATGAGCGGATTATCCGGTCCAAGGGCCAGACCAAGACCGTTGAAGCCGTCGAAGAGATCGAGATTATTTCCCGCGACGATGGCCGCAAGCTGAAGATCAAGGATATCGCGACCGTCCAGGAGACCTTTAACGACAGCCAGCCGGAGGGCTTCTTCAAAGGCAATCGCGCGGTCTCGCTGCAGATCATGCGCTCAGCATCGATGGATTCACTCGACGTCGCCAGAAAGGTCGAGAAGTACCTTGAAGAGAAAGCAGAGGTGCTGCCGGCCTCACTGACGCTCAATCACTATGACGTCCGGGCCCAATATGTCGGTGACCGGATTTGGCTGCTGACCAAGAACGGGATTGGCGGCCTGTTGCTGGTGCTTGGCGTCCTTTACGTGTTCTTGAACGGCCGCCTCGCCTTCTGGGTGGCAGCGGGTATTCCGGTTGCGATGTTTGCGACCTTCACCGCCATGCAGTTGACGGGCCAGTCATTCAACATGCTCAGCCTGATGGGGTTGATCATGACCCTGGGTATTATTGTCGATGACGCCATTGTGGTCGGCGAACACGCCGCCACTAGGCGGGAGACCGGTATGACGGCGGTCGACGCGGCAGAAAGCGGGGCAACCCGCATGTTCGGTCCGGTGATGGCGTCTTCGCTCACCACCATCGCGTCGTTCTTCCCGATATTCTTGATCACAGGCTTCATGGGGCAGATGGCCAGTGCGCTGCCCTATGTGGTCATCGCGGTCATTGTCGCCAGTCTGATCGAGTGTTTTCTCATTCTGCCGGGCCACCTGAAGCATGGACTTGCGGCCAGCAAGCCGAAAAAACCTCGCAAGTGGCGCACGCAATTCGAGGCTTGGCTTGCCGCATCTCCCGATACGGTGTTTCGAAGGGTCTTGAGGTTCATTTACTACTTTCGAACCTGGTTCAATGAATGGTTCAATAACTTCCGCTATGTAACCTTCCGCCGGTTCGTCACCGCCTGTTACCAGGCGCGCTATATTGTCGTGGCCTCGGCCTTCGCGATGTTGATCATCGCGGTGGGTGTCGTCCGCGCCGGGCATGTTCCGTTCACACTGTTTCCGCAAGCCGAACCCGGCACCTTGCTGGTCAATGTCGTCATGAATCCCGGCGCGCCACGGGAACAAACAGAGGCGGTGACAAACGAACTCAATCGGGCGCTCTTTGCCGTTCAGGAAGAATTAACGGAAGGCCGGAATGATCTTGTGGTCGCAACCTTCGGGACGGTCGGGCAATCGATTGCGGCGAATTCCTGGCAACAGTTGGGGTCGGACAATCTGGCCGGTCTTTGGGTGGAGTTAACACCGGCTGACCAGCGTGACATCCGCAACGTGCAAATCCTGAATGCCTGGCGGGCAGAAATGAAAGAGATGCCGGGTATTGAGCGCATCGCCTTTGTCGAGCCCCAGGGAGGGCCGCCGGGCCGCGAAATCGATATCCGTCTTTCGGGCGCCAGTCCGACGCAGTTGAAGAAAGCCGCGCTTGATGTGCGGGACCTGTTGGAGCGCTATCCCGGTGTCCGCGATATCGAAGACGATCTGCCCTATGGCAAGCGTGAGATGATCCTGGAACTGACCGACCGCGGCCGGGCTATGGGCTTCACGACTGAATCGGTCAGCCGGCAGGTGCGCAACGCAGCCCAGGGCGCGATCGCCAAACGCTTTCCGCGCGACGATGAGGAAGTCGATATCGTCGTCAAACTGCCGGAAGGTCAGTTCAATCTAGAAGCGTTGCGAGAGCTTTATTTGCGTGGCCCGGAAGGCGCCGAAGTACCGCTGACGGAAATCGTTGACCTCAAGGAAGGTCAGAGTTTTATGCGGCTGCAGCGGGTTGATGGCAAGACCCAGGTCGCCGTGACCGCGGATCTCGACGAAGAGAAAATGAACATGAACCGGCTGCTTGAAGCGCTGCCGGGCGATGGGCTGAATGACATTGCGCAGAAATATGGTGTGCAGTGGAATTTCGACGGCAAGGCAGAGGAACAGGCTGATTCACTTGGGGAGGTCGGCACCGGTTTGCTGGTCGCGATTGCGGCGATCTATATCATTCTCGCCTGGGTACTGGGCAGCTATGCGCGTCCCTTCGTCATTATCCTGTCGGTGATCCCCTTCGGCTGGGTCGGCTCGGTGATGGGTCACTTCATCATGGGTTATGACATGACCATGCTCAGCCTGATCGGGTTATTGGGGCTGACGGGGATTCTGGTCAACGACTCGATCATTCTGGTTTCAGCGATCGATGAACGGCACAAACACGGCGAATCCTGGCGGTCGGCGGTAATCAACGGCACGCTGGACCGGCTGCGTGCGGTGGTGCTGACCTCGCTCACCACCATTGGCGGCCTGACGCCGCTACTGTTCGAAACCAATCTGCAGGCGCAGTTCCTGATCCCTGTCGCAATCACCCTGGTCTTTGGTATTTCCGTGGCGACGCTGATCGTGTTGATCGTGGTGCCGGCCTTCCTGGGCATCCTGGATGACGCGATACGTGCCGTTAAAGGCCGGCCACAGGGCGGCCCTGCCACCGGATTACCCGCGCCAGAAGGACGGGCTCAATAGGACCAACACGCCCAGCAGCTCCAGCCGCCCCAACAGCATACCCAAAGACATGAACCACTTGGCGCCGTCGGGCAGGGTCTGAAATGTGCCCGCGGGCCCGACGACGTCTCCCAGGCCCGGCCCGACATTGGCAAGCGCGGTGCCCGCTGCACTGGCCGCGGTAATGAAGTCCAGCCCGAATGCGCTCAGCACCAGCGCCAGGGCAATGAAGCACAAGAAGAACAGAAAGAAAAAGTTCATCACCGCGTCGCTGACGGAAGGCGCGATCTGCTTGCCGTTGAAGTGCGGCATGTGGACGCCGTGCGGCTGAACCAGTTTCCGGACGCGGGTTTGTGCATTCTCGTAGAGCACCTGGATGCGAAAGATTTTCACGCCGCATGAGGTCGATCCAGCGCAGCCGCCGACAAACATGATCAGAAAGAACACGCCGACGGCAAACCCGCCCCAGGCGTTATAGTCGGCTGTTGAATAGCCGGTGCCGGTGACGATCGACACAAGGTTGAAACTAACCTCGCGCAGCGCCTCGAGGAACGGTGTGTCGGCTCTAAGGGTCCGATAGAGCGTCAACCCGGCAATCGCCGATAGCGCGATGCTGAAGAACCAGCGGACCTGAGAATCACGCCACAGCGCCATGGGGCGGCCGCGCAGCACCTGCAGATAGAGCACGAAGGGCAAGCTGCCGATTACCATGAAAAGAATCACTATGCTGTCGATCAACGCGCTGTCAAAATTGGCGATCGACCCGTCTGATGTTGAATAACCACCGGTCGCGACCGTCGTCATGGAATGGGCCACGGCGTCGAACAGCGACATCCCGGCCGCCCACAAGCTGACTGCACAGATCGCAGTAATGGCCGCATACAGCATCATCAACGCGCCACTGATCTGGGCAGCACGGGGCAAGATTTTTTCTGACGTGTCTGAGGATTCCAGCCGGAACAGCTGCATGCCGCCAATTTGCAGCATGGGCAGCACGGCCACAGCCATCACGATAATCCCGATCCCGCCCATCCACTGCAGCAGGGACCGCCACAACAGGATTCCGGGTGGCGCGTCGTCCAGGCCGGTCATCACGGTCGATCCCGTGGTGGTGACGCCGGACATGGCTTCAAAGAAGGCGTCTGTGAAACTAAGGCCCAGATCGGCATAGAAGAACGGCAATGATCCGAATAAGGCAATCACCAGCCAGGCCATGACGATCAGCAAAAATGCCTGTCTGGCGTTCAGCGCCTGCGAGGCGCCGCGATTGGTAATTGCTAGGCTACCGCCGATGAAGGATGTCGACAGCGCCGCGGCAAGAAACACCTGCCAATCCTCGTGCCCGATAGCGAGATCGGCTGCGGCCGGGATCAGCATGGCGAGCCCCAGCGTGGTCAGCAGAAAACCGACAACTAAAAGTAACGGGCGTAGGTCCACACGGGCTCAGCAGCTGTGGAAAGGGGGTTAAGCGTACCCTCTGCTGGCCGGATTGCCAATCACCGCCATGAATTCCGCGCGCGTGTGGCTGTTATCCTTAAAGGCGCCCAGCAAGGTGCTGGTGACCATGGAAACGCCGTGTTTGTGAACACCGCGCGTGGTCATGCAGTGGTGCGCTGCTTCAATAACGATTCCAACCCCGTCCGGCGCCAGCGCATCGTTGATGCAATCGGCAATCTGGGCGGTCATCTTTTCTTGGACTTGAAGCCGCTTGGCATAGGCGTTGACCACACGGGCCAGTTTGCTGATGCCGACAACCCGGTTGGTCGGCAGATAGGCCACATGGGCTTTACCGATAATCGGGGCCAGATGGTGCTCGCAGTGCGATTCGAAAGGAATGTCGCGCAAGACGACCATTTCGTCATAGCCGTGCACCTCTTCAAAAGTGCGCTCAAGATACCGCTTCGGGTCCTCCCGGTAACCGGCGAAATACTCCTCGTAGGCGCGCGCGACACGGGCGGGCGTATCTGTCAGGCCCTCGCGGTCAGGGTCGTCGCCGGCCCAGCGCAGCAGCGTGCGAACGGCATCTTCAGCGTCTTCGCGCGTGGGATTGGTTTTGGATCTGGCGTCCAATTTGGGTCTCCTGGTTAATTCAGGCTGCGGCTGCCATAGGGACTGTCCAGCGAGAAGGCCGGAACATCAATGTCAAACGTGTCGCCGTGTTCGGTTTCCATTTGGTACCGCCCGACCATGATGCCTGATGGCGTTGGCAACGGGGTACCACTGGTATATTCGAAACGCTCGCCCGGTCGGATCACCGGTTGTTCGCCGACAACGCCTGCGCCTTTCACTTCCTGGACATTGCCGGTGCCGTCGGTGATGTTCCAATACCGGCTGATCAATTGGACCGTTTCCCCGCCCTGATTCTCGATCTCGACCTGATAAGCCCATACATAGTGGCCTTCATCCGGGTCTGATTGTTCGTCAATGAAATAGGGATTGACGGTGACGCTGATGTCCCTGGTGACAGCGTTATACATTGGTCGCGTTCTCCGCTTGGGGGCCAAGCTGTGAAAGACAGTGTCGCCCGGCATGGGGCCGGTTGTCTAGGTGACTAACCGCCTATACGGCCCAGCGCCTGGTCCAGATCTTCAATCAGGTCGTCAGGATCTTCCAGCCCGACGGACAGGCGCAACGTCCCTTCGATGATGCCCAGCTCAAGCCGGTCGGCTTCTTCAATGGCCCGGTGGGTTGTACTAGCCGGGTGGGTCATCAGGCTCTTCGCGTCGCCAAGATTGTTTGAAATATCAATGATTTGAAGGGTATTGAGCAAACGGAATGCCGCATCGCGCCCGCCTGGGACATCAACCGTGATGACCGTGCCGCCAGACGACATCTGCCGCATCGCAAGTTCATGTTGTGGATGATCTGCCCGTCCGGGGTAGAGCACCCGGTCAAGGCCCCCGTGATCGGCCAAAAAATCTGCCACTTTGGCCGCGTTTTCGCACATCCGGGTCAGCCGCAGTTCCAGTGTTTCCAATCCCTTTACCAAGACCCAGGCGTTAAACGGGCTGATGATCTGCCCCGTGTGACGCATATATTGGTTCAGGTGATCCTCGAAAAACTGTTCGCTGCATAAAATACAACCGCCCAGTACGCGGCCCTGGCCGTCGATGTGCTTGGTGGCGGAATAAACCACCACGTCCACGCCAAAATCTGCCGGGCGCTGCAAAAGCGGTGTCGCAAAGACGTTATCGACCACGACCGTCGCGCCGACTTCATGCGCCAGCCCGCACACATGGGTCAGATCGACAACATCGAGTGTCGGGTTGGCCGGTGTTTCGACGAATACAGTCGTCGTGCCGGATGTGATGGCTTTTGTCCAGGCCTCGTTGTCACCGCCATGGACCAGTTCAACCTCAATGCCGAAGCGCGGGATGATCTGCTCGACGACATAGCGGCAGGATCCGAATAGCGCCTTGGATGCCACGACCCGGTCGCCGGCCTTCAACTGGCACATCAGGGCCGCAGTGACCGCCGCCATGCCCGTCGCCGTCGCTTTGGCCACGGGCATATCTTCCAGGATCGCCATGCGCTCTTCGAACATCGCGACAGTGGGGTTTGAAAGACGCGAATAGGTGAAACCGTCTGCTTCGCCGGCGAAACGGGCTGCCGCGGTTTCAGCCGCGTCATAAGCGAAGCCCGAGGTCAGATACATCGCCTCAGCTGTTTCACCGAATTCGGACCGCATCAGGCCGCCACGCACAAGTTTGGTGGCCAATCTCCAGCTTGATGGATCCTTCTTGTCCGTCATTTCACGCACTCCATAAAAAAAACCCCGACCGGCAAGGTCAGGGTTCGCTCCCGACCGTTTAGCTGCTTGTTTATCGTGGCCGCAAGCTGGTCGCCCAAATCACCACGTGGGTTCTAGTTAGGTGGTTTCGGTTTCCACGTCAAGCGTCTCCATCGGCTGCCCTGTGGCTGGATCGGGCCCGTCATAACGCGGCAACAACAATGTAATGGTTGCGCCTTTGTTGGCAGCGCTCGCAACGTCAAGATGCCCGCCGGACTGATTAACAAAGCCGTGTACCATGCTCAGGCCCAGGCCGCTGCCTTCGCCAACCTCTTTGGTGGTGAAGAAGGGTTCAAACATTCGATCGATAACATCTGCGGTGATGCCGGTCCCAGTATCGCGGACATTGATGGTCAAATAGTCGCCTGGCAGGATCTGCCCATCGAACGATTCCTCGGGATGCTCCAGGGCCGCATTATACGTTTCGATGATCAGTTCGCCGCCGTCGGGCATGGCCTCAGCCGCGTTCAGCGACAGGTTCATGATCGCCATTTCCAGCTGTGCGGGATCAACCTTAAGCGGCCAGGCATCCGGCTCCAGCTCAAGTTCAATTGAAATCGACGGATCGATTGTATGTTGCAGAACATCGGCAATCGACTCGATCAGATTATTGGCGTCGGTCACCCGGGGTTGCAATGCCTGGCGGCGCGAATAGGCCAGCAGGCGGTGGATCAATGTGGCCGCGCGGTCGGCGGCGCCGAGTGCGCGTTCCATGCTGGGGCGCGCCTTATTGTCCAGCGATAGCGCGCCGATAGATAGCTCAAGATTGCCGACGATCACGGCCAGAAGATTGTTGAACTCGTGGGCTACGCCGCCTGTCAGCTTGCTGACGGTTTCCAGTTTAAGGGATTGGAGAAGTTCATCTTCACCGCGCAACTGGTCAGTGATGTCCGAAGCCGCGCCGCGATAGCCTGCGTAGTCTCCGTCGCGCCCAACGACCGGCTGACCGCTAAGTGCAAAAACCATCCGGGAACCACCACGCGAGATCAAGGTGATGCGGACGTTCCGGAACGGCTTGTGGTCGGCGATGTGACTGGCCAGTTGTTCAAGGTCCATTTCCGGCACATCAACCAGTTTTTGCTGGTCCAGGCGAAGACCTATGAGGTCTGTTGCCGTGCCTCCAAGAGACGCGGGCAACCGGTCGGAGACAAAGGTAATCCGTTGTTTGCGGTCGGTCTCCCAGAAGAAGTCTGTCGCACTGTCGGCGATATCCGTCAGCCGTTGCTGGCTGGCACGCAGGGCGGATTCAACCCGCCGCCGCTTTTCCGTCAGGACCCCCAGGATGAGCGCGGCGGAGGAAAAGAAGAATGCAAATACGCTCAGTGTCGACCATTGTTCCTTGACCGGCAAAATCCGAAGCGGGCCCAGGCCTGTGCTGCTCGCTGCCATGGCCGTGCCGATAATCAGCAGAACCAGAATCGTGGTTGCCCGCAGGTCAAATCTCAGTGTCGCCCACACGATAAGGGGGAAGGTCGAGCCTACAAGGCCCAGTTGGGCGGAATAGGGCATGCCCGGTGTCAGGGACAAAAGGCCAAGCGCGATGGTCAGCGCCATCATCCCGGCCAGTTCGGCCCCCTTTGCCATATCGAACTGCGGGACCGGTTTGCCGATCCAGCTCAGAATCAGCGGCGCGACAATGAAGCTGCTGATGGTGCTCCCCTGCCACCAAAGAAAGAACGACGGAAACCAGTCAGAGCCGGAGAGGTGACCGGTGATCTGCAGCGAAACGACGCCGCCCAGGGCAGAAACCAGGCCGCAGGTGGGAATGGTGACGGCCATCAGGGTGACGACATCGCGAAAACGGTCCAAGGCCGTGCGAAATCCGGCCATTCGGAAGATGAGTCTACCCGTCAGGGCAGCAGCCGTATTGGACACGGCGATCAGCAGCGACACATCGAGCGGCACATCGACCATACGGGCTGCGCAATAAGTGCCGATAAGGACGCCCAACCACATCTGCGGGCCAGCGACGACAAGGCTGGCCAGACCGATGCTGGCGGGCAGCCAGCCAGCCGCGAAGGCGGGCCCGACCTGAAGCAACGGCATGCTGATCAGATAGGTGGCAATAATTGCCACAACGACGATCGATGTCGGAACAGTATCTGTGAGGCGGGGAAAAGCCCGGGAACCACTCATAAAAAACTACACCTGAAGCGGGGACGCTTCCAGGTTTCCCGGGGCCGAGCGCTACTTATACATCCGTAAGCACTTGAATCGCAAGTTTGATTTGCGCGCCAGGATCAGCCGGAGCAAGTTGCGCCGCCCAGAACGCAGAACTGTGCGCAAAACGGGTGGTTGAGATAAACCGGATTTAGTGCGTCTTTTAGTTTAGTGGCCAGCTCAAACCCCTGATTGTAGGGGATTAATGTACAAGACACGACAACCGGGAATTCCGCGCCCTTGCGCTTGATCACCATGCGGGAACTGGCGCACATCTGGTCTGCCGAGTTGACGTCGAGAATGCCCCAGCACGCTTCGGTGATTTCAACCACATCCTGCGCGGGGTCCATTTCAGGGAACAGCACGAGGGCCTTTGCGTCGAGCGCATCCACATTGATGGCTTCACGGTCAAACAAAGCGGCATAGGCGTCGCGGCATTGTTGTTCGGTTTCCTCAGTAAACTGGCGCCCTGCCACATTCACCGTAAACCCGGTCGCACTCAGGAACTTCAGCCCATCCATGGCTGGCTGCCAAGACCCAGGACCGCGTTCACGCTCATGCAGGTCGCGGGTGTGATGGTCCAGTGAGACCCGCATGACCAGCCGTTGCCCAAACCGTTCTTTCAAGTCGATCAGCGCATCGCGCCGATGCATCATCGGCTTCATGGCGTTGGTCAGCACCAGGACCTCAAAACCGCGCTGAAGAGCGGTTTCGATAATCGAAATGGCATCGGGGTTCATGAACGGCTCGCCGCCGGTTAACCCGATCTGTTTTGTCCCCAGGTCCAGTTCTTCAATTTCGTCCAAATAGGACACTGCCTCTGCGTTGCTCAGATAGACCAGCCGGTCATTGGTGGGGCTCGATTCGATGTAACAGTTGGCACAGGTCAGGTTACATAGCGTTCCGGTGTTGAACCACAGCGTCTCCAGCCGTTGCAGCGCGACGCGCGCACGGGGCGACCCGTCTGCGGTGATCTCGGGGTCCTGGAATTTGACCGGGTCTATCGAACCGACAACGTTCATGGGGCCAACATGGCGCGTCCGCCGCCCCAGGGCAAACCCTGGAGCGGCTGATCACAGAATTATGAACGCCGGTGAGCCGGCTACTCGCCCTGATGCACCACACGCTGCGGGTAGGGAATATCGATGCCTTCGGCGTCGAAGCGTTCCTTCAGCGTCTTGGTCAGATGGAATTTTAGCGGCCAATAGTTGGAAGATTGCGTCCAGACCCGGACGATGATGTTGACCGAACTATCGGCCAGTTCACCCACGACAAGCTGTGGCGCCGGGTCGGTCATGGCCCGGTCATCGGCCGAGATCGTCTGTTCAATAACGGATATCGCCTTGTCGATATCGTCGCCATAACCGATTCCCATCACCAGATCGACGCGCCTGGTATCATGGAAGCTGTAGTTCTTGACCGCAGAGCCCCAGACCTCGCCATTGGGAATGATGATCTGAATATTGTCCGGTGTCGCGAGTTCCGTGGTGAACAGGGTGATCGCTTTTACCGTACCGGTCTGGCCGCCGGTCTCGACAACATCGCCGATCTTAAACGGCCGGAACAGCAAGAGCATCACGCCGGACGCGACATGGCCCAGCGTCCCCTGCAGCGCCAGCCCGATGGCAAGGCCCAACGCACCCAGAACAGCGATGATGCTGGTCGTTTCAATACCGAATTGAGACAGGACCGCCAGGATCGTGAAGGTCAGAACCGCATACCGCACGAGACTGGACAGGAAGCTGGCGACAGTCGGATCCATACGGTCGGACCGGTTTGCCAGCCGGATGGTGGTGCGTTTGGCCCAGCCCGCAACCATCCAGCCAAGGATCAGGATTGCGATGGCACCAAGGACATTCAGCCCATAGGTCGTCAGGATGGTGATCAATTGTTCGGTAATGGCTTCGACGTCCATGAAACTCCCTTCCAATGGCATTGGTATTGGCGGCGATAGAGAAGCAGCCTGGCCGCAACCGTCAACCCGTGATGTGGCTAGAACCTAGGGTGCCTTGAATGCGCCGTCCACCCGGAGTAACACTGTGGGCATGCGGGCGTAGCTCAGTGGTAGAGCTTCAGCTTCCCAAGCTGAGAGTCGTGGGTTCGATTCCCATCGCCCGCTCCAACGTTTTCAACAACGCTATTCCGGCACCTCCAGCATTGGAGTCTGTTCCGTGCCCCGGTCAAGCGCGTCGTGCAGCGGGGCACAAAATCTGGAGGCCCGTCCCACGGTAACCAGCCCGGGCCGCAATTGCCGCAGCATGTCGAGGGTCTGGTCCGGTTCGGGTTCGATCAGCGTGGCGGTCAGGCGGCGGCGGTTAAACCAGGCCCGGACGTTACGCCGCAGCCGGCTTCGATTGGTTCGGTCTTCAGCGACAATGGCGACAACCAGGGGCGCATCAAACTCGTTCGAAATGCGCTGTGCCGTCGCCAGCACACTGGCATCGCCTTCATAGACGGCGGCGACAGGGCGTTGACGGCGCAACCCGTCGCCTAGCAGCAACAGTGCGGCATGGCCGGGCGTTCTGACGGGTCTGACCCGCCGGGCGGTGCTGCCGCAGATCGTCAGCAGATCGAATTCCGCGGCGTTTTCTGCCACCACCTGCTCCAGATGTCCGGTTGCAACGCGGAAACTCCACCGCACCTTACCGGCGGTGCGGGCAACCAGCGCTTCGGCCTGTTGCGCCTGCCGGTCGAGTTGTCGGTCCAGATCTGTGGTGCTGATCGTCCTTGTGCGTCCGGTCTTGGTGATCACCGTGGTCTCGAAGGGAAGCGCGGCCATGTTCACCACATCGGCGGTCTTCACAAACATGGTCACCAGTTCCGCATCATAGGCCCGGGCCAGGCCAACCGCCGTTTCCACCAGGTCGCTTCGCAGGGTCTCCGGGTCAAGGGTTAGCAACACCCGGCCGGTACGGCGTTTGCGCGTCATGCGTCCTGCCCGTTCTGTTGCCGGCCAAATTGGGCGCGGTGCGCGGCGAACTCCGCCAGCCGGGCGGCAACCCGCGCGCTGATCGTTCCGTCGGGGAAGGTTCCATCTGCGTCCGGTTCGCCGGCCGGCACACCGGTTAGGATTTCGATGCCCTGGTCGATGGTGGTGACCGGATAGACGTGGAACTGGCCAGCTTTTGCAGCTTCCACCACACGCGGATGCAGCATCAGGTGTTTGACATTGGACTCGGGGATCAGAACGCCTTGGTCGCCTGTCAGTCCGCGCTCGTTGCACAGATCAAAAAAGCCTTCGATCTTGTCGTTCACGCCGCCGATGGCCTGAACTTCGCCGTGCTGATTAACCGATCCTGTAACGGCCAGGTTCTGCCTGATCGGCACGTCCGACAGAGCCGACAACAAGGCGTAGAGTTCGGTCGACGAGGCACTATCCCCATCAACGCCGCCATAGGACTGTTCAAACACCAGGCTGGCCGACAGCGAAAGCGGTGTATTGGGGGCATAGCGTGCGCCCAGATAGGCCGAAAGAATCAGCACGCCCTTGGAATGCAGCGGTCCGCCCATGGCGACCTCGCGCTCAATGTCGATCACGTCACCCTTGCCGACACGCACCCGGGCGGTAATCCGGCTGGCCTTACCAAACGAAGCCTGCCCCATGGAGTAGACCGCCAGCCCGTTGATCTGTCCGACGACCTCATCTTGGGTATCGATCATGACAGTGCCGCGGGTTACTTCGCTCTGCATGCGTTCGGAAACCCGGCTCAAGCGCCGGGTCCTGGCATCAATCGCCTGATCGATGTGTGCTGCGTTAACGAGGCCGGCACCGGCGCGTCCAGCCAGGAAGTTAGCCTCCTGCATCAGGTCTTCCAGACGTTCGACATTGGTCGACAGGCGTTCGGCATCGCTGATCGCTCTGGCCAGATCATCGATCAATTTGCCAACGGCTTCGGCGTCAAAGGGCCGCAGGTTGTCCTCGCGCGCCAGTTTGGCAGTCAGGCGGGCCAGGTGGTGGGTGCTGCCTTCACTGCGTTCAACCCGTTCGTCAAAATCGGCGAGGACCTTGAACAGCGACCCGAAATCCGGGTCGTTGGCGTGCAGCAGGTGATAAATCATGCCGTCGCCGACGATCAGAATCTTGATGTTGAGCGGGATCGGTTCGGGCTCCAGCGTCGTCGTGCTCGGCAGACCCATCGCACCGGAGATCGGTTCGATGCGAATTTCAGACGCCCACAGCGCGCGCTTAAGTCCCTCCCATGCCTGCGGCTGGGTGAGCATCTTGCGCGCGTCGAGGATCAGATAGCCGCCGTTGGCGCGGTGCAGGGCGCCGCCCCTGATCATATTGAAATCGGTGAACAAAGCGCCCATCTGCGCGCGCTGTTCAATCCGACCGATCAGCCGTTCGTATGTCGGCTCATCTTCGTAGACGACGGGTGCTGACCGGGCGCCGGTATTGTCGACAATCAGGTTGACTTGATAGCGGCGAAAAAACGCGTCTGTATTGCGCTCACCGGCCGGCGGTGAGCCGGGGGCCTGTTCGGCACCCTGCTGTGATGCCAGAAACAGTTCGATGTTGGATGTCACGTCGTCATGGACCATGCCCAGATAGCCGACGATTTCATCGAATTCACTGAACCGGGATTTCAGGCTCTCGATCAGGCCGCTGATCGCGAACTCCGCTGTTTCTTCATTCAGTGCCCGGATTTGCTCGCGGACATCTTGCAGCAGTGCGGGCATCTTCTGCATGACCGTTTTCAGGGCTTCCTGCAGCGCTTTGATGTCCGCTTCGATCCGCTGTTTTTCCTCCGCCGGTAACTGATTGAACATGTCCGGCTGCATCACCTGCCCGTCGACGACCGGCGCGAAGCCATAGCCCATGGGGGTGTTGAGCAGCGTGATCCCTTTGGGCTCGGCCTGTTTGCGCAGCGCCTCAAGCGCCTGGCCCTGTTGCTGCTCGACGGTATCTTGAATGCTCTGCAGATTGCTGCGGTAGTCTTCGCTCGAAAACGCGCTGGTCAACGCGCTGCTCAGATCTTTCACAAGCTGTTCCATGGCGTCGACGAACTGGGCGCCACTACCGGCTGGCAGGCTCATGGCATCGGGCCGCCGCGCATCATGAAAATTATAGACATAACACCAGTCGCAGCCCGTTGGCCGCTGCTGGGCTGTCTCTTCAACCAGCTTGGTGACCAGCCTGTGCTTGCCGATGCCGCGGGGTCCGGCGGCAAACACGTTGTATCCCGCTGCGTCCATGCCCAGCGCGAAGTCGATGGCCTCTATG
Source organism: Alphaproteobacteria bacterium (assembly GCA_028284945.1). Taxonomy (GTDB): domain Bacteria; phylum Pseudomonadota; class Alphaproteobacteria; order SMXS01; family SMXS01; genus JANQQJ01. Next base: position 10,531 of record JANQQJ010000043.1, on the reverse strand, counting down.
GCCCGCTCCTGGCCGATAACCCCGTCGCCGTCGTCCAGGTCATCCGTTGTCTTGAATGCGAACTGACTGGTGTCGCATGTGCGGCAAAGGGCCTTGGGCGGAAGCGCAGCAGGGATCGACGGCATGGACGGTTTGGCCTCTGATTCTGATCTGGATCGGATCACAAAATAGGATGTGAGGCGTAAAATGTCTTGATCCAAAGCAGGGATTGGCAGATTCCCTGCGGGTCTAAGCAAGATCGATTGAAGAGAGACCATGTCCCGACCCCGGCTGAAAACGTCGCGCCGAAGCGATATCCCGCCATTCCGCGTTATGGATGTCATGGCCGCTGCTGCTGCGCTGGAAGCGCAAGGGCAGCGAATCGTCCACATGGAGGTGGGCGAGCCGGGCTTGCCAACGCCTCAGGCAGCCTTGGATGCCGGCCAGGCGGCAATGGGCGCTGGTGCGACTGGTTACACTCTGGCATTGGGGCTTCCAGCGCTCCGTGAGCGAATCGCGCAGCACTATCAGGAACAATATGGCGTCTCGGTCGACCCTGAACGGGTTATCATCACGACGGGGTCCTCCACCGGGTTCAGCCTGGCTTTTCTGGCCTGTTTCGACATTGGTGACCGAGTCGCGCTTGGGCGCCCCGGTTATCCCGCCTATGGGCGTATCATGCGCGCACTCGGTATCGAGGCCGTAGAGGTACCCACGACGCTGGCGCAAGGGTTTCAACCGACCGCAGATCAGGTCTTGGCGCTGGAAGGCGTCAGCGGGTTGTTGGTGGCCAGCCCGTCCAACCCAACCAGCACAATGATTTCACCGGATGCGTTTGACGCTCTTGCCGGGACATGTGCGGATAAGAATATCCGGCTGATCTCGGATGAGATTTACCATCGGATGGTTTTCGATGGTGAGGAAGCCACCGCGCTTGCTTTCGATGACCAGGCCATCGTGATCAACAGTTTTTCCAAATATTACTGCATGACCGGCTGGCGCATCGGCTGGATGGTGGTGCCGGAGGATTTGATCCGGCCTGTGGAGCGCCTGTCGCAGAACCTGTTCATTTCGCCACCGACGATCGCCCAGCATGTGGCCCTGGCTTGTTTCGACTGCGCCGATGAGCTGGACGCCCGGGTCGCACAATACCGGGCAAATCGCGATCTGTTGCTGCGTGAGCTGGCCCCTACCGGCCTGTCATTTGCGCCGACCCAGGGCGCCTTTTATCTCTATGCGGACATCAGCCAATTCAGCAATGATTCCAGTGCCTTCTCGAAAGCCATGTTAGAGGGGGCCGGCGTGGCAACGGTTCCCGGCATCGATTTCGATGAGGATGAAGGACACCGCTATCTGCGCATGTCCTTTGCCGGAACCCATGAAGACATGGAGGAAGCTGCCCGGCGGCTCAAAGAATGGCTGCCGGGGCAGGCACAGAGCTAGGCAAAAAATCAGACGTCATTGCGAGACGCCTGAAGGGCGGCGTGGCAATCCAGAATCACTGTGGCATCGCAGGTTTTGCTGGATCGCTTCGGCTGCCGTGCAGCCTCGCGATGACGGTCGAAAGACTACTGAACCGGGTCGAGGAACTCTGAAGAAATCCACCCGACATTGCCGCCATTATCCTGAACTTCCCAGAAGATGTCGGACCGTTGGCCGGTGGGATAGACGATGGAACCCTTGCGCAGCATGCGCACGGTGCCGCTGTTTTCGTCCGGTTCTTCGTAGAGGCGGCTGCCTTCGTAAAGCGAATAGGCTTGCCCGTTGCCGCTGGCCTGAAAGTCTGCGGGATCGCCGGTCACATCGACTGTGGGAGGCGGTGCGGCCGCAGCTGCAATCGGCGGCAGCGACTGGACGTGCGCAACCAAATCCCAATAGGCATCAACAAACGCCTGGGTAATGATCCGTCCGATATCCGTGTCGGCATAGCCGCCGCCCAAGCCGGAGAAGCCGGAGCCGTGGCCCCATAGCCCGGCGCCGATATCGAAGCTCACATCTGTCTTCTCGGCAAAGCCTTCAGCAATCAGTTCCTGCACACCGGTGCGGGCATTGGTGAGCGTTAGCAGAGTTTGGGCTTCCATGCTCTGGGTTTGAATGCCGCCCGCCAAGCGGCCCCATTTGCTGCCCCCCAGAAAACCGCCAATGGCAGCACCGACATTATTGCCGCCTGTGTTCTGGTCTTCATGGACGATGTCGGGAATCATGAAATAGTCTGCCGCCAGCAGCTGGCCACCGCCCATGGAGGAGCCGGGCTGCAGTTCGCCCTGATCGGCCAGATCACGTTCCATGCCGCGCATATCGATGCCGCGTCCGCGGTCGACGAGTTGAAAACAGCCGGATCGCTGAACGATCAGCTTAATGACCGCTTCGGGATTGCCGAGATTATAGCGGAACCACCATTTGTCCTGAGACTCATGAATCGCCAAGACGCCCATGGTCTGGCTGCAATAGGGAATGTCGGTTCGCTGCTGTTCTGCGAAGGCCGATCCAGCCGTCAATGTGATAGCTAAGCTCGCTGTTGCGACACAGGATAAAATCTTCATCGGCGTGAAACCCCTCTCAGGCCAAGATGTGTGGAGCCGGTTCCCTTCGAGAACCGGCTCCTATTCTGGAATTGCTGGCGAAATCTTTCAAGCGTTCAAACGCTTAATTGGCCAGATTGGTGCGGACTCTTGGGTCGCACCCGATGTGTCAGGCAGCCTGCGCTGTCAGATAGGCTTCGGGCTCGCACATTACCTTTTTGAGTTTTTCATAGGCGCGCACTTCGATCTGGCGGACCCGTTCCCGGCTGATGCCGTGGGTTTTTGACAAGGCGTCCAGGGTTGGTGGGTCTTCGCGAAGGCGCCGGTTGATTAGAATGTGACGCTCTCGCCTGTCAAGCAGGTTCAGGCTTTCGGCCATTAAGGCGCGCCGCTTTTCCAGTTCGTCGATCTGGATGACCTGCACTTCCTGCGAATCGCAGTCATCCTCCAGCCAATCGAGCCATTCCGCATCATCCTCATCGGATACCGTGACATTGAGCGATTGATCGCGGCCGAACAGGCGCTGATTCATGCTGACCACATCGGCTTCGCTGACTTTCAGCTCATAGGCGATATGCGCCACCTGTTCCGGCGTCAGCGTGTCTTCTTCGATGGCGCGCAACTTGCTTTTCAGGCGGCGCAGATTGAAGAACAGCTTCTTTTGCGCCGACGTGGTACCAAGTTTGACCATTGACCATGACCGCAGCACATATTCTTGAATGGTCGCCCTGATCCACCAAAGCGCGTAGGTCGACAGGCGGAAACCGCGTTCCGGCTCAAACCGGTCCAGTGCCTGCATCAGGCCCACATTACCTTCCGCGACCAGTTCGCCCAGCGGCAGGCCATAACCGCGAAAGCCCTTGGCGACCTTGACCACCAGTCTCAGGTGGCTGCCGACCAGTTGGTCGGCCGCGCGGGGGCAGCGATTCTTCTGCCAGGCATAGGCGAGTTTTTGTTCCGTTTCCGCATCGAGCACATCGTAGCGACGCATTTCTTTCAAGAAGCGGCCGAGATTTTCATCTGCGACAAAGGTTCCGTTTGACATTGCGACCTCTATGAGTCCGTTAAACCAATAGCCTTGTCCTCGTCGTCTTGTGCAGAGTGCACAGGTCAAGCTGAACGCTTCCTGAACGTGGAAACGCACGGTATTCATGGAAAAATGGGGGCCAAATAAGGCAAAAGTTTAGCGCTGGCGGAACACGACTGAGGCAAACCAGCCGAAAAACACGGCCAGAATCACGGCAACGAGCCCGTAGGCGAGCGACTGCTCGTGGGCGAAACTATAGATCCACTGCTCCAGCCCGCGCTTGCCGACCGTCAGCACTTTCGTTGACCGGTCGACCTCTTCACCGTCACGGAACAGCCGCACAATCACGCGGTAATCACCGACAGGCACGCTGGCGGGAAACTCGATATTAGAGCGGAAAAGGCTACCCGCCGGAAAGGTGACGGCGTCTGATCCGGTGATATAGAGCCCCTCATCGGTGCGGTTTTGGATGATCGCACCGGTCAGTTCGCGAATTTCCTCCAGCTCTGCTTCGTCGGTGGAGATCAGCACCAGGTTTTCAGGCCCGATATTTTCGCGTCGAAGGCTTTGCGGGGTCGTAATCTCTTCAAGCGGGCGGTTGCTGACCACCGCATAATAGCCGGGCACATTGTCGAACCGGACCGGCTTGCTGTTCACCCATATGCCGGCGACCCGTTGTTTGCGATAGATCGTCATCGGCTGTTCCGGGCCATGCACCACGACGATAACATCCAGCCCCTCGCGCGGTTCAGAATCGCCCATCGATCCAAACAGCAGCAGATTGGTGCCGGCAAAGCTGGAGGTGATGGCAATTTCGTCGTCGGACAGGTCTGTCGCCAGATTGGCGGCACCAACTGGCGCAGTGGCCGACAGGAACAGCAGGAATGCCAGCCGGGCGATCATTCCGTGTTCACCAGGGTTGAGACGAAGTAGAGCTCGTCCGGCGTCGCAATTAGGCCATAGGCGAGCCGCACACCGACGCCCAATACCAGCAGCGCCAGCAGTGCGCGGAGCTGCTCGCCTCGGAGTTTGAGGCCGACCCGGGCGCCGAACTGCGCGCCAACCACCCCGCCCGCCAGCAACAGCAGCGCGAGCACCACATCGACGGTCTGGGTGCTGGTGGCATGCAACAGGGTGACCGTTGCCGTGACGAAGATGATCTGGAACAGCGAGGTGCCGATCACAACAGAAGTCGCCATGCCCAGGATGTAGATCATCGCGGGCACCATGATGAAGCCGCCGCCCACACCCATGATGGCGGATAGGGTGCCGACGGCAAACCCGATCATGATCGGCGGGATGACGCTGATATAGAGTTTTGATTTACGGAACCGCATTTTCAGCGGCAGGCGGTGCGCCAGGTCAGCGTGGCGTTTTTTACGGTCCGGCACAACGCCTGTGCGGCGGCGGCCAATGGCGCGCAGGCTTTCGATCAGCATCAACATGCCGACCACACCCAGAAAAATCACATAGCTCAGGGAGATCAGCAGCTCGACCTGGCCTAAAGATCGCAGCGCCTCGAACACGTACATGCCAAATATGGAGCCCAAGACGCCCCCGGCGAGCAGGACCCCTCCCATCTTGAAATCCACGCCGCCCCGGCGCCAATGCACCAGCACGCCGGAGACGGAGGAGGCGACGATCTGGTTAGCTTCCGTCCCCACGGCGACGGCAGGTGGCACGCCAGAAAAGATCAGCAGAGGCGTCATCAGGAAACCGCCGCCAACACCGAACATGCCTGACAGGAAGCCGACAGCCGCACCAAGCCCCAGGATCAAGAAGATGTTGATCGATAGTTCGGCAATGGGCAGATAAATCTGCATGTTGGGCCGTTCGCGCGTTTCCAGATTTTACAATCTGTATGCGCCAATTGCTGCTGCTGCGCAACCGCACCCGGATGACCGTTGCGGTGGCGGGCCGGACTACCGCATCCTATAGCTGATCGGCAGCCGTTTCAGACCGCTGACGAAGGTGGCCTGGACCAGCGCAGGGTCGCCAGCAAGAGCGACGTCGCCGATCCGGGAGATCAACTCGCGGTAAAGCGCCCGCATTTCCATCTTGGCCAGCGCTTGGCCCAGGCACAGATGCGCGCCATAACCGAACGCGACATGCCGGTTCGGCGACCGGTCGACCAGAAACGCGTCCGGGTTTTCAAACACCTCTTCGTCCCGGTTGCCGGACGGGTAGTGCAGCATGACCGCCTGATCCTTTTTGATGGTCTTGCCGCGAAGTTCATAATCTTCGGTGGCGGTGCGCATGAAGTGCTTGACCGGCGTTGTCCAGCGGATCATTTCGTCGACGGCGGAATTCAGTAGTCCCAGGTCGGCCTGCAGCTTGGCCAGCTGGTCCGGGTTCTGGATCAGGGCCAGCATCCCGCCTGACGATGCCGAACTGGTCGTGTCATGCCCGGCCGTGGCGACAATGATGTAATAGGACATTGCTTCCAAATGGCCGATCGGTTCACCGTCTATGGTCGCGTTGGCAATGACGGTGGCGACATCGTCTTTGGGGTTGGCGCGCCGGTCCTCCGTCATTTTGGTGAAGTAATCGAAGAAGTCCTGGATCACGCTCATGTCCAGACCCTTGCCTTCCATGTCGCGGGCCAGTTCCGGGTCACGGGCGCCGAACAGCTCCTGGGTCAGCTTCAACATCCGGGCTTCGTCTTCTTCCGGGACACCCAGGATCATCATGATCACACGCAGCGGGTACCACACCGCCACGTCATTGACGAAGTCGCACGCACCATCCTTGGCGGCCATCCTGTCGACAACCTGCTTGGCCAGATCGGCAATACCAGCCTCCAGCCGGTTCAGGTTCTTCGGCTGAAACCAGTCCAGGGTCATGCCCCGGAAGATCTTGTGGTCCGGGTTGTCCATATGGATCAGGGTGCGCAGCAGCAGATGGCTGCCGCCGGTGGCCTCCTTGGTCCATTCCTCTTCGGCAATGGTGGCCAGGGTTGCGCGCGGACCGTTCAGAAACAGATCGTTCTTGCGGCTGATTTCCTGAATGTCGGCATATTTAGTGATCGACCAGAATGGCCGGTGACCGTCCGGCTCCTGCCAATGCACCGGGTCGTTGCGGCGCATGTCGGCGAATACTTCATAGAGGTATTTCTCATCCGTATAGGCCTTGGGATCGGCAACGGCAGTATAGTCCAGCGCGGTCACAGACATGACGTCCCCCTTTGGTTCGGTTCTTTATGCTTTACTATGGCCGAGCCTACACGCGAAAGCTACCGCCCGGTAACTTAGCCGGGTTGCACGATCTCGAAATCGTGGGTGATCTTGGCCGTTTTGTCGAGCATGGCAGACGCCGAGCAGTATTTTTCGGCCGACAGTGCGATGGCGCGCTCTACCTTGGCTGGGTTCAGGTCCCGTCCACTGACGACAAAATGCAGATGAATGCGCGTGAACACCTTGGGGTCTTCACCGGCCCGGTCCGCATCGATTTCCAGCACACAATCCTCAACCGCTTCGCGGCCGCGTTCCAAGATGTGCAGCACATCAAACGATGTGCAGCCGCCCAGACCCAGCAGCACCATTTCCATCGGGCTGGGGCCGATCGCGACACCGCTCTTTCCAGCTTTAGAGCCCATGACAACCGCATGACCGGTATCCGACTCACCAAGGAAGTTACGGTCTTCAATCCATTTCACACGTGCTTTCATGCCGCCTCATAAGGTGGGTCCGTCGGGTCCAACCCGACCAGTTCTTCCGATACGCGCCACAGCCGCTGCGCCATGGCTACATCATTGGCGTGGGGCAGCGGTACGTCGACATTGCAGTCTGCAAAATATTCGCCGCTGACACCCTGCAGGCTTGGATGGGCTGCGACATAGCATGTTGTCGCTGCACCCTGATGCACATTTTTGAATTGGCGCAGGATTCCCGTGGCCATGCTCAGCATGGTGGTGATCTTCATATGCCGGCCCAGATTGGTCAGGATGACGCCGGGGTGGACGGCATTGGCGGTCACGCCGTTACCCTGCAGGCGCCGTGTCAGTTCCTTGGCAAACAGAATATTGGCCAGCTTGGATTGGCCATAGGCTTTCAGCCCATCATAGTCCCGCACACCGGACAGATTGTCGAATTGGATGCCCTCTTCAGGGGCCATGAAATGCGCGTTTGACGACAGGCAGACCACGCGTGCGCCGTCTGCCAGCGAGTCCACCAGGCCATTGACCAGCAGGAAATGTCCTAGGTGATTGGTGGCGAATTGCAGCTCAATGCCGCGCGCCTGGCGCAGTTTCGGTAACGCCATGATCCCGGCATTACAGATCAGAATATCAATTGGTTTGCCCAAGGCAGCCACCTGGCCTGACGCGGCGCGGACGCTGTCCAGGTCGGATAACTCGCACGCGATGGGTGTTGCGTTGCTCCCGAGTGTCTCGCAGGCCTGTTCCGCTTTTGCCAGCTCGCGCGCCAGCCCGATGATATGGGCGCCGCGCTTTGCAAGCACGCGCATTGTCTCCTGGCCCAAGCCTGAGTTCACCCCGGTGATCAGCACCGTCTTGCCGGTCAGATCTACCCCCTCAGTGACCTCTTCGGCGGATGAGTTAAAGCCAAACCCGCTTGGGCCCGGCGGGTGTTTCTTTTGAATCATACTGAGAACGGACACGTAACTTTCCCCTCTAACCACTCCTTGGCCAGCCTAGCGCGCTGCTGCGTCGAGGAAAAGATCGGTGCGGCTTGCCAGCGGTCCATCGCTCGCGGCATGCTGCTGCCGGGGAGATTGTTATGGAATGGATTTATGGCGATATGCTGGATGCGGTCGCGGCGCAGATGCCCGCCGACGCACCGGCGCTGATCCACGGCGACCGGGTGGTTCTGTGGCCTGATTTTGACCGCCGCACAAACGCGATTGCCCGCGCGGTCCAGGCGCAGGGGATCGAACCGGGCGCCAAGATCGGCTTTTACATGCGCAACCGGCCTGAATATCCGGAAATGCTCGCGGCCAGTTTCAAGGCGCGGTTGGTCCATGTGAACGTCAACTACCGCTATCAGCCGGAGGAACTGCGTTACATTTTCGACAATTCGGATTCCGAAGTCGTGATCTTCGCCAGCGAGTTCGCCGCACAGGTGACAGCACTGCGGCCCATGTTGCCGCAGGTCCGGCTCTGGATTGAAGTCACCGATCCCGATGCCCAACCCGGCTGTGATTTCGCGGTTCCCTATGAAAGCCTGACCGGGGGTGATGGCGCGCCGCTGGAGATCGAAAGGTCGCCGGATGATTTGCTGCTGCTCTACACGGGTGGGACGACGGGTATGCCTAAGGGCGTCATGTGGCCGATGAATACCCTGCGTAAGGCGCATATGGAGGGCACGGCGCTTCTGGCGGAACCGCCGACCAATCTGGAAGAGCATTTGGCATTGGCACGCGAAAATGCAGGGGTTCTGCGCCAGCTGCCGGCCTGCCCCATGATGCACGGCACCGGGCTGTTTACCGCGATGGGCAGCATGCTGGGCGGCGGCGCTGTTGTTACACTACCGACACAGGATCACTTCAGGGCAGAAGAGCTGTGGCAGGCGGTCGACCGGCACAAAGTCAGCAATATTGCCATCGTCGGCGATGCCTTTGCGCGGCCAATGCTGCAGGTGCTGGAAGACAATCCCGGCGCCTATGACCTGTCGTCCCTGCAGGTGATCATTTCATCAGGCGTGATGTGGAGCCGGGAGATCAAGCAGGGGCTCCTCGAACATGCACCGCAGGCGGTGATGGCGGATTCATTTGGTGCATCCGAAGCCATCGGTTTTGGCACATCCGTCATGACTGTTGACGGTGAAATCCAGACGGCCAAGTTCACCATCGGCGACAAGTGCAAGGTGTTCAGCGAAGACGGCCGCGAGATTACACCGGGCAGCGGCGAAGCAGGCCTGATCGCGCGTGGCGGCCATTTGCCGCTTGGATATTACAAGGACGAGGAGAAGACCGCCTCCACCTTCCGTACGATTAACGGGGCCCGCTATTCGATTCCAGGCGACTTCTGCACAGTTGAAGCCGATGGCACGTTGACCTTACTGGGCCGCGGCAGCGTCTGCATCAACACAGGCGGCGAGAAGGTCTATCCAGAGGAAATCGAAGAGGTTCTGAAGCAGCATGACGCCGTTGACGACGCGCTGGTTGTCGGCGTCCCTGACGAGAAATGGGGGCAGGCGGTGACCGCCGTTGTCGAGCCAACCCCAGGAACCAATGCGGGCGAGGCGCAATTGCGCGACCATGTCCGCCAACATCTGGCGGGCTACAAAGTGCCCAAGCGGGTCTTGTTTCGCGACAGTCTGCACCGGGCGCCCAACGGCAAGGCGGACTACAAAGCAACGACCGCCTATGCGCGGGCAACGCTTGGAATTCCAGACTAAGTCGCCCGCAGCGCGGCAAGATGCTGCCGGTAAAGGGCTGGAAAGCCGTGGTGCTCGGCGGCTTCTTCTAAAGATTCCAGATAGCCATCGCGTGGCGGGCCGGGATTTACATCCCTGGCCAGATAGATCAGCGCTGACGCCCGGCCATCAGCGGCAGCCGGTTCGGCAACGTCGCGGACATAATGACCTTTGGCGACGCCCTCGATGATATCAAGCGTTGCTTCACAGGCCTGGGTCAGGTGCCACAGCACGCCATGAACCTGGTGGCCGCGGTCAGGAATGACGGTGCTGACGCCGCGCCCGTTGATCAGTAACCGGTGACCGTCAAGCACAGCCAGCCCAGCATAAGCTGCATCCGGGCAACGCGCCGCCATAATCTCCAGGTGCATATTGCGGCCATAGGCAAAATAGAGCTGACGGTCGCGCATTGCTTTAGCCGAGCTTGGCGGCCACCTCTTGATTGAGCCAGTGAATGTCTTCAATCGACGAGACGGCAACCGTGACTTCAGTGACGCCGATATCGGCGAAGCGTTCTAATTGTTCGACCATGGCATCGCCGTCTCCGTAGAGCACGCCGCCGGCGCCCCAGTCGGTGACGGAGTCCTTGCGGCCCCAGCCGCGCGCCATGTCGCGAATCTGATGTGCCA
>JANQQJ010000013.1 GCA_028284945.1 Alphaproteobacteria bacterium | reverse complement strand
CTAAGCTGGTAAATTTGCTCTAGAAACCAATAGATTAGATCATCTTTATCTGTTGAGCTGGAGCGCCATCCGCTTCCAACTCAACAGATGATGATCTAGTCTGCCTCCAGCGCTTCGCGGATCTTGTTGGCAAGGGCCTCGCGCGGAAAAGGTTTCGTCAGCAACATCACACCTTCATCAAGGCCACCGTCCTTGATAATCGCCTCCCCGGTATATCCCGACATGTAGAGAACCTTGCATGATGGCACCGCTTCGGATACGGCCTCGGCAACGTCACGCCCGGACATTCGGTCCGGCAATATGACATCAGCCAACAGCAGGTCCGGCGTCAGCCCGCCCTCAATCAACTCAAGGGCGCTCGGCCCGTTGCTGGCCACGTCGACGTCATAGCCCAGCGCTTTGAGCAATCTGGTGACGGTCGATCGAACATCCTCATCATCCTCGACGAGAAGAATTCGCTCATTGCCCTTGTGTATCGTGGACTGTTGACCTGATTGCTCACCCTGTGGCTCAGGCTTGCTGGAAAACGGGAAATAGAGATCGATGGTCGTTCCCTCACCCATTTCGCTGGTCAGATCGATATGGCCGCCAGTTTGTTTGACGAACCCGTAGACCATACTGAGACCCAGACCGGTGCCCTTGCCCACTTCTTTCGTCGTAAAGAACGGCTCAAAGACTTTGGCCACCATGTCAGACGGCATCCCGCTGCCATTATCGGAAACAGATATCCGCACATAGTCCTGGCCTTCGGCAACGTCCTCATCAACATCACTGGCCCGCTGGACGTTCGTGGTAAACAACACCTTGCCGCCCCCCGGCATCGCATCGCGGGCGTTGACGGCCAGGTTTATCAATGCGTTCTCTAGCTGACCCGGGTCGACGTTGATGGCGGGCAGCTCTGCCGCCAGGTCGGTTTCCACGGTGACGTTTTCGCCGAGCGTTCTTTTTAACAACACAGTTACATCGGTCACTAACTCGTTGGGATTGATGACCTTGGGCTGAAGGGTCTGGCGGCGGGAAAAAGCAAGAAGCCGCCCGGTCAGGTCACTGCCGCGCGTGACGCAAGACAGCGCTGATCTTGCATAGTCCCGCCCCTCTGCATCAGCCTCCAACCGCTCCATAAGCAGCTCAAGATTGATCTGGATGGCCATCAGCAAATTGTTGAAGTCATGAGCGACGCCACCTGTCAGTTGGCCTACTGTCTCCAGTTTTTGAACCTGACGAAGCTCTTCCTCAGCCCGTTTACGGTCAGTGATATCAAATACACTGGCAATGAAATGCCGCTCACCCGCCGTCAAATAGTCCGTCAGGCCAATTTCAACCGGGAATTCCGTGCCATCTTTTCGGCGGCCGACAAATTCATGCAGGCCCTTCCTCAGATAGACCGGGTTGCCGGTCTCCAAGAACTCCTGCATCGACAAGGCAAGCTCCTTGGCGACAAAATCCGGATAGAGGTTAAGTGCGCTGGACCCGACGACCTCGTCTGCTGCGTACCCATAAATCTGCTCCGCTGCCGGGTTAATTGAATCGACGATACCGGCAGAGTCCGTCGTAATCATACCAACCGGTACAGCGTCCATAATGGCATGAGCGCGGGCTTCACTTTCCTCCAGCGCCTCAACGGTCTGCTGCCGCGCGGTGATATCGGTAATGTATCCCTCCAGCGCCTCGACCTCGCCATTGGCGTCACGGATCGCGCTTCCCTGCTCCAGGACCCATTTGGTCTGACCGGCGCGGTCACGGATGCGATAGCTGAGTTGGAAGCCCTCGTTCCGTTCAATCGCTTCGTGAACCGCGTTCCACACGACGTCACGGTCGTCGGGATGGACCAAGCTGGCATAGGACACGACGGCATTGCCCAACAGGTCCCGAGGTTCATAGCCAAGAAGCTCGGCGGCGCTGGGGCTCAGATAGCGCATGGTCCAGTCGGCATCCATATCGCACCTGTAGACAACGCCCGGCAAGTTCTGGATCAGAGACAGGAGAGCACGCTCACTCTCCGCACGGGCTGCCTCGATTTTTTTCACCGAGGTCACATCCTGGATGACGCCGCCCAGGGCGACGACGTCGCCCTTTTCATCACGTTCTCCATTAGCAATCACGCGAACATGTTTCGTCTCGTTCCAGGGTGTCACAAAACGATACTGGACTTCCATGCGCGCAACTTCGCCCGTGACGACACGCATGGTGGAGGCTTCAATTCTGTCCCGATCCTCGGGATGAATGAAGGCCATGGCCCGTTCCGGGCCATAGGTCGCATATTCATCGTCAAGGCCCAGAATACCAAGCGTATCGTCAGGCAGATGATAGGTGTGGGTGCTCGCGTCGTATCGCCAGGTCCCCACCTGCGCCATTTGCTGCGCTTGCCGTAGCTGCCGTTCGCTGTGTTCAACCCGCTGCAACGCCGCCTTCCGCTCTGTCACATCCAGATAGGTGGCAACGATGCGAAAGGGTTCACCTTGTTCATCGCGGACGAGGCTGGTCGAGGTGCTGAAGGTTCGCGTGTCACCGTCAACAGTGTCGGCCATCAGCTCACCCTGCCACTGGCCCTCCCGGACGATTGTATCGAGTACAGCCTCACCACAGTCAGGGTCCAGAATTAGGCCCTGGCCTGGCTTGCCGAGCACCTCGTCCTCGCCTTCCCGGCCCGTCGCATCAAGGAACGCTTGATTGACGTAGACAAGACTCCCATCCATGTCCGTCATGGCCATGGGAACCGGTGACTGATCAATCGCCAGGTCACGCAATCGGGTCTCGCGCTCTGCTTCAACGAGCGCCGTAATGTCATGCAGGGACCCAATAATCGATATGGGGATGCCAGCGTCGTCCTTCAGAATCTCTGCCTTGATCGTGACGTGACGGACCGTGCCATCCGGCCGGACGATCCGCCATCCACCCTCATACGGCCGGCGGCCGGCAATCGCGTCCATGAACAATTGTTCTGCGTCTTCCCGATCGTCCGGGTGGATAAAGTCCATGACCGGCCCGTCCGCTGCCGACGCAGGCAGTTCCGTCCCGACCAGGGTTTCCATCCCCTTGCTCCAGGTCACTTTCTGGGTCTTGAGGTCCCATTCCCAGGTCCCCGTCTGGCCGACCACTTCGGCACGATTCAGCCGCTCCATCCCGGCATGCAATTCGTCCCTGAGCTCCTTTTGTGCGGTGATCACTTCCGAGAAAATGATAAGGCCACCGATGGTCCCCTCACTGCCGCGCCAGGGGACCATCTCGGTCTTCAGCCAGACCTTTCGGCCGTCATGGCGGCGATAGAATTCTTCCTCAGACGTAAACGATTCTCCGTTCAGGCACCGTTGATGCCGTTCACGCCGCCAGTCCTGCATCGCCGGAAAAATGTCATAGTGGCACTGACCAATCAGGTCTATGCCCTCAATTTCGTAATCCCCGTACCAGCGCTCTGTCGCCGCCAGATAGCGCATGTCGGTATCGAATACGGCAATTGCGGCAGGTGTATGGGCAAGGAACAAGTCAAAAAGCTCTGATCCGACCAAACCCGTCGCATCAGCCGCCGAAAACGACGGGCCTGCCGAGATAAGAGAACCCTGGGAGCGGTCGAAATTGGCCAATGGAAACCCCAATACAATAGCTGTGACCCCGAACAGCGTTCGGAGCGGGTTCCCAAAGCCCAAGCCATATACACGAATAGGTAGCAGAACCGGGCGGAAATTCCTAGTAGGATTCTACAACTAAACCGGGCAATCCGTAGGCTAGGTTTTCGCCGAACTACGCAATTCTGCCATTCGGCCCTGAAATTCTTCGGTTGTATTGACCCTGGGAAACGGCGTTTCGGGGCTATCGACCCCCAGAAAATCACACAGCGGTTCCCATCCCTGCTCAACCTCGTAAACCAGCAACCGGTCAGCAGGAATTGCCTCTTTGACCTCGTCGACATGCCGGGTAAAGACGGCCAGCGCGTTCTGCTTATCGTCCAGATCTCCACCAAAAGTATTGTCGACAATCAGTTTGCGCACCATGCGTATCTGGCGTTGCACCGGCTCAGGCGACTGGCTGTGATCCATTTTCATGCTGGCGAAAATCGTGTTTTGACAGCTTTCGTACCAGCGTTCCGGGTCGCGCAGGGAGAGCAAGACCTTGGCATCGGGATATTTGTCAGCAAGTTCCCGGTAGAAGTTGCAGGCGGGCCAGTCGACCGTTGCAGCATAGCCGTCAAAGATAACATCCCAATCGACAGCGTCGCCGCAGGCGGCCCGATACCAATGCTCAGATGCGCCTTCATTCTGCATGACTTCAAGCATGTGATAACAGGGGCCAAAGTCGATCTGCTCCAACGCTCCCTTGAGCGAGAGTGTGCCTGTGCGACCGAACCCCGCACCAATCAGTCTGAGTGCCATCTGCGTTATCCCTTCGACAAACCCGCATCCAGTGTATCCGAGTCGACAGCTGCAACGCCATCACTTGCAAGCTGCTGGCACATCGAACCAACTGTGTTAGCTTAAACGCCAAATTGTCAGGGGAGACCTAAGAATGAGTGATCTGTTTGATTTGTCCGGGAAAGTGGCCTTGGTCACCGGCGGCAGCCGCGGCCTTGGCCGGGAGATGATCAAGGCATTTGCCTCCAAGGGGGCCGATGTAATCATCGCCAGCCGCAAGCTGGACAACTGTGAGGCGCTGGCCGCTGAGGTCGAAAAAGAACATGGCGTTAAAGCCATGGCCCATGCGGTCAATGTCAGTCATTGGGACCAGATGGATGCGCTGGCCGACGCGGCCTATGACCGGTTCGGCAAGGTTGATGTTCTGGTGAACAATGCCGGCATGTCGCCGCTTTATGAGAAGATCACCGACGTGACAGAAGCGCTTTATGACAAGGTGCTGGATGTGAACCTGAAAGGCCCGTTCCGGTTGTCGGCTCTGGTCGGCACAAGAATGGCAGAAGGCGACGGCGGATCGATCATCAACATCTCATCGATTGCGTCCCACCACACGACCGCCGATGTGATCCCCTATGGTGCGGCCAAGGCCGGATTGAATGCCATGACCCAGGGTTATGCGCGTGCGTTCGGGCCGACGGTCCGGGTAAACTGCATCGTCTGCGGCGCCTATCGCACCGATATCAGCAAAGCCTGGGATATTGAGGCGGCCGAAGCGCGCGCCCGCAACAATTTCGCGCTGCAGCGGATCGGCGAACCCAATGAAGTCGTTGGCGCTGCACTCTATTTTGCGTCGGAGGCATCGAGCTACACAACCGGTGCGCTGCTTGACGTAGACGGTGGTCGTTAAAGCCCCCACCAAGTGTAAACAAGGCCGTTCGTACTGAGGAGACTGCGAAGCGGTCGTCTCGAAGTATGAACGGCCAATCCCGTTCGCAGGAGGTCTTCGAGACGGGGCTTACAGCCCCTCCTCAGACTGAACGGGATCGGTGGTTATTGACGGTGGGCGTTAACCGCCGCCAATCGCCGGCATGAAGATCACTTCGGCATCCGCCGGGACGGGTTCATAAAGCCCATCCTGGTGGATTGTGCCATCTATGGCGACGGCCATACGGCCATCACTCAACACCTCAGCAATGCCGGGATAGAGGTCCTCCAACGCTGCGATCACGTGGCGGACACTGTCACCCTTCACCTCAATCTCAGCTTCACCGTCCGCAAATCGTCGGCCAAGATCGCCGGAAAGCAGCACGCGGGCCACGTTGAGTCGCTTTACTCGGCAGCCGCCTTGTAGGCGTCGATTGCGGCAAGAAGACGAGGTGGTGAGATCGGCAATTCCGTCATGCGAACGCCGACCGCGTCATAGACCGCGTTGGCCACCGCCGCCAGCGGCGGCACGATCGGTGCTTCGCCAACGCCGCGCACCCCAAAGGGGTGGCTTGGGTTGGGAACCTCAATCACCACGGTATCGATCATCGGCAGGTCAGACGCCACCGGCATGCGATAATCGAGAAAACCCGGATTCTCCATATTGCCGTCGGTGCTGTAGATATATTCCTCGTTCAGCGCCCAACCGACACCCTGGGCAACACCGCCCTGCATCTGCCCTTCGACAAAGCTGGGGTGGATGGCCTTACCGGCATCCTGGATCGCGGTATAACGCAGAATTTCCACGGCCCCCGTTTCGCGGTCTACCTCAACATCACAGATGTGCGTCGTGAAGGCAGGACCCGCACCCCTGGCATTGATTGACGCATTGCCGGTAATCGGCCCTCCGGTCCTGCCGGCCTGTGCCGCTATATCAGCCAGCGTTAGAGGCGCGTCTTTGGTAGCGGTATGCGCCGCGCCATCCTGCCAGACAACGTCTTCCACCTCGACATCCCACATTTTGGCGGCCCGCTTTTTCAGCTGTTCAACCGCGTCTTCCGACGCCTGGACGACCGCCATACCGGTCGCGAAGGTCACGCGGCTGCCGCCGGTGACATCGTTATGCGCGATAGAGGCCGTGTCGGCGATCATCGGGCGGACTTTCTCCACCGCGACGCCAAACACCTCAGCGGCCATCATGGCCATGCTGGCGCGGCTGCCACCAATATCCGGGTTGCCCTCAACAACGCTGACCGTGCCGTCAGGATTGATGGCCACCGTCGCCGCCGATTGGCCGCCAATATTGAACCAGAAGCCGCTGGCGACACCGCGCCCCTGATCGGGTCCCAGATTGGACTTGTAGTGCGGGTGGTCCTTGGTGGCTTCCAGACATTCCAGGTTTCCGACGACTTTAAACGTCGCACCATAAGGCGCTTTGGTGCCTTCACGCGCGCCGTTGAGTGCGCGAAAGTCCACCGGATCCATATTGAGCGCTTCAGCCAGCTCGTCGACCACGGTTTCGACCGCATAGGCCCCTTGCGGGGCGCCCGGGGCACGATAGGCGGCCACCTTGGGGCCATTGGTCACCACGTCGTATCCGGTAATCGAGACGTTCTCGAGATCATAGGGTGCGAAGGAGGCCATGCAGGCCGCACCGACCGGTGAACCGGGGAACGCACCGGCCTGAAAGCGGAACTCAGCACTGGCTGCCGTAATCCGCCCATCGCGGGTTGCGCCGATCTTGACGTCCATTGAAGAAGCCGAGGTCGGCCCGGTCGCGCGGAAGACTTCACCCCGGGTCATGGTCATCTTGACCGGGCGGCTGGACTTTTGCGACAGCATCAGCGCAACCGGCTCCAGATAGACCGTGGTCTTGCCGCCGAAACCACCGCCGATCTCTGCCGGAATCACCCGAACATCGGCGGCCTCCATCCCAAGTAGCTGCGAACAGAGATCGCGGATAACGAACTGACCCTGGCTGGAGCACCAGACCACCGCCTGACCATCTTCACTGATCGTGGCGACACAGGCATGGGGCTCAATATAGCCCTGATGCACCGGCGCGGTCTTCAGCGTGCGTTCAATGATCACATCGGCTTTTGCGAAGCCGTCATCAACGTCGCCAAAACCGATCACCATTTTCTTGGCAATGTTTGACGATGTCTCCGGTGTCGGCTCGATACCTTCGGTGAACATGTCGTCATGCAACAGCGGGGCGTCAGGCTTCATGGCCTCATCGACATCCATCACATGCGGCAGAACCTCATAGCCAACATCAATAAGCTTCAGCGCCTCGCGGGCGATCTTGTCAGAGGTTGCTGCAATCGCGGCAATCGCGTGTCCGTCATAGAGAACCTTGTCATGCGCGAGCACATTGCGGGAGAGGTCACGAAGATTGATGGCGGATTCGCCGGCATCTGCTGAACCGCTGGATTCTGCCATATCAGCACCAGTCACAACGGCTTTCACCCCTGGCAGCGCCTCGGCTTTGCTGACATCAATACCCGTGATCCGCGCATGGGCATGAGGACTGCGCAGAATACGGCCCCAGAGCATACCCGGCATGGAGTGATCGGCACCGAAATTGGCGCGTCCTGTCACCTTATCGACACCATCGGGGCGGATCGGCCTTGTGCCGACAACTTTCAGCTTTCCGTCTTCATAGGTCATGCGGCTTCTCCTCGCACGTCAGCAGCGGCATTCATCACCGCGCGAATGATTTTGTCATAGCCGGTACAGCGGCACAGATTGCCGGCCAGCCAGTAACGGGCTTCGGTTTCCGTCGGGTCCGGGTTTTGATCGATCAACGCCTTGGCCGCGACGACAAAGCCCGGGGTGCAGAAGGCGCATTGCAGCGCGCCTTCCTCCAGAATGCGTTGCTGGACCGGATGTAGCTTGTCGCCCTCGGCAATCCCTTCGACGGTCGTGATCTCACGGCCTTCTGCCTCGGCGCCCAGCATCAGACAGCCACAGGAAAGGCGACCATCGACGATAACGCTGCAGGCGCCGCAATCACCCGTGCCGCAGCCTTCCTTGCTGCCAGTCAGGCCCAACACATCACGCAGGACATCCAGGACCGTCTGATCAGGCTCGCAGAGAAACTCGACGGGATCGCCGTTGATGGTGGTATTTACATGCTGTTTTGCCATCTAGCGGCTCCCTGCCCGTTGGTAGGCGATCGCTGCCGCCCTTTTTGTAAGTACGCCAGCGACCCGAACCCGGTATTCAACGGTACCCCGCTTGTCGTCGATGGGGTCGCAGGCCGCACTGGCCGCAGCGGCTGCCGCATCGAGGGCCGCGTCGTCGCACGAGGTGCCGACCAGCGCCTGACCAGCCTCAGAAACCAGAAGCGCCGTCGGCGCGACGGCCCCCAGGCCAACATGGGCGTCACTGACGGTACCGTCTTCCGACAGGGTCAAACTGACCCCGGAACCAACAACGGCGATATCCATCTCTGTACGGGGGATAAAGCGCAGATAGGCATCGGCCGAGCGAGAAGGCCGTGCAGGCAGGTTGAGTGAGACCACGATCTCCCCCGGCTGAAGCGATGTTTCGCCCGGTGCAGTAACAATATCTTCCACAGGGATGTCGCGCTGGCCGCCCGGGCCCACGACCGAACAGACGGCCCGCGCAGCGATCAGTGCCGGGACCGTATCGGCCGCCGGTGACGCATTGCATAGATTACCGCCCAGGCTGGACCGGCTTTGAATCTGTTCAGAGCCGATCAACCGCGCAGCCTCGACAATACCCGGCCATGCCGCAGAGAGCGCCGCATGCTCGCCAAGTTCGGCACAGGACACGGCCGCGCCGATCCGGAACCCACCGGCGTCTTCAGTAATGCTGGTCAACGCATCGATACGCTTCAGATCGACGACTAGGTCCGGTTCCACAAATCCTGACCTGAGCTGCACCAGAAGGTCCGTGCCACCGGCAAGAACCTTCGACGTGCCCGACGCCCCTGCCAACAAGGACACGGCCTCTTCGACCGTCCCCGGTGATTGGTATTCCATGAAGTCTGTTCCCCTTAACTGCCGCGCACCCAAATACCTGCACGCGTGACGTTTGGTCTGATTATGAGGGCTTTGGGAGTATCAGATCAAGCGTACGCTCGTGATCCTTTAAGGTCCGACACCAGTTGGGCCAGACGGTCACGGTCTGCATCATCTGCGACAGGAATGCTGAATTCGATATTTGTCGCGATACCGCCATAGCGCGCGCGCAAACGGTCGACAATCTGATCATAAGTGCCAATAACAGCGTAAAGATCGACGGTGGCGTCGTCGATCAGCGCCGGCATGTCCTCCCAGCGCTGCGCCTTGGAAAGCACTGTGAGCTCTGCGGCCAGATCACTTAATCCATGCACCTCAAAACAACGCCGATAGGCCGGCGTCGATGCATAGAACGCCACACGGGCACGGACATCTTCAATCTTGGCCTGTAACGCCTCCTCATCGGGCGCGGTTGCAATCAGCGGCTTCATGCTGACGGCAAACCCATCCAGCGACCGATCGGTGCTCTCAGCACCTTTTTGGGCCTGGGGCAGCATGACCTGTTCAATATAGTGCCGCGTGCAGACCGGGTGCGGCCGGATGCCATCGGCAACCTCACCCGCCACCCGGCACATAACCGGATTAACTGCTGCCAGATGAATGGGAATTTCCGGATGATCAATTGGTCCGGGGTTAAACAACGGCACCATCAGGTTAAGCTTGTAATGCTCGCTCTCAAACGACAAGCGTTCGCCGGTCTGCCAGCTTGTCCAGACCGCCCGTACAGCGCCGACATAGTCGCGCATCCAGGGGCCTGCTGGCGACCAGGGAATACCATAGCGCCGCTCAATATGGCCTTTGACCTGCGGCCCCAGTCCAAGAGTAAACCGGCCCTTCGAAAGTTTCTGGATCGTCCAGGTGGACATGGCGGTGACGGTCGGGCTACGCGCAAAGGCAATGGCCACCGCTGTACCCAATGACAGGGTCGAGGTTGCCTGCGCCGCCAGCGCCAACACGGAGAAAGGATCATCCTTGGTCTCTTCGACCATCAGCCCGTCATAGCCCAGAGCCTCAACCAGTTGAGCATCTGTAGCCAGGGTTGTGATATCGAACGGTGTTTCCGCCGTACGCAGGCCAGGATCGACCTTTCCCAGCGGTAGCAGCGTTTCGATCTTCAATGGAGCCTCAAGGCCAGCGGAATCCTATTGCAGCTCTTTCTGCAATTGGCGCGCGGTATCGCGAACAAACCGATGATATAGCGGCACACCCTGATAGGCCATCTTGAGTGCCGGCGCCGAGCCATTCAGGAATTCGTGCCAGGCGACCGAGCAGCACACCGCGTTTCTGACCCCACGCCAGACCGCATGGAACCGGGCATTACTTTCATTGTAGTCCACACCGCCTGCGGCTCGATACTCTTCCAGGAACATCGGCCACGACACCAACGGCTCAATAATCTGGCGGCAATGAACCAATTCCTCAACTGGGTCGCCAAGATGGGCAAATTCCCAGTCGGTCAGGACCTTGATGGTGCCGCCGCGCACCAGCACCCGATCGAAACTGACACTGCCATGCAACAGCCCAAGGCGTTCGATGTCACGGGGAATATTCTCGAGCAACCAATGGAACGCCGCCGTCAGTGTGGGCGAGGCATGCAGACGCCGCCGAAGCCACAGATCGTGCCACTGACTGATATATTCGCGCACGTGATTCTGTGGGGTTGATCCCAGCGGGCCAGAGAGGCCATCGAGCTGGTCCGGTGTCAGATTGTGTAACCGGCCAAGAATACGGGCGAGCGAAAGACAGATTTCGTACTTTGCCTCACGGTCGTCTTCCCAGGCGGTTGTGCCGGTTTCGCCGTCCTCAAAGCCGTAAAGAGAGAACGGCTGCCCCATGGCCTCGGAATCCGGCTCGCAATAGACCGGCTCTTCCACAGGAAAGCCCAAATCATAGAGCCGCTTCAGCAAGCCAAATTCATCGGATGCATCGTTTGCGACAGCGCCCAATGAGGCGTCACGGCGCATGACCAGCCGGCGGCAACGCCCCGTTCCGGCCCGAAGCGTGAACACGTAACTGTCTTTCGCCGTGCCGTCATAGGCCGGTTCCAGATCCCTGATCGTGGCACCGGGATCACCGGGAAAGCCCGTACGGACAAAGTCCGTCAGCGCATCATGGGTGACGCCGAGGTCCTCTGCCGACTGCGGCGGCGCGTCGTAGTCGCGCTGCTGATCGACCAGAGTGAGTTCGCTATCCAGCAGCTCCAATTCGCTGCTGACGGAATGGGCCAGCACGTCGCGTATGGCGTCCGATGACAGCCGGGCAGACGGGTCGTCCGCCAACATGGTCAGCGCTTCGATGGTCTGATCCAGCTCGCGCTGCAATTCGGCATAATCCGCGTCGCACCCCGGCAAATTGATGATTTGGCGATTGCTGCCCTGGACCGGCACCGTGGCCCCGGCCCGTTGCAACAGCGCCGTTGCCTTGGAGATCGCCGCCCGTTGCGACACGGTGATATTGGGAAGGTGCTCTTTCAGGTCGCGCTGCCAGATCGTCAGATAGGCAAGCATTTCGCTCATCATGCCAGCAGCATTGCGCGCATGGGCGTTCGACATGTCTGGAACCAGTGTGGATTCCAGATCACGACGGATGGCGCTCAACATCGACGCCAGAATGCTCGACTTATCCTGCAACTGGAGGCCCCCTGCCCAGCCAAAGCGATCCGCACAGATTAAACGATAAAACTGCCTTCCCAAAAGGGATTAAATCCGCCAGGACGGTGCCAAGGCGGCCCAGCATCTATGCCAGGTTGTACATCGGGAAACCCCCAACGTCAGGTATCTGGACGCTTCTTACTTGTTATGTTGCCGTAACGCAGCGATTGCGTCCTGAAATCCGTCGAGCCGAAATCCAACCTCAAACGGCGATGGTCCCGACGGACCAATCTTGACGTTGATGACCTGTGCGTTCTCCAGAATCGAGACAACAACGCGTTTCATGGCAACCTGGGAGACACAGCCTAGTTGATCGCATCCGGTATAACGGAAGGCATCGGTACCAAGGCCATTATCCGCCTGAAACATGACGCCTGACTTCAGCTTGTCGTCCAGCGCCGGCGCGACGCGCAACATGAAGACACCGACATTCTTCACCTCAGTATAGAACAGGCCCGCAACAAACTGATTCTGACTGTTCTTCAATAGTTGGCGCAGCTCACAAGGGGGCGCGTCCGGGTTGGCCGAGGCGCTACACAACAGTTGCCAAAGGGCATAATCCTGACGAATCTCTGAGGCCGCCTGGTCCTGCGCGCGGACGGCCCCGGACGCAAAAACGCCAGACAGGACAAGACCGAGCAGAAAGCATATGAGCTGTCTTGGGATCATGGCGCCTTGCCCCGCCTATTGCGGTGGCTGAACATCTTCCTGGATGAAACGCATAATCGTCAGCGCATCCGGAACGCCAGTAACGGGTAACTCCCGGGCCTGTTGATAGGCGCTCAGGGCCGCGCGTGTATCGGAGCCAAACAGGCCGTTGGCTTCACCGGCGAACAGGCCCTCTTCGGCCAGTTTTTCCTGCATCCACTGCATGGTCTGCTGGCGCAGGGCCGCATCTGCCCCCCCGACATTCATCTCAATCAACTGGGACTGAGCGGTGATGCGGTAAGGGATAAAGAAATTCATCAACCGGGCTACAGCGGTCTCAAACCGGATATCGGGTTGAAGCTGGCAAAGATTACGCACCAGCGCGCCGACATTGGCTGACGAGATGATCGGTGCCGCATCAAACGTCTCCGGCTGGAAACGGTTGATGCCGCTGATATAGCCTTCCATCCAGTTGACATAAGGGCGTACGGCTTCAACGCTGGTTTGCTCAGCCGTCACAAATGATTGGCAGGACTGGGCGCCGATCCCGCGCAGAATATAGTTGCCTGACGCATCGCCTGCCTTGGCTACGCCTGGGATCACCACGACGGCGACCGCCATGACCAGGGCCCATACCGCCAGTGAGGACTTAACCATGACACCTACCCTTTTTGTCGACTCTAGGTCGTCCTTGTTAGCACCAAATGGAAAGGACCGGAACGCCTGTTCCGGCCCTTCCAAACTAAGAGATAGGATCGGGTAGGACTATTGCCCGCCGATGGAGTTGAAGGAGCGGTTGCCAACGGCCGTCGCACCAACGCGGTTGCCGCTAACCGATACGCTGGAATTGGTCGCGCTGGTCACGCCAGAAACACCAATCGACACATCGGTTGTTGTCGCCGAAATCGTGCGATCTGTAACCGTTTGTCCATTGACGACGACAACGCTGGGCCGCGCCGTCAGGTCACTGGTGACCACAATGGCATTGAGCGCGTCATTGGCGATGCTGCGGGCTTCGAAGCTGTTGCCATCAACAGAAACCGTCGCGTTATCCAGGCCGCCCCCGGTACCGAAACCGATCACAGCAGACGCGTCGGTAATGCTCGACTCCACTTCGTCAGTAAATGGGACCGGCAGGGGTGATGGCAGCGCGCCCTGAGCATTGACAACAACAAGATCGGCGTTGGTGACTTCGGTATCGCCAGCACCATTGTCAAAGGCAACAGACGCGCCATCGCTGTCCTGGAAACCGGCACCGGCACTGGCCAGCAGAATGTTGCTCGCCACATTGGCCTGCGCCAGGGCCAGCATCGTGTTGTTATCGACGCTGAGCGCCGACGTCGTCGCGCCACCATCGATCTGGTTGGCAAAGCCGATGGTCGGGTCCGGTGCGGCGGTCACATCCGCGCTGCCGTCGATGGTGGCAACGATCGGACCAAGACTACCTTGAATATTCGCCAGCTGGGCTGTCGTCGAACTTGTCGCACCCGCATCCAGAACGATGACGTTGCTGGCCGTGGCACCCAAGGCCCGTGCGCTGATGAAGTTGTTGTCCACCGTCAGCGTATCGTTGAGCACGGCGGCATTGGTCTGAATACCCACGCCGGTGACGTCCACATTGTCATCAACGCCGTCAGGCTGAATTGTCGCTGTGATGGGGAACAACGTCACCTGAAAGTTGAGCAGGGAGTTATCTGCAGTGAGCGTGTCCAAGTCTGCGACACTCGCACCGCCGGCCAGCGTCATGACAGGATCGGTACCGGCAACCAATTGCCGATCCGGATTGCCTTCAATATTGGCACCCGCCACCACGTTCAACCGGTTGGCGACCCGCGCCCCTTCGGCATAGGCGAGGATGGAATTATTGTCGACCGTGACAGCCGCCGACCCGGCATCTGACGTATCGAGCAATTCGTCGGTTGCGTCAGCTTCAAGGCTGCCGATATTGGCGTCGACCACTGTCGCAGTGACAAACGATGCCCCAACCTGCTCGGACGCCAGTGCAATCGTCGGCACGTCATCGCCCGATCCGACATTCGCAGACTGGTCGACATCAATCGTGTTGGTCGCGTTGTTGGATATCGCCTGCGCAGCAATCTGGTTGCCGGTTACAGACGCGGTAACGCCATCGAGCAGCGCCGCGGCTTCAATGGCGATCTGTGCTTCGTCGACCAATGCTGTGGCAAAGCCGTTATCTACCTGTCGATTAACCAGGCCAATGTCAGCATTTACTGTCAACAGCGCGGGGTCCGACGGATCGGTCCCCCGTGTGATGGCCGGGTCAGCAGGCGTCGCCAGATCCGACAGGCCGGCACTGAGCAATGATCCACCATCAACATCGATGCGGTTGGTCGACGTGTTGGTATTGGCCAGCGCCAGGATCGCATTATTGTCGACCGTCAGTGACGTGTTCGAGATATCCGGATCATTGTCACCGACCGTGTCAACGCGAATAGTCGTCCCGGCACCGCCACCCACCGGATTGCCGGGGTTTACCTGCGCGATGACGCCACCGTCCAATTGCTGTTGGACATTGGCAACCATCATACCGGCTTGATTGTCGGTGAAATCTGTCGACGCCGTATTGGAAGATATGTTGCCCGAAGCCTCCGCGCTCACCCGGTTTCCCGTCGCGCTGAGCGACGCACTATCGATGATCCCCGTCACATCAGCCTGGGGCGCAAAGTCGCTGTTTTCGATGGTGGCCGTGACAGTCGCCTCATTCCGTTGCAGTGAACCGACGGCAAAGGTGGTGTCAGAAAAAACAAGGTCGAAGAGCGGCCCGATTCCCGGATCGACAGAGCCGACCTCTGCTGTTGGGTCACCGGCTATCTCGTTCTCAAACGACACACCAGCCACATCCAGATTGTTGGTGACGCTGTTCGCGACAGCTTCGCTGCGCAGGACATTGTTGTCTACGACAACGGACGTCCCCGTTACGGAGCCGTCAACGCCATTGAGATTGGCAAGAATGTCGGCGTCCGAGGTTGAAGAATTGACCGTCGCTGAATCGCCGATAGCGTCCACAAACTGGTTTGACAGCAGGGTCGCAACCGGTCCGTTGCGCGGCGCGGCCGCATCGTCAGCCAAGCTGAGGTCAAAGTTATCGACATCGAGAACAATCTCGTTCGACGCCGTGTTGACGCTGGCCAAAGTAGTCAATTCGTTGGCACTGACGGAGATAGAATCGGTGGTCACATCACCGCCATCCGTCGCAACCTCAACTTCAACACCGGCACCAGGGTCACCACCCGAAATGCCGTTGATAACATTGATGAATATATCCGCCCCATCGTCGTTGGCAGCAGCATATTGATCGTTCACCAAAGTGGTTTCACCGAACGCCGAGGTGAACTCGGAATTGCCGCCAGCGCCCGCGGTCAGCGGATCAAGGCTCGGATCGACGCTGGTAATTTCCTGCGTAACCGCTTCGATGGTGATCGTGTTGGAGGCCACATTCACCCGGCCCGATGCCGAGATTTCGTTGCGGTCGGCAGTGATGGACGTGCCGGTCAGCGGGTTCGTATCATCGCTAGACACTTCGACAAAGATGTCGCCGCCGAAATCCATCTGCACATTCATCGTCGCGCTGACGAGACCGGCATCATCAGTATCGATGAGCGACTGGGAGTTAACCAGCGAGGTCGACCCGTCCAGCGTGGTCGTTGAATCCCCACCAATATTGGCTTCGGTCGCCGCCTGATTAAGTGTCGCTGAAAGACTGATGTCATTATCATCAACAGAGATGCTGGTGGCACTGACTTCAGCGGCAGGGCTGCCGACATCAAGTTGGATGGCGTTTGAACCGTTGCCACCAGAGTCCAGAAGGACATCGACCACGCCACCCAGGTCAGAAACGAGCTGTTCCGTGACGATGGCAAAACCTGCATCCGTTGCCACATTGGGCGAGCTGTCAGCGACAAAGCCGCGGCCGACGAAGCCACTGGGGCCGTTCGTACCGACCTGACCGCCATCGGTAATGTTGGTACCATCGATATTTAGCGCATTGGTCTCTGCATCGACCAGGTTGCCGAAGACAGCCGCGGAAATGATGTTGTTGTCGACATCGATCGAATCAGAAGAGGCCAGTTCACCGCCGCTGTTCGATACTTCGACATGGATGATATCGTTGTCTTCAGGGCCATCATCAAGCGTCGCGCTCAGGTCAACACCGTCAACCAGGCTCTGTGAACTTGCAACGCCTGCGGTCCCGCTGAAGGTCGCAGCGGCATCGATGTCCAGGCCGTTTTCGCGCACCCGGTTACCGACCGCCTGCGTGGAAACAACATTCTGAGATACGCTGACCGAACCCGATGAGACTTGGCCGCCCGTATCATCGCCAATGATGGCGATAATATTCGCGTCCAGATCCGCGCTGATCACCGCCGCTTCATCGACAACCTGCACGCTGAGAACCGACAAATCAGCGCCGATATCGGCAGTGTCATTATCCTGACGCACATCAATGAACGCATCTGCGCCGCCCTGTGCGTCGACATCAATGTTGGTCGAGACAATGGAGGCCGTCGACGATGCATCATTGCCGGTCGCAGACGACGTGATCCGGTTTTGATTGACGTTGAGCGCACTGTCGGTCGAGGCTTCGCCATCTGAGACATCCGCAATGATCACGCCTTCGACGTCGGAATCCACATCACCTGTTGCATATTGCAGGTTGCTGATGCCGACCACCGCGTCAAATGACGTCGCACCGGCGACATCAATCGTGTTGTCCGCGACATTCATCACGCCGTTTCCGGCAATCTGGTTACCATTCAGATTGACTGTCGACTCCGTCAGGCTTTCGGTGAAGGCGCTGATATAGGTATCGCCAAAATTATTACTGAAGATATTAACATCGACATTGGTATCGCTGGCCTGGGCGTTGGCGACAATCAGGTCGCCTTCCAGGTTCATGGCATTGGGGCCACCGATGGTCAGGCTATTGTCCTGCGCTGCGGCCGCTGCATTGGGGCCATCGACCGAAATGCCCGCTGCGATGTTGATCTCGTTATCGGAACGGTTGGCAGCGCCATTGGCCAGAACGCTGTTGCCCGTGACGTCCAAGGTCGTGTTATCCAGGTCGGCCACAGCCGCGCCGCCACCGGAAAAGTCACCGGCTTCAATGGCAACACCATCGACCGAGGCTTCAAAATCGGAATTGGCCACATTAGCCTGCAGGTTTGCAACCGCTGCAGACCCGGAGAAGCCCGTCGGGTCACCCGCCGTCAGGTCAATCGCATTGACTGAATTGTTGCCGTCAATCGCCGCTTCAATCGTGTTGCCAACAACATCAAGGTCGCTGGTGTCGATCTCCGTCGTGTCGTCATTGGCAACCGCCTGCAGC